>NZ_JBICUA010000003.1:0-244430 GCF_043197915.1 Actinomadura geliboluensis | reverse complement strand
CCTTTATTTTTTGTGTTGTTTTTGGGGGGTCCCCCCCCCCCCCCGGGGGGGGGCCGCCCCCCGCGGGCCCGGGGGGGGCCCCCCCGGGCCCGGCGGCGCTGCGGGGCTCAGCGGGCGTAGACCTCTAGTGTCCACTTCCCCGCCGGTTTCACGCTCTTCATCAGTTCGGCCAGCGCGGCGTCGCTGGTGCCGTGCACCTTGCCCACCTCGGCGGGCAGTATGGCGATTTTGATTGCGTTCGTCCCGGCTTCGGCGTCCTGATCCCAGGTGATGCCCGTGGACTCGGCGATCTCACAGTCCACGACCTTGGTCTGCCCGCCGGTCCGGACGACCGCCACCGCCGCGCCGTCCACGCATGTCACCCGTATCCGCATCGACTTCCCCGGCTCGTTGAGCGGCACCGTCCGGGACCTGCCGTCGGCGCTACCGGTGACCCGCGCCAACCGCTTCAGCCCGGTCACCGCAAGCCGCTTCGGCTGCGTCGGCGGACGGGTCCCCATGTTGCAGGCGTCGGTGTTGCACTGGCCGCTGTAGACGCGGACGCTCCAGTTCCCTGACGTCGGCTCGTGGCTGCCCAGGTACCGGTCAATGCCGATCATTGTACTCAACGTGTTCGGGTTCTGTTCGCTGCTGTCCTTCAACGGGAGAGCCACGACCTCGATGATGATCGGCACGCCCGGCACGACCTTGGAGACCGAGGTGGAGTTGTCGTCGGGTGAGCCCTTGCTGCAGCCGCCGCTGCTGAAGGCACCGTTCTCCCGCTGCTGGTAGACCATGAAATCGCCAGAGCACCGGAGGGTGACGCCGATGAACGGCCCGGTCGGCGTGATGGTGAACCGCCCCTTGGCCCGAAGCTTTGAGAAGCCGACCTCCTGCAGCGGCTGCATGCCGTCCCGCCCCGCAGACCTTTGGAAGTCCTGGTTGACGACGCCGGCCATCGTCGGTGCGAGCGCGTGCCGGTCGCGGGTGTTGCCGTCCTGCTGCTGGACGACCCCGAAGGCCGCCCCCGCCATCAGCACCACGCCGAAGGCCGCGGCGGCTGCGCGCAGCCGGTTGCCGCGCCGGACCCGGCGGCGGACGCCGTTCAGCAGATCCGGGGACGGAACGCCGCGAGCGCTCTCGGCCTCCATGACCTCGGTCAGGTCCTTCAGTTCGTGTGCCATCGCTCACTCCCCTCCCTGTGGTGCGGCGGCCAGGACGCCCGGGTCGATCCGGAGCTTGGTGAGGGCCTTGCTGGTCTGGCTCTTGACGGTCCCGACCGAGCAGCCGAGTACCTCGGCGACCTGCGGCTCCGACAGGTCCTCGAAGAAGCACAGCACCAGCGTGGCGCGCTGCCGGTGCGGGAGCCGGCCGAGCGCCGCCCACAGGACCGCCTTGTCCTCGGCGGCGCCGATGCCGTCCGCCGGATCGGGGCCGTCCGGGGGCCGTTCCGTGGGCCGCTCGCCGCGCCAGTGCCGCTTCGCCCACGACGCATGCGTGTTGACCAAGATCCGGTAGACGTACGGATCGGGGTTGTCCTCGATCCGCCGCCACGAGCGCCACGCCTTCACCAGCGCCGTCTGCAGCAGATCCTCCGCCTGCGCCCAATCGCGGCACAACAGATAGGCCGTTCTGAGCAGCCGCGGAGACCGCTCCGTCACATACGCCGCATAGTCCGGGCGCTCCCGCATCCGACCTCCCAGTAGATCCCTCGCCGACATCTACCGGCTGGACCCCCGAAACGGTTGCCCGGCAAGGGGAGTCTGTTCCGCATCAAGGTGCTGGTTCTGCAACTACGCCATTCGACCGGCCTGACCCATGCCCCCAGATGAAGGTGGCCGCGGCCCTTCACCCTTGCGGCACCCCTGCCCCGCTCAGACCCTCAGTGCGGGATGCCGCCGATCAGGTCGCGGGCACCCTTGCGCAGCAGGTCGCCCGCCACGTACGCGCCCAGGTCCTCGCCCTTGTCCGGCGGTGCCCACTCATGGGCGTGCACCAACTTTGAGCCGTCACGGGTGAACACCATCGCGCGCAGGCTCAACTGCCCGTCCCGCTCCAGGCGTGCGTGACCGGCTATCGGGCTGTTGCAGTGCCCTTGGAGCCCGTGCAGCATCGTGCGTTCTGCGCTCACGCACTGCCGGGTCTGCCTGTGGTCCAGCAGCCGCACCAGCTCCACGATGTCCGGGTCGGTGCGGCGGCAGTCCACCGCCAGCACTCCCGCACCCACCGCCGGGATGATGTCGAGCGCCTCGCCCGCACGGTCGATGCCCAACCGCGCCAGACTCGCCCGCGCGAGCACGATGGCGTCGAACTCCTCGCCGGCATCCAGCCGCCCGAGCCGCGTATTGACGTTGCCGCGCAGGTACTCCACCCGCAGGTCGGGACGGATCTTCCCGAGCTGGGCGCGCCGCCGCACCGCCGAGGTCCCCACCAGTGCCCCCGGCGCGAGATCGGCCATGCACTGCACCTTGCTCGCCATCGGGAACAGCATCACATCGGCGGTGTCGTCCCGCCGCACGTAGGCGGCGAACACCAGCCCATCCGGGCGCGGCACATCACCGGGCACGTCCTTGAGGCAGTGCACCGAGATATCCACCTGACCGGTCAGCAGCGCCCGGTCGATCTCCCGCATGAACGCGCCCTTGCCACCCAGCTCGCCCAGGTGGCCGCGATACCGATCCCCGGCCGTCTGGATTCCGATCACCTCGACCCGGACGGCGGCCAGTTCCTCCAGCCTCGCGGCCACCATGCGCGCCTGTGTCATCGCCAGCGGAGACGTACGCGTGCCCAGCCGCAGCACCCCGCCCCCACCCGACCACGAGAACACCGGCTCCACCGCACCCGCCCCGGCCGGAACCAGATCCGTCACCGACGACCGCACATCCCCGCCGCCGGACTCCGCCTCACGCCCCATGCCCATCCCTTCCCTCGATCCTCATCCTCTGTGCTACGAAAGCCACGCGGACCTCACCTCCGCCCGCCGAACCGCGCACCCCGCCCCGTGCTCAGACGTCGAGCGTGAGCGAGATGCGTTTGTGGTCGGAGTCGGGCCGCTGCGGGTCTCGGAAGTCGTGGACGCGGTAGGAGCCCTCCACATATGCCGCAGTCAACGGCGCGTTGAGCAAGATCGCATCGATGGGCAGGCATTGGCGGCCGTTCGGCTTGGCGATCTGCGTCGGGGTGTAGTCTCTGGCAAGCTCGGCTGAATGGCTGAACCCCAGGCCGCCCTCCCGCTGCTGCGTGGAGGGGTTCCACCAGCCGCACAGAGCGTCCAACGCCCGCGTGTCGTAGACGTGCGGTCCCGCCAGCGACGCCCCGCCCTGCCACTGGACCCGGTAGTTGATCTGGCGCGGGTTGTGCACGCCGGGGGTGTTCAGGTCGTCGGGCTCGAAGAACGGGCCGCTGGGGACGGTGTTCCAGTCGCCCAGCAGTGCACACGGGATCGTCGGGTCCGACCACCGGTCGAGGCGGCGGGCATCGGCCAGGCGGTCATCCCCGCTGTGGGTGTCGCCGTGCCAGGCCACCAGCCGGATCGGGTCGGCGCGGCCGGGGAGGGTGAAGACCAGCAGGTTGCGGTTGCGGGAGGCGAAGTCCGGCAGCCGGTGGCCGTAGAACCGGCGCATCACGACCTTTTGCGGGTCGGTGTAGATCACGGGTGCGAACATCCCGCCCTCACGCGGCAGCGAGCACGGGTGCGGGACGTAGGCGGGGCCGCCCGCCTCCCGCAGTGCGGCGGCGGCCTCGTACGCGCCCTCCATCCCGTTCAGCTCATACCGGTCGCCCTCACCCACGACCAGGACGTCAGGCCAATCCCCGTCGTGCAGCAAGCCCACGATTTTGTTGTAGTCGTATAGGCCGCCGTCCCCGGAGTAGGCCGAGTACCCCGCCTCGGCCCGGCCGCCGTGCTCGACATTGACATAGCTCAGCCGAAGCCGCGTCATCGTCCAGCCCATCCCTTCTCGGCCGCCGCTCACAGCAGCCTGCTTCCGCACCGGAATTTCACAGGTCACCTGCATTTCCAGGCCCGAGCCGGCCAGCGGTCCCCCACGCCGAAGACGCCTCGGCTGGAATTGCGCAACGGCGCCGGCTGAACACCTTGGCGGTCGCCCCTTCGGGCGGCCGTTGGCCATTCCGCTGGCCCGACCCTGACACCGCGCAAGAGGGGCCGCAGCCCTTCATCCTTGCTGCGCGCCCCCTGCTCCACGCTCACTATCTCCGCGAGTGCCACCGCCACCAGAGCCCGCGCAGCCGCCAGCCCGTCGCGCCCGTACGACAGGTGCAGCACCGCGTCATCCAGCACTGCGCGGCCCGACTCGCCCTGCCGCTCGATCAATTCGCGCTCGTTGATCTGCTCCACCCGGTCCATCACCGGCCCGAGCATCTGCCCGACCAGATCCCATACGTCCATGACCGCGTCCAGCACCGCCGTGGTCTGTGCCAGGCTCAGCCCGGCCGCCTCACAGCTGGTCACCCGCGACGCCGCTCCGGCCCGCTCCACCAGCGCATCGAGCGCCCGTTGAATCCGGCTTGTCTGCGTCACCGTTTCCGTCATCGGGCGCACACTCCCCTGGCAGTGGCCTCAGCCGATGCGGCCGCCTCACCCTCTGGGGCGGTGTCGGTGGTGAGCTGCCACTTCAGGCGCGCGTCCACCGCCGCGGCCGCACCCGCCCGGTCCGAGTACAGCCCGAGGAGCCGCTCCTTCCGGTTGCCGGCGTCGATGTAGTGCCACCCGCCGCTCGTCGCCACCAGGGTGACCGCCAGCCCGGCATCGGGGTCGCCGCCGTGCACCCACAGCACCGGAACGGGCAGTACCTCCAGCCGGTACAGCCGCACGCACCGCCAGCCCATCGACTCAAGCATCACCGCCAGCAGATCCAGCGCCAGGACCCGCACCCTTGCGCCCCACAGCGTGCGCCACCGCAGCGCGGCAAGTTCCACCTGCTCCAGCACCTTGCCCGCCCTGCCCTTCACTGCCGCCTCCCGCTCTGCATCGCCGTCGCGGGGTCGAGCCGCATCACAATGGCGTCATGGTCACTGGCAGCGGCCAGCCGCTCGTACCCCAGCAGTCCGTCCCGCAGGTTCTCGGTGACGTGGAACTGGTCCACCCGCACCCCGCCGTTGCCGGTCGCCGCCCGCAACTGCGGCTGGTCCTGCGTTTCGGCCAGGTGCGCGGCCACGTCCACCAGCCCCGCTCTGGCCAGTACCTCACCTACAGCCCGATTGCCGCGCCAGGGCTCATCCGGCGACAGGTGCGGCACGCACCGGGCACTGCGGTTGTAAGGAGGGAGCGCCGCCCAGTCGGGTTCCCGGTCACCGAGCGGCATGTTGTTGATGTCGCCGCCGAGGATGCCCACGCCCCCGTACCGGTGCAGCCGTGCCGCCATCCGCTGCGCCTCCTGCGCCGCCGCCTCGGCCGAGTACGCCGACAGGTGCGCCGAGATCACCGTCACCCCCGGCTCGTCCTCATCGGCACCGGCATCGGCCAGCACCGCGACCCCGTAGCCGTTGTCGGTCAGGTGCGCGTACTTGGTCTCGTACTGCCGCCAGCACAGCACCTGCGGCGCGAAGGCGACGGCGGTGTGGAAGTCCGTGCGCGACGGCGCGAGCAGGAACCGCAATGGCCAGCCCCGGCGCTGCAATGACCGCTCCGCCGCCGCGTGCAACCGGGGGTCACGCGCCCAGCCCGTCAGCTCCTGCGCGAGCAGGATGTGAGGCCGCACGCTCGCGATCATGTCCGCGAGCGCACCCCAGCGCTCCGACGGACGTCCCTCACCGTCGGATCCGCCCCCGTACTGGGTGTTGAGGCTCATCACCGTCCACGGCCCCGCCATCACACCCGCCCGTCCTGCTGCGCGCCCGCGCGGACGTCGGGCACCATCCCGACCCCGCCCAGAATCGGGATCTTGGTCAGCGGCCCCGCCTCGGTCGGCCAGTGCTGCACCGGCACCACCCCCGGCCGCACCAACTCCAGCCGCCGTCCGAACAGACCCGTGATCTGCTCGTGCGTGCGCGCCACCCCCGGCGCCGTCGCCCCCTCGTAGACCTTCTCCACCCGCGCCAGCGCCTCCCGGTCGGCGCCCGTGGACGACACGTGCGACAGCGCCACCACCGACCCCGGCACCATCCGCCCCGCGAACGCCGCCACCACCCCGGCCGGATTCTCCTCGTCGGTGACGAAGTGCAGGACCGCCACCAGCAACACCGCCACCGGCTTGTCCCAGTCAATCCACTGGCTGAGATCGGCGATCAGCTCATCAACCGCGCGCACGTCTCCGCGCACGATCGGCATCCCCTCCAGCAACGCCCGGTCATGCGCCAGCACCACCGGATCGTTGTCCACCCCGACCACCACCGGATCGTCGCGGTACTCGCGCGCGATCTGGTACGGGTTCGGCTCGGTCGGGATACCGGTCCCCACATCCACGAACTGACCGATGCCGTGCCGCGCCGCCCACGCCACCGACCGGTGCATGAACGCCCGGTTCGCACGCGCCACCGCCGGGATCGACGGCGCGACCGCCACCACCCGCTCAGCAGCCTTCCGGTCCGCCGTCCCGTGGTCCTTGCCCCCCAGGTAGTAGTCGTACATCCGCGCCGGAGAGGGAACGTCGGGGTCCCACTCCCCGTCAGGGCCGCAAAGCGGCCCGGTAGCCTGGCCGGCCCGCAGCTTCGCCACCGGCTCCTTGATCGAACCGGCGGTGAACGCCGCGTCGTCCTGGTCGAACCGCCGCGCCATCACCGGTCACCATCCGCGCCGGCCGCGGCGTCCGCCGAACGCTCGATCAGCCGCGCCAGAAGGGCCGGGGCCTCCGCGACCTCCAGCACTGGGACCAGGCCCTCACCAGTGTCCGCCCGCACGAACCACCACACCCCGCCGACCCGCTCGCAGCCCACGTCCAGGGTCCGAAACTTGTCGGTGTGGCTCACCATGAACAGAACCGGCGGGCCACCCGCCCGGCTCACCAGCCCGCACGACAGTCGCTCCCCGCTCTGCGCGACCGCCGCGTTCAACGCCGCCAGGTGCAACCGACGCTCACCCAACGCGCCGTTCAACCGGCTTTGCATCTGCTGGGTGGGGATGCCCGTCCCTTGTACTGTGCCCATCGCTCCGTCTCTCTCCGACCGTGCGTTGTCGTCCGGCACGTTAGGTCGGAGGCGGAGAGAGAACCCGTACAGGGATACAGGCAAAGAACCCGCACTTTTGTACGGGTCAGATGACTCCGGCGCGATGCGCCAGACCCCGGAGTTGCGGCGTACTAGCGCGATGCTCTCGTTTGATCAGAGCGGCAAGGAGGTCGTGCGTTCGCACGTCGTAACGCACCAACTCAGGCGAGATGTTCTCTGCGTCCAACAACATGTTCACCGCAGCTGCATCCTTGCGCTGCTGACCGTAGGCTCGAGCGAGATCCAGTCGCACCTGTGCCCGACGCCCCCGCAGGCCGGACGCCAGCCGGGAGACGTCGAGAGACTCCCCGATATCGATGGCATGGCGAGGGTCGCCAAAGGTCACGGCTGCCGACAGCTCATGGATGCGCACGTTGGTTGGCCCAAAAGCCGTCCAGAAGTGGTTATAGTCCCCGCCCAATGCCGCAGCGACACGCCGCGCCTGTTTGAGATTGGCATCGACTTCAGCCCGATCAAACTGACGTGCCGCAGCCGTGACAGCGACCAGATAGAGCCCGCCCACCAGCGACAGGCGTTGCGGATCATGTTTGCCGGGAACGGACCCCAAGGCCGTGGCGGTATTTAACGCGATGGCCTTAGCTCTCTCCGGTTGGCGCATCCGAACAAATATGTATCCGAGGCGGAAGGCACCTGCCGCAGCGAGCAGTGGCGTGTCAGCTTCTCGAGCTGCCCCCAAGGAGCGATCGGCCGCAGTCCAGGCGAGTTCAGGTTCGCCGACGCGGTTCAGCGTCATCGCCGCCGAATGGTAGACAAGCGCGAGGAGGGTGTGCGCTGCACGACGCCGCCGCGTCGGGGCGGCTTGCGCAGCAAGTTCGGCGGCTTTGATCAGGCGGGGAAGCCTCTGACCTGCTGAGTCGTAGTGAGCGGCTTGATAGAGGCGATTGACCGCACGCAGTTCGTTGCTAAGCCACGCAAGGTCCGGAGCTTGGGTTGTTGCCCCAGTGGGGGCAACGTAAGCCGCAAGTGTCTCGTAGCTGGTCATGGCATCCCGGATTTGGGCCGCCGCCTCGTAGCGCCGCACTCCGCCCCCTTTCTCGTCCACGGTGAGGTCTTCGAGCGGTATTCCCAGGATCTCGCCGAGCTGGGTTAGCACGGAGTGACTGTCGATGCTTCTGGCGCCACGTTCCACTTGGCTCAGCCAGCTCTCGGAACGGCCGATCAACCCCGCTAGGACGACTTGGGACAATCCTCGCCGCCGCCGGGCACGGGCGAGCTGCTGCCCCACCTCCTTGCGCGCATCCTTCACCTTGACCACTCCAGCCGTAAGCGCTACCGATCCCCGACCAGTGCGTGCAGCTCTCCCATGACTTCTTCCCAGGTTGCCATTCGGGCATGTGCCGGCGCAGCCGGATCGAACAGGATCCGAATCCCCATCTCGCGCAGAGTTTCAACGTTCGCCTCAAACGCACGATGCCGAGCCAAGGCAACCTTGAGCAGCGGGGCCGCCACGATGGGCACCTCGAACCCCATCAATTCGCATAGCAGACTCACAGCGAACGTGTCCGCGATGCCGGTGGCCCACTTGTTGATCGTGTTGAAGGTGGCGGGCGCCACCACCACCGCATCAGCAGCAGGAAGTCCGTTCGACTCCCCCGGCATCCGGTAATCCGAGCGAACCCGTTCGCCCGTCAGCGCCTCCAACGCCTCCGCGTCGACGAAGCGGCGCCCCATCGGCGTTGTGATCACACACGTCCGCCAACCCGCATCCTGCGCGAGCTCAACCAGCCGGACAAGATCCGTCGCTGCAGGCGCAGCGCAGGCCACTACGTAAAGAACCCGCCCACTACCTCTTTGCACACAGGGAGCCTAGCCAGGAGAAGGCCGTAACCACCTGGGCATCTCAGCGATCTGCCAGAGATCCAACCTAGACCAAGGTACATGGCGCATCGTCGCGCGTCACAGACATGGTCTCAGGCGATACGTCGCCCGGAACGGACCAGGATTGGGCGCGGCACCGTCCTTAAAGAACGTAGCGGCCGGCCGAACCCAAGACGACCTACTCCGCCTCGGCCCACCCGCCAGCGAACGACAGCCCCGCAGCCCTGCCCACCGCCTGGAGCATCCAGTACCTAACGCCCGGTGTCCGCGTGCGCGGGGAGCATGTCCGCCGACGTCGACGAGGACGCGTGCGCCATCCCCGCATGCGCGGGGAGCATCGACCCGTTCGACTCGCCGCCCGTGGTGGCCGGGGACCATCCCCGCGTGCGCGGGGAGCACTCGAGTCCGCGGCGCGCATCGGCCCGTGCCCGGGGACCATCCCCGCGTGCGCGGGGAGCACCCCGGACGCGGCACCAGCCTGCTGACTGGCCTGGGACCATCCCCGCGTGCGCGGGGAGCACCGCGCCGGGCCCCAGTCCACGGTCACGGTCGTGGGACCATCCCCGCGTGCGCGGGGAGCACGGATTTGGCGTGGGTGGAGGCGGCTGACGTGTTGGGACCATCCCCGCGTGCGCGGGGAGCACGACCGTCATACCGTGGATTTGAAGCCTCTCAAGGGACCATCCCCGCGTGCGCGGGGAGCACTCGCTGCTGAAGCTGAAGACCATCGGGTTCCCGGGACCATCCCCGCGTGCGCGGGGAGCACTCGGCGACGAACTTCCCGACGTGCGGGTCGGGGGGACCATCCCCGCGTGCGCGGGGAGCACCGGGGCCGTCGACGTACCGGGGGCGCGTACCGGGGACCATCCCCGCGTGCGCGGGGAGCACTCACGGCAGTCCCCTCCTTCAGGCGGTTGAGTGGACCATCCCCGCGTGCGCGGGGAGCACAACTCCGGCCGGTTCGGGCCGCCGTCCATCCGGGGACCATCCCCGCGTGCGCGGGGAGCACGTCTGCGTCTCCCCGGCGACCTCGATGCGTTCGGGACCATCCCCGCGTGCGCGGGGAGCACATCTCCATCGAGGCGGACACGGTCGGGCCGACGGGACCATCCCCGCGTGCGCGGGGAGCACGGACTGACCGCGTACGAGGGGGCCGGCGTCGCGGGACCATCCCCGCGTGCGCGGGGAGCACCCGGGACGACGCCCACGGGGGCAGCCCGACGAGGGACCATCCCCGCGTGCGCGGGGAGCACTCTGCTTGACCTGGGAGTTCAGTCAGCACAGGGGCCGTTTTGGAGCACTTCTGTTGATACGGACAAATCGGAATCCTCTGTGAGGATCGCGGACTTCACCCCGAAGGTGCTTGCCTGACCTCGCATTCGAAGCCTCTTCCACAGAGTGGCCCTATGTGGCCGCGCCTGTGGATTCTGACGGCGGCCGACAGTTCTTCGTGTTACACCTTTCCCATGGCTGAGGCGGTGACCGATGGCGCGTGGCTTCATGGGCGCTTGTCGGCTGCGGCTCGAACAGTCTGGGCCAAGCATGATCGAAAGACTGACGGGTGGTTGCCTCTCTGGCGGCACCTGGCGGATAGTTGTGCGGTCGCGAGGCTACTGTGGGATTATTGGATTCCGCGTCAGGTACAGGCCGTTGTAGCGGGAGATCTTCCTCTCGGCTTTGAGGATGCCTCAAAACTTGTGACGTGGTTGGCGGTGACTCACGATGTCGGTAAGGCGACACCGGCATTCGCCTGTCAGGTCGAGTCACTCGCCGAGAACATGCGGCGTTCCGGGTTGGAGATGCCGTCGTACAAGGGGATGACGGATCGTCGGCTCGCTCCTCACGGCCTGGCTGGGCAGGTGCTACTGCGTGAGTGGCTGGCCGAGCGGGGCTGGCCACGGTCGGCGGCGTTGTCGTTCTCGATCATTGCCGGCGGGCATCACGGTGTGCCGCCTACTTTCGATGACATCCGTCAGTTGAATGTGCATCCAGAACTCCTGCGCGCGGTCGGCTGCGAATCGTCGTGGCGCGGCGTGCAGAATGAGCTTCTGGACGAGTGCGCGATCATGTGCGGCGTGGAGGGCCGCCTCGACGCATGGCGAGATGTGAAGCTCTCCCAGTCGGCGCAAGCGGTGCTGACCGGGCTGGTTATCGTGGCCGACTGGATCGCCAGCAATTCTGATCTCTTCCCCTACTTCCCTGCCGCTTCAGGCACCAGTGAAACGGAACGGGTCGAGGCGGCATGGCAAGGTCTCGCTCTTCCAGCCCCCTGGCGGCCAATTGAGACAGCGACGGACGCAGAAGAGCTATTCTCCGCTCGCTTTGATTTACCGGCCGACTCCAGTATCCGTCCCGTCCAGGAGAGCGCGGTCGCGGTGGCGACAAGCATGTCGGCTCCGGGGCTGATGGTGATCGAGGCGCCGATGGGTGAGGGGAAGACGGAGGCGGCGCTGGCCGTCGCGGAGGTCTTCGCAGCTCGTTCGGGAGCCGGCGGAGTGTTCGTTGCGCTCCCGACGATGGCAACGGGCAACGCGATGTTCCCTCGGATGTTGAGGTGGTTGCGGCGGGTTCCCGACGCCCAGCAGGCTGCGCCTCGGTCGGTGATGCTGGCCCACTCCAAGGCGGCGTTGAACGACGAGTTCGGTGAGCTGGTGAAGGCTGGGCGACGGGTGGTCGCCAGCGTCGACGTTGATGGCGGTGAGGCCGAGTGGCGGCCGCGCGGTGATCGGGCTGCATCGTCCGCTGAGCTGGTCGCGCATCAGTGGTCGCACGGCCGGAAGAAGGCGATGCTGTCGTCGTTCGTTGTGGGGACGGTCGATCAGCTGCTCTTCATGGGCCTGAAGAGCCGGCACCTGGCGCTGCGCCATCTCGCGTTGGCGGGCAAGGTCGTCGTCATCGACGAGGCGCATGCCTACGACACCTACATGAACTCCTACCTGGACCGGGTGTTGTCGTGGCTGGGCGCGTACGGGGTTCCGGTCGTGGTCTTGTCGGCGACGTTGCCGGCAGGGCGTCGCCGTGAGCTGGCTGAGGCATACCTCGGGGAGGCGGCGAGCGAGCTGGCCGCGGTCCAGGAGGCTAAGGGGTACCCGCTGCTGACGGCTGTAGAGCCGGGGAAGTCCCCAGTGGTTAAGGAAGTCCTGCCGTCTGGGCGGCGCACGGATGTGCGTGTGGAGCGCCTTGGTGATGGGCTGGACGAGCTGGCGGAGCGGTTGGAGCACGAGCTCACCGATGGTGGTTGCGCACTGGTGGTCCGCAACACGGTGGGCCGAGTGCTGGAGACCGCCCAGTTCCTGCGGAAGCGGTTCCCCGGCGTGGGCATCACTGTGGCGCACGCTCGGTTCGTCGATCTCGACCGGACGCGTAGGGACTCCGAGCTGCTGGACCTGTTCGGGCCTCCGGAAGAACGCGCTGGGCGCCGTCCCGCGAAGCACATCGTCGTGGCCAGCCAGGTCGCCGAGCAGTCCTTGGACATTGACTTCGATCTGCTGGTCACGGATCTGTGCCCCATTGACCTGCTACTTCAGCGTGTGGGGCGGCTGCATCGGCATCAGCGAGGTGAGGGGCAGTGTGAACGCCCCGAGCGGCTGCGCGTCGCCCGATGCCTCACCACAGGTGCGGACTGGGATGCGGTTCCGACCGAGCCGGTCAAAGGGTCGCAGCGCGTGTATCGGCCGTATGCGCTGCTGCGGTCTGCGGCAGCGCTCGTGCCGTACCTGTCCGAGGGGTCCGTGGTGAGGCTGCCAGAGGACATCAGCCGGCTAGTGCAGAGCGCGTACGGGGCGGAGCGGCTCGGGCCACAGTCTTGGCAGGACGCGATGGAGCTGGCGCACAAGGAGCACCTGATCCATCAGCAGCGGCAACGTGAGAAGGCTCGGGATTTCCAGATCAGCGAGGTGGGCCGTCCTGGCCGGGCGCTGGTCGGCTGGGTCGATGCCGGTGTGGGTGACACCGACGACACCCGGGCAGGGCGCGCTCAGGTGCGTGACACCCGAGAGTCGCTGGAGGTCCTGGTGGTCCAGCGACTCTCGGACGGGACCATCCAGACCCTGCCGTGGCTGGACGAGGGGCGTGGGGCGCGCGAGGTACCCACGGAGACGGCTCCGTCCTGGGATGTTGCGCGAACCGTGGCAGCATGCGGGCTGCGGCTCCCGTTCCAGTTCTCCATTCCAGAAGTCCTCGATCAGGCGATCGAGGAACTGGAGGCCGAATGCATCCCGGCGTGGCAGTCCAAGGAGAGCCATTGGCTGGCCGGCGAGCTGATCCTGATGCTCGATGAGAACTGTCGGGGCCGCTTGGCGGGCTTCGACCTGCGCTACACCCGTGCCGACGGCCTTGAGGTGACACGTGCCCAATGATCTTGGTCCTTCCTTCGACCTGACGCGGGAGCCGTGGCTTCCGGTGCTGCGCGATGACGGCACCGAAGTCGAGCTTTCCTTGCTGGACGTCTTCGCCCAGGCGGGCGAGGTGCAGCGGCTGGTCGGGGACGTGCCCACGCAGGAATTCGCGCTGCTGCGGCTGTTGCTCGCCGTCCTGCACGACGTGGTGGAGGGGCCGGCCGATATCGACGCCTGGCAGGAGCTCTGGGATGGCGGGCTTCCGTTGGACGGCCCTGAGGGAATCGCCTCGTACCTCGACCGGCACCGTGACCGCCTCGATCTGCTACACCCAGAGGCTCCGTTCTTCCAGACGCCCGAGCTGCGAACCGCCAAGGAGGAGATCGCCACGCTGGACCGGTTGGTCGCGGACGTCCCGAACGGCACGCAGTTCTTCACCATGCGCGCCCGCGGGGTCGAGCGCTTGTCGTTCGCGGAGGCCGCCCGCTGGCTCGTGCACGCGCACGCCTTCGACACGTCCGGGATCAAGACGGGTACGGTCGGCGACCCCCGGGTCAAGGGAGGCCGGGTCTATCCGCTCGGAGTCGGCTGGTCGGGGAACCTCGGCGGCGTCTTCGTCGAAGGTGACAGCCTGCGCGAGACGCTCCTGCTGAACCTGGTCGCCTTCGACACCGCGAATCTGCGTATCGACGACGAGGATCGTCCGGCATGGCGGCAACCGGTCACCGGGTCGGCGGAGATGGAACCGCTGGAGCTCAGCCGGCGCCCTGCGGGAGTGCGCGACCTGTACACCTGGCAGTCCCGGCGGATCCGGCTGGTGTCCGACGACGAGGGCGTCCACGGCGTCGTCCTGGCCTATGGCGACCCATTGAGTCCGCGCAACCTGCACATGCGTGAGCCGATGACGGGGTGGCGGCGCAGCCCCGCTCAGGAGAAGAAGCAGAACCTGCCCCAGGTGTATCTACCGCGCGAGCACGACCCCGGCATGAGCGCCTGGCGGGGGCTGGGCGCGCTGGTCGCCGGCCGGACGCCCGCCGCGGAGCAGCGCAAGGAGGCCGCAGAGATCGTCCGTCCCCGCATTCTGGACTGGGTCGCCCGGTTGACAGTCGAGGGCGACTTCCCCGTGGACTTCCTGGTGCGGGCGCGGCTCGTGGGAGCCCAGTACGGCACGCAGCAGTCGGTGATCGACGAGATGATCGACGATGCCGTCGCGATGCCCGTGGTACTCCTGCACGAGCGGGATACGCGGCTCGGGCAGGAAGCGATCGACGCCGTCGCCGATGCCGACACGGCGGTCAAAGTGCTCGGCGACCTGGCCGCCGATCTCGCGCGCACGATCGGAGCCGATCCCGAGCCTGCCCGCACCCACGCGACGCGCCTCGGTTACAGCATGCTGGACGGCCCGTTCCGTGAGTGGCTCGCCGACCTGAACCCGGCCGCGATGCCGCAGTCGCAGCGGACGGCCTGGCAGGACCGGGCGCGGTCGATCATCGCCCGGCTGAGCGCTCAAGAGGTCCAGGACGCCGGGGACGCCGCGTGGGAAGGCCGCGTCATCCAGACCGGCAAGGGCCAGGAGCTCTGGCTGACGGCCTCGCGTGCCGACGCGACCTTCCGGTACCGGCTCCGCAAGGCGTTGCCCGGAACCCTTCCCGAACCCGACGAAGAGGCTCTCAAGGAGCCTGCGGAGGCCAGCTCATGACCGCCACCGTTCCCGAAGAACGGCAGTACGCGTCCGATCTCGTCGGTCAGGTCGTCGGCGAGTTCGTCTCTCAACTCCAGGACGGATACCTGCGCGATGCCAGTTCGGCCGTGGGGCGGCTGGCCCAGCTGCGTCGCGGGGCGGGAAAGCTGCCTCAGGACGTCCCGGAGCTGTGGGGATTGACCGGCGCCGACCATCTCTACCAGGAAACGGCGCTCAGCGAGGTCCAGGCCACGCGCGCAGAGAACGCGGCCTTCCTCGCCGTCACGCTGTTCGCCCTGCACCAGCAGTCGCGTCCCAACCAGCGGATGCACGTCCCCGGCGTCGACCTGGGCGCCGCCGTTCGCCGGCTGATGCCGCCGGGTGAGATCGACGAGCCGATCCGGCGGCGTTTCGTGCGCGTGGGGACAGCCGGCAGCCTCGACGTCCTGGCCTACCGCCTCCGGGAGATCGTCTCTCTGCTGCGGCGCGAGTCCGTCCCTCTCGATTACGCGCTGCTGGCGAAGCGGCTCTACGACGCCCACACTCCCGACGGTCTCGCCCGCGTCCGGCGGGAGTGGGGCCGCAGCTTCCACAGCTACCGCCCGCCGGAGGACAAGGGCGATCAAGCACAGCCTGCGCGGACGGCGCCGGGCGAGGCCACGAACGACAAGGACGTCACATGACTCGCACCATCATTGACCTGCACGTGCTGCAGAACGTCCCGCCGAGCAACCTGAACCGCGACGACACCGGCACTCCCAAGACCGCCGTCTACGGTGGCGTGCGGCGTGCCCGCGTCTCCAGTCAGGCATGGAAGCGCGCCACTCGCAAGAGCTTCCACGACCTGCTCGACCCGAGCGAACTCGGCGTGCGGACCAAGCGGGTCGCCGAACTGCTCGCCGACCGCATCCGGGGACTGGACGAGTCCATCGACGAGTCCCGGGCGTGGGACCTCGCGGCCGAGACCGTGCAGACCGCGACCGGCTCCAAGATCGAGGTGCCCAAGCGCCGCGGCGCCGCCAAGGACGACGAACCGGCCGCGGCACCGGAGTCGAAGTACCTGATGTTTCTCAGCGCCCGCCAACTCGACGGCCTCGCCGAACTCGCCGTCGAAGGCCGTGACAACATCAAGGCCTTCTTCAAGGACAAGGACAACAAGGCGCGGGCCAAGCAGGTCGCCAACGCCCGCCACTCGGTCGACATCGCTCTGTTCGGGCGCATGGTCGCCGACGGCGCCGACATCAACGTCGACGCCGCCACCCAGGTCGCCCATGCCCTCAGCGTCCACCAGGTGGAGAACGAGTCCGACTACTACACCGCCGTCGACGACCACAAGGAGCGCGAGGACGACGACCTCGGCGCCGGGATGATCGGGACAGTGGAGTTCAACTCCGCGACTCTCTACCGGTACGCCGCCCTCGACGTCGACCTCCTGCGCGCCAATCTCGGCAAGGGACTGCGGGAGGACGAGCCGGTCACCGAACCCACTCGACGTGCCGTAGAGGCGTTCGTGCAGGGCTTCATCACCTCGATGCCCACCGGGAAAGTGAACACCTTCGGCAACCACACGCTCCCGGACGCGGTGGTGGTCAAGATGCGCTCGTCCCGTCCGATCAGTTTCGTCGGGGCGTTCGAGGAACCTTGCCGCAAGGGCCAGGACAGCGGCGGATACGTGCAGGAGGCGGCCGCGCGGCTGGCCCGATACATCCCGGAGATCGAGGCCGCGTACGGCGTCGCCGAAGACGCCCAGACGTGGGTCCTGAGCTTCGGTAAGAACGCTGAGCACCTGTCGGGCCTGGGCACCCAGGTCTCGCTGCCCGAGCTGGTCGACGCGGTCGGCGAGGAGGTCGCCCGCCGCCAGGAAGCCGCGCAGTGAGCGTCCTGACACTGCAGCTCGCTGGCCCCCTCCAGGCTTGGGGCGCGTCGGCGCGGTTCGCGCGGCGCACCACCGAACACGCGCCCACCAAGAGCGGCGTGGTGGGCCTCCTCGCCGCCGCACTCGGTCGCCGGCGCAGCGACGACATCGGCGACCTGGCCGCACTGCGCTTCGGCGTCCGCGTCGACCAGCGCGGCACACTCGTCCGCGACTACCAGACCGCGCACCACTTCGAGAACGGCACTTCCATGCCGGTCTCCGAACGGTTCTACCTGGCCGACGCGGTGTTCGTCGCCGTGCTCGAAGGAGACGGCGACCTGATCGACCGGCTCCACGAGGCGGTGCGCAGCCCGACCTTCCTGCCGTATCTGGGGCGCCGATCCTGCCCGCCGTCCCGTCCAGTCGAACTCGCCGTGCACCATGACCAGACCCTCGACGAGCGTCTGAAGGACGAACCTTGGCGCGCGGCCCCGTGGCACCAGCGCAAAAACCGCGAACCGCGGGTGACCCTGGAGACGATCGTCGAGGACAACGGCGGAGGCGGCCGCGTCGACACCCTGCGCGACCAGCCGCTCAGTTTCGACCCTCGCCACCGCCGATATGCGCTGCGCGGCGTCCATCACCGACGAGTGGAGATCCCCGCGCCGACCGCCCGACGCGCCGTCCACGACCACGATCCGACCGCCGTCCTACGAGGCCAGTGATGTACCTGACGCGCTTCCGCATCAATCCGCAACGGATCGGCGCCCGCAAGATCCTCTCGTCCCCGCAGGTGCTGCACGCGTCCGTCATGTCGTCCTTCGCCGAGTTCCCCGACAACCGGCAGGACGGCCCGCGGGTGCTGTGGCGCCTTGACCGCGACAGCCAGTCCCGCACCCACCTGTGCATCGTCAGCCCCTACAAGCCCGACCTCATGCATCTGGTCGAACAGGCCGGCTGGCCAACGACCGCCCGCTGGGAAACCTACGACTACGGTCCCTTCCTCGACCGTCTCAGCGCCGGCGACCGGTGGGCGTTCCGACTGACCGCCAACCCGGTGCACTCGGTCCGAAACAAGGACGGTGTACCGACGAAGACGACCGCCCATATCGGTCCCCGCAACCAGATGCGCTGGCTCCTGCAACGCCAGGAAGGCGCCGGGTTCGTCATCGCTCAAAAGCCCACACCCTCGGGCGCCCAAGACGAGTTGGACCGGCACCAATTGGTCGTCCACAGCCGTCGCGACCTCGCCTTCAAGAAGAGGGGGGCCGGCAAGCCGGTCACGCTCGTCACTGCCACCTTCGACGGCCGTCTCGAAGTCACCGACCCCGACGCCTTCCGCCGCGCCCTCACCCACGGCATCGGTAAGGCCAAGGCGTACGGGTGCGGGCTGATGA
The DNA here is from genome assembly GCF_043197915.1 of Actinomadura geliboluensis. Taxonomy (NCBI): domain Bacteria; kingdom Bacillati; phylum Actinomycetota; class Actinomycetes; order Streptosporangiales; family Thermomonosporaceae; genus Actinomadura; species Actinomadura geliboluensis. The sequence goes on along the minus strand of NZ_JBICUA010000003.1, from coordinate 226,178 downwards.
CCCTCGCCAAGGCGTAACCATGTCGACCGTCGGCAAGCGAGGTGCGTCCTCACCCCGGGAACTCACCCGGATGAGCGACCGGCTGTCCTTCATCTATCTCGAACGCTGCACCCTGCACCGCGAAGACAACGCCATCACCGCCGAGGTCGCGGACGGCATCACCCATATCCCGTCCGCGACCATCGGCACGCTCCTGCTCGGCCCCGGAACCCGCGTCACGCACCAGGCCATGAGCGGGCTGGGCGACAGCGGCGCCGGGGTCGTCTGGGTCGGCGAGCAAGGGGTCCGGTTCTACTCCGGCGGCCGATCCCTCAACCGCTCCTCCGCCCTGGTCGAAGCCCAGGCCACCGCATGGGCCAACCGCCGCAGCCGCCTGGACGTCGCCCGCGCCATGTACCGGATGCGCTTCCCCGGCGAAGACCCGTCCGGCCTCAGCCGCCACGAACTCCTCGGCCGCGAGGGGCGGCGCGTCAAGGAGCGCTACCGCTACGAGGCTGCCCGAGTCGGCCTGACCTGGAACGGCAGGCAATACGTCCCTGGCGACTTCGACTCGGGTGACGCCGCCAACCAAGCAGTCACAGCCGCCGCACAGTGCATGTACGGCATCGCCCAGACCACCGTCGCGGCGCTCGGCTGCTCCCCCGGCCTTGGATTCATCCACTCCGGGCACGAACTCGCCTTCGTCCTGGACATCGCCGACCTCTACAAGACCGAGATCGCCATCCCCGTCGCCTTCGAGACCGCCGCCGAAAGCCCAGAAGACATCGGCTCCCGCACCCGCCGAGCCATCCGGGACCGCGTCAACGAGGTCGGCCTGCTCCGTCGCTGCGTCCACGACATCAAGCGGCTCCTTCTCCCCGACGACGCGACCGGTGATCCGACCGCCGATGAGACTGACCAGGTCACGCTGCAGAGCGACCACGGGCATGAAAATCGAATCCGGACGCAACTACGCCGAAGACGTGTACTGGTGACCATCATCATCCTCACCAACTGCCCCGCCGGCCTGCGCGGATTCCTCACCCGATGGATGATGGAAATCTCGCCCGGCGTCTTCATCGGCGGCCCGTCCGCCCGAATCAGGCAAGCCCTCTGGGACGAAGTGCATCAGTACGCCGACACCGGCCGCGCGCTGCTCGCCTACAGCACGAACAACGAGCAGGGCTTCACTTCGAAACCCGCGACCACAAATGGCAGCCCATCGACCATGACGGCCTCACGCTGATCCGCCGCCCCAAGGCGAAGCCAGTCGTCTCCTCGAAACCCCCACCATCCGGCTGGAGCAAAGCCTCCAAACGCCGCCGCTATGGCAAGCGCTAGTGCGGTGACCACAAACGTTCACCGGGTTGCGTGACACGCCGGGCAGGGTCCGGGACGGGCAGGTTGATCGGCTTCACCCTCGATGACGACAGGTCGTTATCGATGGAGGGGCGGGCTGGTGGCAGAGCCGGTCAGGGCACGGCGGTTGACCGAGGACGAGGGGCGCCGGCTGCAGCAGATCATCCGGCGGGGCAAACACGAGTCGATCCGGGTCCGCCGGGCGATGATCGTCCAGGCGTCGGCGGCGGGAACCCCGGCCCCGGCGATCGCCCGCCTGGTCGCCGCGCACGAGGACACCGTCCGGGACGTGATCCACGACTTCAACCAGCGGGGACTGGCCTGCCTGGACCCTAACTGGGCGGGAGGCCGTCCCCGCCTGATCAGCGATGATGACATCGCGTTCATCATCGAGACGGCCCGAACGCGCCCGGCCAAGCTCGGGCGCCCGTTCACCTGCTGGAGCGTCCGCAAACTCGCCGACCACCTCGCCGACCACAGCGAACGGAAGATCCAGATCGGGCGTGAGCGGCTGCGGCAACTCCTGCACGCCCATGGGGTCACCTTCCAGCGCACCCGCACCTGGAAGACCTCCAACGACCCCGACTTCGACACCAAGCTCGACCGCATCGAGGCGGTCACGACCCGCTTCACCGACCGCTGTTTCGCCTTCGACCAGTTCGGGCCACTGTCGATCAGGCCCTGCCACGGCACCGGCTGGGCCGAGCAGGGGCGCCCGGACCGGCTGCCGGGGACCTACCGCCGCACCCACGGCGTCCGGTACTTCCACGGCTGCTACTCACTCGGCGATGACACCCTGTGGGGCGTCACCCGCCGCGGCAAGAGCGGCGCCAACACCCTGGCGGCGCTGAAGTCGATCCGCGCCGCCCGCCCGGACGGCGCCCCGATCTACGTCATCCTGGACAATCTCTCGGCGAACAAGACCCCGCAGATCAGAGCGTGGGCGGCCCGCAACAACGTCGAGCTGTGCCTCACCCCCACCTACGCCTCGTGGGCCAACCCGATCGAGGCGCAGTTCGGCCCACTGCGCACCTTCGTCATGGGCAACTCCAACCATCCCAACCACACCGTGCTGGCGTGGGAGATCCAGGCCTACCTGCGCTGGCACAACGCCAACGCCCGCCACCCCGACGTGCTGGCCGCCCAACGCCGCGAACGCGCCCGCGTCCGCAGCGAACGCCAGCAACGCTGGGGACGCCCCCGCCCCAAGGCCGCCTGACCAGACCCGGTAAACGTTCGTGGTCACCGCACTAGCCGATGCCCGAAATGCCGGATTCTCACAAAGTGCTTCTAAACAGCACCGACGGCTGATAAACCTGCAGGTCAGCAAGAGTGCTCCCCGCGCACGCGGGGATGGTCCCAACTCCAAGTCGGCGTGGCGCAGAGACCGCAGGTGCTCCCCGCGCACGCGGGGATGGTCCCAGCCACGTCGCCGCCGACGCCACGGCGGACCCGTGCTCCCCGCGCACGCGGGGATGGTCCCCAGGGCCTCGCGGGCAAGAGCCATTCGTCGTGGTGCTCCCCGCGCACGCGGGGATGGTCCCGTCTCAGTGGATCACACTGTACCCGCCACTGGGTGCTCCCCGCGCACGCGGGGATGGTCCCTTCACGTCGTCGGGGTCGTTGAGCCCGAAGCAGTGCTCCCCGCGCACGCGGGGATGGTCCCGAGTTCCCGGTCGCCGTCCAGCGGCGACAGGTGTGCTCCCCGCGCACGCGGGGATGGTCCCTCCGATCTGAGAAGGGCGAACTCGGTCGGCGTGTGCTCCCCGCGCACGCGGGGATGGTCCCCGCAGCGTGAGCGCGCCGTTGGCTCCGGCGGTGTGCTCCCCGCGCACGCGGGGATGGTCCCGTGTGGGTACAGATGGAGTTGCGAACCCTCATGTGCTCCCCGCGCACGCGGGGAGCGTCCCTCCTCTACCTCGCGGCCCGTCACCAGGTCGTAGTGCTCCCCGCGCACGCGGGGATGGTCCCGTCTGCAGCGGCAGCGACGCGATCGAGTCGGCGTGCTCCCCGCGCACGCGGGGATGGTCCCCGGGATACGACTGCCGTTGGAAGGGCCAGGCAGTGCTCCCCGCGCACGCGGGGATGGTCCCTTGATCGCCGGGGCAAGGAAGGACAGGTGGAAGTGCTCCCCGCGCACGCGGGGATGGTCCCAGCACGGGTACCGGGCGCCGGAGCCGGGCCCGGTGCTCCCCGCGCACGCGGGGATGGTCCCAACGTCAAGTACAACCGGTGGCTCGGGAAGATGTGCTCCCTGCGCACGCGGGGATGGTCCCTATGAGGGCGAGTTCCGGGCCGAGGGCGACGTGTGCTCCCCGCGCACGCGGGGATGGTCCCTTCGCAGCCCACGCGTCGAGATAGTCCTGCCAGTGCTCCCCGCGCACGCGGGGATGGTCCCGCGTCGTCCATGAGGAGGGCGACTTCGCCGTCGTGCTCCCCGCGCACGCGGGGATGGTCCCGCCCACCGCAGCGCGAGCGTGTTCAGCCGGTCGTGCTCCCCGCGCACGCGGGGATGGTCCCTCGATGAAGTAGGTGGCGTTCGCGGCGAGCGTGTGCTCCCCGCGCACGCGGGGATGGTCCCTCGCCCGTCAGGCACTCGCCGGACTCGTGCAGGTGCTCCCCGCGCACGCGGGGATGGTCCCGGGGGCTCCAGCACCGCGCGGGGGTGTGCACCAGTGCTCCCCGCGCACGCGGGGATGGTCCCGTTCCGCCGGTGCCGGAGCCGGAGGAGGAGGAGTGCTCCCCGCGCACGCGGGGATGGTCCCGGCACCCGGACCCCGTCGCGGCGGAGCAACCCTCCGCATGCGCGGGAAGCACGCACTGAAGCAGTTGATCAGGCTCAACTGGCCGGGACCCCGCGTACGCGGGGTCCCGCCTCCGAGAGCGCAGGGACGGGGTGGGGTAGGACCACCCCGCGTGCGCGCGGAACACTCAACGGTCCGTAGTGGCGCTTTGACGGTGACGGGACATTCCCCGCATGCGCGGGGAGCACATGACGTCGTAGAGCGTCCACCCGCTGGTCTCGGGACCATCCCTGCGCGCGGGAGCACGTGCTGACCTACCGCGACCGCTGGGCCGACATGGGACCATCCCCGCGTGCGCGGGGAGCACGCTGTTCGTGGAGAGGATCGAGAGTTGAGCCTGGGACCATCCCCGCGTGCGCGGGGAGCACCGCTCGCCCATCTTGTGGACCTGCGTGCCCCGGGGACCATCCCCGCGTGCGCGGGGAGCACGCCAGGTCGGTGGTGTACCGCTGCGTGGTGACGGGACCATCCCCGCGTGCGCGGGGAGCACACTCGCTGACCTGGGAGGTTAGACAGCACGAAGGCGGTTTGGAGCACTTTCGCAGATTCAGACGAATCGGACAGAGACGGTGGGCGGCGCTGGTCCTTCGTTCTGGATCCCTGCCGAGCCGTTGATCTCATCCCCGGCTCGGGGGCGCGGGCAACTCGCGCAATGGTATCCGTGCCGCGGCGAGCACGTTTGTCATCGGGAGTGGTTGTCGAAGCTTATGGGTGTCTGGCGCTTGTAACTGCGGTAGTGCCTGGCTAGGACTTCCAGGCGAAGCAACGGCCAGAGGGTTGCAGCGCCGGTGGCCTTGTCAATGACCAGGGTGGTCGGAGTCTCGATAGTGGGAATAGATGGCGGCTCGGGAACGGACGCCACGATTGGTATGGCCCGGTAACCCTCCTCGAATTCCTCGATGTGAACCAAGATCGAGTCCTCATGGTGGTGGGCGAAGTGAAGGCGTGCGCGACGCCAGGCCTCGGCGGCGTCGAGGGGCGTCGAGGGCTGCCAAGCCGGCGGAGATGTGAAGCGACTGTCGGTAGTGGAGGTCTCTTCCTCCCGACAGCCGCGCGTGGTGAACGGGTCTGCGGTTCTGAGCATCATGCTCAGGGTTTGCGTGGTGATGAAGACCAGGTCGCGGGCTCTGCGTAGGAAGTCGAGGGTGTGGTCGTCGAGGTGGCCGGCCGCCGGTTGAGCGAGGAGGCTCTCGATGACATCGGGGTCGGCTCGTTCCGCGAGCCTTCGGATGTTCTCGACGCCTTGGAGGAGGTGGGCGAGGCGGTCTGTGGCAGCGTGCACGGAGATCTGTCCTGTTGGGTTGCGACGACGGCCGGGGACGCGGTGGACGGGAGGTGGCGCACCGCGTCCCCGGGCACGGAGGCCCGGCTGGGCTGCCGGGACGGGTTGTCAGGTCGAGGTCCTCGATGCGTGTGATTCGTGGTGGTTGACGATGCGTTCGGCAGTCTCTTGTAGGTCGATCAGCGGCTGGCGGGTGTAGCCCTGGCCGTCACGCCAGCAGAACGCCTTCGGCTCTACCCAGACGTGCAAGGTCCCTGCGGTGATGACGGAGATGCCTTTGTCGTCACTGCGGCACGTGGTGGGGATTCCGCGGGCCGCGAGAGCCTCGGAGAGCCTGTTCGCTGCGGAGCGCGGGGCGATGACGCGGTCTGCGGCCGACCATGGTGCCGGCAGCGCGAGAGTGAACCAGACTCGCTTGCCTGTCGATAGGGCCAGTCGGGAGCGAGTGAAGCTCGTACCAGTGCGGGTGGCCAAGGCCACGACAATGGACAAGCCCTTGCCGTGCTCGTCGAGCAGGTCAGCGTGCGTGATGCTCGGCCAGCTGTTGCGGTGGCCGTCGAAGACCGAGATGACGAGTTCGAGGCTAGGGCGGGTGCGGGCCCACATCCACAGCTCGGGCCGCGTCATCGAGGACGCGTGCGTGAGCGCGTTGGTCGCCAGCTCGGACACCGCGAGCTTGGCGTCGTCGACCTGGTCGACGGCGAAGCCCAGCTGGCGCATGGTGGAGGAGACGGCTGAGCGGGCGTGAGAGGCGGCACTCGGGTCACCCGGGAGTTGGAAGACGCAGGCTCCACCGGCGGGGACTGCGGCGGGGTCGACGGTTAGCACCGGCCGCTCCTCCTCAACGCCCGTGGCCGGGAGTGGCGGCTCCGACACCTGCCGCGTCCACGGGAGGTTCCCCGGGGGGACGAGAGTGGCGTGGCTCGGCGGGGGTTGAGCGTGGAGGAGTTCCGGTGCGCCGCGGCGGGTGGAGGCGGCTGCAGCCGGTAGTCCTGTGGTGTGCGCAGCTCGTTGGAGTCGAGTCGCTGACTCAGGTCTTCGGCCGTGGCGCCTTCGAGCAGTCGGCTCGCGCCGTCCTCGGTACGGATCAGGGCCCAGTAGCTTCCCGTGAAATCGCCGAACCAGATCGTGGCGCGAGGGAACCGACTGCCGAGGTCGGCGATGGCCCGGTCGGGGTCGACGCCGCTTGACTCCCAAGGTGCCGGGGTCATGGTCGGGGGTGGCGGTTTCTGGACTCGCTCTCGTCTGTGGTGGGGAGCGCGCTGTGCGACGGGTGACATCGCCTGGATGGGAGGTGGGTTCGTACGATCATGCATGGGTCGGAACTCCTGCTTCCGATCAAGGTCCCGGCCGGTGTTGGCGCACCGCGTCCGGGGCCGCTTCTTCTTCCAGGGGCCTTTGACTGGGTTGCGGATGAGAGCGCCGAGTAGGGGCTGATCAAGTGCCACTTCGTGGCTCTCAGCGCTCAAGCGAACACAGCTCAGCATGCACCGCGTATCTGTGCCGCACAAGTGTGCCGAAGGAAATGACAACGATATCTGCCGCTCTGTCTGATATGTCTGGACGGGTGAGGGTGGGACGCGATGTCCTTGCCGACGAGCGAGAGTTGTGCGGAGTAATTTGTGCCGAGCATGGGAGGGGGATTTCGATGCCGCAACCTCGAGTCACGACGGTCCGGATGCGCCGGCTCGGTTCGGAGCTCCGCAAGCTGAGGGACAACGCCGGCTACACGATCGAGCAGGTCGCCGAGCACCTGGAGTGCTCGCCTTCACGGGTGAGTCGCATCGAGACGGGCAAGGCTCAACCGCCCAAGCAGCGGGAGATCCGCGACCTGCTGGAGTTGTTCGGCGCGACGGACGACCGCGTCCGGGATGCTCTTCTACGACTGGCCAGGGAGGCGGCGCAGCCGGGCTGGTACAGCGAGTTCGAGGACGTCTTCCCGCCCCACTTCGGCTCCTACATCGGGCTGGAGAGTGAGGCCGCCGAGCTGCGGCACTTCGACAACCAGCTCGTCCACGGGCTGCTGCAGACCCCTGAGTACGCGCGTGAGGTGCTGCGTGCGACGTTGCCCGCCGAGGCGCCCAAGACGATCGACCGCCTGCTGGAACTCCGCCTCGCCCGGCAGCAGATCCTCGATCGGGCGGCCCCGCAGTTCTCGCTGTGGGTGATCTTGGATGAGAACGTGCTGCGCAGGACGATCGGAGACGCTCGGGTGATGCGCGAGCAGGTTCGGCGACTACTCGAAGCGATCGACGCTCCCAATATCACCGTGCAGGTTCTACCCTTCGGTAAGGGTGCACACGTTGGGCTCGACGGGCCGTTCTCACTGCTCGGTTTCCCCGATCCCACCGACCCGGACGTCGTGTATGTCGAAAGCCAGGCCGGCAACGCCTACCTGGAGCAACCGCACCAGGTGAGCCGCATGAACACCAAGTTCAACCTGCTGGTGGCTTCGGCACTCGACCCCCGCGAGACGGCGTCCTTCCTTCGCGGTATCGAAGAGGAGATGGAATGACCGACCCCTCCCCCTTGAAGTGGCGCAAGGCGACGGCCAGCCAGGGAAGCCAGGGCTGCGTCGAACTGGCCCCGCTCTCAGGGTTGATCGCAGCGCGCGACTCCAAAGACCCGGAGGGCCCCATGCTCATGTTCCGCCGCGATCAGTGGCGTCGCCTGGCCGAGCGGGCGCGCGGCGGGGAGCTCGACCTCTGACGGCGAGGTGCGGAGCCGCAGTCGATTGCGATTGATCGTTCAGGCTCTCCGGACGATCTGTCCGACTGCGCGGCCGAAGAGGGGGCGCAGTTGACGATGGGCGGGGTTCATCGCATCGGCCGCGTAGGTCGAGGTGCCCGGGAGCGGGACTTCAGTCGGATCGTCTGACACTTCGGGCCGGACGGTTCACCGGCGTTCGTGGCATCACGCATACGGCCCTCGCTGGTGGGAGTGACCCCAGGACTGATGCAGTCTCGGCAGAGGGCTGCGGGGTCCGCGCGGATGCCGACGGGGCCATGCGATGGCGGCGATCAGTGCGATGGGCCAGCCGAAAACGGTGGCAGCACAGATCAGGTTGACCAGGATGATGTAGCCAATGTCGTCTGCCCCGCGCGCGAGCGCGATGAGCGTCGGCAGCACCGCGAGGATGGCAAGGATGCCGATCAGTGCGAGGCAGAAGAACGGGCTGTGCTGGACGGCGGTCATCTTCGTCGTGGCCTTTCGTTTAGAGGTTGCGTCGGCGGTTCCGGTCGGGGACCTTGGGCGACGTCCGGCGTTGAGTCGGTACTTCAGAGAACCTGCTCGCGCTCATCTCCAGCGCCTCGTTGATGGGGATCGGAAAGTCGTCGGCAGCCCGTTCGACGTCTCGGGTGGGTCGCTGACGAGGGCCCTCCGGGACGGCTTTGGCGATGATGCTCTCGGGCAGGTTCGTGGTGACTTCGAGGACCATCCGCAACTCTTCGGGCTGCGGTTCCCGTCCCTGAGCGCGGAGCTTGGTCCGTAGCTCATCCGCGATGAGAGTCGCGCGGTGTTCTTGGCGGACCTCTTCCCACTCGCCGCGGTCGGGGCCGTGGACACGCGCGGCCCACTCGGTACCGGTGCCCTCGTGCAGTTCAGCAGATGCGGGTGCCGGGTCACCGGTCCTGACGTCGGGGTCTCGGGCGAAGAAGGGCATGGCCTGCTTCATCGCTTGAAGGGCGTCCGCCCCTTCGGCGCGGAATCGGTCGTAGTGCGTCATCGCGTGTGGATGGAGGCGGCGGAGCTGCTCTTCGCATTTGCGGACGGCAAGGGCAGCTGATGCGTTGCCATCGGCGTACGGGACGGCGGCTCCCCACGCTTCGGCGACGTCCAACAGGGTTGCTTGGCGAAGCCATTTGCGGTCGTGGGCGCGTCCCCACCGCGAGCGGGCTTCCGCCAGTGCCGCTCGCCGCAGCTGGGCTTGGGCTCGGTCGACCTTCTCCTCCTGGGCCCGACGGGCGGCCTTGGAGCGGCTTCGGCGTTGGGCGAGGCTTTGCTGCACTCCGACGGCTGCGGACACGATCTGGACGAAGCGCTGCCCGCTGTGCTGGAGGCCTTCGGTGATCGGGTCCGGGTATTGCTGGCTCATGGCGTCCTCCGATGCTGGTCAGGACTGTTGGGGCGGGCTCTGTCACGAGAGGTGGTGAGCTCGGAGGCCCGCTGCCCGGAGGCAGGGAGCGGGGGTAACGAGACGTCCGGTGCCGGATCCGGGCTGATCGCTGAGGCGACGAGGGAGGTGATCTCGGTCGGGTCCATGCCGGTACTGGCGGCGACGCGGGTGACCTGGCGGGCGATCTGGTCGGGCTGGAGTTCGGCGATCAGCGCGGCGGCCGCTCTGGCGGCGGTGATCCGTGATTCGACGAACTCCAGCGCTCCCCCGGACCTCTGAATTCTCTCATCTACCAGCAGGTCAGCGAGGGGAATCACAGAAAGTAGCGAGTCGCGGACACTGGGGCCTCCCGTGCTGGAGAGGAGTTCAGCCGGGTCTTGCCCCTCGGGGAGGACGGCCGCGTCGACTGGCCCGGCGACCTCGCGGAGTGTGCGCCATGCCCTGATGGCTCCGGCTCGTCCAGCGGGATCGCCGTCGAGCGCGATGACCAGCCCGGACTCCGCGAGGTCGACCTGGACGCCGATCGCTTCGATGTGGGAGGAGGTGATCGCTGTCCCGCAAGGTGCGACGGCAGCGTAGGTGTCAGGGAGGGTTGCGTTGACGGCGATCGCGTCGAGGGGCCCTTCGACCAGCAATGGCCGTACGGCTCGCGCGAGTTGAGGGCCCGCTTCGTGGAGTCCGTAGAGGATCTCGCCCTTGTGGAAGAGCTCTGTCTCGGGCGTGTTGAGGTACTTCGGACCAGGGGCATCGTCGCGGCGGCGGCCGATGAAGCCGACGATCTTTCCGTCCTGGTCGCGGAGCGGGAACACGACCCGGCTCCGGAAGAGGTCGAAGAATTCTCCGTTCCTCCCCGGCTTGGCCAGACCGGCTTCGATGAGTGTCTCGTCTCGATGACCGCGATCGCGTAGGTGCCGGAGCAATGGCTGGCGACCGCTGGGCGCATGGCCTATCTCCCAGTGCTCCTGCATGGCCCGGGTGAAGCCGCGGCGTGAGAGGTACCGGGCTCCCCAGCTTCCAGGCAGATTCCGCCGATAGAAGTGATGCGCGTCCGCGAGGGCACCATGGAGATGCGATGCCGCGACGTGTCGCCGCACGGTCCTGACTGTGGAGGGCTCGCCTCTGGGTGACGCGACTCGCTCGGGGGTGGCCGCAGCGGAGGCGGGCGCCGGACGGCTACTGCTCGCGGCGGCTTCTGCGAGGCGGCGTCTGATCCTCGCGCTCGTCCGAACGACCTGGTCTCCGACTGCGCGGACTGCGGCTGCCGCATCTACACGAGCGTCATTGCCCGCCCATTGCTGCGGTGACAGGAACGACGAGCTCGCGGTCTTCAGTCCGAGTTCGTTCAGGACTAGGTAGGCGACCGAGTCCGCCATGACACGACGCGCACCATGGCACGAAGCAGCGTGGGTGCTGACCGTGTCGATGTTTCCGCTAGGCCGCAGCGCGTGGGCGAGCTGGTGAGCGAGCAACGACGCAGCTGCCGTATCGTCCAGCTCCGGAGAGACGGGGATTCGCCGGTCCGGACGTCCGAGGTAAGTCCAGCCTTGTCCGCGGTCAAGGTAGAAGCCGAGGTCGGCGGCGAGTCGGGAGAGCCGTTGCAGTCCCTCGGCCGGGGTGCATTCGCTGATCTCGATCGCCTGGCCATCGGTCTGCTCGACGTCGAAGACGGTGCGCGGCTTGCCACGCGTGGAGAGGATGCGGATACCGGATTCGCCGCGGCGGACCTGTCGCCCCTGCTTCTGCCATGCGTCGTACGAGCGGACGTCGGTCGCCGAGGCACGCTGGGCCGGTATCAGCAGCGTGTTGGTGAATCCGTACCGTCCATGCTTGCCGGCGTGCTCCAGCCAGGTCCTCCATGGCAGGCGCCCGTCGGCGAGGGCGGCGACGGCATGACCGGCTATCCCCTGGAGGACGGCGAGCCGACGCTGCTGATCCTCTGCCTGAGCAAGGTCTGGGTGCTCGGACGACGCTGTCATGACGAGTCTCGCCTGGCCGACTCTTCACGAACGGCGGCGATCATCTCAGCGAGCCGGTAGTTGGCGATCGCGAAGCCGCGCTCGCGCAGGCGGTGGCCGAGCCGGTCCCGGCTGAACTGGCCGCCTTCACGTTCCACTTCGCGGTGGAGTTGCCGCGCGATGGCCATCATCTGATCGTCCTGCCGCGTCTCCTCGGGAGGGTCCAAGTTCGCGACCGGCGGGGGCGGAGGCTGAGCGGGCAGGCGGTTGAGGGCAAGCCGGTCGGCCAGCGGGGACCGCCAGCGCCACGACCATCTGCCGTAGTCCTGCTGGAGTTGAGAGACGGCAAGCAGGTGGCGATGCTCCAGGTCGAGGCCTTGCCGGTATTCGGTGATGTGCCAGAGGATCATGCGGCGCCACAGCAGCAGGCTGGAGATGGGCGCGAGGAGCCATCGGGTGGTCGGAATCCGTTCGATGCGGCTGGTGGAGGTGAGTCCGACCCATCGGCGGATCAGGTGACGGACACCTTCGACCACCGTGATGAACAGAACGGGCATGGCCGCGTTCATGACGCTTCCGGCCAGGCTCCCGTGCGCAGCAGACACGTTCACGAGGACGGTCCCGGCGATGTAGACCCAGGCGACCCAACGCAGCACCGGCCACGGTAGGTCCAGGTACTCCATCAGCAGATCCCAGGCGAGCAGGATCAAGATGCCGACGTCCATGCCGACCGGGACGATCCACGCCAGGTTGCCGAAGTGCGGCTCGGCCATCTGCCGGAGAGTGGTGAACGATCCAAGCCCGCCGAGGACCGCGAGCGCCGCGATGAGTGGGGCGACCCCGGCGGTCACCCACTTCACAGCTGAGGGCTGCGGCATCCGGCGCTCGCCGCTCCTCGGCTTGGCTGCTGCCTGACGTTGGTCGGAGCTGGTCACCGGGTACGCCTCTCCGCCATCCAGAACAGCAGCCGGGCGACGTACCGCGCCTCATCGGTGGTGCCGAGCAGCCGACCGTGAGCGGTGACGTAGGCGTAGACACCGTCGGCACCGGCGCACAGAACGGTTTCGGACCAGCCGTTGTGGCGGATGTGCAGGCGCCAGCGTCCGTTGCGCGGTTTGCGGGCTCGGACGCCGACGCCGATGCGCCGCAGCTCGTAGTGGAGCCGGAGGAGGCGGGCACGCCGTTCCGCCAGCTCGGTCTGTGTAGTGGTCCCCTGCACGGTCATCGCTCCCCCGGTGTCGTCAGCCGATGGACCGGCACGTCCATCAACTAAAGTCCTTGATCAGGAAGATGCATCACACTGAGAGGTCGGTCAACTACAGAATGCAACACGGCGTGTTGTTGCCTAAGAACGTCATCACGTTGTGCGGCGACGGGTCGTAGAGGGAGGCCATGCGTTGCGAGACGGGCTGGTTGGAACCGCGCTCGGGGAAGGAGCCCATGGGCTCGGGAATCCCGCCATGGCCAGACGAACCTGCGACGGCATCGGCTGTTCCTGCCGTGGAGGCCCGGGATGCCAGCCTTCGGCGGCCCGCGCGTCCTCGAGGTGCCGACACGCGCGGCGTGCGGCATCGGCCTGCGCCTGACGCTGCTGGAGCAGGCGGAGCTGCGTGATCGTCTCCAGCAGAGTGACCAGGCGGCTGACCAGGATGAGGATGGATACCGTTGCGCGGTCTTGAACTCCCGCCAGTGCCAGCAGGCGGGCCGTAGTGCGAAGGGCGTTCCCCGCCGAGGTCGGACGCGGGATCCGGCCATAAGGAGTTCGCGCCGCGCGATCGTAAGCGTCGGCAGCACGACGCAGGTGCCGATTGCCGGTGACCTTGCCGGCCACGTGCAGTGCATCCGATGCCGCCCAGCACGCGTCGGCGGCCGAATGGAGGTCGGTGGCCAGGTGCCGACGGATTTGGGACGTCGCGTAGGCGGCGGCCCGGGCTGCATCGCCGTAGAACGCCTGACGCTCCTCATGCGTCAAGTCGTCCTCCATCGCAGCCTCGATCGGGGTCAGGCCGTCCCATCGTCTTCGAAGGCTCGGCAAGGTGAGGTCGTCTGCGAGTTGGCCGCCGGTGCACCAGGAGGGGTCGGGCGAGTCGGGCAGCGCGACGGCGTAGCCGGTCACTTCCCCAGGGTTGACTCTGCTGAATCGCAGCCGAAGCAGCAGACCTTCCTGTTCAAGGCGGCCGAGGAAGTCGGCGGCCGTCCGCGTGTCGTCCGCCGCGCGGCGGACGACCGTCCGCAAGACCGCCCGAGCCGTCCGCTCTGACAGATGCCGTCCGGACAGCGGACGAGCCCCCGGACGACCGACGCTCTCCTGGGCCCAACGGCGCCGCAGTTTAGGCAAGGTCAGGTCAGCGGCCAGCTTCCCGCCGCCGAACCAGACCGGCCGTCCGGACGGGCCCGCATCAACGGGAAGTGCGACGGCATAACCGGTGACCTGTCCCGCGTACTGGGCGCTGTAGCGCTTGCGTACCAGAACGCCTTCAGCGCCTAACGCAGCGAAGAATCCGGCCTCCGTCCGGGCCCCCGCCGCAGCTACGGCGACATGCCGCCGCAACACGCTGCGGGCCGACTCTTCCCGTCCGGCGCAGGCGGCCTTTTCGGTCTCGGCACGTTTGGGTCGCCGCGCCGCCGTCCGGTCCGCCGGGGCTGTGGACCGCAGTCCGAACCGCCGCTCCACCGCCCGGCACGCGTCCCGAATCCGGTACCCGTCGTTCCACACCTCCGGCCGCACCCCATCCGCGCGCGCCAGCGTGGCCACGATGTGGATGTGGTCATCTGCATGCCGGACGGCGATCCAGCGGACGGCGTCCTCGTCGTCACCCGAGGCCAGCCCGGTCCGCGACATCACCTCCTGCGCGACCTGTGCCCACTGGGCATCACTGAGGAGCGGGTCCTCCGGCGCCGCCCGGACGGACACATGCCACACCGGCTTGCGGTAGTTCCGCTCCCCCAGCAGAGCAAGCGGCTGCGTCAGCAGACCGTCCAGGCGACGAAAGTCCCGACGGCCGTCGGCCCGCAACGCCGGCTCCAGCTCGGCCGGACTCCGAAACCCCGCCACGATATGGGGATCGCGGTGCTCCTCACATCGTCCGGGCCCATACAGGTACCGGACCAGCCCCTGCACGCGCTTGCCCCGCACCGCCTTCCCGATCAACGCACGCCGACCGCGCTAGGGAAGGCGTCGACGCAGCTCGTCAGCGAGGTCGTCCAGCTTCTCGACCGTCCGCGCCGCCGCCTCCGCATACCACTGCAACTGCGGCGGGAGCTCGTCGGAGTGCAGTGCCGCAACCGTCTGGTTGAGGTTCACCCCGATCCGCCGGGCCTGGCCCGCCGCATGCATGACCGTCGCGAGCATCTCCCGCAATTCGACGTACTGAGGCCGCTCAATGCCGCGCGCCGCAGCCAGCAGCACCTGAGCCGCCCAGGCACCCGTCGCCAGCCGATCCCGTCCCGCAGCCGCTACCAGCGCTGCATGCTCGTCATCGGACAACGCGACGAACAACGCCCGACCGCGCCGCGGCGTACGGTGCGCCCTTCGGTTTCGTATGGTCGCCTTCTTGGGCGCCGGGCTACCTGCGTCCTCTGTCATCGGCCTCCGCCCGGATCGCGCTCGATCCGCTCCCGGCATGTGGACCGCGCTCGGTCCACACACCAAATCCTTAGGATTTCCATTTCTTGCTCCGCGCCAGCCGGGCCCGGCGGACGGCTCATGCCGCGACTCGGTAATGGCGGACGATGGGCGGGCCTCAAGCATCATCGGGATCACGGAGCCCCTCACGTTCGACCGCCGCTTCCGTCCGTGGCGTTATGGAGTCGGCCATTCCAACTGCGACCAGGAGAACTCGCAGACCCCGTCATGCTTCCTCGGCAACAACTCGCTCACGCTGGCAGGCCGAGGCTCTGGTAGGACCCGGCCGGAGGAAACGCCGCGCCGGACTCGGCACCAGAAGGGCCTGGCGCGCCATGCCGATGGCGACGCCTACCCCCGCTCCCATGGTCCGGCGCGACGTCTACTCACCGGCCGCGGCGTGGATGTGGAGGTTGTGGTGGCGAGCGAAGCTCTGGAGGCACATCCACGGCCGGGTCCGGGCTCGGGAGAACCTCACTGATCGTTTTGGGGAAGTCCTCGGCTGCGGGGCCTACCTGGGCGTCCTCCCGCTCGGCCAGGTTCGCCGTTGCGTGCTGGTCAAGGGACGGCTCTTTGTCGGCGTCCAGGGCATGGATGGGCGCGAGCGCGCTTGCCGCTCGCCGGAAGCCGTCGCCGAGATCGGCCGCCTGCTCGGCGGCACGCGCCAGTGCGTTGTGCACCGCCGTCACGGCGGGGACGAGGTCGTCGCCCTGGTCGTGGCCGAGCCGCCCGGCGTCCAGTTCCCGCGTCAGGAACACATCGATCTGCTCGGCCGTCTGCGCCATCCGGAAGGACGTCTGGGCCAGGTTCCCGAGCACCGTGTACGCGGCGGCCGGCTCGGTGAGTCCCGGCGGGCCCTGCGTCAGATGGTTGAGGGATCGGACGCGCTCATGCAGCTCGCCGGCGAGCCGCTCGATGTGCTCGTCGGTAGGGGTCTCGTGATCGTTCACGTGAGGTGATCTCCAAGGTCGCAATGGGTTCGGCCATGCATCACTCCTCTCATTGACGGCACTCACTACACACAGGGCTTCGAAGCTGCCCACACATCACCCTGTCAACTAAAAGCAACAAGCACCAGCTTCATCGGCGGCGTGTCAGAGCTTCTGGCTCGCCGCAACATCACCGCCGTGCCCGCCAGCGGAGAGCGTCCACGCGATGGCGATTACCTGTTGCGGTTCGTCATGAAGGCACCGGGACATCCTCGGCTGCCTTGGACATGGTCAGCGGGACGCGCGGAACGGTCCGGAGGATGACCAGCGAGCACGCCACAGCGAGAACGGTGAGGGCACCCGCGCCGAGCACGGTGGCCTGGGGCCCGAGGCCATTGACCAGGGGGCCGGCGGTCAGGACGGTCACCGGCATCAGCACGTAGCTGGCGATGATGTTCCAACTGTTCACCCGCACCAGCACCTCGGGGGCGAAAGTGTTCTGCAGGGCAGTTGTCCAGAGCACGTAATAGATCGCAGTGCAGGCGCCCGGGATGAGGGTCGCCACCGCGAGGACGATCCAGGGCGCCTGAACTCCCATGAGGAACATGGGGATCGCTCCGGCAGCCGGTAGAGCCGCTGCGGATAGGACCAGTCGGGACGGCCTCCAGCGGATACCGATGAAGGCGCCTGCGAGTGCGCCGACGTATTCGCAGGCGGTGACGATCCCCCATGCACGTGCGCCGCCGTGACCGTCGTCCATGTAGATCGGGCCGGCGATGTCGGTGTAGCAGACCATAGCGATGATCACTGCGGTGTACTGCAGCGTCATGATCCAGACCCAGCGATGGGCCGCGAACTCTCGCCAGCCCGCACGGAGTTCGCGGAAGAAGTCGGGGTTCTCGGCTCGCCAGTTGGGAGTCCGCAGGCGGCATAGGGCGAGCGCGCCGACCGCGCACAGAAGGCCGCGGGTGGAGGCGGCCCAGCCGGGACCGACCACGCTGACGACCAGTCCTGATGCCGAGAAGCCGATCAGCAGGCCGATCGAATCAGTTTGTTTGATGAGAGCATTTCCTGCGAGTCGACTGTTTCCCGCGAGGAGATCGGCGATGATGCCGCGTATCGTCGGCAGAAACATCGCCGTGGCAATGCCCGACAAGGTCGCGAGAGCGCAGAGCAGCGGCAGCGGGGCCTGTCTGGTCCAGAAGCACACTGCGAATGCCAGCCACGCGACACTGGTGAGGATCTCTGCCGCTAGCAGCACATGGTGGCGTCGGAAGCGGTCTCCGGCTACGCCGCACAGGACGATCAGCAGGGCGGGGACCGAGTTGCAGGCCAGCACGATCGACAGGCCGCCTGGTCCGTAGCCGAGGTCCATCACGCCCCAGGCCAGGGCGAGTTGCCCGAAGCCGGCGCCCGCGCTGGAGACCAGTCGCGCGATGAACAGCGGCGCGGTCTCGGGGTTCTTGAAGAGGCTCAGAGGCGAGAGGAATTTGAGCACCGTCGCAACCTAGTGTCCGGCGCACTGAGAGTTGCGCACCCTTTTTCTTTCCTTACCCTAACCAGGGACTGCCCTTACTTCGAACGGCTTTGAGTGAGTAGGTGGTCGCGAAGGAATTGTGCGATCTGTTCGTGGGCGCGGAGTTCGTTCTTGCGGCTGGTGAAGCCGTGGCCTTCGTCGGGGAAGACGTCGTAGCGGACGTCGACGCCCCGATCGCGTAGACGCGTGACGAGTTGGTCGGACTCGGCGCGTGGGACGCGCGGGTCGCGGGCTCCTTGCAGGACGAACAGCGGGGCCTTGATGGCGTCGGCGTAGGTGACGGGTGAGCGTTGGGTGAGGTACTCGGCGTCGGTGTCTGGGTCACCGAGGACGGCGGAGACGAAGTGCTTCCAGGTCGGTGGACATGCTCGCGCCAGAGTGACCAGGTTCGTGGGGCCGCACATGGAGACGCCGGCGGCCCATGGATAGGGAAGGCGCGCCAGGCAGGAGAGGGCGGCGAAGCCTCCGTACGAGCCGCCCATGACGGCGATGCGGTCGCCGTCGATACCTGGAGTGGAGCGCAGGTGGCGGGCGGCGTGATCGAGGTCGTCCAGGTCGCAGCCGCCCCAGTTGCGGTAGATGAGCTTCTGGTGGGCGGCTCCGTAGCCGGTGGAGCCGGCGATATTGGGGGCGAAGACCGCGATGCCCTGGTCGAGCAGATGCTGGTAGAGACCCGAACGCAGGTAGGCGGGGCGTTCTTGGGCCTCGGGCCCTCCGTGGATGGACAGCAGGACCGGGTGCGGGCCGGGCGTAGGCGGCCGGTAGAGCAGAGCATGGATGCTGCGTCCGGCCGATGCGGGATAGATGACCGATTCAGGCTCGACGGGCTCGACCATGTGAAGCGCCGGCGGGCGGACGTCGGTGAGGTACCGGAAGCCGTTCGCCGCGTCCAGGACGGCGATCTCGGTGGGACGGGTGGCTGTGTCGAGCAGCATGACGACCGGGTCGGCACCGGGTGCGAGCGCGAGTGCTCTAGCGACACCGGCCGGAACGTCAGGCAGCGTCTGGACGGTGCCGTCATGGCGGACATGGAGAAGGGAGCGTCCGTCGACATTGACCGACCACAGCAGGGTGTCATCGGCGGCCTCGATGGCTTCGACGTCCCACTCGTGGGTCGAGATGGGTTCGAGGGTCTGGTCGTCCAGGCGGTATCGGGCAGCCGCGATGTATTCGCCCCACACGTTCGTACGCAGGTAGAAGCCGGAGGAGTCGGCCATCCACGGTCCTGGTTCAAAGAGCCCGTCGCCGTGAGCCGCGGTGACGCATTCCGGCTCTGCGGTGGAGTCCTGCAGGTCGATCAGGTAGGCGGCGACCTCGGTGTTGGATCGAAATCCTGCGGTGAGCAGCCATCGCCCGTCCGGGGAGATGCCCGTCGGCTCGAACACCACCCCTGGCGGCGGTGTGATGCGCCACTCGGAGTCATCGGCCGAGTCGCGGACGAGAACGTCCTGGACGGTCGCGTCTCGGTCGTTGGCCGCGTAGGCCAGATACCGGCCGTCGGCGTCAAAGGGGGATGTCGCCAATATCCGCTGGCAGTCGGGGCCGGAACTGATCTCGGTCGGGCTGTCGTCCTCCAAGCCGATCCGGTAGAGCCGGTACTGCTCGTCGCCCTCGCGGTCGGCAGTGAACACCAGGCTCTTGCCATCCGATGCCCAGGCGATCTGCCGGACGGCCTGATCGGCGAGATCGGTGAGCCTGCGCGGCTCACCGCCGGCGACGGAGATGATCCACAGGTCGAACCGTCCGCCGGCGTTACTGGAGTACGCCACCGTCTTGGCGTCCGGTGACAGGGCGAGCGTGGGCTGGAAACTCTGCCGAGGGACGAAGTCCCGGTAGTCAGGCATGCACGCCTCTCCGATGAGGTCAGGGGGTTAAGGGATCCAGCCGCGCCGCACAGCAGCAGCTCCGGCGGCGAAGTGGTGGTGGTCGAAGCCGAGCTTCTCCCGGATGGCGGCCGAGTGCCGGCGCACCGTGGAGACGCTCACGCCGACTCGCTTGGCGATGCTCGCCTCAGTGAGTCCCTCTGCGAGCATGCTCAAGACCAGCTGCTCCCGCGGCTTGAGCGGGCTCTCAGGATTTGCGGCGCCGAAGGGGATCGCACGCTCCCACAGCAGCTCGAAGTACTCGCGCAGCGCCGCGACGATGACCGACGAGCGGATGAGCAGGGCGCCCGACATCCCGGTGGGCGTGAGCGGAAGCATGGCGATCGCCTCGTCGGCCAGCTTCATCTTCATGCCGATCTTCGGCAGCAACCGGGCCTCTTCGCCGGCTTCGACGGCGATCTCGATCGTCCTGACGCCGACGGGGTGTTCGGCGCAGCTCGTCTCGTACAGGGCCCGGCACCTGACGTGGCCCTCGAAGGACGGAGGAGGCGGAACGGCGGTCAACTCGTCCATCGGCCGCTCGACGGACTGGTTGTCCATTGTCATCCAGTCGTGCCGCGCGGCCGTGATCAGCGAACGCGACACGTTCCCGATCTCCTCACGATCGGTGATGATCCGCACCAGCCGGTCGCTCGACTCGTCCACCATCGGGCTGGCCCAAGGATGCGTCTCAGCCATCCGCCGCTGCCCCGCCAGGAGCCGCTCCTGGTCGGCCACCAGCTTGCGTGTCAGCTCAGCGAGCGTGCCCTGCAGGGCCAGGTCCGGCGGGACGGGCGCGAGCCGTGTCGGCAGCGCCGGCCCGGACGATTGGACGTGCGCCATTCCCGCATCGATCAACGCCTCGACCTGCTCGGCACCGCCCAGCAGATCAGCCGCCTCACCTTGCAGACACCCGCCCTGCCCCAGCAGCCCGGTATACGCCACCAGCAGTTCATCGGGAACGATGTCCTTCAGCAGCCGTACAGCCGCCTCCTTGACCTTAACGACCATCACCACCTCCGAACACAGAGAGTAGCGACCAGAGGCGTAAGAGTTACATGACCAGGCGGGTGAGTGTTTCACCTCAATGAGCAGAAGTGATCATCACCCTCAGCACTCGCCAAGGCCCCGCTACGGCATCGAGCCGACAGCTCCCCTGCCATCCCATCGACAGCCTGCAAAGTTGATCACTTGTGCCCAGGGCGAGTTTTGCTCACCCGCCCCACACGACGGCTCCCGGTTACATCAGGGCCCAACCAACAGGCACCGAACCGACCAGGAGCCGCAATGACGAGCATCTTCGCCCCGACCCGCAACAACTGCGACCGGCTGCCCACCCGCAGCGCGCCCCAGTTCCGCCGCCCACGAATCGCCATAGCAATGACCACCAACGGTCGCCGCGTCCTGAGGCCATCGTTGCGGACGATCGCCACCCGCGCCCGCGCGATCTTCGGTGCCCTTGGCCGTGACGCCCCCGCCGGTCGACCGACACCCTCGCCGGAAGACACGAGCACGCTACCGGACCTTCTAGCCCGCGCGCTCGGACACCCCGATGGAGTCGGCTTCATCGGGCCGGGCGCCGACGCACTGCTGCGCGCCGTCTTCACCGAGGCCCTCACCATCGACAACGAGGTCGCCCAGGTCATCACGACCAAAACCGACCTCGATCGCCTCTTCGCCGGCGCCTTCGACCAGTCGTTGATCAACGCGCACTCTCCACGCCTACGCATAGTGGACAGCCTTGAGGACGCCATCGAACACCTCGAAGCCGAAGCCGAGATGGCCAAAATGATCAGCGCCACCAGCGTTCCGACCACCGACACCCCAGCGATCATCTGGTTCGCGGCCCCGGGGCCACACGCCGACATCGTCCACACCACACTCCACCACTGGGCAGACGCCAGCCTCCTTGCCCTCATATCCGGCCCCTGGCCCTACGGCCCCACCCACCTGATCGAAGAAACCGGCCCCCGCCCCTTGCCCAGCACCCCACTCCCCCTGCCCTCACCACAGGAAGCGATCAAACGACTGCCCACCAGACGCCCAGGTTGATGTTGCCCCTGTTTGACGGGCATGGATGTTGAGAGAGGTAGGGTTCGGCGATCTTGTGAAGGAGATCGTTCTGGTGCCGAAGCCTTACCCGCCGGAGTTCCGCCGGCGTGCCCTGGATCTGCTGGAGTCGGGGCGATCGGTGCGGGATGTGGCCGCGTCGCTGGGCATCGCGGAGTCGTGCCTGCACCGCTGGAAACGGCGGGACCTGATCGACCGCGGCCTGAAGTCACCCAGCCCCGGAGAGGCCGAGTCCGTCGCCCTGGCGCAGGCCCGGGCACGGATCGCCGAGCTGGAGAACGAGGTCAAGATTCTGCGGAAGGCCGCCGCTGCGGTGGAGCAGGTGGTGCCCCCAAAAGCCCGCTTCGCCCTGGTGGCCGAGCTGGCCGGTGAGGGCGTCCCGGTCAAGCAGGCATGTCTGGCGCTCGGAGTGTCGAGGTCGGGCTTCTACGACGCCCGTACTCGCCCGCCCTCGGCGCGCGCCATCCGCCAGGCATGGCTGACCGATCAGATCACCGCCATCCACCAGGCATCACGACAGACCTATGGATCTCCCCGAGTGCGCGCCGAGCTCGTCCAGGGCCAGGGTGTGGTCGTATCCCGCAAGACGGTGGCGGTGCTGATGCAGCGAGCCGGCCTGGCGGGGCTGCCCCTGCGCCGTCGGGCGAAGCGGGTCCCCGCATCGGCGACGGTCACCGACCTGGTGAAACGTAACTTCCACCGTGACCGGCCGAACCAGCTGTGGGTTACCGATATCACCGAGCATCCCACCCGGGAAGGCAAGCTCTACTGCTGCGTGGTCCTGGACGCCTTCTCCCGCCGTGTGGTCGGCTGGGCCATCGATTCGCGGCAGCGGGCCGACCTGGCCACCTCCGCCCTCGGTATGGCGATCGACTCCCGCGGCGCCGCCGGACAGATCCCTAACGGGATCATCCATGCCGATCACGGCACCCAGTTCACCTCGTGGACCTTCACCGAACGCGCACGGCGGGCAGGGCTGCTGCCCTCCCTGGGAACCGTCGGCGACCCGTATGACAACGCCGTGGCCGAGGCGTTCTGGGCACGCATGCAGACCGAACTCCTG
The DNA here is from genome assembly GCF_043197915.1 of Actinomadura geliboluensis. Classification (NCBI taxonomy): domain Bacteria; kingdom Bacillati; phylum Actinomycetota; class Actinomycetes; order Streptosporangiales; family Thermomonosporaceae; genus Actinomadura; species Actinomadura geliboluensis. Next base: position 203,596 of record NZ_JBICUA010000003.1, on the reverse strand, counting down.
GACCGGCGGCGCTGGCGGACCCGCGTCGAACTCGCCAACGCGATCTTCGAGTACATCGAAGGGTTCTACAACCGCCACCGACGCCACTCCACCCTCGATTACATGAGCCCGATACAGTTCGAAACCACCCACCCGTCGAGCCTGATCTCCTCGCCTGCGAGTCCGTGAAACCGGGGCAACATCAAGCTGTCCGTGCTACGGGGGGAACCTCAGAAGTCATCAGATGCCTCAAACGCTATGTCGCCCGGGAGATCTACCAACTCATCAACCGCTCACCAGGCACCACAGCGCCGATGGCGGCTTGACATCCATAGGGGCATCAGTCCCGGTTCTGTCCGACGAGAGGCTTGGAGAGTAGAGGTGTTTGGTCTGGTTGCTGACGGGTTAGGCGTTTAGGTGACCCGCTTGTGAGAGGTGCTCCTTGTGAGGGTTCACCAGATGAGGAAGATAGGGATCTCGGCGACGGGAGTTGAGGAGTGGGCCTGTTCGCTGTGCGATCGGCGGGTGCTGGTCACATGGCCTCCCCGCTACTCCAAGCGGGTCCTCGATCCTGGTGACGAGGCTGCGGGGCATGTGTGCCAGGGTGCGGAGAACGCGGCCGGGATGTCAGAGGATGAGGCAGGCGGACCGGATTGGATGATGTGTGAGTCTGCCCGTGATCGCTCAACAAGTAAAGGCACAGCGGGCCAACCGACCTGAGTGAGGGGCTATCTAGAGGAGGCGTTTTCCGGGCAGCTTATTGATCGGTGATCTGCGGGCAACTCTACCCTGCTTGCTGCTGGCTCAGGTGCTCGGTATGAAGCTCAAGCGGTTTCCGGTACCCCTTCGCGAAATGAAGCCTGCATCGATTATGAAGGCCATCGATGTACAGCACAACCGCACGACGCGCTTTGGGCTCGCGTGGCAAATACCATACGATTGATCCACTCGTTCTTCATCGCCTCGAGGAACGATTCGACCATTGCCCTGGTGCTCCTATGCTCCGTCAAGCGCGGCAGCCGTCGTCGCATGAAGGGTCTCGGCTGTGAGGAGGTGGTAGATCTCGCGGGCGATAAATCTTTTACGACATCGCATGATCTTGAATTTGCTCTTTTCTCGGTGGCGCGGCGGGTGACGTAGGCGATCGTCGGTTCGTGACAGCGCATGCGGATGAGGGCGATACGGTGTAGCGCAGCGTTGGCCTGGCAGTGTCCACCGCGGTAGAGTCGGCACCGCAGAATCTTTGCCCGACGAGGCAGGAATGGGGCAGACCCCGCACACTTTGACGAACGCCGCTTCACTGCGGATTAGCTCGGGATTTTCACTGGCCACGATGAGCAGTTCGGCGGCCAAGTCGGCGCCGATTCCGAACAGGCCGGTCAGGGTTGGTGTGACAAGTTCGGTGAGGGTCTGGAGGATCCGTTCGTGGATGTCGATTTCCTTGCTGAGCTCGCGGTGACGGCGGGCTAGAGTACGCGAGGTGTAGCGGGCGGCATCTGCTGTCGTAGCCACCGCATCCCACGGCAACTCTGCGCAATGCTCGATGAGTCCGCGGTCGGGAATCTTCTCCAGTTCTTCTCGCAGTGGGGCCAGCGCGTTGACGATGATGGTTTTCAACGTGACCATCGCCTGGTTACAGGATTTGACTGCGGTGTCCTTGGCGATTTGGATCTGCCGGATCATTCCCACGCAGCCGTCTGCTGCCTTGGGCACGGCGGTTGCGGTGCCGGCCAGGACCGCCCGGGCGGCGTTCTCGGCGTCCAGGAGGTCGGTCTTTCCGCGCAGATGCCGTTGCCGGTGGTTAGGACGCACCACCTCGACGACGCGATGGCCGCGCCGCCGCGGGTAGGAGGCCAGGCCGACGCCGTAGGAGCCGGTTCTTCGATACCGAACACCACCGGGGAGCCCAGTGCGAGGGCCCACAACTCCAGTCCCATGACCTCGTCCAGGGTGCCGTCCGGTGCCTACCGGCACTCGGAACCGCCCCCCAACAGGGGCTGCCGAAGCCGTTGGAACGCCGCGTCGCGTTCGCTCAGGGGACGCTCCCAGGCCTGGTCGCCGAGCCCGAGGCCCCGGGCACGACTGGCAAGGACGTCATGGGTGGCGGTTCCCTGAGGTCGAAAAGCAGCGGTTGACTGGAAACGCTGTCGATCTGGCCGACTCCAAAGAGCGCTATGCGGTGGATGCGGCATCAACCGCCTCAAGCGCCACCGTCCGGTGGCCACGAGGTACGACGAGTTCGCCGTGCGCTAGGAGGCGACTGTGCTGGTCGCAGTCCTCGACGAGTGGCTGTGAGCCTTCCTGCTGCGGTGGTCGGCGACGGTGATGAGCTGGTCGAGTCGGCGCAGTGTGTGGGTCATTTCCTCGACCCTGGCCGCGAGGCGGTCGCGTTCGGCGCGCAGCATGCGGCGCTGGGTGGCGGTGGTGCGCCCGTTGTTCACGCAGGGCAGCAATGTCGCGATGGTACGGCTGCTGAGGCCAGCCGCGTAGAACTGCTGGAACAGGCGTACCACCTCGACGGTGTCCTCGGTGTAGCGGCGCTGTCCCGACGATGTGCGCTCCGGGCTGAGCAGACCTTGTTCCTCGTAGTAGCGCAACGCGCGCACGCTCACACCGGCCCGCTGAGCAACCTCTCCGATCTTCAACACCCCGATCCCCCTCTCCCCCGCGCTTGACTCTCACGTTGACGTGAGGTTCTAGCGTAGCGGGCATGGACATTCGAAACGAGATTGCGCTGGTCACAGGCGCGAACCGCGGTATCGGGCACAGCTTCGTCACCGAGTTGCGGCGCAGGGGCGTCGCCAAGGTCTACGCGGCCACCCGCCGGCCGGAGACCGTCCCCGAGATGCCCGGTGTCGTCCCGCTGATGCTGGACGTCACCGATGACGCGTCCGTGACCCGGGCCGCGGCCATGGCCGACGACACGACACTGCTCATCAACAACGCCGGAGTGTCGACCTCCGCCCGGCTCACCGACGGCGCGGAGCAGGACATCCGGCTGGAGATGGAGACCAACTTCTTCGGCACCCTGCGCATGGTGCGTGCCTTCACGCCGGTCCTGAGCGCCAATGGCGGCGGTGCCGTGCTGAATGTGCTGTCGGTCATGGCGTGGATGGCGTACGAGCACTCCAACAGCTACGGGGCGTCCAAGGCCGCGGCCTGGGCGCTGACCAACGGCATCCGGTACGAACTCGCCGGTCAGGGCACCCAGGTCACGGCGCTGGCCATGGCAAGCGTCGACACCGACATGATGGCCGGCATCGAAGACGAGAAGTCCGACCCCGATGTGATCGCCAGGACGGCCCTGGAAGGCCTTGAGGCCGGTTCCCTCGAAGTACTGGCCGACGGGCGGACGGCCCAGTGGAAGTCCCGGCTCGGCGAGGACCCGGCTCTTCTGTATCCGCAGTTGTCCGCGCACGACGTCGCCAAGCTGTAAGCCGATACCGCCTGGGACGGATGAGGGATGCCCTCAACCACCGTCCCAGGCGCGATACCACTCCTCAAGCGCACTTTGCAACAGGCCCTAGACGAGAGCGTCGGCCAGGGACACCCCTGGCCGGCTCTCACATCGTGGACGACCTAACTACGGAAGGGTGGGTTCGAAAGCAACTGGAGGCGGACAGGACACCCTGCGTCGCTCAGACCCCCTCAACCGGCCGATGAGTGTCCGTGGTCAATGAGCGGAAATCACCAACCACGACAGCGAGGCCTGATCCTCCCGCCGCATTGTCGTTTCAGCACCATCAGCCGCGGACGGCGGCATCGCACCGCTGAGCAGTTCTCATCACCGCACGTTTCGCTCACGAGCCGGACCGCGTCAGACAGGTTTCATTGTGGCCCGTCAGCAAAGAGACCGCTTGGAGGACTCCATGCACGCACTGCTCTGCACCAATGCCAGGAGAGCAAGCCACCGACCACAGAGGCGCACCGTCAACGGCCTCGCCGCGACCTCAATGAGTTTCCGCCGAGCGCTCGACGGTCCACTGGAATGCGCGGAAACCAAGCCAGTGGACACCTCCCGGCGCGACCACCAGGGGGGCGAAGGCTTCTACCTCACCCCCAAGGACTCGCGGAGCCGCAGGTCCATCGCTCTGGGTGCGGGCGAGCGTCTCCGCGCCGCCCTCAGCGAGGCACTCACCAGCAAGGTCGGCGTGTCCTGGATCCGCACGGCCTCACCCAAGCACCCCCAGAAGGGCGGCGCCCTCGCCACTCATCTCTGTGATCAAGTCTTTCCAGGTCTTCAGGGCGAGTAAGCCGCTGGTGGGGCAGTCGGCTGCCCCACAGACCTGCCGCACAGGCATCTGAGGCCAGCAAGACTGCCGTTCTCTCAGCGGCACACAGCAGTCGGAGTCGAGGCGGTCTGGGCGTAGTGCCCACATTGCGTTGGGCCCGGCTCCCCAAACCGACTCGAGCATCACCGACGTCGCCGCAGCCGGCCCTCCGGACGCTCCCGCGTGCCTCGGGCCGGCTCGCGGCACCATCCGCACCGTCGGAAGATCATCAGCGAACGCCAGGAAGCCTCATATAGCCCTCGATAGGCGGTGCGCCTGCCTGTACAGTCCTCAGGCTGCGGCGCTCTTCGTCTCGATCACGAACCACAGCGGCGTCTCTCTAACGCTAATCGGCCGATTCCAATGAAGATCAGTCATGCTCCTCCGGCTGCCCACATTTTCATCCATCACGGAAGTCTTTCTTTACGTTGTAGATTCAACGTCAGCCGCCCTAAGCAAGACACCCGCTACATCTTGAAGCTCACGAACATCACAGGCGTTGCGTAGGAGAGGCGAGGCTGCGGACTTTTAATCCGTAGGTTGTGGGTTCGGGTCCCACGCGATACACCATCCCTGACCAGGGCAAACGCTAGATCACCCCGGTTTGTTCCCTGCCCGACATGCCCCGGTTCGTCCCCGTGGCAGCTCGGCGGCTCGGCGGCTCGATCCGGGCCCTGCGTCACCCCTGGTAGCGCCTCGAAACCGGGTACTCTTCACCCGCCCAAGCCGGTCATGTCGCCCCCAGCAACGCCGGTGCCGACCTGTGCTTGCCGAAGAGTACCTCTGTGCAGGTGAGAGGGGTGATGTTCGGCGGATTGCGGCGTAGGGCTGGGGACTGTCGCGGGACAGACAGACCACGAGACCGCCCTCGCCTCGGGATGGTAGGCGGTTGTGCTGTTGCGGGTGGCCTACTTGACCTTGGCGAACGCCCTCGCAGTGCTGCGTCTGCTTCCCGATGACCAACCGGGAGAAGGACGTCGAGATCTTGGTGTTGCGGCATCAGATCGCGGTGCTGGAGCGCCAGTTGGACGGGGCGAGCGTGCTGTTCGCCGATTCGGATCGAGCACTGCTTGCGGGGCTGCTGCACCGGTCGCCTTCCGGGGAGCTGCGGCGGATGCAGCTGCTCGTGCGGCCGGACACAGTACTGCGCTGGCACCGGGACCTGACCGCGGGCCGACACGCCGCCCGATCCAAACCCAAGCGGCCGAGCCGACCGCCCACCGTCCGCTCCATCCGGGCTCTCCTCCTTCGCCTGGACGCGGGAGAACCAAGCCGGGGCTACCGGCGGGTGCACGGCGAATTGCTGGTGCTCGACGTCTAGGTCGCCGCCTCCACGGTCTGGGAGATCCTCAAGGACGCCGGCGTCGATCCGGCGCCCGAGCGTGCATCGACCACGTGGGCCGACTTCCTGCGCGCCCAGGCCGGGACACTCCCGGCGTGTGGCTTTCCAGAGACCGTCACGCTCACGCGGATGTACGTGGTGGCGGTCATCGAGCACCACAGCCGCCGGATCCGCGTTCTGGGCGCCACCGCCCATCCGACCGCGTCGTGGGTGACACAGGCGGCCAGGAACCTGGCCATGGACCTGGAGGACGCCGGCTGCCGGGCACGGTTCCTGATCCGTGACCGCGACGGCAAGTTCCCTGAGCTCTTCGACACCGTTCTGGCCGATGCCGACATCTAGACGGTGCTGACCGGGGGATGCCGAGGATGAAGGCGGTCATGGGACGGTGTGTGCAAACCTGCTGCCGCGGACTCCTCGACCGGACCCTGATCTGGAACCAGCGGCACCTACTCCCTCCGCGAGTTCGAGACCCTCTACAACGAGCATCGGCCTCACCTGGGCATAGCCAACGCCCGCCCGCTGAAGTCGCTGTCTTCACCAATCACCGAACTCGGCGAGATCGCCCAGTTGAACATCCGAAGAAGTCAACGTTTGGGCAGCATCCTCAACAAGTACCGACATGCGGCTTGACCTGTACGGAAGACGTTTTCGGCAAGCACAGGTTCAGGAGTGTGCTCGACGAAGGTCGGTTCGCCGCCGGATCGGGCTTAGTGTGGCGGGCGGCGAAGGCTTGGGAATACGGAGTCGGCGACTCGGGCGCCTTGGCCCTCGCGTTCGTCGCCCGGACTCCAGTTCGCTTCTCAAGCGGTCCAGGTGAACGAGGAGCTCACCATGGAGCGGCCAGTCGGGGCTGTCGGCCCGCAGCATCTCGCTCAGCTTGACACGCTCCTCCCGCGCGGCGTTCAGGTGGGAGGCGATCGGATCCTCGAGGTCGGTGTTTCCTGTGGCGAACTGTTGTCGGCGCATTCGCCCGTAGATGCCCAGTGCCGAGGCCAGGTGTCTCATGGTCGTGGCCAGCAGGGCGCGGGTGTCGCTCTCGGAGAGGGGATCCTCGCGCCCCTGCTCAGGTTCGTTGGCGTGGTCGGCGAGGCAGCGTGCGAGGCCGCGGATGGTGACTCCGCAATGCTCCAGTGTGACCAGAGTCTCGCGCAACGCCACCATGGACTTCAGCATTCCGAGGCCCTGCGGATTGAGGCGGATGCTCTCCTCGGCGTGTCCGAGTTCACCGTCCACCCGTTGAACTTCCCGGGTGAGGGACCGGGCCCGGGAGAGCACCTCATCGAAGGCGCGCGGCTCAGGGCGTTCTTCCACTGCGTCGGCAACGTCGTCGAGGTGACGGGCTATGGTGCCGCTGAGATCCTCCAGCGCTTCCTCGGCTGCTTGGATCTTGATGGGCGAGGTCAGGATCCCGGCGACCAGACCGGTGAGCGCGCCGACGAGGGTCTCCACGATCCGGCCCGTGGCCGCGGTGCCGGTTCCGAGGGACAGAATGAGCATGGCGCTGATCGGCACCTCGAGGACGTAGTTGCCGAGCCGCATCGCGAATCCGCAGATCAGCGCAGCCGTGATGGCCAGGCCCAGGCTCCACCAGCTGAACCCCAACAGGTTCGACAGCAGTGCCGCGACCAACACTCCGACCACGACGCTGACGACGCGTTGCCAGACATGGCGAATTGTCTGGTACAGCGTGACCTGGACGACGAGGAGTGCGGTCAGAGGAGCCAGTACGGGCCTTGGGCTGGTAGCCGGCAGCCATGACGCCAACTGGAACGAGAGGACCGCGGTCACGGCGAGGCGCGCGATGACGACGGCCATGGGCTGCGTGCGCAGCCGCTTCAGTCGCACCCGCACCGGCGTGACGGCGGTGCGCGCCACCGAACGTAGACGGTTGTCACCGCTCAGCCTCATGCCCGGACGGCCGGTCATCAGCTCAGGCGCTCGAACGCCAGGCGGACGGCCATAGCTCCCTCTCCCACCGCGGAGGCGACGCGCTTGATCGAGCCGCTCCGCACGTCACCCGCGGCCAGCACCCCGGGGAGATCGGTCTCCAGCGGCAGGGCCCGGGGGCCGCCGGTGCGCACGTATCCCTTGTCGTCGAGTGCGACCGTGCCCGACAACCAGCCGGCACAGGGGTCGGCTCCGATGAAGACGAACAAGGCGCGCGCCTCGAACCGGCGGACCTCACCGGTCCGGTTGTCCTCCGCGACGACCTCCTCCAGACGACCGTGACCGTGCAGTTCACGGATTTCCATGTGCAGGAATACCTCGATTTCGGGACAACGCTCGATCCGATCGACGAGGTAGCGCGACATGCTCTCACCGAGCTCCGTACCCCGGACGAAGAGCAGCACGCGTGTGGCGTGCCGGGCCAGGAATACGGCCGCCTGTCCCGCCGAGTTGCCGCCGCCGACAATGGCCACCGGCACACGCCGGCATTGCAGCGCCTCAACCTGGGTCGCGGCGTAGTACACCCCGGCACCGTCGAAGTCGTCCAGACGCGGGACGTCCAGTCGGCGGTAGCGGGCGCCGGTCGCGATGATGACCGTGCGGCCCGACAGCTCGCCGCCACCGGCGAGGTCGACGGTGTACCGGTCGTTGCGCACCCGCAGTCCCGTGGCGTGGCCGGGCACGTGGAACTTCGCCCCGAATTTTCCTGCCTGGACGACCGCCCGATCGGTCAACTCCGCGCCGGAGATGCCGGTGGGGAAGCCGAGGTAGTTCTCGATCTTGGAAGATGCGCCGGCCTGCCCTCCGGTGGCGATGGCGTCGACGACCACCGTGTCAAGGCCGTCGGAAGAGCCGTACACGGCCGCGGCCAATCCTGCCGGGCCCGCGCCGACCACAAGCATGTCGTGCGCCGAGGAGTCCGGTGCCGGCGGCGGCAGTCCGAGCAGCCGGGGCAGTTCGTCGTCCCCGGGATTGCGCAGTACCCGCTCACCGTTCACGATCACGACAGGTGTCTCCGACGCCGGGATACCGAGCCCCCTGAGCAGCGATTCGGCGTCCTTGTCGTCCTCGACGTCGATCCATCGATGCGGCAGCCGGTTGCGCGCGGCGAAGTCGCGCAGTCGCCAGCAGCGAGCAGAGAACCGCGAGCCGATGATCCGCAGCCCGGCGCCCTGCTCGATGAGCAGGGAACGGCGGATGAGGAACGCGCGAAGGACAAGGTCGCCGAACCAGGGTTCCCGCCCGGCCAGTTCGCGCAGCCGCCCGGGCGGCAGCTCGATCACCGCGCCGGGCTCGGCGACACGGGCTGTGAGGAAGGCGGGCTGCCCCGTCAGCAGGCCCAGTTCGCCGAGGAAGCGTCCCGGACCGTGCACGCGGATGACTTCGCCCTTGTCCAGAATCGCCACCGTCCCGGCCAGGACCAGGAAGAAGCCGTAGTCGCGATCGCCTTCGGCGAAGAGGACGTCGCCACGGCGAGTCGGGCGTCGTTCCCCGTATGCCGCGACCGCCTCGACCTGCCGCCGGTCGAGGCGGGGAAACGCGCCGTTCAGGTCAGGTGTCTCTTCCAAGGGTCTCCTCCACCCACGTTCGGAGTGGACCGGCGGGTGCGGCGCCCGCTCTCTGGTCGATCACCTTCCCGTCACGCATCAGCAGCAGTGTGGGAACGGCACGCACGGCGAAGCGCCGCTGAATGTGCGGCGCCCGGTCGATGTCTATCTTGACGAGCTTCAAGCGCCCGGCCTTCTCGCGGGCGATGCGCTCCAGTACCGGACTGACCCTGCGGCACGGCGCACACCAGGTCGCCCACAGGTCGACGAGGACCGGAACCGGGGAGCGCTCGGCGACCTCGGCGAAGTCTTCGTCTCCGGCCTCCGCGATCCACGGGAGCGGCCGGTGACAGTTGCCACAGACCGGATTGCCGTCGGCGGCCGGTGGCACGCGGTTCTTCTTACCGCAGTGCCCGCAACGGATGATCACCAGCCCCTCCCCGCGGGTGTGGGCGGAGTGCCCGTGGGGGTCAGCCCTTGACCTCGATGTGGCGATCCTTCTCGGTCGTGGCCTTGGGGACCGTCACGGTGAGCACGCCGTCGCCGAGGCTCGCGTCGACCCGCTCGGCGTCGATGTCAGCGGGCAGGTACACGCGGCACTCGAATCGGCCGCTGCGCCGCTGCTTGCGATGCCGCAGCCCACGGCCCTCCCGCTCCTTGACCTCTCCCGTGATGGCCAGCTCCCGATCGTGCAGTGATACGTCGATCTCGTCCTTCTTCAGGCCGGGAAGTTCGGCCTCGATCACATAGGCGTCGTCGGTCTCGCTCACGTCCGCCGCAGGTGCCCAAGGCATCTCCGTGGTGCCGGCGAAGGCCGCGTTCACCAGCTGCTCCATCTGCTCGTAGAGGGGGTCGAACGCCCGCGGCCTCGAGGTGAGCATCGTGTCTCCGGGGCGGCGGATGCTGGGCAGTGCCATGGCTTGATCCTCTCGTTGGGGACATTCCCTGCATAGGACGTTGCCCCGTCCGGCCGGTCGGGCACATCCTCAGAGTTGACAGGTCTGGACGGGCGGCGCCCGGTCAGCCGACTTCCCGGATGTCGGGGTCCTCGAGATCGAGCCACCGGTCCACGGCCCGCAGGGTCTCTGCGCTGATCTTGCCTTTGGAGTAGAGCCGACGCAGCTTCTCACGCTGCGTCCGCACCAGTTCGCGGCGCAGGCCGAGGGAGTCGGTCACCTCCTCGCCGGGGTCCTCGTCGATTCCGCTGCGAATCTGGTCCAGAAGATCCTCGTACAGCTGGCGGAAGGTCCTGCCGGTGCGATCGTCGACCTCGCCGTTCTCGATGAGTTCGTCCAGCCGTGCCAGGGCTGCTTCCACCACTGCCTTCCGCGCCTCCTGGTACTGGATCCGGACCTGGTCGGACTCGGCCAGGCCGAGTCGTCTCAGCAGGGCGGGCAGCGTGGCCGCACACCCGAGCAGGGTGAGGAACACGACGGCGCCGGCCACGAAGAGCCGCTCGCCGCGTCGTTCCGGCGCCAGGCCCGGCGCCGACACCGGCAAGGACAGCACGATCGCCAGTGAGATCGCGCCTCGCATGCCGCTCCAGCCGATGGCGAGTCGCTCGCGCCAGTGCAGGTGGTCGAAGGCCACGTGCCGGCCGGGCAAGTACCGGGAGAGCGGGAAGACGAACTGGGTCCAGGCCAGCCGCAGTGCCAGGATGACGGCCGTGACCGCGGCCGCGCCCAGGATCGCGGGCGGCCATGCCGAGCCGGTCAACTCGCGCCCGATGGCGGGAATCTCAAGACCGAGCAGCACGAACAGCGCCGACTCCAGGAAGAAGATCAGCACCTGCCAGAACAGATGGCCGGGGAGCCGGGACGCCGGCTGGAGCATGCCATCTCCGCGGGTGCCCAGGTAGAAGCCCGCGCAGACGGTGGCGAGCACACCGGAGAAGCCGAGTTCGTCGGCCGGGACGAACGCGAGGTACGGCGTCAGCAGGGACACGATGATCTGGCTCGCGGGATCGCGGATCCGGCGGCGGAGGCGGGACGCGGTGAACCCCACCGCCAGGCCGCACGCCACGCCGCCGGCGACGACCTCGGCCAGCCGTGCGATGCCGTGGCCGACGGTGAAGGGTGTCGTCAGCGCCTCGACGGCCAGCACGAAGGCGGTGAGCGCGACGGCGTCGTTGATGAGGTTCTCCCCTTCGACGATGGTCGCGATCCGGTTCGGTGCGTTCAGCCGCTTCATGATCGAGATCGCGGCGACGGGGTCGGTGGGGGCCACGGCGGCCCCGAGGGCGACGGCCGCCGCCCAGCCCAGGTCGGGCAGGACCCAGCGCAGGACCGCGGCGACGACGAAGGTGGTCACCGTCGTCAGGCCGATCGCCAGCGTCGTGATCGGCACTGCGTCCGCCTTCGCCTCGCGCGGGGAGCTGAAGAACGCGGCGTAGTAGACGAGCGGGGGCAGGAAGCCCAGCAGCACCAGTTCCGGTGGCAGCTCGATCTCGGGGATGCCGGGCAGGAACGCGGCCGCCGCGCCGAGGACGACGAGAAGGACCGCGTCGGGTATCCCCAGGCGCGAGGACAGGCCCCGAGAGAGCAGGAGCACGGCCATGATGACCAGGCCGACGATGACCAGGGATTCCGAATCCATGATCGCGGTCTTCCCCGGGAGGCCCCGTCCAGCCGAACAAGCAGGTAGCGATACGCACAAGCGGGACGGATCCTCGGCGATCCGCTGCCCGGACGCGTCAAGTGCGCCGGCTCGGCAGCGGCTGCTACCGGACTGGGGATACGAGGGGCCCGGCGGCGCACGCAGGGTGTTGGGCGTGACTGAGGTACCACTGCTGGGTTCGAAGCTGGAGCCTCCCGACCCTCCACCAGGGCTCGTGGAGCGGCCGCGCCTCGGCCGCGTCCTCGACGCCGGGCGGCATGACCCGATCACACTGGTGAACGCTCCACCCGGCTGGGGGAAGTCGGTACTGCTGAGCTGGTGGACGAGGGCGACCGACGTTCGTGCCGGCTGGTTAGGCATCGAAGACGGGGACGACCCCCGGTTCTGGTCCTATCTGCGGGCCGCGCTGAACTCTGCGGGCAGGTTCGCAGGAGACGCCCTACCGTCGCCGGACGAGGTGCCGCACGATGTGTTCCTGGCCCGGCTGGCGGCCGTGCTCGCCGACCTCCGCGAACCCGTGAGCGTCGTCCTAGACGATTTCCACCGCATACGGGACCCGCAGGTCCTGAAGGGGCTGGAGTATCTGGTTCAGCACGCCGGGCGGGCACTGCGGATGGTCATCACGACGCGCGGTGGCCCGGGACCTCCGTTGACGCGCTTGCGGCTCACCGGGGCGGTCACCGTCGTGCAAGCCGCAGAGCTGTCCTTCACCATGGCGGAGACCGTGGAACTGTTGGCCGCACTGGGCCTGGACCTGCCTGACCGGTACGCGTGCATGCTGCTCCGGCGCACCGAGGGCTGGCCGGCCGGCCTGCGGCTGGCGGCGATGTCCATGGCGGAACACGCTGATCCGCTGCGCTTCGTCGATGGGCTGAGCGGCGATCACGAGACCATCGCGCGCTATTTCACCTCGGAAGTGCTGGACGGGCTGCAGGACGGCCATCTGGAGGTCCTTCTGTGCGGCTCTGTGCTGGAGCGGCTGACCGGCGGCCTGGCGGACGCCCTCACCGGCCGGTCGGACGGTGAACGGATCCTGACCGAACTGTGGGACGCGGGCGCCTTCCTCGCCCCGGTCGGCGACCGGCACTCCTCCTATCGCTGCCATGGTCTTTTCGGCGAGTTCCTGCGCCGTGAGCTGGCCCGGCGGGCGCCACGGCGGGTTCCCGATCTGCATCGCCGCGCGGCCGCCTGGTACGCCGCGCGAGGTTCGTCCCCGGACGCGCTGCAGCACGCCCTCCTGTCCTCGAACTGGCGGATGGCCACGGATCTGCTGGCCGACCACTGGCGCGATCTCGTGCTGTCGTGTTCGGACCGGCCGCTTTGCGGGTCCGACCCCGCACCGCCGGTCGATGTACTTCGCGATAATCCGGACCTTGCGCTGGCCTGTGCGCTGAATCAGCAGATTCTCGGCGATCGGCGAGGAACCGAGCGTTACCTGCGGCTCGCCCGCGACCGTACCGGGGCCGACGACGACAGGGTCACGGCGATCCATCTGGCGCGGTCGGTGGCGGTGGGCGACGTCACGGCGATGTTCTCCCAGGCGTCGCGGCTCCTCGCGCACCGTGATGACGGCGATCGCACCCGCTCTGTCGCCCTTTCCGCACTCGGCACGGCGCAGTTGGCCACGGGCGACCTGCACACGGCGGAGCGGGCACTGGACGACGGGCTGGCCGCGGCCGAGCGAGCGGGCCTGGAACAGGTCAGGGCGGCGTGCCTCAGCAGGCTCGCCGTGGTCCGTGCGCTGCTCGGCGAACTCCATCTCGCGGGGCAGACCGCTCAGGATGCGCTCGGTTTCGTGGGGACCCCCGCGGCTTGCGGATACGCCCATCTAGCGCTGGCGATCACGCACCACGAATGGGATGAAGCCGGCGAGGCGGCACGGTACCTGGATCTCGCGGACGGCACCGGCGACCAAGTGCTCGCCGCCCTGATCAGCATCGTCCGGCTGTGGTCGCTTCAGGCGGGCCGATCCCAGGCCGGAGCGGACCGGGTGTTGCGCGAGACCCGCCGCCTGCTCACCGGCTGGGCGGTGCCCGGATACATCGCCGACCGGTCCACCGCCGCCGAGGCCGCGTTGCGGACGAATTTCGGGGACACCCGCACGGCCGCGAGACTCCTGGCCGACCAGGCGGGTGCGCCGGGCGACTCGGCCCCGCTGGCGGTCGCCCTCGCGCGCATGCAGCTGAGGAACGGCGACCTGGAGGCGGCGATGCGAACGGCCGCCGGAGCCCCGGACATGGAGCTGGGCACCAGGGTGGAGGCGGGCCTCCTGGAAGCGCTGGCCGCCCACCGTCTCGGCCGGGACCGGCACGCGTCCACGACCCTGGAAAAGGCCCTGCAACTCGCTGATCAGGAGCGTTTCCGGGGTGTGTTCATCCGCGAGGGCCCACCCGCCCGGCGGCTGCTGAGCGCCCATCTGGACTCCGGGACCGCATACTGGCCGTTCGTCATGGACATCATGGAGTGCGCCGCCGAGCGGACGGACCGCCCTGCCGCACCGCAGCTGACCGAGCGGGAGCTGACGGTGCTGCGGTATCTCCAAAGCGTCCTGACGACGGAGGAGATCGCGGCCGAGCTGCACGTCTCGGTCAACACCATGAAGACGCACATGCGCCACATCTACCGGAAGCTCACCGCCTCCCGTCGCCGGGAGGCGGTGAGCAAGGCGCGGGAGGCTCAAATTCTCTGAGCGCTGCCGCTCTCTTATCCGCCGCCGCGGTGACGGTTCCGGAAGGCGCGGAACAGGCGGAGCGGGAACAAGCCGATCAACGGAGCGCGCCTGCCGAGATCCTCCCGATCCTCCCGGTCGAAGGCACGGGCGTAACGAGCGGCGTCGGCGGCGGTCTCGTACTCCTTGGCACCTCCGGCCCCGCATTTCCGGTGACAGGTCCACACCAGCGTGTTCCCTTCAGTGGTGAACCGCGGACGATGGCCGAGAAGACGGCAGGCGAGCGTCACTTCTCGTCCCCCCTTGAGCCTCCAGGGCCGTACCTGCTGCGCGTCAGCCGCCGCAGCCGCCCCTCCCTGACCGCCTCGCCCAGCGCGTGCCCGAACCGGCCGGGGCCCCAGCCTCGGGCGCCGACCCGCTCCGCCAGGTCTCGCCGCTCTACGGGGCCGGCCCCGGTCGCGTGGACGAGATCATCGATCTCACGGTCGAGTTCGCGCTCGGAGACCGCCCTCGCCCGGCTGGGCGTCCCCGCCGTTCCCATCATCCCCGGTGAGTAGGTCTGCGACCCTCCGGGCCCGGGACGGAAGCGCTGCGGCATCGCCATCTCCCGCTTGCGGCGCCGGGCGGCACGCTCCCCGGCGCGGCGATCGCGTTCGGCGGCGAGCCGCCTGTCCTCCGCCGGCAGTTCCCGCTCCAGTTCGGCCTGCCGGATGCTCTCCTGCTCCTGTGGCGTGGTCGCCTCGGCCTCCTGCGCGGTCAGCGGACGGGCGATGTTCTCCAGCGACTGCTGTTCGGCGCGGACACCGAAGATCAGCTCGGCGATCCCGCCCAGCAGCATGGCCCCGCACCCGATGAAGAACCCGAGGGCGACGAGTTCCCGCCGGCCGCTGCCGATGAACTGGCCGAAGAGCGCCGGGCCGGTGATTCCGCCCACCGCGGTGCCGACCGCGAAGAACAGGGCGATGGCCAGGGCGCGGGTCTCCATCGGGAAGATCTCGCTGACCGTCAGGTAGGCGGAGCTGGCCCCGGCCGACGCGACGAAGAAGCTCACCGAGACCAGGATGATGAACGTCGTCGAGGTCAGCAGGCCGGCCATGAGCAGGGCGGCAGTCGCCGCGATGAGCACCGCGGAGCCGAAATAGGTGCCGGCGATCATCGGCTTGCGGCCGACGGTGTCGAAGAGGCGTCCGAGCAGCAGCGGTCCCATCAGGTTCCCGAGCGCGAACGCGGCCAGGAAGTAGGGCACCGTGCCGGACGCGACGCCGAAGAAGTCACTGAGGATCGTGCCCAGGTCGAACGTGACCGCGTTGTACATGAAGGCCTGCCCGACGAACAGCGACAGCCCGAGGACAGTGCGGTTGGGGTAGCGCTTGACCGTCACGCGCGCGATCTCGCGGAAACTGATCGACCTGCGCTGCCGGACGCTGATGCTCTCGCCCGGAGGCGGCAGCGGCTTCCCCGTACCGGTCTGCACCTCCCGCTCGATGCGGTCGACGATCCGTTCCGCCTCCTGCTCATGGCCGTGGATGAACAGCCACCGGGGGCTCTCCGGGACACTCCGGCGCACCACCATGATCCCCAGCCCGAGGACCCCGCCGATGGCGAAGGCCAGCCGCCAGCCGAGATCCGCCGACAGCAGGGCGTCGTTGAGGAGCAGGACGCTGCCCAGGCTGCCGATGGCCGCGCCCAGCCAGTAACTGCCGTTGATGGCGAGGTCCACCCGGCCGCGGTTGCGGGCGGGGATCAGCTCGTCGATGGCCGAGTTGATGGCCGCGTACTCACCGCCGATACCGGCCCCGGTGAAGAAACGGAACAGGAACAGGTACCACGCCTCGGTCGCGAAGGCCGTCGCCACGGTCGCCACCAGGTACAGCCCCAGTGTGAGCATGAACAGCTTCTTGCGTCCGAAGCGGTCGGTGAGCTGGCCGAAGAGCAGCGCGCCGAGGCATGCGCCGGCGACGTAGCAGGCCGCGGCCGTGCCGATGTCGCCGCTCGAGATGTCGATTCCGCTGCCCGGCTCGGTCATCCGGGCCGCGATGGAACCCACGATGGTGACCTCCAGCCCGTCCAGCACCCAGACGGTGCCGAGGCCGATCACGATCCTCCAGTGGAATCTCGACCATGGCAGGCGGTCCAGCCGAGCGGGCACACGGGTCTGGATCGTGCCCAGGTCGTCAGCGGTCGTCATGTCCTCACCCCCTTGATAGGCGGATCGCAGCTATCGGCCAGCATCCGGTGAGAGTGGTGAGCAGGCATCGCCCATGCCAGGTGAAACGAGGCCCGGTTCCGAAGCCACCCGGACAGGGTGATGCGTCATCACCCGATCCCGAGCAACACTCTCTGCGAAAGTCATCCTCATTCGGAAGGTATGCCGACATGAGCGCAACGGGATTCTCGACCTTCGACAAGACCATCGACAAGACGAACCGCGTGCTGGCAGAGATCGAGCATGCATACGGCTGGTCAAAGGATCAGCGGACCAAGTCCTATGACGCGCTGCGAGCCGTAATGCACACGTTGCGGGACCGGCTGACCGTGGACGAATGTGCCCATCTGGCCGCCCAGCTTCCGTTGCTGGTCCGCGGCGTGTACTACGAGGGCTGGGACCCCAGCCGGGTACCGGTGAAGATGGACCGGGAACGGTTCCTGCAGAGCGTTCGGCGCGGCTTCCCCTATGAGGCTGACGGCGGCATGGAACGGCTGGTGTCCACCGTCCTGCAGGCGCTGCGCCACTATGTCACAGAAGGCGAATGGGAGGACATCAAGTCCAGCATCTCCCGGGACCTGCGTCCGCTCATTCCGGTCTAGCCGGTCTGCGGGCCACAGGGGCCTCGGTCTGTGTTCGCTCGTCGGGATCATCTCTGGGGTTCGCTTCGGGGAGGGCCGTCGGCATGTTCGAGGACCTGCCGTGCCAGTTCGACGCGCGAACGGACGTTGAGTTTTCGGAAGATCTGGCGCAGGTGGAACGCGACCGTGTGGACGCTGATGAACAACTGGTCGGCGACGCGCTGGTTGGTGAGCCCTTGGGCGACGAGCAAGGAGATCCGCTGCTCGGTTCCCGTCAGGCTGCCCCAGCCTGTCGCGGTCCGCTTGCGGTGGTTCCAGTGCCGCCGGCGTTCCCCCATCCGCCGCAGGCGCTTGCGGATCCGGGCGGCGTCGCGCTCGGCACCGGCCGCCGTGTAACAGGAGAGAGCCTCGTCGAGACATCGGATCGTCCGGCCGCGCGAGCCGTCCGCCCCGCCCAGCAGCACGCCGAGGTCCTCATAGGCGGAGGCGCGCGCCCAACGGTCGGCGTGCTGTGCGGCCGCGCTCCGCAGGAGATCCGGATCGCCGTGCAGCAACCCGCGGGCGTGCTCGCCGGCGGCGGCCAGGCTGGGCAGCCCCGGGTTCGTCTCGGCGAGCCGCTCGGCCGCCGCGACGACATCCTCCGCCGCTCCGGGCTCACCCGCCGCGACCGCCGTCCGAACCAGCCAGGCCGCCGCCGTCGGATCGCAGGTCAGCACCTGGTTGTGCTTCGCCAGACCGTCGAGGAGGCGGCTCAGTCCGGGCAGGGCGGCCCGCGGGCCATCGCACGCCTCGGTCACCTGTGCCCGGACCAACTCGCTTCGGGTCAGGTTGAAGGGAGGGGGCGCCGGATCGCCCGCGCCCGCCCCGCCGAGGCCGTGCTCGGTGGCCGTCCCGAGATCGCCGGAGCGCAGCGCCGCGATGGACAACTCGGACCGGGCGCAGGCGGCCAGGAGGTCCGCCCCGCCCGCAGCGGCCAACTCCAGAGCCGATCTCGCCTCGTGGATCGCCTCCTCCGGCCGCCCCTCCCCGAGGTGGATGCGTGATCGCACGATCCCGGGCCCGGCCGCCCAGCCGTCCCGCCCGATCCCGTCCGTCCCCCCGGTCCCGGGCAGCATCGCCTGTCGTGCCTCGTCCATGTGCCTGACGTCCACCAGGAACGAGGCCAGGATCAGGCTGGGGTGGAGCCGACACTCGTCCACGCCGTCGTTGAACGCCTGCCGCACGCCGGCCCGCGTGAATTCGAGCGCACCGGCCAGATCGCCCTCGTCCCAGGCGTTCATGGCGAGGACGATGAGCGCCCCGGTCACCAGGCCGCAGCCGGGCTCGTCGCCCGCCTTGACGATCGCTTTCGCCCGGTCCAGCACCCCCTCGCCCATCCGCGGCCCGGCCTCGGCCTGCAGGAGGGCCAGTTCGGCGCGGTCGCGTACCTCGCCCGACAGGTCCGGCATGTCCAGCACGGCCTTGGCCGTGTCCGACGCCCTGGCGGCCTGGCCCATCGGCACCAGTACGAAGGACAGCGCGGTCAGCAGTTCGGCGATGGACGGACCGGACCCGCACTGGTCGAGCGCGGCCTCCGCGAGATCCGCGGCTCCCCGCAGGTCACCGGCGGCGACCAGGGTCCGCATCGCCGTCATCGTGCGCGCGAACCGCCGCGGGTCGGCGGGTTCGGTGAGGTCCAGCGCCCGGCGGGTCAGCTCTGCGGCGACCGTCGGGGAAGCGCCGAGCAACTCTGCGCTCGCCCGGTCCAGGCTCTGGAGGACCTCCGGGACGCCTGGTACGGCCCCAGCCATGAGGTGGGTCGCCGCGGCCTCCGCCCGGCCACCGTGCTCCAGCAGGGTCCTGCCGATCTGCACGTGCAGCGCCTGCCGGACGGGAGCGGGAATACTCGTGATCACGGATTCGCGCACCAGGTCGTGCCGGAACACCAGTGCCTCTTCGTGCGCTACCAGCACCCCGGTCGCCAGTATCGCCTCCAGTGCCGGCAGGAGGTCGGAGGGAGTGGTGCCGAGCAGATCGGCGGCGACCAGGGGATGGAACGCGGGCCCCAGCATCGCCGCAAGCTCAAGGAGCCGCCGGGCCGCCGGATCCAGGCCGTCCAGGCGGCCCTGGACGACGAGATGGACCCGCTCCGGCAGCCGGGAGGTGACGAGACGAGCGTGGCCCTGGGAGATCTCCACCCCGCCCTCGTCCAGCAGTCCATTCGTCAGCTCGACGAGCAGCAGCGGATTGCCGCCCGCCCCCTCCGCCAGCGCGCGCAGGCCGGGGTCCGGGGACGCGCCCAAGGCGGCGGTGACCAGGTCGGAGACTGCCTCGCCGGTCAGTGAGCGGAGCTGGAGCAAGACGGCGCCGCCGGCCTGCAAGCGGAGGAACAGCCGGTCGAGTTCGGCCCCGCCGCAGCCGCTGCGGCGCGCGAGAATCCAGCGCACGGGGGAGGTGGCGAGCCGGATCGGCAGCGTCTGCAGCGCGTGAAGCGTCGCGAGATCGGCCCATTGGAGATCGTCCAGTACGACCAGCAACGAGGTGGAGCGGGCCCGCCGCTCCAGCGCGGCCCACAACCGCTCGGCCGGGCGGTCCTGCCCGCCGGTCTGCCGCGGAGGCGGCCCGGGCTCGCGGAGTGCCGACAGCAGCGACTCCAGGCTCGCGGACCGGCGCAGTTCAGGGGCCGTGTCCGCGACCACCACAGCGAAGCCTTCGTCGGCGGCCCTCCGCGCGGCCTCCTCCAGCAGGCGGGTCCGCCCCAGGCCCGGCTCCCCCTCGACGAGGATGGCTCTCGGGCCGTCGGCACGCGTGAGCAACTCATCGATGCTCGCTCGTTCCGGTTGGCGACCGAAGGTCGCGCCCCGCATCCGCGGCCTGCCGTCCATGCAGGCACAGTGCCCCGGATCCCGTCAGGGATGCGCGGGCGTCGACGCGACTCCGCCCCGTCTTGGGCCGGTCAGGTCAAGATTGGACAAAGGCGGGTGAGCTGGGGGTCCGGATCACAGGAGCAGGTCGAAGATGCGCTGCACCCGCTCCCACTGCGCGGTCTGCGGGTTGTGCCGGTCCGGGAACACGATCCGGAAGGCCTGCGACAGCGCGTAGGACAGACCGCCCGCGATCTCGGGAAGCTTCTCATCCGTGACATCGCGAACTGCGAGGTCCAGCGGCGGCCGCCTCGCCAGCAACTCCAGGATCGGCTCGACCTGGATCTCCTCGTCCAACCGGCGGAACCGATGGATGCTCTCCTGCAGGCCCTTCGTGATCGGCAGGTCGAACGGCTCGATGATGTCGCGCCCGCTCGCCTTCGCCGCCGCCTGTCCGATGAGGAGGAGGTCGTACAGCTTGGCGTCGAGGAACTCGTGGTAGCGCCGCAGATCACTCTTATCGACGTCCAGCCCGGCGGCGGCACGAAAGAAGCGCTCGAACCTGCTGATCCCCATTACGGCCATGGAAACACCTTCCCTGTCCTCTCCCGTCCCTGCGGAAGAACCTCCTTGCAGCCTCGCCGTCCGCGGGAACCGTCACATCGTCAGATCTTGCAGGCCCGGCTCGCGCCACGAGGCGGCCCTCCCGCACCGGCGGGGTGTGAAGCCGCGTGCCGCCCGCCCGCCTGGTCGCCTTCCGTTCACGGCGCCTCCCAGACTCCCCGCAGCGGGCGGCGGGCGCGGACCTACACGGTCGGTGGATGTGCCGGGCCCACTGATGACGGAGCGTCGGTGGTGAAGGCGTTGCCCACCTCCGGCAACGGTGTACGCCATCTCGCCGGAACGCGCGGTGAGAGCCATCGGAAGGAAACTGATGGGTAGAGCAGTCGGTATAGACCTCGGCACCACCAACTCGGTCATCGCGGCGACGGAAGGCGGCGAACCCCGGGTCCTCCCGAACGCGGAAGGGGCACGCACCACCCCGTCCGTGGTGGCCTTCACCGAACAGGGCGAGAGGTTGGTCGGCCAGCTGGCCCGGCGGCAGGCGATCCTGAACCCGAAAGGCACCATCACGTCCGCGAAGCGCTTCATCGGGCGACGTTACGACGAGATCGAGAGCGAGAAGGACGCCGTCTCCTTCGACGTGGTCGCCGGGCCGGACGGGACGGCCCGATTCGACGTGCGGGGCAAGCAGTACGCGCCGGAGGAGATCTCGGCCCAGGTACTGCGCAAACTGGCGGACGACGCCGGAAAGTCCCTCGGCGAGAAGGTCACCGAGGCGGTCATCACCGTGCCCGCCTACTTCAACGACGCCCAGCGGCAGGCGACGAGCGACGCGGGGAAGATCGCCGGGCTCGAGGTCCTGCGCATCATCAACGAGCCCACGGCGGCGGCACTGGCCTACGGTCTCGACAAGAAGGCCGACGAGACCGTGCTGGTCTTCGACCTGGGCGGCGGCACGTTCGACGTCAGCCTGCTGAACATCGGGGGCGACGTGGTGGAGGTCCGCGCCACCTCCGGTGACGGCCACCTCGGCGGCGACGACTTCGACCGCCGGATCGTCGACCACCTCGCCGACGACTTCCAGCGGGAGAACGGAATCGACCTCCGCGCGGACCCCCAGGCCCTGCAGCGGCTGTTCGAGGCCGCCGAGAAGGCCAAGGTCGAATTGTCCACGGTGACCCAGACACAGATCAGCCTGCCGTTCATCACGGCCGACGCCAGCGGCCCGAAACACCTCAACACCTCGCTGATGCGCTCGGTGTTCGAGCAGATCACCGCAGACCTGATCGAGCGCTGCGTCGGCCCGGTGGAACGGGCGATGAGCGATGCCAAGGTCACCGCCGACGACATCGACGAGGTCATCATGGTGGGCGGGTCCACCCGGATCCCCGCCGTGCAGAGCCTCGTCCGCCGACTGACCGGCGGCAAGGACCCCAACATGTCCGTCAATCCCGACGAGGTCGTGGCGCTGGGCGCCGCGATCCAGGCCGGCGTCCTCAAGGGCGAGGTCAAGGACGTCCTGCTGCTGGACGTCACCCCCCTGTCGCTCGGCGTGGAGACCATGGGCGGGGTGATGACCAAGATCATCGAGCGCAACACCACCATCCCCGCCCGCCGGACCGAGACGTTCAGCACCGCCGAAGACAATCAGAACGCGGTGGACATCGTGGTCCTGCAGGGCGAACGGGAACGCGCCGCCGACAACCGGGTGCTCGGCCGCTTCCGGCTGGAGAACATCCGCCCCGCACCGCGCGGCGAACCGCAGATCGAGGTGACGTTCGACATCGACGCCAACGGCATCCTCAACGTCTCCGCGCGCGACCAGGACACTGGCGCCGAGCAGCGCATCACGATCAGCCAGAGCTCGAATCTCGACGAGAGCGAGGTCGAGCGCATGATCGCCGATGCGGAGCAGCACCGGCAGGAGGACGCCCGGCTGCGCGCGCAGGTGGATGCGCGCAACGAGCTGGACTCCGCCGTCTACCAGGTCGAACGCCGGCTCGGCGAACTCGGTGACACGGTCCCCGTGCACGAGAAGGCGCGGGCCGAGGGGCTGATGGAGGACGCCCGGCAGGCCGTCAAGGAGGAGGCGCCGCTGGACCGGCTGCGCACGCTCACCTCCGAACTCCAGCAGATCCTGCACGGCCTGGGGACGACCACTGGAGCGGGCGCCGGCGAGCGTCCCGCTGGGGCCAAGACGGAAGGCTCGGACGACGATGTCATCGACGCAGAATTCACCACGGAATGAGCAGACCGGGCAGTCGGCCGACCAGGACCGGCCACTGGAGCATCCGGAACGGGAAGGCGCCGCCGAGGCATCCGGCCCGGAACCCGAAGAGGTCGAGCGGCTCAGAGCGCGGGTCGAGGAACTCGAGGACCTCTGGCGGCGCGCGGCCGCCGATCTCGACAACCTGCGTAAGCGCATGACGCGTGAACTGGAGGCGCAGCGCCGTGCCCAGCGGGCCGAGGTCACCGCGGCGTGGCTGCCCGTTCTCGACGACCTGGAACGCGCGCTCGAGCACGCCGAGGCAGACCCGGCGAGCGTCATCGAGGGTGTTCGCAGCGTCCGGGACCGCGCGGTGGCGACGCTGCGCGACCTTGGCTATCCGCGCCGCGATGAGGTGGGAGCTCCGTTCGACCCGGCCCGGCACTCGGCGGTCGGCGTGCGCACCGACACCGACGTGCCCCCCGGCACGGTGGTCGAGGTGCACCAGCCGGGCTACGGCGACGACGAGAACCAGTTGCGTCCGGCGCTGGTGTCGGTATCGGCCAGGGCCGGTGACTGATGGCCGTCCAAGATCCGTACGAGGTGCTCGGCGTCCCCCGGGACGCCGAGCAGGACGAGATCCAGCGCGCCTACCGCAAACTCGCCCGCGCCTATCACCCCGACATCAACAAAGACCCCGGAGCCGAAGAGAAGTTCAAGGACGTCTCCGAGGCCTACGCCATCCTGTCCGATCCCGAGCAGCGCCGCCGCTACGACGCCTTCGGGCCCGACTTCCGGCGGGTTCCGGAGGACGTCGACCCGGACATGTGGGCGCGCACCCGTGCGGGTGCCGCCGCCGGCGCGGGCCGTGCCGGGCCCTACGCCACGGCAGGCGGCTACACCGGCGGGTTCGGCGAGGACATCGACCTGGAGGAGCTCTTCGGCGGAATCTTCGGCGGCCGCCGGCGGGGCGGCGGCTGGTCCGCCTGGTCGCCCTCGCGCGGCGCCGATCAGGAAGCCGAGATCGAGATCAGCGTCGAGGAGGCGTACCAGGGGACCAGACGCACCATCACCCTCCAACGACCAGAGGGCAGGCGGAACCTCGACGTCACCGTTCCCGCCGGTGTGACCGACGGGCAGCGCATCCGGGTGGCCGGCCAGGGCGGGAGCGGGGACACCGCTGGGGACCTATACCTGGTGGTGCGGATCGCTCCGCACCCCCGCTACCGCCTCGAGGGGCGTGATGTGTACACCGATCTCCCGCTCGCTCCATGGGAGGCCGCCCTCGGCACCACCGTGGGACTGCGGACACCTGGCGGCGAGGCCAAGGTGAAGGTGCCCCCGGGCACGTCCAGCGGGCGGCGGCTCCGGCTGCGCGGCCGCGGGCTGCCCAACCCCCGCGGCGCCCCGGGTGACCTGTTCGCCGAGGTCCGGATCGTGGTGCCGCCTGAGCCGTCCGAAACGGAACGCCGGCTGTTCGAGGATCTCGCCTCGGCGTCGCCGTTCGACCCGAGGAGATCGTGATGGAGCATCTGATGCCCGGCACGGTTTACGCCATCGTCCCGACCCGTCCGCGGTGGATGGACCTCGACACCTTCGCCGATGCCGCGGGAGCCCATCCCGAACTGGTACGCCGGCTGGTGCGTCTCGGCCTGCTGGAACCCCACCGCGACCGATCCGGCCGACTCTGGTTCCCGCCCGCGCAAGTCGAGGCGTACGCACGCCTCGAGCGCCTGCGGACGGGGCTCTGCCTCAACTACGCCGCGCTGGGACTCGTCGTCGAACTACTCGACCGCATCGCCGAACTCGAGCGGGAACTGCGCGCCCAACACCACACCGGAGGCCGAACGTGGATCCCAACCGCCTGACCCAGAAATCCCAAGAAGCCCTGCACGACGCCCAGACCAAGGCCGTGCGCTTCGGACACGTCGAAGTGGACGGCGAGCACCTGCTACTCGCGCTGCTCGACCAGGCCGGCGGGCTAGTCCCGCGGCTGCTCACCGAGGCGAAGGCCGATCCGGCACGGCTGCGCGAGGCGCTAGAAGCCGAGCTGGGACGCCGCCCGAGCGTGAGCGGCCCGGGCACCGAACCCGGCAAGGTCCTGGTGACCCAGAGGCTCTCCCGTCTGCTCGACACCGCCCAGCAGGAGGCCGAACGGCTGAAGGACGACTATGTCTCCGTCGAGCACCTGGTCATAGCCCTGCTGGAGGAGGGCTCGGCGACGGCCGCGGGACGACTGCTGGACCGTCAGGGCGTCACCAGGGACTCCTTCCTGGAGGCCCTCACCCGGATCCGCGGCCACCAGCGGGTGACGTCCGCCATGCCCGAGGTCGCCTACGAGGCCCTGGAGAAGTACGGCCGGGACCTGGTGGCCGACGCCGCGGCGGGCAAGCTCGACCCCGTCATCGGCCGCGACTCCGAGATCCGCCGTGTCGTCCAGATCCTGTCCCGCAAGACCAAGAACAATCCGGTGCTGATCGGCGATCCCGGCGTCGGCAAGACCGCCATCGTCGAGGGACTCGCCCGGCGCATCACCGACGGCGACGTCCCCGAGGGCCTCCGCGACAAGACGATCTTCAATCTGGACATGGGCTCGCTCGTCGCGGGCGCCAAGTACCGGGGCGAGTTCGAGGAACGCCTCACCGCCGTCCTCAACGAGGTCAAGGCGGCCGAGGGCCGGATCCTGCTGTTCGTCGACGAGCTCCACAACGTCGTCGGCGCAGGCTCCACCGAAGGGGCCATGGACGCCGGCAACATGCTCAAGCCGATGCTCGCCCGCGGCGAACTCCACATGATCGGCGCCACCACGGTGGAGGAGTACCGCAAGCACGTCGAGAAGGACGCGGCCCTGGAGCGCCGCTTCCAGCCCGTCCTGGTCGACGAGCCGACCGTGGAGGACACCGTCTCCATCCTGCGCGGCCTGCGCGAACGCCTTGAGGTCTTCCACGGCGTGAAGATCCAGGACGCCGCACTGGTGGCCGCCGTGACGCTCAGCCACCGCTACATCTCCGACCGGTTCCTGCCGGACAAGGCCATCGACCTGGTCGACGAGGCGTGCGCCATGCTGCGCACCGAGATCGACTCGATGCCAGCGCCGCTGGACGAGCTCACCCGCCGCGTCATGCGGCTGGAGATCGAGGAGGCCGCGCTGTCCAAGGAGGAGGACGCGGCGAGCAAGGACCGCCTGGAGAAACTCCGCAACGAACTGACCGGGCTGCGTGCCGAGGCCGACTCCATGCGCGCTCAGTGGGAGGCCGAACGCCAGACGCTCCGCAAGGTGCAGACGCTGCGCCAGGAGATCGAACAGGTCAGGCAGGAAGCCGATCGGGCCGAGCGCGACTACGACCTCAACCGTGCCGCGGAGCTGCGGCACGGCCGGCTGCCCGAACTGGAGCGGCGGCTGCGCGCCGAGGAGGAGCGGCTGGCCGACAAGCAGAACGGGAGTCGGCTGCTGCGCGAGGTCGTGACCGAGGAGGAGATCGCGGCGATCGTCTCCCGCTGGACCGGCATCCCGCTGAGCCGTCTGCAGGAGGGCGAACGGGACAAGCTGCTCAGGCTCGACAAGGTTCTGCACGAGCGCGTGGTCGGGCAGGACGAGGCCGTCCAGCTGGTGTCCGACGCCATCATCCGCGCCCGCTCGGGCATCAAGGACCCACGCCGCCCCATCGGCTCGTTCGTCTTCCTCGGCCCCACCGGCGTCGGCAAGACCGAACTCGCCCGCACTCTGGCCGCAGCCCTGTTCGACACTGAGGAAAACATGGTCCGTATCGACATGAGCGAATACCAGGAGCGGCACACCGTCAGCCGACTGGTCGGCGCACCCCCCGGCTACGTGGGATACGAGGAGGGCGGCCAGCTCACCGAGGCGGTCCGGCGCAAGCCCTACTCGGTCGTGCTGTTCGACGAGATCGAGAAAGCGCACGGCGACGTCTTCAACACACTGCTGCAAGTTCTCGACGACGGCCGCCTGACCGACGCGCAAGGCCGCACCGTCGACTTCCGCAACACCGTGATCATCATGACGTCCAACATCGGGTCGGAGCATCTGCTGCAGGGCGTCACCCCGGAGGGTGACATCGAGCCGGACGCCCGCGCCCGGGTGATGGGCGAGCTGCGCCGACATTTCCGTCCCGAGTTCCTCAACCGGGTCGACGACATCATCCTGTTCAAGCCGCTCACGCTGCCGCAGATCGAGCAGGTAGTCGACCTCATGTTCAATGACCTCCGCGCCCGGCTCGCCGACCGGCAGATGCGCCTGTCGATCGACGAGGACGCCCGGCGGCTGATCGCCGAGCAGGGCTTCGATCCGGTGTACGGCGCCCGCCCGCTCAGACGCTTCATCGCCCGCGAGGTCGAGACCCGCCTCGGTCGCGCGCTCATCGCAGGTGACGTCCGGAACGGTGCGACCATCCACATCACCGTCGCCGACGATGAGCTGAACGTCCGCTACGAGAACCCGGAGTGACCGCCGTCCGGCCGCGCCGGCCTATTCGCGGCGGACCTCGCCGGGGTCCTTGTCCGTGCGGACTCCCCGCCAGCTCGGGTGCCGCAGCCGGTCATCGCCGGTCCACTCCGCGAAGACGACCTCACCGACCAGCTCCGGCCGCACCCAGCGGGCGTCCCGCGCATGCTGAGGCGGTACGTCGGAAACCGGCGGGTCGTCCTGCCGCAGCGGCGCGAGGCGCTCGGCGAGGTCGTCCAAGATCGCCTCGGTGAAGCCGGTACCGACATGGCCGGCGTATCTCAGCCGTCCACGCTCATCGTTGACGGCCAGCAGAAGCGCGCCGATCCGGTCGGAGCGGCGGCCCTCCCCGGGCTTCCAGCCGACGACGACCACTTCCTGGGTCCGGAAGTTCTTCGTCTTGGTCCAGTCCCGGTGCCGTTTCCCCGGCCGGTACGGGGAGT
Organism: Actinomadura geliboluensis; assembly: GCF_043197915.1. Lineage (NCBI taxonomy): Bacteria > Bacillati > Actinomycetota > Actinomycetes > Streptosporangiales > Thermomonosporaceae > Actinomadura > Actinomadura geliboluensis. The sequence continues at coordinate 175,918 of NZ_JBICUA010000003.1, read as the reverse complement.
CGACGCGCTTGGAGACCACGCCCTCCATGCCGAGACGGGACGACTCGGCGAAGGCCGTCGCGACGTCGTCGTGGGAATCGGTCGTCTTCCAGCGCGGCCCGTCCAGCCCGAGCCCCTGGAGAACCCGGCGCCTCTCCGCGTAGGGCAGGGCGATCTGCGACTCATCGCCACGGTGCAGCACATCGAAGATCATGTAAGAGACGGGGTTGGACCGGGCCAGAGCCTGGATGCGGTCTGGCTGGCGCAAGTGCATCCGCGGGCCGAGCGCCTTGAAGGACGGCCTGCCGTCCGGTCCGAATGCCACGATCTCCCCGTCCAGTACCACCGGCACGTCGACCGCGGCGGCGAGCGGGGCGAGTTCGGGCCAGGCGACGGTGATGTCCTTGTCGTTGCGCGACATCAACTGCAACCGCCCGTCGCGGACATAGGCGACCGCGCGGACTCCGTCCCACTTCAACTCGGCCGCCCAGCCTTCCTTGGCCGGCAGTCCCCCCAGCACGGCCAGCATCGGCGGATACATCGGCAGGCTCTCCATCACCACGGCCTACCGCCCACGGACGACGGCAATGCTGGCCTACTGCAATGAACAGGGAAATTCCGCCTCCGCCTGTCCAAGAAGTTCAGTCGGGGGATGTAGAGCCTCGCACGTGGACGCGGCCCCTCCCAGCGCGGATCCGCGCCAACCTCGGCCATGCTCTGTTCGCCGCCGCGGTCGTCACCTGCCCATCATGGGGTGTTACCCTTCCTCTGCTGTTCCAGGCGGCTGCGTTGACGGATCCCATACGCGGAGTCGCGCACGGCCGACTCGTCCTCCAGCCCCGATCCGAGCGCACCACCGGCCGTGGCCATGGACGTGGTGAGCCAGGCCATCGACAAATAGAAGCCCCACTCGGCCCCGTGGTCAAGGCTGGACCGTAACGTGCTCCCGGTCAGTATCACGGGCACCAGCACGATCGTCAGCACGAAAACGGCCCCATAAAGGCACAGCACACCGATCAGCAACGTAGCCAGAGTGACAGCGTTGTACAGCTTGGCACGCTGGCGATTGATGACGTCGTCCGGGCGTTCCCACAACCGATGGTCGATGATCAGCCACGCCAGCAAGGCCGCAACCGCCAGCACCGCCAGGACCGCCTGCCGGATCGGACCGAGCGCATCGGTGATCTTCCAGACGGTGGCGTTGACCACCGCGAACGCCGCAGTAGCCAACACTCCGGCCAGCGCCTTGGACAAGCCAGCGAAGAGCCGCCAGGGCCGGTTCGCTCGGATCATCCCGGCCAGCAGCCGGAACCGGCCCAGCAACCCCGGCGTCACGAACCGCTGCTCAGACCGATGACCGGGATCAGCCCGTTGGACGGTGTACTCCTGTGCGAACCTCGGCGGCGTCCCGTCGCAGACCAGCGTGACCAGATCCACCACACCGCGGCGAGCCCGACTCGCCCGATGGAACCAGCCAAGCGCGGGAAGCGACAACAAGGCAAGCTTTTCTCCTCTGCTCACTTCCGCCAGAATCGGCTGAGTTCCCCGACGGCGCGGGAGATCGGTCACGAACACGGCAATGTCGTAGGCTCCATCTGGGAACTGACCGGCTAGGACATCCGCCAGGCGTTCCGCCTCCACCTGCTCGTCGGCCGTCAAGGCCCCGGGCCCGGCGTCGACTTCCCAGTCCACCGGTGCCGCCGAGCGTTCCCGCAGGTCGTCGGCCAGCGACTCGGCGATCTGCCGGACGATCTCCAACGGCAATCCGGGATCAGCACGCAACACCACGCGCACCACGCTGTCGTCGGCCAACCCGCTCCCCCCAGACACGGACAGTTGAGGGCCTTACCCGGAAGATGCAACGGAAACCTCGCACAGGACCGCCTCGCTCCGTCCCCCGGCGGCCGCCGACCTGGCTCAACGTGAAGCGCCCCGAGGATTCCGGACAGTTACCCCACTACAATGGAGTGGTCTGGAAAGGTGGTGATTTGCTCGTCCAAGAGGAGCTTCTCCTGGAATATCGGGAGGAAGCAGTGAAGCTGGTGATCGAGACTTCGCGGCCGGTCTCGCAGGTAGCGAAGGATCTCCTGATCAACGCGGGCACTTTGGCGAATTGGGTGAAGGCGTACCGGCGTGCGCATGCCGTTGATCAGCCCGAGTTGACCGTGGATGAGCGTGGCCGACTAAAAGAGCAGGAACGCGAGATCTGCGAGCTACAACTGGAGATCGCTTTCTTGAAAAAAGCGGCGACATACTTCACCAAAGAGCAACGGTGACCTCGGGGTTCGAATTCATCGACGCGGAGCACGCCAACCTTTCCGTGCGTGTCGACGGCTCCAACCCCACTATCATCCGAATGTGCGAATGACTGGGTTTTCCGGTCCGGCTTCTATGAATGGCGGCAGCGCTGCGCTTGCCGAAAACTACGTCCGCGCAGGTCAAGCAGCATGCTCGTACTCGTTGAGGATTCCGCCCAGCCGTTGCCTTCTTCGAATTTCCAGGCGAAAGATCTCACCCGGTTCGATGATCGGTGGAGGCAGCGGCTTCAGCGGGCGGGCGTTGGCGATGCCCTGATGCGGGCGATGCTCGTTGTAGAAGGTCTCGCACTCACGGAGCGCGTGAAGCAGGTGCCGCTGGTTCCAGATCAACGTGCGGTCCAGGAGCTCACGGCGGCAGGTCTGCACCCACCGCTCCATCACCGCGTTCATCCTCGGCGTCCGTACCCCGCTCAGCACTGTCTGGATTCCGGTATCGGCCAAGACAGTGTCGAACAGGTCGGGGAACTTGCCGTCCTCGGTCGCGGATCAGGAACCGTGCCCGGCGGCCGGTGTCTTCCAGGTCCATGACCAGGTTCCGGGCCGCCTGGGTCACCCACGCTGCGGTCGGGTGTGCGGTGGCGCCCAGAACCCGGGTGCGGCGGGTGTGGTGTTCGATGACCGCCAGCACGTACATGCGGGCGCCGGTGAGGGTCACGGTCTCCAGGAAGTCGCGCGCCAGCAGCGCCTCGGCCTGCGAGCGCAAGAACCCGGCCCAGGTGGTGGCGGAACGCTCGGCCGCCGGGTCGATGCCGGCGTCCTTGAGGATCTCCCAGAGGGTGGAGGCGGCCACCTTGACACCGAGCACCAGCAACTCACCGACCCGGCGATAGCCGCAGCTCGGGTTCTCCCGCACCAGGCGCAGTACCAGCAACCGGATGGAGCGGACGGTCGGTGGTCGGCCCGGACGCTTGGGTTTCGAGCGGGCAGCGTGCCGCCCGGCGTACCGCAGGGTCTAGCACGGCACGAGCGCGCCATCGTCGAGACCGAATCACAAGGGCGAGGACCCGGCTCCGCGTGCCCTTCGGTGATCATTGTCTCATCGCCCTTGGACGACGCGGCGCTGTCCGCTTGGGCCGGATTGTCCGGCGGGAACGTCACAATGAGCACGATGTTTGTCAGTTGCCCGCCTCCGGCGGGCACCGTGAGGACCTGGGATCTAGCGACCGGCGCCAGGTCCTCCCACGAGCGCATGCGGAAACGCTGGACAAGAACTGCCGGGCTCTCAGCGGCTTGGGAGTGCCCACCATCCGCTTCGATCAGACCGAGTTCGAGTACCAGGACGCAAATGACACTGCCTGCCCAACTCAGCGACATCAACCCGCCGTGCAACTCGGTGATGTACACGTCCTCGCTGGCATCGCCGCGTTCATCCTCGGCATCCGCACCCCGGTGAGCAACGCCTGGCTGCCGGCATCGGCTAGCTAGGTGGCACGAACGTCGAGGTAGCTTTTCAAGGTTCCGTCGGCGGGGGCGCAGAGCTTGGTGGCGGTGCTGTGGTGACCCGGTCTCGGTCATCGCCCGGCACGGCCGATGGGCCGAGTCCTCTCCCAATGCTGCTGGGCTACATCCGCGCGGTGGACCGGTGGCGGTACAACGCCATGTGCAACGTCGAACTGTAGTCGGACTACGCTGACCGGAAGCACGGCGATTCCACATGATGATCACGTTCATCAGGAGTCAGATACACGCGGAGTCTCCGCCCCCGCTGCTGGGCATCGCCGTTTGCCGGACCAGGAAATCCGCCCAGCTCCGCTCGCGGGCCAGATCTGAGTGCAGGCGCCGCACTGTCTGCTGCAGCCCGGTCTGCTCGGCGATCTCTGTTTCGGCCATGTTCTGCAGCCGAGTGGACATGCGTTGGATATCGGCGCGAACGCGTTGGTGGACCGTCTCCAGTTCGGAAAGTTGTTCTCGCAGCTTCCCGACGTCGCGGTCCGCGGTAACGACGCGGTCCTGCCACTCCTGGCGTTCGGCGGCATGCGCATTCCGCATTGCCGCGAGCTCGGTCTCCAGGCGGTTTCGTTCCTGGACCAACTCGGCTAGGTCAACCCCGAGTTCCACCCGCTGGGAATGCAGCCGGTCGGCGCGGTCGATGGCGATGTTGCGTTCGTCCACTAGGACGTACCGCCCATACGTGGTGGGGTTCTTGGCCTGCGCCGCGGCCATGAAGAGCTTGTGCACGTGCTCCCGTTCGTCCTCATCGAAGGAGTGACCGAGGTCTGCGAGGTTGCCGAGGACCGTGTCGATCAGTTCCCGCGGGGGTAGGCGGTTGCCGCTGAGGAACCGCGACATCGTGCCAGGCGTGTAGTGCAGTTTTTCGGCCGCGGTCGCATCGGTGCCGAACCGGTCGATCAGTTCGCGGAAGGCGGTAGCCCAGCGGGCGACCGGAGGCGGCAGCGACACCGCTAGGGGCTCGCGCCGCCGCCCGCCGCGTCGAGACGCCGAGCCGCCGTTCACTGATGCCATCGGTACCTCCGTTGCCAAGCCCCCGTTCGCCCCATTCTTGCCGACTGATGGCAAGAAGCATCTTTCCTCTTCTGGCAACAACCGCCGCTTCCCGACTGTGGACGGGAGGGCCAATCTGCGCCCCTGGAGATCGACGGGTTGGGAACCGATGACTACTAGCATCGAGATCATCAAGTCCGAGTACCGCGAGCACCACGGGCAAGGGCGGGAGCCGGCCTCCGCTGCGCCAGTACAGGACGACGTCCCGATCTCGTCCTCCGTCGCGTCCGCGTCCGCGGACGCGGTCGCGGTCGCGACGGAAGGTGAGCCGGGTCGATCGTGGACGCGGATGCTGGCGGGCCACGCCCTTCAGGGCATCGTGTCCGCTGGCATCCGTTGGTGCCTGGACCAGTTGTCTGGCGGATAAGCCCAATGCCGAACTGGCCGACCCACACGACTCACTGGTGCCTGCGCCAGCCTCGCCGCGGCGACACCCCGCCTAGCTACCCGCTGCCGTAACGCAACGAGGCCCGGCCAGTAGCTACCTGGCCGGGCCTCGTGCTGACATCCTGGGGGCAGGCCACAACTTCCGGGGTCCGAACACGGTCGCCCGGGAATCCGACGGCGCACTCTCCCACGCCACTGCCGCCGAGATTCTCTGCGGTGACCTGGGCACGCCGCTTCGCCTCCCCTACGTAATCGGGATCATCAAAGGATGCGGTGAAAACAAGACTGAGCAACGCCGCTGGACGACGGCTTGGCGCCTCGTCCACGGCCAGCAGCAGTCACGCCAACCTTCACAAGTTAGTTAGCAGTCGAGACACCGTGGTGGCCGAGTTGCCGGGCAACTCGACGACTTGGCCGCCCTGCAGGCCGCGACAGCGGCGGCCACCAGGTGGTCCAGCGGGCCGTCGCCGGTCATGTCGGCGAAGATATCGACGAGGCGGGACCGTCACCGCGCCGTCCGGCAGGACGTAACTGCCAAGCACCTTCACGATGTCCACCACGCCGCTGCGCACCACGAGCATCCCGACGAAGAAGTTCGCGGCGCCCATCGCGCCCATCAGCGGCACGACCACCAGTATCAAGAGGATGAGCTTCATGAGTTCCGCGACGTCCGCGACCGAGATGACGATCCTCGTGAAGGACGACGTTCACAACAGCTCAAGGGATGATCAAGGGGTGCACTAGACGACGACGCGAGGACCGGACGGCGCCGATCTGGTAGAACTCGCGCTAGCACTCACCACCACAATCGCCACCGCGGGTCGCCCAGAACGTGAAGATCCCCTCGCGGTACTGCCTGCCGATAAGCGCCCTTGACATCAGCCAGGAACGTGAGGTTCCCTTACACCTCCTCTGCTCAGGCGTCGACGGCCGCCCGCCGGGGTCACACAGGGGCCGCCTCGTGCAGGTCGCACTCGCTGCCGTCCCGCACCCGGTACCGGCCCGATCACCGAGACCATCACCCGCGAGACCTACGGCGGCAGCCGCGCCGAATGGCGGGCCACCGCCCGCCTTCCCGTCCGCGACACCGTCGAAGACTGCCGTTGAGTTGGACTGGGACGGCCTGCCCGCACCCCTTGTGACCGTGCTGGACCGCCTGGCCGCCGCCCCGCGATGCGCGACCGGCGAGGGCCAGTAGCCGGCCGCAGGCCGGCGCCCGATCCGTTGTGGCGTCGTGCCCGCACGACGCCCCGTCCACCGGAATCCGCCGGTACTAAATCGCCTGCCGACGGCCCACTGCCCAGGAGGCACCACCTGGTACCCGGGGCGGCGCCTGAACACCCGTGTCCTATCGAGAACGACGCTTGATCCGAGCAGCACGGAACGCCCAAGGCAGATCAGCGAAGACGGCTGCCGAGATCCGCTGGCCAATGTGCACACAGCACGCGTACGATCCTGATGTTCGCCAAAGAAGGGCACCCTCCTCCAAATGCCACCCGGTAGCGGAGGCAGGGAGGTACTCGTGGCCGAGACCCTGGCGTACACGATCGACGTTCGATCCGGGTGGGCGAACTCGGTTCAACCAGGCGACAACCTGGTCGAGCTGAGTCGTGCCGATGGCCCTCTCGACCAGAGAGAGGGTAAGCCAGTGGACGCGACTACCGGGCTCCTGGTGCTTGGACTCATGCTGCTCTTCAGCATCCTCAGCGGCATCACGGGAGCGATGATTTTCAAGGACTCGGCCACGCCCATGCGGAGAACTGTGCTGCACGGCTTCGGAACCTTCACTGCGACGCTCGGCGTGCTCATGGCCATCTCACTGTGGTTCACCACCGTGGTAAAGCCGTAGCGCGCTGAAGCCTCCGCCGCAACCCGGGTGTCGAGAACCCATGGCGGTCTCAAATGATCTGCACATCACCGCAGGTCAGGAAGTCAGCGTAGACCTCTGCCAGGGACCAGTAGCCCAGAGTACGCCGTGGGCGGTTGTTGAGTTCGGCGGCGATCCAGGTCAGGTCAGTCTGATCCAGCTTCCGGAGGTCGCGTCCCTCGGCATGTACAGCCGCAGGAGCCGGTTGGTGTTCTCGTTGGTCCGCGTTCCCAGGGGCTGCGTTTGTGGCAGAAGTAGACCGCATTCCCGTGTCAGCGGCCAACGCCGCGTGCTCGGCCATCTCGCGGCCGCGGTCCCAAGTGAGTGACTGTCGCAGTGGTGCGGGATGCGCAGCAATTAGCGGGTGAGGTAGGCGCGGAGAGAGCACTGTTCTGATACGAGAGCAGCCGACTTTAATCCGTAGGTTGTGGGTTCGAGTCCCACGCGACCCACCACCCCTGACCAGGACAAAGCGAGACCGTCCCGGTTTGCCGGCCGCCCGATTCGCCCCGTTCTGTCCCCCTGTCTGCTCGATGTTTGCTTGCGGGCACGGATCGGGCCTGGTCACCCCCGATTTCCAACGATGTTCCCTCAACCGGTTCCTGCCGGTCTGAATCACCGCCGCGATGGTACTCGGCCTCGGGCTCGGACGCGCCGTCCCCGGCCTTGACGATGCGCTGGCCGAGGTCGAGGCCGGCGGGATCTCGCTGCCGATCGCGCTGGGCTTGCTGGTGATGATGTACCCGGTGCTGGCCAAGGTCCGCTACGACCCCGGCTCGACACCGTCACCGGCGACCGCCGCCTCATGGTGGCTTTCAACGAGGTGGCAGTTGCACAACGACTCTTCAGCCAGTAGCGCCACGATCTGCGCACGCAGCGGGTCGGCCAGCAGCCCCAACACATCAGTCTGAACTGACATCACGCTTGGATGATATGACGTCCAGGGACGGGCCGCTCGAACGCCCACTGCAGCAAGCGCCGCCACACCCAGCCAGCACCGACAACGTGAGAGCGGTCCGCGCGGAGCCGCCAACAACGCGCCTGGCTGGGCGAGCATCATCACTGTTGGCAGCCACCCCTCGACCCTGGCCTTCTTGACCAGTTCGGCAGCGAACTAGACCTCCAGACCATCCTGCGACTCGCCCTCGCCGGGCCGCGGATGAGCATCGGCGGTGTGCTTCGGCAGGCGGTCCGACGCCCTTCCGCTGCTCATGTGCTTGCTGTCAATTGCCGGTGGGGATTTGCATGGCGGTGAGGGTGTCGGTGACTAGGTGTAGGTCTGGACGGGCTGTGGAGTTTTCGGCTGCGATCTGGCGGGCGAGGGGAGGGGCGATCATGGCTTGCATGCGGTTCATCATGGCTTCCATGCGCGCCATCATCGCCTCTTGCGGGTCGGGTTGCTTGGCCTCGTAGCCCAGCAGCACGTTCATTGTGGTTGCTGCGGCCTCGCTCTCCTCAGCCAGGGCCCATACGTAGTGGGTGGTGGAGGTCAGATCGTTGTGGCCCAGCCGGGCCTGAACGTCCGGTAGTGGAACGCCGTGTGCCAGCAGGAGGGAGGCGTGGGAGTGGCGCAGTTGGTACGGGGTCACATCGACACCGACGGCCTCGCGGGCCGGGATCCAGATGGTGCTCCATTCGCTGGGCGCCAGGTAGTCGTTGCCGTCCCGGCGGACCCGCTGGCGAGCGACCTTGCCTTTGCGGGCCATCGCCTGCACCCGATACGCCGACCGGTAGTCCCGATACGCCTGCACGCACGGCCTACACCGGCAGCCGTGCTTGCGATAAGTGCTGGTCTTGGTGTGCGTGACCCGCGAACCGGTGACCGGTGAGACGAAGGTCGTCATCGCGGCGGCCTGCATCTCCTCTTCGGTGCAACGCGGGAGGTTGACCCAAGCCGTGTCCGGCATGAACAACCGCACCGGAAAGACCAGGTCACCGGGTTTCATCCCGTGTTCTTGGACGTGGGCCCGGATCTTCTCCACCAGCGGCCTGCCGACCTTGAATCGGCGGTGCTCGCCGTTCTTGGTGTAGGGGCGGGTCACGAACCGGCCTCCGGTCGGATGGAACTGCTTCGCCACCTCCACAGTCGACCGACAGACCTTCAGCATGCCGGTGTCGTAATCCAGATCCCCCTCCTGAAGGGAGATCGCCTCGCAGAAGCGAACCCCGGTGGAGATGATGTACTCGGCGAACAACCGCTGCGTCGGCAGCGGCAGCTTGCTGCACAGCTCCCAGAACACCGTCTCGTTGATCACTTTGATGTTCTTGTGCGCAGACTGCTTACCGACGTTCAACCCCCGGACAGGGTTGTCGCTGCGATAGCCCAGCAGGATCGACAGGCCGATCATCGCCGAGAGCACCTTCCGGCAGGACCGCCGCGTGTTCACCGTCCGCCCTGCCTCGGTCAGCCAGGTGAAGTACTGAATGGCGCGGCCAGTGTCGAAAGACGCCACCCGGTCGGCCTTCAGGTAAGGACGGACGTGATTGATCCAAGTCCCGAAGTAGGTCTGCATCGTGTTCGGCTCGACCCGGTGATGCCGCTGGAAGATCGGCCAGAACTCCTCGAACGTCATCGCACGCCTCTGCGCCAGCGTCATCTCCCCCAGGACGCCGCCCTCGCCCCTGCTCTGCTCCCGGCGCGCCGCAGTCAGGGCTTCCAGTTCCTCGTCGTAGGTGCCGGCCGACCGGGGTGCCCCGGTCGTGTCGTAGTACATCCCTGTGTACCGGGTTGCCCCGGTGCGCTTGCTGACCTTCCTGACTACGTACGGTTGTCGCATCGACTCCTCCTCTCGACCAGAGAACGAGTTAGCGAACCGGCTAGCGGACTGCCTGAGACAGCCCCGCATCAGCCACCATCGTGCGTGATTGAAAGATATGACTACCAGTGATTATATCTTAAAATCAACAACTCGGCTGAGCCTGGGAGGGCTCCGGCAACGTCGCGGCACTGGACGTCCTGCGGGCCATGGCGAAGGAGCCGCAGACCGTCGAGGCGTACTTCGCCGAGGTCGAACGCGCCGCCGGCGCCGACGCCCGCCTCGACACGGCCGTGCGCGAGATCAAGACGTCCCTCGGCGACCTGGACACCATCGAACTCCGCGCCCGCCGCATCGTCGAACGCATGGCACTGGCCCTGCAGGCATCCCTCCTCGTCCGCCACGGCCACCCCGCCGTCGCCGACGCCTTCTGCACCACCCGCCTCGCCGGCGACTGGGGCACCGCCTTCGGCACCCTCCCACCCGGCCTCGACCTCGCCCCGATCATCGACCGCACCACCCCAAAACTCGGCTGACCCGACCCCCAAGCCCACCTCACCAGCCCCACCACGACCGCCCCGAGCAAGATCATCCGCTAGTGAACTCGCTGGCAGCAGGCGACTGCCTCGGTCGCGTCCAGCGGAGTGGTGTCACAGGTTGTCGTGGGTGTCGTGCCGTGGGCGGGCGGGGGTGGCCGGAGCGTTCGCGGTCGGGGCACTGGGCGGCGGCCGGTGGGGGGTGCGGCGGGATAGGGGGATGTAGAGGAGCATCAGCGCTCCGGCGGCGAGGAGGGTCAGGCCGGACGGAAAGAGGAAGGCGAAGCGGAGCCCGACGGAGGCGTGGACGTCGAGGCCGGGGTAGCCGTCCAGGCGCATCACTGTGACCGACCAGGTGCCGTGTGTCTTGTTCCAGTTCAGCGTCCGAACGCCTGCTCCTGAGGACGCGGCTACCCAGAACGGCTGGTGCGCGGGTGCGGATGCTGCGCGGGCGGCGCCCGGGTGCCGGGTGAAGGCCGCCCGGAACGGAGAGAGGCCCGCGGAGGCGAACTCGTCGTGCGCGACGGTGCGCAGGTAGGCGTCGACCTCCTGCTTCGGTCCGATGCCGACGAACAGCCGGGTGCGCGGGTCGGCGGGGCGCACCACGATCCGGACCTGCGCCAGTTCGCCTGCGTCGGGTTCGGGATCCGCCGGACGGGCCGTGTCCGCGCGGACATCGATCTCGTCGGTCTTCAGGGCCGCGGTCGGCGTGGTGAAGCGGTGCTCGGCGGTGCCGAAGCGGCCGCCGGCGTCCGCCTGGAGCGCGCCACCCGTGGTGAGGACGGCACCGGCCGGCACGACGATGGCGGCGGTGACGGCGAGCGTGATGCGGGCGGGGCGCGAGCCCGCGGGGAGACGAGCCATGCTCTTCCTCCTTAGGTAGCACAGTCGTGCTAAAACACAAAGTAGCACGGCTGTGCTAGAAAAGGGAGATGGTGAAGGTGGATCCCGAACAGCGCAGGGCCGATGTGGTGGAGGCGGTGTGGCGGGTCGTCCGCCGCGACGGTCTGGCGGCGGCCTCGGTCCGCAACGTGGCGCAGGAGGCCGGCCTGTCGATGGGGTCGCTGCGGCACTACTTCGCGTCCCAGGCTGAGCTGCTGTCCTTCACCCTGCGCGCGGTCATCGAACGGATCGAGGCGCGGATCGCGGCGTTGCCGTCAGAACCCGATCCGCGCCGCCGCGCCGAGCGCGTCCTGTTGGAACTGCTGCCGCTGGACCCCGAACGCGCCGCTGAGAACGAGGTGTGGCTGGCCTTCACTGCGCGCGCGCAGGTGGACCCCGAACTGCGGGCGGTCCACAACCAGGGCTACGACGTCCTGCGGGGCGGGTGCCGCCGGCTGGTCGAGGGGCTCGCCGGCCAGGTGGCGGATCTGGACGTGGAGTTGGAGACCGACCGCCTCCACGCGCTGCTCGACGGCCTCGCGGTGCACATCGCCATGCGGCCCGACGCCCTCACGCCCGACCGGGCGAGGCTGGTCGTCGCGCGCCACCTGGACGAGCTGACACGGTACGCGCGCTAAGACGTCATCTCATGAGTTGGCGCCGGTAGCCTGCCGGTATCAGGCATCCGGATATCTGCCCAAGAAGGTAGCGTTCGTTGATCGACAGTTCGCCGGTCATGCCAGGGCAACCCCCTCCACGCGACCACCCTGCGCCGCCGCTAGATGATCACAGCAGCCGTTCACCTGCAATAACGCCCCCGTTACGGCGCATCAACACTGCTCGACCTTCGCTCGTATGCGAACACGCGCCCAAGCGGGTCTCCTCTGGCGTCGACGTCGCCCCGCAGTGCGGTCCTGCTGCGGGCCTGCCTTGCGGCGCCTTCAGTACCAGGTCCTGCAGCATTGAGCACTCCCGCACGTGGGCTACCGGCAACGCCCGCCGCGGCCCGGCCCCGATCAACTGATGCTGAGGGACGCGGCAAAATTGCTGGATGAGCGAGTTCCAGATCGTCCAGCCGAACACCTGGACCCCGCTGGTCGGTACGGATGTCGAGGTGCTGGTCGACGGCGTGGACCAGGGCGTGTGCGTGGATGCCGAGTTGTACCGCAACGACCGTGGCGAGCAACTTGTTGAGTTCTCCATCGCGACACACGCCGACGCCAAGATCGTCGTCCGCGCCCCGAAGACCGACCTGTCCTGGCCTCAGGGATAGACCGCGTCAGCGAGTTGACCGCGTCTAGGCTCTCGCCGCGCGCTGGGGCGCCACGAGGTCACAGCACGATGGGGCTGCGGCGTTCGAGGAGGACGACGTCGCGCCATTGGCCGTGGAGGCGGCCGAGGCGTCGGCGGGTGCCGACGGTGCGGAAGCCGGCCCTGGCGTGGAGCCGGAGGCTGGGGGTGTTCTCGGGGAAGATGCCGGTCTGGACGGTCCAGATGCCGTTGGCTTCGGTGGCGGCGATGAATGCGGTCAGCAGCGCGGCCCCGATGCCTTGGCCGCGGGCGTGGGGGCAGATGTAGATGCTGTGCTCGACTACTCCGGCGTAGCAGCAGCGGTCGGAGACGGGGCTGGCGGCGATCCAGCCGAGCACTGTTTTTCCCGGGTCCGCGGCGGCATCGGTCGCGACGTACCGGTACTGGTCGAGTTTGGCGGTGTCGAACGCCTGCCAGGTGGGGGCGGTCGTCTCGAAGCTGGCGTGTCCGGTGTCCAGGCCTTGCTGGTAGATCGCCAGGACCTGGTCGGCGTCCTGGTGCCGCATGGCTCGGATGGTGACGCCGGTGTGCTCGTGGTGCTGATGGGATGGCATGGCGTGCGTCCTGCTAGTCGGCGGGTTTGACGGCGTGGACGATGGCGGCGTTCAGCGGGATCGCCGGTACTGGAGTCGGGCATCAGGTGCCTCCTTCGGGCGGGCAGGCCGGGGTGGCCGGCGCGGGGCGTCCCATGACCAGGTCGGCGGCGGTGGGGAAGCAGGCCACGCATGCCTGGTTGATCCGGTAGTGGCGGGCGGTCCCGTGCCGGTCGACCAGGACGAACCGGACCTCTGACAGCACTTTGAGATGTGCCGAGACGGTCGACTGCCCGACGTGCACGGCGTCGACGATCTCCCCCACGCTCATCGGCCGTCCTCGCCGCGCGAGCAGCGACACGATCTGGACACGGGTCGGGTCGGCCAGCGCCTTGAACCAGGACGCGTACTCGATGGCGACCGCCCGCTCGAGCGGCCTGCTGGTCTCATTCATCGTCCATCGACGATAGACGATGAAGAGGATGGAGGGAAGGGCCAACGCCGGAGGCCCGCCGGGACTCTGCGGTCGGGAGTTCCGCGAGCAGGACACGAACGTGGGCGCCGCCCTCGTCGAGGTGCGCGTCCGGACGCCGTCGCGACAAGGAACCTTGATTAGACGCCTCTCTAAGTTGACACCCATCTATGTTCAGGCGCATGCTGAGACTGAATGATTAGACAGATATCTAATCAGGAGATCCGCCGCGCTTGCGGAGGAGTTCGCCTCCGCAAGCTGGCCATCCTGCAGCCGTCCATCTCCAGGAGGAAGCTCATGTCCCGTGTCCAGCTCGCGCTCCGCGTCCCCGATCTGGAGGGCTCGATCGCCTTCTATTCCAAGCTGTTCGGCACCGAGCCGGCCAAGCGTCGTCCCGGCTACGCCAACTTCGCCGTCGCCGAGCCTCCACTCAAGCTCGTCCTGATCGAGGGCAAGGACGAGGAGGCCACTCGCATGGACCACCTGGGAGTGGAGGTGGAAGATTCCGGCCTGGTCACCGATGCGGCTGAGCGCCTGGCTGCCGCAGGACTGGCCACCTTCGAGGAGAACGACACTTCCTGTTGCTACGCGCTGCAGGACAAGGTCTGGGTCACCGGCCCCGGAAAGGAGCCGTGGGAGGTCTACGTGGTCAAGGCCGACGCCGACACCCTGGAGAAGGCCGAGGCATCGGCGTGCTGCACTCCTCAGACGACCTCGACCACCGGTTCCGTCCCGGTCACGATCGGCGGCGAAGCCCCTGAGAAGGGCACGACGGGCAGCGCCTGCTGCTAGCCCCCCAATGTGAGCTGCCGATGTTCCGAACGAGCGTCGGCACCTTGCTCCCGGGTCAGGGGGTGGCTGGTCGTGGTGATGTGAGGACGGCTTGGCCGAGGGCTGCGAGGTCGTTGTTGAGGTGGGGGCGTCGGCGCAGGTGTTGGATGCGGGCCAGGTCGTTGACGATGGCGAGGACGGCCTGGGTGATCACGCGGGCTTCGGGTTCGGTGAGGTCGGGTGTCTCGGTGGTGAGCAGGTGGACCCATTCGCCGACGTAGTCGTGTTGCAGGCGGCGTATCGTGCGCCGCTGGTCGTCGGGAAGGTGGACGACCTCGGTGATCAGTGCGCCGGTGAGGTGACTGGAGGTCAAGGTCAGGTCGATGTAGGACCGGAGAAGTCGGGTGAGGGCCGCGACGAGGAGTTCGGACTTGGCGGTCACGTGGTTGTAGATACCGGCGTCGCTGATGCCGGCGGCGGCACCGATGTCCTCCATGCTGACGGCCTGATAGCCGTGTTCGCCGAATCAAGGCCGCCGCGTTCCCCCGGCAGAAGACCAGGTGCGGCGGTGGATCAGCTCGGTCTCGAAGGTGGCGTTCAGCGACTCGGCCATCGCATTGTCATATGGATCGGCGACCGAGCCGACCGAGGCGGTCACGCCCAGGTCGGCCAGCCGGGTGGTGTAGCGGAAGCTGACGTATTGGCAGCCCCTGTCGGAATGATGGATCAGGGTGCCCGGTTGCACCGGCCGTTCGCGGCCGCGTTGCCACGGTGCCGTCTCCAGTGCGTCCAGCGGCAGGTCGGTGCGCAGGTGGTCGGCCAGTTGCCGGCCCACGATCCTGCGGGAGAAGGCGTCCAGCACGAACGCCACGTACACCCGCCCCTCCCAGGTGCGCACATACGTGATGTCGGCCAGCCACAACCGGTCCGGCCGGTCGGCGGTGAACTGCCGATTGACCAGGTCCGGCGGTCGAGGCGCAGACTCGTCAGGGGTGGTGGTGCGCCGCCGGTCGCGGCGGTGCACGCGCTGCAGGCCATGGGCGCGCATCAGCCGTTCCACCGTGCAGCGCGCCACCTGGACGCCTTGTCGGCGCAGTTGCCTGTGCACGCGGTAGGCACCGTAGGTGCCATAACTGGCCTGATGAACGGCCTCGATATGCTCTGTCAGTACAGCATCGCGTTGGGCGCGGGCTGAGGGCGGGCGGCGTTTGCGGCCGTAGTAGGTGCCCGGGCACAGGTCCAGGACCCGGCAGACCGGCTCGACCCCGAAGCGGTCACGCAGGTGGTCGACCAGCATGACTACTTCGTCCGGGGCTGGCCGAGCTCGGCGGCGAAAAGCGCGCTGGCGGCCTTCAATATCTCGTTGGCCCGCTTGAGTTCGGTGTTCTCACGGCGCAGCCGCTTGAGCTCGTCACGCTCGGCGGTGGTCAGCTGCTCGGGGCGCTTTCCGGCGTCGGCCTGAGCTTGGCGGACCCAGGTGCGCAGGGCTTCGCGGTGAATGCCCAGATCGGCGGCGATCTGCGCGATCGGCCGATCGGACTCCAGCGCCAGCCGCACGGCCCGGTCCCGGAGCTCCTGGGGGTATTTGCGTGGTGCTGCCATCGCGGTGATTCTCCTCCTTGCCAGCCAAGATCACGCTGGCTTGAAGGACTTCATCGAACCCGGTGGACTCCAGCACTCCTGCCGGACGTCCCACGGCACCGGCGGGAAAGGCGCCTTCTGGCACCTACTGGATCCAGCCTGCCCGCAGAGAACACGGCCGGGAGGTGCGCCGGCGGTCTATTCGAGGTCGAGTTGGGCGGTGATGTCGCGGACGGCGTCTCGGGCGGTTCTGGCAGAGCCGACCAGGGTCGCCGAGCCGGGGCCCGTCCAGTCGCCGTAGCCGAGCAGGTGCAGCCGGGGTTCAGCCAATGACCGGGTTCCACCGCCGGTCGGTATGCGCCCCGTCCCGTCACGCAGGCCGAGCGGCGTGAGGTGGCTCAGCGCCGGGCGGAAGCCGGTGCACCAGATGATCGCGTCGCAGTCCTCGGTTCTGCCGTCGGGCCAGGCCACGCCGGTTGGGGTGAGGCGGTCGAACATCGGCTGGGCGCGCAGAACGCCCCGGTCCCGGGCGTCCCGTACCGCGGGCACGGCGACGATGTCGCCCAGTCCGCCGATGCCGCCGGAGTCGGCGTGCCCGTCGCGGAGTTGGCGGATACGGCGGGTGGCCAGGTCGAAGAGGGCACGTCCGTCGAGGTCGTCGGGCAGGAAGCGCGGGGGGCGCAGGGTCGTCCAGATCGTTGTCGCCCGCGGGTGCAGGTCTGCCGTGATCTGGGCGGCGGAGTTGCCCGCGCCGACCACCACGACTCGCTGCCCCCGGAAGTCATCGGGCGTGCGGTACTGCGCGGTGTGGAGCTGACGGCCCTGGTAGTCGCCGCGTCCGGGGTAGTAGGGCAGGTATGGGCGCCACCAGGTCCCCGTCGCGCTGATGACGTGCCGGGCCCACCAGGACGCGGTCGGGCTGTCCAAACGGAGGAGATCGCCGTCGCGGTGCACCGCCTGGATGCGCACTGGCCGGTGTATCGGCAGGTCATAGCGCTTCTCGTAGGCGGTCAGGTAGTCGACGACGTGGGCGCCGGGTGGGTAGCCGTGGTTCCAGGGCGGCATCGGCCAGCCTGGGAGCGAGCTGTAGCGGGCGGGTGAGAACAGCCGTAGCGACTCCCACATGTGTGGCCAAGCCCCGCCCGGCTCTTCCTGTGCGTCGAAGAT
Source organism: Actinomadura geliboluensis (assembly GCF_043197915.1). NCBI lineage: Bacteria > Bacillati > Actinomycetota > Actinomycetes > Streptosporangiales > Thermomonosporaceae > Actinomadura > Actinomadura geliboluensis. Next base: position 158,856 of record NZ_JBICUA010000003.1, on the reverse strand, counting down.
CGCGAACTCCCTGCCGCTGCGGCGCAGGTAGAAACCGGCGGCCAGACCCGCCTGACCGCCGCCGATGACGGCGACGTCGAGAACATTGGTGCGCATGTGTCATTCCTCCTTCCTGCTCGGTACCAGGCGCGGAGCTGGCATGCGTCCTGCCGATGGTGCGGCCGACGGTCGGCGTCCTGTGGTGCGGGCCGGTGCGGTACCGGTGGCGAGTACTGCGGCCAGGACGGCGGCGAAGGTCAGTACCAGGAACATGCGGGGGTATGCGCCGAGTCCGGCGGCGACGGGGTCATGGCGGCGGTGGACCAGCCGGTGTCGCGGGTGATGTCCTGCGCGAGGACGGGGAAGGCGTAGTAGAGCACGCCCCAGCTGGTGATCTCGGTGACGCAGAGGGCGAGCAGCGGGACGCGGGAGTGCCACGGCTCATCAGGTCCTCGCCCCGTCAGGCGCCACTGTGTTCGGCCTCGCCGGAGTAGCCGTGCACGCGCCCGGTTGCGAATCCCAGGCCAGCGGGTGCGCCCATGCCGATGCTGATCGGTTCGGGGGCCGCCGGGCCGCAGCATGACCCGCCGTCGGGTTCGGACTGGGCGGCAGGGGCGCGCGTCGCCTCGGTGGAGCACGATGTCCCGCAGCCGTCAGCCTGGCGGGCGCTCTGGTTGGTGGCGCCCGGTAGCAGGTCGTCGGTGACCAGGCTGGTGGAGCACACGCCGGTCTCGGGGAGGTCGAGGTGGACGGTGTCGGCGGCTTCGCGGTCGCCGGCGAGCGCGGCGACGATGGAGCGGACCTGCTCGTACCCGGTGGCCATCAGGAAGGTGGGGGCGCGGCCGTAGCTCTTCATCCCGGCCAGGTAGAGACCGGGTTCGGGGTGGGCGAGGTCGCGTTCGCCGTGCGGCGGGACGGTCCCACAGCTGTGGAAGTTCGGGTCGATCAGCGGGGCGAGCCTGACCGGCGCCTCAGTGGCGGGGTCGAGTTCGACCCGCACCTCGCGCAGCATGTCCAGGTCGGGCCGGAACCCCGTCGCGGCGACCACCGTGTCAGCCGACAGGACGCGAGAGCCGTCGGGAGTCTGGCCCTCAACTTCGACAGGTCCCGCTGCGGCTTCATCGCCCGTCGCAGTGACGCCGGTGATGGTGAAGCCGCGCACCAGGTCGATCTCACCGTTGTCCACAGCCGCCTTCAAGCGGGTGCCCAGCGCGCCGCGCGCGGGAAGGCCGTCAGCGTCACCCCCGCCGTAAAGCCGGGCCACCGATGCGCCGCGCACCGCCCAGGTGATGCGGGTGCCGGGCTCGTTCTTGGCGAGTTCGGCCAAGGCGAGGAGGGTGTTGGCGGCCGAGTGCCCCATCCCGACCACCAGGGTGTGGCGGCCCGCGAAGCGGGACCGGTCGCGGCCCAGCACGTCCGGCAGCGGGCCGGTGATGTGGGCGGCTGCCTGTTCCTCGCCGGGCGCGGGCAGGCCGGAGTGGCCCAGCGGGTTGCCACGCCCCCAGGTGCCGGACGCGTCGATGACCGCGCGGGCGGCGATGTCGTCCACGGCACCGTCCGGGCCCACGGCGCGGACCAGCAGCGGACGCTCCGCACGCCCGACCGTGCGGGTCACGTCCACGCCCTGGCGGGTCACGGCCACCACGCGGGTGCCGGTGCGGATCCGTCCGGCCAGCGCGGGAACCTGAGCGAGCGGTGCCAGGTAGTCGCGGACGAGTTCGGCACCCGTCGGCAGGGCCTCCGGGTCGGGCAGACGCCACCCGGTCGGCTCCAGAAGCCGCCGGGCGGCGGCGTCGGTGTCGTACCGCCACGGCGAGAACAGCCGCACATGCCCCCACTCCGAGACCGCCGCGCCCACCTCTCCCCCGGCCTCCAGAACGAGGAACTCCTGGTCGCGCTCGGCCAGATGGGCGGCGGCCGCCAGCCCGACCGGCCCGGCACCGATCACCACCACCGGCAGCCCATCGAGCGCCCCCTGCCCGGCACAGCCGCAGCCGGCGCCGGTCTTGGCCTGCTGGACGGTGACACCAGGGTCCACGGCCTGCTCGGCATCGGTGCAGCACGCGCTGACACCGCAGCAGTTGCTTGCGCTAGCTGACGCGTCCGGGGACGCTTCGGGCTCCGATCGTCCGGTCTCGTCGTTCACGATCACTCCTTGTCGGTTCGGCCATGGGGTGTCGGGCGTTGGGAAGGTGATCAGAGGCGGGCGCGGTAGGCGGCGGTCGTCACGCGGTCGATGTGTGCGGCAGAGCGGCATGCGGGCGTGCAGACCTGGCCGCAGGTCTCGCAGAAGGACGCGGCCTTGACGCGGCGGGCGGTGATCCGGGCGAGCAGTGTCTTCATCTCCGACTCCTTGTTTAGATGCCCGTCTAAGCAGGCGCCAGTTTGCATCACTGGATAGATAGATGTCAAATTAGATGCATGTCTAAGATGCTGAAGCTTGAGGACGTGACCGATCCCGCCTGCTGCGCACCATTGAGCGGTCCCGCATTGAGCGAGGCCGAGGCCACTGAACTGGCCAAGGTGTTCAAGGCGCTGTCCGACCCGGTGCGGCTGCGCCTGCTGAACATGATCGCCTCGGTGGACGGGGGCGAGGCGTGCGTGTGCGACCTGACCGGCGCGTTCGACCTCACCGCGCCGACCATCTCCCACCACCTGAAGGTGCTGCGCCAGACCGGGCTCATCGAGGGCGAGCGGCGCGGCACGTGGGTGTACTACCGGGTCGTGCCGGAGAGGCTGACCCGCCTGTCGGGCCTGTTCGCCCTGCCGGCTCTAGTCCCGGCCTGATTCCACACGCTGTCCCGCTCTGGAGGTGGTCATCGGGTCGGTGTCAGCGCGCCGTCGGGGGTGCGTGTCTGCTTGCGCAGCCGAGTGAGGACGTGCCGGGCGTCGGCGGCGACTCCGCGCAGGGTGGCCGAGGCGAAGGAGCGCTGCCACTCCAGCCCGACGAAACCCAGGCCCGGATGGGTGGCCGAGACTCCGCCCCGATGGCGAGGCTGCCCGTCGCCGTCGAGTGCGCCCAGCTCGGCGAGGTACTCCACGCCCGGCCGGAACCCGGTGGCCAGCAGCACGACGTCGACGTGTTCGCGGGTCCCGTCGCTCCAGACGACCTGGTCGCCGTCCAGGTGGGTGAACATCGGGCGGCGGTCCGGGTTGCCGGCGGCGATGGCGTCCCGGTAGGTGCCGGTGTCGAACACCGGGGTGCCCTTGCCGCCGGTCAGCAGCGGGCGCGCCCACCCGGCGGCGTCCAGGCCGGTGCGCTGCAGCCAGATGTGCATGTCGACGCCCAGCACGCGCTGGGGCATGAAGCGGAGCGGGTGCCGGGTCGCCAGCGTGACGTCGGCGACGGCGGCCAGTTCGATCGCGATCTGCACGGCCGAGTTCCCGCCTCCCACGACCACGACGCGCCGGCCGGTGAACGGTCCGGGACGGCGGTAGTCGGACGAGTGCAGCACCGTGCCGGGGAAGCCGTCCAGTCCCGGCAGGTCCGGCCGGTAGGGGCGGCCGAATCCGCCCGTCGCGGCGACCAGCAGCGGCGCGGCGAAGACCTCATCGCTCGTCGTGACCACCTCGAACCCCGGTCGTGTGCCGTCCTTGGCAGCCAGGACCGTTTCGACTCGGTGACCGGTGCGGATGTCGGCGTCCAGATGGGCGGCGTAGTCGGTCAAGTAGGCCACGACCTCGTCCCGTGTGGGGTAGCCGTCCGGATCGCCGGGGAACTCCGCTCCGGGCAGAGCGCTGCGCCGGGCCGGCGAGAACAGGGTGAGGCTGTCGTAGTAGTGGGGCCAGGACCCGGCCGCCTGATCGGCCGCCTCCAGAACGATGGGCGCCAGGCCGAGGGACCGGGCGGTGCGGGCGGTGGCCAGACCGGCCTGGCCGCCACCGATGATGAGGAGTGGTGCAGTGAGCATGAAGGCAACATATCAACACTTCATAAAATAATGAAGTGTTGATATATGGCGTATGCTGGGCGCACACCTCGGGGAGGAGCCAGCACGATGGGCGAGTCGGTCGAGAAGACGGTTCCCGCACCGGGCGGTTGCGAGGCGGTGCCGGCCGCTCAGCTCGGCGCCGGAGCACGCGAGTTCCTCAAGGCGCTGGCCAGCGAGCAGCGGCAGCAGATGCTCGAACTGTTCGCCGGCGGCGTCGAACTCACCGTCGGCACGGTCGCCGAGCGCCTCGGGGTCGGCCAGTCCAACGCCTCGCAGCAGCTCGCGCTGCTGCGCCGCGGCGGCCTGCTCACCTCGCGCAGGGACGGCAAGCAGGTCTTCTACCGCATCGACTCCGCCGCGGTCGACCGGTCACTGGCCGAACTCCGCGCCTACCTGCACACCTGCTGCCCACCCGGCAACTGAGCCCCCTAGGTCGCGTCCGGTGGATCATGCGTTGATCCAGAGCAGGGCTGTGACCAGGACGATTCCTGCGCGGTAGTTGCGGGCGAGCTATCGGCCCGGGTGGCGATGGCGCGCGTTCGACCACATTGCGGCACCGGTAGAGAGCCGGGTCGAACACCGGAGGCCGCCCGCCGTGCGGGCCGCGGAGCGCGTCCGGCCCTCTGGTCGACGCGTTCGGGGATGGTGACGGCGATGCCCCGCTGGCGCAGGGTCCGGCGGATCGCCGCCGAACTGTAGGCCTTGTCTGCGATCACACCCGGTCCGGTCGGCACCGCCGACGTCCCGCCCCAGGCGCGGCGCCCGCATCCCGGCGAGGACGTCGGGGACGGCGGTGCAGTCGTTGACGTCGCCGGCGGTGACCACGATCGACAGCGGCATTCCGCGCCCGTCGACGGCCAGTGGACCTTGTGGTCAACCCGCCCCCTGATCGCCCGAGCGCCTGATTGCTCGCAGGCTCTTTCGTTACCGGTCGGGGTGCGGCGGAGCTGGCAGTGCCAGGCATAGGGCGTCCAGGGCTGCGGCGAATGCGTGGTCCGGTGGGGTGCCGTAGCCGATGACCAGGCCCTCGCGCTGTGGTAGGGCGCTGTCGGGGTGGCGGTAGGGGCCCAGCCCGTCGAGAGCCAGTCCTTGCCGGCGGGCCGCGCGGAGAGCCGCTTGCTCGGTGTTCTCCGGCAGTTCGAGGACGGCGTGCAGTCCCGCCGCGACGCCGCCGACCCGGATGTGCGGGGCGCGTTCAGCGATCACGTTCGCCAGCAGGTCGCGCCGCCGCCGGTAATGCTTCCGCATACGACGCAGATGCCGGTCGTAGGCGCCGCGAGCGATGAAGTCGGCGAGGGTGAGCTGGTCGAGGACGCCGGACCACATCTCCCTGGGCCCCTTGGCGGTGAGCACGTCGTCGACGAGCCATCCCGGTAGTGCCATCCAGCCGAGCCGCAGCGCCGGGGACAGGCTCTTGCTCGTCGAGCCGATGTAGACGACCCGGTCGGGGTCGAGGCCTTGCACCGCGCCGACCGGCTGCCGGTCGTAGCGGAACTCCCCGTCATAGTCGTCCTCTAGCAGGACCCCGCCGCTGGAACGGGCCCAGTCGATGACCGCCGCCCGGCGTTCCGGATGCAGCGGGCCGCCGATGGGGAACTGGTGCGCCGGCGTGAGCAGCGCGGCCCCGGCGCCGGTGCCCGGCAGTTCCTCGATCCTGGCTCCGTAGGAGTCGACCGTCAGGGGCACGGTGCGCGGCCCCATCTCATCGAGGATGCCGCGGTGGAAATCCAGTCCGTACGACTCCACCGCGATCGGGCCATTCAGCACGCCGCCCAGTAGCCGCAGCGCGTGGGCGAAACCGGAGCAGATGACGATCCGGTCGGGTCCGGTGCGCACGCCCCTGGCGCGGGCCAGGTACTCCGCTAGGGCTTCCCGCAGTTCGACCCGGCCGCGTGGATCCCCCACTCCGAAGGCATCGTTGGGTGCGGCGGCCATGGCCGCGCGGACGGAGGTGACCCAGGCGGACCGAGGGAAGGCAGCGGCATCCGGGGAACTGGGCATCAGATCGTGAACGACGCGACGCGGTGCCCGGCGTTGCGGGCGTCGCGCCTGGGCGGCGTGGAGTGGTGCGGTCCTTCTGGCGACCCGGGTGCCGGAACCCTGGCGGGCGGACAGCCATCCTTCCTCCGCGAGTTCGGCGTAGGCGGCGGCGACGGTGTTGCGGGCGATGCCCAGGTCGTTGGCGAGGCTCCGGTACGGCGGCAGCCGCGTTCCGGGCGCGAGCCGGCCGGAGCGGACAGCCTCCCGCAAGGCATGCATGAGCCGGCTCCGCAGATTCCCCTCGCCGGAGAGTTCGAGGTGGAGGTCGGTGCCCGCGGACTGCTCGGCCTCGATTTCCGGGCCCGCCGGCCCCAGAACATTGGCCCACGTTTCCTCCATGAGAATGCACCATACCTTGGGCCGGTTCGATGCTTACGGTCGATGCATGACCACGGTTCAGGTACCTCAGCGAATGAACTTCTCCACCATCTCTCCCAAGGTCTTCAAGGCCGTCCTCGCCCTTGACGCCGCAGCTCGCGAGGGACTCGACCCCGTCCTGCTGGAACTGGTGCAGATCCGCGCCTCGCAGATCAACCACTGTGCGTACTGCATCGACTACCACACGTCTGACGCTCGCGGGGCCAGGGAGTCGGAAGAACGGATCTACCAGCTCTCCGCGTGGGAGGAGTCGAGCCTGTTCACAGCGAAAGAGCGGTCGGCCCTGGCCCTCACCGAGGCCGTCACCCTCCTGCCCCAGGGCGTGCCGGACGAGGTTTACGAGGAGGCCGCGAAGCACTTCGAGGAGAAGGAGCTCGCCCAGCTCATCGCGCTCATCTTCACCGTCAACGCGTGGAACCGCATGAACGTCACCACGCGCAAGACGCCCGGCACCGAGTGACCGACTGATCGTCCGCGGGCGGTGGCCGCCCTGCCGGCCATCGCCCGCCGCATGCCATGGACCTCTTCCCTGATGAAAGGCCGACGAAGCCGTGACCACCATGGAGACCGAGGCGTCCGCCGCCACCGGTCGTTCACCCGTCAGGGGCTGGCTCGCCGTGCTTGCGGTGACCCTGGGCATCTTCTCCCTGATGACCTCCGAGCTACTCCCCGTGGGCCTGCTCACCCCGATCGGCACCGACCTGGTCGTCTCCGAAGGCACCGCGGGACTGATGGTGACGGTCCCCGGCCTGGTCGCCGCCGTCTCGGCGCCTCTGGTCACCGCGGCGACCGGGCGCATCGACCGCCGCATCGTGCTGGCGGTCCTGATCGGCCTGATGGGCGCGGCCAACCTGGCCTCCGCCGTCGCCACCAGCTTCGCGGTGGTCCTGGCCGCCCGGTTCCTGATCGGCATCGGCGTCGGCGGCTTCTGGTCCATCGCCGGCGGCATCGCGCTGCGGCTGGTGCCGGCGAAGCACACCGCCCGGGCCACCGCCGTCATCTTCGGCGGCGTGGAGACCGCGTCCGTCCTCGGGGTGCCCACCGGGACGTTCATCGGCGACCACAGCGGCTGGCGTACGGCGTTCGCCGCCGTGGGCACCCTCGGACTGGTCGCCCTGGTCTGCCTGGTCTTCCTGATGCCGAAGGTGCCGGCCGAGCGGACCCTCACGCTCCCGGCCCTGCCGAAGGTCTTCAGCAGCAACGCCGGTGTCCGGACCGGCATCGCCCTCACCTTCCTGGTCATCACCGGCCACTTCCTGGCCTACACGTTCGTCCGACCGATCCTCCAGAGCGACGGGGTCGGCGACGGCTCGATCAGTGTGCTGCTGCTGACGTTCGGAGTCGCCGGCATCTGCGGCAACTTCATCGCCGGAGCCCTCGTCACCAACAGGCTCCGGCGGAGCGTCATGGGAATCTCGGTACTCCTCACCGCGGCCATGGTCACTCTCGCGCTCGTCGACACGGGCACCCTCACCGCGGGCGCGATCCTGGTCCTGTGGGGCCTGGGCTACGGCGCGGTGCCGGTCACCTTCCAGACCTGGATCCTCGACGCCGCGCCGGACGCCACCGAGGCGGCCACCTCGCTGTACGTTTCCGCGTTCAACCTGTCCATTGCGCTCGGTGCGCTCTTCGGCGGCTTCGCCGTCGACGGCACCGGCACTACAAGCGTGCTGTGGATCGGCGCGGTCCTGGCCATCCTGGCGTTGTTCGTGCTGCGCCGACCCCAGCGCGCCGCAGTCATGCCCGCCGAGTCACCGGCGGATCGTCCCGCCGTCGCCTGGTCAGCTCGCCCCCCTTCGACGGATTGACCGCACGGGACGGAACGAGCACCTTCGCCTGGCGCGGCTGTCACCGTACGTCCGGCACGGACCGGCTCTGCCCTTCTCCTTCACTTCTCCGATAGGAGCCCGCTGACCAGGTTCTCGATGCGCTTGCGGATTTCGTCGCGGATCGGGCGGACGGCGTCGACGCCCTGTCCGGCGGGGTCGTCGAGGGTCCAGTCCAGGTAGCGCTTGCCGGGGAAGACCGGGCAAGTGTCACCGCATCCCATGGTGATGACCACGTCGGATGCCTGGACGGCGTCGACCGTGAGGACCTTGGGGGTCTCGGCGGAGATGTCGATACCCTCCTCCGCCATCGCCTCGACCACCGCCGGATTGACCTGGTCGGCGGGCGCGGACCCGGCGGAGCGCACTTCGATCCGGTCACCTGCCAGGTGGGTGATGTAGGCGGCGGCCATCTGGGAGCGTCCGGCATTGTGCACGCAGACGAACAGGACACTGGGCTTGGCAGAGCGAGCCTGATCAGGCATCGGCGTTCCTTCGCTGTTCGAGGCCGGGCTGGTCGAGGGTGGTGAGCAGGTCGGTGACGAGCAGGTCGAGTTCGTCGCGAATGCGGCGGATCTCGGCCAACGGTTGATGGGCCGGGTCGGGGACGGCCCAGTCCAGGTACCGAGTGTGCGGCAGGAGCGGGCAGGCGCCGCCGCAGCCCAGCGTGACCACCAGGTCGGCGGCGGCGACCAGTTCGTCGGTCAGCGGTTTGGGGAACTCAGCCGAGAGGTCGACCCCGATCTCGGCCATGACGTCGACGACGGCCAGTTCCAGTTCCGCCGCCGGCGTGGTGCCGGCCGAGCGGGCGTGCAGGCGTCCGCGCCCGCGGGCCATGGCGAGCGCGGCCGCCATCTGGGACCGGTCGGCGTTGGCGTCGCAGACGAACAGCACCTCGGGGACCGGTTTGTTGAGCCGTCCCTCGGCTTGGGCGAGGGCGGTGAGCCGCGCGGCAGCGAACCGTTCGGCCAGCACCGCCAGGCGGGCGTGGACTCTGGCGGTGGCGTGCAGTTGCCGGTAGGAGTCGGTGACCAGGCGGCGTGCGGTCTCGACGGAGACCAGGCCTTGGAACCTGGCGGCCGGCCGCGTCGCAATGCGATCGAACAATGCCTCGCCTGGTGTGCAGGTCACCGTTCGCCTCCCCTGCACATCTGGAGGCCGACGCTCAAGGCCGTCACCGGCCAGCGGCCCCTCCTCGCCGCTCGAACCGGACCGGCCCGCCTGGTACGGCTTGTGAAGAAGCTCGGTTCGCGAGCCTCACAGGCGGCGGTCATCGTCGTGTCACCGCCCGGCGGGTTGGAATCGGCGACGCAGCCACAGCGACACATACACCAGCCCGACCAGGACCGGGACCTCGATCAGCGGCCCGACCACCCCCGACAGGGCCTGCCCGGAGGTGACGCCGAAGGTACCGATGGCGACGGCGATGGCCAGCTCGAAGTTGTTCCCCGCGGCGGTGAAGGCGAGCGTCGCGGTGCGCGGGTAGGGCAGCCGGACGGCGCGTCCGAGGGCGAAGGACCCGCCCCACATGAGCGCGAAGTAGGCCAGCAGCGGCAGCGCGATACGGGCGACGTCGGCAGGCCGGCCGGTGATGGTGTCGCCTTGGAGGGCGAACAGGATGACGATCGTGAACAGCAGCCCGTACAGCGCGACGGGGCCGATCCGGGGCAGGAACCGCTCCTCGTACCAGGCGCGGCCGCGGGCCCGCTCACCCAGGCGGCGGGTAAGGTAGCCGGCCGCCAGCGGGACGCCCAGGAACACCAGCACGTTCACCACGATCTTGCCGACGGAGAAGTCCACTTCGTCGGTCGCCAGGCCCAGCCACCCGGGCAGGACCTGCAGGTAGAACCAGCCGAGCGCACCGAACGCGATGACCTGGAAGACGGAGTTGAGCGCGACCAGCACGGCGGCGGCCTCCCGGTCTCCGCAGGCCAGGTCGTTCCAGATGATGACCATCGCGATGCAGCGGGCCAGCCCGACGATGATCAGGCCGGTGCGGTACTCGGGCAGGTCCGGCAGGAAGATCCAGGCCAGCGCGAACATCACCGCCGGGCCGATCACCCAGTTGAGCAGCAGCGAAGCCACCATGAGGCGGCGGTCGCCGGTGACGGTGTCGAGCCGGTCGTAGCGGACCTTGGCCAGCACCGGGTACATCATCACCAGCAGACCGAGTGCGATCGGCAGCGAGATCCCGCCGGCCACGACCCGGGCCAGCGCGTCGTCCAGTCCGGGGACGGCCTGTCCCAGCCCGAGACCGAGCACCATCGCCGCAATGATCCACACCGGCAGGAACCGGTCGAGGGTCGACAGCCCGGCGACCACCCCCGATTCCTGCGGGCGCGCGGCGGCGCCGGAGTCCTGCGTACTGGTCACGTGCACGGCCTCTTCCGCTGAAGATTCCGGGACTCGCGGGCGGCGGCGGCCAGTTCTCCGAGTTCGGCGGCCAGGTGCTCCAGCGCCTCGGGCCGTAGCCGGTAGTAGGTGAACCGTCCGAAGGGCTCGGTTTCCACGAGCCCGGCCTCGCGCAGCGCCCGCAGGTGGTTGGAGATGTTGGTCTGCTTGGCGCCCGTCTCCTCAACGAGGTGGCAGTTGCACAACGCCTCTTCAGCCAGCAGGGACACGATCTGCGCACGCAGCGGGTCGGCCAGCAACCTCAACACATCAGTTTGAACTGACATCACGCTTGGATGATACATAACGTCCAGGGACGGCCCACGCGGACGCCTACTGCAGCGAGCGCCGCCATACCCAGCCAGCACCGATAACGTGAGAGCGGTCCGCGCGAAGCCACCAGCAACGCGCCTGGCTGGGCGAGCATCATCACTGTTGGCAGCCATCCCCCCGGCCCCGGCCTTCTTGACCGGCTCGGCAGCGAACTGGAGCTCCAGACCATCCTGCGGCTCGTCCTCGCCATGGTCGCGGATGAGCATCGGCGGTGTCCTTCGGCAGGCCCGACGCCCTTCCGCTGCTCATGTACTTACTTGCTGTCAATTGCCGGTGGGGATTTGCATGGCGGTGAAGGTGTCGGTGACTAACCAGGGTTATTGGGTGATGGCGGTTTGGTGAGTGAATGGGCCGGTGGTGTGGGCGTATGCCGGTTGCATGGCCAGATACCCCCAGGGCGGCGGGATGACCGACGCCGGCCGTGACAGGCGAGAACGGGTGCGGATGCAAGCCGCGCAGTGGTTCGCCGCAGGGCGCGCCAACGCGCGGATCGCCGCCGATCTGCGGGTCGGGCTGCCGCAGGTGGAGAAGTGGCGGCAGGCCTGGCGGCAGGGCGGGGCCGAGGCGCTGCGGTCCAAGGTGCCGCACGGACGGCCGCGGTTGGACCGGGCGTAGTTCGCGCGGTTGGAGGCCGACCTCAACCGCGGCCCCGTCGCCCACGGCTGGGCCGAGGACCAGCGGTGGACGCTGGAGCGGGTCGCCGAGGTGATCCGCCGTCTGTTCGGGACCGGCTACACCCGGCCGGGGGTGTCGCTGCTGCTGCGCCGCAACGGCTGGTCGGTGCAGGTCCCGGACGCTCGATCGAGCGCGACGACCAGGCGATCGAGGTGTGGAAGTCGCAGGTGTGGCCGCAAGTGGAACCACTGCGGCGGACCTGGCGCCTGGATCTGCTTCGAAGACCAAGCCGGTCAAGGGCTCAGGCCGCCCAAAGGACGCTCCCGGAGCCGCCGGTAACACCGCCCCCGGTGACAGTGCACGGCGGCGAGCACGGCTCACGAGCATCGGTCGCCGCAATGGTCTGCTACCGGCCCGGCATGCGTTCCCGGATCATCTACCGGCTGCACCGCTACCGCCGCCGCAAAGGCGAACGCGCCGGCTTCACCGTCCCGGAGTACAAACGGCTGCTGCAGGCGGCCCACCAGCAGTTACCCGGCGGGAAGATCGTACTGATCTGGGACAACCCCGGCGTCCACCACTCGGCAGCGACACAGGCCTCACCCTCAACACCACACCCGCCAACACCAATTAACCCTGGTTTGGAGTGCGTGGGTGGAGCTTTCGCATTCGCGCCGAAGACGTGTTCAGGTTCGAGCGGGCGGCCTTCGCCGCCGGCATTCCGATGCCAGAGCCGATCTCGGCCGGCCACCACACGCTCGTTCACCGATGGGTCGAGGGCGAGAAGGTGCCCGAAGCGCCGGTGCCGGCGGCGTACGCGTTCGAGATCGGTGAGATCCTCGCGCGCATCCACGCGCTCGACGTCGCGCGGACCCATGTGCCGGTCGAGGAGCCGACGTCACGGGACTGGCCCGAGCTCGCCGTGCGGGCGGCGGCGACCGGACAGCCGTGGGCCGACGAGCTCGCCTCTCACGTCGAGACGTTCCTCGCGATCGCCCACTTCGTCGACACCTGCGAACGGCCGGGCCCCGTCGTGCTGACTCACAGGGACGTCCAACCGTGGAACCTGCTCGCTCGAGAAGGTCGGCCGGTGGTGCTCGACTGGGAGCTCTCGGGGATGCTCGACCTGTCCGGTGAGCTCGGCTCGACCGCGCTGAGGTGTCGAGGCGAGCACCGGCCCCGACCTCGCGCTGTCGCACGAGTCCGTGCGTAACGGGGTGCGCGGCCTCCCCGACCTGTTCGGTCGACTTCCGCAACTCGAGGCGCTGCTCGTGTGACAGTGACCTGCGTCGGTGCTTGGCACGCTGCGTAAGGCACACATTTCGTGAGCGGGTTGGAGAGGAGGGGGCGGCTGGACGTGATGGTTGCGCAGTGGAAGATGCTGCGGGAGCAGCGCAGCTACTGCGCCAGTTCTTCGGCGAGGACGGCCTGCCGCCGGTTATGTCACCTGCTACCGAGCTGCCCAACGTGAGTCGCCAAGCCCGCGAGGCTCGCCGACTGCGTCACCGCCCGCCGCCAGTTCCCGAACATGGCCCAGCAGCATTACCGGCCACGTCTCTTGGTGCGCCGCCGAACCGTGACGACCCTTGCGATCACGAGCACGGCCACCACCGCTACAAAGCCGATCGAGACCAAGACCTTTTGGACCGTCCCAAAGTAGTAGGCCAAATCACCGGCCATCGCCTCCAGCATGAACGGCATCTCCTCCCCCGGGACCGGACTTACCCCGGCACATCCGGCTCACCCTCCAGGGAGGACCATGTATATTTGGGCCGCACTTTAGTCTTCCATCATGAAAGATCGTTTGATTCGAGAAAACCAGATAAAATGGTTTGCGAAAGGTCGGCAGGTTTGTTTGCCTCTCGAATTCCAACAAAGCCCTGCTCTGGGCCGCTCGTACCTCCTGATCGGCATGGCCCAGAGGCGAACAGTGTCACGTGCTCCCCTGGCGCGTCCTCGGACGCGGGTCGGCTCGGCCCTTAGGTCTCCTCGCCTGCGGGGGCGGGGCCGCGGGAGCCGGCCGGGTACTCCTGGAGGGGCACGCGACCGCTGGACCAGGCGGACATGACGGGCGCGAGGACCCGCCACGCTTGCTCGGCTTCGTCACCCCGGATGGACAGGGCTGCGTTTCCGTGCAGGACGTCCAGCAGCAGCCGGCCGTAGGCGGGCAGGTCGGACGGCTCCATCTGCGCGGTCATGGTGAGGGGCGTGAGGGTTCGCACTCCGGAGCCGATGCCGGTGAGGTCCAGGGTCACGTCCTCCGGGTCGAGCCCGAAGCGGAGCACGTTGGGGACGGCCTCCCCGAAGGGCAGGTGGGGGACGGGCCGGAAGAAGATCCTGACCTCCTTGCGGTCGGCTTCGAGCGCCTTGCCGCTGCGGAGCCGGAATCTGGTGCCCGACCAGCGCCAGCTTTCCAGGTGCAGTTCCACCTCGGCGAACGTCTCGGTGCGGCTGTGCGGGTCCACGCCGTCCTCGTCGATGTAGGCGGGGACGTCGCGGCCGTCGACGCGCCCGGCGGCATAGCGGGCCCGGCGGGTGTGGCGCAGGACGTCCTCGTCGGTGAACGGGCGGATCGAGCGCAGCACGTCGATCTTGCGGTCGCGGAGGTCGCGCTCGCCGAGGCTGAGCGGCGGTTCCATGGCCACCAGGCACAGCACCTGGAACAGGTGGTTCTGCACCATGTCCTTGAGGGCCCCGACGCCGTCGTAGTAGCCCGCTCTGCCTTCCAGGGCGAGGGACTCGTCCCAGACGATCTCTATCTCGGAGATGTGCGCGCTGTTCCAGATGGGTTCCAGCACGCGGTTGGCCAGGCGGCTGCCGAGCAGGTTCTGGACGGTGGTCATGGCCAGGAAGTGGTCGACGCGGAACACCGCCTGCTCGGGGACGACCTCGGCCAGCAGCCGGTTCAGCTCCCGGGCGCTGTCCAGGTCTTCGCCGAACGGTTTCTCCAGGACGATCCGGCTTCCCGGCGGCAGGTCGGCGCCGCGCAGGGCGGTGACGGTGCCGGGGAACACCGCGGGGGGCAGGGCGAGGTAGAGGGCGACCGGGCCGTCGCCCGCGATGAGGGAGGCGAGGTCGGCGGGGTCGGTGGCGTCCGCCCGCCGGTACCGGGTGGTCGCGGCGACCCACCGCCGCGCGTCGGCGGGCGCGGAGGCCGCGTGCCGGTCGAGTTGCTCGGTCGCCCAGTCGCGGAACTCCTCGTCCGTCCGGCCCTTCCGGTCGGCACAGATCAGCTGGAAGCCTTCGTCGAGATGCCCTGCCGCGCGCAGGGCGGCCAGGCCTGGAAGCAGGTAGCGGGCGTTGAGGTCTCCGGTGGCGCCGAAGACGACGAGTCGGTTGATCATGTTGTTCCGCCTGCCTTTGCTCGGGCGAGGGTGACGCCGCTGGCGATGACGCCGATGTGGCTGAACGCCTGGGGGAAGTTACCCATGAACGTGCCCGTCGACGGGTCGATCTGCTCCGGTAGCAGTCCGAGCGGGCTGGCCCGGGCGCACAGCGAGTCGTACAGTCTCTCGGCTCGCTCGATGTGGCCTTGCAGGGCGAGGTTGTCGACCAGCCAGAAGCTGCACAGCAGGAACGCGCCCTCGTCTCCGGGCAGCCCGTCGGGCGACGTGTCGTGCAGGTAGCGGTAGAGCAGGCCGTCCCCGGCCGACAGGCGTTCGGCCACGGCCGCCGTGGTGGCCGCCATCCGCGGATGCCGCGCCGGGACCACCTTCCGCAGCGGGAGTGCGAGCAGGCTGGCGTCGAGGCTCCCGCCGCCGCCGAGGTGCTCGCTGAGGCATTGCGCGTCCTCGTCCCAGGACTGCTCCAGGACGAGCTTGTGCAACTTCTCGGCCGCGGCGCGCCATGCGGTGATCGGTCCGGGCAGGCCGAGGCGCTCACCGATGCCGGCCGCGCGGTCCAGGGCCACGTGGCACATCCCGGCGGAATAGGTGAAGACCCGGCCCTCGCTGCGCACCTCCCAGATGCCCTGGTCCGGCTCGCGCCACGCGGTCTCGGCGGTGCGGGCCAGCTCCGCCAGCTTGGACCACAGCGCCGGGTGGAGGTCGCCGCCGGTGCGCAGCCACTGGTCGGCGCAGTCCAGGACCTCGCCGTAGATGTCGTGCTGGCGCTGGTCGGCGGCGCCGTTGCCCCACCGCACGGGAGCCGAGCGCCGGTAGCCCTCCAGACCGGTGTCCTGGACCTCCTCGGGGACGGGGTCGCCGCGCAGGGTGTACATGATCCGCGGCTGCCGGCTGTTCTCGAAGGCGTCCAGGACCCAGCCGAGGAAGGCGTCGGCCTCGCCGCCGAACCCGACGCGGCGCAGCGCGAACACGGTGAAGGCCGCGTCCCTGATCCAGGCGTAGCGGTAGTCCCAGTTGCGCACTCCGCCGATCGGCGCGGGCAGCGAGGAGGTGGGCGCGGCCACCAGCGACCCGTTGACCCAGTCGTCGCACAGCTTCAGCGTGATCGCGGCGCGCCGCACGAGCGGTTCCTGGGGGCCGTCGTAGGTGAAGTTCCGCATCCAGCGGCGCCATGCCGCCGCGGTGTCGCGCAGCACCGCCTCGGGTTCGAAACGGTGGTGGCGGTGGACGCGTCCCCAGGACAGCGTCGCGTCGAAGCGATCGCCCTGCCGCAGGTCGTGGACGGTGCTCAGGCCGTCCAGCGGATGGTTGGACCGCAGGTGCAGCCGCAGGTCCGGGCGCCCGGACGCCTGCACTTCCAGCCCGCTGGCCAGGGCCCGGGCCTGCGCGCCGCCGCGGGGCCGCAGTTCGGCCCGCAGGCGGGCGGTCCCGTCGAGGACGACGGCGGAGCGGACGAGCTCGCCCCGGCTCGCGCCCGCGTCGTCGGACAGGTCCGCGCCCGCGCGCAGCACCAGCGCGTCCGTGATCCTGACCAGGCCGGCCGGGCCGCGCATCTCGGTCACCAGCACCGCGGTGTCCGGTTCGTAGTAGTGGCGGGCATCGCGCAGGTCCTCGACGGTGAGGGCGAAGTGGCCGCCGTTCTCGCCGTCCAGCAGGCCGCACAGCAGCGGTTCGCTGTCGAAGCGGGGCAGGCACAGCCACGGGATCGAACCGTCCAGGCCCACCAGGGCCGCCGTCGCGCCGTCCCCGATCAGGCCCAGGTCCTCCAGCGGCAGGTAGCCGTCCCGGCGGCGGACCGGCCGGAACGACGGATCCGGATCGAGCATGGCGAACTCCTCCTCCGACTCGCGGTCCGCACCGCGCCCGTTCCATCCCGTCCGAGGGTCCATGCGCGGGTTGGACGAGATTTTGCGGGCTCGCGGCCATCAGGGGACGGGTGCCACGTCGTTGACCGGGGAGAGGGCCGGCCGCCCGGTCAGGACCCGTACGGCCTCTTCGGCGGCGATGCGCCGCACCGCCCCGACGGCCTCCTCGGAGTAGTAGGCGGCGTGCGGCGTGACGATCACGTTGGGCAGTTCGAGGAGGGCGTTGCGCGGCCGCCAGTCGCGCTGCTTCGCGGGTTCCTCTTCGAGGTCGTCCAGCGCCGCGCCGGCGATCCATCCCTCGGTGAGCGCCTGGTGAAGCGCGGCGTCCTCCACGATGGGCCCGCGCGCGGTGTTGACGAGGACGGCGGTCGGCTTCATCCTGCCGAGTGTCGCGCGGTCGAAAGTGTGGTGCGTCTGCGGGGTGAGCGGCGACTGGACCACCAGGTAGTCGGCGCCTTCCACGAGGTCGTCGAAGGACACCGGCCGCACGTCGCGGGACCGCATCTCGGACTCGTCGAGGAACGGGTCGTGCGCCCAGACCTCGACGCCGAACGCCTTCGCCCGCTCGGCGACGAGGCGCGCGATGGCGCCGAAGGACAGCAGGCCCAGGACCCGTCCCCGCAGCCGCCAGATCGGCTGCCCGGTCTTCCAGTGCCACTCGCCCTGCCGCGTCGCCCGGTCGTACCGGCAGATCTTTCGGGCGGCGGCGAGCCAGAGCGCGACGGCGTGGTCGGCGACCTCTTCGGCGCACCATTCGTTCGGCGCGTTCGTGACCTGGATGCCCCGCCGGGTCGCGGCGTCGACGTCGACGATGTCCACGCCGGTGCCGTAGCGGGCGATCACCCGGCAGCGGGTGAACGCGTCGACGGCGCGGGCTCCGACCCGCGCGTACTGGGTCAGGACGCCGTCGGCGTCCCGGCCCCGCTCGATCACCTCGTCCTCGCTCTTGCACTGCGCGGCGACGAGCCGGAACCCGGCGCCCTCGACGATCGCGCGTTCGATGTCCACGTCGCCGAAGTCGTAGTCGGCGATCAGGATCGTGCCCTGGCCGTCAGTGCGAGTCACGTGGAATCCCCTTGGTGTGTGCGATGTCCTGGTACGCCACGGCGAGCTCCATGCAGCCGCCGCTGTCCAACTGCCCGACCGTGGAGCGGTAGATCTCCTGCCACGGCGTCTGGTTGTCCAGCGCCGGCGGCGCGTACTCGGCCCACCGCGCGGCGATCTCCTCGTCGGACAGCAGGACGTCGACGCGCGCGCCGTCCAGGTCGACGCGGATCCGGTCGCCGGTTTGCAGGACGGCGAGGTTCCCGCCCGCCGCGGCCTCGGGGCTGGCGTTGAGGATGGACGGGGCGTCCGAGGTACCGCTCTGCCGGCCGTCGCCGAGCGTGGGGAGCGCGATGACGCCCTGCTGCGCCAACCCAGTGGGCAGTTCCATGTTGACGACCTCGGCCGAGCCCGGGTAGCCGATCGGCCCGGTGTAGCGGATGACGAGGACGCAGTGCTCGTCGATCTCCAGCCCGGGGTCCTCGATGCGGGCGTGGTAGTCCTCCGGCCCGTCGAAGACGACGGCGCGGAGGTCGAACGTCTGCGGGCGGCCGGGCGGCGGCAGGTAGCGGGCACGGAACTCGTCGGTGATGACCGACGTCTTCATGACCGCGGACTCGAACAGGTTCCCGGTCATGACGAGGAGTCCGCCGCGCGGTGCGACGGGGTCGTCGACGGGGCGGATGACCGCCGGGTCGGCGGGCGGGGCGTCGGCCAGGTTCTCGGCGGCGGTCCGGCCGGAGACCGTCATGGCGTCGCCGTGCAGATGCCCCGCCTCCAGCAGCGCCCGCATGACGGCGGGGACGCCGCCGGCCCGGTAGAAGTCCTCGCCGAGGTACTCCCCCGCCGGGGCGGTGTTCGCCAGCACCGGGATGTCGGCCCCGACCCGCTGCCAGTCCCGGTTGGACAGCTCCACCCCGGCGTGGCGCGCGATGGCGTTGATGTGGATGGGCACGTTGGTGGAGGCGGCGATGGCGGACGCGACGGCGATCGCGTTCTCGAACGCCGGCAAGGTCATGATCTTGCGCGGGGTGGCGTCCTCGCGCACCAGGGCCACCGCCCGGCGGCCCGTGTCGTAGGCCATCTGCGCCCGCTCGCGGTAGGGGGCCGGGATCGCGGCGCAGCCGGGCAGGGCCATCCCCAGCGCCTCGGCCAGGCTGTTCATCGACAGCGCGGTGCCCATCGTGTTGCAGTGCCCGATGCTGGGCGCGGACGCGCACACCCGCGACATGTACTCGTCGTAGTCGATCTCCCCGCTGGCCAGGAGGCGTTTCGACCGCCAGATCACCAGCCCCGAACCCGTCCGCATGCCGGCGTGGTAGCCGTTCAGCATCGGCCCGCCGGACAGGACGATCGCCGGGAGGTTCACCGTCGCCGCCGCCATCAGGCACGCGGGGGTGGTCTTGTCGCAGCCCGTCGTCAGGACCACCCCGTCGAGCGGGTATCCGTACAGCACCTCGACCAGCCCGAGGTAGGCGAGGTTGCGGTCCAGCGCGGCGGTGGGGCGCTTGCCCGTCTCCTGCAGCGGATGGACGGGGAACTCCAGCGGGACGCCGCCGGCGTCCCGGATCCCGTCCCTGACCCGGTCGGCGAGGGCGAGGTGATGCCGGTTGCAGGGAACCAGGTCGTTGCCCGTCTGGGCGATGCCGATGATCGGCCGGCCCCCCTGGAGTTCCGCGGCGGTGAGGCCGTAGTTGAGGAAACGCTCCAGGTACAGAGCGGTCATCTCGGGATTGCCCTCGTTGTCCCACCACTCCCGGCTGCGCAGCTCGGTCGCGGTGTCCTTCGTCGGTGGCATCCTTGCTCCTCTCGGGGCGTCAGATGACGGTCGCGGGCTGCTCTCGGGACAGCGGGTGCAGCCGCACCACGGTGGGGATCGACTCGCGTTCGAGCGCGCCGCAGAGCCGCGGAATCGCCTCGTCCTGGATGCGCCGCCGCAGTTCGGCGGGGTCCGCGGCTGAGCCGTAGGCGACCTTCAGCCGAAGCTCGGACCCCTTGGACGAACTGATCAGCCGGGCCCGCACGGTGCGCACGCCCGGGTACTCGCCGATCTCGGCCTCCAACGCGCCCGTAATGGCCCCCGCCTCCACCCGCGTCCTGCTGGCCTCGGCGTCCGGCTCCAGCATGAAGCCCCGCGACCTGCCGGAACGGAGCTGCATGAGCAGCCATGCCAGTCCCAGCAGCGCCAAGACGACGGCCGCCGCAGCCACGGCCGGCCAGAACCAGCTGTTCTCATCGGCGAAGCGGCGCGCCTCCCCGGTGAGCACCGGAGAGGAGGACCGTGCGTCGCCGAAGGCGCCCACGCCGCGGGCGAAGCCGGCGCCCCCGGCGACGGCGAGCACAGTGCCGAGCAGGAGCAGGCCAGTACGGTTGACGTGCGCGGGACGGCGGTCCATCACGCCTCCCTATGCTTCATTCGCACCGCGACGGAGCGAGTGGGCAGCGGCCGAAGCCGGTCGAGCCGATCGCGTACGGCCTCGGTGACTCCCTCGTCCAGCCCCGCGGGCTCGCGCACGGGCGTCTCCGCGACGACCGTGACCCGCCGGCGGCCCAGCCGGACCCGCTGGACACCCGACACCCCTGACGCCCCTTCGGCCGCATTGGCGACGGCACGCTTGAGCCCGCGTCGGCTCACCCCCATCAACAGGCTCGGATCCCGTCCGTGCAGCGGGACGATCCGGGACGTGCCCGGCAGCAGGGCGGCCAGCACGAAGCAGACGCCGATCAGTGCCAGCGCCGCGAAGATCGCGAGTATGTACCAGTCGTCCCAGTTCGCGGACCGCACCCACCCGTACGGGAAGATGTGCGCCGGGCGGTCCAGCGCTGCGGTGATGACCTCGATCGCGGTCAGCACGCCGGCCGCCGCCATCAACAGCGCGCCGGCAACGGCCGGCACCCTCCGGCGGGAACGGAACGCGTGCCTGGCCGCGCGGTCGGCCTTGCGAGTCTCGGCCGCCCGCGGCTCCACGGCGGGCCGGGCACCGGCCTGCTCGGTCACAGCACGGTCCTTTCGCCCGCGCCCGGGCGTGCGAACTCGGCCACATCGACGTCCACCTGCCGGACGGTCAGGCCGGTCAGCTCCGTCACCCGCTCGCGCACGCTTTCGCGCACCTGGCGGGCGACCGCGCGCACCGGCATCGGGTAGGCCACCGACAGCGCCACCCTGGCCGTGACGATGTCCCCGTCCACCCGCACCTCGGTGCGAACGGAACGCCGCCCGGGCACCGGCACGCTGAGGACCGTCCGGCCGAGCCCGCCGGACGCTTCGACATCCTGCACGGACTTCGCGACGATGCGCGCGACGGCCCGGTCCCGGATCGTCGTCCTGCCTCGCTCGGTGTTCGTCATCGCGGCCGCCGCCCCGAGCCTCCTGAGGAGAAGATCTGTCTAAGGTCGAGACTGCCCTCGATGACACGGCCGACCACGTAGCCGAGCGCGCCGAGGAACAGGACGAGGAAGAACGGGCCGGCGCCACCGAACGCTCCGGCGAACCCCAAGGCCACCCCGAAGGCCAGGCCGATCACGGGCCACGGCACTCTCACATCCATCCCGATCTCTCCCTCGGCTCCGCGGGACGCTCAACCGTCATCGGCCACGTCCCCGATCAGCACGTCCACCGTCCGCCGGCCGGCCAGCGGGCGCACCAGACGCCGGACGTCCTCGGCGATCTCGGCGAAGGGCCGTCCGTACCGGACGACCACCCCCACCTCGATCGCCGCCTTGCGCACTGCGACGCCCGTGAAAGGGGGTCCGGCGCGGTAGGTCGCGATCCAACCGCGCGGACCGGCCGTCAGTGTCAGCACGTCCGGGCATTTCAGAGCCGTCTCACCGACCCGCTCCGCCAGTTCGGCGAGTGGCTCCCGGCTGCTGGGCGCCGAGCCTTCCCGGGGCGTCCCCGCGTCGGTTCTCTCGCCCGACACACCCTTGGGTCGCGATCCCCGGGAGGCGTCCCGCTCACCCCCCGCTCCTTCTCCGGCCGGATCCCGTGTCTCGTCCGGAACGGACCAGAGTTGATGGTGGGACGAGTTCGCCATGTCCGGCCCGGAAATCATCGAACTCGGGGCTCCTCCGACCGCGTTTCCGAATCCTCGCCCTCCACATGGACATCGTCGACGGTGATGTTCACCTCGACGACCTCGAGACCGCACATGTGCTCGACCTCATTGACGACGTTGGTGCGCACGGCGGCGGTCAAGTCGGGGATGGAGAGCCCGTACTCCACGACGAGGTCGATGTCGACGGCCGCCTGATGTTCACCGACCTGTACGGCCACGCCCTGGGTGTCGTCGGCCGTCATGCCGGGCAGGCGCTCCCGCACCGATCCGAGCGTCCTGGACATGCCCGCGCCCATCTCGTGCACGCCACCGACCTGCCTGGCGGCCATGGTGGCGATCTTCGCCACGACGGCGTCGGCGATCCTGGTACTGCCGCCGGAGGTGATGAGTTCACTCGACCCCCCGTCGGAGCCCCGCTTCCGCATCGTCCCGGTGGCGCCCTGCTCGGCGCCCCGCCTGTCGTCTTGACTCACGATGCCCCCTAAATCCCGGCGTCGGCCTCTTGGACGGCTGACGTGCCAGTAATTCTCGCGGAGCGTCACTTAAAACCGGCACATGCATAAAGAGCAACTAAATGTCGATTTACCCTTTAATGCTTCAGCCGCGCCGGGAGATCTGGAGCGCAATAACGGCTGGTCGCCGACCGAGTTCGCCGGCGACGCACCCCGACGGGATGCAGCGCCCGCTCAACCCACGCCCAGACGACCACTCCCGGAGCACGGCACCGAGACGACGTACCTTGGGGACCGCGCCAAGTTGGCGACACCGTGTTGGTATGTTGTCGACATGATGTCGACAAAAACGCGGGTGTGGGGCTGATGTTCCTCGCCGTTCGCGAGCTGCGGTTCGCCAAGGTCAGGTTCGGGCTGATGGGCGCCGTCGTCGCTTTGATCGCGGTCCTCATGGTCATGCTGTCCGGACTGTCGGTGGGGCTGGTCAGGGACGGGGTGTCCGGGCTGCAGAAGCTCCCGGTCACGTCCTTCGCGCTCGAACGCGGCGTCCAGCACGACTCCGCCTTCTCCCGAAGTGTGGTGGAGATGTCCGCCGTGGACGCCTGGCGGAGCCGGCCGGGCGTGGCGGAGGCAGCCCCCTACGGCAACACGCTCATCAACGCCAAGAGCGACCGGGGCGTGGACATCGACCTCGCGCTGTTCGGAG
Organism: Actinomadura geliboluensis; assembly: GCF_043197915.1. Taxonomy (NCBI): domain Bacteria; kingdom Bacillati; phylum Actinomycetota; class Actinomycetes; order Streptosporangiales; family Thermomonosporaceae; genus Actinomadura; species Actinomadura geliboluensis. The sequence continues at coordinate 135,896 of NZ_JBICUA010000003.1, read as the reverse complement.
TGGCGCCGGAGTCGTTCCTCGCACCCGAGGTGAGCGAGGGCTCGCGGCTCAACGGCGCGGACGGCATCGTCGTCAGCGGCACGGCCCTGGACGCCGGCCTGCGCCTCGGCGACACGATCACCGTCGACCGGCTCGGCACGAAGCTGCGCGTCATCGGCGCCATGGAGGGGCAGCACACCTTCGGGCACGTCGACGTGGCGTACGTACCGCTGCCCACCTGGCAGCGGATCAAGGCCGGGGCGGCGCCGGGCGACGCGATCCCTGCGCACGCCACCCGGGACATCACCGCGGTGGCGGTGCGCGCCGAGCCCGGCGCCTCGGTCGATCTCACCGCGGGGGACGCGGCCGCCGGCACCGAGAGCCTCACCCTGGAGGAGTCCTACGGCGCCTCGCCCGGCTACACGGCCGAGACGTCCACGCTGCAGCTCATCCAAGGGTTCCTGTACGCCATCTCCGCCCTGGTCGTCGGGGCGTTCTTCGCCGTCTGGGCGATCCAGCGCAAGCACGAGGTCGCGGTGCTGCGCGCCATGGGCGCGTCCAGGAGCTGGCTGCTGCGCGACGCGCTCACCCAGGCGTTCATCCTGCTGCTGGCCGCCGTCGCGATCGGCGCGGGTATCGGCGTCGGCCTCGGCTCGCTCGTCACCGGCGGCGGGGCGCCGTTCGCCCTCAGCGCGCCCAGCATCACGACCGCCGCCGCCGGGCTGGTCCTGCTCGGGCTCGCCGGCGCCGGGACCGCCGTCGCCCGGATCGCGTCCATCGACCCGGCCACCGCACTTGGAGGAAACCGATGACCCACCAGCCCGCACCGGCCGCCGGGCCGCGCGAGGACGGCACGACCGCGCCGGAGCGCCCGGGACTGGTCATGGAGGGCGTCTGCCTCCGGCACGGCGACGGCGGTGAGACCGTCCAGGCTCTCGACAACGTCGACCTCGCGGTGCGCGCGGGAGAGCTGGCCGCCATCGTCGGCCCGTCCGGCGCCGGCAAATCGAGCCTGCTCGCGGTCGCCGGCGGACTCGCCCGCCCGGATCGGGGCACGGTCACGGTGGCGGGGCTCGACCTCACGGCCGCGGGCGCGCGGGCCAGGGCGAAGCTGCGGCGCGAGCACATCGGATTCGTCTTCCAGGCCGGCAACCTGGTCCCGGCGCTGAGCGCCCTCGACCAGCTCCGGCTGCCGCTGCGGTTCCGGCCGCGCCGCGCGCGCTCCGGCCGCGACCCGCTCGCACTGCTGGAGGACGTGGGGATGGCCGACAAGGCCGGTCGGCACCCGCACCAGATGTCCGGCGGGGAGCGTCAGCGGGTCGGCATCGCCCGGGCCCTCGTGACCGAGCCGAGCGTCCTGCTCGTCGACGAGCCCACCGCCGCCCTGGACCGCGCGCGCAGCCACGAGATCGTCCGGCTGCTCGCCCGCGAGTCGCGGCAGCATGGCGTGGCGGCCGTCATGGTGACCCATGACCACGACGTCCTCGAACACTGTGACACGGTGTACGAGATGATCGACGGGCGCCTCACCGCATTCGCCTGACGCCCCGGCCGGGCCGTCCGGCGGGTACGGCGGGCCGGGGGAAGGGGGCCGCGTGCCGAAGATCCAGGCGCCGACCGTGGCCGAGCATCGGGCCGCGCAGCGGGCGGCCCTGCTCGACGCCGCACGCAGCCTGCTGTCCGAGGAGGCCGAGCGGGCCCCGAGCATGGCTGCGGTCGCCCGCCGGGCGGGGCTCGCCCGCTCCAGCGTCTACGCCTACTTCACGTCCCGCGACGATCTCCTCGACGCCCTCATCGTCGACACCTTCCCGCGCTGGTCCGCCTACGTCAGAGCGCGGATGGGAAAGGCCAGAACCCCCGGCGACCAGGTGCTTGCCTATGTCCACGCCAACCTCCGCCTGGTCGCCCGCGGGGACCACGCGCTGGCCCGCGCCCTCGCGGCCACCGGCCGCACCGACGCGCTGGCCAACTCCAGCCGGCTACTCCACGACGAACTCCAGACGCCGCTCCGCACGGCCCTGGCCGACCACGGCGCAGGCGACCCCGACCGGACCGCCGAACTCGTCCAGTCGATCGTCTACACCCTCAGCCGGATGATCGAGGACGGCCTGACCGAACGCGCCGCCCGCCGCCTTGCTGACGAACTGCTCGCGCCGTACCTGAACCCCGCCACACCACACCCGGCGTGACGACTCCCCTGTGGCCCTGGCGCAAAAGATCAGGTACCGGGACGTCGGGCGTCCGCCATGTTGGGCGGTGGCCGGATCTGTTCGGCGTCGCATGGTCCTGCTGGCGAGGCCGGTCGCCGGAGGGCGCTTCGTCCAGTCCGTCACCGGTCTGCTCAGCGTTCCGGAGGTCGTCTGGTTCGTACTGGAGCACCCTGCTGTCCCCGCCGGGGGCCGGACAGCAGGGGGATCGTCACCAGCCGACTTCGTCGCATCCGGTGTGGGACGCCGGCTCGACCTGGAGGGTGGCGTGGGCGATGCCGTGGCGCTCGCGCAGAAGGTCGCGGGCCTGGTCCAGGACCGCGTGGCTGTCGGCCTTCTCTCCGGTCACCAGGTGCGCGGTGGCCACGTGCATGCCCGACGTCAGCGTCCACAGGTGCAGGTCGTGGACGTTCCGGACACCGCCAATGGCGGCCAGTTCACCGGCCACGGCGTCGACGTCGAGGCCCTCGGGGGCGTGCTGCCCGAGCACGGCCAGCACCTGCCGGCCCAGGGCGACCGCGCGCACGACCACGAAAACGGCGATCGCGATGGCGACGACGGTGTCGAAGAGCACCTGCCCGGTCGCGGCGACCAGGACGCCCGCCACGATCACTCCGACGGAACCGGCCGTGTCGGCCATCACCTCGAGATAGGCGCCCTTGACGTTCAGACTCTCCGATGCCCCCGCACGCAGCATGACCAAAGCGATCAGGTTGATCACAAGACCGAGCGCCCCAACGATCAGCATCGGGCCGGACGACACCTCCGCGTCCCCGCCGATCCGGGACACGGCCTCGGCGCCGATATAGACCGCCATGCCCAGCATCACCAGCACCGCGAACCCTGAGGCGAACACTTCGGCGCGATAGGACCCGTAGGTACGGCGGCCGGTGGCGTCCGGCCGTGTCGCGATCTTGGTCGCCACCAGTGCCGCGGTCAGCGTCACCACGTCCGCGGCCATGTGCCCCGCGTCCGACAGCAGTGCCAGGGATCCCGACAGCAGCCCGTAGACCAGTTCGACCACGAAGAACGAGCCGACCAGCGCGGCCGCTGCGCCGAGGCGCCACCGGTGGCGGCCCCCGGCGTGCCCGGCGGCCTGCCCGACGACTTGGCCATGCCCGTGTCCCGCGCCCATCGCATCTCCCCTCCGAGGCGTTGACCTCGTTCTGCTCAACGTTCGCCAGGGACAGACCGAAGCCTCGGATGCGCGGCCGTCCAGTCCACACCTGCTCATCTGAAGATATGATCATACATAGGTCCGCAGCGGCGGTCTGCACGGTGTACCGGCGTTCGGCGCTGACCCGTTGGTCGGGGAACTGGCCTCCAGCAACACGGCAATGGATGCGGCGATGCTGACCATGCCGCTACCGGCCGCTAGTTCACTGAAGCGCCCGACTAACACCGCGCGGCACGCGCCACCGCCCGCGAGGTGGCCCCAGAACCGTCCAAACATCGGACGCGTGAGCCGACGCGTCCCAGCACACGCCCACTGGCGCACACGGTCTAGCCCGGCGCCTTTCTCCTCGCTTGCCTTGGCGAAGGCGGAGCCGCCGCCGAAGTACGCGCCGTCGCCGAGTTGCGCGCTACGGCAAGACGATCGGGCAGCGCCTGGTGCACGACGCCAAATACGCCGGTGCGATACGCGCCGATGTTCAGACCGACGACATCTCTGCACTGACCATCGGTGGTGCCGCGGTGCGTTCGGCACATCGGGACAGGGCTCGCGGCACGCAACTGGTGCGGCTACTGCTGGACGGCTTACGTCCCCGAGTCGTCACGAAAGGCGAAACGTTCCGTGACTCGGTCTCTTCGCGACACGAAACCGCCGACCTCAAGTACTGCATGGAATGCGGCGCGCGGCTGCGTGTCCGCTCCACCGGGCGGCCGCCTCGCTATTGCGGTCCGGCCTGTCGCCAGCGCGCCCACCGGCGCCGTCGTCCCACATAACCCACGGGCACAAACCGGGTACGGACCCGAGAGCGGTGGTTCAGAGGTGGTGGCGCAGGACGAGGTCGGCCGGGAAGGGGTCCAAGTAGGTCTGTTCGGCCAGGTAGGCGAGCTCTTCGCCTTCGGCGTGGTGGCGCAGCAGCGCCACCGGGACGCTGAGCGGGGCTTCGCCCTGGCGGTAGGACTCGACGGCGGCCACGATGTCTTGCCGCCTGGCCTGGTTCAGGTGCTCGCTCAGCGGACCCAGGACGTGCAGGAGCGCGTTGGCGTTGCGGCCGCGCTTCGGACGGATGGCGAGAGCGGCGGCGAAGGCATGGCGGTACTCCGATTCCAGATCTTCGCGGTCGCCGGTGCCCGCCCGTGCCACGATCCGTCCCATACTCCGGTAGGCGGACGGGTCGTGCGCGAGAATCTGGAGCTTGTGCCTGGTGTGGAAGGCGACGAGGTCCCGCGGACGCCAGTCGTGCTCGAAGAACTCGCGGAGCCGCGCCTGGGCGAAGACGCGCTCGATGAAGTGCTCGCGCAGGATGGGGTCGTTGAGCCGTCCGTCCTCTTCGGCGGGCAGGTCGGGGAGCGCGCTCATGACGCGGTCGGAGAACAGGCCGCGGCCGCGGCGGTCCACCGGCTGCCCGTCGGTGCGTTCGCCGGGCCTGCCGGACGCGTAGCGCGGCAGGTTCATCAGTCCGCAGCTGGGCGAACGGGATTTGAACACGTAGCCGTCGACGTCCGCAAGGTCGGAGAGCCGGTCGTCCGCCAGCGCCGTGATCGCCCCTGTGTGATCGGCGGAACCGTCCTTGGTGACGATATGCCCGTCGGAGAGCAGGCGCAGGGTGGGCCGGGGCGCGCCGAGGCCGATCTCCATCTCCGGGCAGACCGGGACCCAGTCGACATGGTGCGCCAGAGGGCCGGTGAGGAACCGGTCGCGGCTGTGGCCGCCGTTGTAGCGGACCGGCGCGCCGAGCAGGCAGCTGGACACCGCGAGCCGGGGACGCGGGTGCCCCGCCTCGGCGGCGGGTCCGGGCGGCGGCATGGGCGGGGTCATGCACACACCCGTGCCCTGGGACAAACCGCTTCAAAACTTGCGGCCCCAGCACGTCGTCCGCCTCGGCCAGGGCGTACACCGGCAGCCCTGCGGCCGACCCCCTCCAGGACCGGGCCGGCGCCGGCCGGGGTGACGTCGTCTCCGGCTACGGCAAAATCCGGTGACTGTGCGTTGTGTGCGTCAGCCCCTGGGTAGGCAGCGTCCGACCGAGGGGGGAGAATGACCAACGGCGGTGATGCGTCGGCCGTGCCTGGACGCGGGCAGGGCGCGGACCGCCGGAAGTTGTGCCTGGTGACGGGGGCCAGCGGCTACATCGGGGGGCGGCTGGTCCCCGAACTGCTGGACGCCGGTCACCGGGTGCGGTGCATGGCCCGTTCGGCGCGGCGACTGCGCGATCACCCGTGGGCCGAACGAGTGGAGATCGTGGAGGCCGATGCCACCGATCCGGAGGCGACCCGGCGCGCGCTGGACGGTGTCGACGTCGCCTACTACCTGATCCACGCGATCGGCGGCGCGGGCGGCTTCGCCGAGAACGACCGCCGGGCGGCGCGCACGTTCGCCGGGGCGGCGCGGGACGCGGGGGCGGGACGGCTGGTCTACCTCGGCGGCATGGACCCGAAGGAGAGACCGTCGCCGCATCTGCGGTCCCGCGCCGAGGTCGGCAAGATCATGCTCGACAGCGGAGTGCCCGCGGTGTGGCTGCGCGCCGCGGTGATCATCGGCTCGGGGTCGGCGTCGTTCGAGATGCTCCGCTACCTCACCGAGCGGCTCCCGGTGATGGTCACGCCGCGGTGGGTGCATACGCGGATCCAGCCGATCGCGATCCGGGACGTCCTGCACTACCTGGTGGCGGCCGCTGACCTGCCCGCCGACGTGAACCGCGGCTTCGACATCGGCGGGCCGGACGTGCTCACCTACGCCGGCATGATGCGCCGGTACGCCGCCGTGGCCGGGCTCCACCGGCGCATCATCATCCCGGTCCCGCTGCTGAGCCCGTCCCTGTCGAGCCTGTGGGTGGGTGCCATCACCCCGGTTCCCAGCGGGCTCGCGCGCCCGCTGGTGGAGTCGCTGCGCAATGAGGTCGTGTGCACCGAGAACGACATCAGCCGGTACGTTCCTCCACCGCCGGACGGGCCGACCGGCTTCGACCGCTCGGTCGAGCTGGCACTGCGCCGGGTCCGCGATGCCGAGGTCGCCACGCGCTGGTCGTCGGCCAGCACCCCCGGCGCCCCGAGCGACCCGCTGCCGACGGACCCGGACTGGGCCGGCGGCAGCCTCTACACGGACGAACGATCGTGCCGGGCGGACGCTCCACCGGAGCGGTTGTGGGACGTCATCGAAGGGATCGGCGGAGAACGCGGCTGGTACTCCTTCCCGATCGCCTGGCGGGCGCGCGGCGTCCTCGACCGGCTGGTGGGCGGCGTCGGGCTGCGGCGCGGACGCCGGGACCCGCACCGGCTGCGCATCGGGGAGACGGTGGACTTCTGGCGCGTCGAGGAGATCGAGACGGGCCGGCTGCTGCGGTTGCGTGCCGAGATGCGGCTGCCCGGCCTGGCCTGGCTCGAACTGAGGGTGAGCGCGGAGGACGGCCGCAGCGTGCTGGAGCAGCGGGCGCTGTTCCATCCGCGCGGGCTGGCCGGCCACGCCTACTGGTGGGCGTTCCGGCCCTTCCACGACCGCGTCTTCGGCGGCATGTGCCGCGGCATCACCCGCGCCGCCGAGAACGCCCGCACGGTCTGAGCCAACGGCTGCGGAGGCAGGGGCGGTTAGTGGTCGGCGGCGGCTGCGGGGGGTGGGCCGCCGGTTCCGGCCGGTGGACGGCGGTGCAGGATCGAGACGGTGCCGTCCGGCTGCCCTGCTCCCTCCTGGCTGCCGGGCGTCTGGGGGCTGATCGCTCTGAGGTGCTGGACGCCCTCGGCGGCCTCGGCTCCCCGCCGCTGGTCCGTGATGAACTGGTCGATGCTTCGGCGGGCCCGTTCGGCTTCCGTGCGGGCGGCGTCCCGTTCGGCGATCAGCATGCTCACCTTGCCCTGCAGTTCGCCGGCGAGCCGGGCCTGCTGGGCAGCCTCCGCCTGCTGTTCGGCCAGCGCCGTCCTGGTCTGGTCGAGGCGCTCGTGGGCGGAGCGGGTGCTCTCCAGCGCCCGGTCGCGCTGGAGCAGGGCGTCCTTGATCTGGTCGCGGGCGTCGCGGGCCTGCTGCTCGGCCTTGACGCGCGCGGTGTGCTCGGCCCGCGCCTCCGCGCGTGCCCGGCTCGCGTCCTGGAGGGCGGCGGCGCGCTCGGCCGTGACCTCCTCCGCGCGGAGGCGCTGCTGCCGCAGTTCGGCGGCCATCGTCGCGGCCTGGTCGCGGACGGCCTTCTCGGCGGCCTGCGCGGTGACGAGAGCGGCGCGCAGGTGCTTGGCCTCCTCCAGGCTCGACTGGAGCGAGCCGGTCAACTCGGTGACCTGGTCCGCCAGTTGCGCCCGGTCGCGGCGAGTCGCGGCCAGCGCGGCATTGGTCTCCTCGGCGGTGCGGGCGAGTTGCCGGAGGTCGCCGCTGGTCCGTTCGTAGCGGGCCGTCAACTCGTCGAGGCGGCCGTGCAGTTCGGCGTTCTGCGCCTCGGCGTCCTCCGCCCGCCGCCGCTGCGCGTCGGCGGCGCCGAGCGCCTCCCTGGCCTGGGCCCGCGCCGTCTCGGTCGCCCGGTGCGCCTCCGCCTCGACCGCCGAGGTCTCGGCGCGGACCTGCGCGATCCGTACCTCGACACCGGCGACCGTGAGCTCGCCGTCGAGCGCGGTGGCGAGCCGGGCCGCCGCGTCCTCCAGCCGTTCGACCAGGTCCCGGGTGAGGGCGACCTTCCCGGTGAGTCCGGGGGCGCCGATCTCCCGGGCGCGCTGCTCCGCGGCGGCGGTCTCGCACGCCGACGGACCGGTGCCGCCGGAGCAGAAGCGCCGCGGGGGCCCGCCCGGCGCCTGGGGAACCGGCCGGCGGCAGAACCCGCACGGCCGCGCGGCGGACGCGTTCAGACGGTCCTCGGCGCCCCGGACATCGGCGTCAGGGCCTCCCGAGCTGCTTTCGATGACGACCTCCGGGCAACGGTCAACGAGCGCGTCGCGCCACGCCGAGAACAGAGAGACTTCTCCGGGCCCCCGGCTTCGGCGGGCGGTCTCCGGAGAATGCGGAATGGCGTTGACGGTAGGCGCAAGCCCCTTAGAATCGCGTCAGCGTCCGCTTAACATCTGCTTAAGAGATGCCGCCCGCGAGGCTGTGACGAGGGCTGACGCACTCCGCGGCCGTAACCCCGCCGTCCGCGTCGGACGTTTTGTGCGGGTGCAATGCCATCGGAACGGTTTATGGTTGGCGCGTGGTCAGTGTTTTGATGGTCGAAGACGACGAGCATGTGCGGAGAGCGCTCGTCCGGGAACTTTCCGCGCTCGGGCATTCCGTGCGGAGCGCGGGCCGGGCGCTGGACGCACTGCGCGAGGTGACGTCCCATCCGCCCGAGGTGGTGGTGCTCGATCTCGGGCTCCCCGACCTGGACGGCGGCGAGGCGTTGAAGATGCTGCGGGCCGTCTCCGACGTGCCCGTCGTGGTGGCCACCGCCCGCGACGGCGAGCGGGAGATCATCCGGCTGCTCCAGTCGGGCGCCGACGACTACGTGGTCAAGCCCTTCTCCGCGGAGCACCTGCACGCGCGGCTGCTGGCGGTGCTGCGGCGGATGCGGACGCAGCCGCGCCGCGAGGCGCTGGTCGTCGGAGCGCTCCGGATCGACGTCGAGCGGCGGCAGGCCGTGCTGAACGGGGTGCCGCTGCAGTTGTCGCGGCGCGAGTTCGACCTGCTGGCCTTCCTTGCGGAGAACGCCGGCCGGGTGGTGCGGCGCCGCGACCTGCTGTCGGAGGTGTGGCAGCAGCCGTACGGGGACGACCAGACCATCGACGTGCACGTGTCGTGGCTGCGCCGCAAGCTCGGCGAGAGCGCGGCCTCGCCCCGGTACCTGCACACGGTGCGCGGCGTCGGGCTGATGCTCAGCGAACCCGCGGGAGTGGGCGTCGACTGACCGCGCGGGGCGGTGCCCGCGCGCGTCAGAACTCGCTCACCTGGACGATCGGGGGGTGGCCGTTCCAGACCGCGATCACGGTCGAGCCGTGCGTCCCGTCGGTCAGGTCCACCCGGATCCAGGTGGACGTCCGCCACACCTTCGTCTGGAACCCGGCCTTGGGTGTGGCCGAGACGAGGCGTGCCGTCTTGGCGTTCAGCGCGTAGATGACACGTCCCGACTTCACCACATAGGTCCGCGTTCTCTCCGCCGGCGACGCGGCGGGAGAAGAAGGGCGCACCGCCTGCCTTGACGGAGTGGGAGAGGGAGTGGACCGATCGCGCGTAGGAGGGACGACGGACGGCCCGGTATCGGATGCCGCGGGCGGAAGGGCAGCCGGCCGCCCGGTCTCGACCGGAATTCCGGCGGCGAGATCGGGAGACTCCACCACCGTGCCGCGCAGGGCGTCCCCCACACCGGCCCAGCTGATCGCCATGCCCGTCGCGGTGACGGCGACCCAGACCGCAATGAAGCGAATCGGAACCCGCATACGTCGCATCGCTATTTATCAGCTCTCTATCAGACCAGTGCAATTAAAAGGGACACCGGCCGCCGGTGACGTGATGGTACAGAACAGGACGGGGTGGGGATGAGAGGGGCGCTGGCGCGGATCGCCACGGCCGTGACGGCGATGGTCGCGCTGTCGTTCGTGGTGCCGCTGGGCCTGCTGAACGGTCAGATGGCCCGCGACCGGGCCCTGAGCACGGCGGTGCGGCAGGCCGAGTCCCTCGTCCCGGCGCTGATGGTCACGACCGATCCGGCGGCGCTGAACGAGGCCGTCGGGTCGACCGCGGCCGGCGCCGCGGGGTCGATGGCCCTGCACCTGCCCACCGGGCCGCCGATCGGGGTCCCCCGCGCGACCGCCGACGACCTGCGCAGGGCCCGTGCGCAGCAGCGCTCCTTCGCCACCTCCGCGCGGGAGGGGACCATCGTGGTGCGCCCGGTCACGCTGGGCCCCGGCCGGCACGCGGTGATCGAGGTGTTCGTCCCGGACGCGGAGTTCAGCCGGGGCGTGCTGAAGTCCTGGCTGATCCTGGTGCTCGTGGCGCTGGCGCTGGTCCTGGTGTCGGTGGCCATGGCGGACCGGCTCGCCGTCCGCGTGGTCGAGGTCGCCGACCGGCTCGCGCAGGCGGTCACCCGGGTCGCCGGCGGCGACCTGACGACCCGCGTCGAACCCGCCGGCCCCGCCGAGCTGAGCGCGGCGGGCGAGGCGTTCAACCACATGGCCGACCAGCTCGCGCGGCTGCTGGCCGCCGAGCGCGAGGCCGCCGCCGACCTGTCGCACCGGCTCCGCACGCCCCTGACCGCGCTGCGGCTGAACCTCAGCGGCCTCGCCGCCAACCCGGCGGACCCGGTGCGGATGGCCCAGAGCCAGGACGCCCTCGGACGGCTGGAGCAGGCCGTCGACGAGATCATCGACGCCGCGCGGCGGCAGGACCGCGTCCCCGCGCGGTGCGACGCGGCGCAGGTCGTCCGGCAGCGGCTCGACTTCTGGTCGGCGCTGGCCGGCGACCAGGACCGCGCGCTCGACGTGCTCGTGCCGGACGACCCGGTGCCGGTCCCGGTGGCCGCCGCCGACCTCGCCGCGGCGGTCGACGCCCTGCTGGGCAACATCTTCCGGCACACCCCGCACGGCACGGCCTTCTCCGTCACCGTCCACCGCGGCCGGAACGCCGCCGGCCTGCTGTTCGGGGACGCGGGGCCGGGCATCGCCGAACCGGAGGCGGCGCTGCGGCGCGGGGCCAGCGGGGCGGGCTCCACCGGCCTCGGCCTGGACATCGCGCGCCGGCTCGCCGAGACGACCGGCGGTTCGCTGCGGATCGGCACCTCTCCCCTGGGCAGGGCGCAGATCCAGGTGTGGCTGCGCACGGCCGAGAAGTCCGCGCCCCGCCGTTCGGGACGGTCGAGAAAGCATCGGGCCGGCCACCGCCGCTAGCCGGCCGGACACTGGAAAAAGGAACACGCCCGTCCTCGCAACAAGCAACATATCCCCCACGGCGCCACGGAATTCGAGTCACTCGGGAAAGTAGCCCCCTAAGCCCGATTTCCGCAAGTCCGAACGACACGGACGACCATTTTGCGCGGCGACTTTATATTTCGCTGATGCATCGCTTAAGAATGCCTGAAGAGGAGTTATGGACTGCCATTCGCGGCGGTAGCGTCTGCCCCCATCGAACAACACTTTCCGATGGGAGCCCGATGAAGACCTGCGCCGCGACCCTCCGTCGCGCCTCGACCGCCGCCGGAGTGACCGCCGTGCCCGTGGTGGCACTGGCACTGGCAGCGCCGCCGGCGCTGGCCCACGGGTCGATGCAGTCGCCGGTGAGCCGGGTTTTCGCCTGCTACCAGCAGAATCCCGAATCGCCCGGTTCGGCGGCGTGCCGGGCCGCCGTGTCGGCGAGCGGGCGCCAGGCGTTCTACGACTGGAACGGCGTCCGGCTGGGCGACGCGGCCGGGCGGCACCGGCAGATCATCCCCGATGGCCGGCTGTGCAGTGCGGGCGCCCCCGCCTTCCGCGGGCTGGACCTCCCCCGGGCCGACTGGCCCGCCACGGAACTGGCGGCGGGCGCCGCCCGCACGCTCCGCTACAAGGTGACGGCGCCTCACCGGGGAACGTTCCAGCTCTACGTCACGAAGGACGGCTACGATCCCCGCAAGCCGCTCACCTGGGCGGACTTGGAGAGCAAGCCGTTCCTGACCAAGAGCGACCCGGCGGTCGCCGACGGAACCTACCTGCTGCCGGGCCGGCTGCCCGCCGGGAAGAAGGGCCGCCATCTCATCTACGCCATCTGGCAGCGCAGCGACAGCCCGGAGGCGTTCTACTCCTGCTCCGACGTCGTCTTCGGCGGGAAGGGCACCGCGGCGGCCCCTGGCGCCTCCACCCGCTCCAAGCCCGCAACCGGCTCCGCCTCCGGGGCCCCCTCGACACGGCCGTCCGACCCCGCCGCGAAGCTCGGGGCCGACAAGCCGGCTTCCGCCCCGGCCGGCGCACCCGCCGTCCACGACCACCATCGGGCGACGCCGGCCACCACCGTGAAGTCCGCACCGGCGGCGGAGAACTCGTCCGATGGGGACGGGAGCATCCCCGGCATCGCCATGATCACCGGAACGGTCGGGCTCACCCTGGGCGGAGTCGCGGGTCTCCTGCTCACCGGACGCCGCTTCTGGCGCCGCGACTACTGATGACCGGGGCGCGGCGGGAGGCTCGCGCACCACCCGTCGCCCACGAACCCGCCGCCCGCAACGGAAGCCGCCCTCCGCGTGCTGCCGGTAGGACCGTCGGGCCGTGGCCGGGCGTCAAGGCGGTCGTCGAGCCGATGAAGGCCGCGGGCGGGGGCGCGATCGTCAACACCTCCTCCATCGAGACGCCTTCTTCAAGGCCCTGCCCATCCCCCGCTGGGGCGAGCCGGACGACGTCGCCGGCGCCGTCGTGTACCTCGCCTCGGACGAGTCCGCCTACTGCACCGGCACCGAGATCCTGGTCGACGGCGGCCTCCTCAGCGGCTCCGGCTACTGAACCGCTTCGGGCCTGCCGCCTTCGAGGGCGGCAGGCCGCGAACGCGGCGGCGACGAGGGAGGCTCACCGGGGCCGGTGCCTCTGCCGCACGACGCTGGATGAGCCGTCGGTGCATCGTTTGAGACATTGATGTCTCATTTGACATATACTCGTCTCATGGCTGTCGATCGAGACCAGGTGCTGCGCGCCGCCGCTGCCCTGCTGACCAGGAAGTCCACCGCGACCATGGACGAGGTGGCGCGGGCCGCCGGGATCAGCCGGGCGACGCTGAACCGCCACTTCCCCGGGCGGGACGCCCTCATCCGCTCGCTGGAGGCGCTCGGCATCGCCGAGTGCGAGGCCGCCCTGGCGGCGGCGCGCCTGGACGAGGGCGCGGCGGCCGGCGCCGTGCGCCGCCTGGTCCGCGAGATCGAGCCGTCCGCCGGCCTGCTCGCCTTCCTCTACACCGAGAACCAGCTCTTCGAGGGCGACGGGATGAACCAGGGCTGGGAGCGCATCGACGCCCGGCTGACCGCGCTGTTCCGCCGCGGCCAGGAGGACGGCGAGTTCCGCCTCGACCTGAGCCCGGCCTGGCTCACCGAGGCGCTCTACGGGCTGCTGGCCTCCGGCGCCTGGGCGGTGAGCGATGGCCGCGTGGCCCGCAACGACATCACCTACATGATCGTCGAGCTGCTGCTCGGCGGCGCCGCCCGGAAGGAGGGATCGTGACCGGGACGCTGCGCACGCCAGGCACGCCCGGCACGCCGGAGGCGGTGAAGCGGCCCGGCCGCTGGGCGGCGCTCGCCGTCCTCGTCCTGGCCGTGCTCCTGGTGGCCGTCGACGTGACCGTCCTCGGCCTGGCGACCCCCTACCTCAGCGAGGACCTGCGGCCGTCCGGCACCCAGCTGCTGTGGATCGGCGACGTCTACTCCTTCGTGATCGCCGGCCTGCTGGTGTCCATGGGCAGCCTCGGCGACCGCATCGGCCGCAAGCGCATCCTGCTGGTGGGGTCCACGGCCTTCGGCGCGGTATCGGTGCTCAACGCCTACGCGACCACGCCCGAACTGATGATCGCGGCCCGCGCGCTGCTCGGCGTCGCCGGCGCCACCCTGATGCCCGCCACCCTCGCCCTGATCCGCAACCTCTTCCACGACCCGCGCGAGCGCAGCCTCGCCATCGGCGTCTGGGGCGCCGCCGCCTCCGCCGGCATGGCGGTCGGCCCGATCGTGGGCGGCCTGCTGCTGGAGCACTTCTGGTGGGGCTCGGTGTTCCTGATCAACCTGCCGGTGATGGCCGTCCTGGTCGTGGTCGGCGCCAGGCTGCTGCCCGAGTCGCGCAACCCGGACGCCGGTCCGTGGGACCCGGTCAGCGTCGTGCTGTCGCTGGCCGGCATGGGCGGTGCCGTGTACGCGGTCAAGGAGGCCGCCGCGCACGGGTTCGGATGGGGCCCGCTCGCGGCGGGCCTGCTCGGCGCCGCCGCCCTGTACGGGTTCGTCCGCCGGCAGCGGGTCCTGCCGGTCCCGCTGCTGGACCTGCGGCTCTTCCGCAGCCGCGGCTTCAGCGGCGCGGTGCTGGCCGACCTGATGACCGTCCTGGGGCTGTCCGGGCTGATCTTCTTCCTCTCCCAGTACCTGCAGCTGGTCCAGGGCAGGCAGCCGCTGGAGGCCGGCCTGGCCGAGCTGCCCGCCGCCGCCGGCGCGGTGGCGGCGGGGCTGATCGCCGGGCGCGCGGCCCGGCGCCTGTCCGTCCGCGCCGTGGTGTCGGGCGGGCTGGCCGCCATCGCCCTGGCGCTCGCCGCGCTCACCGCCATCAGCGAGTCCACCGGCTACCCCGTGCTCGGCGGCGCGCTGCTGGTCGTCGGCCTCGGTGCCGGGTTCTCGTTCACCGTCACCGCCGACGTGATCCTCTCCAGCGCCCCCAAGGAGCAGGCGGGCGCCGCCTCCGCGGTGTCCGAGACCGCCTACGAACTCGGCGCCGCCCTCGGCATCGCACTGCTCGGCTCCGTGGTGACCGGCGCCTACCGGGGCTTCACCGGGCCGCCCGGCACCCCGGACGCCGCCCGCGAGTCCCTGGGCGGGGCCGTCGACGCCGCCGCGCACATGCCGCCCGGCGCCGGTTCGCAGCTCCTGGACGCCGCCCGCCAGTCCTTCGTCGACGGACTGGCCATCGCCGCCGGCGCCGGAGCGGCCGTCCTCCTGGCCGCCGCCGTCGCGGCCTGGTTCCTGCTGCGCGGGCAGGGACTCGACGGCCGGCCCGGCGAGCACTGAGAACGGACGATCACGCCGTCCGGCCGGCGGCGGACTGGTCGAGGCGCGCCAGGGCGTCGGCCGCCCAATCGCGGACGAAGGAATCCTCGTCGTCCCGCGCGCGTTCGAGGCCGGCACGCACCGCACGCCGATCGGCGGGCGAAAGGTCCGGGCTCCCCGCCAGCGACCGGAGGTCGGACACCACTTCCGTGCGCACATGCGGATGGGGATCGTCCAAGAACCGCAGCTTGGTCGCGAGGTCGACGCCGCCGAACCTACGGGCGAGGTACAGCGCGGTGGCACGCACACGCCCGACGCGGTGTTCGAGGAGCTGCGGCAGCATCGGGCGCACCTCCGGGATCGACCACAGTGCGCTGTGATAGACGTCGGTGTGCTCCACGTCGGCGATGAGCTCGCGCACCAGTCGGACGGCCGACCGGCGCGCGAGCTCCCGGACCGCGTTCTCGGCGGGCGGGGCCGGCACCCCGGGGACGCGGCCGGCGCGCCACCGCTCCAACCGGCCGAGCGGGGAGTCGCCGGTCCGCTCGAAGAAGGCGGCCAGCCCGGCGGCCGCGCCCAGGCGCACCGGTTCGGACCGTGCGCCGAGCAGCCCGAGCAGCGACTCGGCCTCCGCGATGCCGCCCGCCGCGCCCAGTGCCCGCAGCGCCTCGCGGCGCAGTGCGGCGTCGTGCCGTCCCGCCGCGAAGCGCCGCAGCACGTCGATGCCCTCGGTGGTGCCGGCGGCGCCCAGCGCGGAAGCCGCGGCGGGACCGCATGCGGGATCGTCCAGCCAGGCCGCCGCCGGCCCGACGGCGTCCGGCACGCGGTGCCCGGCCAGCGCGCGGAAGAGGTTGTGCCGCGCTCTCGGCTCGGTCTCCTCCGCGAGGGCGGCCAGCAGCGCCCGGACGACCCGCGGCTCAGGCTCCCAGAACCGCTTCCAGGCCGCCACGTGCACCTCTTCCGGGGCGCCGTAGCTCAGGCCGGGGACACCTGCCTGCGGGGTGTCCAGCATGTCCAGCGCAATGTGGCGCACCCTGCCCGAGGCGGTCCGCGCCAGGTCGGCGAAGACCGCGTCGGCTTCGGGGAGCAGCCGCAGCAGGAACCGGGCGCGCGCCCAGATGAGGTCGTCGCGGTGGCCGAGCAGCGGCACCAGCGACGCGGCGGGCACGGGCACCTCGGCCCGCAGCAGCCACTCGAGGACGACCGTCCGGTTGCGCAGTCCGGCGTCCTCGACCAGCCCGGCGAACGCCGCGGCCACCTCGGGCCCGGACGCGCCGAGCTGGACGAGCGTGTTGACCGCGCGCCGCCGGACCTCGGCGTCGGGGTCCGAGCACAGCGCCACCAGCGGCTCGGCCGGTACCGCCGCCCGCTGCCGGCCGAGTCCCAGGGCCGCCGCAGCCCGGACCTCCGGAGCGGGGTCCGTGACGAGGGCGAGCAGTTCCCCGGCATGCCCGGGGGCACGGCTCAGCCCCTTCGCCGCGGCGGCGCGACGCGCGGGATCGGGCGAATCCAGCTCCCGCAGGAAGAACGCGACCTGATGTTCGGCGACCATGGCCTCCCCCGCGACGGCTCCACAAAGGAGACGCTCCGGACGAATCGCCGGTTGACCCGCGTCCGCTACGACGCCCTTCACCGCCACGTGTCGGCGTTCGGCCGGCGCGCGGTGATGAAGGCGGCCGACGCGACCACGACCAGCACCCCGGTCGCGCACCAGAGCGGGGCCGCGATCGAGACGTTCTGGACGAGCACGGCGCCGACGGCCGCGCCGAGGAGCAGGGCCGCGACCGACAGGCCCCGGCGCACGACCCGCTCCTTGGCCTCGGCCTTGTCGGCGACCAGCGAGGTGAGCGTCGTGGTGACGACGACCGTCCGGAAGTCGGGCACCTGGAGTCGCCGGACGATCGCGTACTGCCAGCCCATCGAGACCGCCAGGACGCCGACGGCCACCTGGCGGCGGGGATCGCCGACATGGTCGAGACCGGTGACGATGAGCGCGGTGGCGGCGAGGGCGCACGCCTGCGTGGCGGTGGCCGCGCCGAGCAGGCGGCCGCGGTGCGTGATCCCGTTGAAGGCCGCGTGCCCGCCGGTGGCGGCCCCGGCGCAGAAGCACGTGACCGACAGGGCGATCGAAAGGATCTTCCCCACCACGCCCTGGCCGCCGCCGAGCCCCAAACCGAGAAAAATGATGTTCCCGGTCATATTCGCCACGAAGACATTGCCGAGTACCAGATAACTGACGGAGTCGACCAGCCCGGCCATGATCGTGAGCAGGACGAGCAACGGAGGCAGCGGTCCGTGGTCACGGGCTTCGGGCACCCGTGAATTGTTCCAGGCGGCGAAGGAGATCCCGAGAGGACGACCTGGGCATGTCGCAAACGGACAAGGCACGCCGCAGGCCAGGCAGGCCGGCGGATTCCCGGCAAATGGAAGCCGACACTAACTTGATCGATCCTTGACGGGACGCCCTTTTGCCGGGTCGGCCCCAGGGAACCGTGTCGGTGCCGACTCGCCGCCAGACCCCGAAACCGGTAGCGAAATCACGGGGTATTCGGCCGGGACACACCACCATTCCTCAGGGGCTTGATGAACTACGAAATCAGCGTCCTGTTCCGAGCCATACCCGTGCTCATGGGTGCCGTGTCGGCGGGATTGGGCGGCTACGTGCTCGGGCACGCATCCGGTCCGAGCGCGCGCGTCGCGGGTCTGGTGCTCATCTTCCTGGCGGCCATCTGCCTCTGCCTGTTCGCCACCGCGGCCACGATCATCAGGCAGCTCATCGGCCGCTACACCGAGCTGGACCGGCTGCTCTACCCGGCGTTCGGGTTCGCGGTCAGCTGCGTCCCCACGGGGTACGGGCTCTACCTGCTCAGCGGCCCCCGGACGTCGCCGCCCGATTTCGTCGCCGGGCATGTGGTCTTCGGCGTCGGCATGGTCTGCGCGTGCGTCTCCTGCGTGGCCACGGTCTCCACCCGTTTCCTCCTGATCAGCGAGAACTCGGCGCTGCCCGAGGGATCGCCGCCGCGCGCCCCGGCGCCGTTCAGCCCGCTCACCGCGCGGATCCTGACGACACTGCCGGTGCTCGCGGCCCTCGCCACCTGGGCGTGGGCCTTCCTCCTGCTCGCCGGCGGGGGCGGCGGAGCCGCGGCGGGGCGGTTCACCTCCGGGCACGTGATGAGCGGTCTGGCGCTCGTCTGCACCTGCCTCATCGGACTGGTGGCCAGCATCCTGCGGCAGATCCAGAACACCTACACCCCGCGAGAGCGCACGCTCTGGCCGGGAACGGCCGCCGCCCTCGGGGCCATCGGCATCGTGTGGGCGCTGATCGTCATCGCCGTGCACACCCGGTCCGCCCAACTGGCCGCCGCCTACGTGCTGGTCGGGCTGGGGCTCATCTGCTGGAGCATCCTCAGCAAGGTGCTGCTGCTCGCGCTCGTCTGGCGGCGCGACGCCCCCCTGGCGAACCGGGTCCCGCTGATCCCGGTCGGAACGGCTCTGCTCTGCCTCTTCCTCTCGGCGTTCCTCTTCGAGTCGGCCGATCCCGCGGTGCTCGTCGCGGCCCGCGTCCTGGTGGGCCTCGGCTGCATCTGCTTCTCGCTGTTCTCCATCGTCTCCATCCTGGAGAGCGGGACCAGCGGCGCGGGAGGGGACGGGGACGGGAACGGCGGGAGCGCCTCACCGGCCGGCGCCGCCGGCGGGCGGGCGTGAGGCGGGCCGGATCTTCGCCGTCCCCGAGGGCTTCGCAGCCGAGGGCCCGCGTGCGATCATGTGGGGCGTTCCGGCTCCGCGACCGAGGTGGCTCGAATGGGCAGCGACGGCGTCCTCCCCTCCTATGACACGGGCACGCCCTCGCCCGCGCGCATGTACGACTACTTCCTCGGCGGCAAGGACAACTACGCCGCGGACCGCGCGGCGGCCGAGCAGGTCAAGGCGGCCGTCGGCGACGTGCTGTGCCACGCCACCGTGTGGGAGAACCGCCGGTTCCTGCAGCGGGTCGTCCGGCACCTCGCCGAGGCGGGGATCGACCAGTTCGTCGACCTCGGCACGGGCCTGCCCACCCAGGGCAACGTGCACGAGGTCGCGCAGGAGGTCGTCCCGGACGCCCACGTCGTCTACGTCGACAACGACCCGATCGTGCTGGCGCACGGGCGGGCGCTGCTGGCGACCAACGCCACCACGACCGTCATCACCGCCGACGCGCGGGATCCGGAGGCGATCCTCGGCCACGCGGACCTGCGCGCGCTCATCGACTTCTCCCGGCCGGTCGCGGTCCTGTCGATCGCGCTGTTCCACTTCATCCCGGACGACGACGACCCGGCCGGCATCGTGGCGGCCTTCCGGGAGCGGCTGGCCCCCGGCTCGTACTTCGCGCTGTCGCACCTGACCACGGACGGCACGCCCGCCGAGGAGCTGGAGCGGGTCGTCGAGGTGTACCGCAAGGCCACCAGCCCGATCGTGTTCCGGCCCCCGGAGCGGATCGCGTCGTTCTTCGCGGGCTTCGAGCTGGTCGAGCCGGGGCTGACCCGGCCGTGGAAGTGGCGGCCGGAGTACGGCCCGTCGGGCCCGCAGACCGACTCCCTGTACGCGGGCCTGGGCCGGCTGCCGGCCGACTGACCCCTGCCACCGCCGCCGCCCACCCCCAGGGTGGCGTCAGGGCTTGCGGGCCACGGCGCCGTAGGCGTCGATGGGGGCGGGCGTGACGTCCGGGCGCCACTCGCTGATCGGGACGAGCCCCGGCTCGGCCATCTCCAGGCCCTCGAAGCACCGCGCGAGCTGCTCGGGGCTGCGCAGGACGTACGGGACGCCGCCGCTCTCCACCAGCTTCTCGGCCCCGTCGACGACCTCCGCGCCCGTGTCGGTGCCGTCCCACAGGACCAGGTGGCTGCCGGACGGCACCGCGTCCATCACCCGGCCGACGATGGCGCGGACCACCGCGAGGTCGGGCTCGTAGCCGAGCACGCCCATGAACATGACGGCGATGGGCTGGTCGAAGTCGAGCGTCTCGCGGGCCCCGTCGAGGATCCGGTCGGGCTCGTGGTAGTCGGCGTGGACGTAGGTCGTGGAGCCCTCCCCCGTGGTGCTGCCCAGCAGCGCGCGGGCGTGTACGAGCACGAGGGGGTCGTTGTCGACGTAGAGGATGCGCGACTCCGGCGCGATGCCCTGCGCGACCTCATGCGTGTTCTGCATGGTGGGAAGGCCGGTGCCGATGTCGATGAACTGCCGGACGCCGCACTCGGCGGCGAGATGGCCGACCGCCCGGATGAGGAACCGCCGCGACAGCCGCGCCATCGTCACGATCTGCGGGTACACGTCGGCCACGGCGTCGCCGGCGGCGCGGTCGGCGGCGTAGTTGTCCTTGCCGCCCATCCAGTAGTTCCAGATGCGCGCCGCGTGCGGGACCCCCGAGTCGAGCGCGGCCGGGTCGATGAATTCGGTCATGGGGGGCTCCCCTTCGGTCGCGGCGGCGGACCTTCCCGCGCGATGCGCGCGTGGTGAGCATTCTGTCGTAGAAAAGGCGCCGCTCACATGCCGTTTCGGTGATGACCGGCAAAGGGGGGCGACGGGCGCCGACCCTGGGTCGATTGATCGTAAACTGAGGGTCATGTCCGGCGACCGCCCCTCGTGCACCTGCGTGATCTGCCGTGACTACGGCGACCGCGACCGCCTGGACAACTTCCAGCTGCGCACCATCGTCCACATCACCCAGTACGGGTGGAGCGTCGTCCTCGTGCAGCCCGACGCCGACGGGCCCGGCTGGGCGTACACGATCGGCCTGTGGCACAGCCACGGCGCGCCCGAGCTGGCGATGTTCGGCGGCGACGTGTACGAGACCGAGGAGGTCCTCAACGCGCTCGGCCGGCAGACCGCCGAGGGCGGCGTCCCGGTGGACGGCGAGCGCCGCGACGGCGTCGTCCGGGGGCAGCAGGCCGCGTTCCGGGACGTCGACCCGCGCTGGTACGACGGCCTGTTCCGCGGGGCGGTGGCGTTCTACCGGCGCCCGCCGCTGCCGATCCTCCAGGTCGTCTGGCCCAACCGGGACGGCCTGTTCCCCTGGCAGCCCGGCACCGACCTGCCGTTCCGGCACGCCCAGCCCTGGCTGTGGCTCGACCCGAAGCAGCACCCGGCCGGCGTCTGGACACGGCGGCTCTGAAACCGGGCCGGCGGCGGCCCGGCGGCATACGATCGGCGGGTGTACGGGCCGATCGCCGACGCCATCCGGACCCCGCGCCTCCTGCTGGAGCCGCTGGCGGTCCACCACGCGGACGAGATGGCGCCCGTCCTGGACGATCCGCGCCTGCACCGCCACATCGGCGGCGAGCCCCTCACCCGGGACGAGCTGCGCGCCCGCTACGCGCACCTGGTCGCCGGCCCGGCGCCGTTCCACCAGGAGTGGTGGCTGAACTGGATCGTCCGCCGCGTCCGGGACGGGCAGGCCGTCGGCTACGTCCAGGCGACGGTCCAGCCGGCCGCGCCGGGGTTCACCGTGGGGCCCGCCTCCGCCGGGTCGACGGTCACGCCGGGCCCGCCCCGGCACCTGGCGTCCGTCGCCTGGGTCGTCGGCATGCCCTACCAGGGCTTCGGCTTCGCGACCGAGGCCGCCCGCGCCGTGCTGGACTGGCTCCGCGCCCACGGCGTCGGCGAGATCGTGGCGACCGTCCACCCGGACAACCGCGCCTCCGCCGCCGTCGCGTCCAAGATCGGCATGGTCGCGACCGGCGAGACCCGCGACGACGAACTCGTCTGGCGCCTCCCGCCCGGGTGACACTCTGCGGGTGACACAGTGATCGGCGCGGGGTAGGCGACAATCGACGGGACCAGGATTCACCGGCCGGAAGGGGACAGCATGCGGGAGGTCTGGCCCGGGGACCCCTATCCGCTCGGCGCCACCTGGGACGGGACGGGCACCAACTTCGCCCTGTTCTCCGAGGTGGCGCGGCGCGTCGAGCTGTGCCTGTTCGACGCCGACGGCACCGAGACCCGGCGGGAGCTGCCGGAGGTCGACGGGTTCGTGTGGCACGGCTACCTGCCGGGGGTCGGGCCCGGGCAGCGGTACGGGTACCGGGTGCACGGCCCGTTCAGCCCGCGGGACGGGCACCGCTGCAACCCGTCCAAGCTGCTGCTCGACCCGTACGGCAAGGCCGTGGAGGGCGGCGTCCGCTGGCACGAGTCGCTGTTCTCCTACCGGTTCGCCGACCCCGACGCGCTGAACGAGGACGACAGCGCCCCCTACATGCCGAAGAACGTCGTCATCAACCCGTTCTTCGACTGGGCTGACGACCGGCCGCCGCGGGTCCCCTACCACGAGAGCGTCATCTACGAGGCGCACGTGAAGGGGCTGACCCGGCTGCATCCGGGCATCCCGGAGGAGCAGCGCGGCACGTACGCGGGCCTCGCGCACCCGGTGATGATCGACCATCTGCTCGATCTCGGCGTGACGGCCGTGGAGCTGATGCCGGTGCACCAGTCGGTGCCCGAGCACGCGCTGGTGGCGCGGGGCCTCGACAACTACTGGGGCTACAACACGATCGGGTTCTTCGCGCCGCACAACGCCTACAGCTCGTCCGGGCAGTCCGGGGAGCAGGTGCTGGAGTTCAAGGCGATGGTCCGCGCCCTGCACGAGGCCGGGATCGAGGTGATCCTGGACGTCGTCTACAACCACACCGCCGAGGGCGACCACCTGGGCCCGACGCTGTCGTTCCGCGGCATCGACAACGCGTCCTACTACCGGCTGCGCGACGACGACAAGCGCTACCACCTCGACTACACCGGCTGCGGCAACTCGCTGAACGTCCGCAACCCGCACGCGCTGCAGCTCATCATGGACTCGCTGCGCTACTGGATCCTGGAGATGCACGTCGACGGGTTCCGGTTCGACCTGGCCTCGGCGCTGGCCCGCGAGCTGCACGACGTCGACCGGCTGGCCGCGTTCTTCGACCTCGTCCAGCAGGACCCGGTCGTGTCGCAGGTGAAGCTGATCGCCGAGCCGTGGGACGTCGGCGAGGGCGGCTACCAGGTGGGGAACTTCCCACCGCTGTGGACGGAGTGGAACGGCAAGTACCGCGACACCGTCCGCGACTTCTGGCGCGGGTCGTACGCGACCATGCCGGAGTTCGCGTCCCGCCTGACCGGGTCGTCGGACCTGTACGAGCACAGCGCGCGGCGGCCGTTCGCGTCCATCAACTTCGTGACGTGCCACGACGGGTTCACGCTCACCGACCTGGTCTCCTACGACCACAAGCACAACGAGGCCAACGGCGAGGGCAACCGGGACGGGACGGACGACAACCGCTCCTGGAACTGCGGCGCCGAGGGCCCGACCCGCGACCCCGCCGTCCTGGAACTGCGCGCGCGCCAGCGCCGCAACTTCCTGGCGACGCTGTTCCTGTCGCAGGGCGTGCCGATGCTCTCCCACGGCGACGAGCTGGGCCGCACGCAGAAGGGCAACAACAACGCCTACTGCCAGGACAACGAGACCGCGTGGGTGCACTGGGAGGACTCCGACGACATGGAGTTCGTCCGGATCCTGTCGCGGCTGCGGCACGACCACCCGGTGTTCCGGCGCCGCCGGTTCTTCACCGGGCGGGGCAGCGGCGCCGCCGCCGACATCGCCTGGCTCACCCCGGCCGGCGACAGCATGACCGACCAGGACTGGAACGTCGGCTTCGCGAAGTCGCTCGGGGTGTTCCTCAACGGCGACGCCATCACCGAGCCCGACCCGCGCGGCCGCCGCGTCCGCGACGACTCGTTCCTGCTGCTGGTCAACGCCGGGTCGGAGCCGGTCGAGTTCACCCTGCCCGGCGCCGAGTACGGCGAGCGCTGGGAGTTCGCCCTCGACACCGCCGAGCCCGGCACCGTGGGCGAGCGCCCCCGGGTCAAGGCCCGCGACGTCGTGCGCGTCACCGACCGCGCCCTCCTCGTCCTGCGGAGGCTCCCCTAGGCGGTGCCCCCAGGCGGCCCTAGGCGCCGGCGGCCTGGAGCGCGGCCAGGAAGACCAGCACGACCGTGGTGACCGCCACCGCGCCGTGGACGGCGACCGCGGCGGCCGGGAACGCCTGCTCCGCGCCGCGCGCGTGCCGCCCGCCCCGCCCGACGAGCCAGCGGGTGAACAGCGCGAAGCCCTGCAGGACGACGACCAGCAGCACCGCGAACGCGGCCCACGCGTAGCGGGCGTCCCCGGTGGCCAGATGGGCGAGCCACAGGGCGAGGCCCGCCACGGCCGCGAGCGGATGCCCCACCACGACCAGGACCGGGAACCGCGTCACCTTCGTCGAGCGACCGCCGTTCAGAAACCAGATGACCAGCAGGTGGCCGCCCGCCGCGGCGGCGAGGATCCACGCGCACAGCGCCGCGTACTCCACCCCCCGCTCCCTTCTGTGGAATTCCCGTCCCCGTCCCCGCGGGCAAGTGTTACTTCCGGACGCTCCCGGCATGACGGATTTCTACAGATTGATGCACAACCGGTCATCCGGCCGGTCGGACGGGCGCGTGCAGTAGCTTGGGTGATCTATGCGTTCTCTGTCTCCGGAGCCCGGCGAGGCCGACCTCGCCGAGCGCTACGCGTACCCGCCCGACGGCACCTGGCTGCGGGCCAACATGGTGGCCAGCCTCGACGGGGCGGCGCAGCGCGACGGGCGCAGCGGCGGCCTCGGCAACGCCGCCGACCGGCACCTGTTCCTGCTGCTGCGCGGCCTCGCCGACGTCGTCGTCATCGGCGCGCAGACGGTGCGCGCCGAGGGCTACGGGCCGGTCAAGCCCAGCGAGGGCTGGGACGGCGTCCGGGAGGGGCGCACCCCCGTCCCGCCGATCGCGATCGTGTCCCGCAGCCTCGACCTGGACTTCGAGGCCCCCATCTTCACCGAGGCCGAGGTGCCGACGATGGTGCTGGCCACCGCGTCCGCCGACCCGGCCCGGCTGGCGGCTGCGCGGGAGCACGCCGACGTCATCATCGCGGGGAAGGACTCGCTGGACTTCGCCGTCGCCGTCCGGGAGCTCGCCAAGCGCGGCCACCGGCGGCTGCTGTGCGAGGGCGGGCCGTCGGTGCTCGGGCAGCTGGTGGCGGCCGGGCTGCTGGACGAGCTGTGCCTCACCCTGAGCCCGATGCTGCTCGGCGGGAACCCGACCCGGATCCTGAACGCGCCGCCGGTGCCCGTCCCGCTGGAGATGAAGCTCGCCCACGCCCTGCAGGACGAAGAGTTCCTGTTCCTGCGCTACACCCGCAGCCGGTAGCGGACGAACAGCACGCCCTCATCGATGTAGAGGGCGGTGGGGTCGAGCGGTACCTCGGTCTCCAGGCCGTCCAAGAGGCGGGTGTGGCGAGGGCTTCCGAGCAGGGTCGGGGCAATGCTGAGGCACAGCTCGTCGACGAGCGATGCCCGGATCAGCGCGGTCGCCAACGCGGGGCCGCCCTCGCAGAGCAGATGCTCGTAGCCGAGGTCTTCGCGGAGCGTCCTGATGGCGGCGGGCAGATCGACGCTGTCCTCCCCCTCCACGACCACCTGGATGCCGCTCGGCACGTTCTTCCGGCCGCTCTGCGACGTCACCACGATGGTGGGTGTCTCCGCCTTGGTGAACAGCGGGAGCGTCCAATCGAGATCGGCGGAGCGGCTCACCACGACGATGGGCGCGGGTGGCCGGCCGCGGCGCGCGCGCAGATCGTGGCGTAGGCGGGCCGGGCCGAGGCGTCCCGTCCGGACGGTGCCGGCGCCCACGAGGATCGCGTCGGCCAGCGCCCGCAGGCTCCGGAGGACGCGGAAGTCGGCGTCACCGCCGAGTCCGTCCGTCCAGCCCTCGGCGTCGGTGGCGGACCCGTCCACGCTCACGACCATGCCGAGCCGCAGCCCGGGAAGGTCGCCGTAGCTCTCGTACGGGTCGACGCCGGCGGCGGGCTCCGGCAGCAAACGGCGCATGACCTGCACGTTACCGAACACCCCCGGGCTGTCGTTCTGTCGGTGCCGTGGCGCAGGATGGGGGCATGGACCTGCCGATCAGCCCGCCGCTGCCGCCGATGCTGGCCAAGGCGGTCAAGACCATGCCCAAGGGCGACCTGCTGTACGAGCCGAAATGGGATGGCTTCCGCTGCATCGTCTTCCGCGACGGCGACGAGGTGGAGCTGTCCAGCCGCGGTGAGAAGCCGCTCACCCGCTACTTCCCCGAGCTCGTCGAGGCGGTGAAGCGCGAGCTGCCCGCACGGTGCGTGGTGGACGGCGAGATCGTGCTGCCTAGGGGGACGCGCCTCGACTTCGACGCGCTCCAGCAGCGCATCCACCCGGCCGCGTCGCGGATCAAGCTGCTGGCGGAGGAGACGCCCGCGTCGTTCGTGGCGTTCGACCTGCTGGCACTCGGCGGCGAGTCGCTGTTGGAGGTGCCGCTCGGCGAGCGCCGGAGGCGGCTCACCGAGACGCTCGCGGGGGTGAAGGCGCCGATCCACGTCACGCCGGCGTCCGACTCCTACGAGCTGGCGCTGCGCTGGTTCGACGAGTTCGAGGGCGCCGGGCTGGACGGCGTCATCGCCAAGCCGCGCGACACCGTGTACGAGCCCGACAAGCGCGTCCTGTTCAAGGTCAAGCACGAGCGGACCGCCGACTGCGTGGTGGCGGGCTTCCGCTGGCACAAGTCGGGGCCGATCGTGGGGTCGCTGCTGCTCGGGCTCTACAACTCCGCGGGCAAGCTCCAGCACGTCGGGGTCGCCGCGTCCTTCACGATGAAGCGGCGCGCCGAGCTGGTCGAGGAGCTGCAGCCCTACCGGCTGGAGGACCTCTCCGCCCACCCGTGGGGCGAGTGGGCGCGCCAGAGCGAGGCGACGGCCGACCGGATGCCCGGCGCCGTCTCCCGCTGGACGGGCAAGAAGGACCTGAGCTGGGTGGCGCTGCGTCCCGAGCTGGTGGTGGAGGTCGCGTACGAGGCGATGGAGGGCGACCGGTTCCGGCACACCGCCCGGTTCCGCAACTGGCGCCCCGACCGCACGCCCGAGTCGTGCACGTACGAGCAGCTCGAGGTACCGGTCGCCTACGACCTGGCCGACATCCTCTCCGGCCCGGCGACGAGCCCGCGCGTCGACCGCTGAGCGCGCGCCGCCCCGGGACGCGCCGGCGGGCGCGTCCCGGGGCGGCGGCGGAGGTCAGGGCTGGGTCTCGTTGGCGACGGTCTGCTCGATCAGCTCGCCGTCGGGCTGCGCCGCGGCCTTCGGCGACGCGAAGGGCCGCAGGTAGGTCTCGTTGACGCCGGGGACGCGGTCCTCGATGACGAACGTCGCCTTGGTGGAGATCCCGGCGCCCGGCGTGCGGACGGTCGGCAGCGTCTTGAAGTCGGCCTTCATCTCCTCCTTGCCGATCGTCGTCATCACGTAGCCGCGCTGGTTGTTGTAGAAGCGCAGATGCGGGTTGATCTTGAGGAAGGGGTGGTCGGCGGGGTCGGAGTCCTTGCCATCGCCGGTGCTGGTGATGGACGTGCACACCAGTTCCGAGCCCACGGTCTTCGAGCCGGGGTCGTCGTAGTCGGCCTTCAGGTCGCCGGCCCAGTGCGCGTGGACGTCGCCGGTGAGCACGACGGGGTTGCGCACCTTCGCGTCCAGCCATCCCCTGGTGATGCGGTCGCGGGAGGCGACGTAGCCGTCCCAGGAGTCCATCGAGGTCTTCTTGACGGGCCCTTCGGTGTTGTCGCGCTGCGCGAAGAACACCTGCTGCCCCAGGACGTCCCAGCGCGCGCGGGAGCGGCGGAAGCCGTCCAGCAGCCACGCCTCCTGCCGGTCCCCCGTGATGGAGCGCTTCGGGTCGGTGGCCTCGGGGCAGTCCTTGTAGCCGTCGCCGCAGCCCTGGTCGTCGCGGAACTGGCGGGTGTCGAGCATGTGGAAGGTGGCGAGCCGGCCCCACTGGACGCGCCGGTAGATCTGGATGTCCGGCCCCTTCGGGACGGACGTGCGGCGCAGCGGCATGTTCTCGTAGTACGCCTTGAACGCGGCGGCGCGGCGGGCGCGGAACGCCTCGTAGGACGGGCTGCCGAGCGGAGCTCGTCGATTGGATGGTGGTGGGTGGGGGCTGGAGGACGGGGTGTCGGAGTTCGCCTCGGGGATGTCGTCGGCCCAGTTGTTCTCGACCTCGTGGTCGTCGAACACGACCAGCCACGGCGCGGCCTCGTGCGCGGCCTGGAGGTCGCGGTCGGACTTGTACTGGGCGTGCCGCAGCCGGTAGTCCGCGAGCGTGACCGTCTCGGGGCCCTCGTGGTCGCGGACGTTGCCGCCAGGGATGTTGTAGACGCCCTTCTTGTACTCGTACTGGTAGTCGCCCAGGTGGAGGACGATGTCGGGGTGCTCCTCGGCGAGCCGCCGGTAGGCGGTGAAGTAGCCGTGCTCGAACTGGCTGCAGGAGACGAACGCCATCGCGAGCGCGGGCCCGTAGGTCGCGGGGTGCGGGGCGGTGCGGGTCCGGCCGGCCGGGGAGACGTGCGCGCCGGTGCGGAACCGGTACCAGTAGTCGCGGCCGGGGCGCAGGCCGTTCAGCTCGACGTGCACGGAGTGCGCGGCCTCGGGCCGGGCGGCGGCGGTGCCGCGCCGCACGACGCGGCGGAAGCGCTCGTCGGTCGCGACCTCCCAGCGGACGGGGACGGTGCGCGACGGCATGCCGCCGAGGCCGTCCTCGGCGAGGGGGTTCAGGGCGAGCCGGGTCCACAGGACGAACCCGTCGGCGTCGGGGTCGCCGGACGCGACGCCGAGGGTGAACGGGTCACCGGGCAGGGTGCGCGGGCGCGGGGCGGCGGCGTGCGCGGTGCCCGGGACGAGCGGGCCGGCGGCGGCGGTGGCGGTGGCGAGACCACCGGCGACCAGGAAGGTTCTCCGGTTCAGCGGGTGCGCGGAGTCGGCCATGGAGGAGCGACCTTTCGGAGGGGTCCGGCAGTGATCGCCGGACAGCCTCACGAAGATCGGTGACCGCGGGGCACCGTGCGGATGACGCCCGTCCCAACAAAGACGATCTTTTGACCGGGGCCAGAAGATCATCCGGCGGGCGTGAAAGGATGCTAGGCTGGCGACTTACGAATTGCGCACAACAAACCTCACCCTATGTATAGGAGTGTAGTCGAAGCATGGGACTCCGTCAAGCGGACGCTGTCAACCCCGACCGCGAGAATGCCGAGCGCGAGACCGCCGCTCCGCTGCGCGCGGAGCAGGCGCGGGTGTCCCGGATCTACGCGCGGCTCGACGCCGAGCGGGCGAAGGCCGAGACCGCGCTGCGCGACGGGCCGGGGGCGGGCGGCGGCGCCGCGTTCCAGGCGCGGGTGGAGAGCGCCGTCGCGACCGACGAGGCCGCCCGCCGCCTCGCACGGCTGAACGCGGTCGAGAACGCCCTGTGCTTCGGCCGGATCGACCACCGGGGCGGCGCCGACGGCCCCGGCGACACGTTCTACATCGGCCGCATCGGGCTCCGCGACGCCGACCACGAGCCCCTCCTGATCGACTGGCGCGCCCCCGCGGCCCGGCCGTTCTACACCGCCACGCCCGGCGCCCCCGGCACCCTCGCGCGCCGCCGCCACCTGCACCTGCGGCGGCGGGAGGTCGTCCGGCTGGACGACGAGGTCTTCGACCTGGAGGGGCTGGCCGAGCCGGAGCGGCGCGCCGTCGTCGGCGAGGCCGCGCTGCTGGCCACCCTGCGCCGCGGCCGGACGGGCCGGATGAGCGACGTGGTCGCGACCATCCAGGAGGAGCAGGACCAGGTCATCCGCTCGGGCCTGCAGGGCGTGCTCGTCGTCCAGGGCGGCCCCGGCACCGGCAAGACGGTCGCCGCCCTGCACCGCGCCGCGTACCTGCTCTACACGCACCGGGACGTCCTCGAACGGCGGGGAGTGCTCGTCGTCGGCCCGAACGCCACGTTCCTCCGCTACATCGAGCAGGTCCTGCCCGGCCTGGGCGAGACCGACGTCGCCCTGGCCACGGTCGGCGAGCTCTACCCCGGCGTCAAGGCGACGGCGAGGGACACCCCCGAAGTCGCCGTCATCAAGGGCGACCACCGCATGGCCGACGTCGTCCGGGCGGCCGTCCACGACCGGCAGCGCGTGCCCGCCGGCGGCCTCCGCCTCGACATCGACGACTTCACCGTCGTCGTGGACGCCGAGAAGTGCGAGCAGATCCGCGACCGGGCCCGCGCGCTGCGCCACCCGCACAACATCCAGCGGCGGCGCTTCGTCCACGACATGCTGGAGGCGCTCGCCGTCAACCGGGCCGAGCAGTACGACCGCCTCATGGACGAGCCCCTGGAGGAGATGGCGAAGGCCGGCGGCATGCCCGGCTGGCTCCAGGAACTCATCGACGAGGCCGAAGACGAACCCCTCCTGGACGAGACGGACCTCCGCCTCGCCAAGGAGGAGCTCTGGCAGAACCCGGCCGTCAAGAAGGCCCTCCACAAGCTCTGGCCCGAGCTGACCCCGCAGCGGCTCCTCACCGACCTCTACGCCGACCCCAGCGCGCTCGCCCGCGTCGGCGCCCAGGTCGGCATGGACTGCGCGGCTCTGCACCGCCCGGCCGGCTCGCCCTGGACCGTCTCCGACGTCCCGCTCCTCGACGAGGCCGCCGAGTACCTGGGCAAGGACGACTCCGCCGACCGGGCCCGGGAGCGCGCGGCGGCCGCCGCCCGAGCCGAGGAGGAGCGCTACGCCCGCGAGGTCATCGAGTCCGCCGGCACCACGGACCTGCTCTCGGCCCGCGACGTGATCTCCGCGGGCGAGCTGGCCGACCGCCACCACGACGGCGGCCCGCCGCTCACCACCGCGCAGCGCGCCCTCGCCGACCGCCAGTGGGCCTACGGCCACGTGATCGTCGACGAGGCGCAGGAGCTCTCCGAGATGGCCTGGCGCACCGTGATGCGCCGCGTCCCGACCCGCTCCCTCACCGTCGTCGGCGACATCGCCCAGACCGGCAGCGCCGCCGGCGCCGCCACCTGGGGCCAGATGCTCGACCGCTACGTCCCGGGCCGCTGGCGGGAGCAGCGCCTCCTCGTCAACTACCGGACCCCGGCCGCGATCATGCGGGTGGCGGCCGGCGTCCTCGCCGCCGTCGACCCGGGCCAGACGCCGCCCGAGCCCGTCCGCGACGACGGCCCGCCGCCCGCCGCGCTCGCGCTCCCGGTCGCGGAGCTGCCGTCCCTCGTCGCCGCGGAGCTGTCCCTGGTCACCGACGACGCGTCCGCCGAGGGCCGGCTCGCCGTCATCGCCTCCGGCGCCCGCCACGCCGAAGTCCTGGAGGCCCTCCCGGACGCCGCCGCCGGCGCAACCCCGGAGGCCCTCGACTCCCCGGTCGTCGTCCTCACCGCCGAGGAGGCCAAGGGCCTGGAGTTCGACTCCGTCGTCGTCGTCGACCCGGCCGGCATCGTCACCGAGTCACCGAAGGGCGGCCAGGACCTCTACGTCGCCCTGACCAGGGCCACCCGCCGCCTGACGATCGTCCACGACAACGACCTCCCGCCCCTCCTAGCCGCCCTGGAGTAGGGCCCGGAGGGTCTGGGCGAGCTCGGTCTTGATGATCTCGCCGGCGGCCGCGGGGTCGCCGGCGCGGACGGCGTCGACCAGGGCGGCGTGGGCGGCGCGGCCGTGGGCGGTGTCGGAGGCGCGGACGTCGACCAGGGCCGCCAGGTCGAGGAGGCCGTCGCGCAGGACCGGGACGAACTCGGCGAACAGGTCGGCGAGGACCGGGTTGTGCGCGGCGGCCACGACGGCGGTGTGCAGGGCGATGTCGGCGTCGATGAACGCCTCGGTGGAGGGGCCGGCGAAGGCCGCGTCGCGGGCGGCGAGAGCGGTGTCGAGGGCGGTGAGGTCGGCGCCGGTGCGGCGCTCGGCGGCCAGTTCGGCGGCGCGGACCTCCAGCATCATGCGGATCTCGTAGACGTCGGCGACGGAGGCGCGGCGCAGCCGGGCGGGCCAGTCCTCGTCCGGCTCGGCCGCGATGACGAACACGCCGGCGCCCTGGCGGGCCTGGACGAGGCCGGCGCCGGCGAGGGCGCGCAGGGCCTCGCGGACAGTGGAGCGGCCGACGCCGAGCTCCTTCGCGAGCGTGGTCTCGCCCGGCAGCTTCGTCCCGACCGGCCAGGAGCCGTCCGCGATCTGGTCGCGGAGCCGCTGGGCGGCCTGCTCGACGAGCGGGCTGGGCCGGAGCCGGGCGAGTGGCATGCGGGTTCCTTCACGGTGGGCGGGCGGTCAGGATATCGCCCGCTCAGCTTGTCTGAGGAGCTGAGGTGTGGTTGGGTGGCGGACATGTCGTGGCGGGTGCTTCTCCTCGGTCGCCGCGGCGGGGCCTGATCCGACCGGCACCCCGCCGCGGGGTCCGGTGCTGCCGGTCGTCCCGGCGATCGTGAGGACAACGCCCCATGACCTTCCCGACCCTGCGCACCCCGTCCGGCCCGGTGGCCGGGCCCTTCTGGAATCCGCAGCGCGGCAGCTCCATGCCGTTCCACCGCTACCGGTCCGTCCACGAGCGGGTGCCGTCGCCCGTCCCCGAGGTCGAGCGCGCCTGGCCGTCGGCGCGCGTCGCGGAGGCGCCGCTGTGGGTGCCCGTCGACCTGCGGGACGGCAACCAGGCCCTGGCCGAACCCATGGACACCGCGCGCAAGCGCCGGATGTTCGACCTGTTCGTCGCGATGGGCTACAAGGAGATCGAGGTCGGCTACCCGTCGGCCAGCCAGACCGACTTCGACTTCGTCCGGCACCTGGCCGAGGCGGGGATCCCGGACGATGTGACGCCCGTGGTCTTCACGCCGGCCCGCAGGGAGCTGATCGAGCGGACGTTCGCGTCCATCGAGGGGCTGCCCCGGGCGGTCGTCCATCTGTACACGGCGACGGGCCCGGTGTGGCGGGACATCGTGCTCGGCACCGGGCGAGACGGGGTGAAGCGGCTGATCCTGGACGGCGCCGCCGACGTGGCGCGGCTCGCCCGGCCGGGGGTCCGGTTCGAGTTCTCCCCCGAGACGTTCAACTTCACCGAGCCGGACTACTCGCTGGAGGTGTGCGACGCGGTCACCGCGCTGTGGGACGCCTCCCCCGACCGGCCGGTGATCCTGAACCTGCCGGCCACGGTGGAGATCGCCACCCCGAACGTGTACGCCGACCAGATCGAGTACATGCACCGGCACCTGGCGCGCAGGGACGCGGTGATCCTGTCGGTCCATCCGCACAACGACCGCGGGACGGGCGTCGCCTGCGCCGAGCTGGCGGTGCTGGCGGGCGCGCAGCGGGTCGAGGGCTGCCTGTTCGGCAACGGCGAGCGGACGGGGAACGTCGACCTGGTCACGCTCGCGCTGAACCTGCACGCGCAGGGCGTCGACCCGCGGATCGACCTCTCCGACATCGACGAGATCCGCCGGACGGTCGAGTTCTGCAACCGGCTGCCCGTCCACGAGCGGCACCCGTACGCGGGCGACCTGGTCTACACGGCGTTCTCCGGGACGCACCAGGACGCGATCGGCAAGGGCATGGCCCGGCACGCCCGGCTCGCGGAGGAGGCGGGCGTGCCGCCGGGGCGGCTGCCGTGGGACGTCCCGTACCTGCCGATCGACCCCGCCGACGTGGGCCGCGGGTATGAGGCGGTCATCCGGGTCAACAGCCAGTCCGGGAAGGGCGGCATCTCCTACCTGCTGCGGACCGGGTACGGGCTCGACCTGCCGCGCCGCCTGCAGATCGAGTTCTCCCGGGTCGTGCAGCGGGAGACCGATGGCAGCGGCGCGGAGGTCACCGCGGCCGAGCTGTGGGAGCTGTTCCGCGCCGAGTACCTCGAACCGGACGGCCCGGTGTCACTGGCCGGCTGGCGCACCTCCAGCACCGGCCCGGCGCGGCACGACTTCACCGGCGTCGTCCGCGTGGACGGTGATGAGCGCGAGCACATCGGCTCCGGCAACGGGCCGATCGACGCGCTCACCGACGCCCTGGCGGGTGCCGGGATCAAGGTGGACGTCCTGCACCTCACCGAGCAGTCCACCGGTGCGGGCAGCGACGCCATGGCCGTCGCCTACGCCGAGTGCCGGGTCGGCGGCGCGGTCGTGTGGGGCGCGGGGCGCGACACGTCCGTGCTGGCCGCGTCGGTGGAGGCCGTCCTGTCGGCGGTGAACCGCGCCGGGCGCTAGTCGCGGCGGCGGCCGAGCGAGCGCCGCCAGGACAGGCCCGTCCCGGGGATCCGGAACGTCACCTGGCGGCGCCCGTCCGCGGACCGCGTGTAGCGGGCGCCGCGCGCGCCGACGCTGTGCCCGACGCCCTTCTTGGACAGGTTGATGCGGAACGGTCCCATCCGTATTGCTTTCCGATAGCTCCAACCCATGCGGACGGGGATGCCCGGAGGACCGCCGAGCATCCTCCTCCCCCGTCTCGGACGGACCGAGACCCGGGTTTCGGCCTGACCGAGGGACGCAAGGGCAGGAGGTGACCAAATCCGGACCGAGTTCGTCGCGCAGCGCCCTTTACCCGGCCGCGCCCGGCGAGGAGCGTGTGGCTGCGTAGAGATCGTTTTCTCAGCTCCCGGAGGTGCGGGTTGGCCAGGCGACCCCTGAGACGGACCCGGCGGACGATGACGCTGGCCGTACTGACCAGTGCGGCGCTCGCGGGCGCGGGCGGCGGCGCGGCGGCGCTGGCCCAGCCGTCCCCCAAGATCGTGGTGAAGGACGGCGTGACCCAGCCGGTCTTCTCCTACAAGGACGCGATCCGCGAGCACGTGTACGTCGAGTCCAGTGTGGACAGCGACGGCGACGGCAAGAAGGACCGCGTCAACGTCGACATCATCCGGCCGAAGGAGACCGAGCACGGCCTCAAGGTCCCGGTGATCATGGACGAGAGCCCGTACTACGACAACGCGGGCCGCGGCAACGAGAGCGAGCTGAAGACCTACGACGCCGACGGGAACCCCGTGAAGTTCCCGCTCTACTACGACAACTACTTCGTCCCGCGCGGGTACGCGTTCCTCGCCGTGGACATGGTCGGGACGACCCGCTCCGACGGCTGCCCGGTCAGCGGCGGGCCCACCGACGTCCTCGGCGGCAAGGCCGTGGTCGACTGGCTCAACGGCCGGGCCAAGGCGTTCACGGCGGACGGCACCCCGGTCAAGGCCACCTGGACGACCGGCCGCACCGGCATGATCGGCAAGTCCTACGACGGGACGCTCGCCAACGGCGTCGCCGCGACCGGCGTCGAGGGGTTGGAGACGATCGTCCCGATCTCGGCGATCAGCAGCTGGTACGGCTACAGCCGGATGAACGGCGTGAAGTACTGGACGGACGAGCAGCCCTGGCTCGCGAGCTACGTCGACACCGACCCGCCCGCCAAGTGCGCCGAGGTCAACGCCGGCCTCGACGAGGGCGAGGACGACGCGACCGGGAACTACAACGCCTACTGGAAGACCGCCGACTACCGGGACGGCACGATCGCCCGCGCGTCCCGCGTCCGGGCGAGCATCTTCGCCGCCCACGGCGTCAACGACCTGAACGTCAAGGACGACCAGTTCGCCGAGTGGTGGAGCGCCCTCGCGCGGCGCGGCGTGCAGCGCAAGGTGTGGCTTTCGCAGCGCGGCCACGTCGACCCGTTCGACACCCGCCGCGACGCCTGGGTGACGACCCTGCACCGCTGGTTCGACCACGAGCTGCAGAAGATCCCCAACGGGATCATGCGGGAGCCGCGCGCCGACATCGAGATCGGCCCCGACCAGTGGATCACCCAGCGGGACTGGCCGTCCCGCGACGCCCGCGACATCGTGCTGCGGCCCGGCGCGAACGGCGTCCTCGGCCTGGAGCGGGCCGCCAAGGGCGCGACCGCCGCGTTCACCGACGCCCCCGGCCCGCGCGGCGACGGTCTCTCCGAGAGCGCGATGGTCGCCGACCCGACGGCCGCGCAGCCGTACCGGGCCGCGTTCGTGTCCGCTCCCCTGCCGCGGACCGGGCGCCTGTCCGGCACTCCCGAGGCCCGGCTCCGGATCAAGCTGGACAAGCCCACCGCCAACCTCACGGCGCTGCTCGTCGACTACGGCGAGGACACCCGGGTGAACTACCTCGGCGCGGGCTCCGGCATCCGGACCCTCGGCACCGAGGACTGCCACGGCGAGAGCACGCCCGCCGACGACGCCTGCTACAAGCAGACCGAGGTCACGACGGTCACGTCCCCGGTGAACGTGGTCGCCCGCGGCTGGCTCGACGCGCAGAACGCCCGCTCGCTGAGCCGCCCGAAGCCCCTGGAGCCGGGCAGGTACCACACCGTCCGCTGGGAGACGCTCAGCCAGGAGTACCTGCTGAAGAAGGGCCACCGCCTGGCGCTCGTCCTCGCCGGAACGGACGCCGACTACAACACCGAGACCCCCACGGGAGCGCAGGTCACGGTGGATCTGCGCGGCAGCTCGATCAGCATCCCGGTGGTCGCCGCCGAGGACGACCCGGCCGCCCTCGTCGCCCCGCCGCAGCCGCCGGCGACCTGGCGCGGACCGGCTGAGGTCACCCTGCCCGTCCAGGAGCGCGAACTCTACTGACGGGCCCGGCCCGCCGCCCGGGGAGCCGGGCGGCGGGCCGCACCGCCGTCACAGCGCACCGCCGTCACAGCGCACCACCGTCACAGCGCACGGCCGTCACAGCGCGACGGCGCCGCCCTGGTCGAGCAGGTGGAGGCGGTCGCCGAGCCCGGCGCCGGCGAACGCGGGCGCGAGGGTGTCGCGGCCCTGGGTGAAGTGCGCCCAGCCCTCGAAGTGCAGCGGGACGATCTTCGCGGCGCCGAGGATGGCGGCGGCCTCGGCGGCGCCGTCACTGGTCAGCGTCAGGTAGGCGTCGCCGAGCGGCGGCGTCCGCACCGCCCCGGCGAAGATCACGGCGACGTCGACCGGCGCGAACCGGTCGGCGATGGCGCGGACGACGTCGAGGGAGGCGTTGTCGCCGCTGACGTACACGGTCGGCAGCCCCTCGCCGGACAGGACGAACCCGGTGACCGGGCCGGTGAGGTGCTCGGTGCCGTCCGGGCCGTGCTGCGCGGGGACGCCGGTGACGCGGAGCGTCCCGCCGCCGGGGCGGGGCAGGTCGGTGTGCGCCCAGTTCGGCAGGGCGCGGGCGGTGCCGCCGAGGCGCTCGGCGGCGGCCTCGGTCGTCAGGGTCAGCGGGACGCCGCCCAGGTAGGCGCGGCCGCCGGCGTCGAGGTTGTCGGGGTGCTGGTCGTGGGAGAGCAGCACCGCGTCGACCGGCCCGACCTCGTCCTGGCCGACGACGGCGCCGATGGTCTTCGTCAGCGCCCGGTCGCCGACGGGGTGGTCGCCGGGCGGGTCGAACGTCGGGTCCGTCAGCAGCCGCACACCTCCGATCTCCAGGATCGCGGTCGGGCCGCCGAGGTACCGGACGTTCAGCGAGGACATGGTGCCGCCTTCGGATCGATCAGCCGGATGCTCCGTTCCCATCATCGCGCGGCCCCGCCCATTCCCGCCGGTCACGCGCGATTATCGGTGTCCTTGCTGGGCTGCACGCGCTTCGGCTCGCCGGGCATCTTGGGATAGTTCGGTGGATACGGCATGTCGCCGAGGCCGTGGTCCTTCTCGTCGCGGTCGGCGAGGTCGAGGAGGCCGTCGAGGGAGAAGGCCGCGTCGTCGATGGAGGCGTGCAGGTCGCCCAGCTCGGCGAACCGGGCCGGCATCGTCGCGATGGTGAAGTCGCGGGGGTCGGCGTCGGCCAGCTCGTCCCAGGTCAGCGGCGCCGAGACCGGGGCGTGCGGGGCCGGGCGGACGCTGTAGGCCGAGGCGATCGTCCGGTCGCGGGCGTTCTGGTTGAAGTCGATGAAGATCTGCTCGCCGCGCTCCTCCTTCCACCACCGGGTGGTGACCTCGGAAGGGCTGCGGCGCTCGACCTCGCGGGCGAAGGCGAGCGCGGCGCGGCGGACCTCGGTGAACGTCCAGCGGGGCTCGATCCGGACGTAGATGTGCACGCCCGCCTTGCCGGACGTCTTGACGTAGCCGGTATAGCCCAGCTCGTCCAGCAGTTCGCGGGCCGGGCCGAGCGCCACCCGGACGGCGTCGGAGAAGTCGGTGCCGGGCTGCGGGTCGAGGTCGATGCGCAGCTCGTCGGGGTGGTCGACATCGCCCTTGCGGACGGGCCACGGGTGGAACGTCAGCGTGCCGAGGTTGGCCGCCCAGGCGATCACGGCGGGCTCGGTCGGGCACACCTCGTCGGCGGAGCGCCCGCTGGGGAAGGCGATGCGCGCCGTCCGCACCCAGTCGGGCGCGCCCTTGGGGATGCGCTTCTGGTAGAACGCGTCGGACTTGCCCGCGCCCATGCCCGCCTGGCCGCGCGCGTAGTCCTCGCGGGTGGCCATCTTGGCGCCCTCGAAGACCCCCGCCGGCCACCGCTCCAGGGTCGTCGGGCGGTCGCGGGTCGCGCGCAGGATGCCGTCGCCGACGGCCAGGTAGTACTCCACCAGCTGCCGCTTGGTGTAGCCGTGCTCCGGGAAGTACACCTTGTCGGGATTGGTCACCTTGACGAGCCGATCCCCGACCGGGATCTCGATGAAGGGCGAGGCCATGACTGCACGTTAACCCACGTGTACGACAGTCCTCCGGAACGTCCCCGCCGGGTACCGTCGATGGCATGGAGAAGATCCGCAAGAGCGAGGACGAGTGGCGGGCGCAGCTCAGCCCCGAGGAGTACCGCGTGCTGCGGGAGGCCGGCACGGAGAAGCCCTTCACCGGCGAGTACACCGACACCAAGACGGTCGGCGTGTACCGGTGCCGCGCCTGCGGGACGGAGCTGTTCCGGTCGGAGACCAAGTTCGAGAGCCACTGCGGCTGGCCGTCGTTCTACGAGCCGGCCGAGTCCGACAAGGTCACCCTGATCGAGGACCGCTCGCTCGGCATGGTCCGCACCGAGGTGCGCTGCGCGGTGTGCGACTCCCACCTCGGGCACGTCTTCCACGGTGAGGGCTACGACACCCCCACCGACGACCGCTACTGCATCAACTCGGTCTCGCTGACCCTCGAACCCGCCGAGTAGCGGGCCGCTCACCCCCCTCCCCCGCACTGGGACGTCGCATGGACGAGTTCGACCACTACACGACAGCCATCCTCTGCGGAGGGCCGACCCGGGTCGCCCAGGTCGCCGTGCTCCTGCTGCGGGACCAGCACCGCATCCGGATCTTCCGCGGGACGCACCGGGTGGAGGTGCTGCTGCGCGACGGCGACGCCGACCCGGTCCAGGCGGCGGTGCTCGATGAGATCCCCGGCGCCGGGCGCCCGCTCGGGCAGGTGATCGCGGCGGTCGCCGCGTCGCCGGAGGTGGACGCCATCGGCGAGGCCATGCGCGAGACGGGGCTGATGCGCGGCCGGCGGCGCCGCCGGCCGACCCGGCAGGGCCGGGCGCTGCGCCTGCAGCTCGCCGAGGAGCCCGTCGAGACCCCGCCGGAGCTGCTCGCCCTGCACGGCCCCGCCGGCCTCGAGGACGCCTGGATGCGGGAGGTGCTGGAGTCCGCCGACCCGGAGCCGGTCGCGTTCGGCCGCCGCCGGTGGCGCGGCCACCGGGACCTCGAGGCCAGCGGCCTGCCCGACCGGCAGTACGACGGCGGGCTCGGCGGCGGCCCGGACTTCTAGCGGCCTCCGGCCGGCGGGCCCTCACGGTGCCTGGGGTACGGCGGGGCCCGCCCTCGGGCCGGATCAGGCCAGGCCGGCGACCAGTTCGGCGACCGGCTTGCGACGCCCGGTGTAGAACGGGATCTCCAGGCGGGTGTGCAGCCGCGCCTTCGCTCCGCGCAGGTGGCGCATCAGGTCGACGATGCGGTGCAGCTCGTCGGCCTCGAACGCCAGCATCCACTCGTAGTCGCCGAGCGCGAACGCCGCGACCGTGTTGGCCCGGACGTCGGGGTAGTCGCGCGCCATCTTGCCGTGCTCGGCCAGCATCGCGCGGCGCTCGTCGTCCGGCAGCAGGTACCACTCGTAGGACCGCACGAACGGGTACACGCACACGTAGTTCCGCGGCTCCTCGTCGGCGAGGAACGCGGGGATGTGGCTCTTGTTGAACTCCGCCGGGCGGTGCAGCGCCATCTGCGACCAGACCGGCTCGCTCGCGCGGCCCAGCGCCGTCCGGCGGAACCGGGTGTAGACCTCCTGGAGGTCGTCGGACGTCGGCGCGTGCCACCAGAACATGTAGTCGGCGTCCGCGCGCAGCCCGGCGACGTCGTAGGCGCCGCGGGTGGTGACGTCCTTCTGGGCGGCCTGGTCGAGCAGGTCCTGCACCTCGGCGGCGTCCTGCTCGCCGAGCGTGCCGGGCTTCGCGACCCGGAAGACCGACCACATCGTGTAGCGGATGACGTTATTGAGTTCGCGTGCCTTCGGCTTGCCCGCCTGATCGGCCATGTTCCACTCCTTCTCGACTGCGCAGATGGTCCAGCACCCGGGTCGCCGCCGCGCGCGCCGAGGCGATGCACGCGGGGATGCCGAGCCCGTCGTAGGCGGCGCCGGCGACGGCCAGCCCCGGCGTCCCGGCGACCGCGGCCCGGACCTTGGCCACGCGGTCGGCGTGGCCCACGTTGTACTGCGGGAGGCCGCCGCCCCATCGGGTCACCCGGCTCTCGGCGGGCAGCTCGGTGACGCCGCACGTCGCGGCGAGCTCGGCCATGGCGGTGGCGGCCAGCTCCTCGTCGCTCCGCTGGAGCGTGCGCTCCTCGCCGAGCCGCCCGACGGAGCAGCGCACCGCGATGACGCCGGGGTCGCGCTCGCGCAGGTGGGGCCATTTCACCGAGCTGAACGTGACGGCCTTGACGCCCCGGCCGCCGCGCTCGGGGTCGCTCTCCACGCCCGGGACGAGGTAGCCGCTGCCCTTCGGCAGCCGCGGGAACGCGGTGGGGCGGTAGGCCAGCGTGATGATCGCCATGCTGGCGTACTCGATGCCGGCGAGCTCCCGCGCGGCGGCGGGCACGTCCGGCTCCAGCAGCCGGGCCGCGGGCGCGGCCGGGACCGCGACCACCACGGCGTCGGCGTCCAGGTACTCGGGGTCGCGGGTGGGGCCGACGGTGAGCCGCCAGCCGTCCTCGCGGCGGCGCAGCTCGCGGACCGTCGCGCCGGTGCGGACCGTCCCGCCGGCGGCGGTGATGTCGTCGGCGACCAGTTGCGGGAGCGTGCCGAGGCCGTCCGGCAGCGTGGCGAACACCGGGCCGGCGTCGGCGGGCGCGGCCTTCCGGATGCCCTGGACGGCGCTGATCAGCGACCGGTGCCCGCGCGCGGCGGCGGCGACGGCGGGCAGCGTCGCCTCGAACGACAGCAGCTCGGCCCGGCCCGCGTACACGCCGCCGAGGAGCGGCTCGACGAGCCGGTCGACGACCTCGCGGCCGACGCGGGCGCCGATGTAGGCGGCGACGGACACGTCCCCGCCGCGCGGCGTCTCCGGCAGCACGAGGTCGAGCGGGACGCGCGCGAGCCCGGCCGGCGACAGCACCTGGGAGGCGGCCAGCGCGCGCAGGTCGGACGGGACGCCCATGACCTGCCCGGACGGGAGGCGGCGCAGCGCGCCGCGGCTCAGGATGGCCGAGGAGGCGGTGCCGGGGTTCACCAGGTCGGCGGCGCGGCCGAGGCCGCGCACGAGGTCGAGGCCCTCGGGGCGGCGGGCCAGCATCGACTCGGCGCCCTCGTCGACCGGGACGCCGGCGATCTCGCTGACGCGCAGCTTGCCGCCGATCTGGGGGGAGCCCTCGAGCACGGTCACCCGCACGCCGTCCCGGGCGAGCATCCGGGCGGCGGCGAGGCCCGCGATGCCGCCCCCGACGACAACGGCATGGGACGTGGTCATGGCTCCAGCCTTCCAGACGGTCCGCCGGATCGCGCACCGGGGCGGCCGGAGCGGCGCGTGTCACACCGCCGGTTCGCGGGCCGCCGCCGGACGCCCTTTTTGTCGGAGAAGTGACAAGATCTCGAACACTCTGCCAGTGGATACTGGCACGCATGATCTCCTGGAAGGCTCCACTGGCCGCCGCCGCGGCCCTCCTGCTGGCCGCCGGGCTCGCGTCCCCGGCGGCCGCCGCGACCCGCGGCGACTTCAGACCGGTCTCCCTGCCGTTCTTCTGGCCGAACAACTACCTCTACGACGTCGACGCCGCCTCGCCCGACAGCGTCTGGATCAGCGGGCTCCAGGGCGAGATCGTCATCCCCGGCCCCATCCCCGGGACCGGGCAGACGATCCCCGGCAACCCCGTCGTGCGGCGCTGGCAGAACGGGCGCTGGGTCGAGTACGAGCTGCAGAACCTGTCCAGCCGCGCCTCGGTCTCCGACGTCGACGCCGTCGGCCCGGAGGACGTGTGGATCGGCGGCACCAGGGCCGGCGACGGGACCGCCGGGACGCGCGGCCCCTACCTGGGCCACTTCACCGGCTCGCGGTTCGAGGAGGTGGCCCTGCCGTCCGCGTCCAAGACCCTGACCGTCGACGCGCGCGCGGACGGGGTCTGGGTGACCGTGGACAGCGGGATCTACCGCCGGACAGGCGCCACGTGGACGCACATCACCACGCTCCCGGACGTCTCCCTGCGCCAGTTCACCATCCGGGCCGACGACGACATCTGGGTCCTGAGCACCCCGGGCCCGTACGACAAGACGCTTGAGGCGCACCACTGGGACGGGCAGTCCTGGACGCAGGCCCCGGTGAACCAGCCGGACGACGGCATCCACGGCATCACCGACATGGTGGCCGTCTCCCCCACCGAAGCCTGGGCCGTCGGCACCAACTACTCCGCGTCCCCGGCCGCGCCCATCCTGGTGCACTGGGACGGCACCGCCTGGAGCAGCGTCACGCCGCCGCCCGGCCTCAACGCGCTCAACAAGATCGTCAAGGGCGAGGACGGGACGCTGTGGGCGCTCGGGCACCTGCTCGACGAGCCCGCCAAGCCCGGCCTGCTCCGCTACAGCGGCGGGACGTGGGAGCGGGTCCCGACCACCGCCGTGCCGAACCGCAGCAACATCTGGGCGACCGCCCTCGCGGTCGTCCCCGGCACCGGCGCCCTGTGGACGCTCGGGTCAGTGAACATCGGCGGCCCCGTCCTCCTCACCGACGGCTGACGCGGCCGCCGGCCGGTCGGCGCGGCGCGGTCACGGCCCGCACGGGGGACGGGCCGTGGCCGCGCCGCACCGCGCCGCCTTCTCGCCGCCTTCTCGCCGCTTCTCGCCGCCTCCGCGCCGCCTCCGCGCCGCCTCCGCGCCGCCCCTTCGTGGCCTGATCGTGATTCGCCCGCCGGAA
Organism: Actinomadura geliboluensis; assembly: GCF_043197915.1. NCBI lineage: Bacteria > Bacillati > Actinomycetota > Actinomycetes > Streptosporangiales > Thermomonosporaceae > Actinomadura > Actinomadura geliboluensis. The sequence continues at coordinate 92,726 of NZ_JBICUA010000003.1, read as the reverse complement.
CGGTGATCTGCACCACCTCGTCCAAGCGCCATGCGGAACGTCAGGAACGTCACATGTGCGCTGGTCGTCCTGCTGCTGGCCGGGGTCCTGGCCGCATGCGGGGGCGGCGACTCGTCCGGTACGTCGGAGGCCGTGGACCGGGGCGGCGCGGCGGCCCCCGCGGCACCGTCCCGGGCCGAGAACGGCACCGCGGGGAGCACCGGCCGCCAGGGGACCGCGAAGGGCGCGCGGGCGCCGCTGCCGACCGGGCGGGAGGTCGTGCACTCGGCGCGCCTGCGGGTCCGCACCGGCGACGTGGAGGACGCCGCCGCCAAGGCCAAGCAGATGGCGGAGTCGGCCGGCGGCTACGTCGAGCAGGAGTCCAGTTCAAGCGAGCCGCCCCACTCGCAGATCACGCTGAAGGTCCCCGCCGACCGCTACTCCGACGTGCTGAACCGGCTCGGCACGCAGCTCGGCACCCGGATCTCGCTCTCCCAGGAGGCCGAGGACGTCACCGGCGAGGTCGCCGACGTCGACGCCCGCGTCCGGTCGGCGAAGGCCGCCCTGGAGTCGTTCCGCAAGCTGCTCGGCCGCGCGAACTCCGTCGGCGAGGTCATCCAGGTCGAGCAGGAGATCGCCCAGCGCGAGGCCGACCTGGAGGCCCTGCAGGCCCGGCTGAACACGCTCAAGCACCGCACCCAGTACGCGACCGTGACGCTGACGCTGGTCACCAAGGCCACCGCGCCGAAGAAGGACGACGACGAGCGCGGCGGTTTCGTCGGCGGCCTGCAGAACGGCTGGGACGCGTTCGTCGCGTTCGTCGGCGGCCTCGCCCTCGTCCTCGGCTGGCTGCTGCCGTTCCTGCTCGCCGCCGCCGTGATCGGCGTGCCGCTGTACCTGCTGCGGCACCGGCTGCGCGCCCGGTTCGGCGGGCTGTTCGGAGGCCGCCGGCGGCCCGTGCCGCCCGCGGTGCCCGCGCCGCAGCCCGCCCCGGAGAGGGCCGCCGCCGCCCCCGGCGCGTCGCAGCAGCCGCCGCCCCCGCCCGCCTAGGCCCGGTCTTCGCTGCTCGCCTCGTGGACGAGGTCCGCGAGGCGGGCCAGCATGTCCGGGTCGGTGGACGGGAGGACGCCGTGGCCCAGGTTGAAAATGTGCCCCTCGGCGGTGCGGCCCCGGGTGAGGACGTCGCGGGCGCGGCGCTCCACGGTCTCCCACGGCGCGAACAGGATCGCCGGGTCGAGGTTGCCCTGCAGGGCCTTGCCGGGCTCGACCCGGCTGACGGCCTCGTCCAGCGGGACGCGCCAGTCGACGCCGACGACGTCGGCCCCGGCCTCGCCCATCGGGCCGAGCAGCTCGCCCGTCCCGACGCCGAAGTGGATGCGCGGCACGCCGAGCGGCTCGACCTCGGCGAAGATGCGGCGGGTGTACGGGAGCACCGACTCGCGGTAGTCCTGCGCGGCGACCGCGCCGACCCACGAGTCGAACACCTGCACGGCGCTCGCCCCGGCCGCGACCTGGATCTTCAGGAACGCGATCGTGAGGTCGGCGAGGCGGTCCATGAGGCGGCCCCACAGCTCCGGCTCGCCGTACATCATGGCCTTGGTGCGCTCGTGGTTCTTGGACGGCCCGCCCTCGATCAGGTACGAGGCGAGCGTGAACGGGCCGCCCGCGAACCCGATCAGCGGCGTCGCGCCCAGCTCGCCGACCAGGCCCCGCACGGCCTCGGACACGTACGGGACATCGTCCGGGGTGAGGGGCCGCAGCAGGTCGAGGTCGGCCGCCGACCGGACGGGGTCGGCGATGACCGGTCCGACGCCCGGCTTGATGTCGAGGTCGACGCCGATCGCCTTCAGCGGCACCATGATGTCGCTGAAGAAGATCGCCGCGTCCACCGCGTAGCGGCGCACGGGCTGCATCGTGATCTCCACGATCATGTCGGGGCGGGTGCAGGACTCCAGCATCGGGACGCCCTCGCGCACCCGCAGGTACTCCGGCAGGGAGCGGCCCGCCTGCCGCATGAACCACACGGGCGTGTGCGGCACCGGCCGCCGCCGGCAGGCCAGCAGGAAGGGGCTCTCTGCGAGGGCGCCGTCGGCGGGCGTGCGCGCAGAGTCGTCGTTCGAACGGGCAGCGTCAGCGGTCACGTTGTGATGGTCCCATGGAACGCAGGTGGGACGGCACCGGAGGGGCCCCGGGGGCGAAACGAACTTCCGGACACGCCGAGCGAAGTCCCGCATTCTGTCACCGGCGCGTGCGAACGTGATGCGTGTCATAGCCGAGGGAGGTTCCCCCTTGTACTGCTCCACCTGCGGTGATGAACGCGTGTTCGAGCAGCCGCCGTGTCCCGACGGGCACGGCGTGGAGTGCCCCGAGCGGGCGTGCACCGAGTGCGGCACGGCCATCCTGGTCGGTCTGCCGCCGGTGACCGCCGCGCCCCGCGCGACCGGTTCCGGCCCGGCCCGCACGACCGGCGCCGCGCCCGTCCCCGTTCCCGCGTCCGTCCCCTCGACCGCCCCCGCGACCGTCCGGGCGCCCGGCGGCGCCGCCACCGCGCGGGCCGTGGCCTGACCGGCCCGGCCCCCGAGACGAAACCACCTGTGCCGTGCCCGTTTCCCCTCCGCGTCCCCCCGTCGCCGCGCGCGCCGGGGCGCCGCCGCCCCGGCAGCACCGTCCCGCGCCGTCCCGCGGCGCTCCGCCACCTCCCCGCGACCAGGCCGGTCCATCCATGAACCCACCTGCCTTCCAGCGGGCCGTCGACACGCTCCGCGCGTTCCTCGACGGCCCCGCCGTCCGGCCGGAGCTCGACCTGGAGGACATGCCCGCCCCGCAGCGCCTCGCGCCCTACGCGGCGGCCATGTCCGGCAGCGTCTACCGCGACGACGACACCGAGGTCGCCACCGGGCGGCTCATCGTCCTGTACGACCCGGAGGGCAGATCCGGCTGGACGAACGGGTTCCGCGTCGTCGCCTACATCCGCGCCGACCTGGAGCCCGACATCGCCGCCGACGAGCTGATCGGCTCCGTCGCCTGGGACTGGCTGCTCGAGGCGCTGGAGCCCGCCGGGTACGCGAACGTGTCCGGGACGATCACCCGCGCGGTGTCGGAGAGCTTCGGCGACAAGCAGGGCGAGCCGTCCACCACCGAACTGGAGCTGCGCGCCTCGTGGTCGCCGACCGGCGACGACCTCGCCGGCCATGTCGCGGCATGGTGCGAGGTGATGTGCACCACGGCCGGGCTGCCACCGTCCGGAGTCGCCGCACTGCCCGACCGGCCCGGCGGCGGAGGGGGTTGACGGCGGGGCGGTCCAGGCGGTTGAAAGACGTACGGTAGGGGGCGTGAGCACAGCGTCCGGAATCGGATCCGGCATCGAGCAGGCGGCGGGGGAGAACACGGAAGCAGTGGGAGTGTCCGAAACGCGCGCCACCGGCCCCCAAGGGGAGTCCGGTGCGGAGGAGACGGCCGTAGATCAGCGGCCCGGGACCGTTCCCGAGCAGGCCGGGGCGGGGCGGGGCCTGCAGAGCACGGAGGACGACACCGGTCCCCCGGCCGTCCCCCTGCTGGAACCGCGCGAGGGCGTCCCGCCGGTGGTCGCGACGGCCGCCGGGCTCGACCGCGTCATCGCGGCGTTCGCCGCGGGCACCGGTCCGGTGGCGGTCGACGCCGAGCGGGCCTCCGGCTACCGGTACGGGCAGCGCGCGTATCTGATCCAGCTGCGCCGCGCGGGCGCCGGCACGGCGCTGATCGACCCGATCGGCTGCCCCGACCTGTCCGGGCTCGACGCTGCGCTCGCCGACGCCGAGCTGGTGCTGCACGCCGCCAACCAGGACCTGCCGTGCCTGGCCGAGGTCGGGCTCGTCCCGCGCCGGCTGTTCGACACCGAGCTGGCCGGGCGGCTGCTCGGCTACCCGCGGGTCGGGCTCGGCTCCATGGTCGAGAACGTGCTCGGCTTCGTGCTGGAGAAGGGCTACTCGGCGGCCGACTGGTCCACCCGCCCCCTTCCCGACGACTGGCTCCGCTACGCCGCGCTCGACGTCGAGCTGCTGGTCGAGCTGCGCGACGCCCTGCAGGAGGAGCTGACCGCCGCGGGCAAGCTGGAGTGGGCGCTGGAGGAGTTCGCCGCGATCCTCGCGACGCCGCCGAAGCCGCCGCGCCCCGACCCGTGGCGCCGCACGTCCGGCATCCACCGGGTGCGCAACCGGCGGGCGCTCGCCACCGTCCGCGAGGTGTGGACGGCCCGCGACAAGATCGCCCAGGAGCGCGACCTGTCCCCCGGCCGGGTGCTGCAGGACGCCGCGATCATCGAGCTGGCGCAGCAGGCGCCGAAGACCCCCGCCGAGCTGCAGGCCCTGCCCACCATGCGGGGGCGCGGCGCGCGCCGGCACCAGTCGGCGTGGCTGCGCGCCGTCGCCCGCGCCCGCGAGCTGTCGGACCGGGCGCTGCCGGAGTCGAACCTCCCCGGCGACGGGCCGCCGCCCGCGCACCGCTGGGCCGACCGCGACCCGGAGGCCGCCAAGCGGCTCACCGCCGCCCGCGCGGTCGTCGCCGCGCTCGCCGACGAGCACTCGATGCCGTCGGAGAACCTCGTCCAGCCCGACTCCATCCGGCGGCTGGCGTGGACCCCGCCCGAAGAGTCGTCGCCGTCGGCGATCGGCGCCGCGCTCCGCGACCTCGGCGCCCGGAGCTGGCAGGTCGAGCTGACCGCCCAGCCGATCGCCAAAGCGTTCCTCCGGCTGGAGACCAAAGGAGAGCTCTGAGCCGCGGGTGGGCCGTGCCGCCGGGCGCCTCGTCCGCCGCCGGCCCGCTCCGGCCGCGCCGCGGCGCGGCCGGAGCGGGGCGACGCGGCCGGCGCGCGGCGGCGCCGGTCAGCGCCCGCTGTAGAAGCCGGCGTACCGGTCGCGCAGCGCCTTCTTGTCGAGCTTGCCGACGCTGGTCCTGGGCAGGTCCGCGACGACGATGATCTCGTCGGGGAGCTGCCACTTGGCGAACGTGGCGGACAGGTGGGTCCTGAGCGCGCCGAGGTCGATCTCATGGCCGGGCTCGGGCACGACCAGGGCCACGGGGCGCTCCTGCCACCGGGGGTGCGGAGCGCCCACCACGGCGGCGTGCCGGACCGCGGGGTGGCCCGCGAGGGCGTTCTCCAGGTCGATGGAGGAGATCCACTCCCCACCGGATTTGATCACGTCCTTGAGCCGGTCGGTGATCTTCAGGTACCCCTCGGGGGTGATCACGCCCAGGTCGCCGCTGCGCCAGTAGCCGCGGTGGAACTTGTCGGTGTCGTCCGACTTCCAGTAGCTCTCGGTGATCCACGGGCCCCGGACGCAGATCTCCCCCACCGACGTCCCGTCGTGGGGCAGGAACGAGCCGCCGGGACCCAGCAGCCGGATGTCCACCCCGGCCACGGGCAGCCCCTGGGAGCGCTTGAGGTCCCAGAGCTCGTCCTCGCCGAGGCGTCCCTCCAGGGACGGCTTGGGCTTGTTCGAGGTGACGAGCGGCGCTGTCTCGGTGGCGCCGTACCCGTGCACGATCGAGGCGCCGGTCAGGTCGTGGTAGCCCCTGATCAGGCTCAGCGGCGGCTCGGTGGAACCTGAGATCATGCGCGCCCGGGACAGGTCCGGCGGCTCGGGCAGGGAGCGCAGGTACTCCAGCATCGGCGCGAAGATCGCCGGCGCCCCGTTGGTCACCGTGACCTCGTAGTCCACCATCGCCCGGGCGAGGACGCCGATCTCCTCGGCGGAGAAGCGGCCGGGCAGGACCACCCGCGCCCGCGCGTACACCGCCACCTGCGGCAGCCCCCAGCACTGGGCGTGGAACATCGGCGTCGTCAGCAGCACGGTGTCGTGGTCGCCCACGGCCTGGTCGGCCGCCCACATCATCGTGTGCAGCACGATCCCCCGGTGGGAGTAGAACACGCCCTTGGGGCGTCCGGTGGTGCCGGTGGTGTAGCACGCGCTGTAGGCCGAGGTCTCCTGGATCACCGGCCAGTCGAACTCCTCGTCCTGCCGGGCCAGCAGCGCCTCGTGGTCCAGCGGGTCCGGCAGCGAGGTCTCGATCTCTGACAGCGGCCTGTCGCTCATCACCACCCAGCGCCGGACCTGCGGGCACCGTGCCGCCAGTTCCTCCGCCTGGCCCAGCAGCGACTCGTCGACGCACACCACCGTGGCGCCCGCGTGCTCGACCACGTACGCGAGGTCGTCGGCGGCCAGCCGCAGGTTCATCTGCAGCATCACGGCACCGAGCCCGGGGATCGCCCAGTACAGCTCGAAGTGCCGCAGGTGGTTCCAGTCCAGGACCCCCACCACGTCGCCCGGCCCCACGCCGATGCCGGCCAGCGCGTGCGCCGTCCGCGCCACCCGGCGCCATGTCGCCGCGTACGACGTCCTGTGCCACGCACCGGCCGCGTCCCTGAAGACGATCTCCTGCTCCGGATGGGTCACCACCGCCTGGCGGAACAGGTTCGTGGTGTTCAGCTGGTAGCCGTCTCCGTGCGTGGACGGATGACCGGTCACGAAATCAGACAAAGTGCCACCTTTCCCCCGATGCGCACCCGGGGCCGGAGCGGGGATCCACTGCCCTTGCGGCAGCAAGTTCTCTTGATATCAGAAACGCACTCCTTGACAAGGGAAGGCTTTGTGTCCAGAATTTATTTCTGGACTACAGAAAGAGGTCTCCGTGTTCGACCCGTCCGACGTCGTCGGCCACGTGCGCGACGGCATGCTGCCCGCGCACATCTACAACGACTCCGAGATCTTCGCAGCCGAGCGGGAGACGGTCTTCGCGCGCTCCTGGGTCTTCCTGGCGCACGAGTCGGAGATCCCCCAGGTCGGCGACTACGTGGTCCGCCGCGTCATGGAGAACTCCTTCATCGTCAGCCGCGCCGCCGACGGAACGGTGCACGCCATGTTCAACATGTGCCTGCACCGGGGCATGCAGGTGTGCCGGGCCGAGCAGGGCAACGCCTCGCACTTCCGCTGCCCGTACCACGGGTGGTCCTACCGCAACGACGGCCGGATCGTGGGCCTGCCCTTCCACCGGGAGGCGTACGGCGGCGAGACCGGCTTCGCCAAGCGAGGGCAGCGGCTCCTGCCCGCACCGTCGATGGACACCGTCAACGGCCTGATCTTCGTCTCCCTGGACCCCGGGGCGCCGCCGCTGCGCGAGTTCCTCGGCGACTTCGCGTTCTACCTGGACTACTACACCCGGCAGAGCCCGAGCGGGGCCGAGGTGCTGGGACCCCAGCGCTGGCGGATCAAGGCCAACTGGAAGATCGGCGCGGAGAACTTCGCCGGGGACATGTACCACACCCCGCAGACCCACGCGAGCGTCGTGGAGATCGGCCTCTTCCGCGAGCCGAAGGCCGAGAAGCGCAAGGACGGGACGACCTACTGGGCCACCGGCGGCGGGGGCACCACCTACAAGCTGCCGCCGGGGACGCTCGATGAGCGCCTGCGCTACGTCGGCTACCCCGACGAGATGATCGGCCGGATGAAGCAGGTGTGGTCGGCCGAGCAGCTCGACCTGATCGGGCGCGACGGCTTCATGGTCTCCGCGGCGTCGGTCGTGCCGAACCTCAGCCTCGTCCACAACTGGCCCCGGGTGGCCGACTCCGACGACGTGCTCCCCTTCGTGTCACTGCGCCAGTGGCAGCCGATCAGCGCGAACGAGACCGAGGTGCTCTCCTGGTTCCTGGTCGACAAGGAGGCCCCGGAGGAGTTCAAGGCGCTGTCCTACAAGGCCTACCTCATGTGCTTCGGCAGCAGCGGGATGTTCGAGCAGGACGACGTGGAGAACTGGGTGTCGCTGACCGCCACCGCGTCCGGCACCATGGCGCGACGGCTCCTGCTCAACGGCCGGATGGGCCTCCTGCCCGACGGCTCGACGATCGTCCCGCCGCTGGGCGGCGACGAGTGGGCGGGTCCGGGCGAGTCCCGGGTCGGGTACGGCGAGTACAACCAGCGCCACCTGATGAACCGCTGGGCCGACCTCCTGGAGGCGGGCCCCCTCACGGCGGCCGGCGTCAGCGTCGGCACCGCGGGACGGGACGGTGCCCGGTGACCGAGCACATCCCGATCACCTCCGCCGACAGCCCGCTCGGCGCCCGGGCCACCCCGGCCGCCCCGGTGGGCGGTCCGCTCCCGTTCTCCGATCCCGCGCACCTGGCCGCGCACCAGTGGCTGGTCGAGGAGACCTACCTGCTGGACCGGCAGGACCTGGAGGAATGGCTCGCCCGGATGACCGAGGACGTCCACTACTTCATGCCGATCCGGGTCACCACCTCCCGGGGCGCCGGCTACGACACCGCCCGGCGGATGGCGCACTTCGACGAGGACCTGTACTCCCTGGGGCGCCGGGTCGCCCGGCTGCGCACCGAGCACGCCTGGACCGAGGATCCGCCCTCGCGGCTGCGCCACCACCTGTCCAACGTGCGCACCTTCGCCACAGACGTGCCCGGCGAGATCCTCGTGGAATCGGCGGTACTGCTCTTCCGCAGCCGCGGCGACGCCCACGGGCCGTCCCTGCTCTCGGCGGGGCGCAGCGACGTGCTGCGGAGCGTCGACGGCGCCTGGCGGCTCGCCCGCCGCCACATCACGGTCGACGAGTCGGTGCTGCGCACGCAGAACCTGGCGGTCTTCCTGTGAGCCCGCACTGGGAGGGGGAGCTCGAGGACCGGGGCCGCGCCCGCAGGGCCGCGGCCGAACTGGCGGCCCTGCGGGCGGGGCTGGTCGGCGAGCCCCTGACCCTCGGCAACGAGTTCGCCGAAGCCCGGGTGAGCCTCGTCCAGACCCGCAACGGCGTGCGCCTCCTGATCGAGGCGACCAGATCCGGGCAGTGGGTCACCCTGGACCCGCTGGAGCTGGAGGCGCTCACCTGGCAGGGGACGGTGACGTTCTCCGCGATGGTCGGCCGCCCGTTCTCCCCCCTGTTCCCCGAGCCGGAGGACACGGGACAGGACGGCACGGGACAGGACGGCACGGGACAGGACGGCTCCGGCGAGGCGGTCTCATGAACGGCCCCGTGCTGGACGGCCGCCGCGCGCTGGTCGTCGGCGCCGGTTCGGGCATCGGCCGCGCGGTGGTGGAGCGGTTCGTCGCCGAAGGGGCGGCGGTGGTGGCCGTGGAGCGCGATGAGGCCAAGTGCGAAGACCTGCGCAGGGCGCTGCCCGGCATCGGCGTCGTCCACGGCGACGCCTGCGAGTCCTCGGTCAACCGCGACGCCGTGGACCGGTGCCGCGAACTCCACGGCGGGCTGGACGTGCTGGTCCACTGCGTCGGCATCTTCGACTTCTACCGCCCCCTCGACGCCGTCGCCGAGGACGCCTTCGACGACGCCTTCGACGAGATGTTCTCGGTCAACGTCCGGGCGGCCATGCACGGCGTCCGCGCCGCCCTGCCGGAGCTGCGGCGCAGCCGCGGCTGCGTCGTGCTGACGGAGTCGACCTCGGCCTACCGGCCGGGCCGGGGCGGCGCGCTCTACATCTCCACCAAGTTCGCGGTCCGCGGACTGCGCATCGCGCTGGCCCACGACCTCGCCCCCGAGGTCCGCGTCAACAGCGTCGCCCCAGGAGGCACCGTCGGCACCCGGCTGACCGGCGCGCGCTCCCTGGGGCTGGACCGGCGGCAGCTCGACGGCCCCGACCGCGCCGGGAGCATCGCGGCCCGGGTTCCCCTGCGGGTGGCCCTGTCCGGCGAGGACCACGCCTGGAGCTACGTGTTCCTGGCGTCGCCGATGTCCAGGGGAATGACTGGCACCGTCCTGCACAGCGACGGCGGCGCCGGCGTCAACGGCTGACAACCACACGAGAACCAGGAGTCCGAAGTGCCCTCCCTGACCGTGAACACCGGTGCCTGCCAAGGCTACGCGAGCTGCGTCATCGCGGCCGACGACTACTTCGACATCGATGACGACGGCCTCGTCGTGCTGCTGGCCGCCGAGGTCCCCGAGTCCGACCGCGAGCGCGTCGACCACGCGGTCCGCAGCTGCCCCGCCGCGGCTCTGCGGCTCGAGGGAGCATGACCGGCGGCCTGGTGGTCGTCGGCGCTTCGGTGGCGGGGGTCACCCTGGCCCGGACGCTGCGCTCCCGCGGTTTCACCGGCCGCATCCGCCTGGTCGACCGGGAGGCGGAGGAGCCCTACGACAAGCCGCCCCTGTCCAAGGGACGGCCGGCGGAGCCCGTCCGGCTGCTCACCCGCCCGGAGGCGGAACGGCTCGGCCTGGAGCTGCTGCTCGGCGCCGAGGCGACCGGCCTGGATCCCGCCGCCCGCCGCCTCGTCCTGTCCGACGGGCGCCGGCTCGGCTACAGCGCGCTGGTGATCGCGACCGGGGTGCGGGCGAGGCCGTCGCCCTGGACCGGTCCCGGTGTGCACACGCTGCGGACGCTCGCCGACGCGCGGGCACTGCACGCCGCCCTGGCGCGCGGCGGCGACCTCGTGGTGGTCGGCGCCGGCTTCATCGGGTCGGAGGTCGCCGGCACCGCGATCGCCCGGGGCTGCCGGGTCACGCTGGTGGACCCGCTGCCCAACCCTCCCGCCCGGGTCGTCGGCCGGACGGTGGGCGACCGGATCCTCTCCTGGCACGGCCGGGCGGGGGTGAACCTGAGGCTGGGCAGGGGCGTCCGGGCCGTGGACCATCGCCCGGACGGGCTCGCGGTCCGGCTCGACGACGGCGAGGTGCTCCGCGCCGATGACGTACTGGTGGGGATCGGCGCGCAGACCGACGTGGAGTGGCTGGCCGGATCGGGCCTTCACCTCGGGGACGGCGTCGCCTGCGACCGGTACGGCCGCGCCCTGGGCGCCGACCACGTCTTCGCGGCCGGCGACGTCGCCGGCTGGGCGACGGCGGACGGCGCCCCCGGCCGGCGGATCGAGCACTGGACCTCCGCCCAGGAGCAGGCCAGGTGCATCGCGGCGACCCTGCTCGACCCCGGGAACCCGCAGGCCCCCGGCGAGGTGCCCATGGTGTGGAGCGACCAGCACGGCCGCACCGTCCAGGTGCTCGGTGCCGTGGACCCCGGTGCCGAGCCCCGGATCGTGGAGGACGAGGACCGGCTGCTCGCCCTGTGGGGCGGCGAGCGCGTGGTCGGCGCGGTGTCGCTGGGGTGGCCGCGCGCCTCCCTGACCGCCCGCCGGGCCATCGCGAGCGGCGCTCCGGTGACGGCGGTCCTCGACGCGGTGACCGCCCGGAGGGCGGCGCCCCGCCAGACGACAGCGCCCCGCCAGACGACAGCGCCCCGCGAGGAGGCCGCCCGATGACACCGCACGCCCATGACGACGACCTCCAGGAGCTTCGGCACCAGCTCGCGTCGGGGTGCCGCGTGCTGGCGGCCCGTGACCTCTCGCCGGGGTTCCTCGGCCACATCAGCCTCCGCCTCGACGACGAGCGGATCCTGGTGCGGTGCCGCGGCCCGCACGAGTCGGGCCTGGCCCGCACCACACCGCGGGACGTGCGCGTGGTGACCCTCGACGGGAGACCCGGGCTGCCCGGCGAGCTCGACGGCTGGACCGTCCCCCACGAACTCCCCCTCCATGCCCGGATCCTGCGCCGGCGCCCCGACGTCCGGTGCGTCGTGCACGCGCATCCTCGCCGCACGGTCGCCGCCGACCTGGCCGGCCTGGTCCTAGAGCCGCTCGTGGGGGCCTACGACATTCCGGGCTCCGCCCTGCTGGCTGCGGGCGTTCCGGTGTATCCCCGCTCGGTGCTGGTGAGCACCGACGCGCTGGGGGACGAGGTCGCCGATCACCTCGGCGACCGCGCAGCGGCCCTCCTGCGCGGGCACGGCGTGGTGGTCACCGGCGACTCGGTCCCCGAGGCGGTGCTCCGCGCCGTCTCCATCGACGAGATCGCGCACCTCTGCCTGCTCGTCGCCTCCGCCGGGGGGCGCCCCCGCGCCATCGACGAGGCCGACCGGGCCGAACTCCCCGACCTCGGCGGAAGCCTCAACCTGGACGTCGCCTGGCGCCACGAGCTCTCCCGGCTGCCCGGCCCGTCCGGCTCCTGACCGGCCCCTTTCCGACCGGCTTTTCCCGGCCGACCCCTTTCCCGGCCGACCCCTTTCCCGGCCGACCCCTTTCCCGGCCGGCCCCTTTCCCGAGCGCCCGAAGCGTCCGGCACCGTCCGAAGAGGAGACCCGTTGTCCCACCACGTCACCGACATCACCCAGCTCTACGCGCGCTACTCCTTCTCCATCGACGGTGCCGACCTCGAGTCCCTGCGCGGCTGCTTCACCGCCGACGGCGGCATCGAGATCATCGGCGGGCCCTCCTTCGTCGGCGCCGAGGGACTCGCCCGGCTGGTCGCCGGCCGTACGGCGGAGTCGCCGCGCCACGAGAACCACAACGTGCTCATCGACCTGGCCGGCGACGAGCACGCGACGGGCCGGGCCTACTTCGTGCTGCGGGGCGCCGACGGGCGGACGGCCGCCGCGGGGGACTACCTCGACCGGCTGGTCCGCACCGAGGCCGGGTGGCGGTTCGCGCACCGCCGGATCACCTTCACCTGGCGGGCCTGACGCGAACCTCCGGCGCCCTCCCCCGTGACGGCGCCGGAACCGCCGCCACCTCCACTTCTCCAACTTGCAGAGCTTCTCTCTTCTATTTCTTTATAGTCTGATCTAATGTTTGGTGACCCGCGTCACCTGCGCGGATCCACCGATCGAGAAAGACGAAGGCCCCATGCTCAAGAGGTCACTGACCGCGCTGGCGGTCGCCCCCCTGTTGACCCTGGCCGCGTGCGGCGGCTCGGGCTCCGGCAAGACCGGGACCGGTGCCGACGGCGTCGCCATGGGCCCCGGGGTCACCGACGACGAGATCAGCGTGACCGTGATCAGCGACTTCTCCGGCCCCATCGCCCAGGGCGGCATCGCCGGCTCGCTCGGTGTCGAAGCGAAGATCGACCAGGTGAACCGCGAGGAGGGCGGCATCTGCGGGCGCAAGGTCGTGGTCGACAAGCGCGACACCAAGTACGACCCGCAGATCACCACGCAGCAGTACCGGTCCGCGGCGCCGAAGAACCTGATGGTGGCCCAGTTCGTGGGCACCGCCGGGCTGAACGCCGTCCGGACCAGCATCGAGCGGGACAACATGCCCACCCTCTCGGCGTCCATCAACACCCAGACCCTCGACCTCCCCAACGTCTACGTCGCCATGCCGCCCTTCGAGGTCGAGCTCATCAACGGCCTGGTCTGGGCCGCCGGGCAGGCCGGCGCCTCGGCCTCCAAGACCGTCAAGGTCGGGTTCGTTACGTCGGCCGACGAGACCGGCAAGGTCTACCTCGACGCCCTCAACCACGCGGCGAAGGCCACGCCGGGCGTGAAGGTCGTCGCCCAGCCGACCTACACCAACGCCGACAAGGACTTCACGGCCCAGATCAACGCCCTCAAGAGCGCCGGCGCCGAGATCGTCATGCTGGGCGTCACCCCCGCCCAGACCGCCGGCATCATCGGCCAGTCGGCCCAGTTCGGCTACAAGCCGACCTTCGTCTCCAGCTCGGGCGCCTGGTCCTCCAGCCTCGGCAAGCCGCTGAAGGGCCTGCTGGACAACTACTACGTCTCCGGCGGCTACGGCACCCTCAACGACGACACCGCCGGCATCAAGGCGCTGACCAAGGCCCGCGAGACCTACGCCCCCGACGCCAAGCCGGACAACTTCGAGGTCGGCGGCTGGATCAACGGGACCGTGGTCGTGGCGGCGCTGCGCAAGGCCTGCGAGGCCAAGGACCTCACCCGCGAGGGCGTCAAGAAGGCGATGGTCGACCTCGAGGTCCCCTTCGACGACATCCTTCCTCCGATCAACCTCGGCGACGGCGACTCGATCGTGAGCCACCAGTCCCGCATCAACAAGATCGGGAAGGACGGCGTCCAGGAGCCGGTCGCGACGTTCTTCGAGTCCCCGGCCGCGAAGTCCTGGGGCGCCTCCAGGGGCAACTGACGGCCCCGGGGGCGGGGCCCGTCCCCCGGCCCCGCCCCCGGGCTCCACTCCCACACCCGACCGAGGACCTCCAGATGACCCTCTTCCTCCAGCTCGGTTTCCAGGGCGTCGCCCTGGGCCTGGCCTACGGGCTGATCGCGCTCGGGTTCGTGATCATGTTCAAGGGCTCGCACACCTTCAACTTCGCCCACGGCCAGTTCGTGGCCATCGGCGCCTACGCCGTGCTGATCCTGCTGCCCCGGCTGCCCTACATGCTGGCCTTCGCCGGCGCCGTGGCGCTGACCGTCGGCCTCGCGCTGGTGGTCGAGCGGCTGCTGATCCGCGGCCTGATCGGACGGTCGGTGACCGTCGTGGTGCTGGCCACTCTCGGCATCTCGACCATGCTGCACAACGTGATCCTGATGGTGTGGGGCGTCGGCAGCCACGACTCGGTCGGGCCGACCGGCGCCGGCACCACCTCGGTGGGCTCGGTCGTGCTGCCCAACAGCGCCCTGGCCACCGTGGCCGTCTCGGTCGTCGTCCTGGTCGCCGTCGCCCTGTTCTTCCAGCGGACGCGCTACGGGCTGGCGCTGCGCGCGACCGCGAGCAGCCAGGAGGCCGCGATGGCCCAGGGCATCGACGTGGGGCGGATGTTCGCGCTCTCCTGGGCGCTGGCGGCCTTCCTCGCGGTGACCGCGGCGGCCTTCCTCGCCTCGTTCCCCCGCGTGGTCTCCCCCGACCTCGGCGACCTCGCGCTCATCGCGATCCCGGCGATCGTCATCGGGGGCATGGACTCGCTGGTCGGAGCCGTCGTCGGCGGCCTGGTCGTGGGCCTCACCCAGGTCCTCGGCTCCGGCTACCTCAGCGACATCGGCGGCGGGCGCCTGCACGATGTGCTGCCCTACGTCCTCATGCTCCTGGTCCTGCTGATCCGGCCCTACGGGCTCTTCGGCAGCCGCAGCATCGAAAGGGTCTGAGCCGTGTCACTCCGCACCAGCCCGCCGGCCGCCCGCGCGGCCGCGGCCCCCCGGCCGCGCCCGCACGGCCTCCTCACCCGCGGACGCGCCGGCGTCGGCCTGACGGTCGCCGCCCTGCTCGTACTGCCGCTGGTCGTCCGCTCCGAACTGTGGCTCGGCATCGGCATCCTCACCCTGATCGCCGGCATCGGCGCCCTCGGCATGCAGGTGATCACCGGGCTGGCCGGCCAGATCTCGCTGGGCCACGCCTTCTTCATGGCCATCGGCGCCTACAGCTCGGCCTGGCTCGGTGCCGACCAGGGCCTGCCCTGGTGGCTCTGGCTGCCGGCGTCGGGCCTCGTGGCCGCCGCCGCGGGCGCCCTGGTCGCGCCCGTCGCCGTCCGCATCCGCGGCCTGTACCTGGCCGTCGCCACCCTCGCGCTGGTCTTCATCGGCCTCTACGCGTGGGAGACGTGGACGAGCCTCAGCGGCGGGGTGAACGGGCGTCCGGCGGCACCGGTCCTCTTCGGCGACCAGGACCTCAGCATGGGCGTCATGGCCGGGGACCGGATGATCCTCGACGCCCTGCAGGCCTGGTGGTACTTCGCGCTGGCCATCCTGCTGCTGGTCATGCTCCTCACCCACAACCTCAAGCACTCGCGACTCGGCCGCGCCTTCATGGCCGTCCGGGACAAGGACGTGGCGGCCGCGGTGGTGGGCGTCCCGGTGACCCGGACCAAGACGACCGCCTTCGTCATCTCCTCGTTCTTCGCCGGCGTCTCCGGGGCGCTGCTGGTGTCCTACATGGGCTACTTCACCCCCGGCCAGTGGCACCTGATGCTCTCGGTCGACTTCATCGCGATGATCGTGATCGGCGGCATGGGCACCGTCTCCGGCGCCCTGCTGGGGGCCCTCTTCGTGCGGGCGATGCCCGAGGTCGTGAACCAGGCCTCGGTGGTCCTGCCCTTCGTCCGCAAGAGCGCGAGCACCGACGGCGGCATCACCGGACCGCTCCTGTCCGGGTTCCTGTACGGCCTGGTGATCGTGCTGATCCTGCTCTTCGAGCCCAACGGGATCCGGGCGCTCGCGCTCCGGACATGGCGGCGCCTGCGCACGGCGGCGGACGGCGCACACGAAAGGCGGAGGACATCATGAGCGGCAGCGCCCCGAACGCGTCCGACGGGCCGCCGGCCCTGCGGACCACGGACCTCGGCGCCGGGTACGGCGCGGCCGAGGACGCCGTGGCCGGGCTGACCCTGCGGGTGCCCCAGGGGCAGGTCGTCAGCCTGCTCGGCCCCAACGGGGCGGGCAAGAGCACCACGATGCGGGCGGTGTCGGGCCTGCTCGGGCTGCACCGCGGGCGCCTCACCGGCGGCCGGGTGGAGCTCTTCGGCACGGACATGACCGGCTCCCGCGCGTCGCGGCGCGTCCGCGCCGGGCTCGCGCAGTGCCTGGAGGGAAGGATGGTCTTCCCGGGGCTCAGCGTCGCCGAGAACCTCGCCACCGGTGCGCACGCCCGCCGCTACCGCGGTGCCGCGCTCACCGCGGCCCGCGACGAGGTCCTCGCACTGCTGCCGCGCCTGCGCGACCTGCTGGACCGCAAGGCGGGCTACCTGTCGGGGGGCGAGCAGCAGATGCTGGCGATCGCACGGGCCCTGATGTCGCGGCCGAAGCTGCTGCTCATGGACGAGCCGAGCCTCGGCCTCGCGCCCCGGATCGTCGAGCAGGTCCGGGACATCATCGTGTCCATCAACGAGCAGGGCACCTCGATCCTGCTGGTCGAGCAGAACGCGCGCATGGCCCTGTCGATCTCCGACTACGCCTACCTCCTGGAGAGCGGGCGGGTCCACGCGGAGGGCACCCCGGCCGCGCTGGAGCAGGACACCGACATCGCGGCCGCCTACCTCGGCGCCGGCACGGCCGCCACCGCCCCGGAAGGAGCCGGCTCGTGAGCACCGCGCTGATCGAGATCGAGGACCTCGCCCTGTCGTTCGCGGGCGTCCGCGCGCTGGACGGGGTCACCTTCAGCATCGACGAGGGCGAGCTCTTCGCCGTGATCGGCCCCAACGGGGCCGGCAAGTCCACGCTGTTCAACTGCATCTCCGGCATCTACCGCCCGGGGTCGGGGAGCATCCGGTTCGCCGGCCGGGAGCTGCTCGGCACCGCCCCGCACCGGATCGCCAAGGCCGGGATCGCCCGCACGTTCCAGAACGTCGACGTCTTCCCGGCCATGACCGTGCGGGAATGCCTGCTGCTGGCCCGGCACCAGCACCTGCGCTCCGGGGCCCTCGCCGGCATGGTCCGGTGGGGGCGCAGCGCCCGCGAGGAGCGCGCGGCGCTGCGGCAGGTCACCGAGGTGGCCGACCGCCTCGGACTCGCCGACCTGCTGCCGCACCAGGTCGGCCCGCTGCCGCACGGCGTGCAGAAGCGGGTCGAGCTCGCGCGCTCGCTGTGCATGGAGCCCCGGCTGCTGCTGCTCGACGAACCGGTGGCCGGGATGAACCACGAGGAGACGGCCGAGATGGCGGCGACGCTGAGCGAGGTCAACTCCGACCTGGGCATCACCATGCTCCTGGTCGAACACGACATGTCGATGGTGATGGGCATCTCGGACCGGGTCTGCGTGCTCGACTTCGGGCGCCGCATCGCCCTCGACACCCCGGCCAACGTCGTCCGCGACGAGGCCGTCATCGACGCCTACCTGGGAGGAGCACTGTGAGCACGGCGGATATCACCGTCTATGGCATCGTCGGCAGTCTGCGCAGGGGCTCGTGGAACCGGATGCTGCTGGAGTCGGCGGCGCGGCTGGCGCCGGAGGGGGTCACCGTCACCATCAGCGAACTGGTCGGGCGGCTCCCGCTCTTCAACGAGGACCTGGTCGGCCAGGAGCCGCCGGAGGTCATCCGGATGCGCGCCGAGGTCGCCGCGGCGGACGCGTTGATGATCGCCACCCCCGAGTACAACGGCGGGGTCCCGGGCGTGCTGAAGAACGCCTTCGACTGGATCTCCCTCCCGCTGGGCGCCTCGGTCCTGCAGGGCAAGCCGGTCGCCCTGATCGGCACCTCGCCGGGACGGCTGGGCACCGCCCGGTGCCAGTTCGAGCTGCGGAACATGTTCGTCTTCTCCCAATCCCCGGTGATGCCGGGACCGGAGGTGGTCATGCCCTTCGCCCACGAGTGCTTCGACGAGGCCGGGCACCTCAAGGACCCGGTGGCCACCGAGCGCCTCGGGATCCTGTTCGGCAAGCTCCGCGCCCACGTGGCCGCGAGCCGGCTGGAGGTGGCGGCCCGATGATCACCCGCACGTTCGTGTCCCGTCCCTCCGCCGGCGCCCCGCGGGCCGGTGCCGGCGGACACCCCTGCCAGGGCCTCTACCACGCGCCGGAGGGCGGCCGGCCGGCGGTGGCGATGATCGCCACCCACTACCAGATCGACTTCGCCGAGCACTACCTCGCCGACCTGATGGCCGCGCGCGGCATCGGCTTCCTCGGGTGGAACACCCGGTTCCGCGGCTACGAGTGGAACTTCCGGCTCGACCAGGCACTGGTCGACATCGGCGTCGGCGTGCGCTGGCTGCGCGAGGAGGCCGGGGTCGACTCGGTCGTCCTGCTGGGCAACTCGGGCGGCGGCTCCCTGATGGCCGCCTACCAGGCCCAGGCCGTCGACCCGGCCCTGCGGCCCCCGGTCGACCACGACCCCGTCCCGGGCGTGGGCGACCTGCCCGCCGCGGACGGCTACGTGTCGCTGGCGGCGCACCTGGGCCGTCCCGACGTCCTCACCTCCTGGATGGACGCCGCGGTGGTCGACGAGTTCGACCCGGTGGCCACCGATCCCTCGCTCGACCTGTTCAACCCGGAGAACGGCCCGCCGTACAGCGCCGAGTTCGTCGAGCGCTACCGCCGGGCCCAGATCGACCGCAACCACCGCATCACCGCGTGGGCGAAGGCGGAGCTGGCGAGGCTCACCGAGGCCGGCTACTACGACCGCCACTTCACCGTGCCCCGCACCTGGGCGGACCCGCGGATGGTCGACCCGACCCTGGAGCCCACCGACCGGAAGCCGAACAGCTGCTACCGCGGCCCCGTCGAGGCCGCGAACCGGGGCGACCGCGGGATCGCCGGGGAGACGACCGTGCGCAACTGGCTCAACATGTGGAGCCTCAGCGAGTCGCCGTGCCGCGGCGAGGGCAACCTGGCCAAGATCACGGTTCCGGCGCTGGTCATCAACCCGACCGCGGACACCGGCGTCTTCCCGAGCGACGCCGACCGGATCGCCGGCGCCCTGGCCGGTGCGGACAAGACCCGGCGCGACCACCCCGGCGACCACTACTTCCTGGAGCCCGCGGGCGCCCGGGACGCGGTCGCCGACACGATCGCCAGCTGGATCGCCGAGCGCTTCGGGGGCGGGAGCGCGCGATGACGGCGTCCGCGGCGGTCCACGGCGCCCGGGGCCAGCACTGGGTCGCCCAGCTGGCCCGGCACGCCCACGCCCGGCCCGAGGCCACCGCGCTGCGGTGCGGTGCGGTCTCCCACACCTGGCGCGGGCTCGCGGACCGGGTGCTGCGGCTCGGCCGCGGGCTCGCGCGGCTGGGCATCGGCGCCGGCGACCGGGTCGCCTTCGTGATGGGCAACGGGACCGAGTACGTCGAATCGCTCCTGGCGGTCGGTGCCGCCGGCGCGATCGGGGTGCCGGTGAACCCCCGGCTGGCCGCCGCCGAGGTGACCTTCATCCTCCGTGACTGCGGCGCCTCCCTCGTGATCACCGACGCGGCCTTCCACCGGCTGGCCGCCGACGCGGCCGAGGACGACGGCATCCGCGTCGTGGACGCCTCCGCGCAGGCGGGCGTGCCCTACGCGGACCTGCTCCACGGCCCCGTCGCGGGCTCGCCCGCCGAGGAACTGGCGGCGCTCACCGTGGACGAGTCGGCCCCCGCGCTGATCATGTACACCTCCGGCACGACCGGGCGTCCCAAGGGCGCGGTGCTCACGCACCGCAACCTCCTCGCCCAGAGCCAGACCAACCTGGTCGCCTTCCGCTTCGAGATGTACGACGAGGTCTACCTCTGCGCCTCACCGATCTTCCACATCGGCGCGATCGGCGGCCTGGCGCCCGCCCTGCTCGTCGGCGCCTCGGTGGTCGTGATGCCCACCGGGGCCTTCGACGCCGGCGAGCACCTCGACGCGATGGCCGAGCACCGGGTCACCTCCACCTTCCTCGTGCCGACCCAGTGGCAGGCCCTCGCGGCGGAGCAGCGCCGGCGGCCCCGCGACCTGTCGCGGCTGCGGGTCGCCGCGTGGGGGGCGGCCCCGGCCACCGACGCGCTGCTGCGGGAGATGGGCGAGGTCTTCGACGGCGCCGACATGCTCGCCCTCTTCGGTCAGACCGAGATGTCGCCGGTCACCTGCGTGCTGGAGGGCAAGGACGCCCGCCGGAAGCTGGGCTCGGTGGGACGCCCGGCGCCCGGCGTGTGGGCGCGCGTGGTCGACACCGAGATGAACGACGTCCCGCCGGGCGAGGTCGGCGAGATCGTCTACCGGGGGCCGGGCCTGATGTCGGGCTACTGGAACCTGCCCGAGGCGACCGCCGAGGCCTTCGCCGGGGGCTGGTTCCATTCCGGTGACCTGGTCCGGGTCGACGGCGACGGGTTCGTCCACGTCGTCGACCGGCTCAAGGACATGATCATCAGCGGCGGGGAGAACATCTACTGCGCCGAGGTGGAGAACGTGCTCGCCGCCCACCCGGACGTCGCCGAGGTGGCGGTGGTGGGCCGGCCGCATCTAAAGTGGGGGGAGACTCCGGTGGCGGTGGTCGTGCCGGCCCCCGGACGGCGGGCGCCGTCGCTCGAGGAGCTGCGTGACCACGCCCGGCGCCGGCTCGCCCCGTACAAGCTGCCTACCGGCATCGAGGTGGCCGAGCGGCTTCCCCGGAACGCCTCGGGGAAAGTACTCAAGTTCGAGCTCCGAGATGGAAGGACCGATGACCGCGTCCCCGGATAAGGTCCGCTGGGTGAGCAACCCCTCTCCGGCCCAGCCCCGCAAGCCGCAGTACCCGATCGAGTCGGTCGACAACGCGCTGCGCATCCTGCTGCTGCTGGGCGAGCGCAAGAGCCTGCGCCTCACCGAGGTGAGCGAGTACCTCTCGGTCGCCTCGTCCACCGCCCACCGGGTGCTGGCCATGCTGCAGTACCGGGGGTTCGTCCGCCAGTCGAACAGCTCGCGGGCCTACGAGCCGGGTCCCGCGCTCACCGAGATCGCCTTCTCGGTGCTGCGGCAGATCGACGTCCGCGAACAGGTCCGCCCGCTGCTGGACGGCCTCGCCGAGCACTACGGCGAGACCGTCCACCTCGCGCGCCTCGACGGCTCGCTGGTGTCCTTCGTCGATGCCGTGGAGAGCGGCCGCGCCGTCCGGGTCGGCTCCCGGATGGGCAAGACCCTCCCGGCCCACGCCTCGGCCTCCGGCAAGGTACTGCTGTCGCTGCTGCCGGACGAGGCCGTGGTCGCGCTCTACCCGCGCGAGGAACTGGAGCCGCTCACCCCGCACACCCTGTCCACCCGGACCGCGCTGCTGGAGGAACTGGAGCGCATCCGCAAGCGGGGCTACGCCACCGGGCTGCAAGAAAGCGAGGACGGGGTCATCGCGGTGGCCGTGCCGCTCGGCACCTATGCCGGCGCCCGTTACGCGGTGAGCATCTCGGCGCCCAGTCACCGCGGGCAGGACTTCACCGAGGTCGCCGTGGCCGAGGACCTGCTGCGCTTCGCCGAGCAGACCCGCGGCTTCTTCTCCTGATCCTCCCGGGCTTCGCAGAGCTTCTCCCGAGGCCAGGCAGCCGGGCCCGGACACGGGCGTCCCGCCCCGGCGCCGGCCCGGGTGTCACCCCGAACCGGCCCCGGGTGCGCCCCCCGGACCTCGCATGCGGCCTCGCGTGGGCCCCGCCGCTCAGGCCGCGAGGACGGCTTCGAGTTCGCGGCGATCGAAGTACTCCTCGATCCGCCGGATCCTGCCGTCCTCGACGTACACGCGCAGGATCGCCGGGATCGAGGCCGACCGTCCGTTGCGCTCGACCTCGATCACGTGCTGGCGGAGGAAGCCGTCCTCAAGCGCGGTGTGCCGCGGCCGGGCATAGCCGAACTTGTCGTACCGGCCGGCGATGCCGCCCAGCGTCGCGAGGTTCTCCTCCTTGGACTGGTCGACGTCGTCGTAGTTGTGCCAGACGGTGACGTCGTCGTGGTACAGGGCGGAGACGGCCTCGATGTCGCCGGCCTCCACCAGCGCGAAGAACCGCTCGGCGTACTCCAGGATCGACTCTGCGCCGCTCATGCGGAGGCCCCCTGCGCGGCCGGGACGCCCGCGGCCGTCATCGGCGCCAGGTTGACGTCGCCGTCGTTCAGCTCGCGCGTCCAGGCGGCGAACTCCAGCAGCACCCCGTCGGGGTCGAAGAAGTACATCGAACGGACGTAGACGCCCTCGTGGTACGTCTCCGCCACACCGCGCGGGCTGTCGTCGTGTTCGAGGACGGGACCGGTCTCGACGCCCTTGGCGTCGAGCTTGGCCTTGTACTCGTCGAACTTGTCGAGCGGGATCTTGAACGCGACGTGGTTCATCGAGGCGTGGGCCGTGGCGATGTCCCCGAGGCCGGGCAGCACCGCGGAGGAGGCGATGCCGGGGGCCCGCTTCGGCGCGTCGGGGAACCAGAAGAAGGCCAGGAACTGGTCACCGCCCATATCGAAGAAGAAGTGCTGCCCGCCGTTGGGCAGCCCGATCGTCTTCTTCAGCTTCATGCCGAGGACGTTGGTGTAGAAGTCGACGGTGCGCTCCATGTCCTCGCAGACCAGCGCGAGGTGACAGAGCCCCTGGAGCTCGAACTCGGGGTTGGCCTCCATGGTGTCCTCCTATCAGGTGATCCGCGGCCACGCTACCGGAAGCGGTTTCTGGACACCAGACTTTTCCGCGAAAGGTCTGGACAATTAAGTCGGGCCACCCGCTCGCTCCCTCCCGCTCGCCCCCTCCCGCCGCCCCGCCGGCCCTCCCCCAGGCCCCGGCCCCGTCAGCCTCGGCCGCGCTCCAGCTCCACGGCGTACTCGAACCGCTCGGCGGGGTGCACCGAGACGGTGATCTCGAAGGGCGTGCCGGCGCGGTCCAGGTAGCGCCGCGTCATCCGTAACACCGGCGAGCCGGCCGTCGTGTGCAGCAGGTCGACCATGGCGTCGGGGACCGTCGCCGCCCGCATCCGCTGCTCGATGGTGTGCACGGTGCGGCCGGTCGCCTGCTCGACCATGTCGGAGATCAACCGCTTGGGGTCGAGCACCTGGTCGCCCACGGCCTCGGCGATGTCGGGCTCCAGGTACACGTCGGTGCAGCAGAGCGGCCAGCCGTCGTCCGCGGGATCGATGCGCAGCATCCGGATCTTGGTCCAGCGCTGCCCGGGCGGGCAGCCCAGGATCCGGGCGTCGGCCTCGTCGACCACCACATCGGCGATCGACAGCACCCGGCGGTCCGTCTCCACGGAGTACTGCGTCAACTCGTCCACCGACTGCAGGGACCGGGCGAAGACCGAGTGCGGCTTCAGCCGCTCGACGCGGGTACCGCGCCGGGGCCGGCGGGAGACCAGCCCCAACTCCTCCACGATGTCGAGCGCCGCCCGCATCGTGCCCCGGCTCACGTCGAACTCGGCCGCGAGGTCCACCTCGGGCGCCAGCCGGCCGCCGACCTCCCAGCGGCCCGACTGGATCTGCCGGACCAGCTCCTCGGCGACCTCCTCGTAACGCCTCACGGCCCTCACCCGTCCTCCGGTCCCCGCCGGTCCCCGCACGAGTGCCGTGCAGGGATTGCCTCAATTAGTCTAGACAATTCGATCGGGTCCGGATCAGAGGCTGGGGTCATGCGCATCACCGACATCCGCGAGGTCGCGGTCCCCCTCCACGGGGACATCAGGAACTCCGTGGTGAACTTCGCCGCGCACACCGTCTCCCTGGTGGCCGTGCGGACCGACGTACGCCGGAACGGGCGTCCGCTCACCGGCGTCGCCTTCAACTCGATCGGGCGCCACGCACAGGGCGGGATCCTCCGCGACCGGATGATCCCGCGGCTGCTGGCCGCCGCCCCCGAAACCCTGCTGGACCCGCCGACCGGGCTGCTGTCCCCGGCCCGCGTGCTCCGCCGCGCCCTGCGGGACGAGAAGCCCGGCGGCCACGGCGACCGCGCCGCGGCGGCCGGCGCCCTCGAACTCGCGGTGTGGGACCTGCTGGCCAAGTACCACGACGAGCCGGCGCACGCCGCCATCGCCCGCGCCTTCGGCCGCCCGCCCGCGCTCACCGGCACGCCGGTCTACGCCGCGGGGGGCTACTACCACCCCGACGACTCCCTGGACCGGCTCCGCGACGAGGTCGCCGGCTACGTGGACCAGGGCTACCGCACGGTCAAGATCAAGATCGGCGGCGCGGCGCTCACCGACGACCTGGCCCGGGTGGAGACCGCCATCGCGGTGGTCGGCGGCGGGGACGGCGTGGCCGTCGACGCCAACGGGCGCTTCGACCGGGACCGGGCCCTGGCCTACGCCGCGGCGCTGTCCGGTCACGGCCTGCGCTGGTACGAGGAGGCGGGCGACCCGCTCGACTACGCCCTGAACCGGGAACTGGCGGAGTCCTACCCGGGGGCCATCGCCACCGGCGAGAACCTCTTCTCCGTCCAGGACGTGCGCAACCTGCTCGCCTACGGCGGAGTGCGGCCCGGCCTCGACGTCTTCCAGATGGACGCCGGCCTCGGCTACGGGCTGACCGAGTACGCCCGCATGATCGAGGCCATGGAGGCGCGCGGCGTCGACCGGTCCCAGGCGTTCCCGCACGGCGGGCACCTGATCAACCTGCACATCGTGGCCGGGCTGGGGCTGGGCGGCTGCGAGGCGTATCCCGGGGTCTTCGAGCCCTTCGGCGGCTACAGCCCTGACTGCCGCCTCGCCGACGGCCTGATCCACCCCGGCGAGGCGCCCGGGTTCGGCCTGGAGGCCAAGCCCGGTCTCGGCGACGAGATCGCCGATCTCCTCAAGGACACGTGACCTGCAGCACCCCGTGCGCCCTGACCGGGCCGACCGCCGGCGCCGCCGGAGGACCTCACCGGCGCCCCTTGCCGGGGGCGGGCGCGCGGGAGCAAACTGGCTTAGGTTAGCTTTGCCTAAAAGACCTGGGCCTTCCGGAGGAGCGCGGCGATGCTACTGGGCAACTTCCTCATCGGACTGCGCGAGGGGCTCGAGGCCGCACTGGTCGTGAGCATCCTGATCGCCTATCTGGTGAAGACCGGCAACCGCCGGGCCCTCCTCCCCGTGTGGGCGGGGATCGGCGCCGCCGTCGTGCTGGCGTTCGCCTTCGGCATCGCGCTGACCGCCGCGTCCTCGGAGATGCAGTTCAAGACGCAGGAGCTGTTCGGCGGCATCCTGTCGATCGTCGCGGTGGGGCTCGTCACCTGGATGGTCTTCTGGATGCGCAAGACCGCCCGGTTCATGAAGGCGGAGCTGGAAGGAAAGCTGGAGGGCGCGCTGGACATCGGCCCGCTCGCGCTCGCCGCCGTCGCGTTCCTCGCCGTGGGGCGCGAGGGCCTGGAGACCGCCCTGTTCCTGTGGACGAACATCTCCAACTCCTCCGAGGGCTCCACCCAGCCGATCATCGGCGCGGTGCTGGGCCTCGCCGTCGCGATCGCGCTCGGCTACCTGCTCTACCGCGGCGGCCTGAAGATCAACCTGCGGCGGTTCTTCACCTGGACGGGCGCCGCGCTCATCGTCGTCGCCGCGGGCGTGTTCGGCTACGGCTTCCACGACCTCCAGGAGGCCGAGGTCTTCCCCGGCCTGAACGCCGTCGCGCTGGAGCCGCACCTGTTCTTCGCCAAGTTCGGCACCGCGGGCGACTGGATGCAGACGGTGTTCCAGGGCGTCCTGAACGTCACCCCGCAGATCACCTGGCTGCAGCTGGTCATGTGGGCGGCGTACCTGGTCCCGGTGATGGCGCTGTTCCTGCGCAACCCGTCGACGCCGCGCCCGGCGCCCGCGGCGGCCACCGAGCCGGCGACGTCCTAGAGGTCGGGGAGCGGGTCGCGGGGCAGGCTGTCCCGGTCGAAGATCTCGGCGTCGGCCGCGTTCACGACCGGCACGTACTCGTCGTCCACCTCGAACACGGCGCCGGCGAACTCGAACGACGCGCCGGCGCCGGTCTCCACCGGCCCGATCCGGGTGCCGCGCGGGTAGCTGCCCCAGACCGTCCTCGGGGTGCTGCGGCTGAGCGGGCCGGTGCTGACCACGGCGACCTGGTCGTCGGTGACGACGAAGATGAACCCGGCGCCGCCGCCGTAGGCCATCGCGGGGAAGATGTAGCGGATCTCGCCGTCGATCCCGAGGAACTCCCGGCAGCGCTCACGGAGCGGACGTGTCACCGGCATGGCTGCGAGGCACCTCCCCCGGGGCGGAACACGGCGATGCCCCAATCATGCACCGGCCCGGCGCGGCGTGGCCAGAGTCAGACCGACGCGAGGGCGGCCGTCGGCGGCAGCCGCGCGGCCCGCACCGCCGGGTACAGCCCGGCGGCCGTGCCGATCACCAGCGTCGCGGCGAGCGCCCCGCCGAGCGCCCAGGCCGGCACGACGGGCGGCCACCCCTTCCACAGCGCGAACCCGGCGGTCACGGCCGCGCCGAGGACCGTCCCGGCCGCGCCGCCGGACACCGACAGCAGCAGCGACTCGGCGAGGAACTGGACGCGGACCTGCCCGCGGGTGGCGCCGAGGGAGCGGCGCAGCCCGATCTCGCGGCGCCGCTCCAGCACCGAGACCACCATCGTGTTGGCGACCCCGACCCCGCCGACCAGCAGCGCGACCGCGCCGAGCCCGAGCAGCAGCCCGGTGAACGCGCCGGTCGCCGCGGCCTTGGCCTCCAGCGCGTCCGAGGGGCGGCTGACCTGGACCTCCTCGGGGCGCTCGGGGTTGACCGTACGGGCCAGCACGGCCCGCACGTCGTTCACCGACGCGTCAGTGGACCGCTCGTACACCGTGGTCGGGTGCCCGTCGAAGGCCAGGTGGCGGCGGGCCGCGTCCCAGCCGACGAGGGCGGAGCGGTCGATCTCGGGGGCCAGCTCGGCGGGCCGCAGCACGCCGAGGACGGTGAACCAGCGGCCGCCGATCCACACCCGTCCGCCCGCCCGGTCCATGCCGAGGCGGCGCCCCGCCTCCGCGCCGAGCACGACGCCGGGGTAGCGGGCGGTGCCGGCGTTCAGCCAGGTCCCGCTCGCGGTCTCCGCGCCGAGCGTGCCGAGCAGCCCGGTCGTCGCGGCCTGCACCGCGATGCCCTGGGTGACCTCCGCCGGGATCTTGTCGGTCCGCCGGACGGTGGCGTCCACGGACCCGGTCGCGCCGACCGCCGTGACCGGCCCGATCCGCCGCACCATCTCCGGCGCCGACTCGGGAAGCTGGGCCTTGTCTCCGAACAGGGTGTCGCCGGGCTTGGCGGTGAGCAGGTTGGTGCCGAGCCGGTCGAGCCGCCGCAGCAGGTCCTCCTTGCCGGACGAGGAGATCCCGATGACCGCGACCATCGTCGCGATCCCGATCGCGATGCCGAGCGCGGACAGCACCGCCCGCGCCGGGCGGGCCCGCAGCCCGGCGAGGCCGAGGCGCAGCACGTCGCCGGGGCCGAGCCGCGCGGGCACGAGCGCCGCCCTCACCGCCCCGCCCCCGTCGCCCGCTCGTCCGCGACGATCAGCCCGTCCCGGACCCGGACCCGGCGCGGCGCGGCGGCCGCGACCTCCGCGTCATGGGTGATGATCGCGACGGTGGTGCCGGCCCGGTGCAGCTCGTCCAGCAGGGCGAGCACCTCGGCGCCCGCCGCCGAGTCGAGGTTGCCGGTGGGCTCGTCGGCGAGCAGCAGGTCCGGCTCGCCCGCGACGGCCCGCGCCACCGCGACCCGCTGCTGCTCGCCGCCGGACAGCTCGTGCGGCCGGTGCCCGGTCCGGTGCCCGAGCCCGACGCGGCCGAGCGCGGCCCGCGCCCGCTCCCGCCGCTCCCCCGGCCCGGCGCCGCCGTACAGCAGCCCGTCGGCGACGTTGTCGAGCGCGCTCACGCCCGCCGCCAGGTGGAACTGCTGGAACACGAACCCGATGTGCCGGGCCCGCAGCGCCGACAGCTCCCGGTCGCCGAGGCCCGCGACCTCGTGCCCGGCGACCCGCACCCGTCCCCCGGTCGGCCGGTCCAGCGTCCCGACCATGTGCAGCAGCGTCGACTTGCCCGACCCGGACGGCCCGGCGATCGCGACCAGCTCCCCCGGCGCGATCCGCAGGTCGACGCCCTTCAGCGCCGCGACGCCGCCCGCGTACTCCTTGGTGACCCCGGTCAGCTCGACGATGGGATCGCCCGTCTCCGTGCTCATTCGGCCGGCACCCCGACCTTCATGCCCGCGCGGACACCGTCTCCGCTGATCTCGACCCGTCCGCCGCCGAACGCACCGACCCGCACGGGCACGAGCCGCCGGTCGGCGGTCTCGACGCCGAAGCCGCCCTCCCGCAGCGCCAGCAGCGCCTCGACCGGCACCGTCAGGACGTCCTCGCGCCGCTCGCTCTCCAACTCGACGCCGACCGGGGCCTCGTCGAGCCGTCCCGTGCCGGCGCCGCCGATCGAGATGTCGACACCGACCGTGGTCTTCTTGTCCTGCCCCGTCCCGCTGCTCTGCGCGACCCGGCTCACCTTGGTGATCTTCCCCTTGACCGTCTCTCCGCCGGGCAACTCCACCGTGACGGCGGCGCCCTCCTCGGCGAGGTCCTGCTTGTCGGCGTCCAGATCGACATGGACGACGCGCCTCGTCCCGGCCACCGTCAGGACCGGCTGCCCCTGCCCGACGCGCTTGCCCTCGGGCGCCTTCACGTCCCGGACCCGCACGGCCCCGTCCAGGAAGACGACCTGCTCAGGGCCGACGGCGCCGGTCACGTCCAGGCCGCGATCGTCCTGCCACTCCTTCACCGCGGCCTCGGTCGCGCCGGTGAACTCGCGGTCCACCGTCATCCCGCCGTACCCGAGCGCCCGCAGGTTCTCTTCGAGCCGCCGGACGTCCTTGCCCGACACGCCGTTCCGCAGCGTCCGGTACATGGGGCTGCCGCCGTACATCAGCGTGACCGGCTCGCCCGCCACCTTCAGCAGCGTCCCGCCCCGCCTGACCGCCGCGCCCTGCTCCGGCGCCCACGTCACCACACCGGACACCCCGCTCCACACCTCCCGCACGTCGTCGTAGGTGAGCTTCCCGTCCACCTTCTCGGTGTCGACGAGATCGCCCCTGGTCACGACAGTGGTGCTCAGCGCCGCCGGCGCGCCCTGCGCCTCGCCCCCGCCCGTCGTCCAGGCCAGCGCGCCCCCGCCGCCGGCCACCACCGCGGCGGCGACCCCGCCCGCGACCGCGCGCCTCACCGCCCGGCCCCCGGCAGGTCGGCCTTGCACGCGTCCCGCGCCTTCTCCAGCGCACCGGGGTCGATGTCCCCCTTCGGGAACTCGATCTTCCCGTCGGGCCCCGGGTCCGGGATGTTCACCCCGTGCTCGCGCATGCACTGCGCGAGCTTGACGAACTGGTCGCGCACCTCGGGGTCCTTGAGGTCGGGCATCTTCCCGCCCGCCTGCAACCACTGCCGGCACTTCTCCAGCGCGCCCTCCAGCTTCTTGCGGTCGCTCCCCTTCCCGAACCGCATCGCCTTCTCGTCCGCCGCACCCGGATCGGGGACGTCCACCCCGTTCTCCCGCATGCACTGCGCGAACTTCAGCCGCGCGTCCTCCGGCGACAGCGACGCACTCGCAGACGCCGATACGGACGCCTTCGCCGCCGCACCCCCGGCAGTCGCCACCCCGCCGCCGTCGTCACTCCCGCACGCCGCCGGCCCCAGAACCAGCGGCACCGCCAGCCCAGCGGCCCAAACCCGAATCGCCATCACGTCCTCTCCGCCAGGGCCCTTCACCCCAGCGAGAAGCCATAAGACCCACCAAGGGGTTAAACCCGCATTAGCCGCATCCAGCGGAGGGTGGGGAATTCGCGGGTGGGTGATAAAGGCGGGGGGCGGAGTTTGGGGTTGGTGCACACTACGGATCGTGGTCGGTCGGTCATAATCCCGGCGTGTCCAGTGCGCCGCCGTTGAATGAGGACTTCCGGCTTGTCGAGGCGCTGCAGGCGCAGCGGCCGGGGGCCGTCGGGCATGTCTACAACGTGTACGGGCCTGAGCTGGTCACGTATGCGGAGGGGTTGCTCGGCGACCATGAGCGGGCGGTGGAGGCCGTCCGGGAGGCGCTGGTCGGGCTGCGAGGTACCGATGTGCCGGACGCGGGGGCCTTTCGGGACTGGCTGTACGAAGCGGTGCGCGACCGGTGCCGGAGCGCGCCGAGGCGGAAGCGGGGGCTCGTGATCATCGGGGGCGCTGCCGCTGCTGTTGCGCTGACCGGTGGGATGCTCGCGCTATTCGACTCCACGGGACCGGAGGCGAAGCCCTCTGCGGCGCCGCCGGTGGCCATGACCACGCCCGAGTCCCCCGCGCCTTCGGCGGCGCCCACGCCGGCGTCCGAGGACGAGGTCAAGGAGAAGGACGAGCCGAAGCCC
The DNA here is from genome assembly GCF_043197915.1 of Actinomadura geliboluensis. NCBI lineage: Bacteria > Bacillati > Actinomycetota > Actinomycetes > Streptosporangiales > Thermomonosporaceae > Actinomadura > Actinomadura geliboluensis. Next base: position 62,305 of record NZ_JBICUA010000003.1, on the reverse strand, counting down.
ACGAAGAAGGCCGCCGAGCCGAAGAGGACGCGCAAGGTGCCGAGCGGGCCGGGGCGGTTGGCGGTGGACGACTCGGGGTGTCGCGGGGTGCGGGCGGCGGGGGTGCCGGCGCGCTGTTACATCCGGCTGACCGCGGTGGGCGGCACGGTGCGGTGGTCGGTTGCGTCGGTGCAGGACAGGGCTGGGCGGGTCAGCGCGGGCGGTGGCGGGACGCTCAGGGCGGGCCGGTCCGCGTCGGTGGCGGTGACCGTGCGGCCGACGGTGCTGTGCTACATCGGCGGGCGCGGCAGCGGGACGGTCTCGTTCGCGCCGGGCGGCACGGCCACCGTGACGTACACGTGCTGGCGGCGCTGACGCTTATCGGGGTTTAACCTCCCGGGCGGGATGCTCGGGGGATGCGTGTTCTGATCGTCGAGGACGAGCGGGTGCTCGCGGACGCCATCGCCGAGGGGCTGCGCGAGGAGGCCATGGCCGTCGACGTCGTGTACGACGGCGACGACGCGCTGGAGCTCGCGTCCTACACCGAGTACGACGTGGTGGTCCTCGACCGGGACCTGCCGACGGTGCACGGCGACGACGTGTGCCGGGAGCTGGTGGAGCGGCGCAGCCGCGGGCGGATCCTGATGCTGACGGCGGCGGGCGACGTCGGCGACCGGGTGGACGGGCTGACGCTCGGCGCCGACGACTACCTGCCGAAGCCGTTCGTGTTCAGCGAGCTGGTCGCGCGGGTGCGGGCGCTGGCGCGCAGGTCGGGGCCGCCGGTGCCGCCGGTGCTGGAGCGGCGGGGCATCCGGCTCGACCCGCACCGGCGCAGGGTGGCGCGGGACGGCCGGGAGCTGCGGCTGACGAGGAAGGAGTTCGCCGTGCTGGAGGAGCTGATGCGCGCCGAGGGCGGGGTGGTGAGCGCCGAGCGGCTGCTGGAGCGGGCGTGGGACGAGAACATCGACCCGTTCAGCAACATCGTCCGGGTCACGATGGCGACGCTGCGCCGCAAGCTCGGGCAGCCGCCGGTGATCGAGACGGTGACCGGCGCCGGGTACCGGCTGGAGGCGCGGTGAAGCGGCTGAGCGTCCGGACGCGGCTGACGCTGGTGTACGGGTCGCTGTTCCTGGTGACGTCGGCGGTGCTGGTCGCGGTGACCTACCTGCTGACCGTGCGGACGATGGACGACCGGTTCTCCGGGCGCGGCGACCTGGACGCGGACACGGTCGTGCGGCTGCGGTCCGTGGCGCTGGACGGCGATCTGAGCCAGCTGGCGGGGCTGAAGGCGGATGCCGACCGGCAGCTGGCGCAGCAGAAGCGGGACGTGCTGGAGCAGCTGCTGCAAAGCTCGCTGGTCACGATGCTGGTGCTCGGCGTCCTGGGGGTGGTGATCGGGTACGTGGTGGCCGGGCGGATGCTGCGCCCGCTGCACCGGGTCACGGCGACGGCGCGGCGGCTGTCGGAGAGCACCATGCACGAGCGGATCGCGCTGGACGGCCCGCAGGACGAGATCAAGGACCTGGCCGACACCTTCGACCGGATGCTGGACCGGCTGAACCGCGCGTTCGACGCGCAGCGCCGGTTCGTCGCGAACGCCTCGCACGAGCTGCGGACGCCGCTGACGATCAACCGGACGGTGCTGGAGGTCGCGATGGCGAGCAGGAGGAACCCGCCGGAGACGAAGGCGCTCGCGGAGGTGCTGCTCGGCAACACCGCCCGCCACGAGCGGCTCATCGAGGGGCTGCTGCTGCTCGCCAAGTCCGAGCGGGAGCCGGCCGTCCGGACGGAGTGCCCGCTGCCGGACGTGGTCCGCAGCGCGCTCGACCAGCTCGGCGACCCGGCGGTGGACGTGGAGGCGAGGCTCGCCCCGGCGGCCGTGTCGGGTGATCCGGTCCTGCTGGAGCGGTGCGCGGTGAACCTGCTGGAGAACGCGGTGAAGTACAACGTGCCGGACGGCCGGGTGTGGGTCCGCACGGGCGCCCGGGGCGGCGCGGCGTTCTTGCAGGTCGTGAACACGGGGCCGGCCGTCCCGGCCTACGAGGTGGCGGCGATCTTCGAGCCGTTCCGGCGGCTGCGCGCCGACCGGACGGGGTCGCGGGACGGCGCGGGCCTCGGCCTGTCGATCGTGCGGGCGGTGGTGCGCGCGCACGGCGGCGCGGTGGAGGCCGAGCCGCGCCCGGACGGCGGGCTGTCGGTCACCGTCCGGCTGCCCGCGGCCGCGGCCATTCCACATGCCCCTCCGGAAGCGGCCGCCCCGGCCGGGCGCTGAGCCAGCGGTGCACGACCTTGCCGGTGGCGTTGCGCGGCAGCTCGGGGATGAAGTGCACGTCGCGGGGCACCGCGTACCGGGCGACCTGGGCGTGCACGTAGTCGCGGACGGCGGCGGCGTCGAGCGTGGCGCCGGGACGGAGCACGATGTAGGCGGCGAGCCGCTGCCCCCACGCCTCGTCGGGGACGCCGGTCACCGCGGCCTCCTGGACCTCGGGGAGCCGGAGCAGCGCCTCCTCCACGTCGTGGGGGACGATGTTCTCGCCGCCGGACACCACCGTCCCGTCGCCGCGGCCGTCCACGAACAGCAGCCCGCGGTGGTCGATGTGGCCGAGGTCGCCGGTGGCGAGGAGGCCGTCGCGGACCTCCATCGGCTCGCCGCCGGTGTACCCCTCGAACAGCAGCTCGTTGGCGGCGAAGATCTGGCCGCGGGTGGAGCGGCCGAGCCGGCGGCCGTCGTCGCCGAGGATGGCGAGCGCGGTGTTGCGCGGCGGCCGCCCGGCGGTGCGCGGGTCGAGCCGCAGGTCGCGCGGGGTGGCGATGGAGACCCAGGACACCTCGGTGGACCCGTAGACGTTGTAGAGCCGGTCGCCGAAGGCGTCCATGAACCGGGTGGCGAGGTCGCCGGACAGCGCGGCGCCGCTCAGGGCGAAGATCCGCAGTGAGGACGTGTCGTAGCGGGCGCGGACCTCCGGGGCGAGCTCCAGGATGCGCTGGCACATGACGGGGACGGCGAACACGGTGGCGTCGCCGTGCGCGGTGATGGCGCGCAGCGTCTGCTCGGGGTCGAAGCGGCGGTGCAGCACGACCGGCGCCCGCAGCGCCCACGCCATCTGCAGCGCGGCGTAGCCCCAGGTGTGGAACAGCGGCGCCTCGACGATCATCGTCTGCCGGGCGCGCAGCGGGATCCGGGACGTCATCGAGGCGAGCGGCCACAGGCCCGGCCGGGGCGGGCGGCGGGCGCCCTTGGGGCGTCCTGTGGTGCCGGAGCTGAGCATGATGGTGCGGCTCTGGATCTGCGGCGGCCCGGCCGCCGCGTCGGCGGCGTCCACCGAGGCGATGAGCTCGCCGATGCTCGGGCCCGTGCCGGCGGCGGGGCGCGGCGCGGGGTCGGGGGCGGGACGCGGCGGGGGCGGCGCCGTGGCGAGCGGGACGGGCGCGGCGAGCGGCATGCCGGCCGGGGGGCGGCGGTCGGCCCACAGCACGGTGCGGCGCAGCGCGATGGGGACGTTGCCGAGCAGCGGCGCGAACTCGGCGTCGGCGACGATGAGGGCGGGGCGCAGCTCGCCGAGCACGGCGCGGATCTGGCCGGCGCCGAACCCGGTGTTGAGCAGCACGACCTCGGCGCCGCGCCGGGAGCAGGCGACGAGCGTCAGCGCCATGCCCCGGTGGTTGCGGCACAGCACGCCGACGCGGGGGCGGGGGCCCTGGAGGGGCAGCGCGGCGGCGAGGCGGGCGGCGCGCTCGTCGAGTTCGGCGAACGTGAGCACGCCCTCGTCGTCGATGAGCGCGGGCCGGGACGGGGAGCGGGCGGCGGCCGCGGCGACGAGCCCGCCGAGCGTGGTGCCCCAGTGCCGCAGCGTGCCGAGCTGCCGGACGAGGCGGCGGGGGCCGCCGCCGAAGAGCAGGCCGGTGCGCAGCAGGAGGGCGGTGAGATCGCGGATATGGCCGATCCGCCGGCGCATCCCCGGCCGGTACGCGGGCCTCGCGTGCGTCACCGTGCCTCCTCCCACGTCACGGTACTCACCCGCCAGGGGCCGAACAAGGGCACCGCCGCGTCAGTGGTTACTGACGAGTAGTATTGATGGTTACCAGCGAGTAGCATCGCTGTCGCGGGCACTCGTGCCGCCGTCCAGGCAGGGGCGGCACGAGGCTCGACGACCTTCCGTCATACAGCCCACCGCAGGGAGGACGACCCGTGCCTCGCACCGCACGCGACGTCGTGTTCGTCGACGGCGTCCGCACGCCGTTCGGCAAGGCCGGCCCCAAGGGCCTCTACGCGCAGACCCGCGCCGACGACATGGTCGTCCGCGCGATCCGCGAGCTGATGCGCCGCAACCCGTCCCTCCCGCCCGAGCGGGTGGACGAGGTCGCGATCGCCGCCACCACCCAGACCGGCGACCAGGGCCTGACCATCGGGCGGTCCGCCGCCGTGCTGGCCGGGCTGCCCAAGAGCGTCCCCGGCTACGCGATCGACCGGATGTGCGCGGGCGCGATGACCGCCGTCACCACCTCCGGCGCCGGGATCTCGTTCGGCTCCTACGACGTCGCCATCGCCGGCGGCGTCGAGCACATGGGCCGGCACCCGATGGGCGAGGGCGTCGACCCGAACCCGCGCTTCCTCGCCGACCGGCTCGTCGACCCGTCCGCCCTGGTCATGGGCTCGACGGCGGAGAACCTGCACGACCGGTTCCCCGGCATCACCAAGGAGCGCGCGGACGCCTACGCCGTGCGCAGCCAGCAGAAGGTCGCCGCCGCGTACGCGGCCGGGAAGATCCAGCCGGACCTCGTGCCGACCGCGGTCCGCTCCGCCGAGAAGGGGTGGGGGCTCGCCACCGAGGACGAGCCGCCGCGTCCCGGCACCACGCTGGACGACCTCGCCCAGCTCAAGACCCCGTTCCGGGTGCACGGCAACGTCACGGCCGGGAACGCCGCCGGGCTGAACGACGGCGCCACCGCGTGCCTGCTCGCCGCCGAGGACGTCGCCCGCGAGCTCGGCCTCACGCCGAAGATGCGCCTGGTCGACTTCTCGTTCGCCGGCGTGGAGCCGGAGGTGATGGGCGTCGGGCCCGTCCCCGCGACCGAGAAGCTCCTCGCCCGCAACGCGCTGACCATGGACGACATCGGCCTCATCGAGATCAACGAGGCGTTCGCCGTGCAGGTGCTGGCGTTCCTGGAGCACTTCAAGATCGCCGACGACGACCCGAGGGTGAACCCGTGGGGCGGCGCGATCGCGCTCGGCCACCCGCTCGCCTCGTCCGGCGTCCGGCTGATGAACCAGCTCGCCCGCCTGTTCGAGGAGCGTACGGACGTGCGTTACGGACTGACCACGATGTGTGTGGGCATGGGCATGGGCGGAACCGTCCTCTGGGAGAACGTCAACTGGGGGGACAACAAGTGAGCACTCTTGGGGAAGTCTTCAGCGACGAAGTCGTGACGCACGCGCACGTACGGGACGTGACGCTGCCCTACGCGGCGGGCACGCTCGCGCTCATCACACTGGACAACGGCTTCGACCACACCAAGCCCAACACGTTCGGCCCCAACGGCCTCGCCGAGCTGAACGCCGCCATCGACGAGATCGCCGGGCGCGACGACATCGCGGCCGTCGGCGTCACCGGCAAGCCGTTCATCTTCGCGGTCGGCGCCGACCTGAAGGGCGTCCCGCTCATCGCGAACCGGGAGGACGCCCGGTCCATCGGCAAGCTCGGTCACGACGTGTTCCGGCGGCTCGGCGAGCTGGACGTCCCGTCGTTCGCCTACTACAACGGCGCGGCGATGGGCGGCGGCGTCGAGATCGGCCTGCACTGCACGTACCGGACGATCTCCGCCGGCGTCCCGGCGTTCGCGCTGCCCGAGGCGTTCCTCGGCCTGGTGCCCGGCTGGGGCGGCACGTACCTGCTGCCGAACCTGATCGGCGCGGAGAAGGCGCTCAAGGTCGTCATCGAGAACCCGCTCGCGCAGAACCGGACGCTGAAGGGCGCCCAGGCGTACGAGCTGGGCATCGCCGACGCCCTCTTCGACTCGGCCGACTTCCTGGAGGAGTCGCTCGCCTGGACGGCCCGCGTCCTCAACGGCGACATCACCGTCACCCGGCCCGAGGTCGACAAGGGCAAGGCGTGGGACGACGCGGTCGCGATGGCCCGCTGGAACGTGGACGGCAAGCTGCACGGCGCCGCCCCGTCCTACACGCGCGCGCTCGACCTCGTCGCCGCCGCCAAGGACCGCACCCGCGACGAGGGCTTCGCCGCCGAGGACGAGGCGCTGGCCGACCTCATCATGAGCGACGAGCTGCGCGCCGGCCTGTACGCGTTCGACCTCACCCAGAAGCGCGCGAAGAGGCCCGCCGGGGCGCCCGACAAGGCCCTCGCCCGCCCGGTCACCAAGGTCGGCGTCGTCGGCGCGGGCCTGATGGCCTCGCAGCTCGCGCTGCTGTTCGCGCGCCGCCTGGAGGTGCCGGTCGTGCTGACCGACCTCGACCAGGAGCGCGTGGACAAGGGCGTCGGCTACGCGCACGGCGAGATCGACAAGCTGCTCGGCAAGGGCCGCGTCTCCCCCGACAAGGCGAACCGCCTCAAGTCGCTCATCACCGGCTCGCTGACCAAGGACGCGTTCGCCGACGCCGACTTCGTCATCGAGGCCGTGTTCGAGGAGATGTCGGTCAAGCAGAAGGTGTTCGCCGAGGTCGAGGAGTACGTCTCCCCCGAGTGCGTCCTCGCGACCAACACCTCCTCGCTGTCGGTCACCGAGATGGCGTCCGGGCTGGCGCACCCCGAGCGGGTCGTCGGCTTCCACTTCTTCAACCCGGTCGCGGTGCTGCCGCTGCTGGAGATCGTCCGGGGCGAGCGGACCGGCGACGCCGCGCTCGCCACCGCGTTCGCCACCGGCAAGGCGCTGAAGAAGTCGTGCGTGCTGGTCCAGGACGCCCCGGCGTTCGTGGTCAACCGCGTCCTGCTGCGGCTGCTCGCCGAGATCGTCAAGGCGGTGGACGAGGGCACGCCGATCGAGGTCGCCGAGCGCGCCGCGGCGCCGCTCGGGCTGCCGATGCCGCCGTTCGTGCTGATGGGGCTGGTCGGCCCGGCGATCGCGCTGCACGTCAACGAGACCCTGCACGGCGCGTTCCCGGACCGGTTCCCGCTGTCGGGCAACCTCGCGGCGATGGTCGCGGCCGGCAAGTCCGGCGTGTACCGGCCGGACTTCTCCCTCGACCCCGAGGTCGTGGAGATCTTCGCGGGCGGGACGAGCCCGTCCACCGAGGAGCAGGTGCTCGACCGGGCCCTGGCCGCGCTCGCCGACGAGATCCGCGTCATGCTGGACGAGGGCGTCGTCGCGGCCCCGCAGGACATCGACCTGTGCATGATCCTCGGCGCCGGCTGGCCGTTCCACCTCGGCGGCATCACCCCGTACCTGGACCGGTCGGGCGTCGCCGAGCGGGTGACCGGCCGCCGGTTCCTGGAGCCGGGGGTCGCCTCGCTGCCCGCCTGACCCGGCCGCGGCCCGCACCCGCCGCGCCCGCCGCACCCGAGGGAAGAGGCGTTCCGAGCCGCGTTCGGAACGCCTCTTTTCCGGCATTTCCGCACGTCACGGGCGTGCTCGCGTTTCGGCTGATCATAACCCGCGCACATATGGGCATACGGCCAACGGCCGCACCGGACGCCCGTGCCGGACGGCGCGGCCGCGACGAGCACGAGGCGAGGCGGAGGGTGCCGAGGATGAACCTGCTGCGCACGAAGTCGGTCGAGCAGTCGATCCGGGACACCGAGGAGCCCGCGCACCGGCTCCGGCGAGCCCTGTCGGCGCTCGACCTCACCGTCTTCGGCGTCGGCGTGATCATCGGGACCGGCATCTTCGTGCTCACCGGGCAGGTCGCCCGGGACAAGGCCGGCCCGGCGGTCGCGCTGTCGTTCATCCTCGCCGCCGTCGTGTGCGGGCTCGCGGCGCTCTGCTACGCCGAGTTCGCCTCCACCGTCCCGGTCGCGGGCTCCGCCTACACCTTCTCCTACGCCACCATCGGGGAGTTCCCCGCCTGGATCATCGGCTGGGACCTCATCCTGGAGATGGCGCTCGGCGCGGCGGTGGTGTCGGTCGGCTGGTCCGGCTACTTCGCCTCGCTGCTGGACGACATCGGCGTCACGATCCCCGCGTCGCTCGCCGCCCCGCCGGGCGAGGGCGGCACGGTGAACGTCCCCGCCATCGCCCTCGTGGCCGTGGTGACCGTGCTGCTCGTCGCCGGCATCAAGATCTCCTCGCGGGTGAACGCGGTGGTCGTCGCGGTCAAGGTGTCGATCGTGCTGCTGGTCATCTTCGCCGGGCTGTTCTTCGTCAAGCGCTCCAACTACGAGCCCTTCATCCCCCCGTCCAAGCCGACGCCCGAGGGGAGCGGCCTCACCGCGCCGCTGATGCAGGTGCTGTTCGGCTTCACGCCGAGCAGCTTCGGCTGGCTCGGCATCTTCGCCGCCATCGCGATCGTCTTCTTCGCCTACATCGGCTTCGACATCGTCGCCACCGCCGCCGAGGAGGCCCGCCACCCGCAGCGGGACGTGCCCATCGGGCTCATCGGGTCCCTCGTCATCACCGCGGTCCTGTACGCCGCCGTGTCGATCGTCGTCGCCGGCATGCAGCACTACAGCGAGCTGAGCACCGCCGCGCCGCTCGCCGACGCGTTCAAGTCCGTCGGGCACCCGGTGTTCGCCACCATCATCGACGTCGGCGCCGTCATCGGCCTCACCAGCGTCGTGCTGATCCTGCTGCTCGGGCAGAGCCGCATCTTCTTCGCGATGGGACGGGACGGCCTCACGCCGCCGTGGCTCTCCGCCGTCCACCCGCGGTTCGGCACCCCCTACCGCTCGACGATCATGATGGGGGCCGTCGTCGCGGTGCTCGCCGGGTTCATCCCGCTCGCCAAGCTCGCCGAGCTGGTCAACATCGGCACCCTGTTCGCGTTCCTCATCGTCTCGGTCGCCGTGGTGGTGCTGCGCCGCACCCGCCCCGACCTGCCCCGCGCCTTCCGCACGCCGTGGGTCCCGCTCGTCCCGATCCTGTCGGTGCTCGGCTGCCTGTTCGTGATGATCAACCTGCCGGTGGACACGTGGCTGCGGTTCCTCGCCTGGATGGTGATCGGCGTCGTCGTCTACGGGCTCTACGGGTACCGGCACAGCCGGGTCGGCCGCGCGGAGGAAATCTCCGCCAAGTCCTGAGAAGCCGCCGCGTTCCGCCCTACGATCTTGGGGACCGGCGACCCGCGACCCCCCGCACGGACGGTGACGGCACATGGCAGGCGAGCTCTCGGACCGGATCGACTCCACCCGGCCGCACTCGGCCCGGGTCTGGGACCACTGGCTCGGCGGCAAGGACAACTACGAGGTCGACCGCGAGCTCGGCGATCAGATCGCCGCCGCGAACCCGCACGTCGTCGCGATGGTCCGCGCCGACCGGACGTTCATGCGGCGCTCGGTGACCTTCCTCGCCGAGCAGGGCGTCGACCAGTTCCTCGACATCGGCACCGGGCTGCCGACGGAGCCGAACGTCCACCAGGTCGCGCAGGCGGTGCTGCCCGGCGCCCGCGTCGTGTACGCCGACAACGACCCCGTCGTCCTCGCGCACGCCCGCGCGCTGCTGAGCTCCGGCCCGAACGGCGCCACCGCCTACCTGGACGCCGACCTCCGCGAGCCCGGCCGGATCCTCGCCGACGCGGCCGCCACCCTCGACCTCGACCGCCCGGTCGCCATCACGCTGATGAGCCTCATGCACTTCGTCACCGACGGCGGCGACGCCCGCGCGATCCTGTGGCGGCTGCTCGACGCCGTCCCGTCCGGGAGCTGGCTGGCGTTCACCCACGCCACCGCCGAACTCGGCGGCCCGCGGGTGCGGGAGGCGTTCCGGATGTGGAACGAGAACGCCGTCCAGAAGGCGCGCCCCCGCGACCGCGACGAGGTCCTGGCGCTGATCGACGGCCTCGACCTCGTCGAGCCGGGGCTCGTCTCACCGCCGCAATGGCGGCCGGACGGGGACGGCACCGGCGAACCGCGCGAAGTGCCCATGTGGGCGGGGGTCGCGCGCAAACCGTGACGCGCCGGGCCCGTGACGGGGGTCACGGTGTCATTTCGCCCGCCGGGTAGGCACAATGACGGCCATGGCTTCTCCAGTGCTCGTCGCGGTGATCGGATCCGGCCCGGCGGGGATCTACGCCGCCGAGGCCCTCGTCAAGCAGACCGACGGGGACGTCCGGGTGGACGTGTTCGACCGGCTGCCGACCCCGTACGGCCTGGTCCGCTACGGCGTCGCGCCCGACCACACGTCGATCAAGTCGATCGCCAAGTACCTGCAGCGGGTCCTGGAGAACCCGGCCGTCCGGTTCTTCGGCTGCGTCGAGCTGGGCCGCGACATCACCCGCGCCGACCTGCTCGGCTGCTACGACGCCGTCGTCTACGCGACCGGCGCCATGGTCGACCGGCACATGCGGATCCCCGGCGAGGACCTGCCCGGCAGCATCGCCGCCACCGACTTCGTCAACTGGTACTGCGGGCACCCCGACGCCGCCGACCACGAGTTCGACCTGTCGGTGGAGGAGGTCGCGGTGGTCGGCGTCGGCAACGTCGCCGTCGACGTCGTCCGCATCCTCGCCAAGACCGCCGAGGAGCTGCGCGACACCGACGTGCCGGAGCAGGTCATCGAGGCGCTGTCGCGCAGCCGGGTCAAGAGGATCCACATGATCGGGCGGCGCGGGCCCGCGCAGGCGAAGTTCACCACCAAGGAGGCCCGCGAGCTGGGCGAGCTGCCGAACGCGAGCATCCACGTCCGCCCCGAGGACATGGAGCTCGACCCGGCGAGCGCCGAGCTGGCCGCGAGCGACCGCAAGACCGGCGGCAACGTCAAGGTCCTCAACGGCTGGACGGGCGAGCCCGCCCCCGGCCGCGCCCGCCACATCGACGTCCGGTTCTGGCGCGCGCCCGCCGAGATCATCGGCACCGGCCGCGTCGAGGGCCTGAAGCTGGAGCGGACCCGGCTGGACGAGTCGGGCCGCGTCACCGGCACCGGCGAGTACGAGACGCTGCCGGTCGGCCTGGTGCTGCGATCGGTCGGCTACCAGAGCGTCCCCCTCACCGGCGTCCCGTTCGACGAGCGCTCCCACGTCGTCCCGAACGACGGCGGCCGGATCCTCGGCCCGGACGGCGCGCCGGTCCCCCGCGAGTACGTCGCCGGATGGATCAAGCGCGGGCCGTCCGGGGTCGTCGGCACCAACAAGTCCGACGCCGCCGAGACCGTCCGCAACCTGCTCGCCGACCTCGCCGGCACCGAGCCGGAGCGCAAGCACACCATCGAGGAGCTGCTGGAGTCGCGGGGGCTGCCCGTCGTCACCTACGCCGACTGGCTGAAGCTCGACGCCGCCGAGATCGCGCTCGCGCGCAGCCTCGACCGCGGCGAACGGGTCAAGCTGGCCCGCTGGGAGGCGATGACGTCGGAGTGCCGCGGCGGCGACTGACCGCCCGCCGCATCCGGCCGCGCCGCGAATTCCCGCCGGGAAAGTAGTGACGCGCATGTGACCCGGGCGCTACGGTGCGGCGTGTGACCGGCGGTCCAGAACTGTACGGGTTCCCCCCACCCGAGACGGTCCCCGACCTCAGGTGGCTGGGCCCCGACTACGTGTCCGTACTCGTGTACGACCTGACACAGGGACTCCTGCGCCAGGACCCGCGCACGTCCGTCATGGGCGTGCGCTGCGAGGGCGAGCCCCGGCTCGCGCCCTCGGTCGACCCCGCCGGCGTGATCCGCGCGCACGACGCCTGCTTCCCGCTGCAGGTGTTCGTCCAGGACGGGGCCGGGCGCCCGTGGCGGCTGCGCGGGCGATGGACGTACTCGGGACGCGAACTCGGCACGTCCGCCGCGTCCATCACCCACTTCTGGCAGCTGCTGTCGGCCGACGGGGTCTAGCGCCCGCCGGTCAGGGCTTCTCCTTCGACCCCTCGGACGCGGACGCCCCGGACGCCTCCGACGCCTCGGCGGTCTCGGCCTCCGTGGAGGTGATGCGGGCCACCGACTCGGTGATGTCGCGGGCGAGCGCCTGCGGTGTCAGGCCGATGTCGGCGAGGATCTCGCCGCGCGAGGCGTGGTCGAGGAACTCCTGCGGGATGCCGAACGTGCGGATCGGGACGTCGGCCTCGGCGTCGCGCAGCAGCCGGGCGACGGCGTCGCCGACGGCGCCGGTGCGGCCGTTGTCCTCGGCGACGGCGACGAGCGCGTGGTCGCGGGCGAGGTCGAGCAGCGCCGGGTCGAGCGGCTTCACCCAGCGCGGGTCGACCACGGTGACGCCGATGCCCTGCGCGGCGATCAGCGCGGCGGCCTCCACCGCGGGCGTCGCCATCGAGCCCGCCGCGACCAGCAGGACGCGGGTGCCGTTGGAGCCGTCGTGGCGGGCCAGCACGTCCATCCGGCCGGCCGTGCCGATCGCCTCGATGTCGGCCGCCGCCGGGCCCTTGGGGTAGCGGATCGCGGTCGGCCCGTCGGACACGGCGACGCACTCGCGCAGCAGTTCGCGCAGCCGCGCCCCGTCGCGCGGGACGGCGACGCGCAGGCCCGGCACGATCTGCAGGATCGACATGTCCCACATGCCGTTGTGGCTGGCGCCGTCGTCGCCGGTCACACCGGAGCGGTCCAACGCGAACGTGACCGGCTGCCTGTGCAGCGCCGCGTCCATCAGGACCTGGTCGAACGCGCGGTTCAGGAACGTCGCGTACACCGCCACGACCGGGTGGAGCCCGCCCATGGCGAGGCCGGTGGCGGAGGTGACGGCGTGCTGCTCGGCGATGCCGACGTCGAAGACGCGGTCGGGGAACGCCTCGGCGAACGGCGCGAGCCCGGTCGGGTGGAGCATCGCGGCGGTGACGCCGACGACGTCGCGGCGCTCCCGGCCGATCGCGACCATCTCCTCGCCGAAGATCTTCGTCCAGGCGGGGCCGCTCTTCTTGGTGACGAACTTGCCGGTGGCGGGGTCGAACGCGCCGCCGCCGTGCATGCAGTCCTCGGTGTCGTTCTCGGCGGGGGCGTAGCCGCGGCCCTTGGTGGTGATGCAGTGCACGATGACCGGGCGGCCGAACCCGCGGGCGCGGCGCAGGGCGCGCTCGACGGCGTCCTCGTCGTGGCCGTCGATCGGGCCGACGTACTTCATGCCGAGGTCCTCGAACATGGCCTGCGGCTGCAGGACGTCCTTGAGGCCCTTCTTGATGCCGTGCAGCGCCTCGTAGGCGACGGTGCCGACGACGGGCGCGCGCGGCACCGTCTTCTTGATGAGGTCGAGGGCGTTCTCGTAGCCCTGGGTGACGCGCAGGTCGGCGAGGTGGGACGCGAGGCCGCCGATGGTCGGCGAGTAGGACCGGCCGTTGTCGTTGACGACGATGATGACCGGGCGGTCGACGCCGGCGGCGATGTTGTTGAGCGCCTCCCAGCACATGCCGCCGGTCAGCGCGCCGTCACCGACGACCGCGACCACGGCGCGGTCGTCCTCGCCGCGCAGCTGGAACGCCTTGGCGAACCCGTCGGCGTACGACAGGGCGGTGGAGGCGTGCGAGTTCTCGATGATGTCGTGCTCGGACTCGGCCCTGCTCGGGTAGCCGGACAGGCCGCCGCGCTTGCGCAGCAGCTCGAAGTCGTGCCGCCCGGTGAGCATCTTGTGCACGTAGGACTGGTGCCCCGTGTCGAAGAGGATCTTGTCGTGCGGCGAGTCGAAGACGCGGTGCAGCGCGATCGTCAGCTCGACCGCGCCCAGGTTGGGCCCCAGGTGCCCGCCGGTCTTGGAGACCGCCTGGACGAGGAACTCGCGGATCTCCTCCGCGAGCCGAGGCAGCTGACCGGCGTCCAGTCGTTTGAGGTCGTCGGGACCTGTGATCGACTCCAGCAGGCTCACTCGCTTCAACTCCTCCGTCGGGGATCGGGTCTCCCCTCGCTCGGGCCGTTCCGAGTTTAATCCCGGTTCGCCCGCGACGCGCCGCGCCCCGCCCGCGCGGCGGGTGCGAAAAGACTGACCCCCGCGGCAGGGATGGGGTAGGAGTAGAGCATGGCCGTCGAAGAGATCGTGCTGCTCAACGCGGATGACGAAGCCGTCGGAACCGCTCCGAAGAGCTCCAGCCACCACGAGAACACGCCCTACCATCTGGCTTTTTCCTGCTATGTGGTGGATACGGAGGGTCGTGTCCTGATCACTCAGCGCGCCCTGGACAAGCGCACCTTCCCCGGGGTCTGGACGGGCAGCTGCTGCGGCCATCCCGGCCCCGGCGAGAAGCTGCGCGACGCCGTGCTGCGGCGGCTGCGCGACGAGCTCGGCATGCCGGAGGCGGCGCTGACGTCCGTGCTGCCGCGGTTCCAGTACCGGGCCGTCGCCGCGGACGGGACCGTCGAGCACGAGCGGTGCCCCGTCGTGCGCGCCGTCGTCGCGGCGGGCGGGCCGCTGCGCCGCAACCCCGACGAGGTCGAGTCGGCCGAGTGGTGGACGTGGCAGGAGTGCCTCGACCTCGCCGGGCGCCCCGAGTCCTCGCCCTGGTACCGGCTGCAACTCGCCGAGCTGGCGCCGCTCGGCGCCCCGCTCGACTGGCCCGACGCGGGGCCGGCCGACCTGCCGCCGGCCCTTCCCTGGTAGGCCGTCCGGCGGCCCCGCCGGGCGGTCCGCGGCGCCCGTTTTCGCCGCGCATCACCTCTTGATCACTTTTCCGTCCCACGTGTTGACCCGTGCGACGTCCGAACGGACGCTGGCCTCCCCGGGGTAACCGAAGGGACGGACGATGCGAGTACGTGCTTTCCGGAGCCGCTGGACGGTGTTCGCGGCCGTGGCGATGACCGGTGCCCTCGCCATGTCGGGCTGCGGCGGCGACGACGGCGGCGGATCGAAGAACGACAAGTCCGAGGTCGAGGTCTTCTCCTGGTGGACCGGTCCAGGCGAGGCCGACGGGCTGCAGGCGATGCAGGCCGACTTCGAGAAGAAGAATCCCGGTACCAAGTTCGTCAACGCGGCCATCGCCGGCGGGTCGGGCACGCAGGCCAAGGCCGTCCTGGCGAGCCGGCTGCAGAACCGCAAGCCGCCGGACTCCTTCCAGGGCCACGCGGGCGCGGAGCTGCTCGACTACATCAAGGCCGGGCAGATCGAGCCGCTGGACGACTTCTACCAGCAGAACAACCTGAAGTCGGTCTACCCGCAGCAGCTCCTCGAACAGATCACCTACAAGGGGCACATCTACTCGGTGCCGGTGAACATCCACCGGTCCAACGTGCTCTGGTACAACCCCGACATCCTGAAGGACGCCGGGGTGGCCGGCCCGCCGACGTCGATCCCCGAGTTCATCACCGCGCTGAAGGCCGTCAAGGACAAGACGAAGAAGGTGCCGCTGTCGCTCGGCGCGCAGTGGACGGCCGACCACCTGCTGGAGAACGTCCTGCTCGGCAGCCTCGGCACCGACGCCTACAACGCGCTGTGGCAGCCGGGCGCGGACTGGGGCACCCCGGCGGTCGCCAAGGCGCTGAACGAGTTCGGCGAGATCATGAAGTACACGACGCTGGAGGCCGCGTCCACCGACTGGCAGGGCGCCGCGAAGGCCGTCGTGGACGACAAGGCCGCGTTCAACATCATGGGCGACTGGGCGTACGGGTACTTCGTCGGCGCCGCGCCGAACGGGCTCGGCAAGAAGCTCGACACCGACTTCAAGTTCGCGGCGGCGCCGGGCACCGAGGGCACCTACATGTGGCTGTCGGACAGCTTCACCCTGCCCAAGGGCGCGCCGCACCGCGCGGGCGCGGAGGCGTGGCTGAAGGAGGTGTCCAGCAAGGAGGGGCAGGACCTCTTCAACCCGAAGAAGGGCTCCATCCCCGCCCGTAAGGACGCCGACAAGAGCCTCTACACCGGCTACCTGCAGACGGCGTTCGAGGAGTGGAACAACCCGCAGACCAAGCTCGCGGGCTCGTTCTGGCACGGCGTGAACGCCAACAACAAGTGGCACACCGACATCGACACCGCGATCGGCCTGTTCCTGCAGAACCGGGACGTGGCCAAGCTCCAGCAGGGGCTGGTGAGCGCGGCCAAGAACAGCGGACAGTGACCGCCTCGGAAGAGGGCCTGAAAGCAGCGGACCCCGGTCGCCGGGACGCGTCTGAGGAGCATCGCTCGTCGTTCCTCAGGCGCGCCCGCCGATGGCTGCCGGGGCTGCTGCTGGTCTCGCCGTCCATCGTCGCGATCGGCCTGTTCGTCTACGGGCTGCTGTTCTGGAACACCCGGGTCGCGCTGAGCGGCAAGCACGACGAGGTCTCCGAGTACGGGTTCGACAAGGGCAAGAACTTCGTCGACCTGTGGGACCAGCCGAGCTGGCCCGGCGCGGTGAAGCACGCGCTGCTGTTCACGGCCGTGTTCGTCGTCGGCGCCCTGCTGCTCGGCGCGTTCCTGGCGTTCCTCATGGACAAGGGCATCCGCGCGGAGGCGGGCTTCCGCGTCGTGTACCTGTTCCCGATGGCGGTGTCGTTCATCGCGAGCGGCGTCGTGTGGCGGTGGCTGATGAACCCGGCGCCGCCCGAGCGCGCCGTCGGCTTCAACCAGCTGTTCGACAAGCTGCATCTCGGGTTCCTGGCGAACGACTGGTGGCAGAACCCGGACTGGGGCATGGCGGCGATGGCCCTCCCCGCCGTCTGGCAGATGTCCGGGTACGTCATGGCCCTGTACCTGGCCGGGTTCCGCAGCGTCCCGGAGGATCTGCGGGAGGCGGCGCGGGTGGACGGCGCGTCCGAGTGGAAGGTGTACCGGTACGTGGTGTTCCCGCAGCTCCGCCCGGTGACGCTGTCCGCGCTGATCATCCTCGGGCACATCTCGCTGAAGGTGTTCGACCTGATCATGGCGATCGCGGGCAAGCAGATCATCACCTACGTGCCGGCCATCGCCACCTACGTGGAGATCTTCGACCGGCACGACCCGGCCAACGGCGCCACCATCGCCACCTACATGCTGGTCGCGGTCGCGGTGCTGGTGATCCCGTACCTGGTCTGGTCGGTGCGCTCGGAGCGGACCCGATGACCGCCGCGGGCGCGCCGGGCCGCCGCTCGTCCGGGGCCGTGCAGGCGGTGAAGCTGGCCGTCCTGCTGGCGTTCGTGCTGCTGTTCCTCATCCCGGTCTACGTGCTGGTGGTCACGAGCTTCAAGCCGCTGGACGAGGCCGACCCGAGCAGCGCGTGGAGCCTGCCGAGCCACTGGAGCACCTCCGGCTGGGGCGCGGCCTGGGACGCGCTGAGGCCCGGCCTGGAGAACAGCGTCAAGATCGCCGTGACCGGTTCGGTGATCTCGGCGGTGCTGGGCTCGCTGAACGGCTACGTGCTGTCCAAGTGGCGGTTCCCGGGCGCGGACGTCGTGTTCACGCTGTTCCTGTTCGGCATGTTCATCCCCTACCAGGCGGTCATGATCCCGCTGGCGGGGCTGCTGACGGACATGGAGCTGGCGGGCACGATCCGCGGGCTCGTCCTCGCGCACGTCGTGTACGGCATCCCGATCTGCACGCTCATCTTCCGGAACTACTACGTCACGATCCCGGACGAGCTGATCGAGGCGTCCCGCGTGGACGGCGCCGGCATGCTGCGCACGTACTGGTCGGTGGTGCTGCCGGTGTCGGCGCCCGCGTTCGCGGTGACGCTGATCTGGCAGTTCACCTCGATGTGGAACGACTTCCTGTTCGCGGTGTTCCTCGGCGCCCCCGACAGCTGGCCGGTCACGGTGATGCTGAACAACACCGCGGGCTCGGGCGCGGTCGCCGTCCAGTACAACCAGCAGATGGCCTCGGCGCTGCTGGCGTCGCTGCCGACACTCCTGGTGTATCTGCTGCTCGGGCGGTTCTTCATGCGGGGCCTCATGGCGGGAGCACTAAAGGGATGACAAATACGTCAACCCGGCACCCGCCTCAGGCGTCACATGGATGATCGAAGGAGATCCGCGTGGGAACCCAACGGCCCGGCAGCCGTCCCGTGACGGACATCAACCCTTTCGACCGCTCCGTTGGCAATTCAGCCGAGATGCGCCTAGCCTCTCGGGCATCGTCGCGCGGCATACCGGCGTCCCGCCGGAGCCCCGTCGATCCCGGGTCGACGGAGACCGGGCGAGTGTGATGGAGGTGGCCGCGTGCAGGCGATGAGTGTTCAGCAGCCCTGGGCGTTCGCGATCGCGCGTGGCGGCAAGTCCGTCTCGAACCAGAGCCTGCCGACCGCCTACCGCGGCCCGCTCCTCATCCACGCCTCCATGCGCGTCGACCTGAAGGCGTGCGACTCGCCGCTCGTCCAGGCCGCCGGCTGGGACCCGCGCGACCCGCTCGCCACCATCGGCGCCGTGATCGCCGTCGCCGACCTCGACGACGTCTGCTCGGCGGCGGCCCGCGGCGGCGCCTGCGACTGCGGCCCCTGGGCGGAGCGCGGCCACCACCACTGGCACCTCACCGGCGTCCGGCCCCTCCCCCGCCCCATCGTGGCCCTCGGCCGCACCGACCTCTGGCAGCCGACCCCCACCCTGGTCAACGAGGTCAACACCATGTTCGCCCTCAACCCCACCACCTGAGGGTAAAGGCTCGGCTACGCTCGGCGACGGAAGTCGGGCGGGGTAACGTAGTCCCTGCGTTGGTTTGTGGGCACCGTTGATGGGAGCAGGACCGTGAGCGTCGCGCATGACCATGGCGGTTTTGGTCCGTACACGATGGACGATCTGCACGCCCGAGAGGACGAAGGCCGAGGCCTGGAACTCGAAGACGGGTGGCTGATCGAGTTGTCCCCGAGCGCAACCCACAACTGGGCCGCGATGCGGTTGCAGGACATCGTCACCACGGCCGCGGCGGAGGCGAAGGCCGACGTCTTCGTCGCCGGCGGCGGCGAGTGGGAGATCAGCACGCCGGCGGGCATCCGCAAGCCCGACCTGTTCCTCGTGCCCAAGAGCGTGGCCCGAGCCTCGATCGTGGACCGCGATCCGGTGGTGATCCCAGGTCGGGAGGTGCTGCTGGTCATCGAGGTCGTCTCCCCGGGCAGCGCCAGCGAACGCACTGACCGCGTGCGCAAGCTCAAGGAGTACGCGATGCTCGGCATCCCCCAGTACTGGCTCGCCGAGTTCTCCCCCGTCCGCAAGGTCCAGGTCTTCGCGCTGGAGGACGGGGCCGCCGCCTATCGCCGTGTCCAGACGGTGGCGGCGGGGAACGTGCTGGAGGTCGAGGTAGAGGCGGACACGTCGTTCACCGTGCGCTTCGACCCGTCCGTCCTCACGGAGTTCTGAGGGCCTCGGCGGCTTCGCGCAGGCGGGCGAACTCGGCGGCGATGCGGTCGAGCGGCCAGCTCGCGTTCAGGCCGCTCGGGTTCGGCAGGACCCAGAGCCTCGCGGGGCCGAACTCCTCGTCCTGCGGGCCGATCTGCGTGCGGGGACGGCCGAAGGCGGTCCGGTAGGCGGTGACGCCGGCGACCGCCAGGTAGGCGGGGCGGTGGCGCTCGACGAGCGCGTGCAGGCGCCGTCCGCCCTCGCGGAGCTCGGCGTCGGTCAGCTCGTCGGCGCGGGCGGTGGTGCGGTGCGCCAGGTTCGTGATGCCGAGGCCGTAGCCGGGCAGGAGGTCCTGCTCGGACGGGTCCAGGAGGCGGTCGGTGAAGCCCGAGCGGTGCAGCGCCGGCCAGAAGCGGTTGCCGGGGCGCGCGAAGTGGTACCCGGTCGCGCCGGAGTACAGGCCCGGGTTGATGCCGCTGAACAGCACGCGGAGCGTCCCGCCGTGCGGCGGCAGGACGTCGGGGATGACCCGGTCGCGGGCGGCCTCCAGGTCGGCCTTCGTGGGACGCATCAGACCAGATTACGGACGATCAGCACCACCGCGGACGTCCCGACGACGATGAGCAGCGCGAGCCGGAGCCGTCCGGCGTCCAGGCGGCGGCGCAGCGGCCCGGCGGCGAGGAAGCCCGCGAGGACGAACGGCAGCAGCGCCGCGCCCGCGACGACCTGCCGGGCGGGCAGGTGCCCGGTGGCGCCGAGGACGACGAGGGACAGCAGCGTGCCGCCGGCGAAGTACAGGGCGAGCGTCGCGCGCACGCGGGGGCCGCTCTCGCGCTGGTAGAGCAGTGCCAGCGGCGGGCCGCCGATCCCGGACGCGGTCCCGGTGGTGCCGGAGACGACCCCGGCGGCGGCGAGCGTCCGGCGGTTGCGCGGCACCTCCCGCGACCCGGCCGTCATCGCGAGCGCGGCGAGCACGACGGTACCGATCACGACGCCGAGGACGCGGGCGGGGACGGCCGCGACCAGCCACACCCCGAACGGCGTCCCGGCGAGCCGGCCGCCGAACGCCCAGCCGAGCCCCCGCGAGTCGACGTGCCCGACCTCCCGCGCGAGCGTCGCGAGCGGGAGGACGAGCGCGACGACCAGGATCGCGCCCGGCATCAGCGACGGGTACAGCAGCGTCACGACCGGCGTCGCGACCAGGCCGACGCCGAGGCCGACGCTGCCCTGCACGATCGCGCCGGCCAGCGCGGCCAGCCCGCCGATCAGGAGGAAGTCGAGAGGGGGCACGCCCGCCGACGCTACCGCCCGGCCCGGCCGATGGGGATCACCGCCCGGCCGGGATCAGGCGGACGCCTCGGTGAGGCGCTTGAGCTGGTCGTCGGTGAGGGTCGTGCGGGCCGCCTCGACGAGCGGCGGCAGTTGGTCGAGGGTGCGGGCGCTGGCGATGGGCGCGGCGACGGTCGGCTGCGCGGCGAGCCAGGCCAGCGCGACGGTCGCGACGGCGACGCCCTGCTCCTCGGCGACGATGTCGAGCGCCGCGAGGACGCGTTGCCCGCGCTCGGTCTCCAGGTGCCCGGCGGCGCGGCCGGCGCGCACGCTGTCCACCTTGGCGCCGGGCCGGTACTTGCCGGTCAGGAAGCCGGAGGCGAGGCCGTAGTACGGGACGGCGGCCAGCCCGTACCGCTCGGCGAGGTCGCGGCGCGGCCCCTCGTAGGTGTCGCGGGACACGAGGTTGTACTGCGGCTGGATGGCGGTGTACCGGGCGGTGCCCTCGCGCTCGCTGAACGCCAGCGACGCTTCGAGCCGGTCGGGCTCGATGTTCGACACCGCGATCTGCCGGACCTTGCCGGCGGTGACGAGTTCGTCCAGCGCCGTCATGATGTCCTCGACGGGCACGGACGGGTCGTCGAAGTGCGTGTAGTACAGGTCGATGCGGTCGGTGCGGAGCCGGCGCAGCGAGTCGTCGGCGGCGGCCTTGATGGTGGCGGGGGCGAGGCCCCTGCGCTGGGGATGGCGGCCCACCTTGGTCGCGATGACGATGTCGTCGCGGTTGCCGCGCGCCTGCGTCCACTCCCCGATGATCGCCTCGGACTCGCCGCCGCTGTTGCCGGGCGCGGACGCCGTGTAGGAGTCGGCGGTGTCGACGAAGTTGCCGCCGGCCGCCGCGTAGGCGTCCAGGATCTCGAACGAGCGCTCCTTGCCGGCGGTCCATCCGAAGACGTTGCCGCCCAGGCAGAGCGGGAAGACGTCCAGTTCGCCGATATTGTTCATGTTCAGCCTTCTTGTCCCTTCGGAGTCACCAGGGGATCATTACCCAGTGCAGACCGCCTGTCTCGCCTTCGCCGCCATGGCCGCGCTCCTGACGATCACGCCGGGCGTCGACACGATGCTCGTCCTGCGCAGCACCGTGGCCGCCGGGCGCCGCACCGGCCTCCTCGCGTCCGCCGGGGTGGTGACGGGGCTGATGTGCTGGGCGCTCGCGAGCGCGGTGGGGCTGACCGCGCTGCTCGCCGCGTCCCGCCTCGCGTTCGACGTGCTGCGCGTCGCGGGCGCCTGCTACCTGCTGTGGCTCGGCGCGCGCGCCCTCTGGACCGCCCGCCGCCGCACGCGGGACACCGCCGAGCCCCCGGAGGCGCGGACGTCCGGCCTCACCGCGTTCCGCACGGGCCTCACCACCAACCTGCTGAACCCCAAGGTCGGCGTCTTCTACATGAGCCTGCTGCCGCAGTTCGTCCCGGACGGCGCCTCGGTGTTCTGGACGAGCATGCTTTTCGCGGTCATCCACGCCGCCGAGAGCCTGCTGTGGCTGGCCGCCATCGTCGGCGCCGCCGGAGCCGCCCGCCGCGCCCTCGCCCGCCCCGCCGTGAAGCGCCGCCTCCAGCAGCTCACCGGCGTCGCCTTCGTCGGCTTCGGCCTGCGCCTCGCCATCGACCACTGAACGCGGAACGGGCCGCCCCCGGAAGGGAGCGGCCCGTCGCGGTGGTGCGGGTTACTTGCGGATGAGGTTGCGCAGGACGTACTGCAGGATGCCGCCGTTGCGGTAGTAGTCCGCCTCACCGGGGGTGTCGATGCGGACGGTGGCGGTGAACTCCTTGCCGTCGGCCTTGACCGTGACCTCCTCGGGGACGCCGCCCTCGTTGAGCGCGGTGACGCCGGTGATGTCGAAGGTCTCGGTGCCGGTCAGCCCGAGCGACTCGGCGGACTCGCCGTCCTTGAACTGCAGCGGCAGGACGCCGAGGCCGATCAGGTTCGAGCGGTGGATGCGCTCGTAGGACTCGGCGATGACGGCGCGGACGCCGAGCAGCGCGGTGCCCTTGGCCGCCCAGTCGCGCGACGAGCCGGAGCCGTACTCCTTGCCCGCGATGACCACGAGCGGGATGTCGCGCTCGATGTAGTTGCGCGAGGCGTCGTAGATGAACGCCTGCGGCGCCCCCTCCTGGGTGAAGTCGCGGGTGTAGCCGCCCTCGACGCCGTCCAGGAGCTGGTTGCGGAGCCGGATGTTGGCGAACGTTCCGCGGATCATGACCTCGTGGTTGCCGCGGCGCGAGCCGTAGGAGTTGAAGTCCCGGATCTCGACGCCGTTGTCCTGGAGGTACTGGGCGGCGGGGGTGCCGACCTTGATGGCCCCGGCCGGCGAGATGTGGTCGGTGGTGACCGAGTCGCCCAGCTTCGCCAGCACGCGGGCGCCGTGGATGTCGGTGACCGGCTCCGGCTCGGCGCCCATGCCGTCGAAGTACGGGGCCTTGCGGACGTAGGTGGAGGCGGCGTCCCACTCGAACAGGTCGCCGGTCGGGATGTCGAGGCCGGTCCAGCGCTCGTCGCCCTTGAAGACGTCGGCGTAGCTCTCGGTGAACATCTCCTGCCCGATGGACGACTCGACGATCGCGGAGACCTCCTCCGGCGCGGGCCAGATGTCGCGCAGGTACACCGGGCCGTCGGTGCCCTCGGCGATCGGGTCGTTGAGGATGTCGATGTCCATCGTCCCGGCCAGCGCGTAGGCGATGACCAGCGGCGGCGACGCCAGGTAGTTCATCTTCACGTCGGGGCTGATGCGGCCCTCGAAGTTGCGGTTGCCGGACAGCACCGCGGTGACCGCCAGGTCGTTGTCGTTGACGGCCTTGGAGATCTCCGGCTGCAGCGGGCCGGTGTTGCCGATGCAGGTGGTGCAGCCGTACCCGACCAGGTTGAAGCCGATCTTGTCGAGGTACGGGGTGAGGCCGGCGCGCTCGTAGTAGTCAGTGACGACCTGCGAGCCGGGCGCGAGCGAGGTCTTCACCCACGGCTTGCGGGTGAGGCCCTTCTCCACCGCGTTCTTGGCCAGCAGCGCCGCGCCGATCATCACGTACGGGTTGGATGTGTTGGTGCAGGAGGTGATCGCGGCGACGGCGACGTGCCCGTGGTCGAGCTCGAACTCCGTGCCGTCCTCCAGCCTCACCGCGACGCGCTTGTGCGGCCGGCCGGACCCGTTGGCGTCGACGTGCCGCGGCTTGTCGCCCGCGGTCTCCTGCATGATCGCCGGGGTGTCGGAGGCGGGGAAGCTCTCGTTGGACGCCTCGTCCAGCGCGCCGAGGACGCTCTCGACGTAGTTCTGCACGTCCCGCCGCCAGGTCGCCTTGGCGTTGGACAGGGCGATGCGGTCCTGCGGGCGCTTCGGGCCGGCCAGCGACGGGACGACCGTGCCGAGGTCCAGCTCCATGTACTCGGAGAAGTCGGGCTCCACGGACGGGTCGAGCCACAGGCCCTGCGCCTTGGCGTACGCCTCGACGAGCGCGATCTGCTCCTCGTCGCGGCCGGTGAGCCGCAGGTACTTCAGCGTCTCGTCGTCGATCGGGAAGATCGCGCAGGTGGAGCCGAACTCGGGGCTCATGTTGCCGATCGTGGCGCGGTTCGCCAGCGGCAGCGCGTGCACGCCCTCGCCGTAGAACTCGACGAACTTGCCGACGACGCCGTGCTCGCGGAGCATCTCGGTGATGGTCAGCACGAGGTCGGTCGCGGTCGTCCCGGCGGGCAGCTCGCCGGTCAGCTTGAAGCCGACGACGCGCGGGATGAGCATCGAGATCGGCTGGCCGAGCATCGCGGCCTCCGCCTCGATGCCGCCGACGCCCCAGCCGAGCACGCCGATGCCGTTCTCCATCGTGGTGTGCGAGTCGGTGCCGACGCAGGTGTCGGGGTAGGCGGTGCCGTTGCGGTCGAACACCACGCGCGCCAGGTGCTCGATGTTCACCTGGTGGACGATGCCGGTGCCCGGCGGGACGACCTTGAACTCGTCGAACGCCGTCTGCCCCCAGCGCAGGAACTGGTAGCGCTCCTTGTTGCGCTCGTACTCGCGCTGCACGTTGCGCTGGAACGCCTCCGGCGTGCCGAAGTAGTCGACGATGACGGAGTGGTCGATCACCATCTCGGCCGGCGCCAGCGGGTTGATCTTCGTGGGGTCGCCGCCGAGGTCGCGCACGGCCTCGCGCATGGTGGCGAGGTCCACGACGCAGGGCACGCCGGTGAAGTCCTGCATGATCACCCGGGCGGGGGTGAACTGGATCTCCTTGCTCGGCTGGGCCTGGGAGTCCCACTGCGCGAGCGCGCGGATGTGCTCGGCGGTGACGTTCGCGCCGTCCTCGGTGCGCAGCAGGTTCTCCAGCAGCACCTTCAGGCTGTACGGGAGACGGGCCGCGCCCTCGACGGCGTCCAGCCGATAGATGTCGTACGACTTGTCGCCAACCTGCAGCTTGTCACGGCTGCCGAAGCTGTTCGCGGACACGGACTCCTCCTCCGTCGCCACCGCGCGTCCGGTCCGGGACATGAGCGCGCGGCGCTCGTCTTGATCTTCAGTACTCCCGTCCCCTGGGCCGGCTCGGAGCGGCGGGGCGGGTGGTCTCGTCTACCTTGATCCTGCCCTAGTCGCGGACATGACCGGCAACCAGGGCAGCCTAACTTCCGCAGGTTTTCTCTCGACGTCAAGCTATCCTCAATTTATCTCGACATCAAGCTACTTGCACCCTACGATGCGGCGGCATGGGCGTCGACTGGTACCGCATGCGCCTCCGCCCCGACGCCGGCGCCGCCGCCCTCGGGGCGGCCGTCCGCGCCCAGCGGGCGGCCTTCGCGGCGTCCGGAGGCTGGTTCCCCGACGAGTTCGGCCACCTGGACCCTCCCGCGCCCGCCGACGGACCCGACATCACCGACATGGTGGACGTCGACACCGGTGCCGGGAACTCGCACCGGGCGATCGCGCTCGTCCTCACCCCGCTGCTGCCCGCCGAATGGCGGTTCGCCATGTACCGGAGCTTCCCGCCGGACGAGCTGGCCGCGCACCTCCGGCGGTGGCGAACCCACGTCGAGGAGGTCCGGGACGGCGGGCACCGGCCGTACCTGCGCGCCTGGCACGCCTACACGACGAGCCGACGCCTGGCCGACGAGTGGTCCTCGCTCCGGCAGCAGGCCCTGAACGCGGTTGCCCGCACGAACGCGTGGGCCGTCCGTCCCGAGTTGGTGGACGTGCGCGAACACATCCTGTCGCTGCCACCCCCCGGCGTGGGCCCGGCACCCCGCTGGGGCGGCAAGGTCCAGGCCGCCGCCATCGACGCCGCTCCCTACGTCCGCCTCGCTCGGGAGTGGAATCGGCGTGTACCCGCGAACCAGAAGGTGCACGTGGCGCAGCCGCCGTCCTTCAGTGACTTCCTGGACGACGACTCCCCGGACGAAACACTCCACTGGATGGAGGAGTCCGTCGAAGAGGGCTACGGCCTACTCCTCGACTGGTGAACGCCCGCGTACACGTCGCCCTCAGCCGGGGGAGGTCAATCGCAGGCGAGCTTCGCCCACACGATCTTCCCGCCCTCATTGAGGGGCCGGACGCCCCACGCATGGACGATCTCCGCCATGAGCTGGAGCCCGCGTCCCGACACGGCCGCATAGTTCTGCGCCCGGACAACCGGCCGCTCCTCACCGCCGTCCCACACCTCGATCACCGGGAGCCCGTCGCGCTCGTCCCGCAGCACCCGCACGACGATCGGCCCCTCACCGTGCCGGTACGCGTTCGTGACGAGTTCGCAGACCACGAGCCGCCCCACGTAGTCGTCCTCGATTCCCCACCCGGCGAAGAGCTCCGCGACGAACACCCGGGCGAGCCGGGGCGCCTGGTCATTGGGTTCGAGAACGAGCGGCGACGCCCCCTCCGGGGCAAGTGCAGTGAACATCGCTGAGACCTTCGAGTGAGCCTGTGTTCGAATCACGACACAGAGTCACGTGGTCACGCTAAGTTGGCACGCGTACGCAGCGCAGTCACAACAACACGGAACGCGGAGGCCCACCCCCCATGGCCACCAACGAACCGCCGGACCCCAAGAGCAGCATGTGGTCCTTCGTCGCCTACTACCTGCGTTTCTGCCGCAACCAGCGCGGGCTGTCGGGCGAAGCGGTGGGACGCGTCATCACCGCGAGCAAGGCGACCGTTTCACGCATCGAGAACGGCATAGAGCGCCTGGACGCCCAACGCGCGGCCCTGCTCGACAAGGCGTGGGAGACGGGCGGAGTCTTCTCGATCCTGGTCTGGTACGCCAGCATCGGCCACGACCCCCAGTGGCTGGCCCAGTACAAGACCTTCGAACAGCGAGCGCGCATCATCCGGATCTTCGAGCCGCTCGTGATCACCGGCCTGTTCCAGACCGAGGAGTACGCCCGAGCGCTCCTGACGGGTGGAGGCATGTCCGACCCCGAGCCGTTCGTGGCCGAGCGGATGACTCGAAAGGGCGCCCTTGACCACGTCTTCCTCATGGTGCTGTTGAGCGAGGCCGCCTTGCGGTGGCCGGTAGGCAGCCCGCGAATCATGCGTGAACAACTCGCACACGTCCTCGAAATGGCGGAGCGGCCGAACATCGTCGTCCACGTGATTCCGCAGACCTTCGAGACTGGTGCTCATCCGGGCCTGGACGGTGGCGTGAAGCTCGTCACGGGCGACGACTTCGGTGAGGTCGCCTACACCGAGTCACTCGGTGGCGGGCGGCTTGTATCGTCTCCCGTAGAGGTCGCGGAATACGCGATCCTGTTCGCGCGGATAAGCGCCAAGGCTCTCCCCGAGCACAGGTCGAAAGACCTGATCAAGACGGCTATGGAGGCGTTCAGTGACGACGACGTGGCGCAAGAGCAGTCACAGCGGCACCCAGGGCGGGAGTGAATGCGTCGAGGTCGGCCGTCTCCCCCGGACGATCGCCTTCCGCGACTCCAAGAACCCGGACGGCCCCAAGCTCATCGTGGGACGTGACGAATTCGCGGCCCTGCTGGCAACCCTGAAGCACTGAGGCTCGCGGCGCGGCTGCTACCGCCGGTCGGGGCGGACGATGAACCAGGCACCCGAGGGTGCGACCCAGATCAACAGGCCGGGCCAGACTTGGACGAGTCGCCAGTCTGGGCGCTGTTTCAACCTGTGGTGGCGTCTGCAGAGCGGAGCCAGGTTGCAGCGGCAGGTGGTCCCGGGCCGCCACGGGACCGTGTGGTCGAGGTCGCAGTGGTGGGATGGCCGGTTGCAGCTCGGGAACACGCAGGTCTCGTGCCGGGCTTCGACCTCCCGGCGCATCGCCGCTGACGGCCGGTAGCCGGGCAGACCGTGCTCCTCCTCGTCCCCTCGGCAGGCCGCCTCCCGGGCTCCGGCAAGTTCATGCCGGATGCGCTGTACCGCTTGTCGCACAGCATCCGGCAGCTCCCGTGAGGGAACGCGGCCGCTCACGTGGGCCAACCGCCGACCGATGACGTCCGCCAGCATCAAAACCTCGGCGTCACCGCCGGAGGACCCGTCCGAGCCCGAGGCTCGACGATCACCGGGCGGCCGGTCGCTTCCACGTTCACGGGGCGGGTCACCGCGGCTCCCGACTGGGTCGGGTCCACTGGTCGCATCGGCGATGTCAGCGTGGTCGAGCCGGGCCAGCGTCGGCTGGGGCTCGCCATGTGCCCACGATGCACCGTCCGCCATGGACGCCTCCGCAGAAGGAAAGCCGCCGTCTGCGCTGGCGGAGGCGGGAGGCAAGTCGCGGGTCACCGAGGCACGGCGACTCTGCGCGGACGCCGGGACGCCGACCACGTCACGCGACGTTGCGGCCGTAGTAGTCCCTTGCACCGTCACGGTCGCGAGGGCGGGGGCAGGGGCTGGGCGGGGGTCGGTGCAGCTCTGGGCCATGAGTGCGCGGATGGCATCGGGAAGTTCGACCCCTTGCAGGAGTTGAGTGGCCAGGTCGGCACGGATGTTCTGGAGGGGGCGGGGGTCGCCGTCGGTCTTGATGCCGCGCGCGGCGGCGGTGATCTTGTTGTAGATGGCGTGGGCGTCCTCAACGGCAAGGTCGCACAGTGCCAGGTCGGCGGTGCCGGACGGGGTGTCCCACAGTTCCAGGCGCCTTTGCCGGACGGCTTCCCGCTTGCGTTCCTCGACGGCCTCCGGCGCGAGACGCTGGACGATCCTCCTGATGCGGCGGCGGAGTTGCCCGGTGGTCTGGGTGGACGCCTTCTCCAGCGCCGCGTCTTGGACCCGTTGCGCGACCTGCTCGGGAAGGCTGTCGGTCAGGTCGCTGATGACGCGGGCCTTGGCCAGGTCGACCCGTCCGGCCTCCAGTGCGGCGCCGGTGTCGGCGAGCGGGCCGGTGAGCTGTTCGGCGAGGTGGACGAGGGTGGCCGAGGCGTTGCTGGTGATCGTGAGGGCGGCGGCGACTTCTTCGGTCACCGAATCGCGGGCCGGCAGGATCCGGTAGTCGGGGTCTCCGTCGGCCTCGGCACGTGCGCGGCGCTGGGTGAGTTCAGCGATGGCGGCCAATTCCCGGGCTTGCGCCCAGGAGGTCTGGCGGCGGGCCGCGGCCGCGACCTGGAGAAGTTCATCGTCGGTCAGATCGGCCAGGCGCTCTTTTCCACCGGACAGGCAGATGGCCAGTTGCGGGCCCGGAGGAAACCACTCCCGGCCTTCCCATTCACGCTGAACACCGACCACTACCGAGGGCGCTGACACCGCGGTTCACCTCCAATCCGAATTCACTCCCCAATTGTAACGCAACCCCGTATTGACATTGACGACATTCTGGACATGCCACCTTGCCATCATTCTTCATTTTCTGCTCCCCGAATCGGAAGGACGCTCCTTGCGGTCGGCGCTCATCCAACGGTCGGCCGCAGGCTGAGCACGGCTTTATCGGAGTGAGGGTGGTTGCTGCAGGTGGACGGCTGAGGTTCCCCCTGCGGCCTGGCGCCACAGCTCAGGCAGTCACCGGCTGAAGTCACGTTGGTTGCGCTGGTGGGGTTGGTCCGCCCGACAAGGACGTCCTAGCCGCCTGCCCTTCTTTCAGGTGCCGCGCGCAGCGCGGCATGGGACAGCAACCACGCACCAAACAGAACGATGAACACCTCTCCCCCAGCCATCGACAGCAACCAACGTGACAGCAACCGGCGGCGACCGAAAGGCGAGCGCCCGCCTTCGGAAGGCCACCGCAACCGCCCACCTACAGCAACCACACAAAAACCGGCAAAAAGAAGACCCCGGCCTGCGCACATCCGGCAGGAAAACGACAGAGGCAAACCGGCAACAGGAGCCTTATCCGCCGCCTCAGCCCCCGCACAAGATCGATAGAGAATCGCTAAGGGAAGCGACAGGGGCGAACTGGCGACATCGGGCGTGACCGCTCCCGCGTCCGGCGAACGTGGCAGCAGGGCTTCGAGCAGCGATGAGTTCCGCCGCCCGGGAAGGTCTCCCCTAGGTAGGAGAGAGCCACAGCTCGAACACCCAGAGGAGACGTCCGATGACCACTGCTCAGCCCAAGAGCATGAAGCTCGACAAGGAGTTCACGGCCCGCCTGCAGAAGAGTCCGGCGGAGGGCGGGTGGACGTACGTCGTCTGGCCCGAGTCGGCGGAGTTCTTCCAGACGCGCGGGCTGGTGAAGGTCAAGGGCACCATCGACGGGCACCCGTTCCGGGGTTCCTTCATGGCCCTTGGTGACGGCAACCACAAGCTGGCCGTGAAGGCGGAGATGCGCCGGGCGCTCGGTAAGGACGTCGGTGACGACGTCACCGTTCACCTCACCGAGCGCCTCGGCTAGTCAGCGGGTCGGATTCAGAGGGAGCTCCAGAAGGAGCAGTTGCCGTTCTGGGCAGTGTCGGTCGGGTGGATGCCGCCGCTCCCGGGCGCCAGGGACAGGACGTCGTCCGGCGAGCGGTAGCGCGGCCACTGCGGGGCCTGGCGCGCCTGCGGCCTGCCGTCGTGCGCGAAGGACGTCCAGTAGCCGACCATCGCGTCGGAGAGCCCGGCCTGTTCGGGGTTCAGCTCGCCGAACAGCCCCGGGAACAGGTACGTCAGCTCGCTGGCGTGCGCGGCGCCCTCCTCGAAGCCGGGGACGTCGAGCAGCGGAGGAGCCGTGCGGTCGGCGAACTGGTACGCGTACACGGGCACGCCGGCGCGCTTGAGCTGCCGGAACGCGTCCTGGTGCGCGCAGGGCGAGAGGATCTCGTTGGAGTCCGTCTGCACCGCGGCCAGCGCGAGCCTGGGGTCGGAGTAGGCCGACGCCGGGTAGCGCGCCAGCACCGCGTCGGCGGCGGCGCCGTAGGCGGAGCGGACGATGTCCTCGTACTCCGCGGCGGTGATGGGGTTCGGGTAGCCCAGCGAGACGAACAGGCGCCACTCGTCCAGGGTGTTGCCGTGCATGACGGGCATCCGGTTGAAGCGGCCCTGGGCGATCGCCTGCTCGGGCTGCAGCGGCAGGACGCGGTCGCCGCCCGCGACCGGGCCGACATTCAGGGCCTTGGCCTCGAAGGTCTCCAGCAGCGTCTTGACGTCCGTCGCGCGCAGGCACGCGGCGTCGGCGGCGGGCGAGCCCTTGTCGCAGCCCACGGCCTCCGCGAGCGTCGCCCCCTCGTCCTCGGCCGAGGCTTCGGTGCGCGCGGGCGCGATGCAGGTGTAGCTCTGCGCGATGACCTTATGGAACAGGCCCGCCGCAGTGGGCGAGGCGAGGTTGGCGCAGGCGTCCTGCGCGCCGGCGGACTCGCCGAACACCGTCACGTTCCTGGGGTCGCCGCCGAAGGCCCCGGCGTTGCGCTGCACCCAGCGCAGGGCCGCGTGCTGGTCGAGCAGGCCGTAGTTGCCGGCCTGGGAGCGGCGGTCGGCGCCGGTCTCCAGGCCCTGGTGCGCGAGCCAGCCGAACGGGCCGAGCCGGTAGTTGACGGTGACCACGACGACGTCGCCGTCCGTGGCGAGCTTGGCGGCGTCGTAGATGCTCCCGGCGCCGGTCACGTTGCCGCCGCCGTGCACCCACACCATGACGGGCAGGCGCCGGTTCTTGCGCGCGCTGTCCGGTGTGGTGACGTTCAGGTAGAGGCAGTCCTCGGCGTAGGACGTCGGGCCGCCGTAGGGCGCGGGAAGTTGCGCGCACTGGTCGCGCGGCGTGGTCGCGTCGTAGACGCCCTGCCACGCGCGCGCCGGCTGCGGCGGCCTCCAGCGCAGGCTCCCGGTCGGCGGCGCGGCGAACGGGATGCCCTGGAAGAGCCGGTACCCGTCCGCTAACTGGCCCCGCACCGGTCCGAGGTCGGTGCGGACGACGGCGGACGGATCCCGCCCGCCCTGCTGGGCCGCGGCCGGAACCGCCCCGGTCAGGGCGAGGGCGGACGCGAGCAGTGGGATGGCGATGAGCCTCAAAGGGTCCCCTTTCCATGCGGCGTTCGTCGGGATGCCCCCGATCCCCCGATCCCGATCTTGTGCTTGAGATCACATGAGAACCCGGTTCGCGGGCGGATGCAAGAGGTCCCGGGCGAAGAACGTCCAGTAAGTGAGCCTTGTACTGTTCGGGCGTGACAACGGGTGACAACGCGCCGCTCGGGCGGCGGCTCTGGACGATGCTGGTCCTGCTCGGCTTCGTCGGGCAGCTCGCCTGGACCGTCGAGAACATGTACCTCAACGTGTTCGTCTACGACACGATCAGCGGGAACCCCGACGTGATCGCGGCGATGGTGGCGGCGAGCGCGGTGGCGGCCACGGTCGCGACGCTGGCGATCGGCGCGCTGTCGGACCGGCTCGGCCGCAGGCGCGCCTTCATCGCCGCCGGGTACGTGGTGTGGGGGCTGTCCACGGCGGCGTTCGGGCTGATCAGCGTGGACACGGTCGCGGAGGTCGCGCCCTTCGCGGACGCGGTCGTGGTCGCGGTGGTCACCGTCGTCGTCCTCGACTGCGTCATGTCGTTCCTCGGGTCGGGCGCCAACGACGCGAGCTTCCAGGCGTGGGTGACGGACGTGACCCGGACGGAGAACCGGGGCCGTGTCGAGTCCGTCCTGGCCGTGATGCCGCTGATGTCGATGCTGGTGGTCTTCGGCGGGTTCGACTGGATGACGCGGGACGGCCGGTGGTCGCTGTTCTTCCTCGTCATCGGCCTGATCATCGCGGCGGCCGGCGTCCTGGCGTGGGCGTTCGTCCGGGACCGCCCGGTGGAGCGGCAGGAGGGCGGCTACCTCGGCGCGCTCGTGCACGGGCTGCGGCCGTCGGCGATGCGCGCGAACCCCGGGCTGTACCTGGCGCTGTCCGCGTGGTGCGTGTGGGGGATCTCCACGCAGGTGTTCCTGCCCTACCTGATCATCTACCTGGAGCGGTACCTGGACATCGACGGCTACGCGCTGGTGCTCGCCGTCGTGCTCACCGGCGCGTCGGCGGCCAGCGTGCTGGCCGGGCGGTTCATCGACCGGATCGGGAAGGCGCGGTTCCTCGCGCCCGCGGTCGCGGTGTACGCGGCGGGGCTGCTGCTGATGCCGCTCGCGCGCGGCATGGTCCCGGTGATCGGCGCGGGGCTGGTGCTGATGTCGGGGTTCATGCTGGTGCTGGCCCCGGTCGGCGCGCTCGTCCGGGACTACACGCCGCCGGGGCGGGCCGGGCACGTGCAGGGCCTGCGGATGGTGTTCGCCATCCTCATCCCTATGATCATCGGGCCGGCCCTCGGCGCCGCCGTCATCAAGGGCGCGGACGAGCGCTACGAGGACCTGGGCGTGCTCAAGCACGTCCCGACGCCCGCCGTCTTCCTGGCGGCGGCAGCGGTCCTGGTGCTGATCGTCCCGCCGGTGCTGGCGCTGCGCCGCCGGGACGCGCGCACGCCGGACGAGGAGGCCGTGGGATGACGCTGCTCACCAGGTGGGGCAGGACGCTGGATCCGGACGCGGTGCTGCCGGAGTACCCGCGGCCGCAACTCGTCCGCAAGAGCCACCTCAACCTCAACGGGCGCTGGGAGTACTCGTTCGACGACACGTCCCCGGAGGGGCCGGAGGAGTACGACGGCGAGATCCTCGTCCCGTTCTCGCCGGAGTCGCCGCTGTCGGGGGTCGGCCGGCAGCTGCTCCCGCACGAGACGCTCTGGTACCGGCGGGACGTCCGGCTGCCGGAGGGGTTCCGGCCCGACGGGCACCGGGTCCTACTGCACTTCGGCGCCGTCGACCAGACCTGCCGGGTGACGGTCAACGGCCGGGAGGCGGGCCGGCATGAGGGCGGCTACCTCCCGTTCTTCTTCGACATCACCGACCTCCTGGAGGACGGCGCCGGAACCCTCGTGGTGGAGGTCCAGGACCCGTCCGACGCCGGGGACCGGGGCTGGGGCAAGCAGAGCCTCAAGCGGGGCGGCATCTGGTACACGGCCCAGTCCGGCATCTGGCAGACGGTGTGGATCGAGTGCGTGCCGGAGGTGCACGTCGAGCGGCTGACGCTCGTCCCGCATCTGGACGAGGCGTGCGTCGAGGTCACGGTGCACGCGAGCACCGGCGACACGGCCCGGATCGAGGTCAGCGCGGACGGCGAGGTCGTCGCACGCGCCGAGGCGCCGGCCGGGGAGCCGGTGCGGATCGGCATTCCGGACGTCCGGCCCTGGAGCCCCGAAGACCCCTTCCTCTACGACATCACCGTCGAACTCGGCACAGACCGTGTCGAGAGCTATGTCGGGATGCGGTCGTTCGGCGTCGGCCCGGACGAGGCGGGCGTCCCCCGGCTGCTGCTGAACGGGCGCCCGTACTTCCACGCGGGCGTCCTGGACCAGGGCTACTGGCCGGACGGCATGTACACGGCGCCGTCCGACGAGGCGCTGGTGCACGACATCGCGACGATGAAGCGGCTCGGCTTCACCATGCTCCGCAAGCACATCAAAGTGGAGCCGCTGCGCTGGTACTACCACTGCGACCGGCTCGGCATCCTCGTGTGGCAGGACATGGTGAACGGCGGCGGCCCGTACCACCGCGAGGTCGTGACGGCGCCGGCCGTGCTGCCGCTGCGCCTCGACGACCGCAGGCACAAGCGTTTCGGACGCGCCGACGCCGGTTCCCGCGCGCGCTTCCGCGAGGAGACGCGGGAGACGATCGAGCATCTGCGCAACGTGGTGAGCATCGCCGTCTGGGTGCCGTTCAACGAGGGCTGGGGGCAGTTCGACGCGGCGGACGTCGCCGCCGAGGTGCGGGCGCTCGACCCGACGCGGACGATCGACCACGCCAGCGGATGGCACGACCAGGGCGCCGGGGACCTGCGCAGCCTGCACGTGTACTTCCGCAAGTTCCGCGTCCCGCGCCGCAGGGACGCCCGCGTCCTCGTCCTTTCCGAATACGGCGGATACAACCTGCGGGTGGACGGCCACGCCTTCAACGACAAGGACTTCGGCTACAAGCGCTACGACTCCCCCGCCCGGCTCGGCGCCGCGTTCGCGCGGCTGCACGCGCGGCAGATCGCCCCGGCGGTGCCGCGCGGGCTCAGCGCGACCGTCTACACGCAGCTCTCGGACGTGGAGGACGAGCTGAACGGCCTCCTCACCTACGACCGCGAGGTGTGCAAGCTCCCCGAGGGCCTGGTGCGCTCGGTGAACGCGCGCCTCACCGGCGTGGCCGGCGCGGCGGTCACCAGCGCTGCCGGGCCTCCTCCGCCCACCCGGTGAGGCCGTCGACGCCGACCCACGCGCCGTCGTCGGCCTGGACGCGCCCGGTGAAGTGCCCGAAGCACTGGTGGGTCTCGGTGCCGACGACGCCGAGCTCGGTGCGCGAGACCTTCTCGTGGAAGGGGCGGAACTCCACCTCGACGCGCCGCCCGGTGATCGTCCACGGGCGCATCCAGTCGGACGTGTCGTAGGTCCAGGTCAGCTCTTCGCCGATCTTGTGGAGCCGGCCGTCCACGAACACGGCGTTCTCCGTCATGCCGGTGCCGTCGGTCCACTTGCCGCCGAACTGCAGCGCGAGGCCGGGGCCGCTCGCCGCGGCCCAGTTCCACGTCATCCGGTACGGCCACTTGCCGCGCCCGTGGTCGAGGACGGCGAACGCGCCCTCGCCGATCTCGTACTCCCCCGACGGCAGCACCAGCCGCCCCCGCACGGGACGCCCGACGTCCTTCACCGTGTACTGGAAGCGCTTCGGCCCCCACGGGATCACCACGCCGAGCGACTCGTGCCCGTCCGGCAGCGGGACCTCGACGTCGAGATCGACCAGGCCCGGCACCAGCGCCCGCACCCGCGACCCCGACGGGCGCTGCCGGACGCCGACCGCCGCTCCCCCGCCCCGCACGGACGCCTCGCCCTCGCCGCTGCGGTCGGGGAACACGGCGCCGCGCGCGAGCGGCACCACCGCGTCCTTCGCGGTCTCCTCGCCGGTCTCGCGGTCGAGCACCCACACGCCGTGCACCCCGGCGTAGTCGAGCGAGGAGGCCACCAGCCCGATGATGTGCCGGGGCGTGACGATCCCCCAGTACTCCCAGCGCTTCACCCGGCCCCAGCCGCGCAGGTTCGCGCGGTGCAGGGGGCGCCGCGTCCAACCGACCGCCTCCGGGTTCAGGCGGCCGTCCGGCAGGCACAGGTCGACGGGGGCGGTGATCTCGCGTTCGTGGGTCGCCATTCCCCGAGCCTACTGATCACCGGTTCCGGCGCTCACCGGGGAACGTCCTGTTCAATGGCGTCGGCGCCGCGCCCCCTGCAACGGTCCAGGGCACACCGCGCAGCGTTTAAATAAGTCCATACCTTGGCCAGAGTTTCTCTCGTGCCGTCCCGGTCGATCTCTCCAAGGTGATCATTGAACCGCTCTGGAGCGTCGAGGAGCACGATCGCGCGCTGGACCGGCTCGCGGCCCGGGAGAACTTCCCGGTGGCCGCGCGGCTGCTGCCCGCCCGGCACCGGGCCGGCCTGCGGGCCGTCTACGGTTACGCGCGGCTCGTCGACGACATCGGCGACGAGGCGCCGCCCGAGCAGCGGGCCAAGCTCCTCGACCTCGTGGACGACGACCTGGACCGCGTGTTCGCCGGGCGGACGCCGAACCTGCCGCAGTTAAGGCGGCTGGCCGGGGCGGTGCACGCGCACCGGATCCCGGAGGCGCCGTTCCGCGACCTGGTCCGGGCGAACCGGCAGGACCAGGTCGTCCACCGGTACGAGACGTTCGATGAGCTGGCCGGGTACTGCGCGCTGTCGGCCGCGCCGGTGGGCCGCATCGTCCTGCACCTGTTCCGCGCGCACCGGCCCGCGCTGGAGGCGGCGTCCGACGACGTGTGCACCGCGCTGCAGGTCATCGAGCACTGCCAGGACGCCGGCCAGGACTACCGGGACGGGCGGATCTACCTGCCCGCCGCGGACCTGCGCCGGTTCGGCTGCGCCGAGGAGGACCTGGCCCGCGCGGCGACGCCGACGCGGCTGCGCGGCGTGCTGGCGCTCCAGGCGGGCCGCGCGGCCGAACTGCTGGACCGGGGCGCGCCGCCGCTCATGGCGGGCCTGACCGGATGGGGGCGGATCGCGGTCGCCGGCTACATCGCCGGGGGGCGCGCGGCGCTGGCGGCGCTGGCGCGCGGGCGCTACGACGTCCTCGCCCGGCAGCTGCGCCCGCGGCACGCCGCGCTGCCCGCCGGCTGGGCGCGGGTTCTCAGAGGGAGTGTGCGATGACGGTTTCGGAGACGTGCGAGGGTTCCGAGCGGGTGGTGGAGGCGTACCGGCACTGCGAGCGCGTGGTGCGGGAGGAGGCCCGGAACTTCTCCTACGGGATCCGGCTGATGCCCGCGCCGAAGCGGCGCGCGATGAGCGCGATCTACGCGTTCGCGCGCGGCATCGACGACATCGGGGACGGCCCGGAGCCGGCGTGCGTGCGGCTCGACCTGCTGGACCGGTCGCGGCGGCGGCTGCTGACCGTCGAGGAGGTGGTGCGGCGCCGCGCGGACGTCCGGGCGCTGGAGGGGCATCCGGTGCTGACCGCGCTGGCGGACGCGGCGGGCCGCTACCCGATCCCGCTCGCCGCGTTCGACGAGCTGATCGACGGCTGCGAGAACGACGTGCGCGGCGCCGACTACGACACCTTCGACGACCTGCTGCGGTACTGCCAGCGGGTCGCGGGGACGGTCGGGCGGCTGTCGCTCGGGGTGTTCGGGTCGGACGGCCGGCAGCGGGCGGAGGGCCTCGCCGACTCGCTCGGCGTCGCGCTCCAGCTCACCAACATCCTGCGCGACCTGCGCGAGGACCGGCTGGCCGGGCGCACCTACATCCCGCGGGAGGACCTGGTCCGGTTCGGCTGCACGCTGGAGCTGGACGAGTCGGGCGCCTTCATCGACCCGCCGTGGCGGCTGAACAAGCTGGTCGGCTTCCAGGCGGAGCGGGCGCGGGCCTGGTACGCGGAGGGGCTGCGGCTGCTGCCGCTGCTGGACCGGCGCAGCGCCGCGTGCACGGCGGCGATGGCCGGCATCTACCGGCGGCTGCTGGAGAGCATCGCGGCGCGCCCGGCGATCGCACTGGACAGACGGGTCTCACTGCCGACCTGGCAGAAGGCCGTCGTGGCGGCGCGCGCGCTGTCGGGGGTGGAGCGGTGAGCGTGGTCATCGTGGGCGGCGGCCTCGCAGGTATCAGCGCCGCCATAGCGCTCCAGGAGTCGGGCGTGCCGGTCACGCTCGTGGAGTCCCGGCCGTGGCTGGGCGGCGCGACGCACTCGTTCGCGCGGGGCGAGCTGAGCGTCGACAACGGGCAGCACGTGTTCCTGCGGTGCTGCACCGCGTACCAAGGGCTGCTGCGCAGGCTGCGCGCCGACCACCTGGTGGAAGTGCAGGAGCGCTTCGACGTCCCCGTCCTGCGGCCGGGCGCGAAGGCGGCGCGGCTGCGGCGGGCGAACCTGCCGAGCCCGCTGCACCTGCTGCCCGCGCTGGCCCGGTACTCGCCGCTGGCACCCGCCGACCGGGCGCGGGCGGTGCGCGCCGCGCTGGCGCTCGGCCGGCTGGACCCCGCCGACCCGGCGCTCGACACGATGGCGGCCGGAACGTGGCTGGCCGAGCACGGGCAGCGGACCTGGGCGCGGAACGCGCTGTGGGGGCTGTTCATCACCGCCGCGCTCAACGCCGAGGTGGACGAGGCGGCGCTCGGCCTGTCGGCGATGGTGTGCAAGCGGGCGCTGCTGAGCCGCGCCGACGCCGCCGACATCGGGGTGCCGCTCGTCCCGCTGGAGGAGCTGCACGGCGGGCCGGCGCTGCGGCGCATCGCGGAGATGGGCGGCACCGTCCGGCTGAAGGCGAAGGTCGAGGCCGTCACCACCGACCCGAAGGTGGTGGTGGACGGCGTGCCGATCGCCGCCGACGCGGTGATCATGGCGGTGCCGCACGAGGCGGCGGCGCGGCTGCTGCCCGCGCAGGCGCTGCCGGACCCGCTGCGCTGGCCCGAGCTGGACGCCAGCCCCATCGTGAACGTGCACGTCGTCTACGACCGGAAGGTCATGGACGCGCCGTTCGCCGCCGCCGTCGCCTCGCCCGTCCAGTGGGTGTTCGACCGGACGGCGGTCAGCGGGCTGCGCCGCGGCCAGTACCTGGCGGTGTCGCTGTCGGCCGCCGACCGCTGGGTCGACCTGCCGACCGCCGAGCTGCGCGCCCGGTTCGTCCCGGAGCTGCGGCGGCTGCTGCCGGCCGCGCGCGGCGCCGCCGTCCGGGAGCTGTTCGTGACGCGGGAGCGGCGGGCGACGTTCCGGCAGCGCCCCGGCACCGCGGCGGCCCGGCCGGGCGCGGTCACGCGCACGCCGGGGCTGTTCCTCGCCGGCGCGTGGACCGACACGGGCTGGCCCGACACGATGGAGGGCGCGGTCCGCAGCGGCCTGACCGCCGCGCGGCTGGTCCGCCGCCACCTGGCCGGAATGCCGGAGCGGGCGGAGGCGCCGGACCGGGCGGCGCGCACGCCCGCCGACCTCCAGCCGATCCCGATCCGTCGCCACCTGGAGGAGGTGAGGGGCCGGTGACCGCTGTTCCGGTCTCGATGACCGATGTACGCGAGCTGGTCGACGGGGCGCTGCGCGCCGCCGTCGGCCGGCTCGATCCGCGCACCTACCGCGTCGCGGCCTACCACCTGGGCTGGACGGACGAGGAGGGGCATCCGCGCAAGGCGCCCGCCGGCAAGGCGCTGCGCCCGGCGCTCGCGCTGCTGTCGGCGCGCGCCGCGGTGGCGCCGCCGGAGAGCGCCCTGCCGGGCGCCGTCGCGGTGGAGCTGACCCACGCGTTCTCACTGCTGCACGACGACATCATGGACGGCGACCGCACGCGCAGGCACCGCCCGGCGGCATGGACGGTGTTCGGCGAGGCGTCCGCGATCCTCACCGGTGACGCGCTCCTCGCCCTCGCCGGCGAAGTGCTGCTGGAGGCGCCGGGGCAGGGCTCGGCGCGGGCGGCGCGCGCGCTGTCCACCGCCACCCGCCGCCTCATCGCCGGCCAGTCGCTCGACATGGACTTCGAGAGCCGCCGCCAGGTCGGCGTGGACGAGTGCGTCGCCATGGCGTCCGACAAGACCGCCGCGCTGCTGGCGTGCTCCTGCTCGATCGGCGCCGTCCTCGACGACGCGCCCAGGCCGCTCACGGAGGCGCTGGAGGCGTTCGGCACCGATCTCGGCATCGCGTTCCAGCTCGCCGACGACCTGCTCGGCATCTGGGGCGACCCCGCGACCACCGGGAAGCCGGCGATGTCGGACCTGCGGTCCCGCAAGATGTCGCTGCCGGTCGTGGCCGCGCTGAACTCCGGCACGCCGGAGGGCGCGAAGCTCGCCGAGCTGTACGCGCGGCCCGGGCCGCGTGCGGCGGAGCCGGCGGAGTCCGAACTGGCGGAGGCCGCCGCACTGGTCGAGGCGGCGGGCGGGCGCGCGTGGGCCGAGCTCGAGGCCGAGAGCCGCGTCCAGCGGGCCGCCGAGCACCTGCTGGCGGCCCGGATGCCGGACTCCGCCCGCACCGAGTTCCTCCGCATCGCCGACTTCGTCACCCGCCGGGACCACTGAGAGATCCGGGATCAGATCACCGATGACAACGCTGGAAACGCCGGAGACCCCGGAGGCCGCCGGAACCCGGACCGCCGCCGAGGCGCTGGACGCCGCCCGCGACCACCTGCTGCTGCTCCAGTCCCCGGAGGGCTGGTGGAAGGGCGAGCTGCAGACCAACGTCACGATGGACGCCGAGGACCTGCTGCTGCGCGAGTTCCTCGGCGTCCGCACCGACGAGGACACGTTCGAGGCGGCCCGCTGGATCCGCTCGCAGCAGGCCCCCGACGGGACGTGGGCGAACTTCCACGACGGCCCACCCGACCTGTCCACGACCGTCGAGGCGTACGTGGCGCTGCGGCTCGCCGGAGACCCGCCGGACGCGGGCCACATGATCCGCGCCGCCGCCTACGTCCGCGGCGAGGGCGGCGTCCCGGCGACACGCGTGTTCACCCGGTTCTGGCTCGCGATGTTCGGCCGCTGGTCCTGGGACGAGCTGCCCGTGGTCCCGCCGGAGATGCTGTTCCTGCCGCGCTGGTTCCCGCTGAACGTGTACGACTTCGCGTGCTGGGCGCGGCAGACGATCGTCCCGCTGACGGTGGTGGGGGCGCTGCGCCCCGTCCGGCCGCTGCCGTTCGGGCTGGACGAGCTCGTCCCCGACTACGACGTCCCGGGGCCGAGGCGGCGCCGCCTGCCCGGCTGGGGCGAGGCGTTCGGCGCGCTCGACAAGGCCCTGCACGTCTACCAGCGGCACGTCTACCAGCGGCACGTCCACCAGCGGCACGCCCACCGGCGGCGCCCGCTGAAGGGCGTGCGGGAGGCGGCGCTGCGCCGCGCCGCGGAGTGGATCATCGCGCGGCAGGAGCGGGACGGCTCGTGGGGCGGCATCCAGCCGCCGTGGGTGTACTCGCTGATCGCGCTGCACCTGCTCGGCTACGGCCTCGACCACCCGGTCGTGCGGCGCGGCCTGGACGGCCTCGAACGGTTCATGATCCGGGACGAGCGGGGGCGCCGCCTCGAGGCGTGCCAGTCCCCCGTCTGGGACACCGTCCTCGCGATGAACGCACTCGCCGACGCGGGCCTGCCCGCCGGGCACCCGGCGCTGGAGCGGGCCGCCGAGTGGGTGCTCGGCGAGGAGGTGCGGGGACCGGGCGACTGGTCGGTGCGGCGCCCCGGACTGCCGCCGGGCGGCTGGGCGTTCGAGTTCGACAACGACGTCTACCCCGACGTGGACGACACCGCCGAGGCCGTGATCGCGCTGAACCGCGTCCGGCACCCGGCGGCCGAGCCGGCGATCGAGCGGGGCGTCCGATGGATGGCCGGGATGGTCTCGCGGGACGGCGGGTTCGGCGCGTTCGACGCCGACAACACCCGGACGCTGTGCCGCAGGCTGCCGTTCTGCGACTTCGGCGAGGTCATCGACCCGCCGTCCGCCGACGTCACCGCGCACGTCCTGGAGGCGCTCGCGCACCGCGGCATGGCCGACTCGCTGCTCGCCAAGCGGGCCGTCGTGTGGCTGCTGAAGGCGCAGGAGCCCGACGGGTCGTGGTTCGGCCGGTGGGGCGCCAACCACGTGTACGGGACGGGCGCCGTCGTCCCGGCGCTGGTCGCGGCGGGCGTCCGGCCGGAGAAGCCGGCGATCCGGGACGCGGTCGGCTGGCTGGAGCGCCACCAGCGCGACGACGGCGGCTGGGGCGAGGACCTGCGCTCCTACCGGGACCGGTCCTGGGTCGGACACGGGGCGTCGACCCCGTCGCAGACGGCGTGGGCGCTGCTGGCGCTGCTGGCCGCCGGCGAGCGCGGCCCGGCCGTCGAGGGCGGGATCCGCTGGCTCGCCGAGCACCAGCGCCCGGACGGGACGTGGGACGAGGACCACTTCACCGGCACCGGGTTCCCCGGCGACTTCTACATCAACTACCACCTGTACCGGCTGGTGTTCCCGCTGTCCGCGCTGGGCCGGTACCTGGGTGCCGGCGCCGCCGCGCCCGGCGGGCCCGGCGGCGGGTCGAAGGAGGCGTTCTGATGGCGATGCCACTGCGGCAGAGCCTGCGCGTCGGCGGGTACGTCCTGCGCAACAAGCTGGCCGGGCGGGAGAAGTACCCGCTGATCATGGAGCTGGAGCCGCTGTACGCGTGCAACCTGGCCTGCGCGGGCTGCGGGAAGATCCAGCATCCGGCGGACGTGCTGAAGCAGCGGATGCCCGTCGAGCAGGCGCTCGCGGCCGTCCGCGAGTGCGGGGCGCCGATGGTGTCGATCGCGGGCGGCGAGCCGCTGATGCACCCGAAGATCGGCGAGCTGGTCGCCGAGCTGGTCAAGATGCGGCGGTACGTGTTCCTGTGCACGAACGCGGCGCTGATCCCGAAGAAGATCGACCAGTTCCGTCCGTCGCGGTACTTCGCGTGGGCGGTGCACATCGACGGGCTGCGCGAGCGGCACGACGCGTCCGTCTGCAAGGAGGGCGTGTTCGACCAGGCGGTCGAGGCGGTCAGGATGTGCCAGGAGCGCGGGTTCCGGGTCACGACGAACACGACCGTGTTCAACACCGACACCCCGCAGACGGTCATCGACGTCCTCGACTACCTGAACGACGACCTGCGCGTCGACCAGATGATGATCTCGCCGGCGTACGCCTACGAGAAGGCGCCCGACCAGGAGCACTTCCTCGGCGTCCAGGAGACCCGGAGCCTGTTCGCGAAGGCGTTCGCGGACGGCCGCCGGCGGCGCTGGCGGTTCAACCACTCGCCGCTGTTCCTGGACTTCCTGGAGGGCAGGGCCGACTTCCGCTGCACGGCGTGGGCGATCCCGTCGTACTCGCTCAAGGGGTGGCAGCGGCCCTGCTACCTGATGGACGACGGCTACTGCGACACCTACCAGGAGCTGCTGGACACCACCGACTGGGACGCCTACGGCCGGGGCCGCGACGACCGGTGCGCGAACTGCATGGCGCACTGCGGCTACGAGCCGACGGCGGTGTTCGCGACGATGGGCTCGCTGAAGGAGTCGCTGCGCGCGATGCGCAGCGTGTGACGCGGGCGGCCGCCGTCACTCCGGATCCCGTCACCCCGGATCGGCGTCATTCCGGGCCGTCGCGCAGCTCCTCGATGACGTCGCGGACGGCGTCCATCAGGGCGTCGGCGTCGTCCGCCAGGCCGGGGTCGACGGAGAGGCCGAAGCACAGCTCGCGGTCGACGCCGAGCGCGGCGATCGCGAGCGGCGCGCCCGGCGCCAGCGGGACGATCGGGTACACGGCGGTGAGCGGGGCGCCCGCCAGCCGCAGCGCCTTGTCGGGGCCGGGGAGGCTCGACACGGTGCCCTGCAGGAAGCGCCCGCTGTAGGACATCCGGGCGAACCGGCCGTGCAGCGGCGCCGGCATGACGCGGCCCGCCTGCCACATCACGAACCAGGCGGCCTGCGCGCGGGTGCCGGAGCGCAGCACGCGGCTGCGTTCGGCGATCAGGGCGAGCCGGTCGGGCTC
Source organism: Actinomadura geliboluensis (assembly GCF_043197915.1). Classification (NCBI taxonomy): domain Bacteria; kingdom Bacillati; phylum Actinomycetota; class Actinomycetes; order Streptosporangiales; family Thermomonosporaceae; genus Actinomadura; species Actinomadura geliboluensis. Next base: position 18,418 of record NZ_JBICUA010000003.1, on the reverse strand, counting down.
GGCCATCTTCCCGACCGGCAGGTCGACCATGACGGCCGTGGTGTGGTTGCCGACCATCGCGCTGCCGGGCGGCCGCATCATGAGCGGCACGGCGACGCGGCAGGTGTCGGGGCGCCCGTCCTCCTCGCTGACGACCCGGTTCAGCGCGCCCGCGACCGCGCACAGCACCACGTCGGTCACGCGCGCGTCGTAGCGGCGGCCGACGTCCCGGACCTGGGCGAGCGGGAGCGACATGCTGCCGAAGCGGCGCTCGGACGTCCCGGCGGCGGGCAGCGGCTCCGGCCTGGTCACGGCGGAGGCGAGCTGCCCGAGCCCAGCCACGGTCGCGAGCGCCTTCCGCAGCGGCTTGCGCGGGAACCGGGCGCCGAGGTTGTCGGGCGGCGGCTCCATCAGGTACATCGCCTGCGCGACGATGCCGACGCCGTCGGCGACGACGTGGTGCATCAGGTACACGACGGCGGTGCGGCCGGGCTCGGCGCCCTTCATCACGACCATCCGCCACGGCGGCCGGTCGAGCGGCAGCAGCTCCGCCTGGAGCTCGGCGACGGCGGCGCGCAGGCCCGCCATGCCGTCGACCTCCCGCTCGGCGACGTGCCACTCCCAGTCGACCGGGTCGTGGTCGCGCCAGACGGGGCGGCGCCACCGGCCGCGGCGGACGAGCCGCTGCCGGAAGCGGGGCAGCCCGTCCAGCCGCTCCCGGATGACCCGGACGAGGTCCTCGCGCCCGACCTCGCCCTTCGAGGTGTCGAGCATGATGACGCCGCCGGCCTGCTGCGGCGCGGCGGGCGTCTCCACGGCGAGGAAGAAGGCGTCCGGCCCCTGGATGCGGGCGGACGGCCGGTGCGGGTGGGCGATGCGCTCGGCGATGTACACGGAGACCACCACGAAGGGGACGGCGGCCACCGCGTCCACGATGAAGTGGTTCGCGGTCGCCAGGATGACGTAGAGCGTAAGGAGGATGTGACCGAGGTTCAACCACTGCACCCACCGCTTCGCCTTCACGCGGGCGAGCTCGACGCCGACCCACAGCGTCCAGCCCATGTGCAGGGACGGGACGGCGGCGAGCTGGTCGGCGTGGCGCACCATCGGCGAGCCCCACGACCCCCAGGTGCGGCCCTCGGAGACGGTGTCGACGAACCCGAGGTCGGGCATCAGCCGCGGCGGCATCACCGGATAGAGGGCGAAGCACGCCAGGGCCGCGAGGTTGAGCAGGACGAAGGCGTTGCGGGCCGTCCGGTAGCGGTCGGGGTGGCGCAGGAATAACCAGACGAGCAGCGCCAGCGCGCTCCCGATGTAGGTGACCGCGTACTCGTAGTTGGCGAGCAGGCGCAGCGCCGACTGGTCGGCCAGCCAGCCGTTGAGGGCGGGTTCGATGTCGAGGTGCAGAGCCCGCTCAAGCCGGAAGAGCATCTCCCCGTGGGCGCGGGCGGGGCCCGTCCTGGCCTGCTCCGGCAGCATCGTGACCAGCGAGTACACGGTGAAGAGCGCCAGGCCGAGCAGCAGCTCGTTCCTGGCGCGGGGGCGGGGTGCCGCGACGTCCGGTGTGCCGACCGCGCCGGGCGCGGTCACCGCCTCGTGTGTGCCCATCGTCCCCCTCGGCCGGGTGGTACCCAAGATTCGCGGAATCAGACGGCAGTGGCCGGTATCGGGGATCATGCCCGGTTCGCCGTCGGCGAAAGCGTGTCCGCCCCGCGGAAATGTCCGGGAACCCACTGGCTCAGCGAAACGTCTTCGATATATCGTTGTCGTATCGCGAGGGATCAGAGAGTGATCTCAGAAGGTGGTGTCAGAACATGGGACACATGCACGGACACGGCCCGTGGGGGCGCGGTGAGTTCCCGAACTTCGGCGCGCTGTTCGGCGGCGCCCCGTGGGGCCCCGGGCCGTTCGGCGGCCACGGCCCCGGCCCGCGCCCGCCGTGGGCGCGCGGACGCGGCGGCCCGTGGGGCCGGGGCGGCAAGGCGCGCAAGGGGAACGTCCGCGCGGCGATCCTCGTGCTGCTGGCCGAGGAGCCGCGCAACGGCTACCAGATCATCCAGGAGATCAACGAGCGCAGCGGCGGCGCGTGGAAGCCGAGCCCCGGCGCGGTCTACCCGGCGCTGCAGCAGCTCGCCGACGAGGGCCTGATCGCCGGGGACGAGAGCGGCGGCCGCCGCACCTTCCGCCTCACCGACGAGGGCCGCGCCTACACCGAGGAGAACGCCGACCGGCTCGCCGAGCCGTGGGCGGAGATGACGCCCGACTTCGGCGAGGGCGTCCCCGAGCTGTTCAAGCAGGCCGCGCAGACGGGGGCCGCGGTGATGCAGATCGTCCACTCCGGGTCGTCCGCCCAGGTCGCCCAGGCCACGGAGGTGCTCGCGGACGCGCGCCGCGGCCTGTACCGCATCCTGGCCGACGACCTCGACACGCGGGACGACGCCCGGGACGACGCCGACGACGACCCGGGGCCGACGGCCGCGGGCGGGGAGTAGCCATGGCACGCCACGACGAGATCCGCGTCGGCGACGCCGAGCGCGACGCGGTCATGGTCGCCCTGCACGACCACTTCGCCGCCGGCCGGCTGGACCGCGGCGAGCTGGACGAGCGGCTGGACACCGCGCTGACCGCCAAGACGCGCGGCGACCTGCGCACCCTGGTCGAGGACCTGCCGGCGCCGACCGGCCTCCCCGAGCCCGAGAAGGCCGCGGGCCCCGGCGCGCCGCTCGCCTTCCCCGGCCCGTTCATCGGCGGGCCGGGGCCGCTCGCCGGCCCGGCGGCGTTCGGCGGGCCGGGGCACCCCGCATGGCAGCGCCATCACCGGCACCTGGCCGCCCGCCACCGGCACGGGCCCCACTTCCCGGCGTTCCCGCTGCTGCTCGCGGTGTTCCTGGTGCTCGCCTTCACCGCCGGGCCGGGCACGGGGGTCCTGGTCGTCCTGCAGATCGCGCTGGCGGTCTGGCTGATCCGCGCGGCGCTGCTGGCCTTCGGGGTGCGCCGCCCCCGCCACCGGCCGCCGCACGCCTGAGGCACCGGCCCCGCTCCCGCCGGCCGTTCAGGCGGCGGCGGGCGGGGCGCAGCGGCCGGGGACGGCGTCGCGGAGGGCGCGCAGGCCGCGCGCGATCAGCGGATGGTCGCGGCTGCCGCGCCGCACGCAGGTCAGCACCCGCCGCCTCGGGACGCCGTCGCCGCCCAGCGGGACCCGGACGACCGGCTGGTCGGACGGCCCGTCCGCCAGCCGCGGCACCAGCGACACCCCGAGGCCGTGCGCGACGAGCGACCAGATCACCGACCAGGTGGTGGCGTGGTGCGCGAACCGGGGCGTGAAGCCGGCGGCGGCGCAGTACGTCAGGACCTGCTGGTGGTGGGCGCAGACCTCGGGCTCGACGCTGATCCACGTCTCGCCCGCCGCGTCCTCCAGGCGGGTGAGGCCCGCCCGGAGTGCGAGCGGGTGGGCGGCCGGGACGATGAGGTCGAGCGCCTCCTCCAGCAGCAGCTCGCGGTCGAAGCGCGGGTCGCCGGGCGGCGGCGCGTCCGGCGTGGGCTCGATGACCGCGATGTCGGTCTCCCCGGCGGCGAGCAGGCCGAGGGCCTCGGCGGTGTCGCACTCCCGGACCTCGACCGCGAGGTCCGGGTCGTCCCGCCTGAGGGCGCCGGCGGCGGGGGCGATGAGCCCGCCCACCGCCGTCGTGAACCCGCACATGCGCAGCGGCCCGGCGGCGCCGGCGCGGTGCGACTCCAGCTCGGCGAGGGCCTCCTCCCACCTGGCCAGCAGGCCGTCCGCGTGCGCGATGAGCAGGTGCGCGGCCGGGGTCAGCCTGACCTTGCGGCCCTGCGGCTCCAGCAGCGGCACCTTCAGCTCCCGCGCCAGCTCGCGCAGCTGGTGGGACACCGCCGACGGGGTGAGGTGCAGCGCCTCCGCCGCGGACGTGACCGTCCCGTACTGGTGGACGAGCCGGAGCATGTGCAGCCGCCGCAGATCAATCATGAAAACATATTGCACGATCCACTGAGGAAATCTGAAATGGACGGCAACATTCGACCGGTTGCAGACTGCTGTCATGACTCAGCACAGCACCCTCGTGTCCCGCCACCTCACCAGTGAAGGCGTCGTCCTCTGGACCCGCTGCGCCTGCGGCCGGCTGCGCATGGACCTCGTCCCGCACGGGGACGCGCCGCGGCTGACCGCGGGCCCCTGCCCGCACGCCGCCGGCGGCCGCCGCTAGCCGAGGGTCACCTCGTAGTGGAGCGTCCGGTAGTGCTTCATCCGGTGGAAGAACGGCACCGCGAACCCCTGCAGGAAGGGGTGCTTGCGGGCCAGCAGCCGCCGGATCGGCTGCGACTCCTCCTCGCTGAGCAGCCGGACGCGGCCGTGCACCGCCGGGCCCGTGACCTTGCCCCGGAAGGTGCTCGGCTCGATCTCCACCTCGGGGTTGCGCGCCAGCCGCTTCGTCTTGACGGCCTTGTCGTAGGTGCGGAAGTAGGCGTGCTCGCCGAGCACGACGACGTTGACGGGCGTCCCGACCGGCGTCCCGTCCTTGCGGTAGGACGTCAGCAGGACGGTCCGCTGCTTTTTCAGGCTCTCAAGCGTCTCTGTGGTGTTCATATCCCTGAGACGGGACTACCCGTCTCAATCGTGACATCACCGCAGGGCGGCCGCCTCTTCGGCGAGCTTGCGCACGCGGTCCCAGTCGCCGTCGCGGACGGCGTCCGCCGGGGTCAGCCAGGAGCCGCCGACGCAGCCGACGTTCTTCAGCGCCAGGTACTCGGCGGCGTTCCCCGGGCCGATCCCGCCGGTCGGGCAGAACCGGATCCGCGGCAGCGGCCCGGCGAGCGACTTCAGGTAGGCGGTGCCGCCCGCGGCCTCGGCGGGGAAGAACTTCATCGCCGTGATCCCGCCCTCCAGCAGCGCGATCGCCTCCGACGCGGTCGCGACGCCCGGCAGGAACGGCAGGCCCGTCGCGACCATCGCCGCCTGGAGGCGGGGCGTGCAGCCGGGGCTCACCAGGAACCGCGCCCCGGCGGCGGCCGAGCGCTCGGCGTCCTCGGGCCGGACGACGGTGCCGGCGCCGACCACGGCGTCCGGCACCTCGGCGGCGATCCGGGTGATCGCCTCCAGCGCGGCCGGGGTGCGCAGCGTCACCTCGATCACCGGGAGCCCGCCCTCGACCAGGGCGCGGGCGAGCGGGACGGCGGCCCCGGCGTCCTCCAGCACCACGACCGGGATCACGGGGGCGAGGTCGAGCAGGTCTTCGGCGATCATGCGGGCTCCATGTCGGGCAGGCTCTGCGCGAGCCGGACGGCGGCGCCGACCAGCGCCGGGCCGGGGTGGACGATGAGGGCGGTCGGGATGGCGCGCACGTAGTCCTCGACGGGGGGCTTCCCCTCGAAGCGGGCGCGGAACGCGCTGCCGTGCAGGACGTCCACGATGCGCGGCAGGATCCCGCCGCCGAGGTAGACGCCGCCGCGGGCGCCGAGGGTCAGCGCGGCGTTCCCCGCGAGCGAGCCGAGCAGCGCGCAGAACATCTCCAGCGCCTCCATACAGCGCGGGTCGTCGCGGCGCTCGGTGATCTGCCGCGCGGTGAGGTCCGCGGCGGGCGCGCCGTCGAGCACGGACAGGTACCGGTGGACGCGGGCGAGCCCGGCCCCGGACAGCAGGTACTCGGCGGTCGCCGCGCCCTTCTCGGCGCGGAGCAGCCGGGCCACCTCGATCTCCCGGTCGGTCGCGGCCGGGACCTCGACCTGCCCGCCCTCGCCGGGCACCGGCACCCAGCCGTGCGGCGTCGGGACGAGCCCGGCGACGCCGAGCCCCGTGCCCGGCCCGACCACCGCGAGCGCCGCCGCACCCGTGGCCGGGGCGGGGGTCCGCCCGCCGACGGCGACCAGGTCGTCCGGGCCGAGGCGCGGCAGCGACAGGGCGAGCGCCTCGAAGTCGTTGATGACGTCGAGGTGCGGCACGCCGAGGTGGGCGCGCACCTGCTCCACGCCGCCGCGCGGCCAGCCCGCGTTGGTCAGGTGGTACGTCCCGCCGGCGACGGGCCCCGCCACCGCCAGGCACGCGGCGGCCGGCCGCACCCCGACCGCGCCGAGGTAGGCGGCGGCCGCCTCGGCGAGCCCCGGATAGTCGGCGGTGGGCAGCGACCTCACCTCGGACGGGACGCCGTCCGGCCCGTCCAGCAGCGCGAACCGCGCGTTCGTCCCCCCGACGTCCGCGACCAGCCACACGCCGCTCATGCGAACACTCCCGCGCCGCGCTCAGCGGGCCCCACGGCATTGCGGAACGCCTGGAACAGCTCGCGTCCCGTGCCGTAGGTCTGGCCGGACGCCGCGGCGGCGGGCTCGCGGGCGGCGAACTCCTCCTCCGGGACCAGGACCTCCAGCACGCCGCCGTCCGCGTCGAGCCGGACGATGTCGCCGTCGCGGACGCGGGCGAGCGGGCCGCCCGCGGCCGCCTCCGGCGACACGTGGATCGCGGCGGGCACCGCCCCAGAGGCGCCCGACATACGACCGTCCGTGACGAGGGCGACCCGGTGGCCGCGGTCCTGCAGGACCGACAGCGGCGGGGTCAGCCGGTGCAGCTCCGGCATCCCGTTCGCGCGCGGGCCCTGGTTGCGGACGACGGCGACCACGTCCCGGTCGAGCTCCCCGGCGGCGAACGCCTCCTGGAGCTGCTCCTGCGAGTCGAAAACGCGCGCGGGCGCCTCGATCGTCCGGTGCTCCGGCTTCACGGCCGACACCTTGATGACCGCCCGCCCCAGGTTGCCGCGCACGGTGTGCAGGCCGCCGTGGGTGTCGAACGGGTCCGCGACCGGGCGCAGCACGTTCGTGTCGCCCGACTCGGTGACGGTGCTCCGCCACTCCGCCTTGCCCGCCGCGTACTCGGGAACGTTCCGGTACGCGGCGAGGGTGGCGCCGCCGACCGTCCGCGCGTCCTCGTGCAGGAGCCCGGCGTCGATCAGCTCGCCGATGAGGAACGCGGTGCCGCCCGCCGCGTGGAAGTGGTTCACATCGGCGGTGCCGTTCGGGTAGAGGCGGGTGAGCAGCGGCGTCACCGCGGACAGCTCGTCGAAGTCGTCCCAGGTCAGCTCGATGCCCGCCGCCGCGGCCATCGCGACCAGGTGCAGCGTGTGGTTGGTGGAGCCGCCCGTGGCGAGCAGCGCGACGACGCCGTTGACGAACGCGCGCTCGTCCAGCAGCTCGCCGATCGGCGTGTACTCCCCGGCCAGGTCCGTCAGCTTCAGGACGCGGCGCCCGGCGGCCTCGGTCAGCGCGTCCCGCAGCTTCGTGCCCGGCGGGACGAAGCTCGCCCCCGGCAGGTGCAGGCCCATGACCTCCATGAGCAGCTGGTTGGAGTTCGCCGTCCCGTAGAAGGTGCAGGTGCCGGGCGAGTGGTAGGACGCGGCCTCCGCGGCGAGGAGCTGCTCGCGGCCGATCTCCCCGGCCGCGTACCGCTTGCGGACCTTCGCCTTCTCCCCGTTCGGCAGCCCCGACGCCATCGGCCCGGCCGGCACCAGGATCACCGGCAGGTGCCCGAACGACAGCGCGCCGATCACCAGCCCCGGCACGATCTTGTCGCAGACGCCGAGCAGCAGCGCGCCGTCGAACATGTCGTGCGACAGCGCCACCGCCGTCGCCATCGCCACCACGTCCCGGCTGAACAGCGACAGCTCCATGCCGGCGCGGCCCTGCGTGATGCCGTCGCACATCGCGGGCACGCCCCCGGCGAACTGCGCCGTCCCGCCCGCCGCGCGGATCGCGCCCTTCAGGATGTCCGGGTAGTCCTGGAGCGGCTGGTGCGCCGACAGCATGTCGTTGTACGCCGACACGATCGCGATGTTCGGCGTGACGTCGCCGCGGAGCCACAGCTTGTCCTGGACGCCGCACGCCGCGAAGCCGTGCGCGAGGTTCGCGCAGCCCATGCCGCTGCGGACCGGACCCTCCGTCCGGGCGTCGCGGATCCGGCTCAGGTACGCGGCGCGCGTGCCGGCGCTCCGTTCGACGACGCGCCGGGTCACTGCCTCCAGCACGGGATGTACGGGCATAGGACGCTCCAGACCAGGGGGAACTCTAGATCGCCAAGCTATCGGGACATAGGTCATCCCTTCAACCCCACTTATGAACTTCAGATGACAAAAGTCTGTATCTTGCGCCAACTGGACGCACTGAACGCCCGCGTGCTTGACTGACCGGATGCCCCGCCCCGTCTCCCGTCCCTCCACGGCCGGCGACATGCTGAGCCTGATCCGCGAGGACGGCGTCGCCACCCGCGCCGACCTGGGCCGCATCACCGGGCTGTCGCGTCCCGCCGTGGCGTCCCGCGTCGCCGCCCTCATCTCGCGCGGCCTCGTGGTCGAGCGCACCACCGGGCCGTCCACCGGCGGCCGCCCCCCGGCCCGGCTGGAGTTCAACGCCGCCGGCGGGGCCGTCCTCGTCGCCAACCTCGGCCAGTCGCGCGGCCAGCTCGCCGTCTGCGACCTCGCCGGGACGATCCTCGCCCGCGCCGACGGGCCGCCGGCGGAGACGTCCCCCGGCAAGACCCTCCCCCGCCTCCTGGAGGAGTGGACGTCCCTCCTCGCCTCCTCCGGCGTGGCGGAGGCGTCGATCCGGGGCGTCGGCCTCGGCGTCCCCGACGCCGTCGAGCACGCCGCCGGCCGCTGGGACGCCGTCGAGATCGGCGCGCCGATCTCCGCCCGCTTCGGCGTCCCCGCCTACCTCGACAACGAGGTCAACGCCGCCGCGCTCGGCGAGCACCAGGCCCACCCCGGCGTCGACGACCTGCTGTTCGTCAAGGTCTCCACCGGCATCGGCGCGGGCGTCATCGCGGGCGGCCGCATCCAGCGCGGCGCCCTCGGCGCGGCCGGCGAGATCGGGCACGTCCCCGTCCCGTCGCCCCTCGACGCCCCCTGCCGCTGCGGCAACGTCAACTGCGTCGAGGCCATCGCCGGCGGCACCGCCCTGCTGGCCCGCTCGCCCGCCGACGACCTCCCCGCCCTCGCCGCGCTGGCCCGCTCCGGCGACCCCGCCACCGTCGCCCTCCTCCGCGACGCCGGCCGCCGCATCGGCGAGGTCGTCGCGACCGCCGTCAACCTCCTGAACCCGGCCGTGGTCGTCCTCGGCGGCGACCTGGTCGGCGCCGACGAACCCCTGATCGCGGGCCTCCGCGAAACCGTCTACCAGCGCTCCACGGCCCTCGCGACCCGCACCCTGCGCATAGAGCCGAGCCGCCTGGGCGAGCAGGCGGGCCTGAAGGGCTGCGCGGCGATGGTCCTGGACAACATCCTCTCCCCCGAAGCCATCGACACCGCCTGAGCCGGGCGTCAGGGTTCGCCGTTCTTGTAGGACTTCGGCTTCTTTGATTCGCCGGGGAAGACGACCAGGAGGTGCTTCTCGGCGGGCATGTCCGGGAAGAACGCCTCGGGCTCGTCGCGGCCGCGGACGTACACGCGGAGGCGGTACGGCCCCGGACCGGCGGCGGTGACGGGCGGGAAGTCGCTCGGGCCGTCCATCGAGCCGACCGTGGAGCGTCCGTCCGGGCTGTCGAAACCGACCTCGGCGACCTCGTCCCAGCCCTTGAGGTCGAGCGGCGGCGCCTTCCGGTAGGCGCGGACGGTCAGGCACAGCTTTCCCTGCGTCCCGGTGATCACCGTGACGGAGCGGCCGTCGCTCGCGACCAGCCCGTTCTTGAGCGCCGCGTCGAAGGAGTCGCCCTCGGTCCCGACGAAATAGCTGCCGCTCTCGCCGCCCGACATGGCGTCCGTTGCCTCGGTGACGGGTTTCGGACCCTTCGGCGCGGTGCGCTTGCAATATGCCGTTACCTGCGCTTTCTCCCGCCCGTACTGGGCCTGCATCGCCGCCAGGTTCCGTTCCAGCTCGCGCAATTGCGTCGTCGCCCGCCTGGGACACAGGTAGGCCATTTCGACGACCGAAGGCCAGTGCGCGCCATGGCGTCCGAGGTCCGTCTGCGGTGCCGGCTTCTCACCGAGGCAGGCACGCCTTCCCATATCGAGCAGGGCGGCGTCGGACAACGGGTCCTCCGGGGCCGGGCGACGCCAGGACGGGAACTGGGGATGGCCCCGGACGGAGCACAGATAGGCGAGGTACCTCTCCCCTTCCGACATGCTCTTGACAGTCGGCACCAGCGTTTCCGAACGCTGCGAGGGCTGGAATAGCACCTTGGGGCAGTCCCGCGGGCCGGCCATTATCGGCTGCGGTGTTCTCTGGTCGCCGGCGGCGCCGAGCACGAGCCCGGCCACCAGGACTCCGGACACCGCGCGCACCATCCGGCGTCCCGGACGGTAGACCGCCGCCAGCAGGAGGGTGACGAGCACGAGGCGGCCCGTCCACCATGCGATCTGCAGACCGGGCCAGGGCGTGAGCCACAGGTCCGTGCACTGCCGCCCCCATCGAGCCAGGTCATACCCGAACATCAGCGGATGGACGAGAAACACCGGCACCAGAATGGCCAGGGCCGCCCATCCCGCAGCCCGCCGCTTTGTCACCAGCCATATCAGGAACGCCGGAACAACGACCAGATAGGGCTTGGCACTGACTATCAGAAACCCCGGAGCCTGCACCACGTCCGTTTGATGGAACCAGGCGGTGCACTGGCCGGGGGAAAGGACGACTCCAAAGCCGTACCCCCTCCACTGCCGCCCGAGCAACTCGAACACGGCGTCGAGGACGAGAGGGACCGCGCTCAGCGCGGCCGCGGCCACCCACAGAATCGATTCCGCCCGCCCGCCCCATCGCAACATGATCGAGAACCATAGCGACGGCCGCGCCCGCGGGCGGCACCATAAGGTAACGATCAACGACACGCCGCCGCCCGGCCGGCGCGGCCGCCACTAAACTGGCCCGGGATCGTCAATTGAATGGCCGAGGGGTGCGCGCATGGGGTCGATCGTCCCGTACGGTTCCAGCAGTCCCGAGGTCCGGCGGGACGCCGGGACGGTCGCGCCGCGCACCGCTCCCGTCCACAGTCCGGGCGAGATGGGGCTGAGCGGCGGACGGCTCCGCGAGGAATGCTGGCCGACGGTCGGGGAGCGCACCCGGCAGCGCCTCGCCGAACTGTCCGGCAACCCCATCGACTGGTTCGCCCGCGAGGACGCGTCGAGCGGCGACGGACGCTGCTACGCCGTGACGCTGGGCGAGGCGGGGCTGTCCATCGCCGAGCCGCGGGTGAACACCGAGCACCGCCCGGTGTACGCGATCACCTCGTTCCAGTTCGCGCCCGGCTCACTCCGGCACGTCCAGGTGGACCACCGCCCGCCGCCGTACCGGGGCGGCGCGCCGATGTCAGGCCACGCCGCGGCGCCGCCCGACATCGGCCTCGGCTCGGCGGCCAAGGGCGTCCTCGGCAACCTCCCGCCGCTGGCCCAGGAGCTGCTGCAGGCGCCGTTCACCGCCGAACGGAAGGTGCTCCGCGAGAACTGGTACTACGAGGGCTTCGACCACCGGCTCGACGCGTTCGTGCTGTACCTCGCCGGCGCGAAGGACGTGACGTTCGCGACCGGCACCAAGATCGTCCCGGCCGGGCACACCGACGCCACCGCGCACTGGTCCCTCACCTGCTACCGCGCCTCGGTCGCCCGCCGGATCGGCCGCTGATCCTTGCGGGCCGGCTTCAACGAACTGGACGGCAACGACGCCTACGAGCTCCTGGGCGTCCGGCCGGACGCCTCACCGGACCAGATCCAGCGGGCCTGGCGCGGCCTGGCGACGGCCCACCACCCCGACCGGGTCACCGACCCGTCGGCCAAGGCCGAGGCGGAGGAGCGCCTCCGCCTCCTCAACGCCGCCCGCGACGTCCTCCTGAACCACCGCGCGAGCTACGACGCCGCCCGCCGGCCCCCGGAGTCGGCCCAAGAGGAGATCATCGAAGACCCCTCGGACATCGATGACCCCTGGGACATGGCCACGGCGGGCGCACGCCGTCCCGGCCCCCGGACGACCACCGTCCCCGGGCCCCCTCCCCCGCCCCGGGTCAGGCACATCCACCACCACCACCCGTCCGTCCCGCGCCGCGGGGGCGGCTCCAAACTCGGCATCGGCTGCGTGCTCGTCGTCCTCACGGGCTTAGCTTTGCTCCTGGGCATCGCCGCGCTCGTGGCGATGCAACCCGACGAACCGGCCTCCGAGACGGTCGTGCCGCGCGACCTGGCGGGCACGTGGACGGGCAACGTCAAGGACCACTACGGCAGCCGCGCGACATGGGCCGTCGAACTGACCCTCAAGGCGGGCGAGAAGTCCGGCGAAGTGCGGTACCTGCACGGCAAATGCATCGGGACGGCCGTGCCCGTCTCCCATTCCGGGAACTCCCTGGTGCTCCGGACGAACTTCACCGCCGGGCTGTCCGGGTGCGACGTCGGCGACATCACCCTGACCAGACGCAAGGACGGCAGGGCCGACATCGTGTACTACGCCGCCGACCACCGGACCAAGAAGACGACCGGCGTCCTCCGCCACCGCGACTAGACACTCCGCCGCGGTACCTCATCGCAAGGTGTAGGTGCGGGTGACCGCGGTCAGGTTGCCGTCCTCGCGAGTGGAGGGCACCAGGCCGGGGGGAGGTGGCACGAAGCCGGGTGCGGCCGTGAGACCGTCCGTCTCCGCGATGGCGGTGAGCCGTCCGCCGCTTGGAACGCGCACGGTGATCGAAGCGCCGTCCGCGGGCAGGCCGCGGAAGCGGACCTCGCCCGGCCAGGTCTTCCGACGTACCCCGCTGACCGTGACCCGTGCGGGGGCGTGGCCGCGGACCGTCGCCGACGCCTCGGTGACCGGGTGGTCGAAGCGCAGCGTCACCGAACGGGCGCCACGGCCGGCGGTGACTCGCAGCCGGAAGGCGTCGCCGTCACGGGAGACGACCCGTACCTCGGGCTCGGCCGCCCGCGTCGGGTGGGCGGGGCCCGTCCACCGCAGGTTGCGCGCGTATCCGGGCGGGAGCCCGCCCAGGTCTCGGCCGGTCGCGTACCGCCGAGTCCAGGGACCGGGATCGGTGTCACCGCTGACCCAGTGCGCGATGCCGCTGTCGGCGGCGATCACGTAGGCCAGGTGGGTGCGGTGAGGGCGCGACCGGTCGACGGTGTCGGCGGCGAGGCCGGTCACCGCCAGCGCGACGGAGAGTGCGAGGACCGACGCCACGACGAGCACGGTGCGGCGCTCGGGCAGGGCGAGCTCGGCCAGGGGAAGCAGCGTCAAACCGAACAGAGCCAGCGCGAGCGCGGGCACGCCCGCGAGCGCGAGTCCCATCCCGTCGAAGACCGCGTGCGCCCAGGCGGGCAGCAGGAGCGTGGGGGCCGGCATCCCGAGCATGAGCGCCCCGAACCGTCCGCGCGGCAGCAGGACGGCGCCGAGACCGCCGAGCGCGCACGTCAGGGCGGGCAGCGCGCACAGGAACGCGGCACCGGGCGCGGCCCACGTGAGCAGGACGCCGAGACCGGTCGGCCAGGCGAGCGCGCCGACCGCCAGCGCGGCGGGGCCGAGCCTGCGTCGCAACGGCGCGTACCACAGGAACAGGGCCAGCACGGTCAGCGCGGCGACGGCCGCCCGGTAGGGCACCGGCCGGTGCAGCAGGCCGCCCATCGTGTCGTACTCGGGACGTACGCCCGCCAGGACACTCCACAGCACCTGTGCCAGCACGGCCGCCAGCAGGAGCGGCAGCACCGCGGACACCGCGGCGACCATCATGCGCGGCAGGCTCGCCAGCCGCCGCTTCCGTACGGTGACGACCAGCGCGCCGAACACCGCGACCGACAGCACGGTGAGCAGCGGAACGAGCGCGCCCGGGTAGGTCACCATCATTCCGGGCAGCCGGAAGTAGGTGGCGTCGCCCCCGTCGTCCAGATCAGCCAGATCGGTATCGCCGAGCGTGCGGGCGAGGGCGAGCATGGTGGCGCCGTGATGCTGGAGGCTGCCGCGGTCGAGGTTGGCGATCGAGTCGGTGGCCGTGTGGTAGTGCGAGCCGCGCTCGACCCAGGCGAAGTTCATGCCGCGGAACCCGGCTTCGGACAGCGGGGTGAAATCAGTGTTGTTCGGGAGCATCCGGTAGATCTCCACCATGGAGGAGTCGCCGTGCGGTCTCGGCGCCGCGTCCGCGAACGCGCCGACCAGCCCGGCATTGCGCCGGGTCGTCTCGAACATCAGCGCGGGCCCGCCCGCCCCGCGCGCCTCGAAGTTGAGCAGCACGCCCCCGGCCCGCCCGAGCGGGTGCTCCCGGACGAACGCCTCGGCGCCGAGGACGCCGTCCTCCTCCCCGTCCGACAGCAGCAGGACGAGGTCGTTGCGCAGCGGGCCCTGCTGCCGAAGCGCGCGGGCCGTCTCCAGAATCGCGGCCACCGCCGCACCGTCGTCGGACGCGCCGGGCCCCATCGCCGCGGAGTCGTAGTGGGCGGCCAGCATGACCGTTCCGGTGGAGTCGCTGCCGGGGAGTGTCGCGACCACGTTCTCCACCAGCCCGAACGTCGCGAGCCCCGTACTGGACGACGCCCCGACCGCACGCTGCACCTGGACGCCGAAACCTTCGGCGCGCAGGCGTCCGACGAGGTATTCGCGCGTCCGCTTGCTCGCCGCGCTGCCGATCGGCCGCGGCTCGGTGGCGAACCGGTCGAGATGGCCGAGGGCTCGCGCGGCACTGAACTCACCCGCCGGAGCGTCCGCCGGCAGCGGGCGCGGCGGGCCGTCCGTCACTGCGGCGGCGAACACGATCGCACCGAGGGCCACCAGTCCGAGAACACCGGCGAGCGCGCGGCGCGGCATGTCGATCAACTTCTCCTTCACGCGGCCCGACGCTAGACCCGCGGGGCGCGGCCCTGGGATGGTGTCCGCCACCCGGTCATCCTGCGGTTGTCCGCACCCGCGCCCTGTTGACCACCTCAATCACGAAGGTCTCGCTGCACGGTGATCCGGTGTTGAGGCGACGGTACGGCGGGCCGTTCAGGCGGGGCGGACCAGGCGGTGGTCGTAGGCCCAGATGACGGCCTGGACGCGGTCGCGGACGCCGAGCTTGGTGAGGATCCGGCCGACGTGGGTCTTGACGGTGCCCTCGGCCAGGTGGAGGCGGGCGGCGATCTCGGCGTTGGACAGGCCCCGGGCGATGTGGAGGAGGACGTCGCGTTCGCGGTCGGTGAGGGGGTCGGGGCCGGCGGGGCAGGGAAGGCCGGGGGCCACGTGATCCAGGAGGCGGCGGGTCGTGGAGGGGGCGATGACGGCGTCGCCCCGATGGACGGTCCGGATCGCGGTGAGCATCTCCTCGGCGGGGGCGTCCTTGAGGAGGAAGCCGGAGGCGCCGGCTCTGAGGGCGGCGAACGCGTACTCGTCGAGGTCGAAGGTCGTCAGGGCGAGGACGCGGGGCCCGGCGTCCCGGCAGATCCTGCGGGTGGCCTCGACCCCGTCCATGCCCGGCATGCGGATGTCCATGAGCACGACGTCGGCGGCGGGGGCCAGGCGGACGGCTTCGGCTCCGTCGGCGGCCTGCCCGACGACGCGCAGGTCGGGCTGGGAATCGACGACCAGGACGGTACCGGTGCGGACGAGGTCCTGGTCGTCGACGACCAGGACCCTGATGGTCACGGCGTCTCCAGGTACGGAAGGCGGCCGCGCAGTGCGAAGCCGTCCCGGGCCGGGCCGGTGGTGAGGGAGCCGCCCAGCGCGTGCAGCCGTTCGCGCATCCCGCTCAGGCCCATGCCGGGTGCGGACGGAGCCGCCGCGCCGTCGTCCCGGACGGTGATGGTCAGCGCGTCGACGCCCCAGTCGAGGTCGACGGCCGCTCGGACGGTGGTTCCCGCGTGTTTCACGGTGTTGGTCAGCCCTTCCTGGACCAAGCGGTAGGCGGCCAGCTCCGCGGCGGGGCTGAGCGGACGCGGTGTGCCCTGGTCGGTGCGGTCGATCTCGAGGCCGGTGGTGCGGACCCGGTCCAGCAGCGCCGGCAGGTCGCGCAGCGTCGGCTGGGGGCTCTGGTCGGGGCGTAGGACGGACAGCAGGCCGCGCACGTCGGTGAGCGCCGCCCGTCCGGTGTCCTCGATGGCGGACAGCGCGCCGGCCGCGTGGTCCGGGGCGTAGCGGCCGGCCTTGGCCTGCGTGACGATGACGGCGAGGGAGTGGGCGATGACGTCGTGCATCTCGCGGGCGATGCGCGTCCGTTCGTCATGCCGGGCCTTCTCCGCGGCGATCTCGGCGTAGGCGAGCTGGCTGCGGCGGACCAGGCCCATGCTCCACGCCGCCGCGACGATCGCCAGCAGCAGCGCGAGCAGCAGCCACGGGTTCGGCCCCAAGTCCGCGGAGCGGACGCTGTCATCGGCGGCGAAGCGGGCGGCGACCGCGCAGGAGCCGAGGACACCGGTGGCCAGGGCGAGGGTGCGTCTGCTGTAGGCCGTCACCGCGTACACGGACATGGGGAAGACCAGGACCGACGGAAGCACCAGGAACAGCCCGGTGACCGCGGTCTGCACGGCGAACGCGGCGCAGACCACGGCATGCGAGCCGATCGGGCGGGTGCGGCGTCCGATGAGGGCCAGGTGGGCGACGACCGCCGCGATCAGGAGGACCGCCGCTCGCGCTCCCGGGAGCGAGAGCGCGGCGACGAGCGCCGACAGGCTCGCCAGGGGCATGCCGGTGACGAACGCCAACGTCACGTCCGCACGGTTCGCACGCATGGGGTGAAAGCGTAGGTCAGCGGGTGAGCCGCTGGTAGGTCAGGGTGGCGCCGCCCAGCGCCAGGCCGAACAGCAGCCACGACCCGTAGACCGCGCCGACCATCGCGACGGTCGGCGGATCACCGAAGTCGACCGGACCGTCGCTGAGCCCGACGGCTTGCGCGACGGTGCCGAAACCGGCGAGCGCCCCCATGCTGACCAGCGCGCCGGTCGCCGCCCACGCGGGCACCAGCAGCGGCAGGCGGGGCAGTCGTCGTCCCCAGGGCTGGACGAGGGCCAGCGCGAGCGCTGCTCCGCCGAGGAGCATGACCGACTCCATGTACGGGAAGCCCTCGGTGTACGGCTCCGGGCGGGCGGCGGCGCCGCCGAACGACCAGTACAGCTTCAGCAGCGGGTAGGGGAACGCCAGGGTGAACGCGGTGTATCCGAGCCACGGTCGTTCACGCCAGGGGCCCCGGGCCCGGCGGGCGAGCGCGAACACCAGCAGGGCCGAGGTCAGCAGGCCGGCGCCGCGGGTCGCCGCACCGGCCCAGTTGACCTGCGCGAAGTCGCCCGCCGGGATGCCGGTCGCCCAGAAGAAGGCGCGGAAGCCGTCCAGGACGACTCCGCCGCCCGCCCACAGCAGGAGCACCGCGGCGATCCGTCCGGCCCAGGCGCGCTCCGTCCACGCGAACAGCAGAGCGAGCGCGGCGCCCGCCAGCGTCACCCAGGCGGGGGCGAAGCCCCGGTCGTAGGTCGGTTGGTGCGGTGCCAGCACGGCGACGGTGGCGGCGGCCGCCGCCGCGGCCACCGCACGGGTGTCGGTGAGAACGCTCATGACCGCAACGCTGCCGCCACGCGGTGGTCTGGGGCGTCTACCCGCGGTCGTCCGAAGCGGTGACCTTCGGGGTATTGACAGGCGCCGCGACATCGCCGCCGCCCAACTCTGTCACCGCCGACTCACCGGATGAGAAGGCGCCTCAGTCGCCCGCGCGCAGGGCGAGCCCACCACGCTTGATGCGCGCGACCAGCTGAGAGAACTCCCGGCGGCTGAGCCCGAGGTGACCCGCATCGGGGTCTTTCGAGTCGCGCACGCCCACAGTGCCGCCAAATCTCGCCAGCTCAACGCAGGCATTGTCGTTGACGCCACCACTCCGGGAACTCTTCCGCCATTCGCTCACAGATACCTCTCCCGCACCTTTCCGATCAACTTTCGCGAATCATCGCGAGATAGGGCCAATGCCCCAAGTTGATCGAACTGTATCGCGAGAGCGGCAACTTCGTCACCAGCTTCAATGAAGCGCCCGGCCAACTGCGCACCGACATAAGAGACCTGCCGTCCTCCCAGGTCGAGGAGCTGAAAGGCGCCGTCCAGCCCGGGATGGGCGCCCACCGACCTCAAGATGACGCGTACCGACACATGCGGCAGTTCATCGACTTCGAGCAGATGGCCGAGCTGCTCCCTCATGATCTGCGGCCCCCCGATCGGACGGTCCAGCACGTCCTCGTCGAGGATGATCCACACGTACGGCGGGTCCGTCCTGGCGAGGATCTCCTGGCGCTTGCGACGGGCCTCCACCTCTCGATCGCTTTGCTGCGCCTGCCCGCCGGAGAGCAAGAGCGCACGCGCATACTCCGGCGTCTGCACGGGGACCGGCACGGATTTCCCGTGGTAGATCTTGATTACCCGGGCACCCGATTCGTACTGCATGTACTGCTTGGTCGGGTAGCGGGGACGCATTACTACGTCCCCGCCCCCTCAGAACCGTGCGTGCCATTCGTCACGGCACACGGCTCAAGCAGATCCAAGCGAC
>NZ_JBICUA010000002.1:793811-1048067 GCF_043197915.1 Actinomadura geliboluensis | reverse complement strand
AAGACAGCGATACGTAAGCCATCCCTGCCCCACCCGCACCACCCGATCATCCAGCCCCAAAGGAACCCATCGGGCTCATTCACAACGGTAGGGCGATACGTCCAGGAGACGGTGGCGCTGCTGTCGGCCCGGTCACCCAAGCTGACGGCTGCGCTACGCAAAGCCAAGCAGGACGGGCTGCCTCTACTGGTGCTGGACGGCACGCTCATCGCCTGCGACCGGGTGCGGGCCGACCGGCCGTACTACTCGGCCAAACACCGCTGCCACGGAATGAACGTACAGGTCATCGCCGGTCCGGACGGAACGATCCTGTGGACATCGGGGGCGATGCCCGGCCGCACGCACGACCTGACCGCCGCCCGCGTGTGGGGAATCCTGCGCAAGCTGGACACCGCCGGGATCATCACGCTCGCCGACAAGGGCTATCAAGGAGCCGAGGCCTGCGTCGTCATCACCCCGTACAAGGGGCGCGACAAGCCCGAGTCCCAGAAGCAGGCCAACCGCGCGCACGCCAAGCTCCGCGGACCCGGCGAACGCGCAAACGCCCAGCTCAAGAGCTGGCGAATCCTCCGCAAGCTCCGCTGCAGCCCCAGCAAGGCCGGCCACTTCGTCAAGGCCATCGCCGTCCTACAGAACTACGAAGCCACCCGAGGATGAAAAAGGGTCACTGTTTCGTCCGATGATGCCGGCGACAGAATGGCGCGAGTGACTCCAAGGCCGTGCGAGTCACTCCCGGCTGGGGCGGGTGATATGCCAGGTGCCGGACGGAGTGATCCAGACGAGCAAGCCCGGCCAGACCTGGGCGAGCCTCCAGCCGCGTGACTGCTTCGTCCGATGATGTCGGCGGCAGAGTGGTGCGAGGTTGCAGCGGCAGGTGGCGCCGGTCGGCCAGGGGACGGTGTGGTCGACGTCGCAGCGGTGGGCGGGCTGGTTGCAGGTGGGGAACACGCAGGTGGGGTGGCGTTCGGCGATCTCGCGGCGGAGCGCGGTGGAGGGCCGGTATCCGGGCTGTCCGTGCTGGTCGAGGCCGTCGCGGCAGGCCGTGGCTCGGGGCTCGGCGAATTCGTGGTGCAAGCGCTGGACGGTTTCGCCGATCGCGGCGGGGAGCCGGTCCAGGGTGCCGGTGGCGCGGGCCTGGCGGTGAACGTGGGTGAGGCAGCGTTGAACCGCCTCGGCAACTTGCTGTCGTAGAGCCTCGTGCGGGGCGGCATCGTTAGGAGGCGGAACGGTGCTCAGGTGCCGACGGCCGTCCATGTCCTGGGGTTGTTCGGCACCCACTGCGCCATCAAGAGATGCGGTGGCAAGGACTCGCGGCATCACAGGTTGGGCTGTGTGCGGTGCGGGCCGTTCTTCCGCCGATGGCGCTTCCAGACCAGCGGGCAAAATCGGTGTGGGCGGCTCGGTGGACGGGGCGGCGTCGAAGGTGGCGCGGACGGCGTCCGGGAGGGTGGCGCCCTGGAGGAGGCGGGTGGCCAGGTCGGCGCGGAGTTGATGGAGGGTGCGGGGGTCGCCGCTCGCCTTGATGCCGTGGGCCGCCGCACTGATCTTGTTGTGCGCGGCGTGCGCGTCTTCGGGGGCAATGTCGGTGAGCGCGAGGGCGGCGGTGCCGGCGGGTGTCTCCCACAGTTCGAGGCGGCGGTTCTTGACGGTCGCGCGGGCGCGTTCGTCGGACTCCTCAGGAGCGAGACGCCTGGTGAGGGCCTTGAGTCTGCGGCGCAGTTGGCCGGTCGTGCGAATCGGGGCCTCGTCCAGAATCGCGGCCTCGATGCGTGCGGCGAGGTGCCCGGGCAGGGATTGGCAGGCGTCGGCGATGACGCGGGCCCGCGCGAGGTCGATGCGTCCGGCCTCAAGGGCCCGCCGCGTGCCGGGGAGGACGGTGTGGAGGCGTTCGGCCAGATCGACCAGGGTCGCTGCGGCGTTCCCGGTGACCGTCAGCGCGGCCCCGACCTCTTCGATCACCGATTCGTGCGCCGACAGGACCCGGACGTCGGGCTCTTCCTTCTCCTCGTCGGCGGTGCGGCGGCGGGTGAGTTCGGCGATCGCGGCCAGTTCACGGGCCTGCGCCCAGGAGGTCCGACGGCGCGCGGCGGCCGCGACGTCCAGCAGTTCGGCGTCGGACAGGCTTCCCAGGTCGCCGGTCAGGTCCGGGACGGGCTGCGGAACGGGCGGTGAGGGTTCGCAATCAGCGACACGGAACAACGGCTGAACCGACATCATCACTCCCCCCTCACTCCCCCCATGATATCCGATCCATTCGAACAAAGTAGCGAACATTCCCTAGAGGACTGAATTCTGTCGCCGCCCATGGCCGACGAATGGAGGAATCGCTATGATCTTCCGGATGTCGACGCACTCCGGGGGCTTTCACCGTGCAACCACCGCAACCGCCCTATAGCGGCCAGCCGCCTCACCGGCCTCCGGCCGGCCCTCCCGGTCCTCCCGGTCCTCCCGGTCCTCCCGGTCCCCCTGGATGGGGCCCGCCGCCCGGTGGTCCTCCCGGTTGGGGCCCGTCCGGCCCTCGGCCGCCGAAGGGCGGTAACGGGATGGTCGTCGTCATCGTGGCCGTCACGGGCTTCCTGTTGCTGGTCGGCGGCGGCGCGGCCGTGCTGTTCTGGTCGGACGACGATGACTCTCCGAGCACGACATCGGTGGCTTCGAGGCCCTCGTACTCGGGTCTTCCCACGCCGCCCACCTACAGCCCGCCCACGTACAGCCCTCCGTCCTTCCCCACCTCGGATCCGACCCCCGAGCCGACGTACTCACCGCCTCCGCAGAACTATGGCGCCATCGCCGTGGGACGAAACGGCGCGATCGGCAAGGCGTGGGACTACGACAGCGCGGCAGCCGCCAGGAGGCGCGCGCTGAACGAGTGCCCCACCTCGGGCTGCAAGGTCCTCACGACCTTCGTCAACGGGTGCGGAGCCGTCGCCTACAACTCCAGAACCAACAAGTACTGGGGCGGCCACGGCTCCACCAAGGCCGCAGCCCAACGCAACGCCATCAACAACGCAGGCGGCGGCCGCTGGATCACCTGGGTCTGCACCACCCGGTAGGTAGGTGCGGGCCGCACCCCGCACCTACCGCAACCATGCTCACCCACCTGGAACCGGCGACCGCAACCAACGTGACAGCAACCCACAACAACCGGGACGTGAGCACCCACCCGCCAGTGGCCGGCCCAGCCGTCCACCTGCATCAGCGGTCCTTGCTCCGATAGAAGGCCCGGCCACGCGCCCACCTGGAGGAGCGCGGCGACCCCGGCCACGCACCCACGTACATCTGTAGGACGGCGGCGTCCGACAGATCTCGGAGAGGCCCCGCAGCCCCTGCCTTGCCTTGAGTATCCAATTGCCCGGACGGTCCGCCCTGCCGTGACTCTCTGACCGTGAGGACAACGACGGCGAAAAATCCCTTCGTCCAGTCCATTCATGACTCGGACGCATCGGTCGCCCCCGCCCCTCGGCGCACCGACCATGATCCATATCTCGACGACGGCCCGCTGCCGCGCCCCTACGGGGGTTTCTGACGCATCCCGCCTACCGGCTTCATTCGAACAAGTAGCGGATTCGAAAGACGTCGCACTCCGCACACCGGCCGATGCGGGCGAACGGGGAACCGCGCAGACCGCCTCTCCGTCCGATGGAGGATTCACCACGATCTTCCGTATAACAACGCACTCCGGGGGCTTTCACCGTGCATCCTCCACCGCCGCCCCACGGCGGCCCGCCGCCCCATCGGCCTCCGGCCGGTCCTCCCGGCCCTCCCGGTTGGGGGCCGCCGCCCGGCGGTCCTCCCGGTTGGGGCCCGTCCGGCCCTCGGCCGCCGAAGGGCGGCAACGGGATGATCGTCGTCATCGTGGCCGTCACGGGCTTCCTGCTGCTGGTCGGCGGCGGCGCGGCCGTGCTGTTCTGGTCCGACGACGATGATGATCGCCCGAGCACGACATCGGTGGCTTCGAGGCCCACGTACTCGGGTCTCCCGACGCCGCCCACCTACAGCCCGCCGTCCTTCCCCACTTCCGAGCCGACCACCTCGGCGCCGACCTACTCACCGCCTCCGCAGAACTATGGCGCCATCGCCGTGGGACGGAACGGCGCGATCGGCAAGGCGTGGGACTACGACAGCGCGGCAGCCGCCAGGAGACGGGCACTCAACGAGTGCCCCACCTCCGGCTGCAAGGTCCTCACCACCTTCGTCAACGGCTGCGGCGCCGTCGCTTTCAACTCCAGAACGAACAAGTACTGGGGCGGCCACGGCTCCACCAAGGCCGCAGCCCAACGCAACGCCATCAACAACGCAGGCGGCGGCCGCTGGATCACCTGGGTCTGCACGACCCGGTAGGCGAGGCGCCCCCATCCGCCCTTGTGTCGCAACGTGCCTGACCCGAGCCAGTGGGGTCAGGCACGTTGCACTTGGAGGCCGTCCGACTCACGGCCTGCGCAGCAGATGCGGAGGGTGCGGAGAATGGGGATGGGCCGGCGCCTGGGGAAAGTGATGGTGTCGCGGGGACGGACGGTTCGGCCACCAGTTCCAGGAGCCCAGCAGCGCCATCAGAGCCGGCAGGACGAAGATGCGGATGACGACCGCGTCGATCAGGATGGCGGCCGCCAGGCCGACGCCGAGCTGCTTGAACTCGACCATGCTGAGCGTCCCGAAGATCGAGAAGACGGCGACCATGACGATCGCGGCGCTGGTGACGACGCCGGCCGAGCGGGTGATGCCCTCGCGGACGGCGTCCCGGGTGGGCAGGCCGTGCCGGGCGGCCTCGCGGATCCGGCTCACGACGAACACGTGGTAGTCCATCGACAGCCCGAACAGCATCACGAAGAGGAACAGCGGCAGCCAGGAGACGACCGCGCCGGAGGACGTGAAGTCCAGCAGGTTCTCCGCCCAGGTGTGCTGGAAGACCGCCACGAGGACGCCGAACGCCGCGCCCGCCGACAGCAGGTTGAGCAGGGTGGTCGACAGCGCGATCGCGGGCGAGCGGAAGATGAGGCCCATCGTCACGAGGGTCAGGAGCAGGACGAAGCCGACCACCAGCGGCAGTCGTTTCTCCAGGTGGTCGGTGAAGTCGACGCCCTCGGCGACCTTGCCGGTGACGGCGTACTCGGCTCCGGGGACGGCGCCGACCGACTGCGGCACCCAGGCACGGAGCGTCTCCAGCGAGCGGCGGGCGCCGTCGCTGTTGGGCGTGTGCGGGGTGGCGATGCCGATCAGGTGCACCCGGCGGTCGGCCGACGCCTTGACGGCGGGACGCCGGTCGTGCGCGAAGAGCGGGTCGGCGGCCGTGCGGCGGGCCAGGGCGGCGAGGGCCGCCTCGACCTCGTCCGACCGGTCGGCCGGGGCGCGCACCGCGACCTCGTGGACGGTCCCCTCGCTGGGGAACGCGTGGGTCAGCCGGTCCATCGACCGGACGACGGCGATGTCGCGGGACAGGTCGTCCGAGCCCGGCTGCTTGAGCCGCATGTCCAGCGCGGGGGCGGCCAGCAGGAGGAGCAGCCCGGTGGAGACCGCCAGGGTGACTGCCGGGTGGTTCAGCGCGGGGCGCAGCAGCGCGGGCCACAGCCGCGACTCGCCTTGGCGGAGGGTGAGGCGCCACAGGACGGGGATCCTCGGGCGGTCCGTCCAGCGTCCGAGCTTGGCCAGCAGCGCGGGCAGCACGGTGAGGGACGCGAGCACGGCGACCGCGACGACGATGATCGAGCCGGTGGCGAGGGACGAGAACGTCGCCTCGCCGGCCAGGTAGAGCCCGGCCATCGCGACGATCACCGTCATGCCGGACACGACGACCGTGTGCCCGGACGTCTCCGCCGCGATCTCGATCGCGTCCGGCCGGCCCCGGCGCCGCTCCTCCCGCTCCCGCTTGAGGTAGAACAGCGAGTAGTCGACGCCGACCGCCATCCCCATCAGCAGGATCACGTTGCTGATCGCGCTCGTCGCGGGCAGCACGTGCGAGACCAGCGCGGACAGCCCCATCGCGGCGGCGACCGACGACAGCGCCAGCGCCACCGGCACGCCCGCGGCGATGACGGCGCCGAACACCACCAGCATGATCAGCAGGGTGAGCGGCAGGCTGATGAACTCGGCCCGCTTGAAGTCCTCGCCGAGCGTCTCGCCGAGCCCTTTGGCCGTCGAGCCCGTCCCGACCTGCTCCACGCGCAGGCCGGGGTTGGCCCGCTGCACCTCCGCGCTCTGCGCGAGCAGCGGGTCCACGCGGCGGTCGGCGGTCTCGGTGTCGCCCTTCATGGTCACCGGCACGAGCACGGCGGTACCGTCGGGCGACCGGACGGGGCGTCCGACCGACTCGACCTCAGGGAGCGCCTTCATCCGCCGGACGACGTCCGCGGCGGCGGCCTTGGCCGTCCGGGCGTCGAGTTTCCCGCCCTCGGTGCGCGTGATGAGGACGCTCTCCTCGGGCTTCTCCGGGAAGTGCCCGGACTCCGCGATGCGCCCGGCCCGGCCCGACTCCCCGACCCCGGACTCCGCGTCACTGATCTTGTTGGTGCCGGCGGCGCCGCCGAGCGCCAGGCACAGCACGACGAACAGCGTCCACAGCCCGATCGCCGTCCAGGGCCGCCGCGCACTCCACCGCGCCACCCGCACCGTCACCGATTTCTTGATCTCCACGCGGACGACGCTATTTTCCGGGCCTGTCCCGGCCCCATGGGGCAAACCATCGGATCCCGCCGCGTCACCGCACCCCACCTCCTGCGGAAATCCTCAGGGGACGAAGAATGCGCAATCCGCGGCCGTGCAGACACAGCACCAGTCCCGGGCGCGGCCTACAAGGACGGGGGTGCACGAGGCGACCAGGCCCCGCACCAGGACAGTGCTGGTGGAACCGCCTCCGTCAGGGACGTCGACATCGTCCACACGAAAGTCTGGCCGGGCTTGAACAGGCCGGTGTTGATGCGCATCTGCAGCCCGAGCCGGAGGTCTTCGCCGGGAATGTTGGCGGACGCGCCGTAGAGGCCATGCGGGACGTCGGAGACAGACGTACCGCGAGGTGGGCGCGGTGCAGCCAAACGCGCGCGGTGCCCACCCGCAGGACCAGCACGGCAGCCGCCTCGGCGACCGGGGGTCGCGCATCACCCGCCGGAGATCCCCCGTTCGCGAGGGGGTTGGGAGGAGCCGCCCGCCATCCACTGCGCCTTCCGCCGCCGTGCTGTTTCCCCTTCTTGGTCGGCCACGCGCCCGGTATTGCACGGAGATCCAAGATCGCAGGCGGCCTCCGAATCGGCTGTCTACCGACCGGCTTTTTGTCCGAGACCATGGATCAATGGGGCGTGACGCTGCCAGTCTTGATACGGACCACGGCGCACGTTGGGAGAGTGAGAATTGCGCGCGATAGGCAGGCGCCACTCCGTGCAGCTGCACCATATGGTGAGCACACGCCAGGTCGGCGACACGATCGTGAACCGCTACAGGGTGTCTCCGATAGAAGTCCTGCGCCCCGACCAGGGAAGCAGCGTCATGGAGGTGCGGTGCGGCGCCTGTGACGGTGTGGTTCGGCTGCGAGTCCACTCCGTCCAGCGCACCAGGAGGGCACGGCGCCGCTGGCTGGGCCTGGTCGCACTGGCACTGGTGGTCGTCGCGGCGGGGTCGTTCGAGATATTCCGTTTCGAGTCCGGCCATTATGGAGATCCGGAGTTCCTGTTCATCGTGACCCCGGTCGCATGGGTGCTCGGCTTGGCCGCCGCCGTTTTCTTGAGTTTTCGCTGGCACCAGGAGGACGGTGTTCGCATCACCGGGCAGCCGACGCCGGGCGCTAGGCACGAGTTGCTGCCGTTCGTTCACTGAGGCGCGCCGCCATGTCGTGGCGGCCCTCGGAGATGAAGGGCGGTACCGAAAACCAGACCGGCCCGCCCAAGGCGCCGAGACTATCCTCGAAGCGGCGGGAGGGGAGCGATGCTCGGACGTGTCCGGCGCCGGCGCTGGTTCTGGCCGCTGGTCGCCGCCGCGGCGGCGGTGCTCGTGTCCGGTTTCGTGTTGGGCGCGCCGAGGGCGGACGACGACGGCACGGTCCGCGTGATGACCTACAACCTGCGCGGCGTGAACGATCCGCCGCCCAGGGACTGGAAGACCCGGCTGCCGCTCGTCGAGCGCGTCCTGCGCCGCCACCGCCCCGACCTGCTGGGCGTGCAGGAGGCCCGCTGGTACCAGGTGAAGGATCTGACTCGGGTGCTGAAGGACTACGGCTGGGTCGGCCTCGGCAGCCAGGGCGGCACCCGCGACCAGTTCCTGGCGGTCTTCTACCGCCGGGACCGGTTCGAGATGCTCGACTTCGACCACTTCTGGCTGTCCGACACCCCGTCCGTCATCGGCTCGGCCACCTGGGGCAACCGCTACGTCCGGATGGTGACCTGGGCCAAGCTCCGCGACCGCCGCACCGGAGCGGTGCTGTACCAGGCCAACACGCACCTGGACAACATGTCCGCGGACTCGCGGGTGAGGAGCGCCCGGCTGATCCTCGACCGCGTCCGCGCGTTCGATGCGGGCGTGCCCGTGGTGCTCACCGGCGACTTCAACGCCGCGGCCGGCGCGTCGCCGGTGTACTCGATCCTCACCGGCGCCGACGCCTTCCGCGACACGTGGACGACCGCCGGCCGGCACGGACCGCAGTACCGCACCGAGAACCACTGGCTCCCGCCGGAGAAGGACGGCCGGCGCATCGACTGGATCCTGGCGCGCGGTGCCGTCCGCACGGTCTGGACGGAGATCGACCCCTACCGGGACGGCGCTACCTACCCGTCCGACCACGATCCGGTGATCGCCCACCTGAAGGTCGGCTGACGCCCCCGCGCGCGGTCAGGTGAAGTGGTGGACGGTGCCGGCGGGCAGACCGGGGTCGCCTTCGCGGACGAATCCGGTCCAGGCGCGGCGCACCCGCTCGACCAGGCCGGCGGGCCGTTCGCCGGCGAGCATCGGCGCGTCGCGCCAGGCCGCCGCGTTGCCCAGCGTGAATGGCAGCTCGATGCAGTGGCAGGCGCCGTAGGGGCTCTGCGGCGGATGCCAGTCGAAGCGGTAGAGCCATGGCACCGCCCCGTGCTCGGTGAGCGCCCGCGCCAGCCGCCGCGTCGGTTCGTCGAACAGCTGCTCGGTGGCCAGGTCGATGGCGATCCGCGTGGCCGTCCGGCCGTCCGGTGCGGCGCGGCCGGGGTCGCCGAACCAGTCGGCGGCGACGCGCGCCAGGTCGTCCGGGCCGAGCGCCGCCACTCGGTCGTCGAGGGCGAAGAACGCCGCCGCCTCGTCGCGGGTGGTGCCCATCAGCAGCTCGACGCCGTCGGCGGCGCGCGCGCCGACCTCGCCCACCGGGTCGGCCGCGACCAGGTCGCCGTCGGCGACCAGCTGGAACGGCGGGACGGCGCTGAGCGGGACGGCGGTGCGGCGGGCGACCGCGCCCTGGGCGGCCAGCAGCGCGGTGACCGGGACGCGGGCGAGGTGGTCGGCCCGGCCGGGGTCGATGCCCAGTTCGTCCAGGAGCAGGCGGCCGGTGCGCTCGGCATCGTCCGCCTGGTCGGGAAGCATGCCCGCCGGGGTGCTCTGCAGGATCGCGCGCCGGAACAGCCCGCGGGCCCGCCCGCCGGAGAGCAGCGCCAGGGTGGACTGGGCACCGGCGGACTGGCCGGACACCGTGATATCGCCCGGGTCGCCGCCGAACGCGGCGATGTTGTCGCGGACCCAGTGCAGGGCCGCGAGCTGGTCGAGCAGCCCGAGGTTCCCCTCGCTCACCCCGGGCAGGCGGAGGAAGCCGAGCGCGCCGAGGCGGTAGTTGAGGGTCACCACGACGATGTCGCCCTCGGCGGCGAGTTCGGCGCCGTCGTACCAGCCGACCCCTCCCGAGCCGCTGGTGTACCCGCCGCCGTGCAGGAAGACCAGGACCGGGCGGCCGTCCCCCGGCGGCGCCCACACGTTCAGGTACAGGCACTGCTCGGCCTGCGGCGTCTGGAAGGCGCCCATCACTCCTTCCAGGCGGGACGGGGGCTGCGGTGCGGCCGGGCCCGGCCCGGCGGCGTCCCGGACGCCGGGCCGCGGCGGCACCGGCCGGGGCGCGGCGAACCGGTCGGCGAGCGCGTAGGGGATGCCGCGGAAGGCGGTGACCGGGCCGGCGGCGACGCCGCGGACGCGGCCCGCGGCCGTCTCGGCGATCATCGGGCGGTGAAGAACAGGGCGGCGCCGTGGGCGTCGCGGGCGGACACGGTGAAACCGCCGTCGGCGGCGCGGGTCGCGGTGCCGCCGGCCTCGACGATCGCGCGCGCGGCGGCGACGTCGTCCACCGCGACGGTCATCGCGGCCAGATACGACTTGGCCGGGGCGGGCTCGCCGGGCAGCACCTCCTCCGCGCGCGAGGCCCGGACGAGTTCCAGCCGTCCGGCCGCCAGGTCCAGCACCGTGCGCGGCCCCCGCGTCCGGGGCTCGGTCCGCAGGATGCGGGCGTACCGGGCGGTGACCGCGTCGGCCTCGCCGTCGTCCACCACGATCAGCACCGCCTCCAGGGCCCGCGCGCCGTTGGGATGCCGCAGGTGGCGCGGCTGGTGGACGTACTCGCGGGTGAGGTGCTGCGCGATCCCCACGTACGCCTCCGGGGTCGTGCGCGGGTCGAGGTGCAGGGCGCGGGCCCGCATGGTGCGCGTCCCTTCCTCGGTGTCGACGTCGCGTTCGAGGTCGAGGACGCCGGAGGTGCGCAGCCCCCCGGCGGTCAGCCGCCGGTCGGTGGCCTCGGCGTCGCCGGTGTCGAAGTTCAGCAGCCGGAACCCCTCGTAGTCGGCGACCATCGCCTTGGTGCGCCAGGGGTCGGGCGCCGACTCGTCCACGATGCCCAGGAGTTCGATGTAGGCGCCGCCGAAGAGGGCGCACCGGTTGGCCGTGCATCCCGGCACCGGCGGCTCGCCGGGACGCTCGTTCAGCAGGTGCCGGGAACGGGGGCTCAGCGTGAACCCGAACGAGAGGTAGGTGCGCTCCAGCGCGTCCAGATCGCGGGTCACGATGCCGGCGTGGTGGAAGCCGCGGATGTCGTGCGTGTCGTCTGCCATACGGGGATGCTGCAACGGCGACCGCCGTCCCGTCCCCCACGGGCGGGGCAGACGCCGCGATCCGACATCGAACTACCATCATCGGGTGGATTCGGTCACCCTCGACCCGGTCGACCTGCGGCTGCTGCACGCGCTCCATCTCGACGGGCGCGCCCCCTTCAGCAGGATCGCCGGCGTGCTCGACGTGTCCGACCGGACGGTGGCCCGCCGCTTCGCCCGGCTGCGCGCCGCGGGCGCCGCCCGCGTCACCGCCGTCGTCGACACGCGCGGCCTCGGCCACGCCGAATGGCTGGTGCGCCTGCGCGTACCGCCCGCCGCCGCCGGCGCGCTGGCCCGGTCGCTGGCGCGGCGGCCCGACACCGCGTGGGTGACCGTGCTGTCGAGCGGCACCGGGATCGTCTGCGTCCTGCGCGCGCCCGCCGGACGGCCCGCCCCGCTCGCGGAGCTGGCCCGCGACCCGCGGATCCTCGACGTGCGGGCGGAGCGGCTGCTGCGCCACCTGATGGACCGCCGCTGGTTCGGCCGGACGTCGGCGCTCACCGCCGAGCAGGTCTCCGCGCTCCGGCCGCCGCCCGCCCCCGCCGGCGCCGACCCGGCCGGCGCGGCCCCGGTCGGCGCCGCCCCGGTCGTCCTCGGCGACCTCGACCGGCGGCTGCTGCCCGCCCTGGCGGCCGACGGCCGCGCCGCCTACCCGGGCCTGGCGCGCCGCCTCGGCTGGTCGGAGTCGGCGGTCCGCCGCAGGCTGGAGGCCCTGTGCCGGTCCGGCACGCTGCACTTCGACGTCGAGGTCGACCCGGCGCTGCTCGGCTTCACGGCCCAGTGCCTGCTCTGGCTGACCGTCGTCCCGTCCCGGCTCGCCGCCACCGCCCGGGCCCTGGCGGGCGACGCCGAAGCGGCCTTCGTCGGCGCGACCACCGGACCGCACAACCTCCTGGCCATCGCCGTCTGCCGCGACGAGGACGCCCTCTACGCCTACCTCGCCGACCGGATCGGGTCGCTGGACGGCGTCGAACGCGTCGAGACCGCCCCGATCACGTCCTACAGCAAACGCGTCGCCCCGGCGCCCTGACCGGCCCCCGAGAACGGCAGAGCCCGCCGCGCGGTGCGCGACGGGCCCTGTCGTAGTGAGGGTCAGGCCAGGCCGGACTTCTTCAGCCACTCCTCGGCGACCTTCTCCTGGTCGTCCTTGTCGATGGCGATGCGCTTCATCATGTCCAGGAGGTCCTGGGTGGTGAGCTTGGCGGAGACGCCGTTCAGCGCCGCCTTCGCCTCGTCGTTCACCGCCTCCTTGTTGATCAGCGGCGTGACGTTCTGGGCGCTGAAGACGTTCTCCGGGTCCTCCAGGACGACCAGCTTGTTCTGCTGGATGGTCGGGTCGGTGGTGAACAGGTCGGCGGCCTGGATCTTGTTCTCGGTGAGCAGCTTCACCAGGGTGGCCTGGGCGCCCGCGTCGAACGGCTGGAACTTCTTGAACTCCAGGCCGTAGACCTTCTGGAGGCCGACGAGGCCCTGCTGGCGGGTCTTGAACTCCGACGGCCCGGCGATGACGAGGTCCTTGGCGACCGGCTTGAGGTCGGCGATGGACTTCAGGTTGTACTTGGCGGCCGTCTGCGGGTTGACGGTGACGGAGTCCTTGTCCTCGGCCTGGGCCGAGTCGAGGATCTCCACCGACGGCGGCAGCTTGGCCTTGAGGGCGGCGTTGATCTCCTCGGTGGTCGCGGCGGTGCTGTTCTTGTCGACCGAGGTGGTGAGCAGGGCGCCGTTGTACTCCGGCATCACGCTGATGCCGCCCTTGACGACCTGGTCGTAGTAGATCTCGCGGGCGCCGATGTTGAACTTGCGGGTCACCTTGAGGCCCTTGGCCTCCAGCGCCTGCGCGTAGACCTCGCCGAGCAGGTTGCTCTCGGGGAAGTTGGCACCGCCGACGGTGATCGTGCCGCTCTTGCCGCCGCCGGCGAGGGGGTTCTTGTCGTCGCCGGACGAGTCCCCGCCGCCGCAGGCGGACAGCGTGAGGGCGGCCGCGAGGCCGATCGCCGCGCCACGGATGAGTTTCTTCATGGTCCTTGTCCTTCGGTCGATCAGGAGGAACGGGCGGAGCCGAGCAGTCCCGGCGAGATCACGACGCGGCGCAGCGCCGCGAAGGCGAGCTGGACGATCAGGGCGAGCAGGACGACGAGCACGGTCCCCCCGATGACGAGCTGGTAGTCGTTGCGGGCCAGCCCGTCGATGATGTAGCGGCCGAGGCCGCCGAAGCCGGGGTAGGCGGCGATGGTGGCGGTCGCGACGACCTGAATCGCCGACGTGCGCAGCCCGAGCAGGATCAGCGGCAGCGCCATCGGCAGCTCCGCGTGCCACAGCACGCCCCAGCCGGTCATGCCCATGCCGCGCGCCGCGTCCTTGGCGTCGGCGTCGACGCCGCGCACGCCCTCGAAGGTGTTCACCAGGATCGGCGGGACGGCGAGCGCCACCAGCGCCACCAGCACCGGCGTGATGCTGTACTCGATCACGACGATGAACAGGATGAGCCCGAAGGTGGGGATCGCGCGGGCGAAGTTCGCGACCGTGATGGCGAGGAAGCCGCCGCGTCCGGTGTGCCCGATGAGCAGGCCGAGCGCCAGCCCGATCACCGCGGCGGCCGCGAGCGACACGCCGCTGTAGTAGAGGTGCTGGAGCAGCCGGTGCGGGATGCCGTCGGCGCCGTGCCACTGGGACGAGGCGGTCAGCCACGTCCAGAACAGGTCGATCTGGTTCCACACGTCGTTCACGAGGCCCCCCGGGCCGCCCGGGCCCACGGCGTGAGCAGGCGCTGGACGGTGACGAGGATCGCGTCCGTCACCAGGGCCAGCAGGATGATCAGGACGGTCGCGGCGATGATCTGCGTCTGGAACTGCAGCTGGTAGCCGCGGATGATGTCCTCGCCGAGCCCGCCCTGCCCGATCAGCTGGCCGACCGCGACGAGGCTGATGGAGGAGACGGCGGCGACCCGCGTCCCGGCGATGACGATCGGGACCGCGATCGGCAGCTCGACCTGCAGCAGCCGGCGCAGCGGCCCGAAGCCCATCGCGGTGGCGGCCTGCCGGACCGGCTCGGACACCGACGCCAGGCCGTCCACCACGTTCGGGACGAGCACCGACAGGCTGTAGAGGGTCAGCGGGATCATCACCGTGGACGGGTTGAGCCCGGTGTAGTCGATGAACAGCATGAACAGCGCGAGCGACGGGATCGCGTACAGCACGTTCGACAGCGTCAGCGCGGGCGGGTAGAGCCAGCCCCAGCGGCGGCACAGCACGCCGAGCGGCAGCGAGATGAGCAGCCCGAACAGCACCGGCAGCAGCGCGAGCCGCAGGTGCAGGACGGCGTGCTCGCCCAGCGAGTCGGTGTGCTCGCCGATCCAGCCCCAGTCGATGTCCATCAGCCGCCCTCCTTGGCGAGGGACGGCGCGCCGGGCTCGGCATCCGCGTCGGATTCGGCGTCCGCGTCGGGCTCGGTGCCGGTGCCGGAGCGGGCGATGGCGGTGGTCAGGTCCTGCTGGTCGGCGATGCCGACGAGCCGTCCGGCGGCGTCGACGCTCACGGCGCGGCCGGACGGCGACAGGATCGCGGCGTCCAGCGCGGCCCGGACGGAGTCGGTCTCGGTGTCGAAGGTGTGCCCGACCGGCGCGAGCCGCGCGTCGCCGAGCACGCCGGCGGACGGCAGGACGTCGGCCGCGGCCCAGCCGAGGGGACGCCGGTCGCCGTCCACGACCAGGACCCAGCCCTCGGCGGGCGCCTCGCTCACCGGGGTGTCGGCGGGCAGGACGCCGCGCTCGTTCAGCGGCACGGACGCGGACGGGACGAACGACAGCCGCCGGATGCCGCGGTCGCGCCCGATGAACCCGGCGACGAAGTCGTTCGCGGGCCGGGCGAGGAGGTCCTCGGGGCTGTCGACCTGGACGAGCCGGCCGCCGGTCTCGAACACCGCGATTCGGTCGCCGAGCTTGATGGCCTCGTCGATGTCGTGGGTGACGAACACGATCGTCTTGTGCAGTTCGTCCTGGAGGCGGAGGAACTCGTCCTGCAGCTCGCCGCGGACGACGGGGTCGACGGCGCTGAACGGCTCGTCCATCAGCATGATCGGCGGGTCGGCGGCGAGCGCCCGCGCGACGCCGACGCGCTGCTGCTGCCCGCCGGACAGCTGGAACGGGTAGCGCTTCCCCATCGCGGGGTCGAGCCCGACCCGCTCCATCAGCTCCAGCGCCCGCTCGCGCGCCTTCTTCTTGTTCCAGCCGACGAGGTAGGGGACGGTGGCGATGTTGTCGACGATGGTGCGGTGCGGGAACAGCCCGGCGTGCTGGATGACGTAGCCGATGCCGCGCCGCAGCTCGGCCGGCTTGCGCTCGCGCACGTCCTGCCCGTCGATGAGGACGCGGCCGGAGGTCGGGTCGACCATCCGGTTGATGGTCCGCAGCGCGGTGGTCTTGCCGCCGCCGGACGTGCCGACGAACACGGTGATGCGCCCGGTGGGGCATTCGAGGCTGACATCGTCCAGGGCGACGGTGCCGCCCGGGTAGCGCTTGGTGACGCCCTCAAAGGTGATCAACGATTCACGTCCTCGTTGGGCGCCCGCGACGCCGATGATCGATTTCGGCCTACCCGCCAACCGTAACCAATGGGTACGGTCACCTCGGTGTCCCAGCTTGTCCGGAACGTCGGTTGTCGAGCATAACTACCGGTAAACAGGGGAAAGTAGCGTAGCCGCGTGGAGAACAGCCGAATCGTTATCGACGGAACCGCGCTCACCTGCCGCCAGGTGGTAGCCGCGGCCCGTTCGGATGTGACGATCGTCATGGCCTCGGAGGGGGTCGAGCGGGCCCGCGCCGCCTGGCGGACCGCCCGCGAGGCCGCCGCGACGCAGCCGGTGTACGGGCGGACGACCGGCGTCGGCGCGAACCGCGTGGTGGACGTGGAGTGGGAGGACGCCGACGCACACGGCCTGCGCCTGCTGCGCAGCCACGCCGCCGGAGCCGGGCCGCTGGTCGCCCCGGAGATCGTCCGGGCGATGCTGACCGTCCGGCTGAACCAGATCGCGGCGGGCGGCTCGGGGGTGGAACCGGGCGTGCTGGGCGCCCTCGCGGACGTCCTCAATCTGGGCCTCCTTCCTCCGGTGCCGGTGTACGGGGCGATCGGCACCGGCGACCTGACGGCGCTGGCGTCGACCGCGCTGTGCCTGCTCGGCGAGCGGGCGTGGCTGGCCGACCCGGACGGGAGCGCCGACCCGGACGGGGCGGCGCCGCGCGGACCGGGCTACCGGCTCGGCTCCGCCGACGCGCTCGCGTTCATCAGCTCCAACGCCGCCACGCTCGGGGAGGCGGCGCTCGCGGTCGCCGACCTGCGCGAACTGCTGCGCGCCTCGACGGTCGTCGCGGCGCTGTCGCACTTCGCCGTGCGGGGCTCGGAGGAGCCCTACGCCGAGGCGGTGCAGGACGCGTGCCCGCACCCCGGCCAGCGCGACACCGCGGCGGCGATGCGGGCGCTGCTCGCCTTCGACCGGCCCGCGCCGATGCGCATCCAGGACCCGTACGGGTACCGGGCGTTCCCGCAGGTGCACGGGCCCGCGCTGGAGGCGGCGCGGTACGCCGAGGAGGTCGTCACCCGGGAGATCAACGCCGCCGCCGAGAACCCGCTGGTCGACGTCGCCGGGCGGCGGGTCTGGCACAACGGCAACTTCCACACCGCGTACGTCGGCCTCGCGCTGGACTCGGCGCGCGCCGCGCTGTTCCAGACGATGGCGCTCGCCGCCGCCCGGCTCGGGACGCTCGCCGAGCCGTCGTTCACCGGCCTCTACCCGTTCCAGGGCGCCACGGAGGCGTCGTCCGGGATCATGATCCTGGAGTACGTGGCGCACTCGTGCCTCGCCGACGTCCGGCGCCTGGC
This sequence comes from Actinomadura geliboluensis, assembly GCF_043197915.1. Classification (NCBI taxonomy): domain Bacteria; kingdom Bacillati; phylum Actinomycetota; class Actinomycetes; order Streptosporangiales; family Thermomonosporaceae; genus Actinomadura; species Actinomadura geliboluensis. The sequence goes on along the minus strand of NZ_JBICUA010000002.1, from coordinate 1,031,122 downwards.
GACGCCGGCGGCGCTCGGCAGCGCGGTGCTGTCGCGCGGCGTGGAGGAGCACGCGGGCTTCTCGACCCAGTCGGCGCGCGCGACGACCGACGCCGTCGCCGCCTACCGGCTCGGGCTCGGCTGCGAGCTGGTCGCCGCCGCGCGGGCGCTGCGGATGCAGGGGCGGGCGCCCTCCGGCGGGCCGCTGCGGGCGGCGACCGACCTGGCCGCCGCCGTCCTCGACCCGCGCGTCGAGGACCGGCCGCTCGACGCCGACATCGCGGCGGCGGCGGACCTGCTGCCCCGGCTCGCCCGGCTGCATCCCTGACCCGGCCCTACTCCGCCCGGCCGCCGGTCGAGGCGCGGACGCGCAGCGCCGGCTCGCGCACCACGCGGCGCTTGCGCGGCTTGCCGTCGATGACGTCGACGACGAGCCGGACGGCGGAGTGGACGATGCCGTCGATGTCCCAGTCGACGGTGGTGAGCGGCGGCGTGAGCAGCGCCGACATCGGATGGTTGTCGTACCCGCAGACCGCCACGTCGCCGGGGACGGCGAGGCCGAGCGCGCGGGTCGCGGCGTAGACGCCGTAGGCGATCGAGTCGGCGAAGCAGAACACCGCGGACGGCCGGTCGGGGCCGCCGAGCACCCGCGTAGCGACCTCGGTGGCCGCGGCGAGCGACTGCGGCACGACCACCACGTCCACGCGCAGCCCGAGCCGCTCGGCCTCGGCGTTGACGTGCACGTCGGCGGGACGGTCGGGGGTGCTCGCGCGGGTCGGGGTGAACACGGTGACGCGCTGGTGCCCGAGGCCGTGCAGGTGCTCCAGCGCGAGCGTGACGCCGCGCCGGTTGTCGAACACGACCTCGCCCTGCGCCTGGCCGCCGTGCAGCGCGTCGCCGATCGACACGACCGGGACGGTGCCGGCCAGCTCCGACCACAGCGCGGCGGACGGGTCGAGCGGCTGGACGATCAGCCCGTCCACCCGCTGGTCGCGCAGCCGGCGGGCGAGGGCCAGCTCCCGCTCGGGGTCGCCGCCCGCGTCCACGATGAGGGCGTAGCGGTCGCGGGCGAGCAGGGCGCGGCCGATGCCGACCGCGAGGGACTGCTGCCAGTAGTCCTCCAGGGAGCCGCACAGCAGCCCGACCTGGTCGGTGCGGCCGCTGGCCAGGGCGCGGGCGATCGGGTGGGCCTCGTAGCCGAGCTCGTCCGCCGCCGCGCGGACCCGCTCCTGCGTCTCCTCCGAGGTCTGGATGCCGCGCAGCGCGTACGACACCGCCGCAGGCGACAAACCGGTCGCCTGCGCCACTTCCCGGATGGTCGCGCGCTTGCGCTTCTCCGACATCCCTCCAACCCTAGAGGCCGCCACCGACAGGGCAAGGAGCGCGACCTTGACGGCATGACTCCTGAAGCGGTTCACTGAAACGGTTAACTGATGCGGTTCAGTACCGCTGTTCAGCGGCTTCGCCGCGCCCTGCGTCAGTTCGGAAAGGAGCACCCGTGTCCTCGGAGGTCCTGCCCCGCGCCACCGGCCTGGAGAACCTGCCCGGCCGCCCCCTCGACAAGCGCGAGCTGCGGGAGCTGGTCGACGGCCTGGCGGAGCGGCCCGATCTGTGGCGGCCCCAGGTCGAGTTCCCCGAGGGGCGGCGCCACTACGCCTCCCTCCACCGGGACGAGCACGTGGACGTCTGGCTGCTGTGCTGGACGCCGGAGAACGACACCGGATGGCACGACCACGACGTGTCGTCGGGCGCCGTCCGCGTCGTCGCCGGGGCCATCGAGGAGAACAACCCGCGCATGGGGGGCGACCCGCTGCGCACCGTGGTCCGGGAGGGCGAGTCGTTCGCCTTCGGCCCCGACCACATCCACCGGCTCACCGGCGTGGAGGAGGCCAGCGTCTCCATCCACGCCTACTCGCCGCCGCTGTGGCGGCTCGGCCAGTACTCCGTCGACGAGTCGGGCGTGATGCGCCGGCTGCCGGTCAGCTACACCGACGAACTGCGCCCACCGGACGACGCACCAATTCCGCCCGCCTGACGGGACCGTTCCAGCGTGGAGCCCCCGGCGGGCCCGACCGGGGGAAGCGGGCCCGCCGGGGGAAAGGCGTCCGGCCGAAGCCCGCTCACATCGGCCGGACGCTCACGTCTCCTTCAGCGCCCACCACCCCAGATATGTCACACCCCCGCTCACGGGACCGCGGCGGCTCCCGTGCGGCGGGCGAGCCACCGGTCGGTCGCGGCGCACACGACGACGACCACGGCGAAGGCGATGCCGGCCGCCCGCAGGAGGCCCGCCTCGTAGTAGGTGTCGGTGACCAGCCTGAGCGCCGCGTACCCGGCTGCGGCACCGGCGAGCAGCGCGACCGCTGTTTGCGCCGCCCAGAGGGCGATGCGCGTCGCGCCGACGCCTGACAGGGTCTCTCGCCGCACGTGTATGGCGGCGGCCAGGCAGATGGCCGAGGCCGCCGCCACAGCGACCAGCGGTGTGCCGAAATTCACGCCGTAGCGGACGGCCAGAGCCGGGACGAAGAAGAGGGCCAGCGCCCATCTCAGGCCACTGGCCACGAACGACAGCGCGACGCCGGGCTCACCGTCGCCCAGCCTGGACGAGGCCAAGCGCGCGGCTACGAGAACGCACAGGGCGGAAGCCGCGCCCGGCAGGCGTCCGCTCAAGTGGCCCAGGTTGTAGAGGAGGGCGGTGTCGTACACGGTCAGCACAAGATGCCCCAGAGCCCACACGGAGACGGCGAAGAGAAGCATCTGCGCGAACGTTGTCTGCTCGGGAACGTCGTCCTCGCGGTCTGCCAGCCACCAGAGCAGCAACGGGGTCACCACGGCGGAGCAGGCACGGATCACGATGTCGTCCACCGTGTAGGGGTTGTGCAGGTCCCACTCGACCACGCAGAAGACGAACGTGTAGAAGAAGGACGCCGCCCACACCAGCCATGAGCCCGCCAGGCGCCGGTACAAGCCGCGATCCAACCACCTCAGCACCGTGACATAGGCGAGCAGCACGAGCGGAAGCTCAAGGAACGCCTGTACCCGCAAGACGGACGGTGCCAGCAGTTCGGGCGTCGGGAAGTGCTCCGCCAAGGCGCGCATGGATGAGCCGTCCGCCAGCGCGAACCAGCCGTCCGGCAGGTATCGCGCGATGAACGACGTGTCCCCGCCGTGGACGCGCAGCACGAACACGGTGAAGAGCACCTGGTTCAGGTAGACGAGAGCGACCACCAAAGCCAGGAACACCTCTGGGCGGGCTGGGCGGCTTGTGCGGGTTTTAGTTTCGGGCCAGGTCCATTGGTTCCGGCGGTCGCGCGGGCGGCACCGCAGGGGCCGGGGTGCGGTCAGGAGGCTCAGTGCCGTTGCCAGTAGGGCCGCCCCGTCCACCATGACCGACAAAGTTAGACGTTTCCGCCACGCGGCGCAGGGGCTCCAGCGACGCGTACAGGCGTGCGCGCATCCAGGCCGCTCCCGGGCGTTCGACCAGGCGGTGGACGGCGTACGCGCTCAGCAGGGACGCGGCCACGACGACGCACAGCGCCGGCCATTTCCCGAGGTCCGGGTACAGGGCGTCCAGTAGGGGCAGTGCGAGTTGCGAGTGGACGAGGTACAGCGGGTACGTGAGCGCACCGAGGACGGTCAGCCGCGACCATCGCAGCCACCGGAGCCGGCGTGTCGCGACGAGGATCATCACGGCGAAGATTCCGGTGATGATCGCGCTGACCACGATCTCGTTCGCGCCGCGGAAGACGTGCTCGGCGCGCCAGGCGCCCCAGTGCAGCGCGATCAGGTAGGTCACGGCCACGTAGCCCCAGAGCAGCAGCGTCGGCCCGAACCGGTGGATCATGTAGAGCGCCATGCCGGCGATGAAGTAGCAGCTCCAGGTCGGGATCAGCATCACCTGGAGCAGGTCGTTGCCGGCCTCGTCGGCGTAGACGCCCGCGAACAGCCAGGCCGCCATGAACACCAGGCAGGAGCGGTAGGTGATGCCGATGCTCGCGAGGACGGCGATGAGCACGTAGAAGTGGAGTTCGACCCAGAGCGTCCAGTAGACGGCGTCCACGTTCCGCAGGCCGAGGCCGCCCTGCAGCATGGTGAGGTTCGGCAGCACCAGTCCGGGGACGCCGTGGCCCTGCCGGAACACCGCGTACACCACCGCGCCCAGCAGCACGCTCACCCAGTACGCCGGCATCAGCCTGACCAGCCGGGACACGCCGAACTCGCCCGGCCCGCGCCCCCACGCGCTCATCAGGATCACGAACCCGCTGATCACGAAGAAGAGGTCGACGCCGAGGTAGCCGAACCGCGTCACGTCCCCGAGCGCGGGGAAGACCTCGGCCGACGGCTCCGGCCATGGCCCGGCCCCTCCGAAGCCCGTGAAGTGGTACAGCACCACCGCCAGCGCCGCCGCGAAGCGCAGCAGGTCGAGTTCCCTGAGCCGTTCCCGTCCAGTCACCGCGGAACCCTCCCGCCCTCCGGTGACCCGGTCCCGGCCCCGGGGTGAGCCCGGAGTGAACGGACGGTGTCGACGGCGGCGCCGCGCTGCCGCGAGAGGCCCCCGCGGCGGCGGCGGATCAGTAAGATGCCGCATGCATCCCTTGGAACTTTTGGGTGGTCTTCCATGACATATCGCCGCGCCCGACGCGGCGCGGCGACGTTGATGCTGTGCCTGAGCCTGGTGGCGGCCCTGTCGGCCACCGGCTGCTCCGTCCTCACGGGCTCGGTCCACACGCCGGCCGCCGCCGACGGTCCGCCGAAGGCCCCGGCCAAGGACGGCGGGTCCCGGAAGGCCGCGCCCGTGGTGATGTTCCTCGGCGACAGCTACACGGTGGGCGACCGCGGCGCGGAGCCGGAGACGACGTACGCGGCGGCCGCGGCGCGGCTGCTCGGCTGGCAGGTCGTCATCGGCGGGCGCGCGGGCACCGGCTTCCTCGCCAAGGGGCGCGGGACGCAGGCGTTCCTCGGCCTGTTCGAGAGCCAGCTCGGCTGGCGGCCCGCGCCCGACCTGCTCATCGTGTCCGGCGGCCACAACGACTGGCGGCTCCCGGCGCCGAAGGTGGCCGCGGCGGCGCACCTGCTGCTCCAGCGGGCCCGGCAGCGCTGGCCCGGCACCCGCGTCGTGCTGGTGGGCCCGCTGTGGGGGACGGGCGCGCCGACCCCGGGGGCGCTCGCCGTCCGGGACGCGCTGAAGGGCCTCGCCGGGCAGCTGGACGTCCCGTTCATCGACCCGATCGCCGAGAAGTGGATCACCGGTGACTGGGTGACCGGCCAGGGCAACGCGCCGCGCTACATCAAGCGGGACCGCACCCACCCGAACCAGACGGGCCACCGCTACGTGGCGACCCGCCTGGTCGCGGACCTCGACCGGCTCGGCCTCGCCCACCCGGCGCGCAAGCGCTGAGCCTCACCGGGCGGGCGCGGCGTCAGCCGGCCTCAGTCGGCGGGACGGGCGAGGGTGAGGGAGAAGTCGCCGCCCGGGTCGGTCCAGAACGCGGCGACCGCCATCCCGGCCGCGCCGAGCTCGGCGTCGAGGCGCTCGCGGCGGAACTTGGCGGAGATCTCGGTGCGGGTCTCCTCCCCCGCCGCGAACGACACCTCCAGGTCGAGGCCGCCGACGCGGACGCGCTGGTCGCGGACGGACCGCAGCCGCATCTCGATCCACTCCTCCGCCTCGTTCCAGAGGGCGACGTGCTCGAACGCCTCCGGGTCGAAGTCGGCGTCCAGCTCCCGGTTGATGACGTACAGGACGTTGCGGTTGAACTCGGCGGTCACCCCGGCCGCGTCGTCGTAGGCGCGGACGAGCCGCCCGGGGTCCTTGACGAGGTCGGCGCCGAGCAGCAGGAAGTCGCCGTCGCCCATGGTGGCGCGGACGCCGCCGAGGAACCCGATCCGCTCGGCGGGCGGCATGTTGCCGATCGTCCCGCCGAGGAAGGCGACGAGCCGCCGCTCGCCGCCGGGCAGCAGCGGCAGGTGCTGCTCGTAGTCGGCGACGACGGCCCGGACGGCGAGGCCCGGATGGTCGGCGGCGATCCCGGCGGCGGCCTCCTCCAGGAAGTCGCCGCTGACGTCGACCGGCACGTAGGAGCGCAGCGTGCCGGACAGGGCGTCCAGGAGCAGCCGGGTCTTCTCCCCCGACCCGGCGCCGAGTTCCAGCAGCGTCCGGGCGCCGGTGGCGGCGGCGATCTCGGGCGCCCGCGCGGTGAGGATCTCCCGCTCGCGCCGGGTCGGGTAGTACTCCTCCAGCGCGGTGATCTCCTCGAAGAGCGCGCTGCCGCGCTCGTCGTAGAACCACTTGGGCGGCAGGGTCTTGGGCGTGCCGGTGAGCCCCTCCCGGACGTCCCGGCGGAGCGTCTTGGCGAGGTCGTCGGCGGTCAGGAACCGGTCCATGCGGTCGTTCACAGGGTGGTTCTCCTTCGCGGGAATCGGAGTCAGAGCGGTCGGACGCGCACGCCGGAGCCTGGCGCGGCGGTGACGAGGGAGCGGTCGGGGACGGGCCGCCAGGCGGGATCGTCGTCGAGCGGCTCGGACGCGATCCGGACGGCGTCCGCGTCCTCCCGGACGAACAGCGAGTCGCCCCAGGTGGTGGCGGCCAGCGCGGCGCCGTCGGAGGCGAGCAGGTTGTAGCGGCCGGGGGCGAGGGCGGTGACGGCGGCGAGGGCGGCGGCGAGGCCGTCGCCGAGCGGCGCGCCGTCCCGCCAGTACCGGACGGCGAGCGCGAACAGCGGCGCGGAGTCGACCGGCGCGCGGGCGTCGGGGACCTCGGCGACGTCGCCGGCCAGTTCGCGGAGCTTGCCCTCGACGCCGCCGTAGCCCTCGACCTTGCCGTTGTGGCTGAACAGCCACGTCCCGGCGCGGAACGGCTGGGCGCACGACTCGTCCACGGGGAACCCGACGGTCGCCGACCGGATCGCCGCGACCGCGCACGACGTCCGGACGGCGCCGGCGACCTCGCGGAACGACTGGTCGGTCCAGAGGGGCTGGGCGCGGCGGAACCGGACCGGCACCCGGGATCCGGCGCCGTCCTGGTACCAGCCGACGCCGAACCCGTCGGCGTTCAGCAGGTTCCCCTGCGTCATGCGCGGCGCGTACGCCTGGGTCTCCAGGGAGTGCTCGCCGTCGTAGACGAGCGAGTGCAGGGTCTGCTCAGGCCCCAGGTAGCCGAGATGGCGGCACATTCAGCGGTCCTCCCCGGGCGTGCGGGCGCAGCGGAAGCCGGAGAAGATCTGCCTGCGGATGGGGTAGTCCCAGTTGCGGAACGAGCCGCGTATGGCGAGCGGGTGCGTGGCCCAGGATCCGCCCCTCAGCACCTTGTAGTCGGGGCCGAAGAAGACTTCCGAGTACTCCTTGTAGGGGAATGAGCGGAAGCCCGGGTAGCCGTGGAAGTCGGACGACGTCCACTCCCACACGTCCCCTAGGAGGCGTCTGACTCCGTAGGCCGACGCACCCGACGCGTAGGTGCCGGTCTCGGACGGGCGTAGCGCGCGCTGCCCGAGGTTGGCGCGGCCCTCCTCGTACACGTCGCCCCAGGGGTAGCGCCTTGAGCGCTCCGTGGCCGGGTCCCAGCGGGCGGCCTTCTCCCATTCGGCCTCGGTCGGGAGCCTCTTGCCGGCCCACCGCGCGTAGGCGTCGGCCTCGTACCAGCACACGTGCTGGACGGGTTCGCCGGACGGGACGGGTTCCATCCGTCCGAATCGGCGCCGGACCCACTGTCCGGCTTCCCGGGTCCAGAAGGCGGGGGCGCGTTTGCCGCTGCGGTTGCGCCACTCCCATCCGGCCGGGTCCCACCAGCGCGGGTCGTCGTATCCGCCCGCTTCCATGAAGGCGAGGTAGGCGGCGTTGGTCACCGGCTCCACGTCGATGTAGTACGCGGGCAGGTCGACGAGGTGCACGGGGCGCTCGTTGTCGTACGCCCATGGGTCGTCCGAGGTGCCCATCTGGAACGGGCCCGCCTCGATGAGCACTTCCTCGGCGCGGGTACCCTCGGCGGGCTTCCGCAGTGGCTCGGCCAAGGGGTCGAGCAGTGCCGGGGCGCCCTTCCTGAGCTGATGGGTGGCGAGCATGGTCTCGTCGTGCATGTGCTCGTGCTGCACCACCATCCCGTACACGAACCCGCCCGACGTCAGCGGATTCGCCGTGTCGAACCGCACGGACGACAGCGAGTCGAGCACCCTGGACCGGACCGTGCCGATGTAGGCGCGGGCCTCGTCCGGGCGCAGGAGCGGCAGCGTCGGCCGTTCGCTGCGGGGATGCTCGAACGCGTCGTACAGGTCGTCGATCTCCGGCCGCATCGCCTCCTGGCCCGCTGCGGCGCGCAGCAGCCACAGTTCCTCGTAGTTGCCGACGTGCGCGAGGTCCCACACCAGCGGCGACATCAGGGGCGACACCTGCGCGGTGAGGTCGTCCTCGGCGAGGACGTCGGTGGTGAGGCCGAAGCTGCGGTCGCGCACCGCGCCGAGCTCACCGGCGATCAGTTCCTTCAGCGCGTCGTCGTCGCGGGCGTCGTCGCGGGCGTCGTCGCGGGTGTCGAGCGGGCCCGGGGAGCTCATCGGGGCCATGTGGGGTCCTCCTCGGACGGAAGCGGGGGCGGGGACGGGATCTCGGGCGAGAACGAGGACGAGGCCGGGGCGTCGTCGGCGGGGCTGCGGCCGCACTCGACGTACCGGCGGGCGTACTCCTCGACGAGCGGGACGAGCCCGGCCGCGCCGAGCCGGGGCAGCGCGTCGAGCGCCGCCGCGAAGCAGGAGCGGGCGGCGGCGGCGAGCGGCGCGTCCGCCAGCCCGCACCGGGCCGCCGCCGCCCACCGGCCCGCGACGGGCTCGGTCGCCGCCTCGGCGGCCAGGGACGCGGCCGGGTCGTCCAGGAGCGCGGTCGCGACGGCGACCGGGACGGGCCAGTAGCGGCCGGGCGGCGCGTCGATCATGCGCAGTTCCAGCCAGCCGCGCGGCCGGACCGGCGGGAACAGGGTGGACAGGTGGTAGGCCAGGTCGTCCTCGCCCGGCTCGCCCTTGTCGAGCCATTCCAGGAACGACATGCCGGGGTCGGAGACCCACTTGCCCTCGGCGGTGTGGACGAGCATGACCCGGGCGTCGAGCGCGTACCGCGTCCACGCCTCGGCGGGGTCGCCGTCGGCCCCGTCCCGCAGGACGGGCAGGGTGCGGCAGGGGTCGAGCTCGGTCCAGATGCCCTGCCGGGACGAGCGCATCCCGGTGCGGCGGCCGGCCCGCAGCGGCGAGTTGGCGAACGCGGCGACCAGCACCGGCCCGAGCGCGTGCGCGAGCCGCCAGCGGCGGGCCGCGTCCGGGTCGTCGGCGCCGATGTCGAGGTTCACCTGGACGGACGCGGTGGAGCACATCATCGCGAGGCCCACGTCCGGGAAGCCGCCCGCGCGGAAGTAGTCCCGCATGCACGCGTAGCGCGGGTGGTCGGCCTGGAAGCGGGGCCGCCGGACGGGGTCGACGCCGTGCCCGGCGAGCGCCAGCCCGTCCGCGGCGAGCGCGTCGCGGATCTGCGCGATGTCGCGGCCGAGCGCGGTGTGCAGGGGGCCGAGGCCGCGGAAGGGCGCGGAGCTGAGTTCGAGCTGCCCGCCCGGCTCGTAGGTGATCTTGCTGCCGGCGGCCGGCGGGCCGGCGTCCGCGACGAGCGCGCGCACCCGCTCGGCGGGCACGTGGGCGGCGGTGTCGGCGGTGTCGACGACGAACCACTCCGTCTCCGCGCCGACCGTCCCGGGCGGCCCGGTCTTGAAGCAGACACCGCGAATGTGCTGGTAGACGCCGTCGACTGTCAGGCGGGTCACCGTTGACTCCTCACGTAAATCGATAACGGGTTCGAATCCTTCCCTGCTGAACCGCATCAGGAATCCGCCGATGTTCGGGAACTTCCTTAAATCTCCGTGAACATCACCGTCCGCAGGCACCACGGCTACCTTGAGTGCTATTCGACGCACCGTCCGATCGCGGACTTCTCAGCGGTGGACGGGAGGCGCTAGAGTCCCGGTGATCTGCGGTATATGCACTATTTGTCGGTCCAATGGACCAGGCGGACGGGAACGGGAGGGCACATGCGCGGGGACCTGGGCTCGCTCTACGACGCGCACGCCGACCGCCTGTACGCGTACTGCTGGTCGCTGGTGGGCGACCAGCTCGCGGCGGCGGCCGTCGGCGACACGTTCAGCGCCGCGGTGCACCAGCCGCCGCGCGGCGACAGCGTGCTCTGGCTGTACGCGCTCTCCCGGACTGCCTGCGCCGACCGCGGCGCCTTCACCGGCGAGATCGCCGCGCAGGGCGGGATGCTGTTCGCCGACTCCGACCCGCTGCTGCGCGCCGCCGCCGGGCTGCGCCCCGACCACCGCGAGGTCCTGCTGCTGTGGGCGGGCGAATGGCTCGAACCGCACGACATCGCCCGCGTCCTCGGCATCGCGCCCGACACCGTCGTGCAGCTGCTCGGCGCCGCGCGCACCCGGCTGGAGCGGGCCGTCCTCGACCTCCTGATGCGCGGCGCCACCGAGCCGCGGCTCGACCTCATCTCCGCGTTCGAGAAGGGCAGGCTGCCGCAGCTGCTCGCCCGCCGCGCGCCCGCGACGGCGCCCGGCTGGCTGCGCGACCGGGTGCTCGCCGCGTGCGAGGAGGAGGCGACCCGGCCGCTGCCGAGCGTCGCCGCGCCGAGCCCGCTCGTGGTGATCGGCGCGGAGCGCAAGGAGCGCCCGAAGCGCGGCATCTCGGGCGGCATCTCGAAGGGCTTCGGCGCCGCCGCCGGCGTCGCCGCGTCGGCCGCCGCCGTCATCGGCCTGCTGGTCTCCTGGCCGGCGGCCAAGGGCGGCGGGGGCGCCACCTCCCTCATCCCGACGGCGAGCAACGGGCAGACGAACCCCGCGTCCGCCACGACGAGCGGTGTCCCGCGGCAGCCGCCGCCCGGCCTCACCGGTTCGGAGCGGGCGAAGGGCGGCTCGCCGTCCGCGTCCGAGAACCCGGTCACCAGCGCCTACGACGGCGGGCCCCGGCAGGCGGGCGGCACGCCCGGCGGCGCGGCGCCCGCGCCCACCTCCCCGGCCGGGAGGCCGGCCCCGGAGAAGAAGCCGACGACGGACACGCCGTCGCGGCCGGAGCAGCCGTCCACGACGCCGGAGCAGCCGGCCACTCCCCCGTCGACGCCGCCGGCCACGCCGTCCGACCCGGAGACCCCGCCGGACGACGGCTCGACGCCGCCCACCACGCCGCCGACGGACACCCCGTCGACACCGCCCTCGGACGGTTCCGGGAGCCCCGGCCCGAGCCCCACCGCGAACCCCGCCCCGGAGCCGGGTCAGGGCTGACGGCGGTCAGACCTCGGCCACCGGTCAGACCTCGGCCACCGGGCCGGGCCTCGGCACCGGGTCCGCGGGCGCGGGCACTCCGGCACGGCGGCGTTCCAGCAGCAGGAGCAGCCCGCCGATCAGCGCGCCCGCCAGCATCGCCACCACGTGCCCGACGGCGGCGACCTCCAGCCCGAGCAGGCCGTCCAGCAGCGCGGGCGTGAGCGCGGCCCAGCCGGCGAGCGCCAGCAGCCGCCGCACCCGCCCGCGCCCGTACAGGAACGCCGCGACGAGCGCCGCGCACAGCACGTAGGACGGGCCCACATCGGGGATCGTGCGGATCGAGTCCGACAGCAGGCCCGCCTCCAGCCGCACCAGCGCGATGCCCTGGCTGACGAGCGTGCCGAGGACGTGCGAGGCGGCGACGAGCACCACGGCCCGCAGGTTCCCGAACCGCCGGGTGAGGGGGAACAGCCCGATCGCGGCCGCGACCATCAGCACGCCCTGCGCCCCCTCGGCGACGAACGCCGACGCGACCATCGTCCCCACCGGGTTGACCGCGAGGTTCGCCAGGTTGGTGCTGGCCCAGGCGATCATCGCGTGCCGGGCGTCCGGCGGCAGGACGAGGGCCTGCACCGTCCACACCGCCGCGAACAGCCCGAGGAACGTCAGCGGCATCGCGTACCGCCGCGCGAACGCGCCCATCACACCGGCAGCCTAACCCGGCCGCTCAGACCGCCACGGCACCGTCGACGGCGGTGCTGCCGCGCCGCACGAGCAGCGCGGCGAGGGCGGCGGCGAGCGCCACCACGGCGGCGACGCTCAGCGACGTCTGGAAGCCGTCCATGAACGCCAGGTGGCTTCCGGTGGTGATGGCCTCGGCGGCCCCCTCCGGCGTGCCGGGCGGGACGGGCGCCACGCCCTGCGACACGAGCCCGCCGGCACCTTCGAGCTGGTGAGCGGCCGGCGCGGGGACCCCGGCGTCGGTGAGCCGGCCGAACAGCACGTCCCCGACCTTGGTGGACAGCAGCACGCCCAGGACCGACGTGCCGAGGACGCCGCCGACCTGCGAGGCGGTCTGCTGGAGCCCGCCCGCGACGCCCGCGAGGTGGGCGGGGGCGTTGCCGACGATGGCCTCGGTCCCGGCGACGAGGACCATCCCGAACGCCAGCCCGATGAGGATGAACCACGGCCAGAGCTGCACGTAGGCGGCGTCCACCCCGACGCGGGACAGCCCGAACATCGCGGCCGCGGTGAACACCATCCCGAGGACGAGCGGCAGCCGCGGCCCGAACCTGCTGGTCAGCGCGCCCGCGATCGGGGAGGCGACGATGAACACGGCGGTCATCGGCAGCAGCCGGACACCGGCGTCCACCGGGCTCATCCCGTGCACCTGCTGCAGGTAGAGGGTGAGGAAGAAGATCGTCCCGAACATCGCGAAGAAGCCGAGGACGATGAGCCCGGTCGCCGCCGACAGCGACACCGAGCGGAACAGGCCGAGCGGCAGCAGCGGGTTCTCCGCCCGCAGCTCGTTCCAGGCGAACACGGCGAACAGCACGGCGGACACGGCGAACGACACCAGCGGGACGGCGTCCCCGAACCCGTGCTCGCCGGCCTTGATGAGGCCCCACACCAGCGCGAACAGCGCGCCGGTGAGCAGCGCGACGCCGGGCAGGTCGAACGAGCCGGCGGCCTCCTCGTCCCGCGACTCGCGGATCACCCAGAAGCCGACCAGCAGCGCGACCAGCCCGAGCGGGGCGTTGAGGAAGAACACCGACTCCCAGTTGACGTTCTCGACCAGCAGCCCGGCGACGATCGGGCCGCCCGCGATGGAGACGCCGAGCGTGCCGCCCCAGATGCCGATCGCGGTGTTGAGCCGCTCGGCGGGGAAGGTGTTGCGCAGGATGGCGAGGCTGGCGGGCTGCAGCAGCGCGCCGGCCAGGCCCTGCACGACGCGCCAGAAGATCACCATGCCGAGCCCGCCGGACAGCCCGATCAGCACCGAGGACACCGCGAACCCGACCACTCCGGCCAGGAAGGTCCGCTTGCGCCCGAACCGGTCGGCGATCTTCCCGGCCGGGATCAGCGTGACGGCGAGCGCGAGCAGGTAGGCGTTCGTCACCCACTGCAGCCCGGACAGGCTCGCGCCGAGGTCCTTGGCGATCGCGGGGTTGGCGATGGACACGACGGTCGCGTCCAGCCCGACCATCATCACGCCGAGCGCGACGGCGAGGAGCGTGAGCCAGGGATGCCCGTGCCCCGCTCTCGCGGAGCGTGCGCGCGGCTGGTCGCGCGGCGGGACGTTGACGGCGCCGGGTTCGAGTGTCCCGGCGCTCTGGGAATGGGTCATTGCATCGACCTCCGGCTTGGGTAGGCCCTCAAACTGTCATGGCATGACAGTTGTCGTCAACTGCCGATCGCCTGTATGCGACATGAGTCACTTCGGGACAATATTCTTCGGCTGCCGCTTGGCGCGGGTTCACCCGCTGGTTACACTTCGCCCATGACCGCGACCGCCCCCGAGACCGGCGCCGCCGCGACCGCCGCGACCGGTCCCGGCCCCCAGCCCCCGGGCCGCCGCGAACGCAAGAAGCAGCGCACCCGCGAGGCGCTCATCGACGCCGCGTTCACCCTCTTCGCCGAGAAGGGCTTCGACGCCACCACCGTCGAGGAGATCGCCGACGCGGTGGACGTCTCCGCCCGGACGTTCTTCCGCTACTTCGCCTCGAAGGAGGACGTGGCGCTCACCTTCCAGGAGGAGCAGGTCCAGGCCGTCACGGCCGCGCTGGCCGCGCGTCCCGCCGACGAGCCGATCATGACGGCGCTGCGCCGCACCGTGGTGGAGATCGCCCGCGCCTGCGAGGCCGGCGAGCTCGGCTTCGACCCCGACCGCTTCGAGTGCATGCTGACGATGGTCAACGACAGCCCCACCCTGCTCGCGGGCAGCCTGGAGCACGCGCAGCGCAAGCAGGCGCTGATCACCGAGATCGTCGCGCAGCGGATGGGCCTCGACCCCGCCGCCGACATGCGCCCGCACATCGTCGCCGCCGCGACGCACAGCGCGTTCCAGGCCGCCGCCGACGCCGCCCGCCGCATGGACGGCGCGTTCACCTCGCTGTCGGAGGCGGTCGACCAGGCGTTCGCCATCCTGGAGAACGGCCTCAACGAACCGGCGCGCCCGGCCGAGTAGCCCGGCCGAGCAGGCCGCACGAGCAAGCCCTCCGGCCGGGGGCCCGGTGTGGGACGGGCCGCCGCGGGTACCGCATGCGGAAGTCGGGGGACGCCATGCCCCCGCGCGCGCGGAAGGACGGCGACATGGCCCGGAAGCACGGCATGGCCCGGAAGCATCCCCACACCTCCGCGAGCGGCGACCGCGACCTGCGGGTCAACCCCGTCTTCAGCCGCGAGCCGCTGACGATCCCCCGCTACGCGCTGCCCGCCGGCGAGCTGGACCCCGGCACCGCGTACCAGATCGTCCACGACGAGCTGATGCTGGACGGCAACGCGCGGCTGAACCTCGCGACGTTCGTGTCGACGTGGGCGGAGCCGGAGGCGCTGCGGCTGATGTCCGAGTGCGCCGAGAAGAACATGATCGACAAGGACGAGTACCCGCGCACCGCCGAGCTGGAGATGCGCTGCGTGCACATGCTCGCCCGGCTGTGGCACGCCCCCGACCCGCGCCGCGCGGTGGGCTGCTCGACCACCGGGTCCAGCGAGGCGGCCATGCTCGGCGGGCTCGCGCTCAAGCGCCGCTGGCGGGAGCGGCGGCGCGCCGCCGGGCGGCCGGCCGACCGGCCCAACCTCGTCATGGGCGTCAACGTGCAGATCTGCTGGGAGAAGTTCGCGAACTACTTCGAGGTCGAGCCCCGGTACGTGCCGATGGAGGGCGACCGCTACCACCTCGGCGCCCGGGAGGCGGTGGAGCTGTGCGACGAGAACACCATCGGTGTCGTCGCCGTCCTCGGGTCCACCTTCGACGGGAGCTACGAGCCCGTCGCGGAGATCGCCGCCGCGCTCGACGACCTGGAGCGGCGCACCGGCCTGCACGTCCCGATCCATGTGGACGGCGCGTCCGGCGCGATGGTGGCGCCGTTCCTCGACGCCGGCCTGGAATGGGACTTCCGGCTGGACCGCGTCGCGTCCATCAACACCTCGGGCCACAAGTACGGCCTGGTCATGCCCGGTGTCGGCTGGGCGCTGTGGCGGGACGAGGACGCGCTCCCCGACGACCTGGTCTTCCACGTCAACTACCTCGGCGGCGACATGCCGACGTTCGCGCTGAACTTCTCCCGCCCCGGCGCGCAGGTCGTCGCCCAGTACTACAACTTCCTGCGGCTCGGCATCGAGGGGTACCGGCGCGTCCAGCAGACGTGCCGGGACGTCGCGACGCGGCTGGCGGCCGGGATCGGCCGGCTCGGCCCGTTCGAGACGCTCACCGACGGCGGCGACATCCCGGTGTTCGCGTTCCGGGTGCGGGAGGACGTCGGCACCTTCACGGTGTACGACGTGTCGGCCGCGCTGCGCGAGTCGGGCTGGCTCGTGCCCGCCTACACCTTCCCCGAGAACCGCACCGACCTCGCCGTCCTGCGGGTGGTGGTGCGGCACGGGTTCGGGCACGACCTCGCCGACCTGTTCATGGACGACCTGCGCCGCGTCCTGCCCCGGCTGGAGTCCCAGCCGGGGCCGCAGCGCAGCGCGGCCGAGGCGGCCGGGTTCGCGCACGGCGCCGAGCCGAAGCCCGCGCACCGCGCACCCAGCTGACTCCCGGCCGGCCGGTCACCGCGGGGCGCGGGGCAGGCCGAGGCCGATCATCGCGATCAGCTCGCGCTGGATCTCGTTGACGCCGCCGCCGAACGTCAGCACCAGCGCGCCCTTGGCGAGCCGGTCGACCGCCGCCATGAAGGACGCCGTCTCCGGGTCGCCGGGGTCGCCGTGCCGGGCGAGGACGTCGCCGACGATCCGGCCGACGTCCTGCATCCGCTCCGAGGAGTAGATCTTCGTGGCGGACGCGTCGGCGGCGCCGAGCCAGCCGAGGTCCTGGTTCGCGGCGACCTGCCAGTTCAGGATCTCGTTGACGCGCAGGTAGGCGTACACCTGGGCGAGCGCGCGGCGGACGGACGGCTCCTCGATGAGCGGCCGGCCGTCCCGTCCGGCGGTGGCGCGGGCCCAGCGCTCGAAGCGGATGTAGGTGTGCCCGATGTTCCCGGCGGGGCCGAGCGTGACCCGCTCGTGGTTGAGCTGGTTGACGATGAGGTCCCAGCCCTTGTTCTCCTCGCCGATCAGCATGTCCGCCGGGACGCGGACGTCCTGGAAGTACGTGGAGTTGGTGTGGTGCGCGCCGTCCATCGTGATGATCGGCGTCCAGGAGAAGCCCGGGTCCGCGCAGTCCACGATGAACATCGAGATGCCCTTGTGCTTCTTCGCGGACGGGTCGGTCCGGGCGGCGAGCCACACGTAGTCGGCGTGGTGCGCGCCGGACGTGAAGATCTTCTGCCCGTTCACCACGTAGTGGTCGCCGTCCCGCACCGCCGTGGTGCGCAGGGCCGCGAGGTCGGTGCCGGCGCCCGGCTCGCTGTAGCCGATCGCGAAGTGGCACTCCCCCGCGAGGATGCGCGGGATGAAGAACTCCTTGTGCGCGTCCGACCCGTACTGCAGGATCGTCGGCGCCACCGAGTTCAGCGTGATCAGCGGGTAGGTGACCTCGGCGCGTGCGATCTCGTTCGCGAAGATCGTCTGCTCGACGGGGCCGTAGCCGCGGCCGCCGTACTCCTTCGGCAGCGCGACGCCGAGCATGCCGTCGCGGCCGAGCCGCCGGCAGTGCTCCAGGTAGGCGTCGCCGAACGGGTCCGCCGCGATCGCGGCGCGCTGCTCGGCGGTCAGGCAGTTCTCGAAGTACTCGCGCAGCTCGGCGCGGAGCTTCTTCTGCTCGTCGGTCAGGTCGATGAACATTCAGGCCTCCTGAGCGATCAGAGCGCCGAGCGCGTCGAGCCGGTCGTCCCCGCCGCCGAGCAGGTGCGCGCAGTGCTTGCCCCACGCGAAGTAGCGGTGCAGGGGGTAGGTGATGTCGAGGCCGATGCCGCCGTGCAGGTGCTGGCAGGTGTAGAGCGCCTTGATGACGGGGTCGCCCGCGTTGTAGGCGGCGATCGTCAGCAGCTCCTCGGCGTCGGCGGCGCCCTCGGCGAGCCGCCAGACGCCCGCCCAGACCGCCACGTCCAGCGCCCGCTTGGCGATGTAGACGTCGCTGATCTGCATCGTGACGGCCTGGAACTGCGCGAGCGCCCGGTCGAACTGCTCGCGGGTCTTGGTGTACTCCTTGGTCAGCTCCAGCGCGCCCTCGATGACGCCGGACGAGACGGCGACCGCGCCGGCCACGGCGGAGCGGCGCAGGGTGTCCCAGGCGGCGCCGTCGGCCGTCCCGCCGAGCAGGGCGTCCGCGCCGACCCTCGTGCCGTCCAGCACCACGCGGTACAGCGGCTCGCTCGTCGCCGACGGCTGCTCGGTCAGCGTCACGGCGGCGGGCTCGACGAGGAACACCCCGATGCCCGCGCCCTCGACGCGGGCGGGCACGAGGATCCGCGCCGCCTCCCGCGCGTACGGGACGAACGCCTTCACGCCGTCGAGGACGTAGCCGCCGCCGTCCTCGCGGGCGGTCGCGGCGACCTCCCCGGCGCTGCCGACCTCGCGGTACGCGCCGGTCAGGACCGCCGCGCCCTCGGTCAGCGGGGCCAGCAGGGCGCGCTGCTCCGCCGTCCCGTGCCGCGCGACCGGCACGGCCGCCAGCGCGAGCGAGGCGTACACCGGGACGGGCGCGGCGTGCGCGCCGACCTCCCGCAGGATCACCGCCAGCTCGACCGGGCCGAGCCCCGCGCCGCCGGCGTCCTCGGGGAGCACGATCCCGAGCAGCCCCGCCTGCGCGAGCGCCTTCCACGCCACGTCGTCGAAGGGGGCGCCGCTCTTCTCGAACTCCTCCAGGCGCTCGCGCGTGCACTCACGCCCGAGCACCTCGGCGGCGAGGCCCTTGATCTCTTGCTGGGTCTCGTCGAGGTTGAAGTCCACTCATCCGCTCCCTTCCAGGAGGTGCAGCCGGCCGCGCCGCGCGAACTCGGCCCGCAGTTCGGCCGCGTCCCGCGCGGTCATCGGCCGGTAGGCGAGGTCGCGGCCGGGCCGCCACCACACCGGGTCGTCGGTGCGCCAGCCGTCCGCGGCCAGCCGGCGCTTGAGGATCTTGTTGGAGGCGGTCGCGGGCAGCTCCCGCGCCACCCGGACGTACCGGGGCACCCATTTCGGGCCCAGGTCGGCGCGCCCGCGCAGGTAGCCGGCGAACGCGTCGGGGTCGAAGCCGTCGGCGGCGAGGGCCAGCATCACCTGGTCGCCGGACGCCGCGTCCGGCACCCCGTACACGGCGAGCTGCCGGACGCCGGGCAGCTCCGCCAGGACCCGCTCGACCTGGACGGCGCCGAAGTTCTCGCCGTCCACGCGGAGCCGGTCGGCGCCGCGGCCCGCGAAGTAGACGTAGCCGTCCGCGTCGGCGTAGGCGAGGTCGCCGCTCCAGAACCCGCCGTCGCGGATCCGGTCGGGGGCGTCCTCTTTGTAGTAGCCGTCGAACAGGCCCATGTCGCCGGTCTTGACCAGCTCGCCGATGGCCTCGTCGCCGTTCACGACCCGTCCGGCGGCGTCGAACACGGCGGGCGGGCACGGCTCGCCGGTCGCCGGGTCGAGGACGGCGACGTCCGCCGGCAGCTTGCCGAGCGCCCCGGACGGCCCGAACGGGTCGGGCGACAGCGAGATCGCGGTCTCGGTCGAGCCGTAGCCGTCGATGACGAAGCAGCCGAACCGCTCGCCGAACGCCTTCTGCTCCAGCGGCGCGGCCTCGTTCCCGAACGCGAACCGCAGCGGGTTGGCCGCGTCGTCCTCGCCCGGCGGCGTGGCCAGCACGTACGACAGCGCCTTGCCCACGTAGTGCAGGTAGGTGCAGCCGTGCGCGCGCACGTCGGGCAGGACGCCGGACGCCGAGAACCGGGCGCGCAGCACCAGCTCGGCACCGGCCGCGAGCGCCGGCGCGTACGCCGCCATGACCGCGCCCGAGTGGAACAGCGGCATCGGGCAGTAGACGACCGACTCCGGGGTCAGCATGCGCTCGGCGAGCATCTCCCCCGGCACGACCATCTTGCGGTGGGTGATCCGCACGGCGCGCGGCCGCCCGGACGTGCCCGAGGTGAAGATCAGCATGAGCAGCGTCGCCGGCCCGATCGCCGAGGCGTCCGGGAGCGGAGCCCCCGCGAAGGGGGCGAGCTCGGCTTCGAGGGCACCGGCGTCCAGCACCGGAATCCCCAGCGCGGCGGCCTTCTCGGCGTACCGGTCCTGCGCGACGACGAGATCGCAGTCGGCGCGCTCGGCGTCGCCGGCCAGCTCCACGGCGCTGCGGGTCGGGTTCAGCGCCACCGCCACCGCGCCCGACAGCGCGGCACCGCCGAGGAGGAACACCAGCTCGGGCACGTTGTCGAGCAGCACGCCCACGTGGACCGGCCGCTCCGCGCCCCCGCGGCCCGCCATCCAGGCGGCGCGGACCGCGCACTCGGCGACGGTCTCCCGCCAGGTCCAGGCCCGGCCGTCGTCGGCGGAGCGCAGCCCGGGGCGGTCGTCGTCCGCCCGCGCCTCCAGCAGCGCCGCGATGCTCTCCACGCCCACCTCCCGGACCAGCCCACGGCGAAAAAGTAGAACAGATTCTAGTCCGTGTCCAGAGGCCCGGTCATTCCCGCTCCCGAGCCGGTTAGCCTGCCCAGTACGGCGGAAACGAGCGATCCGGAAACCCCGCGAGCGCACCCGCCGCCACGCGATCAGATAACACGTTCTCACAAGAGCGGTAGACTCGGGGGGACACGTCGGGCGGCCGAGCCCGCACAGAAGGGAAGGCGACCGTGACCGCAGAGCCGACAGTGACCGGGGACGGTCAGCCGGCGGGGCAGGCGGCCGGGCAGGGCGTGCGCTCCCGCAGCCAGCACCAGCGGCGCAAGCGTATCGTGCAGGCCGCCGCGGCACTCGCGTCGCGCGGCGGGATCGAGGCGATGCAGATGCGCACCGTCTCCGAGCGGGCCGGGGTGGCGCTCGGCACGCTGTACCGCTACTTCCCGTCCAAGATGGACCTCGTCGTCGCCGTCGTCAGCGAGGAGCTCGACCTCCTCGAGGGCAGCATCGAGCGCCGGCCGCCCCGCGGCGGCGCCGCGCCCGAGCGCGCGGTGGAGGTGCTGATGCGCGCCACCCGCGGCCTGATGCGCGAGCCCGAACTGGCCGAGGCGCTGATCCGCTCGCTGCTGCTCTCCGACGTCAAGACCGACTTCGGCGAGCGGATGAGCGAGCTGCTGCTGCGCGCCGCGTCCGGCCCCCCGGAGGACATCCCCGCCGACGACCCCCGCCGCCTCGCCGCCCGCGCGCTGTCCGGCATCTGGACGATGGAGATGATCGAGATGCTGCGCGGCAACGCCACCGCCGAGGAGATCCAGTCCCGGCTGGAGATCACCGCCGCCCGCCTCCTCATCGACCCCTGAGCCTCGCATCGACCCCTGAGCACCCGTCCGGTTACCGTGTGGCGCGGGCCCCTTCCCGACTAGCCTTGGCCCCGTCAGGGAGCCAGGACGAAGAAGGTGTGCCAGTGACCGAGCAGGAACCGATCCTCAGCGACGGGGTCATCATCGAGTTCATCGATGGCAAGGACGTCCCCGTCCAGCACAAGGACTTCGGTGAGAGGGCCGTCGTGATGCGCGACGCCAAGAACCCCGCGGGCCCGATCCTCTACTTCACCGAGGCCGAGTGGGACGCCTTCATCGCGGGCGTCAAGGACGGCGAGTTCGACGACCTCCTGGAAGAGGACCCCACCGAAACCCACTGATCCGCGGCGTCCCCGGCCCACCGGGGACGCCGCCTCAGCCCCTTCGAGCACCGCGCGGCCGTCAGTCGAACAACTCGTCGACCGACTCCACGGTGCCGGCGCGCCGCAGCCACTCCCGCAGAACCGATTCATCGCGGCAGCCCAGGATGCGCTGCCGCGCGGCGCCGGACACGTCCACGCCACGGCCGTCGAGGACCAGCAGCAGCGACTCCGCCTCTCCTTCGGCCTTGCCTTCGGCTCGGTGGCGCAGGAAGGGCTCGCTCTTGAACTTGTAGTCCGCGGTACCGGTGGTCACGTACTCCTCCAGGATCTGCTTGGCGGCGTTCGAGAGCACGGCCATCACCATGTCAGTGTATAGCTCGCCGCTCTTCTCATCTTGGTTGTCGATGGTGGCCAGGGCGGCATGGGTGATCTCCATGAACTCTCTGGTGTGGGGCGTGACGTTGGCCAGGGCGCTCAGCACGGTCATCTCCGGCATCTGCGCGGCCTGGCGGGTACTGGTGACGAGCGGGCCAGTGCCCGGCCCCACCACGAGGGGTGCGAGATCGAACCCGGGGTGGCCGAGCTTGATCGGCCGCCGCGCCCAGTCGGCCACTGACCGCCTGGGGCAGATGACCACCAGGTAGCACGGGCGCATGGTCCTGGCGAACTGCGTGGCGACATAGAGCGGCCAGCTGCGGTGCTTCCTGGGGTCGACTCCCCGCTGGGTCTCGGCGACAACGCTGATCGTCGGCTCGTTGGAGGCCCCTTCGCAGATCTCCACGACGTTGTCGGCGGTGTAGGCGGTCGGGGCCAGCTGGGTGCACGCCTCACTGGCCGATCTGATCGTGACGTCGGCGGACACTTCGATGCCGAAGGCGACCTCCAGCAGCTGAACGACGACCTCGGGATGGTCGCGGATGATCTTTATCGGGGACTCGTGCTCGACGGTGACCATGCACGGAACGTTACTTGGCGATCACTATTGGATATCTTCACTATTGAATGACTCCATCATGTGATCGACGCCACAATCCGCTACGAGCGCCGGGATTGAGAGGCATAGGACGAGCCGGCGAGGGCGTAGCCGCGGTCGAGGAGGGCCTTGCCGGCGGCCTCGCTCGGGCGGTCGGCCGGGGTGAGGGGCCCGAAGCCGTGGCTGAACAGGACGAGCGTGCCGTTCCAGTCGGCCGGGACGTCGGCGATCCAGGTGGCGCCGTCGGGGAGCGTGCCGGTGTAGTGCGCGGGGGCGGCCGCCGCGTGGGCCGCCGGGGTGAGGGCCAACGGCGCCGCCAGGACGGCGGCGAGCGCGCCTGCCTGGAGTCGTTTCATGGGGGTTCCTCCTGGGCCGGACTCAATAAATGGATGTCGGCGTAGCGGGCGTCAGGATTTTGTCGAGTATTTGGCCGTGACAGGGGTGCGGAGGCGATGGAGTGCTCAGAATTTAGGCAGGTTCTTAGCGGCCGTCAATGGTTTGCCTAATGTTTCAGGGCGGTCCAGCGGGCGTCGAGGGCGCGGGCGCCGTCCGGGGTCAGGTCGCCGAGGAGGCGGAGGCGGGCGATGCCGCCGTCCGGGTGGATGTCGAGCCGGACGTGCGTGACCTCGGGTGACGCCGTCAGGCGGAAGCGGTGCCTGGTGTCGGGGAGCAGGGCGGTCTGGGGCAGCAGGGGGTGCCAGGTGCCGGCGGCGTCGCGGCCGTGCAGGGCGGCCGAGCCGGGGGCGTTGAACTTCAGGTTCGCGGTGTCGATCTCGGCGAGCCTGACCACGCCGGGAGCGGCGAGGCGGATCACCGCCCAGTCGTGCCCGGCGTCGCGGCGCCGGGCCGTCTCCCAGCCCTCGGCCTGGTTGCGGGCCAGGCCGGGGAACAGCATGTTGTCGGGCGAGGAGTAGAACATGTTCGAGCACTCGGTGACGCGGGCGCCGTTCTCCAGGGCGGCCAGGTCGACGGTGAGCCCGGCGAGCAGGCGGGGGTCGGGGACCACCTCGCCGTGGACGCGGAGCCGGGCGATGCCGCCGTCCGGGAACATGTTCAGCCTGACGTGGGTGAACAGCCGCTCGACCGCCACCGGGAAGGCGTGCGCGGTGTCGCCCTTCAGGGGGCTCTCCGGGACGATCTCCACCCAGCCCGCGCCGGACAGGTCGGATGGGTAGCCGTCCACGGCGCACGCCTCCACGGACGCGCGGGGCGGGTAGTTGCCCTTGAACCAGGCGGTGTCGATCACGACGCCGCGGACGACGCCGGGCAGCCCGAGCCTGATCAGCGCCCAGTCGTGGCCGCCGCCGCGGCGGCGGGCGGTCTCCCAGCCGTCGTACAGCTGTCCCTTCGGGCCGAACGTCTCCGGGGAGAACGCCGGGGCCCACGGGTTGATCAGGTTCTCCTTTTCGGCGAAGGACTCGTCGCTCGCCGCCGCCACCGAGCCGCCGAGGGTGCGGACGGCCAGGTCGGGGAGGGTGGTGAACTCGGTCATCGCGGTTCCCGGTGGAGGAGGCGTCCGCGGCCGGCGGGCTCTCCCCGGAGCCAGGTGGCCTGGACGGCTCCGGTGAGCGTCCGGCCCGCGTAGGGGGTGACGGGGTGGCGGTGGTGGAGGGCCGCCGGGTCCACGGTGAACGTCTCGTCGGGCGCGAAGGCGACGAGGTCGGCGTCATTGCCGACGGCGATGGCGCCCTTGCCGGGGACGGCGGCCAGGGCGGCGGGCGCCTCGGACATCCAGCGCACGACCGCGTGCAGGCCGTGCCCACGTTCACGTGCCGCCGTCCAGACGACGGGGAGGCCCAGTTGCAGGGACGAGATGCCGCCCCACGCGGTCGCGAAGTCGCCTCGCTTCAGCTCGGGCGTGCAGGGCGAGTGGTCGGTGACGACGCACGAGATGACGCCGTCCGCGAGCGCCTGCCAGAGCAGTTCGCGGTTGGCGGTGCCGCGGATGGGCGGGCAGCACTTGAAGGCGGTGACGGCGGCCTCTTCGGCGGAGAGCGCCAGGTAGTGGGGGCAGGTCTCGGCGGTGACGGGGAGGCCGTCCGACCGGGCCTTGGCGAGGACGTCCAGGCAGTCGGCGGCCGACAGGTGCAGGATGTGGGCGCGCGCCCCGGTCTCCTCGGCCAGCCGGACGACCCGCTCCACGGCGAGGCGTTCGGCGGACGGCGGCCGTGACGCGAGGAACTCCGCGTAGCCGCCGCCCGCCGGCGGGCTGAGCTCCGCCGGCTCCTCGGCGTGGACGACCACCAGCCCGCCGAACCCGGCGATCTCCTCGAACGCGGCCCGCAGCTCCGCGGCGGAGAGCGGCGGGAACTCCGGGACGCCCGAGTCGGACGTGAAGCACTTGAACCCGAACACGCCGAGGTCGTGCAGCGGGCGCAGCGCGGCGAGGTTGCCGGGGACGGCGCCGCCCCAGAAGCCCACGTCCACGGCGCACGCGCCCTCGGCGGCGGCGCGCTTGGCGGCGAGCGCGGGCGGGTCGACGGTCGGCGGCAGCGCGTTGAGCGGCATGTCGATGAGCGCGGTGACGCCGCCCGCGGCGGCGGCCCGGGTCGCGGTGGCGAAGCCCTCCCATTCGGTGCGGCCCGGTTCGTTGACGTGGACGTGGGTGTCGACCAGGCCCGGCAGCAGCGCCACGTCGCCGAGGTCGACCGAGTCGGCGGCGGGGCCGCCGGCCGGGTAGGGGGAGATCGCGGTGATCCGGCCGTCGCGGACGGAGACGGCGGCGGGGCGTTCGCCGTCCGGCAGCACGGTGCGGCGCGACCTGATCAGGAGGTCGTCCATGCGAACTCCTCCGCCGAGGGCCCCTGCGGCACGTATTCGAGCGAGACCCGGCCGCCGTACCCGATGTCGTCGAGGACGGCGAAGACGCGGTCGAAGTCGATCCGGCCGGTGCCGGGGCGCCCCCGGCCGGGCGCGTCCGCGATCTGGACGTGCCCGATGTCGGCGGCGTGCGCACGCGCGGCCTTCTCCAGGTCGTCGCCGTTCGTCGCCAGGTGGAAGGTGTCGAACAGGAGCCGGATGTTCTCCGCGCCCGCCGCGCGGACGCGCGCCACCACCCCGGCGGCGTCGGCGGCCGTCTCCAGCGGGTAGGCGCCGTTGAGGCCGCGCGCCAGCGGCTCGATGAGCAGCGTCCCGCCGATCTCGCCGACCCGCCCTGCGGCGTGGACGAGGTTCGCGGTAGCGACGTCGTCCTGCTCGGCGGGGTCCGCGCCGTCCAGCCGCTGCCCGTAGAGCGCGTTGAACGACCGGGCGCCCGTGCGCTCGGCGATCCGCAGCAGCACGTCCAGGCTCCGGCGGAACTCCTCGGCGCGGGACGGGTCGGACAGCACGCCCCGCTCCCCCGCCGCCAGGTCGCCCGCGTAGAGGTTCAGCGCGATGAGCCGCACGCCGGCGTCCTCGACCGCCCGGCAGAACGCGTCCGCGTCGGCGGCGGACGGCTCCGGCTCGCCGTTCCACGGCCACCAGAACTCGACCTCGCCGAAGCCCGCCGCCCGCGCCGCCGCCGGGCGGTCGAGCGGCGGGAACTCGGTGAACAGGATCGAGCAGTTGACCGCGAACCGCCGGGTCATGGCCCTCCTCGGACGATGTGATCCGAGACGGTGTGATCCGAGACGGTGTGATCCGAGACGGTGTGATCCGAGACGGTGTGCTCGGAGACGATGTGCTCGGAGACGATGTGCTCGGGGCGGACGGGGACGCGGGTGAGGGCGCGGCCGGTCGCGTCCCGGATCGCGGCGACGATCGCGGGCGTGGACGACAGCGTCGGCGGCTCGCCCGCGCCGCGCAGCCCGTACGGCGCCTCGGGGTCGGGATATTCCAGGATGTCCAGCCGCATGGGCGGCATGTCGAGGATGGTGGGGATCAGGTAGTCGGTGAACGACGGGTTCCGGACGAGCCCGTCCGCCACGACGATCTCCTCCATCACGGCGAGGCCGAGGCCCTGCGCGGAGCCGCCGTGGATCTGGCCCTCCAGCGACAGCCGGTTGATGATCTTACCGACGTCCTGGACGGCGGCCAGCTCGACGACCTTGACGAGGCCGAGCTCCACGTCCACGTCGACGACGGCCCGGTGCACGCACAGCGCGAGCTGGGTGTGGCTGCGGCCCTGCCCGGTGAGGGGGTCCATCCGGGAGGTGGGCCGGTGGTGGTACTCGCGGGTCTCCTCGATGGCGTCGGAGCCGAGGACGTCCTCGATCGTGCCGAGCACCCCGCCCGACCGCGAGACGATCTTTCCGCCGGCGACCGTCAGATCGGTGCGGCCGAGGCGGTCGGCGGCGAGCGCGAGCAGCCGCGCCCGCACCGCCTCGCAGGCCGCCTTCACCGCGCCGCCCGTCATGTACGACTGGCGGGACGCGCTGGAGGAGCCCGCGTCGCCGACGCCGGTGTCCGCCGGGGCGATGGTGACCCGCTCGACGCCCAGCTCCGTCCGCGCCACCTGCGCCTGGACGGTCACGAGCCCCTGCCCGACCTCGGCCGCCGCCGTGTGGACGAGCGCGGTCGCCTCGCCGCCGATGACCTCCAGCCGGACGCGGGCGGTCGACTTGTCGTCGAAGCCCTCGGAGAAGCAGATGTTCTTGATCCCGACGCCGTAGCCGACGCCCCGCACGACGCCCTCGCCGTGCGTCGTCTGCGCGACCCCGCCCGGCAGGTTCCGCAGGTCGGACGGGTCGGCGGCGGCGGGCGGCGGCATCGCCTCCAGCCGGGTCAGCATCTCGGCGAGCGGCGCGGGCGACTCGATGACCTGCCCGGTCGCGAGCCGCGACCCCTGCGAGACCGCGTTGCGGCGGCGGATCTCGATCGGGCCGAGGCCGCAGGCCGCGCCGAGCCTGTCCATCATCGACTCGTAGGCGAAGCACGCCTGGACGGCGCCGAACCCGCGCATCGCGCCGCACGGCGGGTTGTTGGTGTAGACGCCGTACGCGTCGATCCGGATGTTGGGGATCTCGTACGGGCCGACGCCGAGCGACGCCGCGTTGCCGACGACGTTCATGGTGGACGAGGTGTACGCGCCGCCGTCCAGGATGATCTCGACGTCGGCGTAGAGGAGCCTCCCGCCGGAGGTGGCGCCGTACTCGTAGCGCATCCGCGCGGGATGCCGGTGGACGTGCCCGAAGAACGACTCGTACCGGTCGTACGACATCTTCACCGGGCGGCCGGTGTGCAGCGCGAGCATCCCGGCGTGGATCTGCATCGACAGGTCCTCGCGGCCGCCGAACGCCCCGCCGACGCCCGCGAGCGTCATTTGCACCTGGTCTTCGGCAAGCCCGAGGCAGGGCGCGATCTGCTTGAGGTCGTTGTGGATCCACTGCGTGGAGACGTACAGGTCGATGCCGCCGTCCTCGGACGGGATCGCCAGGCCCGACTCGGGCCCGAGGAACGCCTGGTCCTGGATGCCGACCTCGTACTCGCCGGACACGACCACGTCGGCCTCGGCCTTCGCGGCGTCCACGTCCCCGACGCGGACCGGCTGGTGGCGGGTGATGCCGCCCCGGTCCTGGACCTTCAGCCGCTCCGGGTCGGCGATCACGGCGCGCGGGTCGGTGACCGGCTCCAGCACGTCGTACTCGACGGCGATCAGCTCCAGCGCGCGCCGCGCCGTCTCCGGGTGGTCGGCGGCGACGAGCGCGACCGGCTCGCCCTGGTGCCGGACCTGGTCGATCGCGAGGACGGGCTGGTCCTCGGTGTGGTCGATGCCGAACACCTTCCGGCCCGGCACGTCGGCGTGGGTGAGGACGGCCCGGACGCCGGGCAGCGCGAGCGCCGGCCCGATGCCGATCGACCGAATCAGCGCGCGCGGGTGCGGGCTGCGGAGCGTCGCGCCCCACAGCATGCCCTCCATCCACAGGTCGGACGCGTACGCGAACTCGCCCGTGGCCTTGAGCGTCCCGTCCGGCCGCAGCGGGCTCTCCCCGACCCCGCCGATGCCGGGCGCGGCGACATGTCCCGGGCTCTTCACCGGGGACGCCTTACCGGACGGTGACCCCATCTAGAGCACCTCCTCCGCGAGCCGCATGAGGCGGCGGTGGGCGTCGGCGCCGCGCCGTGCCGCCTCGTCCTGCGGGACGGTCACGAGGGTGTCGCCGTCCACGACGGTGCGCCCGCCGACGAGGAGGCGGTGCAGCGGCGGCACGGGGCCGAACGCGAACGCGACGACCGGGTCGTCGATCGCCGCCTGGAAGCCGTCCACGCGCCACAGCGCGATGTCGGCGAGCTTGCCGGGTTCGAGGGAGCCGATCTCGTCGTCCCGGCCGAGGCAGCGGGCGCCGCCGAGCGTCGCCATCTCCAGGGCCTGCCGGGCGGTCAGCGCGGTCGGGCCGTAGCGGGCGCGCTGCATGTAGAGGGCCTGCCGGATCTCCCCGGCGAGCGGGACGAGCTCCGCCGACGCCGAGCCGTCCACGCCGAGCCCGACCGCCGCGCCCTCCGCCAGCAGGTGCGACACGCGGGCGATCCCGGCGCCGAGCCGCGCGTTCGAACTCGGGCAGTGCGCGGTGCCGGTGCCGGTCTCGGCGAGCCGCTTGACGTCGGTGTCGTGCAGGTGGACGCAGTGCGCGAGCCACACGTCCGGGCCGAGCCAGCCGATCGAGTCCAGGTACTCGGCCGGCGTCATGCCGAACTGCTCGCGGGTGTGCTCCTCCTCGTCCACCGTCTCCGCGAGGTGGGTGTGCAGCCGGACGCCCTTGTCGCGCGCCAGCCGCGCCGACTCCACCAGCAGGTCGCGGGTGACGGAGAACGGCGAGCACGGCGCGACGGCGACGCGCAGCATCGAGCCGGGCGACGGGTCGTGGTACCGGTCGATCGCGTCCGCGGTCGCGGCGAGGACCGTGTCGAGGTCCTCGACGACCTCGTCCGGCGGGAGGCCGCCCTGCGACGCGCCCCGGTCCATCGAGCCCCGGCACGGGTGGAACCGGACGCCGACCTCCCGCGCCGCCTCGATCTCCGCCGCGAACAGGTCGCCGCGCCCCTTCGGGAACAGGTAGTGGTGGTCGGTGGAGGTGGTGCAGCCCGACTTGGCGAGCCACGCCAGCCCGGCGGTCGCCGCGCCCGCGACGACCTCGGCGTCCATCGCCGACCAGGGCTTGTAGAGGGTGGACAGCCACTCGAAGAGGGTGCCGTCGGTGACCATGCCCTGGCTCGCCCACTGGTAGAGGTGGTGGTGGGCGTTGACCAGGCCGGGGGTGGCGAGGCAGCCGCGGGCGTCGATCCGCTCCGGGTCGCTGCCGGGGGCCCTTCCGGGGCCGACTGCGGTGATGCGGTCGCCGTCGATCACGATGTGGCCGTCCGGGTACTCCTCCCCGGAGACGGTGACGACGTGCGCGTTCTCGATGATCATGCGCCGGCCCTCCGCCGCGCGGCGAGGCGCACCGCGTCCAGGATCTTCTCGTAGCCGGTGCAGCGGCACAGGTTCCCGGCGAGCGCCTCGCGAATCTCGGCGTCGCTCGGCGCCGGGTTCCGGGCGAGCAGGTCGTGCGACTGGACGATCAGGCCCGGCGTGCAGAACCCGCACTGGACCGCGCCCGTCTCCACGAACGCCTCCTGGACGGGGTCGAGCCGCTCACCGCCGGGCGGCCCCTCGGCGAGGCCCTCGACGGTGACGACCTCGCGGCCCTCGGCCTGCCCGGCCGCGACCAGGCAGGCGCACACCGGCACGCCGTCCAGGTAGACGGTGCAGGAGCCGCATTCGCCCTGCTCGCAGGCGTTCTTCGAACCGGGGAGGCCCATCCGCTCGCGCAGCATGTAGAGCAGGCTCTCGCCCTCCCACACGTCGTCCACGGCCTCCGCCGCCCCGTTCACGGTGACGTTCACGCGCATCAGGACGCCCTCCTTCCGTTCGCTCCCGCCCGGTACTCGTCCCAGGCCCAGGTCAGGGTGCGGCGCGCCAGCACCGACAGCGCGTGCCGGCGGTAGCCGCCCGTCCCGCGCACGTCGTCGATCGGGGACGCCGCGTCCCGCACCAGGTCGCCGAACCGCCGCACCGCCGGCTCCGGAAGCGGGCGGCGGCCGTCCCAGTCCAGCTCGTGGGAGATGAACGCCTCGGCCTCGGGGGCGGTGCGCGGGGTCGGCGCGGCGGAGCCGAGGCCGGTGCCGACGCGCCGCTCGCCGGGGTGCAGGGCCAGCGCGAACGAGCACACGGCGATCACCATCGCGTTCCGGGTGCCGATCTTGGCGAAGTACTGCGGGCCGGACGCGGGCACCGCCCAGAAAGCGCGGATCAGCTCGTCCGGCTCCAGCGCGTTGCGCTTCACCCCGGTGAAGAACCGGCCGACCGGGATCATCCGGACGCCGCGCGCCGCCGACTCGGCCTCGATCACCGCGTCCCCGGCGAGCAGCGGCGGATGGGCGTCCCCGGCGGGCGACGCCGCGCCGAGGTTGCCGCCGGCGGTGCCCCGGTTGCGGATCTGCGGCGACCCGACCGTCCGGGACGCCTGCGCGAGGCCGGGCAGCGGCCCGCCCAGCTCGGTGATCAGCCGCGCGTAGGGGACGCCCGCGCCGACGCGGAGCCGGCCGTCCACCCTGTCCCATTCGGTGAGGTCGCGGACGCGGGTCAGGTCGAGCAGCGCCTCGGGCCGGTCCTGATCGAAGTTGATCTCGACCATGACGTCGGTGCCGCCCTGCACGGGCCGCGCGCCCGGCCGCCCCGCCTTGGCGGCCAGCGCGTCCTCCCAGGTCAGCGGTCGCAGGAAGTCCATGTCTCCAGAGTTCCTCAGTTCCAGGCGGACGGGGCGTCGCGCGCGTCATCGGTGAGCACCGTGCCCTCGATGAGCCCGTACGGGCGATCCGCCGCGAAGTAGACCTCGTTGTCGTTGTCCAGGCCGAACGGCTCCAGATCGACCAGGAAGTGGTGCTTGTTGGGCAGTGACAGCCTGACCTCGCAGAGGCCGTCCTGGCCGTCCAGGACGCTCCGCCCCATCTGGAAGAGCGTCTGCTGGAGCGACAGGCTGTGCGTCTCGGCGAAGGCGGTGAGCAGGGCGTCGCGGGCGGCGGCGTACGAGTCGTCCCATGCCGCGTCCGTCGTCATGTGGCGCCATCGGGCGGTGACGGCGGTCGCGAGGACGCGGTCGTCGGTCGGTTCGAGGGTCGTGTACTCGTCCCGCGCGAACCCGTGGAACTCGCTCCCGGTCGAGTTCAGCACGACCAGGTCGGTGAGGCCGGACACCACGCTCTCGGTGCCGTCGGCGTCGTGGTGGACCAGCGCCGTCCTGACCTCGCCGCCGTCCCGGACGAACGAGTGCCCGCCCGTGATGCGGCGCCAGCCGTACTCGCTGATCTCGACCCGCGCGTGCGCGACCGCCGGCTGCGACGCGGTGAAGTGCCGGGCGAGCAGCAGGCCGAAGTCCTCGATCGCGGCGATGCCGTGCCGCCTGGCGAACGCGAACACGGTGTTCTTCTGGCTGTCGGTCGGCAGGACGGCCGCGTTGTCGCCGGTCAGGTGCACCTCGTCCATCGCACCCGAGAGGGAGACGCTGACGCTGACGTCCTTGAGCCGGTGGGTACCGCCGTCCCGGGTCACGCGGACGACGCGGGTCTCCGCCTTCCCGTAGCGGTTGGATCCGAGGACGACGGCCATCTAGCTCCCCCGGTAGGTCGAGTACGCGAACGGGCTGATCAGCAGCGGGACGTGGTAGTGCCGCCCCGGATCGTCGATGGTGAACGCCACGGTCACCTCGGGGTAGAACTCCGACAGATCGGCGGTGTCGAACGTGAGGCGGTGCACGCCCTTCCCCGGCTCCGCACCCCACTCCCTGATCCGGCCGTCGGCGTCGGTGCGGGCCTCGGCCAGGACCGTCCAGCCGTCCCCGTCGCGCCGGTCGAGGCGGACGGCGACGCCCGCCGCCGGCGCCCCCTTCGCCGCGTCCAGCACGTGCGTCGACAGGCTCATGTCCTCTCCTTCACCAGCTTCACCAGCCGGAGGTCGACGATCTCGGCCAGCTCCCTCCGCACGACGGCCCGCTCCGTCCCGGCGTCGTTGCCGAGCCGCTCCCGGAGTTCCGCGAGCATCTCCAGGGCCGACCTTCCCGACGCGCGGATCAGGAACACATGCCCGAACCGCTCCTCGTAGGCCCGGTTGCCCTCGACGAGCGCCTCCCGCAGCTCGGCCGCCGCGCCGTCCATCCCGGACTGCTCCCCCCGCGACCAGCCGGCCTCCCGCCCGCCGCCGCCCGCCCGCTCCCCGATGCGCGGGTGCGCCGCGAGCGCCTCCTCGACGTCGGCCCACGCCAGCTCGTCCAGCGCCCGCCGCGAGGCCGCGCGCAGCGCCGCCAGGTCGCGGTGCCCGGCGACGGCCGCGATCCACCGGCGGGACGCGCAGCACGCCGCCAGCTCCGCCTCGCTCAGCTCCACGCCTGCCAGTACACACACGCCTCCCGCGGCGGGTCGAGGCACAGGACGTCCGAACTGTGCACCCGGCCGCCCGCGGCGTTTTGTAGGTTCCTCCATATGAGGCTGCGTTCGCTGCTCGCGATGCCGGAGCTGCGGCTGGAGGTCGTGACCGGCGCGGACGGGCTGGACCGCGCGATCCGCTGGGTGGTCACGACCGACCTGCTCGATCCGGGCCGCTACCTGCGCGGGCGGGAACTGGTGCTGACCGGGCTCGTCTGGCGGACCGGCCCCGCCGACTCGGAGACGTTCGTGCGGGCGCTCGCCGAGGCGGGCGTCTCGGGCCTCGCCGCGTGGGACCTCGCGCTCGGCGCCATCCCGGACGACCTCGTCGACGCCTGCCGGCGGCACCGGCTCCCGCTGTTCAAGGTGCCGGAGGACGTGGCGTTCGCGACCGTCACCGAGGAGGTCGTCCGGCACCTGTCGGCCGCCCGGGCCGCCGACCTCGCCGCCGTGCTCGACCGGCACCGCCGCCTCGTCGAGGGCACCGGCCTCGGCGCCGTCCTCGACCTGGTCGGGCACTGCCACGTCCTCGCCCCGACCGGGCGCGTCGTCGCGGGCCCCGCTCCGGCCCGCCCCGAGGCCCTCGCCCGCGCGTTCCTCGCGGCGCCCCGGCTGCCGCACCACGAGCCCGCGCTCGACGCGTCGCTGTTCCCGGTCGCGGGCGGCGGCACGCCCCGCGTCGCGGACTGGTTCCTCGTCTTCGACGGCGACTTCGCCGACTGGCCCGCCGAGCGCCGCGCCCTCACCGCCGAGCTCGCCGCGATCGTCGCGCTGGAGCGGGCCCGCCGCGACGCGCCCGCCGCCGTCGACGGCGACCTCCTGACCGGCGGGGACGCCGGCCGGCTCGGCCTGCCCGCGGACGCGCCGCACGTCGCCGTGGCCGCCTCCGGGCGGGGCGGCCTGCGGCCGGGCGAGGTCCGCACCGTCCTCGCCGAGATCCTCCCGTTCCGGGTGGCCGCGCTGCTGGACGACGAGGTGGTCGGGCTCGTGCCGGCCGCCGGGGGCGACGTCGCCGCCGCGCTCCAGGACGCCCTCGCCCTGCTGGCCCCCGGCCTCGCCGGCGGCGGCCTCGCGGTCGGCGTCAGCGGCGTGGCGGCGGCCGCCGAGCTGCGCGGCGCGGTCGAGGAGGCCCGGCACGCCCGCCGCCTCGCCGCCGCCCGCCCCGACCCGGCCTGCGTCGTCCGGCACGACGAGCTCGCCACCCACGTCCTGCTGCTGGCGAGCGTCCCGGACGACGTCCGCCGCATGTTCCGGGTGCGGCTCCTGGACCCGCTGCTCGACTACGACCGGGCCCACGGCGCCGACCTCGTCCGCACCCTGGAGACGTTCCTGCGGCACTCCGGCTCGTGGACGCGCTGCGCCGAGCAGCTCCACCTGCACGTCAACTCCGTCCGGTACCGCATCCAGCGCGTGGAGGAGCTGACCGGCCGCGACCTGTCCCGCCTGGAGGACCGCGTCGACTTCTTCCTGGCCCTCCGCCTGACCTGACCTCCTGCCCGATCCCGGGCGCCCCGGACTCAGCTGGTGTGGCGGACGAGCGCGGGGACGACGGTGTCCCAGGTCCGCCGGGGCAGGCCCGTCCCCGTGCGCGGCAGGACGAGCAGTTCCGCGCGCGGGATCTCGGCGGCGAGGGCCTCGGCGTTGCCGAGGGGGAAGAACGGGTCGTCCTCGCCGTGGACGACCAGAGTGGGCGCGGTGATCTCCGGGAGGCGCTCGCGCCAGCGGGCGCCGCAGTCGAGCGCGGCGAAGACCGTGCCCATCTGGTCGGCGCGGTGGAACCTGCCGCTCGGGTCCCCGGTCCGGGTCCTGTCGTGGACGCGTTCGATGTTCTCGCGCGCCTCGCCCTCGTCGAAGTCGCGGCCGCCCATGTGCCGGGCGTTCTCCAGCAGGAACGCGACGACGGAGGCCCGGTCCGCCCAGTCCACGCGCGGCGGGTTCATGAAGTGCCGCATGAGCTCGGGCGCGTGCTCGGGCAGGTCGGGGTCGGCGGGGCCGGGCGCCGTGGGCCGGGTGCCGATCAGGGTGAGGGTGGCGACGCGGCCCGGGTGGTCGAGGGCGAGGAGTTGGGCGATCCACCCGCCGGGACCGGCGCCGACGACGTGCGCGCGCTCCAGGCCGAGCGCGTCGAGCAGGCCCGCGGCGTCCGCGACCAGGTCCCGGAGGGTGTAGGCGGGCGCCTCCGGGTCGGCGGCGGTCGAGCGCCCGGTGTCGCGCAGGTCGTAGCGGACGAGAAGGCGGCGCAGGGCCGCCAGCCGTTCGCACAGCGCGTCGGGCCACGTGAGCATCGTGTTCCCGATCAGGAGCACCGGCACGTCGTCCGCGCCGCCGAAGGTCTCCGTGCAGAGTTCGGCGCCGTTGACGCTGATGAGCTTCTCCATGCCGGTGCAGACCCGCGCGGCGCCCGGAACTCATCGCCGCGGCCCCGCTCGGCCGGATCTATGGGACGTTGGGCGGCGCCAGGGGCTTCAGCGCCTCGGTGATGTACTCCTCTGCGGCGGGCTTGGCGATGCCGAGGTCGGAGAGGACGCCCGACCCGTTCTCGAACTCCAGGAGCGCGAGCAGGAGGTGCTCGGTGCCGATGTAGTTGTGGCCGAGGCGCAGGGCCTCGCGGAAGGTCAGTTCGAGGGCCTTCTTGGCCCCCTGGTCGAAGGGGATGAGGGCCGGGAGGTCGGCGGACTCGGGCGGCAGCGCGGCCTCGGCGGCCTGGCGGACGGTGTCCAGCAGCACGCCCTGCGCCGTGATGGCCTTGCCCGCGATCGCGTCGGGTTCGGCGAGCAGGCCGAGGACGAGGTGGACCGGGGTGATCTCCGGGCTGCCGGCGGCGCGGGCCTCGTTC
Organism: Actinomadura geliboluensis; assembly: GCF_043197915.1. NCBI lineage: Bacteria > Bacillati > Actinomycetota > Actinomycetes > Streptosporangiales > Thermomonosporaceae > Actinomadura > Actinomadura geliboluensis. Next base: position 995,805 of record NZ_JBICUA010000002.1, on the reverse strand, counting down.
TGCGACGTGATGACGACGTTGCGGGCGCGGGGGGTGTAGCGGGAGAACGCCTCGGACGGGTCGATCTCGCCCGCGCCCTTGGGGACGAAGCGCTTCTGCGCCGCCTGCTTGCTGACGCCCATGCTCTTGCCGATGTCGGTCCAGGACGCGCCGGACCGCCGGGCCTGGTCGACGAAGTGGCCGATGAGGTGGTCGGCGACCTCGCCGAGGTGCTCGGCGGCGAGGACCGCGCTGGTGAGCTGTTCGAGCGCGTCGGGGTGGACCTGCTTGATCGAGTTGATCAGATCGTCCAGCCGGACCTGGAGAGGGGTCTGCGTGGGTTCGGTCATGCGTCAACCATAGGTTGACGATCGCCCGATCGTCAACCACTGGTTGACGATCACCAGCCGGCGGCGCCGGCGAAGGACGTCGGGTGCGGGTCGTAGCCGAGGGTCTTCTCGGCGGCGGTGATGTCCAAGGTGCGCTCCACGGCCAGGTGGCTGATCGCGTAGCGGGTGATGCGCGGCGGTTCCGGGCGGCGGGCCAGCAGGAACGCGCCCTCGGCGAGCGCCGCCAGCGGGCGGGCCGCGCCGGCGGGGAGGTAGACCGGCCGCGCCCTGACGCCGCGCTCGCGGAGGATCGCGCGGAACGCGTCGTCGATCGTGACCGGCGCCGCGTCGGCGATGTTGAAGACGCCGGACGCCGCCGGGCCCGTCGCGGCCAGCACGCAGCCCTGGACGAGGTTGCCGACCGAGGTCAGGCTGACGCGCTGGCGGCCGGTGCCCACCGCGGGCAGCAGCGGGCCGCGCACCGCCGACAGGACGCGCGGCAGCAGCGTCGTGTCACCGGGGCCGTAGACCGCGTGGGGACGCAGGATGACCGCGCCGTGGTCCCGCGCCAGGCGCTCGGCGGCGGCCTTGGACGCGCCGTAGGCGTTCATGTAGCGCGACACCGGGGCCTCGTCCTCGCGCACCATGACGCTCGGCCGGAACGGGTCGTAGACGCTCGCCGTGCTCACATGGACGAACCGCGCGTCCGGGAAGGACTCCAGCGCGGCGCGGGTGCCGGTGAGGTTGGCGGCGAAGAGGGTCGGCGCAGGCCCCCAGTCGGTGACGCTGCCCGCACAGTGGACGACGGCGTCCACACGTGGTGCGTCTTGCAGCGGGCCTCGGGTGAGGTCCCATGACCGGTACGGGGCACTGCCCACGTGGGCCGGGTCGACGGTCGGGCGGCGGCCGAACGCGAACGTCGTGATGTCCTGGGCCGCCAGTGCCCGGCACACCGCACCGCCGACGAAACCCGAGGCCCCGGTTACGGCGATCCTCATCGCGCCACCAGTTCGCGGAGCCGGTCGCGGTCGAGCTTGCGGGTCCGGCCGGAGCGCGGAAGGTCGTCCAGGACGACGATCCGGTCCGGGAGGGCGTCATGGTCGATGACGTCCGGGAGGGTGCGCTGGAGCCGAGCGGGCAGGTGGGGCGGCCCCACCACCGCCAGGACGACCTCCTCGTCCCCAGTCTGCGGGTCGGGAACGCCCACGATCGCGGCTTCGGCCACGTCGGGCAGGGCCGCGATAGATGGTTCGTACAGGCCGGGATAGAGGTTGAACTTGCCTCGGATCAGCATGTCCTTCTTGCGCCCCGTGAGGACGAGACGCCCATCGTCGATGCGGGCCAGGTCGCCGGTCGGGAGTTCGGTGATGGGTTCCGCGCCCAGGTAGCCGCGGCACAGATTGGGGCCTGACAGGACCAGTTCGCCGTCGTCGGCCAGGCGCGCGCCTACACCGGGCAGTGGCGCGCCCAAGAGGTCGCCCGAGCCCGGCCCCGTGTGCGCGAGCTTCTCCTCCGCCGACGCGATCGCCACCGGCAGGATCTCCGTCATCGCGTACACCGACAGCACCTCGGCGGACGGCGCCGCCGCCACCGCCCTGCGCAGGATCGGCGCGGGCGCGGGCGCCGCGCCGAGCAGGACGTACCGGACGGCCGGCGGCAGCTCCCCGCAGGCGTCCAGGACCTCGGCGAGGTGGACGGGGACGCAGAACGTGTGCGTGGCGCCCCGTTCCCGCATCAGCCGGGCGAAGTCGGCGGGCGCGCAGAACAGCGGCGGCATCGACCAGCGCGCGCCCGCGATCAGCGTCGGCAGGCCGAGCATCAGCTGGTCGGTGTGCACGACGTCGCCGGGGCCGAGCGGCAGCCGGGCCCGGAACAGGTCGAGCGCCGCGGCGAGCGACGCCTGCGTGTGCACGACCGCGCGCGGGTGCGCGGTCGTCCCCGAGGTGAAGATCACGGCGGCGGGCGCGTCCGGGTCGGGGGCCGCGCCGGGCTCGGGGGCGTCCCCGCGGACCAGCCGCGCGAACGGCACCGCGCCGCGCGGCACGCCCGGCAGGCGGCGGCCGACGTGGATGTGCCGCATCGGGCCCTCGCCCGGGACCTGCTCGCCCGGGACCTGCTCGCCCGGGACCTGGAGGTCGGCGAGGTTCGGCAGCAGCAGCCCGCGCCGCCGCGCGTAGGCCCGCACGGGCCGCAGCCGGCTGCCCGCGTACAGCACCGACTCGGCCGCGGACCAGCGCGGGCGCGCGAGCCGGAGCCGCGCGGTGAACATCTCGGGGCCGGCCCCCGGGTCGGCGAACACGACCACTCCCCCGGCCGCGACAACGCCGAGCGCGAGGACGAGCGACTCCGGCGAGGGCCGCACGGAGAACAGCACCCCGTCCCCCGCCGCGAGGCCGCCCGCCAGCAGCCCGTGCCGGACGGCGAGGACCTGCCGCCGCAGCTCGCCGTACGTCAGCTCGGTGCCGTCCCCCGCGACGAGGGCGACGTCCCCGGGCGTGCGCGCGGCCTGGTCGAGCAACCGCCTGACGAGCGTCATGCCGCCTCCTCCGACCTGACGGCCAGGTACCGGTAGGTCGGGATCAGGACGCCGCGCGCCGCCGCCCGCCGGGTGATCCTCAGCGGCGCGGCGGCCAGCAGCGTCCGGGCCACCCGGCGGATCTGCGCCATCGCGAGCGGGTAGCCGAGGCAGAAGTGCGGCCCGGCGCCGAACCACAGGCGGCGCAGCTCGGGCGGGTGCGGCCGGTCGAGGTCGAACGGGCCGAGGGCGCGGCAGCAGTTGTGCGTGGCGATCAGCACCCGGTCGCCGGGCCGGATCGCGACGCCCGCGACCTCCGCCGGGCGGTGCACGCTGCGCAGCATCACCGGGGTCGGCGTCGTCACCCGCATGGCCTCCTCGACGGCCCGGTCCAGGAGCGCGGGGTCGGCGGCGACGCGGCCCAGCTGCCCGTGGTCGGCGAGCAGGGCGATCAGCCGGGGCAGCAGCGTCGCGACGGTCTCGGTGCCGGTCAGGAAGAACGCCCCGGCCGCGCCGCGCGCCTCCTCGGCGGACAGGCCGAGTGCCCGCATCCGGCCCATGACCGTCGACTCGTCCCCGGCCTGGTACGCCTTGGCCGCGATGTCGCCGAGCGGGTCGAGGACGCCGCGGGCGCGCCGCACCTGGGCCGGGGAGAGCCGGCGCGTGCGCAGCGACACCATGGACACGATCCGCTCGCCCTGCTCGAACAGGTCCCGGTAGACGGCCTCGCTCCCGCCCTCCAGCCCGATGACCTCGCCGATCACCGTACCGGCCAGCACGCGGGCGGTGTCGACCAGGTCGACGGTCGCGCCGCGCCGGAGCCGACCCGCGAGCCGTTCCAGCGGTTCGTCCAGCACCCGCGCGCACAGCGCCTCGGTATAGGACGGCACGAACAGCTCGGTGAGCCGGCGGCGGAGCGCCCGGTGCGCCTCGCCCTCCATGTTGAGCAGGACGGACGGGCCGAGCACCGGCGTCCACAGGTCGCCGGGCGAGCCGGGGCCGTCCTTGCGGAAGGTCTCGCCGTCCATCAGGACCTCGCGCGCCGCCGCCGCGTCGTTCACGACCACGCCGACGCCCGGCACGCGGACGACCGCGCCGCGCCGGGCCACCCCGCGCAGCAGCGGGTACGCGACCGGATGCGCGGCCAGGTACAGCCGCTCCTCCCAGCTCATCGGGCGTCCACTCCTCATCGAATGTCCACGACGGGCGGGCGGTAGCGGTGGTCGGCGTACCAGCCGAGGGTCCTGACCAGTCCGAACGCGCGCAGCCTGCGCACCGACCCGTACACGGTCACGTCCTTGCGCAACCCGTAGGCGGCGGTGACGTAGCGGACGCGGTTGACGAGCGCGCGGTCCTCGTGGACGTCCTCGATGCGGGTGCGGGGGAAGCCGCCCGACCGCTCGTACAGGTCCGCGGTGATGGCGACGTTGCAGCCCGGCATCATCACGTAGGGGCCGAGGTACAGCGGGTCCTGGTTGCCGGGCCGGAAGCGCCCGAACATCGCGGCGACGTCGATGACGGCGGGCAGCAGCCGCCGCTCCCAGAACTTCAGCGGGAACTCGTCGGTGCGGGGCAGCAGCGGCCCGGACACCATCTCCAGCCCGTCGCCGAACGCGCGCTTCACCGCCGCGATCCAGCCGCGGGCCGGGAGGCAGTCGGCGTCGGTGCGGGCGATGTGCGTGGCGCCGGCGGCGATCGCGTGCCGGACGCCGGTGTCGGCGGCGGCGCCCGTCCCCTTCTCGGGCTCGTGCACGATCCGGACGTCCAGGTCCGGGTGGGCGGCGGCGAACTCCTTGACGACCCGCGCGGTCCCGTCGGTGCTGCCGTTGTCGACGACGACCAGCGCGAAGCCGGTGTCGGTCTGCGCGGCGAGGCGGCGCAGCGTCGCGCCGATCGACCGCTCCTCGTCGTAGGCGGGGACGACGACCCAGAGCCTCATGGTCACAGCTCCGCGAACATGACGCCGAGGCTGATGCCGCCGGCGAGGCCGACCAGCGCGACGCGGTCGCCGGGGCCGCAGCGCCCGGCGGCGCGGGCGGTGGCGATCTGCAGCGGCAGGCTCGCGGACGCGACGTTGCCGTGCTCGGGCAGCGTGACGACGAGCCGGTCCGCGGGGACGCCGAGGATCGAGCGCAGCACCTCCAGGTAGGGCAGCGTCACCTGGTGGACGGCGACCACCGCGAAGTCGTCCCAGGTCAGCCCGGTCTTCTCCAGGGCCGTCGTGAAGAGCTCGGGGCCGCCGGCGACGAACGCGTCCTTGAGCCGGCGCCCGTCGCCGCTGAAGTAGGTGTACTCGGGGTCGCGGGGGTGCATCGAGCCGCCGCCGGGCAGCGTCCCGACCCGCCAGGCGCTGGAGACGGCGGCGAAGTCGCGGTGGAAGATCCCGCCGTCGGGGGCGGCCTCGACGAGCATCGCGGCGCCGCCGTCGGACAGCGTGTAGCCGGCGAACGCGTCGACGAACTGGGCGCGGTCGCGGACGTTCCAGCGGATCGCGCGCGACGGGCTCTCCCCGGTGCACACGAGGACGCGCTCGTGCTGGCCGGTGCGGATCAGCGCGTCCGCCATCTGCAGGCCGTTGAGGAAGCTGTTGCAGGCGTTCTTCACGTCGAACACCGGGCAGGTCGCGCCGAGCTTGGCGGCGACGATGTGCGCGGTCGCGGGCTCGACGAGGTCCTGCGACGCCGACCCGAAGATCAGCAGGTCCAGGCCGGCGGGGTCGGCGCCGCGCTCGGCGAGGGCGCGGCGGGCGGCGGCGACGGCCAGGTCGGACGCCTGCTCCCCGGCGTCCATGACGTGCCGGGCGCGGATGCCGGTCATCCGCTCGACGATGGTGGGATGCGGCCGGTATCCCGCGCTCTCGGCCGCGACGCGGGCCTCGACCTCGGCGCTGGTGACGGTCCGCTCGGGCAGGTGCGCCGCGACGGCGGTGATGCGGGCTCTCATGGGCTGGGGTTCCCCCGGTTCCTCGTGCTCGGTCGCGGCAAGCCTGGCCGACCCCGGGCGCCTCCGGTGAGGGAGACCCTACGGAACCGCGGCCGGGCCTTGTACCCGGTTCGCCGTGAGTACCGCCACTTATCCGGAATGAGTAGTACCGCCATCCCGGCCGCTTTCCCAACCGGGCACAATCGCCGGATGACCAGCACGAAGACCCTCCACCGGAGCCGCGCGGCCGCGCGGCACGAGGCACGGCTCCTGTGGGCGGCAAATCCCGGCCTTTTCGCGCTCCTGGAGGCCGCCCGCCACACCGGTCCGATCGCCCGCGTCCCCCGGCTCGGGTGGATCGTGACGGACCCGGTGCTCGCCCGGCACGTCCTCAACGACCACGCCGCCTTCGGCATGAACGGCGAGGGCGGCGTCGGCCACCTGTGGACGCAGCTGTTCGGCGACGAGATGGGGCAGTTCTTCGGCGGCGCCCGGCACGCGGAGATCCGCACCCGCGCTCGGGACCTGTTCACCGAGGACGCCGCCCGCGACCTGGTGGAGCGGTCGCAGGGCCCGTCCCACGCCGCGCTCGCCCGCCGGCTCGCCGGCGGCGGCACCGTGGACGTCGCGGACGCCGCGCGCGTGCTCGGCGGGCGGATGGTCGCCGACCTGCTCGGGCTGCCCGCCGGGCGGGACGACGAGGGGTACCGGGACCTGTTCGCCGCCGGGGAGCGGCTCGCCCGGCTGGCGCTCGGCACCACCGCGTCCACCGAACTCGACCCGGCGGTCCTCGCGCGGGCCCGGACGATCGTGGCCGAGATCACCGCCGGCGTCCCCGACGCCTACCGGACGGCCGGGCCGGACACCCTGCTCGGCCGCTGCCGCGAGCTGGACCTCGGCCTGCCGCTCGCCCGCGGCCTGGCGACGCTGCTGGTGATCGCCGGGACCGAGACGGGCGCGTCCGGGACGGTCCGCACGGTGGCGCTGCTGCACGACACCGGGCAGCAGCGGGCGCTGCTGGACGACCCGTCCCTGCTGGGCAACGCGGTGCGCGAGGGCCTGCGCGTCGCGACCCCGGCCCCCGTCATCGGACGGCACGTGAACCGGGACGCGGCGGTCGGCGGGCGGCGGCTGCGCGCGGGCGAGCGGGTCCTGCTGCTGACGTACCGGGCGACGAACGGCGCGGGGCCGTTCGACGTCCGCCGCGAGTACGTCCCGGAGACGCGGCAGCTGTGGTTCGGCGGGGGCCGCCACCTGTGCCTGGGCGCGGCCGTCGCGCGCACGCAGGTGGCGCGGATGCTGGCCACGCTGCTGTCGGGCGGCGGGCCCTACCGGGTGGTGTCGCGGCGCGCGGCGCGCGGCGTCCTCGTCCCGGCGTACGCCGAGCTGCGGGTGCGGCTCGGCTAGGGCGAGGCGGGGCGGGGCGGCTAGACCTCGGGGATCTCCATCGTCGGCGGCGCCGTCGTCGCGGGGGCGGTCGGCGTCGGGGCGGGCGCCGGGGAGTGCGTGATCGTCGGGCTGACCGGGCGCACCGGCTCGGGGTCGCGGGGCGCGGAGTTCCACCACCACAGCCCGAACGAGATCGCGAACAGCACGAGCACGCCGCCGATGAGCTGGAGCACCGCCCGGCGGTGGCTCGGCTCGCCGCGGCGCCGCCGCCGGAACCGGCCGGCCCCGGCGGCGCGCCGGGTGCGCCGCCGCTCCCGGCGGCTCGGCGGGCGGGCGCGCTCGCTCGCCGACGGCTCGGTGAACGCGGCGCTCCGCACGAATTCCTCGTCGAAGACGGGCTCGTCGAAATCTGCGGCCATGGGGGCTCTCCGGCACGGGGGAGGTCGGACGCCCAGGTTAGTCGACCCCTCCGACGGTCCCTCCGGCCGCGTTTCTAGAACGCGTTCTACCTGAACCTCGATGCTCGGGTGAGCAAGCTCACCGGCCGCCTCCTTGATGCGGATCCGCCGTTGTGGCATGTGACTGCGCGGCCCACGTCCGACCAGTTGGGGCTGATCATGACTACCTGGTCACCAATCAAGCACTTGATGGAGACAGAAGTTCAGACTTGAGTCTCATTTGCTCTTGAACCGGCCCTGAAACGGGTTCTACGGTGGGCGCAAGCGCCGTCCTATCGGGAGGAACCGCCGCATGACCGCCACCGTCTCGGAGACCGCCGCCGTCCCCGCCGGCTTCGACTTCGCCTCACCGGACCTGATGGCCGAGCGCATCCCCCTCGCCGAGTTCGCGCTGCTGCGCCGGACCGGCGCGCCCTGGTGGAACGCGCAGCCGCGCGGCGCCACCGGCTTCGCCGACGACGGCTTCTGGGTGATCAGCAGGCACGCCCACATCAAGGAGATCTCCCGCGACCACGAGCAGTGGTCGTCCAACGCCAACGGCGCGGTGATCCGGTTCAACGAGCGGTTCAGCCCGGAGGAGCTGGACGTCCAGCGGGAGAACCTGCTGCTGCACATGGACCCGCCGCAGCACGCCAAGCTGCGCAAGATCGTGTCGCGCGGCTTCACCCCGCGCGTCATCAACGGCCTGCACGACGCGCTCCAGGACCGCGCCGAGCGGATCGTGGCCGAGGCGCGCCGGCGCGGCGGCGAGGGCGACTTCGTCTCCGAGATCGCGGCCGAGCTGCCGCTGCAGGCGATCGCCGAGCTGATGGGCGTCCCGCAGGAGGACCGGCGCCGGCTGTTCGACTGGTCCAACAAGATGCTCGGCTACGACGACCCCGAGTACAACGACGACCCGGCCTGCGCCGCCGCCGAGATCATCGGCTACTCGATGGGGCTCGCCGAGCAGCGCCGCGGCTGCCCCGCCCACGACATCGTCACCAAGCTCGTCCAGGCCGACGTGGACGGGCACGGCCTGTCCGACGACGAGTTCGGCTACTTCATGATCCTGCTCGCCGTCGCGGGCAACGAGACGACCCGCAACGCCATCACGCACGGGATGATCGCGTTCATGGACGCCCCCGGGCAGTGGGAGCTGTTCAAGGCCGAGCGCCCCGAGACCATGGCGGACGAGGTCGTCCGGTGGTCGACGCCCGTCACCGCGTTCCAGCGGACGGCCGTCCGCGACGCCGAGCTGGGCGGCGTCGAGATCAAGGCCGGCGACCGCGTGGCGATGTACTACAGCTCCGCCAACTTCGACGAGGACGTCTTCGCCGACCCGATGGCGTTCGACGTGACCCGCTCCCCCAACCCGCACCTCGGATTCGGCGGCACCGGCGCGCACTACTGCATCGGCGCGAACCTGGCCCGCCTGGAGATCGGGCTCATGTTCAACGCGATCGCCGACCAGATGCCGGACATCGCGCGGGTCGGCGAGCCGCGCCGGCTCCGCTCCGCCTGGCTGAACGGCATCAAGGAGCTGCGCGTCCGGTACTGAGCGCGCCGCCGGACGGCCGGCGGACGACCGGGGGCCGATCGGGGGCCGGTCCCTCTCACCGGGACCCGCCCTGGCCGGAGAAAGTTAGAACACGTTACATTCAAAGCTGAATCGTGTTCTAGAAGGAGACCGCATGGGTACCCCGGTGATCGTCGAGGCGGTGCGCACGCCGCTCGGAAAGCGCAACGGATGGCTCGCGGGCATGAAGCCGATGGCCGTCCTCGCGCACGCGCTGAACGCGCTGGTCGAGCGGTCCGGCATCGACGCCGCCGAGGTGGAGCAGGTCTTCGCCGGCTGCGTCACGCAGGCGGGCGAGCAGGGCGGGCACATCGGCCGCTACTCCTGGCTGTACGCGGGGCTGCCGTGGCAGACCGGCGTCACCACGCTCGACGCGCAGTGCGGCTCCTCCCAGCAGGGCGTCCACCTCGCCGCGTCGCAGATCGCGGCGGGCGTGGTGGACGTGGCGATCGGCTGCGGCGTCGAGGTGATGAGCCGCGCCCCGCTCGGCACCAACGTGATGCCCGCGAACCCGCGCCCGGACGACTGGTCGCTCGACATGCCGAACCAGTTCGAGGCCGCCGAGCGGATCGCCGCCCGGCGCGGCATCACCCGCGCCGACCTGGACGCGTTCGGCGCCCGCTCGCAGCAGCTCGCCGCCAAGGCGTGGGCGGACGGCCGCTTCGACCGCGAGGTCGCGCCCGTCACGGCACCCGTCCTGGACGCCGAGGGCGACCCCACCGGGGAGACCCGCGAGGTCACCCGCGACCAGGGCCTGCGCGAGACGACCGCCGACGGCCTCGGCAAGCTGCGGCCGGTCATGCCGGACGCGCTGCACACGGCGGGCACCTCGTCCCAGATCTCCGACGGCGCCGCCGCCGTACTGCTGATGTCGGAGGAGAAGGCCGCCGCCCTCGGCCTGCGCCCCCGCGCGAAGATCCGGACGCAGGCGCTCGTCGGCGGCGAGCCGTACTACCACCTGGACGGCCCGGTGCAGGCGACCGAGCGCGTGCTCAAGCGGGCCGGGATGACGATGAACGACATCGACATCACCGAGATCAACGAGGCGTTCGCGTCGATCGTGCTGTCGTGGGCGTCGGTCCACGAGCCCGACATGGACACGGTCAACGTCAACGGCGGCGCCATCGCCATCGGCCACCCGGTCGGCGCCACCGGCGCGCGGCTCATCACGACCGCCCTCCACGAGCTGGAGCGCCGCGACGCCGGCACCGCCCTCATCACGATGTGCGCGGGCGGCGCCCTGTCCACGGCCACCATCCTCGACCGGATCTGATCCACTCGTCCGCCCCGGCTACCGTGGCCGGGGCGTACCCATGTTTGAAAAGGCGCGAAAGGCGGTCTCGGTGCAGCCGGAACCTGAGGACCTCGGCGGCGGGCTGTGGAGCGTTCCCGTCCCCATTCCGGACAACCCGCTCGCGTACACGCTCGTGTACGCGGTGGAGAGCCCGAAGGGGCCCGTCCTGATCGACGCGGGCTGGCAGCACGAGGACGCCTGGGCGGCCCTCCGCGACGGCCTCGGCACGTTCGGGATCCAGATGTCGGACGTCCACGGCGTGGTCGTCACGCACTTCCACCCCGACCACTCGGGGCTCGCGGGACGCGTCCGCGAGACGTCCGGCGCCTGGATCGCCATGCACCACGCGGACGCCGACGTCGTCCGCCTCTTCCACGCCGCCGGGCGGGGCGACCGCCGCCGGTTCGAGCTGACCGCGCTGCGCCGCGCCGGCGCCGCCGAGTCCGAGCTGACCGGCCCGAGCGGGCAGGTGTCGGTGGCGCCGCCGGCGATCCCCGACCGGGAGCTGTCGGACGGCGACCTCGCCGACGTCCCGGGCCGCCGGCTGCGCGCCATCTGGACGCCGGGCCACTCCCCCGGCCACATCTGCCTCCACCTGGAGGACGGCGACCGCATCTTCACCGGCGACCACGTCCTGCCCCGCATCACCCCGCACATCGGCCTCTACCCGTACGACACCCCGGACGTGGACCCGCTGAGCGACTTCCTCGGCTCGCTCGACAAGGTCTCGGCCATGGGCGTGCAGGAGGTCCTCCCCGCCCACCAGTACCGCTTCACCGGCCTCTCCGACCGCGCCCGCGAGATCATCGGGCACCACGAGGAGCGGCTGGCCGAGGTGACGGCCCTGCTCTCCCCGTCCGCCACCACCCTGTGGGACCTGACGGCGGGCCTCAAGTGGCGGCACGCGTGGGCCGACATGTCCCAGCAGGCGCGCCGCATGGCCGCCGCCGAGGCCGCCGCCCACCTCCGCACCCTCGAAACGCGGGGAGTCGCCCGCCGCGAAGGCACCGACGACCCCCTGCGCTACGTCCTCCGCTAGCCGTCCCGCTGAGCGTCCCGCTAGCCGTCCGCGGCCTGCACGCCGGCGACGCCGACGTGCAGGACCGCGTCGGCCGCGGCGACGGTCGTCTGCGTTAGGGCGGCGTAGTGGCGGCCTGGTGTCATATCGGCGCGTGTGCGCGCGGGAGGGATTTCGGCGGCGCTTGTCAGGCTCCAGGTGGTGGTGTTGCGCTGCAGGAAGCCCTCGTAGGTGTCGGGTTCGGGTTCGCCCAGGCCGAGGGCTTCGCTGCGTCCCATGCTGCCGATAATGACGGTGTACCGGCCGCCTAGTAGTGAGCCTGCGATGGCTCCGGCGGAGGACCAGCCGATCTCCATTCCCGTCATGCTCATGCTGCTCCGGTTGCGTTGCAGGTGGCTGTTGTGCGCGAAGACCAGGGTCGGACCGCGTTTCGCCTCGATCGTGCGGATATCCAGGAGGTTCCGGGCCATGAGCGCGTCCCGCGTCGCCATCAGGCCCGAGATCCGCGCACTCTCCTCGATCCGCCGGGCGGCCTGCGTGTGGTAGCGGAGCAGGCCGAGGCCCGCGGTGAGGTGGGTGCGGGCGCGGAACCAGGCGGCGCGCGAGGTCGCCGCAATCAGTTCGGGTGCGCGCGCGTAGAGCGAGGTGAGCATGTCGTCGGCGATCGCCCGTGACCGCGCGGCCTCGGGGCCGTCGCCGAGCGACTCCACCGGGTCCAGGATCGCCTCCTGGCGGCTCCACCTCTCGTCGGGGCCGAGGAGGGCCGCGAGATCGAGGTCGAGCCCCAGGTAGTCGCGCGCGTACTCCAGATGGCGTCGCGGGCTGGGGGCGCTCATGTTCTCGGACGGGACGTCGAAGCCGTGGAAGGCCAGCCGTTCTCCGGCGGGGCGGCCCTCGTTGTACTCGCGCATCCAGGCGACCAGCAGGCGGTTGGCGTCCAGGCCGCCGAAGCCGTGCGAGAAGCCCCCGGCCATCGCCGTGTCGAGGTTGCCCGTTCCGTGCTGGACGTAGTCGTCCACCGCGATCGCAGCCACGCGGTCGGTCTCCAGGGCTATGGAGCGGAAGCCCTGGTCCGCGAGTGCGGCGAACAGGTCGTTCCGGACGTCCCCGAACGCCGGTTCCTGGGACGGGTGGGCCGGTTCGCCGAGCGCCAGCAGTTCACATGACGCGGGCACGAAGTCCCGGATCTTCTGAGTCATGTGTCTGAATCGTATCTTTGAAAGAACGGGTGAAGCTTCGGACGCTGCCACCGGGTGACAGCGCCCGAAAGCCTCAAACGCGGGAGACGTCCCCTTCGCCGATGGGGAGGCTCGGCCAGTCCGCGGTGTCCCGCAGCAACTGGCGATCGTGACTCGCCACCACGACCGCGGCCTCCGTGGCCTGGAGGGCCTCGGTCAGCTCGTCCACCAGGGCGATCGACAGGTGGTTCGTCGGCTCGTCCAGCAGCAGGACGTGCGGGCGCGCCGCCAGGGCCATCGCCAGGTCGAGCCGGCGCTGCCGTCCCATGGACAGCTCCCGCACCGGCCTGCCCGCGTCCGCGGACGACAGCAGGCCGAGGGACGCCAGCGAGACCGCCTCGCCCTCGGCGAGCACCCCCGTGGTGATCAGGCGCCCGACGTGGGCGGCGAACACCTCGTGGGCACGTCCGGTCTCCGCGTGCGGCGACTCCTGGGCGAGCAGTTGCACGCGCGCGTCCGGGGCGCGCCGGACCGCTCCCCGGGTCGGCGCAAGCCGTCCCGCCAGTACGGCCAGGAGGGTCGACTTGCCGGCCCCGTTGGGGCCGGTGACGACCGCACGCGCCCCCGACTCCAGCGCGAGCGTGACCTCGTGCGGCAGCCGGGAGGCCACGCACACGCCCTCCGCGCTCAGCAGCGTCGTGCCCGGCCGCGCGGGCAGGTCCGGCATGCGGAACCGCTGCGGCGGCTCCGGCGCGGTCACGGCGTGCCGCTCCAGGTCGTCGCGGCGGCGGTGGACGGCGCGGACGAGCGCCGGCGCGCGGGTGGCGCGCTGGTGCTTGCCCGTGCCCTTGTCCGGCCGCCACCCGGTGACCAGGCGGTTGCGCGCCTCCGCGAGGTCGCGGGTGAGGCGCGCGTGCTCCCCGCGCTGCTGCTCGTACTCCTCCTCCCACCGGCGCAGCTCCGCCTCGCGGCCCTGCCGGTAGCCGGCGAACCCGTCCCCGTACACGGCCGGGCGGCCGTCCCGGCTCGGGTCGAGGTCGAGGATCGTCGTCGCGGCGTCGGACAGCAGCGCGCGGTCGTGGCTGACGACCACGACCCCGCCGGGGTGGGCGCGCAGCCGCGCGGTGAGGAAGGCCAGGCCGGCCGCGTCCAGGTGGTTCGTCGGCTCGTCCAGGAGCAGGAAGTCGTGCTCCGCGCCGAGCAGGCAGGCGAGCCGCACCCGGTAGCGCTGCCCGACCGACAGCTCGGACAGCCGCCGCGCCCGGTCGGTGACCGCGCCGAGGGCCTCCAGGGCGAGGTCGACGCGCCGGTCGGCGTCCCAGGCGTCGAGTGCTTCGGCGGCGTCCAGCGCCGCCGCGTAGGCGTCGTCGGCGCCGGGGCGCCCTTCGGCCATGGCGCGGGTCGCCTCGTCGAACGCGGCCAGCGCGGCGCGGGCGTCCGCGAGCTCCCGGTCGACGGCGTCGCCGACGGTGGCGTCACCGGCGGCGGCCATGGCCTGCTCGGCGATCCCGAACGTGCCGACGCGCTTGACGGTGCCCTCGTCGGGGACCAGCGCTCCGCTGAGCACGTGCAGGAGCGTCGTCTTGCCTCGCCCGTTCTCGCCGACGATGCCCCAGCGGGCCCCCGGCGAGACCGACATGTGCACGTCCCGCAGGACGGTTCGCCCGCCGCGCACGACGCGGATTCCCTCGGCGGCGAGCTGGGCGCGGGCGCGCGCGGGCAGGGTGATGGTGGTGTTCATGCTTCCTCCGGACGGAGGCACGCCCGTCCCCGGAAAGGGGTGAAGTGGGTGCCTTCGAACTGACGGCCCCGCAGAGGGGGGCCCGATGACGAACGTCAGACCGCCCGCGGCTCGTTCAACGCGAGCGGCGGGCCGTCCGGAGACCTGTCAGAGGTACAGGAGCTGCTGAAGCACGGATCCACGCTAGCAGCCGGAACGCGGCGGAAGAAGCGGGTGCGAGCCAGGTCACCTTTGCCCGTCGGCCCCTTGATGAGACTCCAGTCTCATGTTAGAACCTGTTCTAGGTCTGCGGCCAAGCAAGCGCTCAGTCGAGCGATCTCGGCACCGTCCCGGCACGAAGGGTCTTCCATGGCACTCGCGACGTCCATCGCCCCGCACGATCGGGTGTTCCGCGCCCCCGAGATCGACGTCATCGATCCGGGCGTGTACGAGCGCGGGGGCATCCCGCACCGGCAGTTCCAGTGGCTGCGCGACAACGACCCGGTGCACTGGCACCAGGACCCCAACGAGGGCGTCCCCGGATTCTGGGCCGTGACACGGCACGAGGACGTGGTGTCGGTGTCGCGGCGCGCCGACCCGTACTCCTCGCACGAGCGCACCGCGATGTTCGAGGAGTTCTCCTCCGACGACATCGCCATGTACGGGCAGATGATGCTGTTCCAGGACCCGCCGGACCACACCCGGCTGCGGTCCATGGTGAACAAGGGCTTCACCCCGCGGATGATCGGCCGGCTGGAGGACCACATCCGGCGGATCTGCAACGAGCTGATCGACGAGGCCGCGCCGCTCGGCGAGTGCGACTTCGTGGAGCGGTTCGCCGCGCCCCTCCCCCTCTACACGATCTGCGAGCTGCTCGGCGCGCCGCTGGAGGACCGGGAGAAGATCTTCCACTGGTCGAACAAGCTGGTCGCGTTCAACGACCCCGAGTTCATCGGGGGTCGCGAGGAGTCGACGCTGTGCGCGGCCGAGTTCGCCGAGTGGGGCGGGCAGCTCGCGGCGGCCCGGGAGTCCACGCCGCGCGACGACATCGTGACCAAGCTGCTCGCGCCCGACGCGGACGGCGGCAAGATCACGCTGGAGGAGTTCCAGCTGTTCGTGATCATGCTGTCGATCGCCGGCAACGAGACCACCCGGACCGCGACCGCGGGCGGCATGCTGGCCTTCTTCGAGCGCCCCGACCAGTGGGAGCGGCTGCGCGCCGACCGGAGCCTGCTGCCGACGGCGGTCGAGGAGATCGTCCGCTGGGTGAGCCCGATCAACCAGTTCCGCCGCACCGCCCTCGTCGACACCGAGCTCGGCGGCAAGGAGATCAAGTCCGGCGACAAGGTCGTGCTGTTCTACGGGTCGGCCAACCGGGACGAGCGGGTCTTCGACGACCCGTTCAGCTTCGACGTGGGCCGCGACCCGAACCCGCACATCGGCTTCGGCGGCGGCGGCCCGCACTACTGCCTGGGCACCCACCTCGCGAGGCTGAACCTGCGCATCATCTTTGAGACGATCCTGGAGCGGATGCCCGACATCCGGCTCGCCGGCGAGCCCCGCCGGCTCCGCTCCAACTTCGTCAACGGCTACAAGGAGATCCCGGTGAGCTTCACACCGTCCGCCCCGCTCGGGGGCTGACGGCGTCTCCGGACGAGGAGGTTCGAGGCGATGACCACCACCCCCGAGACCACCCCCGACATCGAACTGGTCGACCCCGGCGCGTACGAGCGCGGCGGCATCCCGCACGAGCAGCTGACCTGGCTGCGCGAGCACGACCCCGTCCACTGGCACCACGGCGACCCGGAGCGGGACTACCCCCCGTTCTGGGCCGTCACCCGGCACGAGGACGTCGTGCACGTGTCCCGGCACCCGGAGGTGTTCTCGTCCTGGCGCCGGCTCGCGCTGTTCGACGAGCCGGCGGAGGAGCACCTCGTCCTCCAGCGGATGATGATGCTCAACCAGGACCCGCCGGAGCACTCGCGCAAGCGGAGCATCGTCAACCGCGGGTTCACGCCGCGCGCGATCGGCGCGCTGGAGGAGCACATCCGGGACATCTGCCGGCGGCTCGTCCGGGAGACCCTCGAGCGCGGGGAGCGGGCCGACTTCGTCCGGGACCTGGCGGCGCCGCTGCCGCTGTACGTGATCTGCGAGCTGCTGGGCGCCCCGCCGGAGGACCGGGAGAAGATCTTCACCTGGTCCAACACCCTGATCGGCGGGGACGACCCGGAGTTCCAGCGGACGCCGGAGGAGGGCCAGGCGGCGGCGACGGAGCTGTACGCCTACGCCAACGTGCTGGCCGCCGACCGGCGGGAGAACCCGCGCGACGACATCGTCACCAAGCTGCTCCAGCCGGACGCCGGCGGCGAGGTCCTCACCGGCGACGAGTTCGAGCTGTTCGTGATGCTGCTGTCGGTCGCCGGGAACGAGACGACCCGGAACGCGGCGACCGGCGGCATGCTCGCGCTGCTGGAGCACCCCGAGCAGTGGGAGCGGCTGAAGGCCGACCGGTCGCTGGTGCGGACGGCGGCGGACGAGATCGTCCGCTGGGTCACGCCGGTCAACCTGTTCCGGCGGACCGCCGTCCGGGACACCGAGCTGCGCGGCAAGAAGATCAAGGAGGGCGACAAGGTCGTCGTCTTCTACTCCTCGGCGAACCGCGACGAGGCCGTGTTCGCCGACCCCTGGGCCTTCGACGTCGGCCGGGACCCGAACCCCCACATCGGGTTCGGCGGCGGCGGGCCCCACTTCTGCCTGGGGTCCCACCTCGCCCGACTCGAGCTGAGTGTGCTCTTCGAAACACTTTTGGACGCCGTGCCCAATATTGAACTCAGCGGTAACGTTCGCAGGCTAAGGTCTAGTTTCATCAACGGCATAAAGGAGATGCCGGTGCGTGTGCGTCCGGCGTCCCTCGACTGACGGGAGTGGTGCGTGGGCAGGGGCTGGCGTGGGTGAGGCAGGCGAGGCGGGCGGTCAAGCGCAGGACGGACCGCTCCGGGTCGCCCTGCTCTCGTACCGGAGCAAGCCGCACTGCGGCGGCCAGGGGGTCTACCTCCGGCATCTGAGCCGGGAGCTGGTCGATCTCGGGCACTCGGTCGAGGTGGTCTCCGGCCAGCCGTATCCCGAGCTGGACCGTGAGGAGATCGTCCTCACCAAGCTCCCGAGCCTGGACCTGTACCGGGACGAGGACCCCTTCCGCACCCCGGCCCTCCGCGAGTTCCGCGACTGGGTCGACGTCCTGGAGTTCGCGCACATGAAGACGGGCGGCTTCCCCGAGCCGCTGACGTTCTCGCTGCGCGCGCTGCGGCTGCTGAAGCGGCGCCGGCGCGACTTCGACGTGGTGCACGACAACCAGGTCCTCGGGCTCGGCAACCTCGGCATCGGCGGGCTCGGGCTGCCGCTGGTGACGAGCATCCACCACCCGATCAGCGTCGACCGGCGGATCGAGCTGGAGGCCGCGCGCGGCATCAAGCAGAAGCTCGGCAAGCGCCGCTGGTACGGGTTCGTCGGGATGCAGGCCCAGGTGTCGCGGCGGATCGGCCCGGTGCTGACGGTGTCGGAGTCGTCCAAGGTCGACATCGTCAAGGACTTCAAGGTCGACCCGCGCGACATCGAGATCCTGCCGCTCGGCGTCGACACCCGCATCTTCCACCCGCGCGGCGAGCGCGTCCCGGGCCGGATCGTGGCGATGGCCAGCGCCGACGCGCCGATCAAGGGCGTGGACGTGCTGCTGCGCGCGGTCGCGAAGGTCGCCACCGAGCGGGACGTCCACGTCGTGGTCGTCAGCAAGCCGCAGAAGGACGGCCCGACCGAGAAGCTCGTGCGCGACCTCGCCCTCGGCGACCGCGTGAAGTTCGTCAGCGGCATCAGCGACGACGAGCTCGGCGCGCTGCTCGCGTCGGCGGAGATCGCCGTCGTCCCCTCCCGGTACGAGGGGTTCTCGCTGCCCGCCGTGGAGCACATGGCGTCCGGGACGCCGCTGGTCGCGAGCCGCGCCGGCGCGCTGCCCGAGGTCGTCGGCGACGCGGGCGTGCTGGTCGCGCCCGGGGACGTCGAGGAACTCGCCGCGACCCTGCACCGCCTGCACGACTCCGCCGAGGAGCGGGCGAAGGCCGGTGCGGCGGGGCTCGCCCGCGTCCAGCGGCGTTTCGCCTGGCCGGCCGTGGCACAGGCCACCGTCGAGCACTACCGGGCGGCCATCGCCCAGCAGAACTACCTGCGGCTGGCCGCGAAGGGCAAGTAGGGGACGCCCGCCGGGCGCCCCTGTACGGAAGGAGCACGACCCTGCTGACCGTGGATTTCCAGCGGTTCCGCGTCACCCCCGGAGACCGCGTCCTCGACATGGGATGCGGTGCCGGACGGCACGCCTTCGAGCTGTACCGCCGGGGTGCGCACGTCGTGGCCTTCGACATGGACGCCGACGAGCTGGCGGGCGTCGAGACGATGTTCGGGGCCATGCGCCTCGCCGACGAGGTGCCCGCCGACGCGACCGCCGAGACCGTGCAGGGTGACGCGCTCGACCTGCCGTTCCCCGACGACCACTTCGACGCGATCATCGCGTCCGAGGTGCTGGAGCACATCCCCGACGACATGCGGGCGATGCGGGAGCTGCTGCGCGTCCTGAAGCCGGGCGGGAAGCTCGCGGTGACGGTGCCGAGCTGGCTGCCCGAGCGGGTGTGCTGGGCGCTCTCGGAGGACTACCACACCGCGCCCGGCGGGCACGTGCGGATCTACACCCGCGCCGAGCTCGAGGCCAAGCTGAAGTCGGTCGGCTTCCGGGTCGGCGGCCACCACCACGCGCACGGCCTGCACGCCCCGTACTGGTGGATCAAGTGCGCGGTCGGCGTGGACAACGACGGCAACCCGCTCGCCAAGGCCTACCACCAGATCCTGGTGTGGGACATCATGAAGCGCCCGCTGGCGACGCGGCTCGCCGAGCGGGTGATGAACCCGCTGATCGGCAAGAGCGTCGTCGTGTACTTCGCCAAGCCCGCGACGCCGGGCACGCCCGCGGCCCCGGCCAAGGAGACGGCGGATGCGGTCTGAGACCGTCCCGCCCTCGGTCCCCGGCGTCCTCACCTCCGACGACATCGTCGCCACGGCGCGCAGCATCGCGGCGCAGCAGGAGGCGTCCGGCGCCATCCCGTGGTTCTCGCCGACCGGCGGCGTGCCCGGCCACGTGGACGCCTGGAACCACGTCGAGGCGGCGATGGCGCTGACCGTCGCCGGGTTCGGCGCGGAGGCGCGGCGCGCCTACGAGTGGCTGCGGAGCGTCCAGCGGCCGGACGGGTCCTGGCCCGCCAAGTGGGTGCTGGGCGAGGTCACCGAGCCGGGCGGGGAGTCCAACCACGCCGCCTACCTCGCGGTGGGCGTCTGGCACGAGCTGCTGTCCACCGGCGACGAGGGCTTCGTGCGGCACATGTGGCCGGCGGTCCGGCGGGCGATCGACTTCACGCTGGGGCTGCGCACCCGGCGCGGGGAGATCATCTGGATCCGGCACGAGACCGGCGAGCCGTCCGACCACGCGCTGCTGACCGGCTGCTCGTCGATCTACCAGTCGCTGCGCTGCGCGGTCGCGCTGGCCGAGCACCTCGGCGAGCCGCAGCCGGAGTGGGAGCTCGCCGCCGACCAGCTCGGCCACGTGGTGGCCGCGCACCCGGAGGCGTTCGCCGACAAGAGCCGCTGGTCGATGGACTGGTACTACCCGGTGCTCGGCGGCCCGGTCCGCGGCGCGGACGCGGCGCGGCGGTTCGCCGAGGGCTGGGACACC
This sequence comes from Actinomadura geliboluensis, assembly GCF_043197915.1. NCBI lineage: Bacteria > Bacillati > Actinomycetota > Actinomycetes > Streptosporangiales > Thermomonosporaceae > Actinomadura > Actinomadura geliboluensis. The sequence goes on along the minus strand of NZ_JBICUA010000002.1, from coordinate 975,678 downwards.
TTCGTGGTGCCGGGCCTCGGCTGCCGGTGCGTGTCGGACCAGCCGTGGGTGACGGCGGCGGAGAGCTGCGAGCTGGTGCTGGCGCTGGACGCGGCCGGCGACCGCGACCGGGCGCTGGAGCTGTTCACGACGATCCAGCACCTGCGGCACGAGGACGGCTCGTACTGGACGGGCTGGCAGTTCGAGAACGAGCGGCACTTCCCGGGGGACCGGTCCACCTACACGGCGGCGGCGGTGATCCTCGCGGCCGACGCGCTGGCGGACGCCTCCCCCGGCTCCCGGATCTTCAAGGAGGTCGCGGGACGGCCCCTCGGGCCCTCGGAGGCGTCCGATCCGCTGGCGTGCGGGTGCGCGCTCGTTCCCGCGGCCGGCCGCGGCTGAGGCGGCCGACCGCGGCTTGACGGGCTAGGGGGCGCCGAGGGGGTCGGCGTCGCCGACGCGTTCCAGGACGCGCAGCGACCCCGCCTCCCGGCGCTCCTCGAAGGCGCCGCTCTCCAGCGCCCGCAGGTACAGGTGGTAGGGCGCCTGCCCGCCGTCCTTCGGGTCGGGGAAGACGTCGTGGATGACGAGGGCTCCGCCGACGGCGACGTGCGGGGCCCAGCCCTCGTAGTCGCCCCGCGCGTGCTCCTCGGCGTGCCCGCCGTCGATGAACAGCAGCGCCAGGGGCGTCCGCCAGAAGGCCGACACGGTGCGCGACTGCCCGACGATGGCGACGACCTCGTCCTCCAGGCCGGCGGCGCCGATCGTCTTGCGGAAGGTGGGCAGCGTGTCCATGCGGCCGGTGCTCGGGTCGACCAGGGACGGGTCGTGGTGCTCCCAGCCCGCCTGGTTCTCCTCCGAGCCGTGGTGGTGGTCGACGGTGACCAGGACCGTCCCCGCCGCCCGGGCGGCGGCGCCCAGGTAGACGGCGGACTTGCCGCAGTAGGTGCCGACTTCGAGCAGGGGGCCGGTCGCCGCGAGGCGGGCCCCGTAGGCGAGGGCCGTCTCGTAGAGCGCGCGGCCCTCGTCGTCCGGCATGAAGCCCTTGGCCGTGCGCGCGGCGCGCAGCAGGTCCGAGGGCATCTCGCGGGCGGCGTGGGGGGTCGTCCCCGGGTCGGTGGACGCCTTGCTGTGGGTCATCGATCTCCTCCGTCGGGGCACCCTACTATCCGTGCTCCGGGCCGCGAGACGCCAGTCTTGCCCAGCCAGACTGGAACGTGTTCTACTTTCGGGGTGGCCGCCCTTTTCCGAACCTGGTTCGGTAGGTTGGCGGTCACGGCGAACCCCGGAACGGAGAAACGATGAGAGTACGAGTCGACCCGCTGGTGTGCGAGGCGAACGCCGTGTGCGTCGGGCTCGCACCGGAGGTCTTCGACCTGAACGACGACGACGAGCTCCAGATCCTCCAGCCGGACGTCCCGGCCGAGGAGCAGGACCGCGTCCGGCACGCCGTGCGGTCGTGCCCCAAGGCCGCGCTGACGCTGGAGGAGTAGCCGCCCCCCGCCCCCGTCCCCCGTCCCCTCTCCCCCTTTCCTCTCCTCAATGTGGAGGCAGCCATGGCACGTGCCGCGGTCCTGCATGCGGTCGGCGACAAGGAACTCGACCTGCGCGACGACGTCTCGACGATCGATCCGGGTCCCGACCAGGTCAAGGTCAAGATCAAGGCGACGGGGGTCTGCCATTCGGACCTGTCCACCATGAGCGGCGTGCTGCCGTCGGCGCTGCCGACCGTCATCGGGCACGAGGGCGCCGGCATCGTGGCGGAGGTCGGCGACCGGGTGACCGGCGTCCGGCCCGGCGACCACGTCGTCGTCAACTGGACGCCGGACTGCGGCGAGTGCGCCGAGTGCCTGCGCGGCGAGCCGTACCTGTGCATGACCTACCTCGCGCAGTCGTTCAGCGAGCCGGCCTTCCGGCTCGGCGACGGCAGCCCGGCGTTCGGCATGGCGGGCACCGGCACCTGGGCCGAGGAGATCGTGCTCCCCCGGCGCGGCGTCATCAAGGTGGCCGAGGACATCCCGTTCGAGTACGCGGCCCTGCTCGGCTGCGGCATCCCGACCGGGGTCGGCGCCGTGTTCAACACGGCGAAGGTCGCGCCGGGCAGCACGGTCGCGGTCGTCGGCGCGGGCGGCGTCGGGCTCTCGGTGATCCAGGGCGCCAAGATCGCCGGCGCGTCCGCGATCCTGGCGATCGACCCGAACGAGGCCAAGCACCCGGTCGCCGAGCGGTTCGGCGCCACGCACACCGCGACGCTGGACGGCCTGGACGAGGCCAAGGGGCTGCTCACCGGCGGCGCGGGCTTCGACTACGTCTTCGAGGTCGTCGGCAAGTCCGCGGCGATCACCACGGCGTGGAACGCCACCCGGCGCGGCGGCGACGTCATCGTGGTCGGCGCCGGCGCCGCCGACGACAGCTGGAGCCAGACCGCGTTCGCGCTGCTGTTCGACGGCAAGAGCCTCAAGGCGTCCCTGTACGGCGGCTGCGACCTGAAGCGCGACATCCCGATGTTCGTCGACCTGTGGCGGGCCGGGAAGCTCGACATCGACGGCCTCATCACCCGCCGGATCGGCTTCGGCGACCTCAACGACGCCGTCCGGGCGCTCGCCGACGGCGAAGTGATCCGCCAGGTCGTCCTGTTCGACTGAGAACGGCGCCCGCGGAGACCGCGACGAGGCGCGGCCGGGGCCGTCCCGCCCGTATCATCCTTCGGGTGATCCACGGTTTGGGGACGGTCCTGGCCGCGGCGGCGCTCGCCGCGCCCGTCGCCCTCGCGTCCCCCGCTTCCGCCGCCCCCCGCCCCGTCCGCATCCACGACGTCCAGGGCGCCGCGCACGTCTCGCCCCTGAACGGTGCCAGGGTCGCCCGCGTCCCCGGCGTCGTGACCGCGGTGACGACGAACGGGTTCTGGATGCAGGACCCGCATCCCGACCGGAGCGCGGCGACGTCCGAGGGCGTCTACGTCTTCACCCGCACCCGGCCGGGCGCCGCCGTCGGCGACGCGGTCCGGGTCGACGGCAGGGTCAGCGAGTTCCGCCCGGACGGCGCGTCCTCCGGCGGCCTCACCCGCACCGAGATCGACGCCACCGCGGTCGCCGTCACCGCGCACGGGGCGCCGCTGCCGCCGCCGGTCGTCATCGGCGGCCCGCACGGCCGCCGCGCGCCCGGCGCCGTGATCGACCGGGGGCACGGCGACGTCGAGCGGGGCGGCGGGTTCGACCCGCGCCGCGAGGGCCTCGACTTCTACGAGGCGCTCGAAGGCATGCGGATCGCGATCGGCGACGCCGTCGCGGTCGGCCCGTCCCGCTACGGCGAGCTGCCCGTGCTGCCCGCGAACGGCGCCGGCGCCGGCGCGCGGACCGCGCGCGGCGGCATCCTGCTCCGCGACCGCGACGCCAACCCCGAGCGGATCATCCTCGACGACGCGCTCGCGCCGCTGCCCGGCATGAACGTCGGCGACCGGCTGCCCGGCGTCAACGTCGGCGTCCTCGACTACTCCTACGGCGACTACAAGCTGCTGCTCACCGCGACCCCCGAGCGCGCCGCCGGCACGCTGGCCCGGGAGACGACGCGCCCGCAGCGGCCCGGCGAGATGGCCGTCGCGACCGCCGCGCTCGACGGGCTGCACCCCGACGCGCCGCCCGCCCGGTTCGCCGCGCTCGCCGACGACATCGTGCACGGGCTGCGCTCCCCCGACCTCATCGCGGTCAGCGGGGTCGGCGACAACAGCGGCCCCGAGGACGACGGCACCACCGCCACCGACCAGACCGTCGCGCAGCTCGTCACCGCGGTCAGCGCGGCGGGCGGCCCCGCCTACGACTGGCGCTCGGTGGACCCCCGCGACAACGCCGACGGCGGCGAGGACGGCGACAACGAGCGGTCCGGGTTCCTGTTCCGCACCGACCGGGGGCTGGCGTTCGTCGACCGCCCCGCGTCCGGCGATCCGATCCCGGACGCGCCGTCCGACCGGCCCGACCCGGCCGTCACCGCGGTCCGGGCCGTCCCGCGCGGCGGCACCGCCGGGCTGACGCTGAGCCCCGGCCGGATCGCGCCCCGCGACGCCGCCTGGGCGGGCACGCAGAAGCCGCTCGCCGGGGAGCTGACCTGGCGCGGCCACCGGTTCATCGTGATCGCGAACCGGTGGTACCCGAGCACCGCCGACGACCAGCCGCTGTTCGGCCGCCGGCAGCCGCCGTCCCGGCCCACCGAGTGGCGCCGCTTCGCGCAGGCCCGCACGGTGACGGGCTTCGTGAACTCGGTCCGCAGGGTGGACGCGAACGCGCGCGTGATCGTCGCGGGCGACCTCAACGACCGCGGGACGTCCACGCCGCTGCGCACCCTCACCACGGGCGCCTGGCGCACCCCCGGCGCCGGGCTCGCCGACCTGCCCGCCGAGCTGCCGGCGGGCGACCGCTACACCGCGGTGACCGCGGGCAACTCCGAGGACCTCGACCACATCCTGCTCAGCGCGTCGCTGCGCAGGCGCAAGCACGAGTTCGACATCGTGCACCGCAACGCGGAGTTCGCGGACCGGGCGGGCGAGCGCGACCCGACGGTGGTCCGCATCGACATGTCCGGGAAGTAGCACCCCAATTTGGGAGATGCCGAAACGATCGTCGCGGCATGTCCCTGAATACCGCCGGTGTTATTCCGCGACCGGGCCGGGCACCGAGGGTTCGTCACACCCCCCACCGGGAGGAGACACCCTCCATGGCGACCCGTTACAGGCCGCACATCAGCCTGCTCGGCCTCATCTACATCATCATCGGCGTGTTCATCGCCTGGGACCGCGGCTACATCGACGAGAGCCTCGTCCAGCGCGTCGTCAGCGCGCTGCTGGCCGTCTTCCTGTGGGTCCTCGTGCTGCTCGGCGTCGACTTCCACATCGACTTCTGAGCCCTCCGGCCGGGCACGGGCCGTCCCATGTCCCCCGCCAACCGGGACGGCCCGTGTCCATGGAGACAGGAGCACATCGCGCCCGGGTCATAGACCGCGCAGTGCCCAGGAGGTTACTTTCCGCCCATGACGAAAAAAGACTGCAGTTGCGGACACGGCGGCGGATGCTCGTGCGCGAAGGGCTGCTCCTGCGGCTGCAACGGCTAGCCCCGGCAGCCGCACGCACAGCCGCACGCGCAGCCGCGCCTGGGCGCCACTAGGCGCGGCTAGGCCGCCCGGCGGAGATCCGCCCACAGCGCTCCCCGGTCGACGCCGAGGTCCCGGAGGACGCCCACCGCCCCGCCGGCGCCGTCGGCCAGCAGACCCCACAGCAGGTCGTCCAGGCCGGCGTGTGCCCGGCGCGCGCGGCGCGCGGCCCAGAACGCCACCTCGACGGCCTTGCGGGCGCTCTCGTCCAGCACGATCGCGGTGCCCGGCCCTGCCAGCGCGACCCGCAGCGGACGCAGCGGCGCGCGCCGCAGCGTCCACAGCGCCGGGTCGTCCGGCCGCACCGCCGTTGCCTCGCTGACCCGGCGGCGCACCTCGTCGAGGTCGATGCCGAGGGTCGCGAGCAGTGCGCGGTCCCGGCCGGGACGCGCGCCGACGGCCGCCCTGACGTCGTCGGGCGCGGCTCCGACCGGACGGGAGTCGACGAGCGCGGCGAGCAGGAACGCGTCGCTCAGGTACGCGCGCTCCGCCTCCACCGCCAGCCGGCCGGCGCGCACGACCGTGCGCCGCGCGTCCGGTGCGAACCTGTCGAGCATGGTCATCGCCTCTCCCCGCTCAGCCGTGCCGCGTGCTTCTTGTGGACGGACTGGCGCCGCACGCCGAGCGCGGCGGCGACGGCCTGCCACGACCACCCCTGCGCACGCGCGTTGCGGACGTGCAGCGCCTCCAGCTCGTCGGTGAGCCTGCGCAGCGCCGCCACGGCGGCGAGCCCCACCGCCGGATCGGCGCTGTCGGCGGCCTCCGCCAGCTCCCTCACGGACGTCATGCCGTCAGCCTAGGCTGACATCCGAGATTTGTCAGCCCAGGCTGACAGATCGTCCGGGCGGCGCCGCCACTTCGGGGGCCGCTACTTCGGGACGGAGCCGCTACTTCGGGACGGGGGTGCGCCAGAGGGTGGGGGTGCCTTCGTCGGTGCCCGTGGCGAGGAGGTTCGCTCCGAGCGTGGTCAGCGCGGTGAGCCGCTGCTCGCCGTGCCCGCCCAGCCCGGCGACGCCGAGGCGGCGCCAGGTCGTCCCGTCCGGGGAGGTGAGGACGGCGGCGTCGCCGCCGGTGTCCGCGGTCACGACGAAGCCCTGGGGGGTGGCGGTGACGGCGGCGGCGGTCAGGCCGGGGCCGAGGTTGCGCTGCGTCCAGGTCGCTCCGGCGTCGGTGGAGACCAGCGCGGTCGCGGACGCGGAGAGCGCCACGAGGGTGCGGCCGTGCGCGGCCACCCCGGTGAGGGGCGCGGTGAAGGCGGGTGGCGGCTTGGCGGCCGTCCACTTCACGCCGTCCAGGGACGTCCAGATGGCGGGCGCCTTGCCGCGGGCGCCGACCGCCACGTACGCCCCGTCCGCCGCCGCGACGTCGGCGGGAACGCCGTCGAGGACCGCGCGGCTCCAGGTGCGGAGGTCGGCGGAGCGCCAAGCCGTGCGGGGGCCCACCGCGACGTAACCGGACGGGCCCGCGGCGGCGGCGACCGGCACCGGACCGGCGGGGAACGCGACCTTCTGCCACGCCTGGCCGTCCTGCGAGGTCAGCACCAGAGGTGCGGCCGCGGTGCCGGCGGTACGGCCTACCGCCGCCCAGCCACGGCTCCCGTGCACGACGTCCGTCAGCCACCGGCCGGGGGGAACCTGGGCCCGCGCCCAGCGCAGGCCGTCAGGGGCGGTCCAGATGGCGGCCGCGCCGTTGGTGCTGCCCACCGCTACCGCCATCGCCGGGCTTGCGGCGATCGCCCTGACCGAGCGCTCCGGATTGACGGCGCCCGGCACGGCGTCGAGGTCGACGCCGTGCAGGTAGGCGTCGTCGCCCTGCCGGCCGGAGACCGCGAGCGCGCCGCCGGCGGCGACCGTCAGCCCGCTGCCGCGCACCGGCGCCGGGATGCTGCCACCCGGCCGCCAGGTGCGGCCGTCCGTGCTGCGCAGGATCGTGTGGGCGCCCTTCGCGCCGCGCACGATGGCGGCGAGACCGTCCGGCGTGCCGCCGAACCGCTCGATGCCGCCGCCGGGGAAGCGGCTCACCGCCTGCCACTTGAGGCCGTCCGGCGAGGTGAACACGACCCCGAACCGGGTGGTCTTCCGGCGCTTCTTGCTCCCGGTCGCCTGCCTGCCCTCGCGGACGGCCGCGAACCCGCCGGGACCCGCCGTCAGCCCCTTCGCGGGCCCGTAGGAGCCCTGCGCCTGCGGGACGGTCGCGGCGGCCCACGTCCGGCCGCCGTCCGCCGAACGCCAGAGCCCTTCGCCGACCACCGTCCGGGTGACCTTCTTCCGGCCCCGCTTCTTGACGACCTTCTTCGCGGTCGTGCCGTGCGCCACGACGACGCCGCCGGACGCCGCCACGCCGTCGAGGCGGGTGGCCGCCGGGGCGGTGGCGCGCTGCCAGGTCCGCCCGTCGGCGGAGGCCCAGGTGACGGCGCGGCCCTTCGCCGCGCCGACGGCCAGGAAGCCCTGGGCGGTGCGGGCCAGGCCGGTCACCTGGTCGGCCGGCGTGAACGCGGCGCCCGCCGGGTGGCGGCTCCAGGTCTTGGCGTCCTTGCTCGTCCACGCGATCGCGGCGCCGGCGGGCGTCCGGCCGAGCGCCGCCCAGTGCCCGGCCGCGCCCGCGACGAGGCGCGGCGCCTCGCCGGGCGCGGGCGCGGCGCCGTCCGGCGTGCGGATCTCGGCGAGCGTCCAGGCGCGGCCCGCGTCGGTGGAGGTCAGGAAGCGCGCCCGAGCGGCGGCGGGCGCGCCGGCGCCCTCGGTGCCGGCGGCGACGATCGTCGCTCCGGCGGAGGCGACCGCGGTGAGGTCCTGGACGAGGCCGTCGGACGCGGCGGCCGGGTCGAGGGCGAACATCCCGTCCGCCGCGACGGGGCCGGGGATGCCCGGCTCGGCGGGCGCGTCCTCGCGCTGCGCCACCACGACGATCGTCCCCGCGGCGACCACCACGAGCGCCACCCCGACGGCCGCGCGCACCCGCAGGCGGCGCCACAGCACCGGCTTCTGCGGCGTGGGCGGGAGCGGCTTCGGAGGGCCGGCGACCAGCACGTCCCCGGGGTCGGGCTTCGCGGACTTCGCGGATTTCGCAGGCTTCGCGGGCTTCGGCTTGGGCGGCTTGGCCGCCTTCGGCGCCTTGGCCGCGGGCTTCGGCGCGGCGGGCTCGGGGGCCGCGGCCGGCTTCGCGCGCTCGCGGGGCGGGGCGCCGTGCCCCCAGGTCAGCCCGGCGGCCCGCCATGCCTCGTAGGCGCGCTGCCAGGGCGACAGGGCGGCCGGGAGGTCGGCGATGTCGCCGGCGACGCCGAACGTCAGCCGGCGGCGGACCTGGCGGGAGCCCGCCGGCTCCTCCTCGGCCGTCCGCGGGGCCTCGTCCTGCTCCGGGGTCCTCGCCGTCACACGCGCTCCTTCACGGTCCTGTCGGACCACCATCAAATCGCGCCACGGGACGCCGTGTACCGACATCCGCGTGAACGGCGGCCAATGGGGCCGCTGGAGCGTTCTATCACTTCAGAGCCGACGTATCAGACCTTTCACCCGGATAGCCCCCTTGTACGCATAACCCCGGACATGGACGACCGGTGCGCCGGCCGGCGGATCGCCGTGCACCTCGGTGGAGACCCCCGCACCGTCCGCCTCCACGCGGACACCGGGCGGCGCGATGATCTCCACCGTGGACTTGCAGGCGAGCACCCGCAGCGTCGTGACCGGGCCGTCCAGCTCGGCGGCCTGGAGGTCGAGCGTCCCCGTCCCCTTGTAGACGACGGTCGTGAACCGTTCGGGCAGCCGCCACCGCCCGGCGCGGGTGACCGAGGTCTTGTAGGCGATCTGGAACCGCCCCGCGGGCGCGGTCCCGGGGCAGGGCGCGGCGTCGCGGGCGGACGGCAGGTCGGCGGCCACGGCCCCGAGGTCCGCGTGGGTGCGCGCGGCGAGCACGCGGTCGATGCGCTCGTCCAGTTCGGGCTCGTCGAGGCGCCCCTCGGCGAAGGCGGTGTGCAGCCGGACGAGCATGTCGTCGCGGTCGCGGTCCGAGGCGCGCAGTGCGGGATGCTGTTCGACGCTCATCGCATCTCTCCTTCGAGGCCGGCGCTCCGCAGCCTGCACCCTCCAGCCCGTGGAGGGTCAAACGCGATACATCGTAACTCGCCGCCGCGCGGCGTTCGAGACATTCGGCCGCATCCCGACGCGCGATCATGCTTGCGGCCGCTTCGGACGTCCGTCCGCTAAATTCGGAACCGCCCGTAGATCGAGGAGAGGGGGGACGATCCATGGGCGGGACGCTCGGCCGCGCACACGGCCCGTACACGCTGTACGATCTCGACGCCCTTCCCGAGGAGGGCCGCCGCTACGAGCTCGCCGACGGCTGGCTGCACGAGCTGCCCGGCGACCTGTGGCACGACCACGCCGCCGAGCAGCTGAAGACCGTGCTCAAGGACGCGGCGCGCCAGGCCGACGCCGACGTCCACATCGCCGGCGCCCCGCAGGACGTGACGACGCCGTCCGGCATCCGCAAGCCCGACGTCTTCGCCGTGACCCGCGACGTGGCCCGCAGCGCCCTGGAGCGCCAGACCCGCACCTACTACGGCCCCGACCTCATCCTGGTCGCCGAGGTCGTCACGCCGCGGACGGTCAACGAGCAGATCGACCGCGTCCGCAAGGTCGAAGAGTACGCCGCGACGGGCATCCCGCACTACTGGCTGGTCGACCTGGAGCCGCGCCCGACCATCACGCTGCTCGAACTCAGGGACGACCAGTACGAGGTGGCGGGCCGGGCGCGCTCGGGCGAGGTGCTCGCCGTCGACCGCCCCTACCCCATCGCCTTCGACCCGGCCCGCCTCTCCGAAATGGACTGACCGTGCTGCTGATCACGACGCTGGACGCCTGGCGGGCCGCGGCGGGGCCGCGCTTCGTCCTCTCCGACGCGGGGGCGGTGTGGGCGCCGAAGGAGGCCGCGCTCGCCGTCGCCGACGACGCGTTCCCCGGCGGCGGGCAGGTCGTCGCCGTGGAACTCGACCCCGCGCCCGGCGCGGTGCCCGGCCGCGGGACGGTCGACAAGACGACCGCGGCACGCGTCCGCTACCTGCGGCGCGGCCCGGACGGGCGGCACGTCGCGCTGCTCGACCGGCCCGCCACCGCCGCCGCGCTCGACCTGCTGCCGCATCCCGAGGGCGGCTGGTATCGGGAGACGTGGCGGTCGGGCGTCTCCCTCGTCCCGGACGGCTACCCGGGCGAGCGCGCGAGCGCGACCGGCATCTACTTTCTGCTGCCGCCCGGCGAGGAGTCGATGTGGCACGCCGTGCGGTCCGCCGAGGTGTGGCTGTGGCACCGGGGCGGGCCGCTGGCGCTGCTGCTCGGCGGCGACGGCGAGCAGCCGTCCGGCGCCCCGGAGACCGTCGTGCTCGGCGACGGCCTGGCGGACGGGCAGGTCCCCCAGGCCGTCGTGCCGCCCGGCGTGTGGCAGGCCGCGCGCCCCGCCGGGGACGAGGAGGTCCTCGTCAGCTGCGTGGTCTCCCCCGGCTTCGACTTCGCCGACTTCCGCGCCCTGCCGTAACCCCCCGCTCAGTCCGAGGAGAACGCGGCGTCGAACGCGCCCTCCGGCGGCGTCATGGCGTTCAGCGCGCGGACGAACTCCAGCGCCTCGGGCGCGCCCTGGAGGCGGTCCATGCCGGCGTCCTCCCACTCGACCGAGATCGGGCCGTCGTAGCCGATCGCGTTGAGGGCGCGGAACACGTCCTCCCACGGCACGTCGCCGCGGCCGGTGGAGATGAAGTCCCAGCCGCGCCGCATGTCCGCCCACGGCAGGTGCGACGACAGCCGCCCGCGCCGCCCGTCGCCCGTGCGGACCTTGGTGTCCTTGCAGTCGACGTGGTAGATCCGGTCGCGGAAGTCGAACAGGAACCCGACCGGGTCGAGCTCCTGCCACACGAAGTGGGACGGGTCGAAGTTCAGCCCGAACGCGGGGCGGTGCCCGATCGCCTCCAGCGTCCGGACGGTCGTCCAGTAGTCGTAGGCGATCTCGCTCGGGTGGACCTCGTGCGCGAACCGGACGCCGGCCTCGTCGAACACGTCCAGGATCGGGTTCCAGCGCTCGGCGAAGTCGGCGTAGCCGCGCTCCACCATGGCGTCGGGGGTGGGCGGGAACATCGCCACCGTGTGCCAGATCGACGAGCCGGTGAAGCCGACGACGGTGTCCACGCCGAGCTTGGCGGCGGCCCGCGCGGTGTCCTTGATCTCCTCGGCGGCGCGCCGCCGGACGCCCTCGGCCTCGCCGTCGCCCCAGATCCGCTCGGGCAGGATCGCCTTGTGCCGCTCGTCGGGGTTGTCGCAGACGGCCTGCCCCGCGAGGTGGTTGGAGATCGCCCATACCTTCAGGTCGTGCTTGGCGAGCGTCTCCAGCTTGCGCGGGATGTAGGAGTCGTCGGCGAGGGCCTTGTCGACCTCGAAGTGGTCGCCCCAGCAGGCGATCTCCAGGCCCTCGTAGCCCCAGCCGGACGCGAGCCGGCAGACCTCCTCGAACGGCAGGTCCGCCCACTGGCCGGTGAACAGGGTGATCGGTCGTGCCATGGTCATGCGCTCCCTTCGACGTCGACCCAGCAGCGGGACGCCGCGCTGTCGGCGACCGCGGCGAGGACGCGCTGCACCTGCAGCCCGTCCGCGAACGACGGCCGCGGGTCGGTGCCGTCCGCGATGGCGGTGAGCAGGTCGGCCATCTGGTGGGTGAAGGTGTGCTCGTAGCCGAGCATGTGGCCGGGCGGCCACCAGTGCCCGGCGTACGGGTGGACGGGCTCGGTGACGACGATCCGGCGGAACCCGGCGGTCGCGTCGTCCTCCGTCCGGTCGTAGAACCACAGTTCGTTGAGCGACTCCAGGTCGAACGACAGCGCGCCGGACGAGCCGCTGACCTCGATGCGCAGCGAGTTCTTGCGGCCGGTGGCGAACCGGGTCGCCTCGAACGAGGCGAGCGCGCCGCCGTCGGTGCGCCCGATGAACAGCGCGGCGTCGTCCACGGTGACCCGCGCGGTGCCGCCGCCGGGCACGGGGCGCTCCGGGACGAAGGTGTCCATCAGCGCCGACACGCCGACGAGCGACTGCCCGGTGATGAACTGCGCGGTGTCGATGATGTGCGCGCCGATGTCGCCGAGCGACCCGGACCCGGCCTTGTCGCGGTCCATCCGCCAGGTGAACGGCGCCGCCGGGTCGGCGAGCCAGTCCTGGAGGTACTGCGCGCGGACGTGCCGGACGGTGCCGACGCGCCCCTCGTCCACCAGCCGCCGGGCGAGGGTGACCGCCGGGACGCGCCGGTAGTTGAACCCGACCATCGAGCGGATGCCGCGCTCGCGCGCCCGGTCCGCGGCGGCGGCCATCGCCTCGGCCTCCGCGACGGAGTTGGCGAGCGGCTTCTCGCACAGCACGTGCTTGCCCGCGTCCAGCGCGGCCACCGCGATCTCGGCGTGGCTGTCGCCCGGCGTGCAGATGTCGACGAGCTGGACGTCGTCGCGGCGGAGCAACTCCTTCCAGTCGGTCTCGATCGACGCCCAGCCGAGCGCGGCGGCGGCGGCGCGGGCGCGGTCGGCGGAGCGTCCGGCCAGGGCGGTCATGACGGGCGTCAGCGGCGGCCCGAAGAACGGCCCGACGCTGCGCCACGCCTGGGAGTGGGCGCGTCCCATGAACGCGTGCCCGACCATCCCGACTCCGACGGTCGTCATGTTCAGCTCACCTCTCTGTGTCGTCTTCCGGGGCGGCCCCCGGCCCCCCGGGGCGGGGGGGGGGGGGGGGGGGGGGGGGGGGGGGGGGGGGGGGCGGGCGGGGGGGGCGGGGGGGGGCGGGGCGGGGCCCGCCCCCCCCCCCGCGGGCGTCCTTTTCCCCCCCCCCCCGGGGGGGGGGGGGGGGGGCGCCCCCCCCCCCCCGGGGGCCGGCCCCCCCCCCCGGGGGGGGGGGGGGGGCCCCCCGGCGCCCCCGTCGCTCAGGACTCGAAGCCGAGCGGCATGTACGTGTCGACGTTGCCCTTGGTGACGGTCTCGGACGCCAGCGTGATCGACTGCGGCACCTGCAGCTCCAGCAGGTCGGTCATGCCCTTGCCCTGCGCGATGAGCCGGCCCAGCTTGATCGCGGACGCGGCCATCGTCGGCGGGTAGGTGACGGTCGCCTCCAGCACGCCGGTGCCGGCCTTGATCTCCCGCATCGCGTTGGCGGACCCGGCGCCGCCGACCATGAAGAACTCCTTGCGGCCGGACTGCTTGATCGCGGCGAGCACGCCGACGCCCTGGTCGTCGTCGTGGTTCCACAGCGCGTCGATCTTCTTGTGCGCCTGCAGCAGGTTGGAGGCGACCTGGTTGCCGGACTCGACGGTGAACTTGGCGTCCTGCTTCGCGGTGACGGTGAAGCCGTAGGACTTGAGCGCGTCCGCGAAGCCCTTGCTGCGGTCCTGCGTCAGCGGCAGCGTCGCGATGCCCTGGATCTCCAGGATCACCGGGTTGGAGACGCCCTTGTCCTTGAGCTTCTTGCCGATGTAGTGGCCGGCGGAGACGCCCATGCCGTAGTTGTCGCCGCCGATCCACGTCCGGTAGGACAGCTTGTCGGGGAAGACGCGGTCGAGGTTGACGACCGGGATGCCGGCGTCCATCGCCTTGCGCGCGACCTGGTTCAGCTGCTCGCCGTCGTTCGGCAGGATCACCAGGACGTTCACCTTCGCCCGGATCAGCGACTCGACGGCGGAGATCTGCTGGTTGATGTCGTTGGTCGGCTCGACCGGCTTGAACGTCACGTCCTTGTACTTCTTGGCCTGCGCCTCGGCGTTCTTGGCGATCGCCGCGATCCAGCCGTGGTCGGCGGCCGGCGCGGAGAACCCGACGGTGACCTGCTTGCCCGGCTTGTCGTTGTCGCCGGCGAGCGACCCGGCCTGCGCCGCGGGCGCCGCGTCGCTCTTCTCGCTGTTGCCGGTGCAGGCGGCGGCGAGGCCGCCGGCCGCGACGACGGCGCCGGAGAACAGGACGCCTCTGCGGGTGGGACGAGGGCTCTGATCACGCATGACGTGCTCCTGGTGAAGGGATGGGGCGTCCCCCGCCGCGCGCCTCCCCGCGGCGCGCGGCGCTGGACATGGGGGGTGGTGGACGGGGGTCAGGTGGGCGAGCGGAGCCCGCGGCGCTGCAGCAGCACGGCGATCACGATGATCACGCCCTTGGCGATGAGCTGGTCGCTGGTCTGCAGGCCGTTCAGGATGAACAGGTTGGTGATGACGGTGAAGATCAGCACGCCGAGGATCGACCCGACGACGGTGCCGCGGCCACCGGTGAGCAGCGTCCCGCCGATGATGACGGCGGCGATCGCGTCGAGCTCGTAGAGGTCGCCGTGGGTGCTGGAGCCGGTGGTGGTGCGCGCCATGATGATGAGCGCCGCGATGCCGCAGCAGAAACCGGACAGCGCGTACAGCAGCAGGGTGTGCCGCCGGACGTCGATGCCGGCGAGCCGCGCCGCCTCCGGGTTGCCGCCGACCGCGAACGTCCGGCGGCCGAACGTGGTGCGGTTGAGCAGCAGCCACCCGGCGACCGCGACGGCCGCGAAGATGTAGACGACGAGGGGCAGCCCGAGCACCTTGGTGGTGGACAGCGCCTCGATGGCGTCGTTCTCGGGCCGGACGAGCTGGGTCTTGCGGTCCGACATCCGCTGCGCGAGGCCCCGCGCGGCGACGAGCATCGCGAGCGTCGCGATGAACGGGACCATCCGCCCGTAGGAGATCAGCAGCCCGGTCACGACGCCCGAGCCCGTCCCGACGAGGATCGCGCACAGCGCCATCACGGCCGGCCCGTAGGACTGCGTCGCGACCGTGGTCGCCCACACCGAGGCGAGCGCCATCACCGACCCGACGGACAGGTCGATCCCGCCGCCGATGATCACGAAGGTCTGGCCGACGGTGATCACGCCGATGGTGGCGGCGAGCGCCAGGATGCCGACGACGTTCCCGGACGTGGCGAAGTTGTCGGGCTCGGTCACCAGGCCGACGACCGCGAGCAGCACCAGCGCGGCCACGAGCCCGAGATGGTGCATCTCCCGGGTCCCGGCGCCGCCGCCGCGCGCGAACGGCCGCCACGGCCCGCCGCCGCCCGGCTTCTTCGCGACGGGCGCCGAGCCGCGCTCGTCCACTCCCGGGTCGGTCCGGGGGGTCTGGGGGGTCGTCCCCCCAGAGTGACCGGGGTCGTTCCGGGGGGTCTGGGGGGTCGTCCCGCCAGAGTGAGCCGTTTCGGTCACAGGGCGCTCCCTTCCATGATCATGTTGAGCACGGCGGCCTCGTCGAGGTCGCGGGCGTCGCCGGTGTGCACGACCCGCCCCTCCCGGACGACGAGGACCCGGTCGGCGAGCCCCAGCACCTCGGGGACCTCGCTGGACACCAGCAGCACCCCGATCCCGCGGCCGGCCAGCTCGCGGATCACCGCGTACAGCTCGGCGCGGGCGCCGACGTCGACGCCGCGGGTCGGCTCGTCCAGGATCAGCAGCCGCAGCCCCGTCGCGCCGAGCAGCCAGCGGGCGAGGACGACCTTCTGCTGGTTGCCGCCCGACAGCGTCACCACGGGCCGCCGCGGGTCGGGCGGCCGGATGTCGAGCGACTCGATCTGGCGGCGGACGTCCGCCAGCTCGCGGCGGCGGTTGAGCCAGCCGAACGAGGCGTACCGCGACAGCCCGGCGACGCTGACGTTCCCGGCGACGGACTCGTTCAGCAGCAGCGCCTGGCTCTTGCGCTCCTCCGGCGCCATGCCCATGCCGCGCCGCACCGCCGCGCCGGTGTCGCCGGGGCGGACGGGCCGGCCGTCCACGAGCACCCGCCCGCGCGCGGGCCGCCGGGCGCCGTAGACGGTCTCCAGGATCTCCGAGCGCCCGGACCCGACGAGCCCGGCCAGCCCGACGATCTCGCCGGCGTGCACGGTGAGCGAGACGTCCTCGAACGCGCCGGGCAGCGTGAGCCCCTCGACGCGCAGCACCTCGGCCCGCTCGCCGCCGGGCTCGGGCCGCTCCGGGAAGACGTACTCGACGTCCCGGCCGGTCATCAGCGAGACGATCCGGTCGGTCGCGGTGGTCTTGGCGGGCAGGCCGACCGCCACGGCCTTGCCGTCCTTGAGGACGGTCACCCGGTCGCCGATCTCGCGGATCTCCTCCAGCCGGTGGGAGATGTAGACGACGGCGACGCCGGCGGCGGTCAGCTCGCGGATGATGCGGAACAGGTTGCCGACCTCGTCGTGCGCCAGCGCGGCGGACGGCTCGTCCATCACGATGAGCCGCGCCTCGTGGGAGAGGGCGCGGGCCATGCTGACGACCTGCTTGCCCGCCGCGGGCAGCCGCCCGACCTCGCGGCGCGGCGGGATCTCGCCGTGCCCGAGCCGGCCGAGCAGCTCGCGCGCCGCCCGCTCGGCGTCCCCGCGCCGGGTGAAGCCGAAGCGGGCCTTCTCGTGCCCGAGGAAGATGTTCTCGGCGACCGACAGCCCGTCGACCAGGTCGAGCTCCTGGTAGATGGTCGCGATGCCGGCCCGCATCGCGGCGGTCGGCCCGGCGAGCCGCACCGGCTCGCCGGCGAAGACGATCTCGCCCTCGTTCGGCTGGTGCGCGCCGGCCAGCACCTTGATCAGGGTGGACTTCCCGGCGCCGTTCTGCCCGAGCAGGCAGTGCACCTCGCCGGGGCGGACGTCGAGGTCGACGCCGTCCAGCGCGCGGACGCCGGGGAACTGCTTGACGATGCCGCGCATGAGCAGCAGCGGTTCCATTTGGGGGGCCTCCTCAGGACGCGGAGAAGACGTGGTCGCTGATGAGCCGCGCGCCGCCGACCACGCCGGCCGCGCCGGCGAGTTCGGACAGCACGATCGGCAGGTTGCCGGTCGCGAGCGGCGCGGACCGGCGGTAGACGACGCTGCGGATCTCGGCGAGCAGCGTGTGGCCGAGGCCGGCGACGCCGCCCGCGATGATCACCAGGCCGGGGTTGAAGAAGCTGACCAGGCCGGCGAGGACCTGCCCGACGTGCCGGCCGCCCTCCCGGATGATGCGCACCGCGGCCGGGTCGCCCGCGGCGGCGGCCTCGCCGACGTGCTCGGCGGTCAGCCCGCCGTGCGCCTCCAGCAGCGCCGCGAGCGCGGGCGAGTCCCCCGACCGGGCCGCGGCCTCGGCGTCCCGGGCGAGGGCGGCGCCGCCGAAGTACGCCTCCAGGCAGCCCGCGTTCCCGCACGCGCACATCGGCCCGTCGTCGTCGACGCGGATGTGCCCGATGTCCCCGGCGCTGCCGGACACGCCCCGGTAGATGGCGCCGTCCACCACGATGCCGCAGCCGATGCCGGTGCCGATCTTGACGAGCAGGAAGTCGTCCACCGACCGGGCGAGCCCGGCGTGCAGCTCGCCGAGCGCCATCAGGTTCACGTCGTTGTCGACGAGCACCGGGCAGCCGAGCTCCTGGCCGATCGCGTCCCGCACCGGGAACCGGTCCCAGCCCGGCATGATCGGCGGGACGACCGGCATGCCGTCGCGGAAGCTGACCGGGCCGGGCACGCCGATGCCCGTCCCGTGCACCTGCGGGATGAGGCCCTCGTCCCGCAGCTTGCCGAGCAGGTCGAGCGCCCGGTCCAGCACCACGGTGGCGCCCTGCCGGACGTCGCACTGCTCGCTGACGTGGCCGAGCACCTCCAGCGTCCCGTCGGTGACGGCGACGTCGATCGAGGTGGCGCCGATGTCGAAGGCGACGAACCGCAGGCTCGGCGCCAGCCGCACGATCCCGGACCGCCGCCCGCCGCGCGAGGCGGCGAGCCCGGCGCCCTCGACGAGCCCGAGCTCGACGAGCCGGTCCAGCTCCACGGCGAGCTTCGACCGGGACAGCCGGACGACGTCGCCGAGCTCGGCGCGCGACCGCGGCCCCTCGTCCCGCAGCAGCCGCAGCAGCCGTGCCTGATGCACGTTCTGCGGGCGAGCCGACATGCGCATCACGCCGTCCTCTCGGGATCCCCCGGGGCGGTGTGACCCCGGTCTCATGGCCGAGACCGTAACCCGCTTTCGCCGCTTTGAGAAGACCTTTTCACTAGATCATCCAAACTTTCTCCACTCAGAGGACAAAGTCACGGAAAGCAACGGCCCGCACCCCCCGCGCGAAGCGCGGAGAGCACGGGCCGTCAGTGACGTGCTACAGCGGTGCGGCTACGCGTACTGCCTGCCGCTCATCGTGCGCATGATGTGCTCGACCAGGGTGATGAGCACGCGCTTGGCGTCCTCGCGGTCGCGCACGTCACAGTTGATGACGGGCACGTCGGCGGGGAGGTCGAGCGCGTCGCGGACCTGGTCGGGCGAGTGGGCGCCGGCGCCGTCGAAGCGGTTGACGCCGATGATGAACGGCACGCCGCGCCGTTCGAAGTAGTCGACCGAGGCGAAGCAGTCGGCCAGCCGGCGGGTGTCGACCAGGACGACGGCGCCGAGGGCGCCCTTGGCCAGCTCGTCCCACATGAACCAGAAGCGGTCCTGGCCGGGGGTGCCGAAGACGAACAGCACGAGGCCGTTGGGCAGCGTGATGCGGCCGAAGTCCATCGCCACGGTCGTCGTCGTCTTGGACGCGACGGCGGTGGTGTCGTCGATCCCGATGCTCTTCTCGGTCAGTGCCTCCTCGGTGCGCAGCGGACGGATCTCGCTGACCGCGCTCACCAGGGTGGTCTTGCCGACGCCGAAACCACCGGCCACGAGGATCTTCACCGTCAGCGCGGACTCGCCCTGCTGGGCCGCCGCGTCAGAGCGCACGGATTCCATCGATCACTTCCTTGAGTACGCGCTCGCTGGGGAACTGCGCCACCGGCGCGGGACGCCGGACCTGAATCAGCGAGTGGTCGAGCAGGTCACCGAGCAGGACACGGACCACCCCGAGGGGGAGTTCCAGATCCGACGCTATCTCGGCGACCGACAACGGGGTGCGGCAAAGCTCCAGGATCATGTCATGTTCGGGCTCCGGCGCCCACGGCGCCGCGGGCAGCGCGCCGTCCGCGGGCTCCGGCGGGTCCGCGACGGCGATCAGCGCGACGAGGTCGAAGTCGTCGCCGTCGTAGTGCGTCCGGCCTCCGGTGACCGCGTACGGGCGGACCACGGGCCCCGCAGCGTCGTCGTACCAGGCCGTGCCGCCCACCTC
This sequence comes from Actinomadura geliboluensis, assembly GCF_043197915.1. Classification (NCBI taxonomy): domain Bacteria; kingdom Bacillati; phylum Actinomycetota; class Actinomycetes; order Streptosporangiales; family Thermomonosporaceae; genus Actinomadura; species Actinomadura geliboluensis. Next base: position 956,454 of record NZ_JBICUA010000002.1, on the reverse strand, counting down.
ACACGCCGCCCGGCTCGGCCGCGGCCACCCGCGGATCCGCGGACAGGTGCTGCCCGACCCGGGTGACCAGCATCGCCATCTCGTAGGCGATGATCCCGAGGTCGGCGTCGGCGGAGGCCAGCACGGCCAGGCACGCGCCGCGCCCGGCGGCGGTGACGAACAGGAACGACGACTCCATCTCCACGATGGTCTGCCGGACGGGGCCGCCGCCGAACGACTCCCCGGCCCCGCGCGCGAGGCTCTGGAAGCTGGCGGCCACCGCGGCGAGGTGGTCGGACTCCTCGCCGGCGAGGCCCCGGGACGCGGCCATCTTCAGCCCGTCGCTGGACAGCACCACCGCGTTCTGCACCGCGGCGACCCGCTGGACCAGGCTGTCGAGCAGCCAGTTCAGGTCACCGCCGGCTCCGCCCGGGACCTCCGCGCCGGAGTGCTGGGCTCGTGTCATGGGGTGTCGTCCTCCTGCTCGCCTGGGTTGGGCTCGGCCTGCGCTGCCTCCGCGTCGGCCGCGTCCTGCCTGCCACGCCGCCATCCGGCCTGCATGGCGGACATCATCGATCGCATCGCCTCGGGTGAGCGCGCCGCGTCGTCGTCTTGCGGAACGGTCCCGCCGCGGGGCGGCGGCGGCTCGTCCACGGGGACGGGCGCGGCGAGCGGCATCCCGGCCGGCTCGGGCCCGGGCGGCGGCTCCGCGGGCCCCGCGGGCCCCGGAGGCGGCGCCTGGCCCTGGGCGGCGAGATGCGCGTCCACCCGCTGCTTGAGCTGGGGGGCCAGATGGGTCTGCCGCCTGCGCTTGGGCAGCTCGCCGTCCTTCGGCGGCGCCTCGGCGGGCGCGGGCGGCGGCGGTGCCGCCGGCGGTGGTGCCACCGGCGGCTCGGGCCGCGGCGGCGCGGGCCGCCGCACGGGCGGCTCCGGCTCGGCGACCAGCCGCACGACGCCGCCGGCCTCGACCGCCGGGCGCGCCGACGCCGACAGCGCGGCCGGCCGGTCCGGCAGCGCCCGCATCGGCCCGGTGGGGCGGCGCGCGGGCGGCTCCGCGTCGGCGTGCTCGACGATGAGGGAGCCGGGGATCAGCGCGATCGCGGTCGTCCCGCCGTACGGGGACGGGCGGAGCGTGACCGTGATGTCGTGCCGCTGCGCCAGCCGCGCCACGACGAACAGGCCGAGCTGCGCGCTGTCGGACGGGTCGAACTCCGGCGGGTTCGCGAGCCGCTCGTTGGCGGCGCGCAGCGCCTCCTCGGTCATGCCGAGCCCGCGGTCCTCGATCTCGATCGCGAACCCGCTCGGCACCGGCTGCCCGCTGACCCGCACCGGCGACTGCGGCGGCGAGAACGTGGTGGCGTTCTCCACCACCTCGGCGAGCAGGTGGATGACGTCGGCGACGGCGGAGCCGAGCAGCGCGATGCGCGGCAGCGGCTGCACCCGGACGCGCGGGTAGTCCTCGACCTCGGCGACCGCGCCGCGCACCACGTCCACCAGCGGGACGGGCCGGCGCCAGCCGCGCCCGGCGGACTTGCCGGCCAGGATGACCAGGCCCTCGGCGTGCCGCCGCATGCGGGTCGCGAGGTGGTCGAGGCGGAACAGGTCCGACAGCTCCGACGGGTCCTCGGTGCGCCGCTCCATGCTGTCGAGCAGGCTGAGCTGGCGGTGCAGCAGCGCCTGGTTGCGGCGCGCGAGGTTGACGAACACCTCGCTGATGCCGCGCCGCGCCGCGACCTCGCCCTCGGCGGCCTCCAGCACGGCCGCGCGGGCGCGGTCGAACGACTCGGCGATCTGCCGGATCTCGGTGATCCGGTAGTCGATGTCCGGTTCGGGCTCCGGTTCGGCGGGGCGCCCGGCGATGATCTGCGCGGCGAGCTTGGGCAGCCGCTCGGTGGTGAAGTTCACGACGCCGCCGGCGAGGGTGCGGCACTCGCGCACCAGCCGCCGGGACACGCGGATCGCGATGACCAGCGACACCACGATCGCGGCGAGGCCGAGGCCGCCGGCGAGGCCGAGCCGGGTGAACGCGCCGATCGCGATGTGCCGGCCGCGGGCGACGACCTCGTCCAGGATCTGGTTCTCCAGCCGGAACAGCTCGCCGTCGGCGGTGTCGGCCACCGACCGCCACACGGACGGCTCGATGACGGTGACGCCCCGCGCGGTCCGGGCCGGCTGCTGCCGCCCGTGCGCCTGCGTCGCGGACGTCCCGGCGGTGCCGCGGGCGGGCGTGCCCTGGGCCCCGGTCCCCCGGGCGGTGGACGTGCGGGTCCGGCGCGCGGCGGCCTGCGGCGGCTCGGCGCCCGCGATGACCTGGTCCTCCAGCCTCATCATCTGCATGAAGGCCGGGGACGCCATCAGCTTCTCGTAGCGGGCCCGGCCGGCGGCGGGCAGGTCGCGGGCGTTGACCTCGTGCATCGTGTGGTGCGCCCCGACGAGCTTGGCGAACTGGGTGCGCTCGGCGGCCGTGACGCGGCCCGCGGCGAGCGCCCCCGTCAGCAGGGCGTCCTCGCGGGACATGAACTCGCGGGCCATGCCGAACGAGGTCAGCGTGCGGACGCTCGCGGTGATGGACCCGTCCCCCGGCGTGGTCGAGCTGTAGATGGCGTAGCAGGCGTCGATGAGCTCGCTGTACTCGCGCAGGACGTGCGCGCGGCCGCCGGTGCGCTCGTCCACGCCGCGGCGCAGCGACGGCAGCGCGGCGAGCTTGGCGGCGAGCTCGTCCATGCGCCGGACGACCTCGGGCTGGATCGCGCCCCGCAGCCCGCCGTCGCGGGCGCCGGCGCGGAAGTCGTCGCCCGCCTCGTCGGTCGACTTGCGCTGGGTCTGCATCGCGCCCGGCTCCACGCGCGCGCCGCCCAGCTCGGTCATCGACAGCCGGCGCTCCTTCTGCAGCGCGTTGATGAGCCGCTGCGTGGGCAGCACCGTCTTCTGCTGGAACTCCCGGCTCTGCAGGAGCTGGTGCGCGTCGCCGTAGGTGATGCCGGTGAGGAAGCCCCACAGCGAGGCGAGCGCCAGCAGCGGCACGAGGACCAGCAGGATGATCCTCGCCCGGATGGAGGAGAAACCGCGGGCCTTCACCGCTGGCGGACCCTGCTCACTGGCTCGTCCTCCTGCACTGGATCGTCCGGGCTTGGGGGGCTTGGCATTGGGGGGCGGGGCGGTACATGCGGGGGAAACCTCCCGATGCGTGGAGTACGGGGGTGTGCGGGAGCCTACTACGTCGCGGGTTCACGATGATCGGGCAACCGATCACCCTCCGCGGGCTCCTCGAAGTCCGGCCAGGTCAGCACGTGCTCCATCAGCGCGACGAGCACCTCCTTCGACGACTCGCGGCGGCGGACGTCGCACAGCAGCACCGGGACGCCGGGGTCGAGGTCGAGCGCGATCGCGATGTCCTCGGCGCGGTGCGTGCGGATGCCGCCGAAGCAGTTCACCGCGACGACGAACGGGATGCCGCGCCGCTCGAAGTAGTCGACGGCGGGGAAGCTCCCGGCCAGCCGGCGGGTGTCGGCGATCACCACGGCGCCGATCGCGCCGGCGGCCAGCTCGTCCCACATGAACCAGAACCGCTCCTGTCCGGGCGTGCCGAACAGGTAGAGCAGCAGCTGGTCGGAGAGCGTGATGCGGCCGAAGTCCATGGCGACGGTCGTGGTCGCCTTGGCGCCGACGCCGGACACGTCGTCCACCCCGGCGCCGCGGTCGGTCAGCGGCTCCTCGGTGTGCAGCGGACGGATCTCGCTGATCGAGCCGACCATGGTGGTCTTGCCGGCGCCGAACCCGCCGGCGATGAGGATCTTGGTGGTGATCGGCGGGCGGACCGCCGGGACCGTCCCCTCGACGGGCACGCTCTCAGAGTGCGCGGAGGCCATTGAGCACCTCCCTCAAGACCCCGCTCGGCGGGCGGCGGCCCGCGGGGGACCGCGCCTCGGCGACCACCGCGACGAGTCCCTCGTCCCGCAGGTCGCCGAGCAGCACCCGGACGACGCCGATCGGCAGCCCGAGGTCGCTGGCGAGGTCGACGACCGGGACGGGCGCCGCGCAGCGGCGCAGCACCCGCGCGTGGTCGGGGCTGTAGCGCAGCCGGTCCCCGGCCGGGACGCCGGTGGCGGCGACCACCGCGATCAGCTCGAAGCCGGGGCCGGCCGGGCGGGTCCGGCCCCGGGTCCGCGCGTACGGGCGCACGACCGGGCCGGCGTCCCGGTCCAGCCACCGCTCTGCCGACGGGTCCATCGGTCGGCAGCCCCTCAGTAGGCCCGTGGCGCGGGCCCCCCGGCGCCGCCGAAGTCCGCGCCGGACGTGTCCGTGCCGAACCGCGGGCCCGCCTGCAGGTGCTGGCCGACCCGCTTGACCAGCACCGCCATCTCGTAGGCGACGAGGCCGGCGTCGGCCTCGGCCTCGGCGATCACGGCGAGGCAGGTGCCGTCGCCCGCGGCGGTCACGAACAGCAGCAGCGCGTCCATCTCGATGATGGTCTGCCGGACGTTGCCGCCCGCGAAGTGCCGGCCCGCGCCCCGCGCGAGGCTCTGCACCCCGGACGCCAGCGCGGACAGGTGCTCGGCGTCCTCGCGGGCCAACTCGTTCGAGGCGGCCACGGCCAGCCCGTCGCGGGACAGGATCACCGCCTGCCGCACCGTCGTCACCCGCTCGGCGAAGTCGTTGAGCAGCCAGTTCAGTTCACCGGTCGCGGTGTTGTGCATCATCGGGTTTCCTCATCCCCCACATCCGTCGCGCGGCCGCGCCGCCAACCCTGCTGAATCGATGCCATCAGCGAGCGCGCCTCCTCCGGGGAGCGTGCGACGCCCCCGGACGCGCCCGCCCCTGCCTGCACCGCGGGCCGCGGCGCGGGGCGCCTGCGCAGCTGCGGTGCCAGGTTCTTCTGCCGGACCCGGCGGGGCAGCCCCGCGTGGGTCCCCGCGGGCCGCCAGTCGTCGTCGCCGGCGTCCGCGTCGGTCTGCGCGCCACCGGCTGTGCCGCTGGCTGTGCCGCTGGCTGTGCCGTCGTCCGCGCCGTCGGCCGCGCCATCGTTCGGGGCGGCCTCGTCCGCCCAGGGGTTCGGGGCGGGGCGCGGCGGGGCCGCGAGCACCGGCCGGCCCGGGTCGCCCCACGGGCCGGTGAGCCGGGGCAGCGCGGGCGGCGCCTCCACGGGCGCGGCGTCCGCCGCCGGCGGCTCCCGCAGCGGGACGACGGCCTCGGACCGGGGCGCCGGCACCAGGGCCGCGCCCGCCGCGCTGTCGGTGACGGTGTCGGTGACGGTGTCGAGCGGCGAGTCGGCCTCCGGCAGGCCCGCCTCCAGCTGCTCCGCCGGGACGACCAGCTCGTGCGGCAGCAGCACGATCGCCGTCACGCCGCCGTACGGGGACCGCTGCAGCGTCACGGCGATGCCGTGCCGGGCGGCGAGCCGCGCGACGACGAACAGCCCCAGCTGGTCGGTGTCGACGAGGTCGAACTCGGGCGGTTCGGCGAGCCGCCGGTTGGCCTCGGCGAGCAGCTCGGGCCGGACGCCGAGGCCGCGGTCCTCGATCTCGACGGCGAAGCCGGTGCCGACCCGCTCGGCCTTGACCCGCACCTCGGTGGTGGGCGGGGAGAAGGCCGCCGCGTTCTCGATCAGCTCGGCGAGCAGGTGGACGACGTCGGTGACGGCGGCGCCGACCAGGCCGTCCTCGGAGTCGGTGAGCACGGTGGCGCGGGTGTAGTCCTCGATCTCCGAGACGGCGGCGCGCAGCACGTCCGCGAACCGGACCGGCTGCCGCCAGCCGCGGCCGGGGGTGGCGCCGGACAGGATGATCAGGCTCTCCGCGTGCCGCCGCATGCGGGTGGTGAGGTGGTCGATGCGGAACAGGTCTTCCAGGTCGTCGGCCTCGGCGCGGCTCTCCAGGCCGTCCAGCATCGTGAGCTGGCGGTGCAGGAGCGACTGGTTGCGGCGGGCGATGTTGAGGAAGATGCGGCTGACGCCGGCGCGGAGCTCGGCCTGGCCGACGGCGGCGTCCACGGCGGTCCGCTGCACCTTGGCGAACGCGTCGGCGAGCCGGGCGATCTCGGTGGTGCCGCCGGCGCGCAGGGCGGGCGCCTCGGCGGCGACGTCCACGCTCTCGTTGCGGCTGAGCCGCGCGACGACGCCGGGCAGCCGCCGCTCGGCCAGTTCCTCGGCGGAGCCGTGCAGGCCGACCAGCTCGCGGACGAACCCGCGCGCGAACCGCAGCGACAGCAGCACCGAGGCGGCGATCGCCAGCAGGCCGAGGCCGCCGACGGCGCCGAGCCGCACGTAGGCGTCGCGGCCGAGCCGGTCGGCCCGCTGGGCGGCGCCCTTGGAGGTGTCGAGCACCATCGCGCTCACCGCGGCCACCAGCGGGTCGGCGGTCCGGCGCCACTCCGCCTCCCCCACCGGCAGCGGCTTGCGCGGGTCGGCGGCGGCGATGCGGTCCTCGATGGCCTTGAAGTCCTGGTAGCGGCGGGACGCGAAGACCGGCGCGGTCCCGGTGCGGTAGACGACCGGGTCGAGCAGCGTGCGCTGCTTGATCCACTGCCAGCGCTGCTCGCCGATCATCTCGACGAACAGCCGGTGCTCGGCGGGGGTCATCCGGCCCCGGGTGACGAGGGCGGACGCGATCAGCGCGTTCTCGCGCTGCAGCAGTTCCATGCCGCGGGCGGCGTGCCGGGTGGCCAGCATCCAGTTGTAGAGGTCGGAGTGGTCGATGACGACCAGGCCGTCGTACAGCCGGTGCAGGTCGTCGACCATCGTGCTGTAGCCGTTGACGGCGGTCAGCCGGTCGACGAGCCGCCCGTCGACCGCGGAGCGCAGGCCGCCCAGCCCGCCGAGCGCCCGCAGGACGTCGGTGACGCGGCCTTTCATCTCCTCGGTGGTGGCGCCGCGCGCCGCGTCCGACGTCGCCTCGCGGCGGAAGTGCTCGACGGCCTTGTCGACGCGCGTGCGCTGGGCGACGAGCGTGACGGGCACGCCGCCGGGAGCGGAGCGCGGAGTGCTGAGGAAGACGGCCGAGGACTGGCGCTCCTTGCCCAACTCCACCAGGAGGCCCTGGCCGCTCGCGCCGAACACGCGGTCGAGCGTGTGGTACTTGCGCTGGGCGAGCGCGTCCCGTCCGGTGACGCTCGCCGCGTACCCCCACAGCGCCACCAGCGAGAGCAGCGGCACGAGCAGCAGCGCCGTCACCTTCGAGCGGATCGAGCGCGTACGGGGGGATTTCATGGGACCTCGACCGTTCCGTCGTGGAGGGTCCCTGGATCATAAAGGCGGCCCGCGACGAGACCGCAACCCCTTTGGCGCCTTTCGGACGCATTGGCACCATTCCGTGTCACCTGCGGCGATGCCCGCTGCCGGAGTGATCTTGTCGCGGCTTCCGCAAGGAGATAGCGGCAAATCCGGACAATTTACTTCATTTCCCCCTGTTGCTCGCGGACATTGCGCCATACTCTGCTTCTTCATCACCGCACGCGCCGCCACGCTCGCGCCACCGCCGTTCGCGTCGCGCCGGCACGGAAAGGAGATCCGCGATCCATACAGGCAACGACGGAGGCCGGGACGGGAGGACGGCTCCGGGGCCGGAGGGCGTTACGATGCCCGCCGTGAGTCCCGAAAGCCAGGCATCCGAGGCACTGCCGTCGCGACGGCGCCGCACCCCCCGCGGCGGCCGGCACCGCGGCGACGAGTCCTTCCTGCTGCCCCCCGGTTCCCCCACGCTGGTCCTGGCCGTGCCCGGGCACGCCCGGCAGGCCGGCGCCGAGGTCGGCGCCGAGTTGGCCCGGCTCGTCGAGATAGAGCACACCGGCCAGCCCGCCTACGTCGGGCACCTGGACGGTGCCGAGGCCCCGCTGCACGGCGTCCTCGCCGGGCTGCGCCAGGAGCAGGACGAGCTGGCGGCCGTCGTCGTCCCGCTGTCCACCGGCCCCGACCCGGCGCTCGACCGCGCCGTGCACGCCGCCGTCGCGGCCGCGCCGGTGCGCGCCGTCGCCGCCGAGCCGCTCGGCCCGCACCCGCTCATCGCCGAGGCGCTGCACGACCGGCTCGCCGACGCGGGCCTCGCCCGCGCCGACCGCATCCGGCTGATGACGATGGTGACCGCCGCGTCCGGCGTCATCGTCGCGACGCCGGGCGACGCGACCGCCGTCCGGCAGGCCGAGGTCACGAGCGTGCTGCTCGCCTCCCGGCTGGCCGCGCCGGTCTTCACCGCCTCCCTGAACGACGAGGCGTCGGTCAAGGCCGCGGCCGACCAGCTGCGCATGGCGGGCGCCACGTCGATCGCCCTCGCCCCGCACCTGATCGGCACCGAGCCGGAGGCGGCCCTCGCCGCCCCCGCCGCCGCGAGCGTGGGCGCCGCCCACTCCGCTCCCCTGGGCGCGCACCCCGCCCTCGCCCGGCTGACCGCCCTCCGCTACGTGGAAGCCCTCTCCACCGCACTCTCAGGCTGAGCCGTCCGGCCAGGCCCGCGGGCCTGGCCGGACGCGCCGGTCAGCGGTTCTTGAACTCGGGCGGGCGCTTCTGGAGCGTGGCCGTCATGCCCTCCGCGAGGTCCTCGCTGAAGAAGGCGAGCGTCTGGACGGCCGTCTCCGCCATGAGCTGGCGGCGCAGGCCGGGGGCGTCCAGGGACGCGTTGAGCAGTTCCTTCGTGCGGCGCAGGCCGTACGGGGACTTGGTGAGCAGTTCGTCGGCGAGCGCCTGCGCGGCCGCCCGATCCCCGCCCTCGGGCGTGATCTCGGTGATCAGGCCGAGCTCGTCGGCGCGGGTCACGTCCAGGCGCCGGGCGCGGTAGGACAGCTCCGCGGCCTTGGCCGGGCCGATCATCCGGGGCAGCAGCCAGGACAGGCCGCAGTCGCCGGCCGACAGGCCGAGGTCCGTGAACGGGATGACGAACCGGGTGGTCGGGTCGGCGACCCGCAGGTCGCTGGCGAGCGCCCAGGACACGCCCATGCCCGCGACCGGGCCGTGCAGCGCCGCGATCACCGGCTGCGGGATCTCCCGCAGCCGCGCGGTGACCTCGGCGCCGCGCGCGATGCCCCGGTAGAGCCGCTGGACGCGGCCCTCGGCGGCCTCCCCGCCCGGGTCGCCGCCCTGGATGTCCATGCCCGAGCAGAACCCGCGGCCCTCGCCGGTGAGCACGACCACGTGGGTGGACGCGTCGCGCGCCAGCTCGTTGAGGGCGTCGAGCATCTCCTCGGTCAGGGCGCCGTCGACGGCGTTCAGGCGCTCCGGCCGGGACAGGGTGATGGTGACCACCCCGTCCCGCCGGTCGAGCTTGATCCCGCCCAACGGCTCAGGAGGAGAGCTGCTGGATCAGGGGGCCCATCTGCTCGCCCACGTTCCTGAACACGGTCAGCGGCTCGTTCGCGCTGATCGCGGCCCAGTTGTCCCGGACGTCCTCCACCGACAGCGTGGTGTTCTGGCCGTAGCCGGGGCCCTCCGCGACGAAGATCTTCGCGATCCGGCCGCCGCCGACGGTGTAGACCTCGCCGGAGTCCTCGTTGGACTCGTGCACCAGCCACGCGACGAGCGGCGTCACCTGGTCGACGCCGAGCTTGCCGGCGAAGTCGGCGGGCAGCAGGTCCTCGGTCATCCGGGTCCACGCGACCGGGGCGATCGCGTTGGCCTTGATGTTGTACTTCGCGCCCTCCTGGGCGAGGGTCTTGGTGAACCCGACCAGGCCCATCTTGGCGGTGGAGTAGTTGGCCTGGCCGAAGTTGCCGAACAGGCCCGCCGGGGACGAGGTGTTCACGATCCGGCCGTAGCCCTGCTCGCGCAGGTGCGACCAGGCGGCGCTGGACACCAGGAACGAGCCGCGCAGGTGGACGGCGATGACCGCGTCGAACTCCTCGACGGACATGTTCTTGAACGACTTGTCGCGCAGGATGCCGGCGTTGTTGACGACGATGTCGACCTTGCCGAACGCGTCCAGCGCGCTCTGGATCACGGCCTGCGCGCCCTCGGGGGTCGCGACGTTGTCGGGGTTCGCGACGGCCTCGCCGCCGTTCTTCTTGATCTCGTCCACGACCTCCTGGGCGGGGCCCGCGGAGGCGCCCACCCCGGACCGGTCGCCGCCGAGGTCGTTGACGACGACCTTGGCGCCGCGCGCGGCGAGTTCCAGGGCGTGCTGGCGGCCGAGGCCGTGGCCGGCCCCGGTCACGACCGCGACCCGGCCGTCGTAGCGCAGTTCCGACATTCGCATCTCCCTCACATCGAGACCTGGCCACCAGACAACCATCCGGGGCCACCGAGTGGTACCACTAAACCGAATCTCGCTCGGCCGCGCCGCACCGGGGTCCTCCCCGCGTACGATGGCCCGAGAGGGAAGTTGCGCTGAATGCCGCAATTCGCCGGAGTCTCCGCGTAGTCTCCAGCGAAGCCGCGAGGAGCAACGGAGGTCCCGTCCCGATGATCGCCGCCGCCGCGCCGGGCACCGGCCGCCGCCCCTACCGCGTCGTGCAATGGGCGACGGGCGCCATCGGACGCAGCGCCATCAGGGGCGTCCTCGACCGCGACGACATGGAGCTCGCCGGCGTCTGGGTGCACAGCCCCGCCAAGGACGGCGCCGACGCCGGGGCCCTCGCCGGGCGCGCCCCCGTCGGGATCGCCGCGACCCGCGACATCGCCGACATCCTCGCGCTCGACGCCGACTGCGTGATCTACGCCCCGAGCCCCGTGCACGACCGGTTCACCGAGCTCGGCACGATCTGCGCGCTGCTGGCGTCCGGCAAGAACCTGATCTCCCTCAGCGGCCTGGTCTACCCCCGCGCGCACGGCCCGCAGTTCGCCGGCGAGCTGGAGCAGGCGTGCAAGCGGGGCGGGACGTCCGTGCACGGCAGCGGCGTCAGCGGCGGTTTCATGGCCGACGTCATGCCGCTCGTGCTGTCGCGGCTGTCGCGGCGCATCACGCACGTCTACGCCCGCGAGTGCTCCGACTTCGCCCGGCACCCGTCCTGGCGGATGGTCCACGAGATGCTCGGCTTCGGCAAGACCGAGGAGGAGTACCGGCGCGCGCTGCGGCCGAACCGGGCGGCGATGCGCGCGCAGTTCGCCGAGAGCCTGCACCTCGTCGCGGCCGGGCTCGGCGTCGACCTCGACGAGATCGACGTGGACGTCGACTACCGGCTCGCCGGCACCGACCTCGCCACCGCCGCCGGGCCGATCCCGCACGGCACCGTCGCCGCGGCCCGCTGGACGTTCAGCGGCCTCGCCGGCGGCCGCCCCGTGATCACCGTCGAGGTGGTGCACAAGGCCGACGCCGACCGGATGTCGGACGAGTGGGGCCGCCCCGGCTACTCGCTGCGCGTGGACGGCCGCCCCGCGCTGACACTCGCGGTCGACCAGGACTGGGCGTCCGACGTGATCTCCGCCGCGTCCGCGCACGCGCTGAACTCCGTCCCGGCCGTGTGCGCCGCCGAGCCCGGGATCCGCACCTACCTCGACCTGCCGATGATCAGCGGCCGGATGCACATCTGAGCCCTACAGAATTCTGAACCCTGCGGACTTCCGAGCCCTGCGGATTTCCGAGCCCTACGGACTTCCGAGCCCTACGGAAGCGTCCGCGCGGGCTCGGACTCCGCCGCGTCGGGCTCCACGGGCCCTGCCTCCGCCGCCTCGGACTCCGCCGCCTCGGCCTCGGCCTCCTCGCGCGCCTCCTTGCGGCGCTTGCGGACGCTCCACACCGCCAGCCCCACGACGGCCGCCACCGCGAGCCCGATCGCGAGGCCCCTGCCCGCCTGCTTCGCCGCGTGCTCGAACGCCGCGCCCGCGAAGTAGCCGCCGAGCGTGAACGTCACCACCCAGGTCACGCCGCCGATGACGTTGAACAGCAGGAACTTCGGATACGGCAGCCGCGAGCTGCCCGCCAGCGCCGGCATCAGCGCCCGCAGCAGCGCGGTGAACCGCCCGATGAACACCGCGAACGCCCCCCGGCGGCGGATCAGCCCCTGCGCGCCGTGGACCTTGGCCCGGTGTTTTCGCATGACCTTGACGTCCAGCAGCCGCGGCCCGTACCGGCGGCCGATCTCGTAGCCGACCGAGTCGCCCGCGACCGCCGCGACCACCGCGATGGCGAGCAGCACCGGCAGCGACAGCACGTCCTGGCTCGCGAGCACCCCGCCGACGACGATCGCGGTCTCGCCGGGGAACACGAACCCGACGAACAGCGCCGCCTCGGCGAACACCAGCGCCGCGATGATCAGGTAGATCGTCGCGGGCGGCAGCCCGTCCACCAGGGCGTTGAAGTGTTCGAGCATGGACCCCCGCCATCTCGTCTGCGCCTGGACAGGTCGCGGCCGTTTCGCTTCGGCCACCGACGGTTATGGTAGCCGCGGGGACCCGTCCCCGAACCGGCCGCGAGGACGAGATCCGGACCGGCCCGTCGGCTGTGCGGAGGAGGCGCCGTGAGCGTGCAGGAGGTCGAGGGAGGCCGGTTCGTCCGGCAGGCCAACCGGTTCACCGACCGGATCACCGCGGACGGCTCGTCCGGATACCCCGCCGAGCCCGGCCGGTACCGGCTGTTCGTCTCCTACGCGTGCCCGTGGGCGCAGCGCACCCTGATCGTCCGGCGCCTGCTCGGCCTGGAGGAGGCGATCAGCGTCGCCGTCGTCGACCCCATCCGGGACGAGCGCGGCTGGCGGTTCCCCGACCGCGACCCCGTCACCGGCGCGGTGTTCCTCTCCGAGCTGTACCTGGCCCGCGACCCGTCGTTCCAGGGCCGCTACACCGTCCCCTGCGTCTGGGACACCGAGACCGGGCGCCTGGTCACCAACGACTTCCCGAACATCACCACCACGTTCGAGACCGAGTTCACCGCCCTGCACCGCCCCGGCGCGCCGGACCTGTACCCCGAGGCGCTCCGCCCGCGGATCGACGAGCTGAACGACCTCGTCTACAGGACGGTCAACAACGGCGTCTACAAGGCGGGCTTCGCCACCTCCCAGGACGCCTACGAGGAGGCGTTCGACGCCCTCTTCGCCACCCTCGACCAGCTCGAAGAGCGCCTCTCCACGAGCCGCTACCTGTTCGGCGACGACGTGACCGAGGCCGACGTCCGCCTGTACCCGACCCTGGCCCGGTTCGACGCCGTCTACCACGGCCACTTCAAGTGCAACCTGCGCCGCATCGCCGACTACCCGAACCTGTGGGGCTACGCGCGCGACCTGTACTCGATCCCCGCGTTCGGCGAGACGACGAACTTCGACCACATCAAGCGCCACTACTACGTGACGCAGCGCAACATCAACCCGTCCGGCGTCGTCCCCAAGGGCCCGGCCATCGACTGGACCGCTCCCCACGACCGGAACCGCTGACCCCATCACCTCGTTATGCTGGCGGATCTCCACCAATCCGCACGAAAGGCATGCCCGACCATGCGCAGCCAGTTCTTCGGCAACCTCGACCAGGGCCAGCAGCTTCCCGGCCACTTCGCCCTCCAGAACTCCAAGATGCTCCGGGTCCACCTGAACGGGGACGTCCTGGCCCGGCAGGGCTCCATGGTCGCCTTCCAGGGCCAGATGGAGTTCGACTACGAGGGCGCAGGCGGCATCGGCAAGTTCATGAAGAAGGCCCTGACCGGCGAGGGCGTCCCGCTGATGCGCGTCAAGGGCCAGGGCCTGCTGTTCGTCGCGAACGACGCCGACGACATCCACCTGTTCTACCTGGAGAACGAGGGCATCACCGTCAACGGCAAGAACATCCTCGCCTACGACTCGCACCTGCAGTCCGACATCCAGCGCGTCCAGGGCGCGGGCATCGCCGCGGGCGGCCTGTTCAACACCACCCTCCAGGGCACCGGCTGGGTGGCCCTGACCACGCACGGCACGCCCGTCATGCTCGACTGCGGCCGCGCCCCCACGTTCGCCGACGGCCAGTCCGCGGTCGCGTGGAGCACCAGCCTCCAGGTGGGCGTCAACCGCACCTTCAAGGCCGGCGCCCTCATCGGCCGGGGCAGCGGCGAGGCGATGCAGCTCGCCTACCAGGGCCAGGGCTTCGTCCTGATCCAGGCCAGCGAGGGCCCCACGGTGGCCCCCCACACCCACTGAGCAAGCCGAAACCAACAACCAGCAGCCTCAGAGCCACCCCAGCCACCCCAGCACCACGAGCAGACCGCAAGAAGATCGTCCGTAAGCCGAGGGCCGCAGCGACCGGAGCGTTGCGATCGCGTGCGAAGCCAGGTTCGAGCGAAGCGAGAACCTGATCGCGAAGCGAGCCGCCAGGCGAGCCGGAGCGATGCAGCGATCGCCGCAGTGCCCGTGGAAGGAAGGGCCGCCAGGCCCGACCGCCGAGGGCAATGCAATAAACACGGTAGCCTGGGGTGCGTCTCAGAACTCACCTGCGAGCTGCGGAAGAGGGCGATCTCCGCCGTGTCGACAGAGTCGTCGCAAACAAGTGCCGACCCAAAGATCACAGATTTCGGCGCCAACGAGTGGCTGGTCGACGAGCTGTACCAGAAGTACCTCGAAGACCCGAACTCCGTTGACGAAGCCTGGTGGAACTTCTTCGCGGACTACCAGCCGGACAGCCGGCCGTCGTCCGCGACCCCCGCGTCCCCCCAGGCGCCGACCGAGAGCGCGGCCCGCGCGGCCGTGAACGGCACAGCGGCCGCTCCGCCGACACCGCAGCGCCCGGTGGCTCCGCCGACGGCTCCCGCGAAGCCGGCGCCGAAGGCGGCGGAGAAGCCCGCGCCCCCGCCGGTGCCGGCGGGCGCGGAGGAGGTCCGGCTGCGCGGTGTCGCGGCCCGGACGGCCACCAACATGGAGGCCAGCCTCGGCGTGCCGACGGCGACGAGCGTGCGGGCCGTCCCGGCGAAGCTGCTGATCGACAACCGCATCGTCATCAACAACCACCTGAAGCGCGGGCGCGGCGGCAAGGTCTCGTTCACGCACCTGATCGGGTACGCGATCGTCAAGGCGCTCGCGGCGATGCCGGAGATGAACGCCGCGTTCACCGAGGTGGACGGCAAGCCGGTGCTCGTCCGGCCGGAGCACGTGAACTTCGGGCTGGCGATCGACCTGCAGAAGGGCGACGGCTCCCGGCAGCTCGTGGTGCCGAGCATCAAGGCCGCCGAGACGCTGGACTTCCGCCAGTTCTGGGCCGCCTACGAGGAGATCGTCCGCAAGGCCCGCGGCGGCAAGCTCACCCTGGAGGACTTCCAGGGCACCACGATCAGCCTGACGAACCCGGGCACGATCGGCACCGTCCACTCGGTGCCGCGGCTGATGCCGGGCCAGGGCACGATCATCGGCGTGGGCGCGATGGAGTACCCGGCGGAGTTCGCGGGCGCGTCCGGCGAGACGCTGTCGCGCATGGGGATCAGCAAGGTCATGACGCTGACCTCCACCTACGACCACCGGATCATCCAGGGCGCGCAGTCCGGCGACTTCCTGCGCCGGATCCACGAGCTGCTGCTCGGCGAGGACGGCTTCTACGACGAGATCTTCGAGGCGCTGCGCATCCCGTACGAGCCGGTGCGCTGGGTCAAGGACATCTCCGCCACCCACGAGGACGACGTCGCCAAGGTCGCCCGCGTGCACGAGCTGATCCACGCCTACCGGGTCCGCGGCCACCTGATGGCCGACACCGACCCGCTGGAGTACAAGCAGCGCCGGCACCCCGACCTCGACATCCTCAAGCACGGCCTCACCCTGTGGGACCTGGAGCGCGAGTTCGCGACGGGCGGGTTCGGCGGCAAGCCGACGATGAAGCTGCGCGACATCCTCGGCGTGCTGCGGATGGCGTACTGCCGGACGGTCGGCATCGAGTACATGCACATCCAGGACCCGGAGGAGCGCGCCTGGATCCAGGAGCGCGTGGAGGTCCCGCACGACAAGCCGTCGCGCGAGGAGCAGCTGCACGTGCTGCGCCGGCTGAACAGCGCCGAGGCGTTCGAGACGTTCCTGCAGACGAAGTTCGTCGGGCAGAAGCGCTTCTCGCTGGAGGGCGGCGAGTCGGTCATACCGCTGCTGGACTCGGTGATCTCGGCGGCGGCGAAGGACAGCCTGGACGAGGTCGTCATCGGCATGGCGCACCGCGGCCGGCTGAACGTCCTCGCGAACATCGTCGGCAAGTCCTACGGGCAGATCTTCGGCGAGTTCGAGGGCAACCTCGACCCGCGCAGCGCGCAGGGCTCCGGCGACGTGAAGTACCACCTCGGCGCGTCCGGCGACTTCACGGCCAGTGACGGCTCCAAGATCCACTGCGAGCTGGTCGCGAACCCGTCGCACCTGGAGACGGTCGACCCGGTGCTGGAGGGCGTCGTCCGCGCCAAGCAGGACGTGCTGGACGTCGGCGAGGCCGGCTTCACCGTGCTGCCGGTGCTGATCCACGGCGACGCCGCGTTCGCCGGGCAGGGCGTGGTGGCCGAGACGCTGAACCTGTCGCAGCTGCGCGGCTACCGCACCGGCGGCACCGTGCACGTCATCATCAACAACCAGGTCGGCTTCACCACCGCGCCGGAGTACTCGCGCTCCAGCGTCTACGCGACCGACGTCGCGCGGATGATCCAGGCGCCGATCTTCCACGTCAACGGGGACGACCCGGAGGCGTGCGCGCGGGTGGCGCGGCTGGCGTTCGAGTACCGGCAGACGTTCAAGAAGGACGTCGTCATCGACATGGTCTGCTACCGGCGGCGCGGCCACAACGAGGGCGAGAACCCCTCGTTCACGCAGCCGCTGATGTACGACCTGATCGACGCGAAGCGCTCGGTGCGCAAGCTCTACACCGAGGCGCTGATCGGCCGCGGCGACATCACGGTGGAGGAGGCCGAGCAGGCGCTCCGCGACTACCAGGAGCAGCTGGAGCGGGCCTTCACCGAGACCCGCGAGGCGGCGAAGAAGCCCCTGGAGCCGGGTTCGGTCGTGAAGCCGGACGTCGAGGAGCGCATCCCGATAGACCACGGCAAGGCCGGGACGGCGATCCCGCAGGAGACCGTCAAGCGGATCATCGAGACGCAGGTCAGCCTGCCGGAGGGCTTCACCCCGCACCCGCGGCTCCAGCCGATCCTGCAGCGCCGCGCCCAGATGATCGAGGACGACGCGATCGACTGGGCGACCGGCGAGCTGCTGGCGATGGGCTCGCTGCTGATCGACGGCCGCCCGGTGCGGCTCGTCGGCCAGGACACCCGGCGCGGCACGTTCGGCCAGCGGCACGCGGTGCTCGTCGACCGCAGGACCGGCGAGGAGTACACGCCGCTCAAGCAGTTCGGCCAGGGCGTGTCGAAGTTCTACGTGCACGACTCGCTGCTCAGCGAGTACGCGGCGATGGGCTTCGAGTACGGCTACTCGATGACCCGCCCGGACGCGCTGGTCTGCTGGGAGGCCCAGTTCGGCGACTTCGCCAACGGCGCCCAGTCGGTGGTGGACGAGTACATCTCCTCCGGTGAGCAGAAGTGGGGCCAGCACTCGGGCGTCGTGCTGCTGCTGCCGCACGGCTACGAGGGCCAGGGGCCCGACCACTCGTCCGCGCGGATCGAGCGGTACCTGCAGCTGTGCGCGCAGGACAACATGACCGTGGTGTACCCGACCACGCCGGCGAACTACTTCCACCTGCTGCGCTGGCAGGTGCTGTCGGGCCGGAACAAGCCGCTGGTCGTGTTCACGCCGAAGTCGCTGCTGCGGCTGAAGGCGGCGACCTCCCCGGTCGAGGAGATCACCGGCGGCGCGTTCCAGCCGGTGATCCCGGAGAGCGACCCGGCGATCGACCCGGCGGGCGTGCGGCGGGTGCTGCTCACCACCGGCAAGATCTACTACGACGTGGTGAAGGCCCGGCAGTCGGCGGGCGCGAACGACACCGCGGTCGTGCGGGTCGAGCGGCTGTACCCGCCGCCGGTCGACGAGATCAAGGCGGAGCTGGCCAAGTACCCGGCGGACGCCGAGGTCGTGTGGGTGCAGGACGAGCCCGCGAACATGGGCGCCTGGCCGTTCATGGCGCTGAAGCTGCCGCACCACATCGAGGGGCTGAGGATGTCGCGGGTGTCGCGCCCGGCGTCCTCGTCCCCGGCCGTGGGGTCGGCGAAGCTGCACCAGGCCGAGCAGGAGGCGCTGCTGGCGCGGCTGTTCGGCGAGCAGAAGTAGGCGGAAGGACGCAGATCCGAGGGCTCCGGTGCACCGCGCCGGAGCCCTCGGCGTCCCGATGGCGGAACGCGCAGAAAGAAGACCACCTGCCCATGTACTTCACCGATCGCGGCATCGAGGAGCTGACGGACCGGCGCGGCGCGGAGGAGGTCAGCCTGACGTGGCTGGCCGAGCGGCTCCGCGAGTTCGTCGACCTGAACCCGGAGTTCGAGACCCCGGTGGACCGCCTCGCCACCTGGCTGGCCCGGCTGGACGACGATGACGACGACTGACTCTCGCGTAATACGCGATATGTCTTGACTTTTCCGTGACGCGACATATCGTGTTTACTGACGGTGGAGCCGGACGAAGGGCATCGCGATGTCGCGCTGGACGATCGAGGAACCGACCACCCTGGACTTCGACGGCGTGGTCGCGCTGCGCATCACGCTGATCGCGGGCAGCGTCTCGGTGCTCGCCTCCGACGAGCGCCCGTCCATCATGGTCGGCGACGTCGAGGGCCCGCCGCTGGTGGTCACGCACGAGGCCGGGATGCTGACCGTCACCCACGAGAAGCTGTGGGAGGGCGTGCTGACCTGGCTGCGCACCCACAAGGCGCGCGCCGCGATCACGGTGACCGTCCCGCACGACTGCCCGGTCTCGCTGAACCTCGTGTCGGCGGACGCCGTGGTGACCGGCATGACGACCCGCACGTCCATCAAGAGCGCCTCCGGCGACGTGACGCTGGACGGGGTGGCCGGCGCGATCGACGCCAACACCGTGTCCGGCGCGATCGAGGCGCAGGGCCTGGACGGGACGGTCTCCTTCACCTCCGTCTCCGGCGACCTCGCCCTCGCCGGCGCCACCGTCGACCGGCTCGGCGCCCGCACGGTCAGCGGCCGCGTCGCCGCCGACCTCGCCCTCGGCGCCGACAGCGCGGTCGACGTGAACACGGTGTCCGGGGAGGTGGCGCTGCGCGTCCCCGAGTCCGCCGGCGCGCAGGTCACGCTCAGCTCCGCCGCCGGGCGGATCGAGACGTCGTTCCCCGAGCTCGGCCGGCAGGACCGCACGATCGCGCAGAGCGTGACCGGCAAGCTCGGCGACGGCGCCGGCCGGCTCACGGTCAACACCGTGTCCGGCGCCGTCACCCTGCTCGGCCGCGACGACCCGGAGATCACCACCGGCCCCCGAATGGAGAAGTGAGACGTGAGCCCCGTTTTCGGCCACGGCAGGCTGCGGCTGTACCTGCTGAAGCTGCTGGAGGAGAGCCCGCGGCACGGCTACGAGGTGATCCGGCTGCTGCAGGACCGCTTCCTCGGGGTCTACTCGCCCTCCCCCGGCACGATCTACCCGCGGCTGGCCCGGCTGGAGTCCGAGGGCCTGGTCACCCACGAGGTCGTCAAGGGCAAGAAGGTGTACTCGCTGACCGACAAGGGCCGCGAGGAGCTGGAGCGCCGGATGGACGAGCTGGCCGAGCTGGAGGAGGAGATCTCCGCCTCGGCGCAGGAGTTCGCCCGCGGCGTGCAGGAGGACGTCCGGCAGACCGTCCGGACGCTGCGCGAGGAGCTGACGCAGGCCGCGCGGACGATGCGCGACCAGGGCAAGACCACGTCCAAGGAGGCGTGGAAGGAGACCACCGAGCGGCAGAAGGACGAGTGGCGCCGCCAGAAGGAGTACTGGCGCGAGCAGAAGCAGGCGTGGAAGGAGGAGTGGCGGCAGAACTGGGACGACGCCTGGAAGACGGCGACCGGCACCCGCGAGGACGTCGCCCGCCTCAAGCTGGAGCGCCTGCTCCGCACGTTCGTCGAGGACGTCCGCAAGTCGGCGCAGAAGGCCCGGCTGGACGACGACGGGCTCGCCGCCGCTCAGGCCGTCCTGGACGAGGCGCGCGAGCGGCTGCGGAACGAGGTGTTCCGCAAGAAGCCGTGACCGGGGCGGGCCCCCGGCCACGGCTCCCGCCTCACGGCGTGAAAACGATTTTGCCGAAGAGGTCGCCCTCCGCCATCGCGGCGAACCCCTCGCGGGCCTGGCTCAGCGGCAGCGTCCGATCGATCAGCGGTTTCGTGCCGGTCTTGACTAGGAACCGGGCGAGCCGCTCCAGCTGGGCCCGCGTCCCCATGGTGGAGCCGACCACCGACAGCTGCAGGAAGAACACCCGGTTCAGCTCCGCCGGCGGCACCTGGCCGCTGGTCGCGCCGGACACCACGATCCGGCCGCCGGGGCGCAGCGACTTCAGCGAGTGCGACCAGGTCGCCTGCCCGACGGTCTCGATGACGGCGTCGACCCGCTCGGGCAGCCGCGCGCCGGACTCGAACGCGGCGTCCGCGCCGAGCTCCTCGGCCCGCTTGCGCTTGGCCTCGCTGCGGCTCGTCGCGTAGACCCGGAACCCGGCGGCCGACGCCAGCGCGATCGCGGCCGTCGCCACGCCGCCGCCCGCGCCCTGCACGAGCACCGACGCCCCGGGCTGGAGCTCCGCCTTGTCGAACAGCATCCGGTAAGCGGTGAGCCAGGCCGTCGGCAGGCAGGCCGCCTCCGCGAACGACAGCTCGGCGGGCTTCGGTACGAGGTTGCGGCGCGGCACCGCGACCTTCTCCGCGAGCGTCCCCGGGTGCACCTCCGACAGCAGCGACCGCTTCGGGTCGAGGGTCTCGTCGCCGCCGCCCCGGTCCGGGTCGCCGATCACCGAGTGGACGATGACCTCGTTGCCGTCCTCGTCCACCCCGGCGGCGTCGCAGCCGAGGATCATCGGGAGCTTGTCGGCGGGCAGGCCGACGCCCTTCAGCGACCACAGGTCGTGGTGGTTGAGCGCGGCGGCCTTCACCGTGACGGTCGTCCAGCCGTCCGGTACCTCGGGATCGGGCCGCTCCCCCAGCGTCAGCCCGTTCAGCGGATTGTCTGCGTCGATCTGCGTGGCCGTGACAGCGAACATGAACCGACACTAACCGTGCCGGGGTCCGGCGCGGTCGGCGGGGGCCCACCCCTTCCGGCGGGGCGGGACACTCCACGACAATGCGCCCATGCGGATGCGCGTGTTACTCCTCACGAGTCTGGTGCTCACGTCGGCCTGCACCGGGCAGGCCGACGGCGGCGCCCGTCCCACCGCGGCGGCCTCGGACCGTCCCGCCACCACCGCGCCCGCCACCACCGCGCCCGCCACCACCGCGCCCGCCACCGCCGCGCCGGGCAGCCTCGCCAACCCGCGGATCATGAACTGCGCGAACCGCAACGCCTGGTTCCCCGAGGAACGCTCCGGTCCCGTCAAGGCAGGTCCGGACGACCTGGTCGTGGAGCCGCTGCTCATCCCGGGCCTGCGCGGCTGGGCGGACGCCGACCCCGTCCGCTACGGGAACAAGGGCCGGTACAAGGTGGGCGTCGTGGTGCGCGCGGGGAAGACGGCCACGCTGTCGATCCCGGCCGAGTACCGGGAAGCGGCGGGCCTGCTCTACAGCGATGCCGCGCGCGACGCCCGCACCCCGGCGGAGGCCGACCACGCGATCACGTTCAGCGCGTGCGCCGACCACGACACGCCGTTCCCCGGCATGCTGTTCGTGCCCCGGCGGCAGCGCGTCCCGCTGATCGTCCAGCCCGCGGGGAAGCAGCCGACCCGCGAAGTGGTGTCGTTCTTCGCGGGCCGCTGAACCGGCCGTGACCCCTACAGGACCTTGGAGAGGAAGTCCCGGGTGCGCTGGTGCTGCGGGTTCGCCAGGACGTCGCGGGGCGTGCCCTCCTCGACGACGACACCGCCGTCCATGAAGACCAGGGAGTCGCCGACCTCGCGGGCGAACCCCATCTCGTGGGTGACCACGACCATCGTCATGCCGTCGAGCGCGAGCTGCTTCATCGTCTCCAGCACCTCGCCGACGAGCTCGGGGTCCAGCGCGGACGTCGGCTCGTCGAACAGCATCAGCGCCGGCTCCATGGCCAGCGCCCGCGCGATCGCCACCCGCTGCTGCTGCCCGCCGGACAGCTGCGAGGGGTAGTTCTGCGCCTTGTCGGCGAGCCCGACGCGCTCCAGCAGTTCGAGCGCCTGCCGCCTGACCTGCTCCTTCGGAAGCTTCTTGACCCACATCGGCGCGCCCATGACGTTGTCCAGCGCCGTCTTGTGGGGAAAGAGGTTGAACCGCTGGAACACCATGCCGATCTCGCGGCGCTGCGCGGCCACCTCCCGGTCGCGCAGCTCGTAGAGCTTGCCGCCGGACTCCCGGTAGCCGACCAGGTGGCCGTTCACCCACAACCGCCCGGCGTTGATCTTCTCCAGGTGGTTGATGCAGCGCAGGAACGTCGACTTGCCGGACCCGGACGGCCCGACGACGCACATCACCTCGCCCTGCCGTACCTCCAGGTCGATGCCCTTCAGCACCTCCAGGCGGCCGAAGGACTTGTGCACGCTCTCGGCCTTGACCATCAGGCCGCCGCTCTCGGGCGCCCGTGCGGGCTCCTTGGAGAGGGAGTTGCTCACGGTGTCCTTCCCTCCGCTCACTGGCCGCCGCCTCCGCCCCGGAAGCGGAGCCGGGGCTCGCGGGACGTCGTCCCCCTGCCGACCCCGCGGCTGAAGTGGCGCTCCAGGTAGTGCTGGCCCACCATCATCAGCGAGGACAGCAGCAGGTACCACAGGCACGCCATCACCAGCATCGGAATGATCTTGTAGGTGCTGGCGTAGATGGTCTGCGCGGTGAACGTCAGCTCGGAGAACGGGATTGCCGCGACCAGCGAGGTGTTCTTCATCATGGAGAGCGCCTCGTTGCCGGTCGGCGGGATGATGACCCGCATCGCCTGCGGCAGCACGATCCGCCCCATGGTCTGCATGCGGGACATGCCGAGCGCGCTCGCGGCCTCCTGCTGGCCCTCGTCCACCGACAGGATCCCGGCCCGGATGATCTCCGCCATGTAGGCGGCCTCGTTGAGGATGAGCCCGAGCCCCGCCGCGATCATGGCGGTGACGAGCGACTGCGTCTGCCAGGTGTGGAACTCCGGCCCGAACGGGATGCCGATCCCGACGGTGGGGAACAGCGAGCCGATCGCGCCCCAGACGAGCAGCTGCGTGTACAGCGGCGTCCCGCGGAAGAACCAGAGGTAGAACCACGACGAGCCGCGCAGCAGCGGATTGGGCGACAGCCGCATCAGCGCGAGGACGGTGCCGAGCAGCACTCCGCCGAGCATCGCGGCGAGGGTGAGCAGGATCGTGTTGCGGACGCCCTTGAGCACCGCCATGGAGAGGATGTACTTCCGCTGCTCCGCCCAGTCCAGCGCGTCGCTGGTGAACAGGAAGTGGACGAACATCGCGATCAGCACCAGCACGACCGCCGCGGCGGCCCAGCGGCCGGGATGACGGACGGGGACGGCCCGGATCGCCTCGGGCCGTCCCTTCTCGACGTCGGTGTCGACCGTCATTCGATCAGCTCTGCGCTGCGTTGATCGCAGGCTCGGTGATCGCGCCGCTCTCCACGCCGTTATCGGTGAGGATCTTCTTGTAGGTGCCGTCGGCGATGAGCGCCTTCAGCGCGGCCTGCACGGCCTCCTTGAACTGGCCGGAGTTCTTGCCGAAGGTGTAGCCGTAGGGCGCGGTGTCGTAGACCTGGCCGATGATCTCCAGCTTGCCGGTCTTCTTGGCCGCGCCGCCGACGATCGGCGAGTCCGCCGCCATCGCGTCGATCTTGCCGGCGACCAGGTCGTTGTTGACCTCGGTCTGCTGCTTGCGGACGACCTGCTTGATGGCCGGCTTGCCCGCGTCGGTGCACTTCTTGCTGCGCGCCGTGAGGTCGTCGACCTGCACCGTGCCCTGCTGGACGCCGATGCTCTTGCCGCAGGCGTCGTCGGGGTTGACGCCCTTGGGGTTGCCCTTGAGCGCCGCCCAGGCCGTCCCCGCCGAGTAGTACGTGACGAAGTCGACGGCCTGCTCGCGCTCCTTGGTGTCGGTGAAGGAGGAGACGCCCGCCTCGTACTTGCCGGACTGGACGCCGGGGATGATCGTGTCGAAGCCCGCGTTGTGGTACTCGGTCTTCAGGCCGAGCTTGGCCGCGACGGCGTCGAACAGCTGGATGTCCCAGCCGACGATCTTCTGCGACGCGGGGTCGACCGACTCGTTGGGCGGGTAGGACGCGTCGGTGCCGATGGAGATCTTGCCGTCGCTCTTG
Organism: Actinomadura geliboluensis; assembly: GCF_043197915.1. Lineage (NCBI taxonomy): Bacteria > Bacillati > Actinomycetota > Actinomycetes > Streptosporangiales > Thermomonosporaceae > Actinomadura > Actinomadura geliboluensis. Next base: position 932,317 of record NZ_JBICUA010000002.1, on the reverse strand, counting down.
ATCGCGTCCGGGACCATGGCCGCGAGCTTGCTGTCCGCGCTCGTGTTCGCGGCGGCGCCACCGCCCGAGTCGCCGGAGTCGTCACTGTCGCCGCATGCGGACAGGGCGAGCGCGCCGCCCAGCACGAGCGCGCTCGCCGCGACAAGGCGACGGCGCAGAGAACCGGTGGTCACTGGTCCCCCTTCAGATCGTTGCGTCGGATCCGTGTAGATCCGAAGGTCAGGTGCACAGTTTGGCGCACAACCTCCCTGATCTGGATAAAGGGTCCGAAACAATCACGCAACGAGGTAGTGCTGCAAAGGCGCGCCTACCTCTACATCACCCACCGTGTGCTATCGGACGGCTACATGTGGCGACCGTCACGTGACGGTCAACACCCACCCCGGCCACCGGGCGGCCCGGACCCCGTGTGGCACAATCGGACAACGGGTGACCCCCGTACGTCGCGAGATGACCACCCTGGTGAGGCCACCAAACACCACCACCGCGGCGGCATCGCAAGAAAGCCAACTTTCACTGACAGGGGTCGCTGTGGCTGCTGAGCCCATTCACACCGAACCGCCCTCGCTGGAGGACGATCCGGCGTTTCCGCTGCACCGCGGCGGGAAGCTGGAGATGCGGTCGACCATCCCGGTCCGCAACAAGGACGACCTATCGCTGGCCTACACCCCGGGCGTCGCCCGGGTGTGCACCGCCATCGCCGACAACCCCGACCTGGCCTACGACTACACCTGGACGTCCAGGGTCGTCGCCGTCGTCACCGACGGCACCGCCGTGCTCGGCCTCGGCGACATCGGTCCCGCCGCGTCCATGCCGGTCATGGAGGGCAAGTCCCTGCTGTTCAAGGAGTTCGCCGACGTCGACTCGGTGCCGATCGCGCTGAGCTGCACCGACGTGGACGAGATCGTCGACACGGTGACCCGGATGGCACCGAGCTTCGGCGGCATCAACCTGGAGGACATCAGCGCCCCCCGCTGCTTCGAGATCGAGGACCGGCTGCGCGCCGCCCTCGACATCCCGGTCTTCCACGACGACCAGCACGGCACCGCGATCGTCGCGCTCGCCGCGCTGAAGAACGCGGCCCGCTTCGTCGGCAAGCCGCTGTCGGAGCTGCGCGCGGTCGTCGCCGGCGCCGGCGCGTCCGGTATAGCCGTCTCCAAGATGCTGATCGAGGGCGGCATCGGCGACATAGCGCTGTCCGACAGCAAGGGCCTCATCCACGAGGGCCGCGACGGCCTGAACCCGGTCAAGGAGCGCATCGCCGCGATCACGAACCGGTCGCACCTGAAGGGCTCCACCGAGGAGGCGCTGCGCGGCGCCGACGTGTTCATCGGCCTGTCCGGCAGCACCGTCCACGAGTCCTGCGTCGCCACGATGTCGGAGAACGCGATCGTCTTCGCGCTCTCCAACCCGACCCCCGAGGTCCACCCGGAGGTCGCCCGCCGGCACGCCAAGGTCGTCGCGACCGGCCGCAGCGACTACCCGAACCAGATCAACAACGTGCTGGCGTTCCCGGGCATCTTCCGCGGCGCGCTGGACGTCCGCGCCCACACCATCACCGAGGGCATGAAGCTGGCCGCGGCGAACGCCCTGGCCGACATCGTCGGCGACGACCTGACCGCCGACTACATCATCCCGAACCCCTTCGACGACCGGGTCGCCCCGGCCGTCACCGCCGCGGTCGCCGACCAGGCCCGCCGCGAGGGCGTCAACCGAATCTGACCCGCCGCCGGCCCGTGCTCCCCAACGAGCACGGGCCGCCGGGCCGTCAGAGCGCCCGCCGAGGCTCCTCGCCGAGAAGGCCGCGTCCGCCATGAACGCGCGGGCCTGCATCCCGTACTCCAGCGGAACCTCGCCGTGCTCACGCTCGTACTCCGCCACCAGCTCTCAGGCCGGCAACTGGGACGCAAGAGGAGGTGAAGTGTCCGCCCTTCACCGGTTCGGGGCAGGCGTGAACAGGGCCGACTTCATTCCCGAGCGGATCTGGATACGACCGGAAGGAGAGCAGCTACGGCCGCTCGACCGTGCGGACGATCCGGAATTGTGGGCGGAGCACGTCGCCGCTGAGGAGTCGGTGGTCACTCAGGTCAGCCAGGACGCGAACGGCATGCTCTGGCCGACCTCCTCGTCCTCGGCCCTCCACACCATGCGGCAGATGATCGACGCGGCAGAGCTGGTGCCAGACCTGAACGTGCTGGAGATCGGCACCGGCACCGGCTACAACGCGGCGGTCATGGCCGACCTCGGCGTCCGCGTCACCACGGTGGAGATCGACCCGGAAGTGGCCGCCGCAGCATCGGCCGCCCTGGAGCGGACGGGGTTCGCCGACCGGGTCACCGTCGTCAACCGCGACGGCGAGCAGGGCGCACCCGAGCGAGCGCCCTTCGACCGCGTGATCGTGACGGCGGCGGCACGCACGATCCCGTACACGTGGGTCGAGCAGACTCGCGACGGCGGCCGTCTCGTGGTCCCCTGCTCGGGCCCCGAATGCGCGGGGGCGCTCCTCGTGCTGGACATCGCGGGAGGGACGGCGACCGGACACGCGGTAGGCGACGCCTTCTTCATGCCGCTGCGGGGTCAGAAGCAGCCGCAATCGGTCCTCCGAGCAGAGCGCGCACCCGACGCACTTCGCAGACTCCGTATCACCGTCACCCGGACCGGCCAGGACGTCGCCTTGACTCCCTCCGCGTGAGGGTAACGGGCCCGCTCGCGTCCTTACTCGAACGGTGCGTGGCAGTCTGCAGGTCATGGAGCTGAGAACCCCGCGGCTGCTGCTACGCGAGTTCCGCGCCGAAGACCACGCGGCCGTCCACGCCTTCGCCGGCGACGCCGAGGTGACTCGCTACACCGACTGGGGTCCCAACAGCACGCAGGACACCACCGCGTTCCTGACCGAGGTCGTCCAGGACGCCGGTGCCCTCCCCCGCCACCGGTTCGGACTTGCTGTGGTCGAGCAGGAGCACGGGACGCTCATCGGATCGATCGAACTTCAGGTCACCAGCACGTTCCACCGGCGCGCAGAGCTGGGTTACGTCCTGCACCGCCAGTGGTGGGGACGCGGGTATGCAGGCGAAGCCGCCGCCGCTCTGCTCCGCTTCGGCTTCGACGACCTGGGTCTGCACAAGGTCTCCGCCACCTGCGACCCCCGGAACAAAGCGTCGGCCCGCGTCCTGACCAAGATCGGCATGCGGCGTGAGGGCCATCTCCGCGACCACCTGCACCTGCAGGGCCAGTGGCACGATCGATTGCTCTTTGCGGCCCTGTCCCAATAGCCACCGACCGCTGGGCCGTTGGCGACCGACCCCGGAACGCGAGATTCCGGGACCTGCTCGCACTCCTCACTGCCCTGGCGACAGCCAAACCAGTCCTGCGGCCGTCCGCCGTGACGCGCTCTCTGGGATGAGACACCGCCCGACCCCCCCGCCCGCTCAGCGGCACAGTGGCGGCGGATCCGTCCGGCAAGGCGATCCCGTAGGCCAGGATCTCCTCCACGACCGCCTCGTCCTCAAAGAGTTCTGCGCCTGGAATCTGTTGTAGGCATCGGGCGTGTGTCTTGTGGGTGGCCAGGTTGCCGCAGAGCGGCTGCGGCGTCGGGCGGGGTCTGTTGCGGCATGAGGGTGGCCGCTTCCGGGGCCTTGTCCGGCGGGATCGAGGGTGGGCGTCCGGGCCGGGGCTCGTCGGCCGGTCCTGCCGGGCCGTGCTCGATGAACCTCTTGCGCTACGGTGGCCGCCGCCCGCACCCCGCGCTCCAACTGCGCCCGCTCGCCGCGGTCGCCGAAAGGCACCCTCGGTCGTCCCGCCCCCGGCCAGCACAGATTCACACAACGGATATCAAATGCAGAACACCAACGAGCGTTCTGTTGCTGGTCCCAGTTGCGGCGGTTTTTACCGGAATAGTGTGGTTGCCGCAGCTGCCAAGTTACGGTGGCCCCTGCGGGTCGGTGTGGACGTTGCGGTCATGGTGGGCTGGAGTCACTTCGGCTGGGCTCGGTGGCGTGGGTGTGGTGGTTCGGCTGCAGGTCAGTGCGTGGTTGCTGTCCCTGGGTCCGGGGCCTTCGGCCCCGAAGGAGTGCGGCTGGGTGATCGGGGCCGTTTACGGCGCCCGGATGGGCGAAATATTCCCCGATTCGGCTCGACGGTAAAGACGACAAGATTCTTTATCGAAATCAGGGTGATCTTGCGTGGCTGTTCGATAACATTGAGTCATGTGTTCGAGTCGTGTCGATGTTGCGTCGATGTCCACCGCAGAGTTGGTGGACGCGGCGGCAGCGATCGCGGCCGAACTCGCCCACCGCCAAGCGCCCGCCTCGGCCGCCGCCTGCCTGGCCCAGGCCGAGACCCTCGCCCGCGCCACCGACCAGCACGAAAGCGCACTGGCCGCTCTGATCGCCCGCGTCGACGCCTCCGGGGAGATGCGCCGGTGGGGACTGCCCTCCACCCCGGCGTGGCTGCGCACCCGGCTGGGCATGCGCGAAGCCCGCGCCAAGGAACGTCTGCACCTGGCCCGGCAGCGCCACCGCCTCCCCGAGGTCACCCGCCGCCTGATCGACGGGGAACTGTCCTACGGATACGCCGCCACCATCAGCGCCGCCGTCGCACGGCTGGACGACACCGATTGCGCCGCCGCCGAACACATCCTCCTCGACCTGGCCGGCCAGGGCTTCTCCGCGGGCAAGGTCGCCGCGTTCGGCAACAAGATCACCGACCTCATCGCCGAACGCGACGGACACGAGCAAGCCCCCGAAGACGTCTCACGCGGATACGAGCGGTCCTGGATCGACTCGACCCGGTCACTGGACGGCGGCCGCTACATCAAAGGCTGGCTCAACGCCGAAGACGCCGCCATCTGGGACGGCACCCTCGCCCCGCTGGCCAAGCCCGCCGGAACCGACGACCACCGCGACCTGTCCGAACGCACCGCCGCCGCACTCACCACAGTCCTGTCAGGCGGGCACAAGGCCACCAAGGTCACCGTCATCTGCGACCTGGACACCCTCACCGGCGGCACCGCCCCCGCCCGCCTCACCGACGGCACCCCCATCCCGGCAGAGCAGGCCCGGCGCATCGCCCTGAACGCCGGAGTCTCACCACTGATCCTGGGACACGGCAACACCCCGCTCTATCTAGGGCACCGGGTCCGGTTCGCCACCGCCGCGCAACGCCAGGTCCTGGAGGCCCTGTACGCCACGTGTGCGGTGCAGGGCTGCGAAGTGCCCGGGACACTGTGCGAAGTCGACCACGTCCACGGCTGGGCCCTCGGCCACAGCCCCACCGACATCGACCAACTCGCACTCACCTGCGGCTGGCACAACCGCTTCAAGCACACCAACCCACACCAGATCGCCATCACCCAAGACCACACCGGACGCTACGCCTACCGCGTCCTACCACCCGACGACACACCCACCACCCCTGCGCCCGCCCCCCACAGACCACCCGCCACCAACCTTTGGACCACCACCACCCACCACGCCCGAGCCCGCCCCCGCCACACCCGCCGCGCACCCCACAAAGCCGCTGCCAAACGCCACGCCCCTAACACCAGCAACCACATCCGGAGGGAGTGACCACTTTCGGCACCTAGTGTTCTGCGTTTGATATCCGTGGTGTGAGTCTGTGCTGGGTTGGTGGCGGGAGCGGGGGGCGGGACGATCGAAGGTGCTTTTTTCGGTGACCGCGGCGAGCGGGCGGAGTTGGAACGCGGGGCGCGGGCGGCGGCCTGGTCGCAGGCGTATACGTTGCGGTGCCGCCTTGTGCCGGCATGCGCCCAGCCCGAGTGCGCTCCACACGCCCGTGGCCGCCGAACTGGGCGTCTCACCGTCAACGGCGGCCAAGTGACGCAAGAGCGAGCGCGGGTCGACAGCACCGGCCGATGAAGCCCTGGCCCGGACGTCCACCCTCGGTCCTGCCGGACAAGGCCCCGGAAGCGGCCACCCTCACGTCGGAACCGACCCCGCCCGGCGCCGCACACTGGTCAACCTGACGCCGGTTCGCTTCTCAAGCCGCAACCCCTGGCCACCATCCGTCCGAGCGGGCCGTTATGCCATGCGTGGACCTGCCTTCGCCACCTTCAACATCGCGACGGCACCGAACTGCACCACCCGCACCACGCGACCGAGTTCAAAAGTTCCTGGCGCGATCGACAAGGCCGTCCCGACCGAACTGGGGTGCAGCCGGTCTGTGACAACCTGGCCACCCACGAGACACACGCCCGATGCCTACGACAGATTCCAGGCGCGAAACAGGTGGGTCAGGACGGGTCTACCAGGCGGTTCTCCCATGCCCAGGTGACGATGCCCACGCGGTTGCGCACTCCCAGCTTGGCCTGGATGCCTGACAGGTGGCTCTTGACGGTGCTGAGCGAGATGAACAGCTCGGCGGCGATCTCCTGGTTGGTGCGGCCTCGTGCGAGGGCGCGGACGACTTCCAGTTCGCGGTCCGACAGGGGCGGCTGGACGGCGCGTGATGTTGCCGAGGCGGCCGCCAGGTGCCGCAGCAGACGGACGGTGACGGAGGGCGAGACCAATGCCTCGCCGTTGTGGGCGGCGCGGACCGCCTCGACGAGGAGTGCGGGTCCGGCGTCCTTGAGGATGAAGCCCGCCGCGCCGCCGCGCAGCGCGCCGTAGACGTACTCGTCCAGGTCGAAGGTGGTGACCACGACGACACGCATCGGGTCGGTGGTCTTCGGGCCTGCCAGTGCGCGGGTCACTTCGATGCCGTCGAGGCGGGGCATCCTGATGTCGACCAAGCACACGTCCGGACGCAACCGGCGCGCTAGAGCGACCGCCTCGGCGCCGTCGGACGCCTCCCCCACGACCCTGATGTCGGGCTGGTCCTCCAGGATCAGGCGCAGCCCGCGGCGGACCATCGCCTGGTCGTCGGCGAGGAGAACCGAGATGGTCACCGGCGCTCCCCCGCGGGCAGCGTCGCTCGCACGGACCAGCCGCTGCCCGGGCGCGGCCCTGCCTGCAGTGAGCCGCCGAGCGACTCGACGCGTTCGCGCATGCCGATCAGGCCATAGCCGCGGTGGGGGTGCCGAGCCACGGGTGTCGGGGCGTCGTCGGCGACCTCGATGGTGACGCCCTGTGTGCCCTGGTCGACGGTGACCGTGACCGATCGGGCCTTGGGCGCGTGCCGTAGGACGTTCGTCAGCGCCTCTTGCGCGACGCGGTACACGGTGGTCGTCACCTCCGGGGGCCATTCGTTCTCGTCCGGCATGGTCAGCGTGACCTCGGGGCCCTGGCGGCGGAAGCGATCGATGAGTGCGCCGAGGCCCTCCGGTCCGGGGGACGCCGGTGCCGCGTCGTCGGTGTCGCGCAGCAGGCCGACCACCCGCCGCATCGCGGCCAGGGCGTCGGTGCCCGCGGCCTCCATCTCGCTGAGGTACTCGTCCACCTGCTCCGGGTTGCGCCGCGCGACCACCTGGGCGCCCTGCGCCTGGAGCAGCATGCCCGTGATGTGGTGCGCCACGACGTCGTGCAGTTCCCGGGCCAGCTCTAGCCGCTCCTCCCGTCGGACCTGCTCTGCGGTCGCGCGCTCCCGCGCGTCCAGTATCCGGAGGGAGAGCCCGGCGCCGACTGCGGCCAGCCAGATCGGGCCGTCCAGCACCGTCACCGCCGCGAGTTCGGAGAACGGCGGCCCGGCGGCCAACTGACCGGCGATGATCAGCGCCGGTCCGGCGACCGTGATGGCGGCGGCCGGTGCCGGCGGGAGGGTTCGGAGGGCGGAGGCGGTCAGTACCGCCAGCCCCACGGCCATGGCCGGGCTGGGTTCGGCGGGAAGGTCGGAGCCGCTCAGGCGGGTGGTCGCGATGGCCGCCGCCGCGAGGACGAGCCCCGCGACGGCCGGCCAGAGCGGTCGGCGCAGCCCGGCCAGGGCCGTGAGGCACACCGCCGCCGCGAAGGCGCAGCCCGGCGCCCAGTACCACCTTCCCCAGCTCTGCGCGATGGCGGCGGCCTGCACGGTGATCGCCGTGAGGAGCGCGGCACCGAGCCCGGTCACGGAGGCACCCCGGACCCATCCCGCCGGAACGGTCATGTCCGCCAGGCTATCGGCGTGCCGGACGGCCGGACGGGCGCGAGCACGCGCAGCAGCGGCCCGACGGCGAGCCCACCGGCCATCAAGACCGTGTCCAACACCGTCACTGCGGAGGGGCCGGGGAGCCAGCTGAGCGCTATCACGGCGACGCCGCCCGCGGCGATGCAGACGGCAGACGGCACCGGCAGCGCTCTGAGGGCGGAACCGATGAGGACGGCCAGGGCCAAGGCCGTTGTGGGGGCGGGCTCCTGGGGCAGTTCTGTCGCCATGGACGTCGCTATTGCTCCGGCCGCCACGGTCAGGCCCGCGGCTGCGGGCCATACTCTGCGGTGTCCACGCAGCAGGGTGAGCCCGCACACGACGACCGCGACGGCGGTGGTGAAGAGCCAGTAGGCGCCGCCCCAGCTGACGGCGAGCATGAACGCCGTGAAAGCGATGCCTAGGGCGAACATCAGACCCAAACCTATGTTGAGCAGTACGTCTGATCGGACGGCGGCATTTCTGCGGTTGTTCTCCATCAGTGGCTCACACCCGCCTGATGCGGCGCAGGGCTATGGCGGTCAGGAGCACGCCGGTCAGCAGGTAGAGGCCCGTCTCGGCCACTTGGAACGACCAGTAGCGGTCGCCGGGCTGGTACTCGATGTCGACGTGCAGGTCGAGGGCGGACAGGCAGACCGCGGCGTCACCGAACGTCCCTCCGGCACCGGTCTTGGACGGGGTGTCGAGGCACGCGTTGAACTTCTTCTCGCTGAGCGTCCGACCGTCGGCGGTGCGCATCGGGCTGGTGTCGCTGATCCACGCGTCGGGTGCGCCGGGTACTTGCAGGCCGCCGATGACCGGCGCGCCGGTGATGCTGCCGAGGTTCTTGGCCCCGTTGATGGCCTGGGTGGTCAGCGGCAGGGTCACCCTCTCCGATGGCATGAGGTGCGGTCGCACCATGTTCGGCACCGTGAACTGGACGGCGAGGAAGACGACGCCCGTGATGGCCATCGCCGGGAGCGTCCGGCGGACGAGGAGCCCGATGGTGGTCCCGAGAGTGAAGGCGAGGAAGGCGTAGCCGACTGGGGCGATGTTGCGGGCGCCGAACTCGATCGCACCGAACCGGTCGGACGCGACCTCGTCGTACGGGGCGGCCGCCCAGGTGAGCAGCAGGGCGGCCAGGCCCGTCACGGCCATCGCGGCGAGGGCGGTGAAGGCCATCCTGGCGATCAGCCAGCGGCGGCGGGTCACGCTCTGGCTCCACACCAGCCGGTGGGTGCCGAGTTCCAGTTCCCTGGCGATCAGCGGCGCTCCCCAGAACGCGCCGAGGACGACGGGGATCAGCCCGAGCCCGGCGGCCAGGAACAGCAGCGTGCTCCGGTAGCTCCCCGAGAACTGGCTCGCGGCCTGCGCGCACGCGGCGGTGTCGGCGCACCGGGCCTGGTAGGCGTCGTGGGCGTCCCGGATGTCCATGCCGAGGTACAGCAGGTAGGCGGCGATCACCCCGAGCCCGATGGCGCCGGCGAGCGCGTGGAGGCGGAACTGCCGCCAGTTCAACCAGATCATCGTGCTCCCTCCCCGGCCACGGCGCCGACCCCGGCGACGGGCGTGTTCGCCCGCGACATGTACGCGAGCACCAGCTCTTCCAGCGAGACGGGTCCGGCCCGGAGCGAGAGCTCTGACGCCGGGAGGGCCGTCCGCACGAGCGCACCGCCCTGCTCCGCCCGGACGACCTCGGCGCCCGCGGGAAGCCGGTCGAGATCGCCGGTCACCCGGTGGTGGCGGGCCAGCAGGTCGCGGACGTCCCCGGCCACCTGGACCCGCGCGTCGCACAGCACGATGAGGTAGTCGCAGACCTGCTCGATGTCGCCGAGCAGATGCGACGACAGCACGGCGCTGGCACCGAGTTCGGTGACGAACTCCATCAGGTTCGCGAGGAAGCCCTGCCGCGCCAGCGGGTCCAGCGCGGCGGCCGGCTCGTCGAAGACCAGCAGTTCGGGACGCTTCGCGGCGGCGATCGTCAGCGCGAGCTGCGCGCGCTGACCGCCCGACAGCCGTCCCGCCTTCTGGCCTGGGTTGAGTCCGACCTGCGCGATGCGCCGCTCGGCCATGCCCTGGTCCCAGGACGGGTTCAGGCGCGCCCCCAGACGCAGATGGTCGGCCACGCTGAACGAGGGGTAGACGGGGGTGTTCTGCGCGACGAACCCGACCCTGGCCAGGTGCGCGGCACTCGCCGCCGGTGGGGACCCCAGTACGCGCAGCGAGCCCGACGTCGGCTCCAGCAGCCCGCAGGCCATGTTCAGCAGCGTCGACTTGCCCGCGCCGTTCGGACCTACCAGGCCCACGATGCGTCCGGCCGGGACGTGCAGGTCGACTCCGCTCAGCGCCTCGCGCCGGCGGCCATATCGTTTCGTCAGTCCCTCGGCGTGCAGCATCGGGACGGGGTCTTCATGTGGCATGACGGCATCGTCGTCAACGGGACCGTCCCAGATCACCGGCCCAAAGCACGGTTCGCCCTAGCAGCGGTCGTACTTTCGGCCAGTTCGTCCCCGTACCCGCCAGGGCTACGGCACGCGCTTCACCGGGAGGGGCCAGTAGCGGGCCAGGACGCGTCCCATCACGAGGTCGTCGGGGACGGCACCGAAGTCCCAACTGTCACTGCGCCCTGGGGCGCGCTGGTTGTCGCTCTCCAGCCACCAGCCTTCATCAGTGCGGTGCGTCGCACGCTTCACGATGAGAAGCCCAGGACGTTGAGGATGCTCCGCGACAACGACGGCACCGGGCGTGAGGCGGGCGCCAACCCGGACGATGAGCCAGTCCCCCGGACGCAGCCCCGGCAGCATCGACTCCCCGCTGACCTCCACCGTCCGCACCCGCCGCACCCCGACCACCGCGAGCGCCACCCCACCAGCGAGCCCCCACAACACCGCACGGCGCCCCTCGCGGATACGCATGATCCTCCTTGGTCGGCCGCATACTCCGGCGGGCGGCGGTGACAAACACTGCTGGGAAGGTTCCGGGCCGCGCGCGGTCCGGGTCTTAGGCCGAAATACCGAGTGCCCTGGGCGGACGCGTCCCGCGGCACAAGGGTAATGTCGGTGACCTGAGCATGATCCGCAACGAGGGAAGGGATTCGCAGGTGTTGCTCAAGCTTCTGCGCCCGAAGACCACGGTGTCCGCGCACTGCGACCTGCCGTGCGGCGTCTACGACCCGGCGCAGGCCCGGATCGAAGCCGAGTCGGTCAAGGCGATCTGTGAGAAGTACGCCGCCAACGAGGACCCGGAGTTCCGCTCCCGGGCGATCCTGATCAAGGAGCAGCGCTCCGAGCTGGTCAAGCATCACCTGTGGGTGCTCTGGACCGACTACTTCAAGCCGCCGCACTTCGAGAAGTACCCGCAGCTGCACCAGCTGTTCAACGAGGCCACCAAGCTGGCCGGCGCGGCCGGCACCAAGGGGAGCATGGACCCCAAGGTCGCCGATGACCTGCTGGGCAAGATCGCGGAGATCGACAAGATCTTCTGGGAGACCAAGCAGGGCTGACCAGCAGGGCTGACCAAGCAGGACTGACCTGGACGAACGCTGAGGCCCGGCCGGCGGCTGGCCGGGCCTCTGCCATGTCCGGGATCATCCGCCATGTCCGGGATCAGCTGGAGCGGGCGGCCTTGGTGAGGGCGTCGCCGGTGAGGCGGTAGACCGTCCACTCGTCCTGGGGGCGGGCGCCGAGGGACTCGTAGAAGCCGATCGCCGGAGTGTTCCAGTTGAGGACGGCCCACTCGACGCGTTCGTAGCCGCGCTCGTCGGCGATGCGGGTCAGTTCGGTGAGCAGGGCCTTGCCGTAGCCGTGGCCGCGGACGTCCGGCTCGACGAACAGGTCCTCCAGGTAGATGCCGTGGGTGCCGTTCCACGTGGAGAACGTGAGGAACCACAGGGCGAACCCGACGACGCGCCCTTCGTGCTCTACGACGTGGGCGAAGACCTTCGGGTCGTCGCCGAAGAGGCGGGCGGTGAGCTGCTCCTCGGTGGCCTTGACCTCGTGGAGGGCGCGCTCGTAGTCCGCCAGTTCGCGGATCAGCCGCAGGATGTCCGGGACGTCGTCGGGGGTCGCGTAACGAATCACAGGTGGCAGGTTATTCGAGCGGCGCCAGTGGGACGGCCGGGTCCGCCCAGCGGTCGTTCGGGATGATCGGGTACCAGCCGGGGCGGCCCGGGTCGCGGTCGTAGGGGTAGCCGCCCAGTTCCTTGTACAGCTCGGCGTACTCGGCGAGTTTGTCACGGTCCAGGCGGACGCCCAGGCCGGGTCCGGTGGGCACGGGGATCCTGCCGTCGGCGTACTTCATGAGGCCGCCCTCGATGACGTCGTCGGCGAGGTGGTGGTAGTGCGCGTCGGCGGCGTAGGTGAGGTTGGGCAGGACGGCGCCGAGGTGCAGCATCGTGGCGAGCTGGATGCCGAGTTCCCCGGACGAGTGGACGGCGACGCCGATCTGGAACGTCTCGCACACCCCGGCCGCCTTCACGCAGGCCCGGATGCCGCCCCAGAACGTCGTGTCGAGCAGGACGACGTCCACGCTGCGGCGCAGCACGTTCGCGGCGAGCTGCTCGAAGTTCACGACGACGGTGTTGGTGGCGAGCGGGACGTCCACGCGCTCGCGGACGAGCCGCAGCCCCTCCAGGCCGAGGACGGGGTCTTCGAGGTAGTCGTTGTCGAGGTCCTCGATGGCCTTCCCGAAGCGCAGGCCCTCCTTCAGGCTGAGCACGGAGTTCGGGTCGTAGCGGAGGCCGTCGCCGGGGAACGCCTCGGCGAGGGCCCGGTAGCTCTCCAGCTCGTGCTCCGGCGGGAACACGCCGCCCTTGAGCTTGTGGACGGTGAACCCGTGCCGGGCCTTCAGGTCGCGGGCGTGCGCGACGAGCTGCTCCGGCGTGCGGACCTCCGGGACTCCGCCGGGCCCCGGCGGCCGGAAGAACAGGTAGGACGCGAACGGGACGGAGTCGCGGATGCGCCCGCCGAGCAGGTCGTGCACCGGGACGCCGAGGTGCTGGCCGATGAGGTCCAGGCAGGCGAACTCGATGGCGGCGAGCATCTGCACGCGGTTGTCGTAGAGGCTCGCCGTCGGGTTGGCGATCTTGAAGCGGAGCGCCTCCAGCTCGAAGGGGTCGTGCCCCTCCAGGTGCGGGGCGAGGGCCTGGAAGGCGGCCTCGGCGCTCTGCCCGCCGCCGCCCATCTCGCCGAGCCCGATCAGCCCGTTGTCGGCCTCGACCTCGACGATCGTCCGGACGAAGCGGCCCCAGTGGGCGCCGTTGCTGTGCAGGAGCGGCGCCTCCAGCGGCACGGTGACCGTGGTCGCGCGGATGCCTGTGATCTTCATGTGTCCCCGATCCGTGATCAACGCCGAACGGTGACGGTGGCGATGCCGCAGGCGGGCAGCCGGACCGTCATCGTGCCGTCCCGGACGGGAAGTTCCGCCGGGTCACGCTCCAAACCGCCGCTCAGCCGCGCGCTCACCGCGCCGGGCACGTGCAGCTCCGCCTCCACCGGGCCGGCGGCGAGCGACTGGAGCCGGACGGCGAGGCCGCCGCCGTCGCGGGCGCGGCCCACCGAGGTGACGAGCACGTCCGGGTCGTCGACGCGCAGGAACGTCCCCGACTCGGCCGCGGGCGCGGTGCCGGTGGCGAGGGTGGCGACGAACGGGTCGGTGAGGCCGGCGGCGGTGCGGGCGCCGAGGCGGCGGCCGGAGCCGGCGGCACCGGACGCGAACGCGTACCGGAAGGTCGTCTCGCCCTGCTGCTGGGACGGGAAGTTGGTGTCCCAGATGTTGTTCAGCGCCCACGAGTAGACGGTGCCGTCCTCGTTGTCGAGCGTGGGCGGGAACGGCGCGTACGGCATGTGGATGGAGCCGAACTGGACGAGCGGGGCCTCCAGCGTCGCCCACGCGACGGTCAGCTCGGGGTCCTCGAACGCGACCCAGTGCCGGATCGGGCGCATGTGCTCCGCCGACCCCGGGACGCTCGGGACGCCGGTGCCGCCGACGCCGCCGGTCAGCTCCCACGCGGCGGGCGGGCCGTCCACGGCGAACGGGAAGGAGAAGAACACCGCCTCCTTCGCCGCGGTGGGCTGCTTGCCGAGCTGGTAGCGGACGTCCACGCGCGGCACGCCCGCGTACAGGTCGATCGTGGTGCGCAGCCAGTCGACGCCCTTGCCGTGCAGTTCGATGACGAGGCGCTCGCCGGCGGGGGTGCGCTCGCACTTGGTGACGGTCGCGTGGGTCGCCACGGCCCGGTCACCGAGCATCGTCTTGTCATGGACGAGCATGTGCCCGGACATGTGGTTGAAATGCGGCGCGGTCGCGTACCGGTCGTAGATGTACTGCCCGAACCCGGCGATGCCGTCGGTGTTCACCAGCTCCCGGCCGGCGGCCTTGTCGAAGACCGAGGCGATGTGGCCTTCCTTGAGGTCATAGGCGACGCGGTAGAACTCGTTCTCGATCGTCCCGTCCAGGCCGAGGTCGACCGGCTCGGCGGCCGCGGTCCCGGCGCGGACGACGTCGACGCGGACGTGCCCGTGGCCGGGGACGTCCGGCAGCACGGCCTCCAGGTGGCGGCCGATCGGGCGGGTGGGCCACTCGTCCGGGTCGACCTCCTCCTCGCGGTGCGGGACGGGCTCGCCGGTGCGGGCGTCCACGAGCGCGATGGGGACGTCCGCGGCGACGACGTCGCGGGGCAGGAACGCGCGGGCGACGTCGGTGCGGGCGGCCGTGCCCGGGTTGACGACGAGGAACGAGGCGAGCGCGTCCGGCGAGGGCCCGAACGTCGCGCCGAGCCGCCGCGCGCCGGCCTGGAGCAGGTCGAGGGCGTCGTCGTGGGCCTGGTAGCCGACCTGCGACTTGCGGGTCCACTGCAGGCCGCCGGAGTCGCCGCCCTCCTCGGCGTCCTCCCACGGGTTGGCGGCGCCCCAGGTGTGCTCGTCGAACAGCGCGGCCCGGTCGTACGCCTCGTCGATCAACTGGGGCGCGCCGGTCCGCTCGTCGCCGCGCTCGTCGGCGAGGGCGTGCAGCGTCTCCGCCGACCGCAGGATGTTCTGCGCCCGCCGGACGTAGCCGAGCGGCCGGGCGCCGGAGCCGAGGCCGTCGGCCCACCAGTCCGTCCAGTCGCCCTCGTGGGTCTGGAGCCGGTCGCCGTGGTGCTCCTCGACGTACTCGAAGAAGTCGGCGTTGGTCGCCATCCGCAGCCGCGGGTACGCCCACGTCTCGTTCCACCGCAGCGCGATGTCGGCGGGGACGATCGACGGCCCGGCGTTGTCGGCGTGCGCGCCCTGCACGCGCAGGTGGACGGCGTCCAGGAAGTCGGGGTCCTTGGCGGCGCCGACCTGGCCGGGCGCCGCGTACCAGCCGAACGTGCCGGGCCCGTACGGGTAGGGGCGGTCGGCGAGGGAGCCGAGGTAGCGGGGCAGCAGGTCCTCGGCGAGGTCGTAGGAGTCGACGAGGCCGACGGTGTTGCCCTCCATGTAGGCCATGCCGTGCGGGGTGTCGGTGAACCAGACGATCAGCTCGCCGCCGCCCGGCGACCGCCACCGGAACGGCCGCGCCAGCTTGTCGCCGCCGGTGATGTAGGGCACGGACCGCCCGGCCCAGTTGTGCGCGGCGGCGAGGTAGCGGACGCCGGCCGCGTTCAGGGCGTCCACCGTCCCGACGACGGCGCCGGGGATGTCGGTGTGCATCGCGGACCGGACCTCGATGCCGTACGCGCGCCGCAGGTCCTCGACGAAGCGGAGCTGGCGGTACAGCTCCTCCGTCGAGCACGCCTCCGTGTGCAGCTGCATCGGGAACGCGGTGACCTCGATGTTGCCCGCGCGGACCCGGTCGGTGAACTCGGCGACCTGGTCGGCGGAGCGGGTCGCGAGCCAGCGCAGCGCCGGCATCGACGACTCGACCGACCAGCGGAAGCGCGCGTCGTCCGGCCGCCCGTCGGTCTCCCGCGCGAGCCGCAGCGCCGCGTCGAGGTAGTCGAGGTGGTGCCGCAGGACGGTGCCCTGGGTGTCGGTGTAGCCGATGTCCAGGTGCGAGTGGTGGACGACGAAGACGTTCCACTTGCGCTGCGGGGTGAGGTCGAGCGGCGCGGCGCCGACGAGCCCGGTGGCGTCGCGCACCTCCAGGGTGACGCGGCGCGGGGCGTCCACCTCGGGGACGAGCAGCGTCAGCGTGCCGCCGTCCCCGGTGGCGGACGCGAGGTCGGCGTCGCCGTCCTTGAGGGCCACCTCCACGGCGCCATCTCCGGAGAGGGTCACCCGGACGGCCTGCCGGAGCCCGCCGTCCTCGCCGCGCTTGAACAGCGGCAGCACGGCGGCGCGGACGGACAGCCCGCGCACGGCGAGCACCTCGGTGGAGGTGTCCTGGCGCAGCGCGTCGCGGATCCCGTCATAGTCGGGCGAACCGAGGCTCGCCTGAAGCAGACGACTCGTCATCGTGGAGCGCAATCCTCTCTGATGCCTTCTCATGGTCACGGGCCGGGAGGCCGGAGGGCGCTCTGGCGCCCGGAGGTCGCCCGGCCCGCCGGGCGGGAGGCCGTTTCGCGAGACGCGGAGCGGATCGGGAAACGGCCTCCCGCCCGTAACGGGGGTTCCAGGGGGTCGCCCCCTGGGCTGAATCAGAACTGGGCCAGGGTTAGGCCGCGGGTGAAGAGGCGTTGGGTCGCCAGGAACAGCACGACGGTCGGGAGGGAGACCACTAGCCCGGCGGCCAGTGCGATCGGTACGGGGGTTCCGGCGTACACGTCGGTGGTCAGCGCGGACAGTTCGGCCCACACCGGACGGACGGTCTCCGACTGGGAGAGCGTGAGGCCGAACAGCAGGTCGTTCCAGACGAAGGTGAACTCCAGGATGAACACGGCGGCGAGGGCCGCCGAGGAGAGCGGGAGGTAGATCCGCCAGAAGATGCGGAAGGTGGACGCGCCGTCCAGCCGCGCCGCCTCGAAGATCGACACGGCGACGTTGCCGAAGAAGTTGCGCATGACCAGCGCGGCCAGTGGCACGTTGATCGCCGAGTAGATGATGATCAGGCCGAGCCGGCTGTCGTAGAGCGACACCTCGCTGTAGCCGACGAACAGTGGGATGAGCAGCATCTGGAACGGCACCACCGTCCCGGCGAAGATCACCACGAACCAGGCGAAGCCGTGCTTGAGGCGCAGCACCACGATCGCGTATCCGGCGAGCGCGCCCAGCAGGACGGCGACCGCGGGCGAGACGACGCTGTACAGCAGGGTGCTGAGCAGCGTGTCGCCGACGGCGGTCCGGTCCCATGCCTGGGAGACGTTGTCGAACAGGCCGAGCGAGGACGGCGGCTTCACCGCGTCCGACGGGTCGTAGTCGCCGGCCGGCCGCACCGCGTTCGCGATGATCAGGTACGTGGGGAACAGCCACGCCAGGCCCAGCAGCGCGAGGACGGCACGGCGCAGGTTCAGCGTCAATCGGTTCATCGGCGCACCTCGCGGGGGACGGCCCCCCGCACCCTCCGGTTCGCTTCGCTCATGACTTCTCCTCCCCGCCGATCTGCCTGCGCAGGTACACGTACGAGGCGAGGCCGGTGACGGTGGTGAGCAGGACCGCGACCGCCGAGCCGTAGCCGTACTCGTTGGCGACGAACACGTCCCGGTACATGGTCACGGCGAGGGTCTCCGACGAGCGTCCGGGCCCGCCCTGCGTCATCACCCACACGATGTCGAAGTTCTTCAGCCCGGCGACGAGCGCGAGGCCGAACACGACCGTGGTGATCGGGCGCATCAGCGGCCAGATCACGTGCCGGAACATCGCCCAGCCGGACGCGCCGTCGATGCGGGCCGCCTCGATCGGCGCCTTCGGGATCGACTGGAGGCCGACGACGAACAGCAGCATGTTGACGCCGAGCTGCTGCCACGTCCAGACGACGATCATCGCGATGGTGTTGCGGGGGCCGTCCTGCAGGAACGCGGTGTCGCCGCCGGGCATCCCGAACAGGGTGAGGATCTGGTTGGCCATGCCGTCCGGCTGGAGGATGAAGCCCCAGATCACGCCGAGGCCGGCGCCCGACATCGCGTACGGGAGCAGGAACGGCAGCCGGAACCAGCCGCCGCCCTTGAGGTCGTAGGACAGCACCGCGACGAGCAGCCCGAGCCCCACCGGCAGGGCGACGGTCCCGACGACCCACAGCAGCGTGTTGCGGATGGACGTGACGAGCGCGTCGTCCTCGAGGAGCCGCTTGTAGTTGTCCAGGCCGGTGAACTCCGGTGACGCCAGCCCGTCGTAGCTGGTGAAGCTCAGGTACGCCGTCCACAGGAACGGCAGGTAGAGCAGGACGGCGACGAACAGGACGGCCGGGGAGACGTACGCGTGCCGGAACCGGCCGTGCAGCGCGAAGCCCTTCCCGGCCCGGCCGCCGCGCCCCGCGCGGCGGCCGGAGCCCGGCGCCTTCGCCACCGCCGTCTTCGGGCGGGTGGCGGTGGCCTTGTGCGTGCTCATCGGATCAGTTCGACTTCCAGTACGCCTCGTTCGCCTTCTGGATGCTCTTGAGGACGTCCATATAGGTCTCCGGCTTGTTCAGGAACTTGTCGAAGCCGCTCAGCGCCTCGGTGAGGACGGGTGAGGGCGCGGCCTCGAAGTAGCGCAGCACGAGCCGGTTCTCCGGCGACGCCGCCTCCTTGGTGACCGCGGTCAGCTCCGGGTCGGCGATCTTCACCTTGGGGTTGCCGGACACGTCGCCGCGCGCGTTCGCCCACTTCTCCTGCGCGGTGGGGGTGACCCACCACTTGAGGTACTTGGTGCTGGCCGCCGGGTCGGGGGCCTTGCGCAGCGAGCAGAGCGGGCCGCTCTCGAAGACCAGCGACCGCTTCGGCAGGGCCGGGTCGACGTTGGGGATGAAGAAGAACCCGTAGTCCTGGCCCTGCTTGAGGCCGCGCTGGGTCATGCTCGTGTTGAACCAGGTCCCGCTGATGACCATGGCGGCGTCGCCGGACTTGAAGTGGTCGGCGGGGTCGGCCTTGTCGCCGGGCTTGGAGAACCAGCCCTTGTCGATCATCGATTTCCAGCGCTCCATCACCTTCACCACGCCGGGGTCGGTGTAGGACGCCTCGCCCTTCGACAGCCGCTCGTACAGGTCGGGGTCGGTGCCGGCGAGGATCTGCTCGAACCAGGCGAAGGAGAACAGCGACGTCGGGGTGGTGTGGTTGAAGGGGACCTGCCCCTTCGACTTCAGCGTCTCGGCGGCCTTCTCCAGTTCCGCCCAGGTCGTGGGCGGCTTCACGCCGTGCTTCGCGAAGACCTTCTTGTTGTAGAACATGCCCCAGTACGCGGTGTTCAGCGGGACGCAGTACTGCTTGCCGTCGACCGTGTAGTACTTCTTCAGGTCCTCGGTGAGGTCGCCGTTCTTGATGGAGTCCTGCCAGATGTCGGTGGTCTCGGCCACCTGGTTCTGCTTGACGATCTCCTCGAGGCGCCCGCCGGTCGACCAGGTGAACAGGTCGGGCTTGACGTTCGTGCGGAACGAGGTCTTGATGAACGCGGTGTAGGTCGGCTCGTCGGTGTAGCCGACCGGTGTCATGCCGAGCCCGGTCTGCTGCTTGCCCAGGGCGGCCATCTGCTCGAAGTAGGGCTTCCAGGCGCCCTTGTCGTTGTACAGCTTGAGCTCGGACTTGCTCCCGCCGGAGTCGCCGGACCCGCAGCCGGCGGCGAGCAGGAGCGCGCCCACGGTGAGCGCGGTCGCCCGCAGTCGCTTGGACACCATGGTGGCCTCCTTCATCGGGCGCCGATGCCCGATCGGGGTGGTCGAAGGTTTCTGGGATGGGTGAACCGGCCGCACGGCGCAGGGCCGTGCGGCGGGGGGTCGGGGACGGTGGGGGTGGGGGTGGGGGTGGGGACGGTGGAGCGGCCCGCTCAGGCGAGCCGCTGCTCGATCACGTGCTTGATGTCGGTGAGGTGGGACCGCATGAGCGCCTCGGCGTCCCGCTCGGCGCCCGCCTCGATGGCGGCGAGGATCGCGGTGTGCTCCTCGAAGTCGCGGACGCGGTCGTCGAAGATCCGCTGTATCTCGCGCTGCTCGGACGCGTGCACCGTGAGCAGCGAGTCGATGACCTCGCAGAGCACGGAGTTGCCCGCGAGGCCCGCGACCTCGCTGTGGAAGCTCATGTTGGCCTTGTGGAGGCGGGCCTCCGCGTCGGACGCGGGCGAGCCGTGCGAGCCGCGCCCTGCGGCCGCGTCCCGGTCGGCGGGTTCGCCGCCGCGCAGATCCGCGCCCGCCTGGTCGAGGATGGCGCGGAGCAGCTCGACGTCGGCGGGCCCGGCCAGCCGGGCCGCGCGGCCGGCCAGCGGCGGCTCGATGAGCAGCCGCGCGTCCAGCAGCTGGAGCAGCCGGTCGGCCTCCAGCTCCCCGACGTTGGGGTTGGGGATGACCACGCGTTCGAGGTCGGCGCCCACGTAGATCCCCGAGCCGTGCCGGAGCTGGACCGCACCGGTCGCCTCCAGCCGGCGCAGCGCCTCGCGCAGCGTCGGCGTGGTCACCGCGAAGCGCTGGGACAGCTCCCGCGCGGACGGCAGCCGGTCGCCGGGGCGCAGTCCGTCCGCCCTGATCAGCTCCAGCATCCGCGCGGTGAGCGCGTCCGCCAGGCTCGGCCGGGCCACATCCTGTGCCATCGCCACCTCGTTCCCCAGAAGTAAAGTCATCTAATCACTTAGCGACTGGCCATGTCCACCCCTCCGGAGAGGCTCCTGAGAGGCTCCGGAGAGGCATCGCCGCAGGACCGCGCGCTGCTCCTCGAACGCGAGCCGCCCCAGCCGCGCCGACATGATGCCGTCGAAGCCGTGGCACGCGCCCGGCACATGGTGAAGCTCGGTGGGGACGCCCGCGACGATCAGCCGGTGCGCGTAGCCGAGCCCCTCGTCCCGCAGCGGGTCGTACTCGGCGACGAGGACGTAGGCGCGCGGCAGTCCGGCCAGGTCGGCGGCGCGGGCGGGCGCCGCGTAGGCGGGGACGTCCGCGCCGCCCGCCGCCCGCCCGCCGAGGTAGTGCCGCCACATGTGGCCGACGTCGGCCCGGTTGAACAGCGGCGGTTCGGTGAACGCCCGCATCGACGGCGTCTCCATCCGGTCGTCCAGGACGGGGTAGAGCAGCATCTGGAAGACCAGCGGCGGGCCGGCCTCGTCCCGCGCGCGCAGCGCCACCGCGGCGGCCAGCGCGCCGCCCGCGCTCCCGCCGCCGACCGCGACCCGCCGCGGGTCGCCGCCGAACTCGGCCGCGTGCGCGTGCGCCCAGACTGTCGCGGCGTAGCAGTCGTCGAACCCGGCCGGGAACGGGTGCTCGGGCGCGAGCCGGTAGTCGACCGACACGACGGCGATGCCGTCCTCGCCGGCGAACGCCAGGCAGCGCTCGTGCTCGTTGTCGAGCCCGCCGGTGACGAACCCGCCGCCGTGGAAGTACACGAGGACCGGCGCCGGGTGCTGCGCTCCGCGCGGCCGGTAGATCCGGACGGGCACGGGTGGCGCGCCGGGCGGGCCGGGGATCGTCCGGTCCGCGACGTCCGCCCCCTCGGCGGTGGTGGGACGGGCCAGCGCGGAGACCAGGTCGCGCATCGCGGCGCGGGCCTCGGCCGGGTCCGCCAGGCCGACGTAGGGCATGCCGTCGAACGCGGCGGCGAGTTCGGCGTCCAGGGTCATGGTCCGGACCTCCTGGTGGGTGGACGGGCACGCTGGTGGGTGGACGGGCACGCTGGTGGGTGGACGAGCGCGCTGGGTGGGTGGACGAGCGCGCAGGTGGCTGGACGGGCGCGCGCCCCCGGGCGGGAGGTCACCCGGGGGCGCGCGGGGAGCGGTCCCACCGTGGACGGAACGGTGGTGCCGCGGCTTATCGGGCGGCCGTCAGCCCTTGCGGGCGGTCAGCCGGAGACCGGCAGGTTGATGTAGCGCGGCCGGTAGATGCTGACGTCGCGGTAGTTGTCGTTGGTCGGGCCCTTCGTCATGTCCAGGCTGTTCACGTTGTAGGAGATGACCAGGTTGCCGCTGGACGACAGCGACACGTGCTGGTGGGCGTTGTAGGTGAAGATGTCCGGGTCGCCGTAGGAGCCGAACTCGCCGGTCTCCGGCGTGCGGTAGACGGTCTGCTCGCCGGTGAACGGGCCCGCGGGCGAGCACGACAGCAGGACGTCGATCTCGCTGCCGAACGCGATGTTCGCGTCCTGGTTGACCATGATGTAGTGGGAGCCGCGCCTGGCCACGCTGAACTCGTTGGAGACGCCGCTCATCAGCCGGGCCGACGCGGTCTCCGTGCTCGACCATCCGTTGGACGTCCGGTACTCCCAGGCCGCGCGCAGGTCGCTGCCCTTCACCCGCGCGATGTGCAGGTACTTGGTGTTGGCCTTGGTGTCCGGGTCGATGTAGTCCTCGGTGCCGTAGACGTAGGTGTAGCCGCCGTCCTTGAACAGCGCCGACCCCCACTGGACGCCCGACGCCGAGGGCATCGCCGTAACCTGTGTGGGCGCGGAGAGGTTGCCGGTGGAGAACCGGGCCAGGACGTTGCTCTTGAACGTCATGTCCCAGCCGGTGCCGTTGTCGGGGTCCGGGTCGTAGTACTGGCGGTAGAGCTGCTGGACCTCCGCGCCGCTCTGGGTGAGGTCGCCCGCCCAGTACCAGTGCGCCGCCTGCGGCGGCGGCATCACGGCCTTCGGGGCGGCGGCCGTCCCGCCGTGCACGGTGGTCGTCCCGCCGCCCGTCCCCTGGACGACGAACGAGTTGTTGATGAACGGGGTCGTGCCGCCCTCCTCGATGACGACCGACCGCGACCCGTCCGCGTTGACCTTGCCGAGGAAGGTGTCGGAGTAGGCGTAGACGATGCGCCCGTCGGTGAGCTTCAGCGAGTAGGTCGAGTCGCCGCCGGTCCAGTCGTCCAGCAGGGTGTTGCTGTTGCCGTAGGCGGTGAACTTGCTGTTCAGCGCAGTGTTCTGGGTGGCTGTGCCGAACGTCGGCGGCGCGTGCCCGGAGCAGGTGGGCGCCGCGGCCGCGGCGGCGTGGCCCTTGCCGCGGGCCTTCTGGTGCCCGAGGCCCAGGCCGTTCGCGCTGGACGGGCCGTGGCCGTGCGCGTCGGCCACGGCCGGGACGGCGGGCGCGGCCACGAGGCCCGCGCCGAGCAGCAGGGAGGACGCGAGGGCGGCGGCGCGCCCGCCCGTTCCGAGCACGCGCCGCCGGCGCCCCGCGTGAACCGGCGGGGGCCGATCGGGAGAGTAAGGACGGGAGGGGACGGACTCCTGCATGGAAACCTCCGCGGGGTCGCTGGCACGCGCCGCTCGGGCGCGCTGCGCCAACATCATCAGTGATCAAATGACTTGGTGTCTAGATCTTTTAGCGAACCGGCTTCAGGTTTCCGGCAGGCCGGTGTCCGGGAGAGCGGCGGGGTTGCGGGCGAGGAGCCCGCCGTCCACGCGGTGCTCGGCGCCGGTCACGAACGACGAGCGCGGCCCGGCGAGGAAGGCCACGACCTCGGCGACCTCCGCCGCCGCCGCGACCCGGCCGAGCGGATGCGCCCGCCCCCACTCGGCGACCTGCGCGTCCTGGCTCGTCCCGCCGCGGAACAGGTCGGCGGCCCAGCGCAGCATCGGCGTGTCGACCGACCCCGGGCACACCGCGTTCGCGCGGATCCCGTCGGCGGCGTGGTCCAGCGCCATCGCCCTGGTCAGGGCGTTGATCGCGGCCTTGCTCGCGCTGTAGGCGGCGACCCGGTCCTGGGAGACGAACGCCTGCACCGACGACATCGTGACGATCGTCCCGCCGCCCCGGCGGCGCAGCTCCGGCACGGCGGCCCGGCACGCGAGGAACACGCCCTTGACGTTCACGTCGAGGACCTCGTCCCACAGCTCCTCGGTGGTCTCCTCGACCGTCCCGTACCGCTGGACGCCCGCGCACGTCACGACCACGTCCAGGCCGCCGTGCCGGGACACCGCCGACGCGACCAGCGCGTCCATCCGCGCGGCGTCGGTGACGTCGGCCTCCACGCCAGTGACCTCCAGGCCGTCGGCGCGCAGCTCCTCCTCGGCCCGCCGGACGGCGTCCTCGCCGACGCCGCAGAACACCACGGCGGCGCCGTCGCGCGCGAGCCGCTCCACCACCGCCCGGCCGATCCCGAGCGACCCGCCGGTCACCACGGCGACCTTGCCCTCGAACTCCCTCACGTGCCCTCTCCCTCGATCACCGCCGCGCGCAGCCACAGGCTCCGCCGCGCGTGCGGTTCCAGCGCGAGCGCGGTGCCGTTCGCGACCGCCGCGGCCAGCCCGTCCGTCGGGTGGCCCGCGAACGGCTCCAGGCCCATCACGTACGCGCGGCCCCACCACGGATGCCCGGTCGTCGCCCCCAGCTCCTGCCACAGCCACAGGTGCGGCAGGACGGCCGCGTCCCAGCGCACCCGCAGGCCGAGGCCGCCGTCCGGATCGACGACCTCGTAGCGGCCCTCGTCCAGGCCGGTGAGGTAAACGATCTCACTCGGTTCGCCGCGGCCCGGGACGACGTCCAGGTCCACGGTCCCGCCGCCGGCGGCCGGGACGCGCGGCCAGTCGTGCGGGCCGCCCGCGCGGACCCGCCGCCCGCCCGGCGCGATCGCCGTCTCGTGCGGGACGACCCGCGCGCCGCCCGGCAGCCTGATCCGGTGCCCGGGGCGCAGGAACGGCGCGCCGAACACGATGTGGTGGCCCCACATCGCGTGCAGCGCCGCCCCCGACTCGTTGACCAGCTCCTCCTCGATCGCGAGTTCGGGCTCGCCGGAGCGGAGCCGGAGCGTCTTGGTCACCCGCAGCGGCATCCGCCGGGCCCGGACGGTGAGGCGCACGGCGACCTCGCCGGCGTCGTCGGCCACGATGTCGGCGTCCCACGGCAGCCCGGCCACCTCGCCGTGCTGCGCGAACGCCGCGCCCCGGTAGGTGCTCGGCGCGCCGCCGTTCGGCAGGACCTCCTGCCAGCCGCCCTCGTAGCCGTCGAGGAACGCGGCGGTGTCGTCGGCCGCTCCCCCGGCGAGGTCGCGCGGGTCGCGCAGGCCGTCCGGCGACAGCCAGACGAAGTCCATGTCGCGCGGCTTGTAGCAGAACTCGGCGATGTCGCCGCCCTTGCCCGCGAGGACGGTCACCCGCAGCAGCTCGTTCTCCAGCACCAGGGCGTCCAGCCCGGCCCGGGTGATCTCGTGGACGCGGGCGCCCCAGTTGCGGGACGGCCGGTGCCGCCGGCGCCCCATCAGCTCCAGTTCTCCGCGCCGCGGAACGGGTAGTGCTCGCCGGGCGCGTACCGGGGCCGCGGCTGGTACTCGTTCACGCCCGGCTCGCCGCGCAGCAGCAGCGCGGACGGGAACGGCAGCGGCTCCTCGGTGATCCGCGTCGAGGTCGGGATGTAGCGGATGGTGAGGCCGCAGCGGCGGTGCGGCGACTCGTTGGCGTCGCTGCCGTGCATGATGTTCGGATGGTGGACCTCGACGTCGCCCGGTTCGAGGACGAGGTCGACGGCCTGCGACTCGTCCACGCCGACCGCGCTCTCCACGCCGAAGACCGCCCCGGCGTCGTCGCGCTCGCGGACGTCGTGCAGGTCCTCCTTGTGGCTGCCGGGGATGACGCGCAGGCAGCCGTTCTCGGGCGTGGAGCGGTCGATGGCGAGCCAGAGCGTGACGACGCGCATCGGGTCGAGCGGCCAGAACGCGCCGTCCTGGTGCCAGAGCACGGCCTTGCCCGTGTAGGGCGGCTTGGAGATGTAGGCGGACGCGAACAGGGCGATGTCCGGCCCGACGAAGCGCTCGGCGACGTCGAGCAGGCGGTCGTCGGAGACCAGCCGCACCCAGAACGGGTCCTTGGCGACCAGCTCGGTGGACAGGTCCTCGCCGGTGCGGTCGGGGTGGCGCTCCTGCAGCCAGCGGACGTGCCCGTCCGCCTCGGCGATCAGCTCGGGGTCGAGAACGTTCTTGAAGATCGCGTAACCGTCGGCGTCGTAGCCTCGCATCGGGTCGTTGCCCATGGACGTCCCTTCTCTGGTGGAGCGACACCCGAAGTCTTAGTCATCAGATCACTTGTTGTCTAGATGTATTGTCGCCCTATCGCGGACGCCCCCGGAGAGCGGACGCCCCCAGAGAGGACGCCATGAGCGCGCTGGACACCCTGGCCGGCGGCGGCCGGCCCGCCCGGGTCGCCCTGATCGGCGAGTGCATGATCGAACTGAGCCCGGTCGCCCCCGAGCTGATGGCCGTCGGCTACGCCGGCGACGTCTTCAACACGGCCGCCTACCTGGCGAGGTGCGCGGCCCCGGAGACGGCCGACGTCCAGTTCGTCACCCTCATCGGCGACGACCCCTACAGCGCCCGGATGCGGGAGGCGTGGGCCGAGCACGGCGTCGGCTCCGCCCACAGCCGCGCCGTCCCCGGCGGGCGGGCCGGGCTCTACCTCATCCGCACCGACGAGCACGGCGAGCGGACGTTCACCTACTACCGCTCCCAGTCGGCGGCCCGCGGGCTGTTCGGCCCCGGCCAGCCGGCCGAGACCGACGAGGCCGTCGCCGCGCACGACCTCGTCTACCTCTCCGGCATCACCCTGTCGATCATCGGCCCGGCGGCCCGCGACCGGCTCCTGGACGTCCTCGACGAGACCCGGCGGCGCGGCGGCCTGGTCGCCTTCGACGGCAACTACCGCCCGGCGGGCTGGCCGTCCCGGGACGCCGCCGAGGCCGCGATGGCGGCCGTCCTCGCCCGTACCGACATCGCGCTGCCGACGCTCACCGACGACCGGGCCGTGTTCGGGGACGCCACCGCCGCCGACGCCGTCGCCCGGCTCCGCGCCGCCGGGGTGTCCGAGATCGCCGTCAAGCTCGGCGAGCGCGGCTGCGCGATCGCCGGCGCCGAGGGCGCGGAGGAGGCCGTCCCCGCCGTCCCGGGGGTGGAGGTGGTCGACACCACCTCCGCGGGCGACGCCTTCAACGGCGGCTACCTCGCCGCCCGGCTCGCCGGACGGGGGCGGCGCGCCGCCGCGGAGGCCGCGAGCGTCCTCGCCGCCCGCGTGATCGGCCACCGCGGCGCCCTGCTGCCGCCCGTCCCGCGCGGGGCCGGGAACCGGGCCGAAAACCGCCCCGGAGACGCCTCCGCACCCGCGAGGACCTGATCACGGCGTGACGCATGCCTCCCCCGGCCCGGGTTTGGAACGCGTCCGTTCAGGTCGGCCCGGCGTTCGTAAGAAAGCCACGCGCGCCGAAGTCTCCCAGTGGGCCCCGCAGGCGGTAGTTTCGAAGCAGCGGGACCATCCTGCGAGGGAGTGACGTGACCGAGGAAACCGCTGCAATGCCGGCCAGTACGAAGTTGTCCGTCCGCGATGTGGTGACGGTGAAGCTGCCGGCCGCGAGCGCCTACCTGTCCGTGCTGCGGACGGCGACCGCGGGGCTCGCGGCCAGGCTCGACTTCACGCTGGACGAAATAGAGGACCTGCGCATCGCCGTCGACGAGGCGTGCGCGATGCTGCTCGCCCAGGCCCTACCCGGGACCGACCTGACCTGCGAGTTCGAGTTGACCGGGGACGCCATGCGCATCTCCGTGTCGGTGCTCACGGTGGACGGCGAGGAACCGAGCCGCGACACCTTCGCCTGGACGGTGCTGTCGTCCCTGGCGGGCGAGGTCGACGCGGCGGTGGGCTCCGACGACCGGGTCACCGTGACGCTGCAGAAGCGGCGCGGTGCGGCGGGGGCCCCGTGACGGAGAAGACGGAGGAGACGACGACGGTCACCGCCGCGAGCAGCGAGCGGTCGGAGTCCGCGGTGCCCGACCGGGCACGGGCCCGCGCGCTGTTCGAACGCCTCGCCGAGCTTCCGGAGGGCGACCCGGAGCGCCAGCGCATCCGCGACCAGCTCGTGGAGCTGCACCTGCCGCTGGTGGAGTACCTCGCCCGCCGCTTCCGCAACCGCGGCGAGTGGCTGGACGACCTGATCCAGGTCGCCACCATCGGCCTGATCAAGTCGATCGACCGGTTCGACCTGGAGCGCGGCGTGGAGTTCTCCACCTACGCCACGCCCACGATCGTCGGCGAGATCAAGCGCCATTTCCGCGACAAGGGCTGGGCGGTGCGCGTGCCGCGCCGGCTGCAGGAGCTGAAGCTGTCGCTGACCAAGGCGATCAGCGACCTCGCGCAGCGCGAGGGCCGCGCGCCCACGGTCAGCGAGCTGGCCGCGCATCTGCAGATGAGCGAGGAGGAGGTGCTGGAGGGCCTGGAGTCGGCGAACGCCTACTCCACCGTGTCCCTCGACGCCCCCGACTCCGGCGACGAGGACGCCCCCGCGGTCGCCGACTCGCTCGGCATGGTCGACGAGTCGCTGGAGGGCGTGGAGTACCGCGAGTCCCTCAAGCCGCTGCTGGAGAAGCTGCCCGCGCGCGAGAAGAAGATCCTGCTGCTGCGCTTCTTCGGCAACATGACGCAGTCGCAGATCGCCGCCGAGCTCGGCATCTCCCAGATGCACGTGTCCCGGCTGCTCGCCCGCACCCTCGCGCAGCTCCGCGAGGGCCTGACCGCCGACGAGTGACGCTGGTGCCGCTCATGTGAAAGGCCCCGGGACGCGCCGTCCCGGGGCCTTTCACATGAGCGGTCAGTTCTTGGTGGGCTGCTCCTTGAGCCGGTCCATGAGGCGCTGGCTCAGGGAGCGCGGCTCCGCCACCGCTCCCGCGGTGGCGGCCGGTTCCGGCCCCGTCGCCGCGGCCTCCCGCGGCTCGGCGCCGCCCTCGTCCTCGTCCTCGTCGTGGTCCTCGATCAGCCAGGCGGTGCTCGGCGGGCTGAGGACGGTGACCAGCGCCGCGACCGCGACCGCGCCCAGCGGGACCGCGAGGGCGGGCTGGTCGCTCTGCCACAGCGACCAGGCGATCGGCAGCGCGAACAGCTGGGTGAGGACCGAGGGGGCGCGGCTCCACTGGTCGGCGCGCAGCAGGCCCCGCGCGCACGCGAGCATGCCCAGCCCGCCCGCGAGGGCGAGGACGGTCACCCCGATCGCGCTGGCGGGGTCGACGGCCGCGCCCGCCGCGGTCTCCACGCCGGTGAAGACGCCGAACCCGACGGCGGCCAGACCCTCGGCGCCCATCAGGGCGGCTGCGGCCTGCACGGTGAAGGGGCGCTCGCTCACACCTGAACCCTACTCGTCCGTCCGGCGTGCGCGTCCCATACCCTGACCGCGTGCGCGCCATGCTCATCGCCAACCCCAAGGCGACCTCCACCTCCCGGCGGGCCCGCGACATCCTCATGCGGGCCTTCACCGGCGACATCGACCTCGTGCTCGCCGAGACGGGGCACCGCGGCCACGCGACCGAGCTGGCCCGGCAGGCCGCCGTGGACGGCTACGACGTCGTGATCGCGCTCGGCGGCGACGGGACGGTGAACGAGGCGGTCAACGGCCTGCTCGCCGACGGCCCGTCCCCCGATCTCCCGGCGCTGGCGGTGCTGCCGTCCGGGAGCGCGAACGTCTTCGCCCGCGCGCTCGGCCTGCCGGACGACCCGGTCGGCGCGACGAGGGCGGTGCTGGAGGCGCTGCGCGCCGGCCGGTACCGCACGGTCGGGCTCGCCACGGCGGCCCCGGAGGACGGCCCGGAGCGGTACTTCACGTTCTGCGCGGGCGTCGGGCTCGACGCCGAGGTGATCCGCGAGGTGGAGGCGCGCCGCGCGGCGGGCGTCCGCGCCCTGCCGTCGCTGTACGCGCGGACCGCCCTCCGGCATTTCTTCTCCGGCACGGATCGGCGGCGCCCCGCGCTCACATTGGAGCAGCCGGGACGGCCGCCGAAAACGGGGCTGTTCCTCACCTTCATCTGCAATACGTCGCCATGGACTTTCCTCGGCCGGCTGCCGGTGAATCCGACTCCGCGGGCGAACTTCGGGCGCGGACTGGACCTGTTCGGGATGCGTTCGCTGGAACTCGGCCCGACGGCGGCGGCGCTGGCCCAGATGATGACCGCGCGGATGCGCCCGGTGCAGGGCAGGCACGTCCTGAACGTGCACGACGCGGCCGAGCTCACGGTGCGCGCGGACCGCCCGGCGGCCTTCCAGCTGGACGGCGAGTACCTCGGCGAACTGCGGAGCGTCACCTTCCGCTCGGTTCCGAAGGCGATACGCGTCGTCATTTGAGCGCGCGGGGCCGGGCACGGCGCGGATCCGTTCGGTGACGCGCGTCATTTGCGGCGCATGCGCGGCCAGGTGAGAGCCAAGTAACACGTTCGTCCCACGGGTGTGACACATGCGACACCCATACTTTGAGAATCCTTTCTCAAAGGTCTTGCGTCGTCCGGCGCCGCCCTGACACGCTCAAAGTGCGCCCGCAGGACAGGGACCCCGACGACGCCGGTCCCCCGCTCGCGGCGCCGCCGAACATTCACCCCTGGACCTGGCCGTGGTCTCCCGGGCGTTCGCGACATGTGAAACCGTTCACAAAAGTGGAGTTCCTCCACCACCTGACGAAGGAGTGGACCGCATGGACTGGCGCCACCGAGCAGCCTGCCGTGACGTGGACCCCGAGCTGTTCTTCCCGATCGGCAACACCGGGCCCGCGATCCTGCAGATCGAAGAGGCCAAGCAGGTGTGCCGGCGTTGCGACGTGAGCGACGCGTGCCTGCGCTGGGCGCTGGAGTCCGGCCAGGACTCCGGCGTATGGGGCGGCATGGGCGAGGACGAGCGCCGCGCCCTCAAGCGCCGCGCCTCCCGCGCCCGCGCCCGCGCGAACATCGGCCTCTAGCCCCGCCGCTCCGCCCCTCCCCGTTCCCCGGCGACGCGGCGCCACCGCCTCGAAGCTCCCGGCAAGAGAGCACGTGGCGCCGCCCCGGCCGGAACCTCCGGGTGCCGTAAACCTCCCGTGTCAGAACCTCCGGTGGACGTGGTCCAGCGGTACGTCCACCACCACCTCGGTGCCCCCGCCCGCGCGGGGGCGGAAGTCCAGCCGGCCGCCCAGCTCGCCCACGATCAGCGTGCGGACGATCTGCAGGCCCAGGCTGGTGGTGCTCTCCACGTCGAAGTCCGCGGGCAGCCCGACGCCGTCGTCCGCGACGACCGTCACCAGCCGCCGCCCGGACCCCTCCGCCGCCGGCTCCTCCCCGTTCGGGGCGCGCTCGTGCGGGGCGCGCGGCTCGTGCGCGCCGGGCACCGGCCACTCCCCCCAGACCTCCACCCCGCCCGGCTCGCGGCGCTGCTCGCCCTCGCCGTGGCGGCGCGCGACGACCTCCAGCGTCCCGAACCGGTTGGCGAGGCCGTGCTCCAGGGCGTTCTGCAGCAGCTCGGTCAGCGCCATCGCCAGCGGCGTCGCGATCTCGGCGGGCAGCACGCCGAAGCTGCCGGACCGCTTCGGGGTCACCTTCGTCTCCGGCGTCGACACCTCCCCCGCCATCGTGATCACGCGGTCCGCGATGTCGTCGAAGTCGATCAGCTCGTCCGGGGTGTGCGACAGGGTCTCGTGCACGATGGCTATGGACCCGACCCGCCGGACCGCCTCGTCCAGCGCCGCCCGCCCCTCCGGGATCCGCAGCCGCCGCGCCTGGAGCCGCAGCAGCGCCGCGACCGTCTGCAGGTTGTTCTTCACCCGGTGGTGGATCTCCCGGATGGTGGCGTCCTTGGTCATCAGCTCCCGGTCCCGCCACCGCAGCTCGGTGACGTCCCGGCACAGCACGATCGCCCCGATCCGGGTGCCGCCGACGACCAGCGGGATCGTCCGCAACTGCATGATCGACCCGCGTGACTCGACCTCGACCTCGCGCGGCGCCCGCCCGGACAGCACCACGCTCAGCGCCTCCTCCATCGGCTCGCCGGTGTCGCACAGGTCCGCGGTGATCTGGCCGAGCGCCTCGCCGACCAGGTCGGCCGGGAAGCCGAGCCGCCGGTACGCCGACTGCGCGTTCGGGCTGGCGTAGGTGACCTTGCCCGACCGGTCCAGCCGCATCAGCCCGTCGCCGACGCGCGGCGAGCGGACCATGTTCGGCTCCTCGCCCGGCACCGGGAACCGGCCCTCGGCGATCATCGTCGCGAGGTCGCTGGCGCTCTGCAGGTAGGTCAGCTCCAGCCGGGACGGGGTGCGCGCCGAGCTGAGGTTCGTGCTCCGCTGGATCACCCCGAGGATCTTGGCGCCGCGCCGCACCGGGATCGACTCCTCCCGGACGGGGATGCCGCTGCCCCACTCGGGGTCGCCCTCCCGGACGATCCGGCGCTCCCGCCACGCCACGTCGATCAGCCCGCGCCGCCCCGTCCGGACGACCTTGCCGACGAGGTCCTCGGGGTAGGCGGTGGGGCCCGTCGTCGGGCGCATCTGCGCGATCGCCACCCAGCCGGGGACGGCGGCGCCGGTGTCCATCCGGCCGCGCCGGCCGCGGCCCCCGCGCGAGCCGGCCTCCGCGGGCAGCGCGTCCGCCGACCGCAGCGGCACCCACAGCAGCAGGTCCGCGAACGACAGGTCGGCGAGCAGCTGCCAGTCCGACACGAGCGCGTGCAGCCATTCCAGGTCGGTCTCGGTGAGATCGGTGTGATCACGGACCAGATCGGTCAAGGTAGGCACCCGACCATCATCGCCCATCGTTCTTGGTGCCCGGGCGGTTGCCCCGGCCCCCGCGCGACCTGGCAGGATTCCCCGCATGACCGCGGTACGAGACCCCCTGGCCAGGCTCCGGGACGCCGCCGCTCGCCGCGCCGAGGCGGGGCTGCGCCGGACGCTGCGCCCCCGCCCGGACGGGCCGGCCGGCGGGCCCGTCGACCTCGCGTCCAACGACTACCTCGGGCTCGCCGGCGACCCCCGGCTGGTCGAGGGCGCCTGCGCCGCGGCCCGCGCGTGGGGCACCGGCGCCACCGGGTCCCGGCTGGTCACCGGGACGACCGCGCTGCACGCCGAGCTGGACCGGCGGCTCGCCGCGTTCACCGGCAGCGCCGCCGGCCTCGTGTTCTCCTCCGGATTCCTCGCCAACCTCGGCGCCGTCACCGCCCTCGCCGGGCCCGGCACGCTCGTCGTGTCCGACCAGGCCAACCACGCCTCGATCGTGGACGCGTGCCGGCTGTCGCGGGCCCGCGTTGCGATCGTCCCGCACCGCGACGCCGCCGCCGTCGAGCGGGCCCTCGCCGACCGCGAGGAGGACGACGCGCTCGTGGTCACCGACGCGGTGTTCTCCGTGGACGGCGACCTCGCGCCGCTCGGCGCGCTGCACGCCGCCGCCCGCGCGCACGGCGCGCTGCTGGTGGTCGACGAGGCGCACGCGCTCGGCGTCGTCGGCGTCGGCGGCCGGGGCGCCGCGCACGCCGCCGGCCTCGCGGGCGAGCCCGACGTCGTCCTCACCCTCACGCTGTCGAAGTCGCTCGCGGCCCAGGGCGGCGCCGTCCTCGGCGCGCCCGAGGTGATCGAGACGCTGGTCGACACGGGCAGGTCGTTCATCTTCGACACCGGCCTGAACCCGCCCGCCGCCGGCGCCGCCCTCGCCGCCCTCGACGTGCTGGAATCCGACCCCGGCCTGCCCGCCCGCGCCCGTGACCGGGCCCGGCGGATCGCAAACCTCGCGGCCGGTTCCGGCCTGGAGACCGCCGCCCCGGCCGCCGCCGTCGTCCCGGTCTTCCTCGGCGAGCCGCGCACCGCGCTCCGGGCCGCCGAGATCTGCGCTGAGCATGGGCTCCGCGCCGGCTGCTTCCGCCCGCCGTCGGTCCCGAAGGGCCGCGCGTGCCTGCGCCTGACCGCCCGCGCCACCCTGGACGAGTCGGACCTCACACGCCTCGGCGAGGCCCTGGCGGAGGTCGCGTCTTCTACCGGTCGTAGTCTTCACGCATAACATCGGGGATAACCCATGATGAACGTGAGGAGATGCCGTGACGGAGGTCAGGGGCGGGCCCCGGCACGGGGGCGGGTTCGAGCACGGCTTCGACCGTGCCTCGCTCGCCGGCATCGGCCAGCGGCACCCGAACCAGGCGCCGCGGATCCCCAAGTACTACAAGCTCAAAGAGCTGCTGGTCGAGCTGATCCAGTCGCTCCCGGCCGGTAGCCCGCTGCCGCCCGAGCGCACCCTCGCCGAGAAGTACGAGACGTCCCGCACCACCGTCCGGCAGGCCCTCGCCGAACTCGTCGTCGAGGGCCGCCTCCAGCGCATCCAGGGCAAAGGCACCTTCGTCGCCAAGCCGAAAGTCGCGCAGGAGCTCCAGCTCGTCAGCTACACCGAGGACATGCGGCACCACGGGCTGCGCCCCGAGACCCGCATCCTGGAGGCCGGGTACGTCAGCGCCGACGAGAGCCTGGCGTCCCTGCTGTGCATCCGCCCCGGCGGCCGCGTCCTGCGCATCCACCGCCTCCGCCTGGCCGACGGCGAGCCGATGTCGATCGACACCTCGCACCTGCCGGCCCGCCGCTTCCCCGGCCTGCGCCGCGAGCTGTCGCGCCACCACTCCCTGTACGAGACGCTCGCCACCGCCTACGACGTCCACCTGACGGAGGCGGAGGAGACGATCGAGACCGTCCTCGCCACCCCCCACGACGCCCAGCTCCTCGGCGTCGACGTCGGCCTCCCCATGCTCCTGCTCTCCCGGCACGCCTTCGACACGACGGGCCAGCCGGTCGAATGGGCCCAGTCCCTCTACCGGGGCGACCGCTACAAGTTCATCACCCGCCTCAGCCGCTGACCCCGCCCCCTCCCTCCGTACACCCCGGCCCGCTCGAGATCTTCGACCACGAGTTCGAATGAGTTGGCTACGCTGGGTGCATCCCTTCTCTACGATGACCGGGAGCAGATCGTGAAGGAGGAGTCACGAAGCGTGAAGACCTTGTCAAACGAGGAAGTGTCGAGGCTGCCCGACACGCCCTACAACCTGTGGGTGCGCGGCGAACTCGATGACCACGTCGACGCCCCCGAAGGATCCCGGATCGAGATCATCGGAGGAAAGGTCGTCGTGTCCCCGCCCCCAGGTCTTTCCCATGGCGGCCCCATCCGGTTCATCACACGGGCCTTCGAGCGCGCAGGAGACGCCGACCCCGAGTTCCCGTGGGCGGTGCAGCAGGTCGCCGGGGTGAGGCTCGTGGGGCTGGGCGACGGGTACATCCCCGACCTCGTGGTCACGACCGAGGAGATCCTCCTTGCGAGCGAGAAGGCACGGCTGCCCGAACTCGCGTCCGACGAGATCGAGATGGTGGTGGAGGTCACCTCCCGGTGGGGGGCCGACGGCGACCGGCCGCCGCGGCAGACGCCGCCCCGCGACAAGAACAAATGGACCGGCTATGCACAGGCGGAGGTCCCCTACTACCTCCTCATCGACCGTGCTCCCAAGATCGCCAGATCGACGCTGTACTGCATCCCCGACCGGGCCACGGGCGCCTACCTCCATCAGGAGTCCTGGGAGTTCGGCGAGACGATCCACCTGCCCGACCCGTTCGACCTCGAGATCGACACCACCCACTGGGTGACGTGGGAGAGCTGATCACGGCACCCCGTCGAGGGCGGGCCCGTGCTCCGGGCCGGTCAGCGCGCGCGACCGGCCGGGTCGCGCGTCCACGGCGTCGTCAGAGGGTCTGGCTGAGGGCCTTGATGGGCATCTGGAGGTCGGTGAGCAGGTCCAGGTCCTTCTGGGCGGGGCGGCCGAGGGTGGTCAGGTAGTTGCCGACGATGATGGCGTTGATGCCGCCGAGCATGCCCTCGCGGGTGCCGAGGTCGCCGAGGGTGAGTTCGCGGCCGCCGGCGTAGCGGAGGATGGTGCGGGGCAGGGCCAGCCGGAACGCCGCGATGGTCTTCAGGGCCTCGGTGCCCTCGACCAGCGGGAGGTCGGCGAACGGGGTGCCGGGGCGGGGCGCCAGGAAGTTCAGCGGGACCTCGTCGGGTTCGAGCTCGGCGAGCTGGGCGGCGAACTCGGCGCGCTGCTCGACGGTCTCGCCCATGCCGACGATGCCGCCGCAGCACACCTCCATGCCCGCGGCCTTCACCATGCGGAGGGTGTCCCAGCGCTCCTCCCACGAGTGGGTGGTGACCACGTTCGGGAAGTGGGAGCGGGCCGTCTCCAGGTTGTGGTTGTAGCGGTGGACGCCCATCGCGGCCAGCTCGTCCACCTGCTCCTGGGTGAGCATGCCGAGCGAGCACGCGATGTTGATCTCGACGGCGTCGTTGATGGCCTTGACGCCCTCGCGGACCTGCGACATCAGCCGCTCGTCCGGGCCGCGGACGGCGGCGACGATGCAGAACTCGGTGGCGCCGGTCTGCGCGGTCTCCTTCGCCGCCGCCACCAGTTCGGGGATGTCCAGCCACACCGACCGGACCGGCGACTCGAACTTGCCGGACTGGGAGCAGAAGTGGCAGTCCTCGGGGCAGCCGCCGGTCTTCAGCGACACGATGCCCTCGACCTCGACCTCCGGGCCGCACCAGCGCATCCGCACCTCGTGCGCGAGCGCGAGCAGGTCCTCCAGCCGGTCGTCGGGCAGGGCGAGGACGTCCAGGACCTGCTGTTCGGTCAGGCCCCGGCCCTCCTCCAGGACCTGGCGGCGGGCGGTGTCGAGGATGTCCGTCACGTGCTCTCCTTGTCGAGGCCGAAGCTGTCGCGGAAGGCGGCGGCGTCGAAGCCGCCGCCGAACGAGGGGGCGAGGCCGCGGTGCGCGGCCACCAGGAACTCCGCCGGGTCCAGGGCGCCCGCGCCGGCGGGCAGCGCGCCGGACAGCGGGCGGGCGGCGATGGTCTCCAGGTCGCGGATGTTGCTGCGCATCGCGAGGTCCGGGTCGTCCGGCCAGGCGCCGATCACGATGCCGGCGAGCTGCACCCCGCGGTGCGCCATCGCCTCCAGCGTGAGCGCCGTGTGGTTGAGCGTGCCGAGGTCGGGGCGGGCCACGACGACGACGGCGGCGCCGAGCCAGCGCGCCAGGTCGGCGATCGTGGCGCCCTCCTCGTCGTAGCGGACGAGGAGCCCGCCCGCGCCCTCCACGAGCACCAGCCGGCGGGTGGCGGCGAGTTCCCCGACGCGTTCGGCGGCCTCCGCCAGCCGGACCGGCGGCAGCCCGGCGGTGCGGGCCGCGGCGGCCGGGGACAGCGGGTCGGGGAAGCGCGCGAACTCGTGCACGTCGTCGAGGGCGGCGAGCCGGCGCACGTCGTCGAGGTCGCCGGGGCCGGCGCCGTCCACCCCGGTCTGGCCGGGCTTGACGACGGCGACCGACGCGCCGCGGGCGGCGGCGACCGCGGCCAGCGCCGCGGTGACGACCGTCTTGCCCACGCCGGTACAGGTCCCGGTCACAACGAGCACACTCACAAGGCGGCACACTAGCGCGGGCCCGCATCGGGGACGCCCGCCGGATCCCACAGTCTTCGGCGGCCGTTTTTGTAACGGGCGGAACGGCGGGCGGCGCGGGCGCGTCAAAGCTCCAT
The DNA here is from genome assembly GCF_043197915.1 of Actinomadura geliboluensis. NCBI lineage: Bacteria > Bacillati > Actinomycetota > Actinomycetes > Streptosporangiales > Thermomonosporaceae > Actinomadura > Actinomadura geliboluensis. The sequence goes on along the minus strand of NZ_JBICUA010000002.1, from coordinate 894,976 downwards.
GGCCGGTCCGTACACACGTTCCCGCTGGGTGCCGGCTCTCGCCTGCGCGGCGCTGACCGCCTGCGCGGCGGCCGCCTGCGGCGAAGGGTCCGGCAGCGCCGGGCCCCCGGCGCCCACCACGTCCGCGACCTCGTCCCCCGCCAAGGACACCCCCGCCGGTGAGCATCTCGTGCTCCGCCGGCGCCAGACCGGAGGCATCGCCGGCATCGGCGGCCCCGGAAGCGTTCCCGACTTCTCGCTCTACTCGACCGGACGCGCGGTCGCCCTCGCCGGGAGCGAGCTGACCGAGTACCGCCTGAAACCGGACGCGCTGCGCCACCTCCTCGACGAGGCGCGCGCGGCGGGTCTCGACCGCTCGCACACGGTCGGCTCCGACCGGATCGCCGACGCGATGGTCACGGTCGTGACCATGGGCGGCGCGACGACCCGCGTCATCCAGCCGGAGTCGCAGGCGGGCCCGGAGGCCCGGTTCCTGAAGCGGCTCGACCCGGCCGGGTGGCCCGCGTCCGACCAGGCCGCGAAGCCTGCGCCGTACCGGCCCGCGAAGACGGCCGTCCTCGCGGGCGAGGCGGCCGGGACCGGCACCGTCCGGACGTGGCCGCTGGAGCCGCTCGGCGACGGGGTGCCGGTGGCCGGGGCCGTCTGCACGCTCGCGCCGTCCGCGAAGGTCCCGGACGCGAAGCCCGGCACGGCGTGGCGCAGCGAGGGCAAGACCTACTCGGTCCGCCTGCGGCCCCTGCTGCCCGGCGAGTCGTCCTGCCGCGACGTGGCTTAGCGTCCGTCCAGTTCGGCGGCGACCTCGCGCGCGGTCGCCGCCAGTTCGGGGTCGAGCCGGTCGAGGCGCTCGTCGAGGTCGTCGGCGAAGCGGAGGCGTTCGACGTCGGGCGCCGGGACGGCCTCCGGCATCCACGCCGAGTGGATCAGGAACGGCACCGTCGTGCCGCGCGGCGGCGCCAGGACGGCGACGGGGCCGCGCCCGACGCAGGCGGCGTCGAACAGCTCGACGCGGAACCGGTCGTCGTTGTGGACGGCCACGACCAGGTAGCCCTCGTGGCCGCCGGGGTCCGCGCCCGCGTAGCGGCTGCCGCCGTGCCCGCGCGGGACGAAGGACGGCGACGTCGGGTAGTCGTCCAGCGCGAACGTCCACTCCGACAGGGCCTTGAGGTCCTCGCGGTCGTGGCTCACCAGCACGGCCGGGGTCTCCTCGGGCGGGAACAGGGACGGGTCGATCCGGCCCGCGTAGTTGCGCAGGGCGCGCCGGTTGACCGCCTCCGGGTGGAACCCGAGGTAGATGAGGTGGTGCCGGGTCGGGGCGCGCTGCCCCTCGATGCTCCAGTCGATCGCGGACAGCTCCGCCTGCCACCAGCGCTCGGGGTCGCGGGCGCGGGCGCGCTCCAGGACGCGGCCTGTCTCCGGGTCGAACTGCATGACGGTGGTGAGCGCGGGCGCCATGCCGTGGCAGTACATGCCGCGCAGGGCGGGGTCGATCGGGCGGCCGTGGACGTCGACGTCGTCCTCGCGCAGGTACATGCCGATGTCGACGCCTTCGCCGTGCTCCATGACGACCTGGACGCCGTCGGAGTCGTCGTAGCGTGCGTAGAAGTGGTTGACCTCGGGCGCGAGCCGGAACTGCGTGCAGGCCACGGTCGCCCTTCCCGGAGTGAGGTCGTCCTTGCGGATCAGCAGGACGGGCCCGTCGGGGTTGTTGGGCGCGGTCCGGTCGCCGCCGAAGATCTCGTCGACCTCCAGCTTGAACGCGGTGTCGGCCAGCACCAGCCAGTCGCGGGTCTGGGTGATGGTGTGCGTGGCCTGCGGCAGCGCCGCGCCCTCGACCTCCCAGCGCCGGACGCGGGTGCCCGTCCCGTCGTAGCGGATCACCGAGACGGCGCCGGTCAGCACGTCGCGGCTGACGCTCCACAGGCAGCCGCGTTCGGGGTCGACGACGGGGTGGGCGGTGGTGGCGACGAGCGGCAGGACGGCGTGGTCCATCGCGGGCCTCCAGTCGTCGCGGTGGCCGACCTCGGCGACGAACTCCAGCGTGACCGGGTCGACCTCGACCGGCCGCCCGGCGTCCCAGGTGGCGAACAGCCGGTCGCCCCACGGCAGCGGCGCGGTGTTGGCGGCGTTGACGAACCCCCACGGCGAGTCGGTGCCGACCGGGCCGGCGGTGAACAGGTCGGGCCGCCGTCCGCGCAGCCGGACCGACGGCGTGCCGATGACGCGGGCCCGCCACGGGAACCGGCCGTCCGGTCCCGGCCGCAGCGGCATCCGCGCGACGATCCCGTCGCCGAAGAACGCGTGCCGGGGGCGGGTCCGCTGGTCGGAGGTGCTGACGACGTAGTGGCCGCGCACGTCGTCCGGCCAGGTCCCGGCGACGACCTCCAGGTCCAGGCCGGTGACGTCCTGCGTGCCGAGGATGGAGCGGGGAACCGGCATCAGTCCTCCAGTGTTATTGGCTCCCCGCCAATCAACAGGCGGGCGCCCGGTGCCGTCAAGCCCGCCCGGAGGGCCGCCGCGCATCCCGAATACCCTGGTTCGGCGCGGTTCGTCGGCCGCGGTGGCAGTGGGGGAAATGCGCATGCTCATGGAGGACGCCGGACGGGTGGTCGTGCGGCCGGCCCGGCCGGAGGAGTACGGCCTCGTCGGCGAGCTGACCGTCGAGGTCTACGTGCACGGCGGGCTGGTGTCGCCCGAGTCGTCGTACGTGCGGACGCTGCGGGACGCGGGCGACCGGGCGGCCAAGTCGGAACTGCTGGTCGCCGAGGTCGCGGGCGAGATCGCCGGTGCGGTGGCGTACTGCCCGCCCGGCAGCCCGTACGCGGAGCTGGCCGGCCCCCGCGAGGCCGAGTTCCGGATGCTCGCCGTCCGGGAGGCGGCGCGCCGGACGGGAGTGGGGCGCGCCCTGGTGCTGGCCTGCGTCGAGCGGGCGCGCGCGGCCGGGCTCAGCGGCCTGCGGTTGTCGACGCAGCGCAACATGACCGCCGCGCAGCGGATGTACGAGGGGATGGGGTTCGTCCGCACCCCGGACCATGACTGGGCGCCGGTACCGGGCGTCGACCTGCTGACCTACGCGCTGCCGCTCTGAGGCTGCAGCTCGCCGTGCGCGGCGCAGCGGGCCGTCCAGCCGAGCGGGGTCACCTGGACGACCATGCGGCGGCGGCAGTGCGCGCAGTAGCGGGGCGGTTCCATCTCGCGGGCGGCGCGGCAGGCGGCGTGGTCGCCCTCGGCGGCGGGCTCGCCGCAGCGGTCGCAGTACACGGGCCCACCCTATGCCGGGCCGCCGGCGCGCATGCGGGCGACGGTCCCGGTGTCGTAGGTCCCGTCCGCGAACTCGCGGCGGTCGAGCAGCTCGCGCAGGAACGGCAGGTTCGTCGGCGGCCCCTCGATGCGGAAGGCGTCGACGGCCGCCCGGGCGAGGGCGAGCGCGTGGGCGCGGTCGGCGCCGTGCACGGACAGCTTCGCGATCAGCGGGTGGTAGTGCGGGGTGACGGTGTTGCCCTCGGCGTAGCCGGCGTCGATGCGGATGCCGTCGCCGACGGGCTCCTCCCACACCTTGATCTCGCCGGAGCCGGGCAGGAAGCGGTGCGGGTCCTCGGCGTGGACGCGGAACGCGATCGCGTGGCCGCGCGGTTCGGCGGCGGTGAACGAGACCGGCTCGCCGGCGGCGATCCGGAACTGCTGCTCGACGAGGTCGATGCCGGTGACCATCTCGGTCACGATGTGCCCGGACGGCAGGCGGGTGCTCATCTCCAGGAAGTAGAACTCCTGCGCGGCCGGGTCGACGAGGAACTCGATGCTGCCGGCGCCCTGGTAGCCGACCGTCTCCCCCGCGCGGACGGCCGCCGCCAGCATGCGCGCCCGCAGCTCGGGGGTCAGGCCCGGCGACGGGGTCTCCTCGACGATCTTCTGGAAGTGGCGCTGGACGGAGCAGTCGCGCTCGCCGAGCGCGAGCACCGTGCCGTCCGCGAGGCCGAGGATCTGCACCTCGATGTGCAGGGCGCCCGGCACGTACCGCTCCAGCAGGACCTCGCCGTGCCCGAAGACGCTGTCGGCGGCGGCGCGGGCGGTCGCGTACGCGGCGTGCACGGACCGCTCGTCGTGCGCGACGGCCAGGCCGATGCCGCCGTCGCCCGCGGCGGGCTTGAGCATCACGGGGTAGCCGACGCGCGCGGCCTCCTCGGCGGCGGTGCCGGCGTCCGGGACCGGCTCCCACGCGCCGGGCGCGACGGGGACGCCGGCCTCCTTCATCAGGTTCCGGGAGTTGATCTTGTCGCCCATCCGGGCGACCGCGAACGGCGGCGGGCCGACCCAGACCATGCCGCGGCCCGCGACCTGCCGGGCGAACGAGGCGCTCTCGGCGAGGACGCCGTCGCCCGGGTGGACGGCCCCCGCGTTGGTGCGGTGCGCGGCCTCCAGGATCGCGGCGGCGTTGAGGTAGCCGCGGGCGGGGTCGGCGGGGCCGATCAGGACGGCCTCGTCGGCCTCGGCGACGAACGGCAGGTCGGCGTCGGCCTCGGAGTACACGGCGATGGCCTTGAGGCCCATCGCCCGCGCGGTGCGCAGGATCCGGCCGGCGATCTCCCCGCGGTTCGCCACGAGCACGGACTCGAACACTGCGGCCTCCTCCTCGCGCGCGCCCGGACCGGGCGTCCCGTCCCGGCAGAGACTAGTGCCGATCGCCGCCGCATGCCCCCTCGCCGGCGGACGTGCGTCCGGCCCCGCCCCCGGCCGGGACCGGGGGCGGGGCCGGACGCCGCACTCAGCCCGCCGCGTTCAGCCCGCCGCGACGATCTTCGCGGCGGCCGCGGGCGGGACCTCGGCGTGCGCCGCGAACCGCATGGTGAAGACGCCGCGGCCGGACGTCATGCCGCGCAGGTCTCCGACGTAGCCGAACATCTCCGCCAGCGGGACAAGGGCCTGGACGGTCCGGGCGCCGCCGCGCTCGCCCGTCCCCTCGACCCGGCCGCGGCGGCCGTTGAGGTCGCCGATGACCGCGCCGAGGTGCTCCTCGGGCGTGGTGACCTCGACGGTCATCACGGGTTCGAGCAGCACCGGGGACGCGCGCCGGAGCGCCTCCCGGACCGCCAGCGAACCGGCGATCTTGAAGGCGAGCTCAGACGAGTCGACCGGGTGGAAGTCGCCGTCGGTGAGGACGACCCGCACGCCCGTCATCGCGTAGCCCGCGACGGCGCCGGTCCGCAGCGCCTCCTGGCAGCCCGCGTCCACGGACGGGACGAACTCCTTCGGGATCCGCCCGCCGGTGATCCGGTTGACGAACTCGTACCCGTCCTCGATGGGTTCGAGGGCGATCTGCACCTTCGCGTACTGGCCCTTGCCTCCCGTCTGCTTGCGGTGCGTCAGGTCGACCCGCGCGACCGCCCGGCGGATCGTCTCGCGGTAGGCGACGCGGGGGCGGCCCACGTTGGCCTCGACATGGAACTCCTCCTTCAGGCGGTCGACGAGGACCTCCAGGTGGAGCTCCCCCATGCCGCCGATGACGGTCTGCCCGTCCTCGTCGCGGACCTGGAGGGACGGGTCCTCCTCCGCCAGCCGGTGAACGGCCGCGCCGAGCTTCTCCACCTCGCCCCGGGACCTCGGCTCGATCGCGACCTCGATGACCGGGGCCGGGAAGTCCATGGACTCCAGGACCACCGGGTGCGCGGGGTCGCACAGCGTCTCGCCGGTGGCGGTCTGCTTGAGGCCCATGACGGCGACGATGTCGCCCGCGCCCGCCGCGCCGATCTCCACCCGCTTGTCCGCGTGGACGCGGTAGATCTTGCCGATCCGCTCCTTGCGGCCCTTGACGCCGTTCAGCACCGCGGACCCCGGCTCCAGGCGCCCGGAGTAGATCCGGACGAAGGTGAACCGGCCCAGGTGCCGGTCGGTCACGACCTTGAACGCGAGCGCGGCCAGCGGCGCCTCGTCCGAGACCGGCGTCCCGCCGGAGACCGTCCCACCGGAGACCGGCGCGACGTCCAGCGGCGACGGCAGGTACCGCACCACCGCGTCCAGCAGGGGTTGGACGCCCTTGTTCTTGAACGCGCTGCCGCACAGCACCGGGGTCGCGGCCGACGTGACCGTCAGCCGGCGGATCGCGGCGTGCAACTGCTCCTCGGACGGCTCGACGCCGTCGAGGTACAGCGCCATGGCCTGCTCGTCGTGCTCGGCGACCGTCTCGACGAGCGCGCGCCGCCACCGCCGCGCGTCCTCGGCCAGGTCGGACGGGACGTCCACGACCGTGTGCCGCTCATCGGGCCAGACGTGGGCCCGCATCGCGACGAGGTCGACGACGCCCTCGAACCCGGCCTCGGCCCCGATCGGCAGCTGCACGGCCAGCGGGACGGCCCCGAGCCGTTCGCGGATCATGTCCACGCACCGGTGGTAGCCGGCGCCGGCGCGGTCGAGCTTGTTGACGAAGCAGACGCGCGGCACGCCGTACCGGTCGGCCTGCCGCCACACCGTCTCCGACTGCGGCTCGACGCCCGCGACGCCGTCGAACACGGCCACGGCCCCGTCGAGGACGCGCAGGCACCGCTCGACCTCGATGGTGAAGTCGACGTGGCCCGGCGTGTCGATCAGGTTGACCGTGTGGCCGTCCCAGTGGCAGGTCGTCGCGGCCGAGGTGATCGTGATGCCGCGGTCGCGCTCCTGCTTGAGGTGGTCGAGCGCGGCGGCGCCGTCGTGGACCTCGCCGATCCGGTGGGAGACGCCGGTGAAGAACAGGATCCGCTCGGCGGTCGTCGTCTTGCCGGCGTCAATGTGCGCCATGATCCCGATGTTGCGGACCTTGGCGAGAGCAAGGGCGGTGGTTGTCATCGGGATCCTCCTTTTCGCTCGATGACGACCGCCGCGGGACAAGATCGTCCTTCGCGGCATCCGCGACGGTAACCGCCGGGGCCGCGCGGGCGCGAGGGGTTTTCCCGGTCAGGGGCCGGTGCCGCGCTCGACCTCCGGGAGGGTCTCGATGACGCTGCGCAGGTGGGCGCGGGCGGCGCGCTCGGCGGCGTCCGGGTCGCCGGCGGCGATCGCCTCGATGATGTCCAGGTGCTGCGGCAGCGAGGTCTGCGGCCGGCCGGGGTGCACGGCCAGCCGGAACTGGTGCCGGACGTTCTGCGCGCGCAGCCGCTCCAGGACGCCGGCCGCCGTCCGCTGCCCGCTGATCTCGCGGACGCGGCGGTGCAGGAGCTCGTTCAGCCGGGAGTAGCCGAGCACGTCGCCGGACGCCACGGCGGCGCGCATCTCCTCCCCGATCTCCCGCAGCTCGGCGGTGTCGGCGGCGGTGGCGCGCGCGGCGGCCTTCGCGGCGCACAGGCCCTCGACCACCATCCGGACCTCGGAGATCTCGACGGCCTCCGCCAGGGACACCGCGCGGACGCGGGCGCCGCGGTTCTGCACGCGCTCGATGAGCCCCTCGCCGGCCAGCTCGGCGAGGGCCGCGCGGACCCCGGCGCGGCTCGCGGCGAACTCCTCGGACAGGTCCGCCTCGATCAGCCGCTGGTTCGGCACGAACCGGCCGCTCAGGATCGCCTCGCGGATCCCGTTCACCACGTCGGACACCGGCACTCCCGGATTGTCGCCATTTTTGTCGCTGATCTAGGGTAGCCGGTGCGGGACATCTCGGCAGGGAGGAGAGCGGCATGCCCATCGTCGCCGTACTGGGACTGGGCGAGGCGGGCGGCGCCATCGCGGCCGACCTCGCCGCGGCGGGCGCGACCGTGCGGGCCTACGACCCGGCCGTCCCCGCGCCGGACGGCATGGCGGCCTGCCGGAGCGAGGCGGACGCCGCGGCCGGGGCCGATCTCGTGCTGAGCGTCAACAGCGCGCACGACGCCGCCGCCGCGCTCAGGGCCGGTGCCGGGGCGGTCGGCGACGGCGCCGTCTGGGCCGACCTGAACACCGGCTCCCCCGGCCTGAAGCGGGAACTCGACGCGGTCGCGCGGGAGCGCGGCGTCCGGTTCGCCGACGTGGCGATCATGGCGCCGGTGCCGGGGCGCGGGCTCCGCACCCCGCTACTGGTCAGCGGCGCCGGCGCCGCCCGGGTCGCGGACGTCCTCGGCCCGCTCGGCGCCGAGGTCCAGGTGATGGACGGTCCCGCCGGGCTCGCCGCGGAGCGCAAGCTGCTGCGCAGCGTGTTCTTCAAGGGCCTCGCCGGGGCGGTCGTCGAGGCCCTCGAAGCCGCGCGGGCCGCCGGCTGCGAGGACTGGCTCCGCGCGAACATCGTCGAGGAGCTGACCGCCGCCGGCGAGCACACCGTGGACCGGCTGGTCAGCGGCACCCGCAAGCACGCCGTCCGGCGCGCCGCCGAGATGGAGGCGGCGGCGACCATGCTGGCGGAGCTGGACGTCCCGCCCGCGATCGCCGCCGCGAGCCGCGACCTGCTGCGCCGCCTGGCTAGCTGACGTCCACCGGCGGGGTGCCGTGGGTGTGGAACGACTCGATCGTCTTCAGCCCCCACGCCTGGCCCTTCGCGCGCTCGGCCTCCGTCCAGGTGATCGTCTTCCAGTCGGGCGCGAGGACGAGCCGGGCGCACGGATTGCACAGCTCGACGCGGTTGCCGCCCGGCTCGTAGACGTAGAGGAAGAACGTCTGCTGGATGGCGTGCTTGTGCGGCCCGGTCTCGATGAAGACGCCGTTGTCGAGGAAGATGTCGGCGGCGCGGAGGATGTCCTCGCGGGTGTCGGTCGCGAACGCGATGTGGTGCAGGCGGCCGTTGCTGCGCGTCCAGTCCCGCGTGTAGACGAGGTCGTAGGACTTGTTGGTGAAGGTCAGCCACCGCGCGCCGATGGTGCCGTCGTCCAGCCGGATCTGCTCGGTCGGGTGCGCGCCGAGCACGTCCCGCACGAAGCCGGTGCTGGGCTCCACGTCGGCGGCCAGGAAGTTGACGTGGTCGAGGCGGCGGACGCACACGCCCATCGCCGGGTACGCCTGCGCCTGGTTCTTCAGCGACGGCGCCAGCTCCGGCGGCGCCTCGTACCACTCCGACTCCCAGTAGATCTCCAGCTCGTGCCCGTCGGGGTCGCGGAAGACGTAGGTCGGGCCGAGGCCGGGGTCGCCGTCCCGCCAGCCGATGCCGAGCCCCGCGTCCTCGATCGCCCGGACGCGCCGGTCGAGCGCCTCCGGGGAGGACGCGCGCAGACCGGTCCGCCGGATGCCGGACGTGGTGTGCGCGGTGAGCTTGAGGGTGTGGTGCTCGTAGTCGTCCCAGGTCCGCAGGTACACCGAGTCGCCCTCGGCGCCGACCTCGGTGAGGCCCATGACGCGGGTGAAGAACCACAGGCTCTTGTCGGGCTCGGGGGTGAGCAGCTCGACGTGCGCGACGTGGGCGATCTCGTGCTTGAGGCTCATGGGGAACTCCGGGGGAAGACGGTTCCGTCGAAGAGTTTGCGCGCGGTCCGGACGACGGCGGCGCGCCGGACGGCCGTGCCGTCGAGCTCGACCGCCGCGTCCAGCCGGCCGGCCGGGTGCTCGATGCTCAGGGGGGCGCCGGGCGGCGGGAGCTCGGCGAGGTCGCGGCCGACGGCGCCGTCCAGCAGCAGCGCCGTGGCGACGGTGACGGCGCCGAGGACGCCGATCGAGGCGTGCATCCGCAGCGGGATGAACGTGCGGGTGCAGATCGTCCCGCCGTCGCGGGGCGGCGCGACGAGGGTCGTCTTCGGGATCGAGCTGACGGCGACGTCGCCGAGGCCCATCAGCTCGCCCGCCGCGAGCCGCAGCGCCTGGATCCGGTCGCGCAGGTGGGACAGGTCGGTCTCGTAGCCGGTGACCCCGAGGTCGGGCGCGGCGGCGACCACGACCGGCATCCCGTTGTCGATACAGGTGACCTCGATGCCGCCGACCACGTCGCGGACGCGGCCGGTCGGCAGCAGCGCCCCGCACGCCGAGCCCGCCGTCCCGGCGAAGTCGAGGTCGATCCGCGCCGCCGTGCCGGGCACGCCGGAGATCGCGGTGCCGCCGGCGTAGTCGACGGCGCCGCCCGGCGTCGGGAACGTCGCGGTCGCGACGCCGCCGGAGTTGACCATGCGGATCCGGACGCTCGTCGAGTCGCCGCCCGCCGGCACGAGCCCGCGCTCGACGGCGAACGGGCCGACGCCGGCGAGCAGGTTCCCGCAGTTCTGCCGGTCGGAGACCGCCGGCTCCTCGACGCCGAGCTGGAGGAACAGGTAGTCGACGTCGGCGTCCGGGCCCGCGGACGGCGACACGACCGCGACCTTGCTGGCCAGCGGGTGCGCGCCGCCGATGCCGTCGATCTGCCGCGGGTCGGGGGTGCCCATGATGCGCAGCAGCAGGCCGTCGCGCTCGGCCGGGTCGGACGGCAGGTCCCCGGCGAGGAAGTAGGCGCCCTTGGACGTACCGCCCCGCATCATCATGCAGCGGACGCCGCTCATGCGTCCCCGTGCCCGATGTAGTCGGCGTGGTCGACGTACTCGATGCCCATCCCGGCGAGCCGGGCCCGCAGGCCGTACCGGTCGAGGCCGAGTTCGCCCCGCTGGAAGGCGGCGCGGGTCGCGGCCTCCTTCTCCTCGCGGGCCCGCGCGGCCCGCACCGCCTCGGCGGCGGACTCCCGCGCGACGCGGACGACCCCGTCGTCGTCGGCGAGCAGCACGTCGCCCGGCCGGATGACCTGCCCGCCGATCGTGATCGGCACGTTCACCGCGCCGGGCGTGGCCTTCACCGTGCCCTGCGCGCTGACGGCCGCCGACCAGACCGGGAAGCCCATCGCGTGCAGGTCGGCGACGTCCCGCACGCCCGCGTTGATGACGAGCCCGCGCACGCCCCGGTGCTGGAGCGCGGTCGCGAACAGCTCGCCGAACATGCCGTCGGTGGACGGCGAGGTCGTGGTGACCGCCAGCACGTCGCCGGGGCGGCACTGCTCGACCGCGACATGGATCATCAGGTTGTCGCCCGGCCACGCGAGGACGGTCACCGCCGTCCCGGCGATCCGCGACCCGAGGTGCACCGGCCGGATCGACGGGCCCAGGTAGCCGGTGCGGCCCATAGCCTCGTGGACGGTCGCGACGCCGTACCCGGCGAGGGCGTCCACCGCGGCGGCGTCGGCGCGCGGCGGGTTCGTGACGACGACGGTCCTCATGCCAGCTCCGTCGTGGTCTGCGGGTACAGCCGGACGAACGCCTCGGCGCGGGTGTCGTGCGGCAGCCCGAGGTTCGGGCCCGCGTTGCGCTTCAGCTGGACGCCGCGCCGCTTGGCGAGGTCGGTGTAGTAGTCCCACATGTGGACCTGCGCGGGCAGGCACTCCATCGCCTTGCGCTTCTTATCGAAGACGGAGGTGATGTCGAGCAGCACGTTCGGCTTGAAGTCGCACTGCTCCGGCTGGTGCGGTTCGAAGAAGAACACCGGCGGCGCCCCGAGCGGCTCCCCCGGCGCGTCGTAGCCGATCGCCTGCGCGAGCACGCGCGCCTGCAGCGCCATCCGCGCCGCCGCCGGGTGGTCGCCGTTGTAGGGGTCGGCGAGGGTGTGGGTCAGGACGACGGCCGGCTCGACGTCCCGGTAGACGCGGACCAGGCGGTCGACCAGCTCCGGCGACTCCACGAGCGGGTAGTCGCCGGCGTCCAGGAACTCGATCTCGGCGCCCAGCTCCGCGGCGGCGGCCTCGGCCTCGTCCCGGCGCAGCCTCTTGATCTCCTCCAGCCGCTTCCCCTCGCGCCACGCGCGGGCGGACTCGCCGCGCTCGCCGTAGCTGAGGCACACGACCTTGGTGCGGTCGCCGCGCGCGGCGGCCAGCGCGATCGCGCCGGCGGCGCGCCAGACGAAGTCGCCCGCGTGGGCGCTGATGACGAGGAGGGGGCCGGACGAGGCGGAAGGACTCATGGGTCGCACCCTTCATCTTGTCACCCAAATTGTCAACAATTCTGCGGACAAGCTAGCCCGGTGCGCGCAGGCCGTCCAGCAGCAGCCGGCTCAGCCGCAGGAGCTCCTTCTGCGGGTCCCACAGTCCGGGGGCGTCCGTGCCCGGTCCGAGGTGCGGTTCCTCCAGGCGGCGCTGGATCCGCTCCACCGCGGCGAGCGCCTCCTCCTCCGGCGTCCCCGGCAGCTCGCAGACGATCCCCGCGAGGCCGCGCAGCAGGTCGGCGTAGGCACGCCGGAACCGCGCGCCGAGCCCGGGCTCGGCCGCGTCCTCGCCGTCCCCGTCGAGCTGGCGGAGCGTCCCGGAGATCGACCGGGCGTAGGCGGCCGTGTGGTCGAGCATGTTCAGCTCGCGCGGCGCCGGCCACCGGTCGCGGTGGCCCTGCCAGCGCAGCGGGTAGCCGCGCAGCTTCGCGCGCGGGTTGGCGCGCAGGCTCTCCTCGCCCTGCTCCAGCGAGTACCGCGCCTCCTCCTGCACCCTGGCCAGCCGCGTCTCGCGCTCGTCCCAGCGCGCCCGGCCGCCCTCCTCCTCGGCGGCCTCGGCGGCAAGGGCGTCGAGGGCGTCGGCGAGCGCGTCCCGCACCTCCCGCACGGCGTACTCGGCGCGGCGCAGGTACAGCGGCGGGAAGAGCGTCGCGTTCACGATCAGGCCGACCGCCAGCCCGAGCGCGACGTCGCCCAGCCGCGGCAGCGTGTAGCCGACGACGTCGTGGCCGCCGAGCAGCAGCGCGAACAGCGCGGTGAACGCGACCTGGGACGACTGGTCGCCGAGCCGCCGCCACCCGGAGGCCATCATCGCCAGGACGAGCACGACCGCGATGCCGAGCGTGGTGGGGCCGAGCAGCAGCCCGACCGGGATCGCGAGCCCGGCGCCGATCACGAACCCGGCGCCGTACGCCACGCTCTCCCGGACCGACCGGACGACCGACGGGTACACCCCGAGCAGCGCGGCCAGCGGCGCGAAGTACGGCTGGGGGTGCCCGACCGGGTACTTGGCGATCAGCCACGCGACGACGGCCGCGACGACGGCCTTGGCGGTCAGCCTCGCCCGCTCCGCCCAGTAGCGGCGCCCCGCGAAGGGCAGCGGCCGGCTTCGAAGTCCTCCGGTCGGCATCGCATGGCGGTTCCCCGCGCCCGCGCGCCCAATCATGGGGCCGCCGCGCGGCCCGCCGGGATGTGGGTGGCGGCGGGGCGCGCGGCGGCCGGTCTCGGAGCGGGCCCGGGGGGCGGGCCCGGGGGCGGACCCAGGGGCAGGCCCGCCCGGGGGTCAGCCCTTGGCCGGGTCCAGGCCGGCGAGGGCGGCCGGGGTGAGCTTGGCGGCCCGCTCCCGCTGCGGGAAGCGTCCGACGTCGATGCGGGCGACCTCCTTGGCGGTGCGGTAGTCGACGACGGAGATCTGGTCGTCCTCGGCGAGCGAGACGAAGCAGTCGCGGCCGTTGGGGCTGGTCTGCGTCCAGTACGGCAGCGCGTCGGTGGCGTAGTGGACGGTCCCGTCCGTGGTCAGGCCGGGACGGGAGACGATGGAGACGTAGTCGTCGATCGTCCCGGCCACGCACAGCTTGGACTCGTCGGCGTTCATCGCCATGCCGTGGTGCGCGGAGTTCTGCGGGTAGTCGTCCGGCTTCATCTTGGCGGCCTTGTCGCTGAACGGCATGTTCACCGTCCGGGTGGTCTTACCGGCCGCCAGGTCGTACTCGATGAACCCGTTGAGGTAGGACAGCTGCGCGTACATCGTCCTGTTGTCGCGGGTGAACACCGCCGGGCGGATCCCGTACTCGAAGGTGTAGGTGCGCAGCGGCTTGAACGTCTTCGCGTCCACCGCCGTCACGGCCCTCGCCCCCTTGAGGCCGTTCAGCAGCTTCGGCAGCGAGGTGATGCCGATGCTGGAGTTGTAGAGGACCGTCCCGTCGGGCGAGTAGTCGTTCGCGTGCGGGTAGGCGCCGGTGGCGAAGCTCGTCAGGAGCTTCCCGGTGGCGGTGTCGATGACCTCGGCCTTGCTCGCGGTGGTGGCCGAGACGACGAACTGCCTCCCGTCCGCCGACAGCGCCGCGTGGTCGGCCTTGAAGCCCTCGGTCTTGTGCCGCCACAGCATCTTCTTGGTGGCGATGTCGAACGCGACGGCGTCCGACAGCACGCCGCGCGAGATGTAGAGGGTCGTGCCGTCCGGGGAGACGGCCATGTCGTCGACGAGCTTGCGGTAGCCCTGCGCGGCGTTGACGGCCTCGTAGCCGATCCGCTCGACGATGTTCATCGAGTCGAGGCGCTCTTGCAGGTCCGGGACGACGTTGATGGAGCCGAGGTTCCGGTAGGTGGCGGTGTCGATGAAGCTGACGGTGCCGCCCTGGCCGTTGCCGACGGCCATCACGTCGCGCAGCGCCGGCGCCTCGGCCGGCCGGGCCTGCGCGGGCGGCGCGCCGGATATCGCGGTCGCCGCCAGCACGGCGCAGCCGAGCAGCGCGGTGCGTCGGCGGAGACGTCGGGAAGGCATCGCGTCCTCCTGCGGGGGTGTGCCTCGGTCTGAAAACGACCGTGTTCCGACTTGGTTACTGGACAGTAATGCAGGGTGATGTGCGACACAAGACCCAAGATGGGGGAAAATGCGATCCGAGGGGCGGGGAGGAGCGACGTGGCGGGCAGGCGCGCGAGTCCGACCGGCCGGTACGGCGGCAGGTCCGCGGCCGAGCGGCGCGCCGAGCGGCGCCGCCGGTTCCTGGACGCCGGGCTGGAGATGTTCGGCCGCGGCCCCGGCTACCGCGGCACCACCGTCGCCGCGCTGAGCGAGGCCGCCGGGCTGTCCACCCGCCAGTTCTACGAGGAGTTCCGCACCCTGGAGGACCTGCTCGCCGAACTGCACCTGGAGGTCAACGACACCGCCGAGCGCGCGGTCGTCGAGGCGCTGCCGTCCGTCGAGGGCCTCGGCCTCGCCGCGCGCACGGCCCGGCTCTTCCGCGCCTACGCCGCCGCCATCACCGCCGATCGGGCCCGCATCCGGATCGCCTTCGTCGAGATCGTCGGGGTCAGCCCCCGGCTGGACCGGCAGCGCCTCACCCGCCGCGCCGGCTGGGTCGACTTCATCTGTGCGGAGGCGGCGGCCGCCGCCGCGCGCGGCGAGATCCCGGACCGCGACTACCGGATCGCCGCGACCGCCTTCATCGGCAGCATCAACGGGCTCCTGCACGACTGGAGCGCCGGCTGGGTCGACGCCACCCTCGACGAGGTCATCGACGAGCTGGTGCTGATGCTCCTCGGCCGGCTGCACGCCCCCGACGCGGGCTGAGGCACCGGGGCGGGCTGAGGCGCCGGCGCGGGCTGAGGCGCAGGGGCGTCAGGGCCGCGTCCGCGTCTCGGTGACGTCGCGGACGGTCGGGGCGATGAAGGCCAGCCGGGCGTCGGTCGGGTCGGTGATGATGGCGAAGCGGCCCAGCTCGATGTCGCTCGGCGGCACCCGCACCCGGCCGCCCAGCTCGACGGCCTTGGTCGCGACCTCGTCGCAGTCGGCCACCCAGTAGTAGGGGATCCAGTGGGGCGGGTAGTCGGGCGGCCAGTGCTGGCCCATCGGCACCATGCCCGCGACGGACCAGTCGCCGATCTTCCAGTCGGTGTAGCCGGCGGTGTAGTAGTCGCGGTCCACGGGCCGCCAGCCGAAGACCTCGCCGTAGAAGCGGCGCGCCTGCTCGACGTCGCGGGACGCCAGCTCCACCCAGCACATCGCGGACGGCTCGTCCTGCACCCCGGCGCCCTGCAGGTGGTACGGGTACCAGAAGGCGAAGTCGGCGCCCTCCGGGTCCGAGCACAGCGCCATCCGCCCGAGGTTGGCGATGTCGGTCGGCTCCACCAGGACCAGGCCGCCCGCCGACTGCACGGCCTCCACCGACGCCTCGACGTCGTCGCTGCGGAAGTAGCACGTCCAGGACGAGGGCAGGGTGTCGTCGGCAAGGGCCTGCATCCCGCCGACCTCCGGCCCCTGGACACCGCCGAGGGTGAAGATCTCGTAGTCGCCGATGTCGACGGTCAGCGTGTAGGAGTGCCACCCGAACAGGTCGCAGTAGAACCGCTTCGAGGTCTCCGGGGCGGGGCTGGCCAGCTCCACCCAGGTCGGGAAGCCCGGGGCGTAGGAGGTCACCTCGGGCATCGCCGGCCTCTGACAGCTCGCATGCCCCCACCGTAGGGAGGGGCGCGCAATCTGCGCTGTCCGGAATCGCCAAGATCGCTCAAAGCGGTCTCAGACGCTCACCACCGTCTGGAGGAGACCCCACACGAAATGGGCGACATACCGGTCACCGTCCGGCAGCGTGATGGTGGCGTGCCAGCGGCTCGGCGCGTCGCCGTCCTGGTGGGCCACCGCGCCGAACCGCGCGTCGACGTCGCCCACCACGCACGACCAGGGGACGAGGTCGTCGACGCCGGCGAGCCGCGGCACGGGGGCGGCGTCGTCCCGGACGAGCCACTCCTGCACGACCGAGCCGTCCGGCGCCATCATGATCTCGAAGCGGAGCCCCGGCCACAGCGGCAGCGGCGGCCACCACGCGGTCGCGCAGGCGACGTCGCCGACGCGCCGCTCCGCCGTGCCGGCGGGCGGGCCGAGGACGGCCTCGTAGCGGCGCCTGCCGCGCGGGAACGTCCGGGACCGCAGGATGCGCTGCCAGCGTGCGTTGGCCTCCCGCATCTCGGTGCGGGACGCGCCGAGCGCGCGCACCGCGTCCTCGACCATGCCGGGCTGGTAGTCGGCCATGCGGCGGAGCAGGACGAGCTGGAACTCCCGCCGCGCGAATCCCTTCATCGCCCGCCACGCTACCCCTCCTCCCCCGGCCCCGCGCGGCCTCCGGTTCAGTGCGGGGCAGGGTCAGCGCGGGGCCGGGTCAGCGCGAGGGGCGGCCGGTGACCGGTTCCTCCAGGTCGCGCTCGGACGGCCGGGGCGGCTCGGGGCCGTCCGGGCCGCGGCGCACGACGTACTCGACGCGGACCACCCGGAAGCGGCGGCCGCGGACGCCGACCTCGGTGCGCCGCGTGCCGTCGCGCAGCAGCCGCGCCGCCGCCCGGTAGGCGGCGACATCGCCGGGGGACGGCCCGTCCAGCAGCGGCACGACGAGGTCGAAGTACGCGGCGAGGTGCTCGCGCACGGCGGCCGGACTGTGCAGGAACGGGCCGTGCAGGAACGGGCCGTGCAGGAACGGGCCGTCGGCGCCGAGTTCGGCGACGGTGAACCGGGTCGGCAGCCGGACGGCCCGGGGGTGGGTGGCGAGCGCGCGGCGGGCGTCCCCGGCCAGCTCGGGCGGCACCGCCGGCCCCGCGGGGAGCCACGCGTCCCCGGGCGGGGCCGCGGGCCCCGGCGCGGGCGTGTCCGGGAGCAGACCGTGGTCGAACCGGCCGGCGTCGCGGCGGGTGCGCGGCTCGGGGAGCGCGTCGGGATCGCCGGGCCGGGGCGGTTCCGGACCGTCCGCGCCGCACCGGCAGAACCGGTCGGCGCGCACCACCCGGAACAGCCGCCCGGCGACGGTCAGCTCGTCCGGCCGGTCGCGGTCGAGCCGGTCCGCGCCGCGCCGGTACGCCGCGCGGACCGCCGCGGGCACGCCGGGGTCGTCGGCCAGCCGTCGCAGCCACCAGCCGAGCGAGTCGCGGGCGTCCTGCGGCGTCGCCCGCTCCATCCCGGACATCATCCAGCCGGCGGGCACCCGCTCCATCACGCCGTACGTGGCGCCGCACCAGCGCACCGCGGGATACGCCAGCCGGGCGCGCACCTCACCGAGCCGCGCCGCTCCGCTCGCCGGCGGCGAGAGCGGGAGCCCGCCGGCGAGGGCCGCTCCATCACTGCCCCTCATGCCCCCATGGTCACAGGGGAGGGACGCTCACCGCTCGTGTTTCGGCGATTCCGGTCGGTCAGTAATTACGGTCGGGCGCTACGGCCCGGCCGCCGCTCGAATTCGGGGCCGCCGCTCAGGACTTGCGGGCGCCGATGGCCGCGGCGATGCCGGGCCAGCTCCTGACCAGCTCGCGCTTCCAGTACTTCCAGTTGTGCATGCCGGGCCCGTAGAGGTTCGCGGTGATCGGGACGCCCTCGCGCTTCGCCGCGGCGACGAAGTTCTGGTTCATCGTCCCGGCGAGCTGCTCGCCGACCCGGCCGCCGTCGAGCGGCGGGGTGTTCGGGTTGTCGAAGGGGCCGGGCCGGCCGTCGCCGCAGGAGACGTAGACGCCGATGCCCTTCAGCTTGGCCACGTTGACGGTCGCGTCGTGCGCCCGCCAGTTCGCCCGCGCGATGACCGGGTCGCCCCAGATGGCGGTGCCCGCCTGCCGGTTCATCGACGTGAGGATGGCCGGCATGCCCGGCGCGGTGATGTTGAGGGCGCCGCTGTAGGACGCGGCGTACTTGAACATGCCGGGGTGCCGCTCGGCGTAGGTGATGGCGCCCTGCCCGCCGGACGACAGGCCGATCGCCGCGCGCACCTGCCCGGCGCCGAAGTTGCGCTCCATCAGCGGGATGACCTCGGCGATGTGGAAGGTCTCCCACTCGGGGATGCCGCCCTTGCCGCCGTTCCACCAGTTGGTGTACGAGCCGTTCCAGCCGCCGTCGGGCATCACGACCATCGCGTCGTACGGACCGACGACCTCCGCGATGTTGGAGTCCCTGGTCCAGGACAGGTAGGTGTTGTTGCCGCCGTGGTAGGCGTACACGGTCGGCCACTTGCGGGTGGACTTGGACGTCCAGCCCTTCGGGACCATCACCCGGGTCTTCACGGCCGCGCCGAGCGCCGGAGAGGCGATCGTGATGTCGTACTGCCGCGTCCTGACCTTCCGCACCTCGGTGATGGCGGCGCCGTCGGGGGCCTTGGCGTACTTGCTGGCCGCGGAGCCGGCCGGCAGGTGCGGCTTCTTGCCGTGGCTGCGGCGGTCGGTGTCGGGGTCGCTGACGGACGGCTTGCCGCCGCCCGTCTTGAACGGGTTGCTGTTCAGCGGCACGCTCGGCAGCTTCGCCGGCTTCGGCGACGTGCTCGGCGACGCCGACGCGGGCGGCGCCTGCTGCGTCGGGGGCCCGAACGAGGGGATCGGCTGGGAGTCGCCCGACGCCTCCGACCTGCCCGTCGGCACGCCGATGCCGGCCTGCGCGAGGCCGACCATGACGGTGGGCAGCAGCACGGCGGCGGCCGCGGTGCCCGCGATGGCGATCTTCCGGTCGGTACGCTTCTTCATGGACTCCCCAGCCGCTCAGGCCCCCCGGGCCCGACGCCCTGCTCGTCCGAAGAAACTACTGTCCCCGGAGTCACAGCCGCAAGTATTGGCAGTAAATGCAATAAAGGCGAGACGGTAACGCGCGGCCGCCCCTCGCTTTCCGTGACGTGACCCCGGTCACTCCCCCGTTCCGGGGCGGATCGACTGGGCGTGCCGGAACACCTCGCACGGGTCCCAGAACCGCTTGGCGTCCTGGAGTTCCGGATAGGCGTCCTTGTAGTAGAGCGTCTCCCAGGACTGCCCCGACCGGTTCCAGCGATGATCACCGAGATCGGCGTCCGGATACCCGATGTAACAGCCGTCGGTGTACTCGCCGCCGGCGACGGGCACGCCGCCGGTCTCCTCGAACACCGCCCCGTAGGCGTCGCGTATCCAGGCGATGTGGGCGTCCCCGCGGGAGTCCTGCTCCGCCCAGTAGACCTGGAATTGCAGTTTCAGAATCGAGTCGCGCTGCCGCACCGCGGTGCCGTGCAGCGGCCTGTTGACGGCGCCGCCGTACGAGTCGACCTGGATCAGCGCCCGCCCGTCGCGATGGCCGGGGTACTTCCCGTCGCCGAGATGCGCCCACATCGCGGCGATCTGCCGGTCGCTGAAAGGCTTCCACAGATAGGCGGACTTGTGTTTCCCGCACCGATTGCCGCCGCTGGAGTCCAGTGCCCGCGCGGCGGTCAGCCAGGGCATCGTGCGCGGCGTGTCCAGGTCGGCGAAGTGCTCGCCCGTCACCGACCGCATCCTCGTCGCGGACGGCCGGACCCGCCCGTCGAGGGCCGCGACGAAGTCGGCCATCGCCGGCGGCCCGTCGGGGTCGTCGGCGTCCACCTGGGCGACCAGCCCGATCTGCCCGTGGCCCGCATGGTTGAGCTTGAGCATCGCGAACAGCTTCCCGGTCGCCGCCGACGGGTCCTGGTGGTCGCGGAAGTACTCCCCGAACGCCGTGACCAGCGCGCCGAAGTCGTCCTCGCCGAGGTCCGCCCAGTCCCAGGCCAGGGCGGTCAGCAGCACCTGCTCGGGCGGCTGCGGCAGCCCCCGGAACCAGAACCGGGTGGCCACGCCGAAGTTCCCGCCGCCGCCTCCGGTGTGCGCCCACCACAACTGGCGCAGCCGGGGGTCCGGATCGTCGCGCCGCGCCACCACCAGCTTGACGTTCTTCTCCGCGTCCACCACCGCCGCCTCCACCGCGTAGAGGTAGTCGACGGTGAGCCCGTGCTGGCGCGACAGCAGCCCGAACCCGCCGGCCGGTATGTGGCCGCCCAGCCCCACGGAGAAGCACGACCCGCCCGGCAGCACCTTCCCGGTGACGGGATACAGCCGTCCGTAGACGTGCCCGTTCGTCGCCCCGGCCTCGACGCAGTACGCCTTCATGGCCTCGTCGTAGGACACCCCGCACATCGGGCTCACGTCCAGGATGGCCCGCACGTCCGAGCCGCACACGAAGTCCTCGTAGCAGTGCCCGCCGCTGCGCACGGCGATCCGCGCCCGCCCCGGGTCGCCCGGCTCCTCCCGCACCGCCTCGGCGAGCGCCGCCCGCGCCTCCTCCGGCGTCCGCACCAGCCGCACGTACTCGGGCGCCGCGATCCACCGCTGGTTGAACCCTCGACACAGCGCCGGGTACCTCTTGTCACCGGGCCGCACGACCGTGGTCGGCAGTGTCGACAGCTCGCTCATGACCGCAACGCCTCCGCGCATCCGGGACAGGGGACGCGAAGAACCCTTCCCAGCCACCCCGCCGGGTAGTCGGTCGGATACAGGTGGTTATCGCGTCAGAGAGGTCCACGAGCGGGCACTCCGGCGCCGGGGTCAGCCTTCCGGCGGGCGGACGGAGAGGGCGCCGGCCTGGAAGCGGGTGCGGGCGCCGAGGCGGTCGCAGAGTTCGCGGACGCGGCGCTGGACGGTGCGGGTGCTGATGGACAGGCGGCGCGCGATGGCCTCGTCGGTGAGGCCCGCGGCGAGGAGGGTGAGGACGGCGTCGTCCGGGGCGTCGCCGCCGGGCAGCGGGAGGGCGGTGCGCCACAGGGCCTCGAAGAGGGAGACGAGCGCGTCCAGCAGGGCCGAGGGGTGGACGACGAGGGAGCTGTCGACGCTGCTCGCGTGCTCGGAGGTCAGCGGGAGCATCGCGGTGCGGCCGTCGGCGATGGCGAGCTTGATGGGGACGGCGCCGAGCCGGGCCTCCTCGCCGGACGCGGCGGCGCGGCGGATCTCCTCCAGGGCGTGCGGCTGGTCGAGCGCCTCGGCGCCGTAGATGCCGCGCACCCGGATGCCGCGGCGCATCGTGCGCTCCTGCTCGGCGCCGGAGAGCGCGGCGTCCGTGGCGAACGGCGGCTGGACGAGGACGCGCAGCTCCTCCCGGGCGCCGCGCAGGAGCTGCAGGTAGCGGCGGGCCACGGCGGTGCGCCCGCTGACGACCTCGACGAGCTCCTCGGGGTGCGGGGCGGCCTCGGCCAGCAGCGGGCCGATCGCGGCGCGGCTGCGCGCGATCTCCTCCTGGCGGCTCGCGACGAGGGCCTCGACCGCGACGTGCGGCGGGGTGGCGAGGAGGCGCAGCGGGCGTCCGGCGAGCCGGGTCACGAGGCCGAGTTCCTCCAGGCGGGGTAGGAGGCGGCGCAGGGCGGCGACCGACGTGCCGTGCCGCGCGGCGAGGTCGGCGAGGGTGGACGGTCCCTCCCGCAGCAGGGCGCGGTAGGCCGACTCCTCGGCGGCGGCCACGCCGAGCCCCTCCAGCAGCGGCGAATCGGACACGTCCTAAATGTAGGGGCTCCCTGGCCGTTTGGCGGGTTCCCGCCATGGCGGAAGCCGCCACCGCCGTCCCTGGATCGCCGCCGGGCGGCGGCCCGACAATCAAGATCCACTTCTTGGGGAGGGATGGCCATGTGGCTGAAGACCGCGGCGGCCCTGGCGCTCGGCGCCCTCGGGCTCGCGGCGCCCGCGGCGGCGGAGACCGGGCCGCCGGCCGCGCTGCGCGCCGACGCCGGAGCCTATGACGTCACGCTGCCCACCGGCGACGCGGTGCGCGTCGCGGGCGGGGCCGCGACGGTGGCGCCCGCACCGGGACGCGCCCCCGCGTTCTCGGTCCGGCACAGCGGCGGGGACCTGTACGTCGTCCCGGACGACCGGCTCACCGATGATCCGGAGCGGTACAACGTGACGGCGCTGCACGAGCGCCGCGCCTCCGCACCCACTGCGTCGGCGGCGCCGGCGGAGGACCTGGTCACCGTGCGGGTGCGGAGCATCGCGCGGGACGGGCGGCCTGGGCCCGGCACAGTCGGCTTCGTGAACGTCAAGGACGCGGCGCTCGGCAACGCGCACCGGCCGCTGCCCGGTTCCGCCGACGCCCCGTGCACCGACGAGCGCTGGAACGACTCGAACTGCATACGGCTGCGGCCGGGGACGTACTCAGTGATGGGCGTCGTCAAGACGATGCCTTCGTGGGCGCCCGCGACCGGCACCGGGAAGCCGCTCAACTACAGCCTCGTCGGGGACCCGGAGATCGAGATCACCGGGGACACCGAGATCGTCCTCGACGCGCGCAAGGCCGAGGAGGTGACGGTCCGGACGCCCGACCACGCGACCGCCCCGAACGTCGGAGCGATCAGCCACCTGATGTGGACCCGCGGCCCCGCGAACGGCTCGGCGGTGGACGAGGGCGTCTACATGAACGCCGGCGCGACGCTGGAGCAGCGGGTGTTCCTGCAGCCGACCCGGAAGGTCCGTACCGGCACGTTCGAGGTCTACACGCGGTGGCGGCTGGAGGCGCCGGACGTCACCATGCGGGCGCGGGGGCGCTCCCTGCACCCCTCGTACTACCCCGCGGGCTACTTCAGCGACACCTCCGACCAGTTCCCCCGCCTGGACGGCACGGTCAGCATGCGGGTCGCGGACGGGGACGCCTCCGGCGCCGGTCTGCGCGGCGCCCTGGCCCTCGTCGAGCGCAAGGACGGCGTGCCCGTCGCCGAGCAGGCCAACAGGGCCGCCAAGGCGGGCGCCAGGATGGTCGCCGTCTACAACGACGTGCCCGGGGTGAACGACGATCCCGGCGGCTACGGGGCCCAGTTGCGGGTCCCGACCGTCCGGCTGTCTCGGGAAGAGGGGCTGGCCCTGCTGCGACAGAAGCACGCCACTGTGACCGCCAAGGGCGTCGCGAACAGCCCGTACCAGTACGACCTGGTTCTCCCGGAGACCGGGCAGATTCCCCGGGACCTCGGCCATGTCGTCCGCACGCGGGACCTCGCGCGCGTCGACGGCGCCTACCACGGCGGCGGCTCCATGACCTTCGCGCGCTACGGCAAGCGCCCCTGGGAAGAGTTCGCGATCGCCTACAGCAACCCGGTAACGGGCACGCCCAGGACGCGCACGGAGTACGTATCGGCCGACTCGCAGACCCAGTGGTCGGCGATGGCGATCACACCGGAGCAACCGTACAACAACGCCTTCCCCGGCCCGGAGACGCCGCACCTCGTGCTCGGCGAGACGAAGTGGTCGTCGTACGAGCCGCGCGACCGCGACCCGCACTCCTGGGGCAGGGCCCCGCTCACCGGCGGGATCAACGCGCTGGACCCGATCGTCCGCGCCGGCGACCAGATCGGCCTGCACGTGGGGATGGTGGACGCCGCGCGCAACTTCTCCGACGCCTATTCCAGTTCATTCGCGAATGGATTCACCACCGATTTCCGCGTATACCGGAACGGCGAACTCATCGCCCAGACTCCGTACCGCGCGAACGGCACGCTGACGACGACGCCGGACGACGCCGAATACCGCGTGGAATACGACTTCGCCAACAACGCCCCATGGGCCGCACTGTCCACGCGTACCGCGACGTCCTGGACGTTCCGTTCCGCGCGCACCTCGGACGTCACCGTCCTGCCGCTTCTCCAGGTGGAATACGACGCCTCTCTTGATGTCCGTAACAGAACACGTTCTAGAACGCTGCGGCTGGCCGTCCGCCACCAGGACGGCTCCTCCGCGCGCCTCAAGCGCCTGTCACTGCAGGCGTCCTTCGACGACGGTGCGACGTGGACGGACGTCCCGGTGCGGGACGGTTCCGCGCGGCTGCGCGGCAAGGGAGCGGTCTCCCTCCGGGTCACCGCCGAGGACGCGCGGGGAAGCGCGGTGACCCAGGAGGTCATCCGCGCCTACGAGCTGCGCTGACGGCGGACGCGTCCCGCACCGCGGCCCCGGCGAGGCGCCGGGGCCGCGGTGCGGGGCGGTGTGGTGCGGTGCGGTGAGGTGCGGTGAGGTGCGCGGCCGGTGACGTCGGGCCGGCCGCGCACCACCGGGTCAGGAGGCGGCGAAGTCGTACTTGGCCGACACGGTCGCGGGGTCGGGGCAGAGCCAGCCGCTGGTCTTGCGGACGGTCTGGTTCGCGAACGTGGCGGTCACCGGCAGGTCGGAGCCGGTGAAGGTGCCGGACAGGTTGCCGCCGTAGGTGCAGCCGATGGCGCTCATCGCGAACCCGTTGATGGTCGCGACGCCGCCGTCGAGCTTGCCGGTCCAGGGCAGGTTCTGCGGCGTGACCGTGACGCCGCAGCCGCCCACGGATGCCGAGGTGATCGACAGCGTGCCGTCGGAGGCGATCGTGCCGGACAGGGTCGAGCTGGTGCAGGTGGCGGAGACCCCTGCGTTGATGGTCATGTTCCCGTTGAGGGTGGCCGTGAAGTCGCCGGCCGTCCAGGCCAGCGCGGGGGTGGCGGTCATGGCGACGGCGACGGCGGCCGCGGCCGTGATCGAGGCGATCGCGGCCGGCTTCGTGATGCGGGACAAGGGAGTCCTCATTTCGAACGGTGGGCGTCGCGCCTGCACCCGGAGATACGGGGTGGGAGGCCCGCCGCCTCGCGCGTCCGCCCCGCCCTGGCCAAGGGGCGTGGCGGCGCCGAACCGGGGGCCGGGAGCCGGGCGCCGTCGCGCTTCCTCGCGCGGGCACCGGCGGCTCCAAGTAGAACGCGTTCTATGCAGAAGATAAGTAAAATTCCCCGGCCGGTCAATGATCGGACGGAGATCTTCTGCTCCTCTTTCTTAGGGCGTCCGCAACTCGGCGTAATGAACGTCCGTTAGCGCCCCCGACCCGGCTCCGCGGAAACGCGCGATCGGCCGCCGCGCGTCAGCCGAAGCGCTCGCGGAGGACAGGCAGCAGGTCCGCCTCCGCCCACGTGCGGAAGTCCTTCTGGCGGTCCGCGCCGGACTGGCAGAACGAGATGTGGGTGAAGCCCGCGTCGGCCCACTGCTGGACGGCCTGGACGTAGTCGTCGCCGTCGTCACCGCACGGGACCGACGCCACGACGTCCTCCGGCCGGACCGTCTTCGTCGCCGCCTCGAAGTTCACCGGGCCGGGCAGCTCCGACATCACCTTCCAGGCCGGCGCCGAGAACCTCCAGATCCGGTGGGCGCGCCGCTCGCACTCGTCGCGGTCCTCGCCGAACGCGACCGGGATCATGCCGTAGACGGGCTTGCCGGCGCCGCCCTGCTCGCCGAAGAGCCGGACGACGTCGCCGACGGGCTGGTCGGACATCAGGATGTCCGCGTGCTCGGCCGCGAGCCGCCCGGCCTGCGGGCCGAACGCCGCCATCCCGATCGGGACGGGCCGGTCCGGCAGGTCGTAGAGCTTCGCCGAGTCCACCCGGTAGTGCTCGCCCCGGTAGTTGACGTAGCCGCCGCCGAACAGCCTCCGGATGATGTCGACGGCCTCGCCGAACATGGCGTGCCGGACGTCCACCGGCGGCCAGTCCCGCCCGACGACGTGCTCGTTCAGGTTCTCCCCCGCGCCGAGGCCGAGGATGAACCGGCCGTCCGACAGCACGCCCATCGTCGCGGCCTTCTGCGCCACCACGGCCGGGTGGTAGCGCATCGTCGGGCACGTCACCAGCGTGATCAGCGGCACCCGGTGGGTGGCGTGGGCCAGCGCGCCGAGCACCGACCACGCGTAGGCCGAGTGCCCCTGGTCCTCCAGCCACGGGAAGTAGTGATCGGAGATGGTGACGTAGTCGAAGCCGGCCTCCTCGGCCTCCACGCCGTCGCTGATGAGCTGCTTGGGCGGTGTCTGCTCGCAGAGCAGCGAGTATCCGAAGTCCATGCGGCTCGCATACCCGCGTGCACCGGGTGAACCCTCAGTTGCCCAGCAGGTCCATCAGGTCGTCGGCGTGCTCCTCCTCCTCGGCGAGGATGTGCTCCATGATGCGCCGCGTCGTGACGTCGCCGTCCCCGAGCCAGCGGATGATCTCCTGGTAGGACTCGATGACGATCCGCTCGGCGACGAGGTTCTCCTGCAGCATGCCGCGCAGGTCGCCGTCGTTGAACGTCGTGTACGTGGTGTGGGAGCGCCGGGCGAGGGTCTCCGGGTCGAAGTCGGGGTCGCCGCCGAGCTGGCTGATGCGCTCCGCGGCGCGCATCGCGTGGTCGCGCTCCTCCTCGGCGTGCTCCTGGAACTCCGCGGCGACCTGCGCCCGGTCGATCCCGGTCGCGCTGATCGCGTGCTGCGCGTAGCGCATCCAGCACACGATCTCGGTGGCGAGGACGTCGTTGAGGACCCCGATGACCTCCTCCGGGCTCCTTCCGTAGCCGGCCGTCACCGGCCCGTCCGCCATCTTCTGCCGGGCGCGGTCCCGGATCGCCGCGACGTCGATGCTGAAGCTGCTGTCGGCCATTCCCCGTCCTCCTCCTGATCACATGCGGGCGTAGCCCGTCCTACCCAGCGGGGCGGCCTCATGCGCCGCCACGCGAAACGACGCGCGGAAGCCGCTGGACACGGCATGGTTGGCCACGGACCGTCACACGTGCTATACGTAGAGCTACCTCGCTGCGACCTGTGGCGAGGAAGGGACATCCGGTATCCACCTTGAGATCCGGGCGTGACAAGGAAGAAAAGGAACCACATGAAGTCCTTCAGCTACACCGAGCTGGACAAGCTGGCCGGCGAGGTTCTGCCCGAGCGGGCCGTGCTGTCCACCCTTCTCGTCGGTGGCGGCGACGACGACAACCACAACTTCAACCTCAACGCCAACCACGGCGGCCACGACGGCGGCGACGGGCACACGGTGACCACCAGCGCCTGCTCCGCCAACTCCAACCAGCCGCAGATGGGCCTCCTCACCCTGTGGCAGACGGCGCCGGCCGCCAACTCGCAGATCTGCACCCCGGCCAACACCGCGCTCAACGGCTGAGCTCAGGTCTGACACCGCGGGTTTCGGCCCGCACCGGAAGGGCTGGCGTTCGCGCGCCAGCCCTTCCCCCTTTTCCCTGCTACGCAACGCTGACAGCGGACTGATCCCGAAAGGGAGCCATGAACCCTCGGAAAATCTCGTACACCGACCTGGACCAGCTCTCCGGCGAGGTCCTGCCGCCCCGGCTCGCGCTGTCCTCCGGTGGCGACACGGTCGTCATGTACGCCTGCCAGGCGACGTACTCGTCCGGCACCACCGGGCTGCTCGGCAGCGGGCTGCTCGCCCAGCCGGCCTACTCCACGATGACCTGCGTTCCGGCCACCGTGGTCGAGCACCACTGATGGGCTCTCCCGCGACCCCGGACGTGGCGGGCGGCGGGCCCCCCGCCGCCCTCACCCTGCCCGCCCTCGTCGACGGCGCCGAGCTGGTCGGCGAGTTCAAGAACTCCGGCTACCGGGAGCCGCCGCAGCTCGTGCGCCTGCCGGACGGCCAGCTCGTCCGGCTGCCGCCGCTGCTGTTCCTCGTCGCCAAGGCGCTGCACGACCACCGCGACCTCGCCGGCACGGACGCCGCGCAGGCGCTCGACCGGGTCGCCGCGGCCGTCACCGAACAGGCCGGCGCCCAGCTCACCGGCGAGCAGGTCGTCTACCTGGCCGACCGCAAGCTCGCGCCGCTCGGCGTCACCACCTACAGCGACGGCACGGCGCCCGCGCCCGTCAAGGCCGACCCGTGGCTCGCGCTGCGGTGGCGGGTCGCGGTCATGCCCGAGTCGTTCACGTGGTTCGTCGGCGGGCTGTTCGGCTGGCTGTTCCGGCCCGTCGCGATCGCCGTCATGCTCACCGCGTTCGTGGTCAGCGAGGGCTGGCTGCTCACCAGCCACTCGGTGGCCGGCGCCATCACCACGGCGATCATGAACCCGGTGAGCATCCTGCTGATCCTCGGTCTCGGCATCGCGTCCTGCGCGTTCCACGAGGTCGGGCACGCCACCGCCTGCCGGTACGGGGGCGTCCGGCCGGGCGTGATGGGCTGCGGGATCTACCTGGTCTGGCCCGCGTTCTACACCGACATCACCGAGTCGTACCGGCTCGGACGGGCCGGGCGGCTGCGCGCCGACCTGGCCGGGGTGTACTTCAACGCCATCTTCGTGGTGGGGCTGACGCTGGCGTACCTGCAGACGGGGTTCGAGCCGCTGCTCGTCGCCGTGCTCTACGTCAACCTGGAGATGATGCAGCAGCTCCTGCCGACGCTCCGGTTCGACGGGTACTACATCATGTCCGACCTGGTCGGCATCCCCGACCTGTTCAAGTACATCGGGCCGATCCTGCGCCGGACGCTGCTGCGCCGCCCCGACGCCCGGCTGAACGAGCTCAAGCGCTGGCCGCAGGTCTTCGTCACGTGCTGGGTGCTGATCGTCATACCGGTGCTGGTGTTCCAGATCGGCCTCATCATCAGCCAGGTCCCGGCGCTGATCGGCAAGGACTGGATGATGATGCGGCGGCTCGCCGCCGAGGCGGCGAACGGGGCCGGGGTGCTCCAGCTGGTCACCTCCGGGCTGCAGATCATCCTGCTGATCCTGCCGCTGGCCGGCGTCGCGCTGATCCTGTACGGGGTGGGCCGCCGGCTGGTGCGGTGGGCCGTCCGCTACATCCAGGGGCCCCCGCCCCAGCCGATGCCGGACGCCTGAGCCACGCCCGGACGAGCGCCGGACGCCCGCCGCGGGCGTCCGGCGTTCGTGCGTTCGGGGGCCGGATCACGGGCGCCCCGGCACGGCGGGATCGCGCGTATCCGGGCCCGGAAAATGCATTTTATACAGTTATTTGGTTGGCGCTTCACAATGGCGGCGCACGGGAACCTACCACGCACAGGGAGAGAAAAGACCGCACCACGGCGCTCCCCTTTCCCGTCAAGGCCGGCCCATCCCGCCGGTGTTTCCGGAAGGCCCCCATTGCTCCGCCGCATCACCCCCGCCGCATGGCCGGCGGCCTTCGCGCTGCTCCTCCCCGCACTTTTCCTGGATCGTTCCACCGCGCTCGCCTCCACCCCGCCCGCGGGCGCCGCCCCGAGCGGCGCGCGGGTTGTCGCCGAGCGGTCCGTCGCGTCCCGCACCGTGGACCTGACCATCGACTCTCCGGCCATGGACGGCCGGCAGCAGGTTCGCCTTCTGCTCCCCCGCGGCTGGTCGCGGGACGCGACCCGCACGTGGCCCACGCTGTGGCTGCTGCACGGCGGCGTCGACGACTACACCGCCTGGACGCGCGGCACCGACGTCGCCCGGCTCACCGCCGGGAGCGGCGTCATCGTCGTCATGCCGAACGGCGGCCGCTGCGGGAATTACTCCGACTGGTGGAATTACGGGCGCGGCGGCTCCCCGCGCTGGGAGACGTTCCACCTGACCGAACTCCGGCGCGTCCTCGAACGCGATTACCGCGCCGGGTCCGGCCGCGTGGTCGCGGGCAATTCCATGGGCGGTCTCGGCGCCATGCTGTACGCGGCCCGCCACCCCGGCATGTTCCGGGCCGCCGCGTCCTTCAGCGGGTACGTGGACACCCTCCACGGCCACGAGCCGGGCGACGACTCGACCGGCTGGGGGCCGTCGTTCGCCTGCCCCGGCACCGACTGGCGGCGCGTCTGGGGCGACCCGGACGACCAGGCGGCGATCTGGCGCGCGCACAACCCGACGGACATCGCCGGGCGGCTGCGCGGCGTCCGGCTGTGGGTGGCGAGCGGCAACGGCAGGGCCGGGTCGCTCGGCGGGCTGCCGTTCACCGATCCGGTGGAGGCCGCCGCCCACGGCGACGCGCGCGCGTTCACGGCCCGGCTGCGCGATCTCGGGATCCCGGTGACCGCCCGGTTCTTCGACGGGCAGCACGACTGGCCGTACTGGCAGCGCGACCTGCACGAGGCGTACCCGATGCTGATGGCCGCCCTCGGGGCCGGCTAGCTCAGGTCTGCCGGATCGCCTCCAGCGCGTCCTCCCGGCCGCCCCAGCCGTGCCATTCGAGGAGCAGGACGGTGGCGTCGTCGTCCAGCCGTCCCGCGTGGTGCGTCAGGATGCTGTGGATCAGGCGCCGCAGCGTCTCGGGCGCCGCCAGCCCGTCGGCCTCCCGCTTGATCACGAAGTCGACGAAGCGGACCAGCCCGAACTCCCGCTTGCCCGGGTCGCGGGCCTCCACGATGCCGTCGGTGTAGAGCAGGATGCGGTCGCCCGGTTCGAGCTGCTCGGAGCACCGCGCGGGCTCGACGCCGAGGCCGGTGCCGAGCGGCGTGCCGGGGCGGCATTCGAGCGAGGTCACCCAGCGGCCCTTGCGGATGATGACCGGCGGGGGATGTCCGTAGGACGCCCAGGAGAACACGCCGGACCGCAGGTCGAGCTCCGCCAGCACGGAGGTCACGAAGCGTCCGCTGCTGTCCTGCTCGGCCAGCACCTCCTCGATCCCCCGCCCGACCCCGATGAGGTCGGCGCCCTGGAGCCGGTGCTTGCGGAACGCGGCGACGGCGAGGCTGGAGGTCAGCCCGGCCGTGGTGTCGTGCCCCATGGCGTCGAAGACCCCGAAGTGCACGGTCTCGCCCGCCAGCGCGTAGTCGAAGGTGTCGCCGCCGAGGTTGTAGGCGGGCTCCAGCGCCGCGCTGATCACCACCTGGTCGTTGGCGAACGTCAGCGGCGGCAGCAGCCGCCACTGCATCTCCGCCGACACCGTCATCCCGCGCGTGCGCACCAGCCGGGAGAACGAGTCGCTGTAGGGGCCCTTGCTGACGATGATCAGCGCGACCATCCCGGCCAGGTACTCGGCGTCGTCGCGGGCCTGCGGATCGTCCCGGCGGATGGTGGCCCGGACCACCCCGAGCCGCTCCGAGCCGTCGAGGACCGGCAGCCAGTACTGGCAGGTCCCGTCGCCGAAGGTCTGCCCGATCACCGGCACCATGGTCTGGAACGCCCGGCCCGCGACGGTGCCCTCGATCTTCAGCTCCGGGATCTCGTCGCCGGGGTCTCCGCCGGCGTCCGGGCCCTTGCCGGTCAGCAGCCGCAGGACGTTCTGCTGGAGGTCGGAGACGTAGATCAGCACGTCGTGCAGGCCCACGCCGGCGGCGTGCCGGGCGGCCGCGCCCGGCAGCTGCTCCATGGACATCAGGTGGCTCTCCGCCACCAGCTCCCTCAGCATCGGCTCACCGTCCTCCGGGGCCCCCTCGTCCGTGCGGTTCCGGGGTACCTACCCGCCCTCGGCCGCACCATGAGAGCCCTGCCCGCCGGGGCGCCGGTCCGAGGCGGGCCAGACGTAGGGCAGGTCGTCCGGCACCCCGGGGAACGCGGGCCCGTAGAAGGCGGGGTCCTTGCGGACGAGCGCCGAGCGGTGGCTCAGATGGAACGCCGGGTCGCCCAGCCAGGGCGGCAACTCCCCCGCGGCGGCGAGCCGCCGCTGGGCGCGCGGCTCCCGCACGCCCCGCGCGCCGGCGAGGTCGGCCGCCAGCGTCGCGGCGCAGGTGTCGGCGTGGCCGAGGTCGCTCCACCGGGCGCACATCTCCAGGCCGTACCGGACGAGCGCCTCCTCGTAGCCCGTCCACATCAGCGCGGCCGGGTGGTGCCGCCAGCCGTAGCCGGGCACCGTGAGCGCGCGCAGCACCTGGATCGTCTCGACGCGCTGCTTGCCGAGCCGCCGCCGGTCCAGCACCCGGGCCGTGGCGGCGAAGTCCGCGTACGGCAGAAAGGTCTGCACGACCGCCCCCCCTGTCACTCCCCCGTGCCCCGGTCCTACCCGCCGCGGGGCGCCGCCGCGCACGGCGGGTGAGATGGGACACACCCGCCGCCGCGGCGGCGCGCGCGCCGGAACGTTCGAAGGCACAGGTCACGGGCCGGGCTTATCGATTTCTGACAAACGGGCCCGGAAAGGCGGGCCATGAATTCCCGGAAGGACTGTGCTAAAACCCGTCATGGGTTCGGCGACGCGGAAGGAACGTCATGGGCGCGGCGGAGTCTCTCGCACAGGTGGCCGACACGGAACGCTATCCGCTGGCCGAGCCGGACGGCGCCGGCTGGGCCGCCGCCGTTTCCCGCACCCGCGCCGAACTGGCGAAAACCGGGTGCTGCGTGCTGCCCGACTTCATTCGCCCCGCATTGCGGGAGGCACTGCGCACGGAATGCGCGAAGATCGCGCCGTCCGCGCATTATGACGTCGAAACGGTGAACGCCTACAACATCGACATCGGCACCCCTTTGCCGGACGATCATCCGGGCCGCATCACCGTCGAGCGGGGCAACGCGTTCGTCGCGCGCGACCGCGTCCCGGCGGACGCGCTCATCCACCGGCTCTACACGAACGGGCTGTTCCAGCGGTTCGTGGCGAGCTGCTTCGGGCTGCCGCGGGTGCACGAGCTGGCCGACCCGCTGTCGGGGCTGGTCCTCAACGTGGTCGGCCCCGGGATGGAGCACCCCTGGCACTTCGACACCAACGAGTTCACCGTCAGCCTGCTCACGCAGGAGCCCGAGGACGGGGGCGTCTTCGAGTACTGCCCGAACATCCGGACGGCGGAGCGGGAGAACTTCGCCGACGTCCGGGACGTGCTGACCGGCCGCGGCGACCGCCTGGTCCGCCGGCTGGCGCTGCGCCCCGGCGACCTGCAGCTGTTCAAGGGCCGGTACTCGCTGCACCGGGTGAGCACGGTCCGGGGGGACACGGCGCGGCACACGGCGATCTTCGCCTACAGCGAGCGCCCGGGGGTCATCGGCAGCGTCGCGCGCACGAGGCAGCTCTTCGGCCGCGTCCTGCCCGAGCACCTGGCGGCGGAGGGGCGCGCCGTCCGGGTGGACCAGCTGCTCGACTAGGAGGCCCGCCGTTGCGCGTCGACACGACCGGCAAGATCTCGCTCGACCACATCTACACGCGGCCCGATCCCCGCGCCTATTTCAGCACGCTCCGCGATCTCGACTACAACATCCCGGAACTGGCCAAACCGCATTTCGAGCGGCTCATCGCCGAATACCGGGAGGCGCGCGGCGTTCCGGTCCCGACCGTCCTGGACATCGGCTGCTCGTACGGAATCAACGCGGCCCTGGTGAAACACGGCGCGACCATGGCCGAGCTGTACGATCGGTATAGCGGCCGCGACGCCCACCGGTGGACGCGCGCCGCGCTGCTGGCCCGCGACCGGGAGCTGGTCGATTCCGGCGCACCGCCGAAACGCGTCCGGTTCCTCGGTCTCGACGCCTCCGACGGCGCCCTCGGCTACGCGCTGGACGCCGGTTTCCTGGACGGCGCCGTCCACGCCGACCTGGAGGACGGCGAGCCGACCGGCGAGCAGCGGGCCCGGCTCGCGGCAGCCGACCTGGTCATCTCCACCGGCTGCCTCGGCTACGTCACCGAGCGCACCATCGCGCGGATCGTCGCCGCCGCCGGGGAGCGCGCCGGCGGGCGGCTGCCGTGGATGGCGCATTTCGTCCTGCGCATGTTCCCGTTCGACCCGATCGCCGACACCCTCGCCGCCGCCGGGTACGAGACCGTCCGGCGCGACGGCCTGTTCCGGCAGCGGCGGTTCGCGACGCGGGAGGAGCAGGCGTCCGTCCTGGAGCGGCTCGCCGAGGTCGGCGTCGACCCGGGCGGGCTGGAGACCGACGGCTGGTTCTACGCGCAGCTCTACATCTCCAAGCCGCGCGGCTGAGGCATCGAGCCGCGGGGCCGGCATCCACGGCCACTCCAGTACAGACGGCGACTCCGGTACACACGGCAAGTCCGGTACACACAGCAGAGGAACGAAGTGAACGCCAGCGAAGAACTCTCGTCCCGCACCTTCGGCAACGAGGCGGGGCTGCCGCGCGTGCCGCTGCCCACGCTCGACGCGACCTGCGAGCGGTTCATGGAGTGGTGCGGGCCGCTGCTGACCGAGGACGAGCGGGCCCGGACGGAGTCGGCGCTGGCCGCGTTCGTCCGGCCAGGCGGCCCCGGCCGGACGCTGCACGCCGCGCTCGAGCGCTACGACGCCGCCGAGGGCGTGCACAGCTGGCTCGACACGTTCTGGCCGTACCGCTACCTCGGCCGCCGCGACCGGATCGCGCTGAACGCCAACTTCTTCTTCCTGTTCAAGGAGTCGCCGGAGGGGCAGGCCGACCGCGCGGCCGGGCTGATCGCCGGGGCGCTCGACTACAAGCTGCGGCTGGACGCCGAGCGCATCCCGCCGGTCGTGCAGCGCGGCCGCCCGCTGTCGATGGTGCAGAACCGGTTCCTGTTCTCGACGACCCGCATCCCCGGCGCCGAGCAGGACACCGTCCGCGCGCCCTACACCGACGCGTGGCCGGGCCCGTCCGACGCCCGCCACATCGTGGTGTTCTTCCGCGGCACCATGTTCCGGATGGACGTCCTCGGCCCGGACGGCCGCCCGCACACCCTCGGCGAGCTGCGGGCCGGGCTCGGCACGATCCTGAAGGCGGAGGCGGCGGAGGAGCCGTCCGCCGGGCACCTCACCACCAAGGCCCGCGCCGAGTGGGCGGCGAGCCGCGACGCGCTGCTGGCGCTCGGCAACGACAAGGCCCTGGACGAGGTCGAGACGGCGCTGTTCTGCGTCTGCCTGGAGGACTTCGCCCCCGCGAACACCCTCGACGCCTGCGACCACCTGCTCCACGGCGACAGCGGCAACCGCTGGTTCGACAAGGCGGTGTCGTTCATCGTGTTCGGCGACGGCACCGCGGGCATCAACGTCGAGCACTGCGGGCTGGACGGCACCACGGTCCTCAGCTTCGTGGACGAGCTGCTCGGCGCGCCGCCCGCGGAGCTGTCCCGGCGGTCGGGCGCCGCCGCGCAGGGCCTGCCCGCGATCGAGCCGATCCGGTTCGCGCTGGACGAGGACCTGCGGCGCGACATCGAGGAGGCGGCGGCCTCCTTCGCCGGCTACGCCGCCGCGACCGCCACGGCCGCCGTCTCGTTCGACGACTTCGGCTCCGCCGAGGCCAAGCGGCTGAAGACGTCGCCGGACGCGTTCGTCCAGCTGGCCTACCAGCTCGCCCACCGGCGCGCGAAGGGCCTCACCGGCACCACCTACGAGTCGATCGCGACCCGCCAGTACCGGCACGGCCGCACCGAGGCGATGCGGGTCGTCACCCCCGAGGTGCTGCGCTTCGTCGCGGCCATGGACGACCCCGCGGCCGACCGGGAGGCGCGCCGGAACGCGTTCCGCGCCGCCGCCGAGGCGCACGTGCGCCGCGCGAAGGAGTGCCAGGCCGGGCAGGCGCCCGAGCAGCACCTCTGGGAGCTGCAGCTGATCGCCAAGCGGCGCGGCGCCGAACTCGGCGTCACCGGGCCGCTTCCGCTGTTCGACACGCCGGGCTGGATCAAGATGCGGGACGACTACCTGTCCACCAGTTCGGCGCCGTCGGTCAACATCCGGTACTTCGGGTTCGGGTCGACCAGCGAGCAGTGCATCGGCGTCGCCTACGTCCTGCTGCCGGACCGCTTCAACCTGTACCTGAGCACGCCGCAGCCCGTCGCGGACGCCATGTACGCGTTCGCGGACCGGCTGCGCGAGGCCGTCCAGGAGCTGCGTGACCTGCTCTCCTGATCGCGGCCCCGCATCTGATCGCGCCCCGCCTGATCGCGCCCCGCCTGATCGCGCCCTGCCCGATCGCGCCCCGCCCGCCCGGTCAGCGGCCCGGCCGGGCGGGGCGGTGGATCCGCCCGGCCGGGTACAGCCAGCGCCGCAGCAGCCGGCTGAGCGCGGGCATGATCACCACGGTGAGCAGCGGGATCACGATCACCGGGAACGTCAGCGCCTGCAGCGGCACCGGCCACGACTTCGTCAGCGGGGTGGCGAACGCGTTCAGCAGCAGGCTGAGCGGATACACCGCGCAGAACGTCACGACGATCATCTTCGCCTTGGACGGCGCCGGCACCGACTCCCCGGGCAGGCTGAACCACGTCTCCAGCCCGGTGGTGTCGAGATGGTGCTCGTCGGCGATGCCGCGGACCCGGTCGATCCAGTCGGCCCGCTCCGGCGACCGCAGCCACCGGTCGAGCGAGTCCTGGTCGGCGAAGTTCACGACCGTGTAGTACCGGTGCCGCGCCCCCTCGGCGCGCAGCCAGGTGGCGCCCCGGTGGCCCGGATGCCCGGAGGCGACCCGGTGGAGGCCCTCCGCCCACTCCTCGAAGTCGCGCTCCCGGCCGGGCCTGACGTCCCAGGTGACCACGAGCGTGACGGGCTCGGTCTCCGCGTTACCCATACCGGAGATCTCA
Organism: Actinomadura geliboluensis; assembly: GCF_043197915.1. Lineage (NCBI taxonomy): Bacteria > Bacillati > Actinomycetota > Actinomycetes > Streptosporangiales > Thermomonosporaceae > Actinomadura > Actinomadura geliboluensis. The sequence goes on along the minus strand of NZ_JBICUA010000002.1, from coordinate 858,528 downwards.
CCCGTCCCGCTCCGTCCATGCCCGCGCCCGCCCGCTCGGGTGGGCGGCGGGCGCGGGCTCAGGTGGCGGCGAGCGCCTCGGTCGGGCTGAGCCGGGACGCCCGGACCGCCGGGTACAGCCCCGCCGCCGCGCCGATGACCAGCGTCGCCGCGACGCCGCCGAGCACCGCCCAGGCGGGGATCACCACCGGCCACCCCTGGTAGAGGGCGTAGCCGGCGGTCACCAGCGACCCGATCAGCGCGCCGCCGACCCCGCCGAGCGCCGACAGCAGCAGCGACTCGGCGAGGAACTGGGTGCGGATCTGGCCGCGGGTCGCGCCGAGGGAGCGGCGCAGCCCGATCTCCGCACGGCGCTCCAGCACCGAGATCACCATGGTGTTGGCGACCCCGACGCCGCCGACGAGCAGCGCGACCGCGCCGAGGCCGAGCAGCAGCCCGGTGAACGCCTCCCCCGCCGCCTGCCGCGCCGCGAGCGCGTCCGACGGCCGCGACACCTCCACCTCGTTCGGCGCCGCCGGGTTCGCGGTCGGGCCGAGCACGTCCCGGACGTCCTCGACGCGCGCGTCCGCCGACCGGGTGTAGATCGTCGTCGGATGCCCGTCGAAGCCGAGCACGCTCCGCGCGGCGGGCCAGCCGACCAGCGCCGCCGTGTCCAGCTCGGGGGCCAGCGCCACCGGCGCGAGGATCCCGATCACGGTGAACCGGTGGCCGCCGACGAGCACCTGCACGTCCGGGGACGCGTGCCCGATGCCGAGCCGCTCGGCCGCCTTCGCGCCGAGCACCACCGCGGGGAACTCGCCGGTCGCGGTGCTCAGCCACACGCCGCGGCTCAGCTCCGCGCCCGTCGCGGCGCGCAGGCCGGTGCGGGCCGCGTACGTCGCGATCCCGTTGGTCTCGGTCGCGGGCACCTTGCCGGACCGGTAGACCTTCGCCTCGTCCAGCAGCCCGATCGCCGACACGTCCCGGACCGGGGCGATGCGGGCCACCATCCGCTCCGACTCCAGCGGCAGCTGCGCCTTCTCCCCGGTGAGCGTGCTGCCCGGCGACACCGTCAGCAGGTTGGTGCCGAGCGCGGCGAGGGCCCGGTCCAGCTCCGCGCGGGACGAGGAGGACACGCCGACGACGGCGACCATCGCGGCGATCCCGATCGCGATGCCGAGCGCGGACAGGAACGCCCGCATCGGACGCGTCCGCAGCCCCACCGCGCCGACCTTGACCACGTCGCCCGGCCACAGCCGCGCGGGCCGCAGCGTCCCTGCGGCCGTCACTGCGCCGCCTCGGGCAGGGCGGCGGCCTCGGCGAGGGCGGAGTCGGCGAGGGCGGAGTCGGCGACGACGCGGCCGTCGCGCATCCGGACGCGGCGCGGCAGCCCGTCCGCGATCTCCCGGTCGTGCGTGATGATCACGACGGTGGTGCCGGCGGCGTGCAGCTCCCGCAGCAGCGCCATCACCCCGTCCCCGGACGCCGAGTCCAGCGCACCGGTGGGCTCGTCGGCGAGCAGCAGCGCGGGCTCCCCCGCCACCGCCCGCGCGATCGCGACCCGCTGCCGCTCCCCGCCGGACAGCTCGTGCGGCTCGTGGTCCAGCCGGTGGCCGAGCCCGACCCGCTCCAGCGCCGCCGCGGCCCGCCGCCGCCGCGCCGCCGCGCGGAGCCCGGTGTAGAGCAGCCCGTCCGCGACGTTGTCGATCGCCCGCGTCCCGGCCGCCAGGTGGAAGTGCTGGAACACGAACCCGATGCGGGTCGCGCGGAGCGCCGACAGTTTCGCGTCGGTCAGCCGCCCCACGTCGTGCCCGTCGATGTGGACGCTGCCCGACGTCGGCCGGTCCAGCGTGCCGAGGACGTTCAGCATCGTCGACTTGCCCGACCCGGACGGCCCGACGATCGCGACGAGCTCGCCCGCGGCGATGCGCAGCGACACCCCGGCGAGCGCGTGCACGCCGCCCGGGTACCGCTTCACCACGTCTCGCAGCGCGATCATTTCGGCACCCCCACGACGGTGCCCGCGGTGATCCCCGGCCCGGAGATCTCGACCTTGCCGTCCGCGAACAGACCCGTCTCGACCGGAACGTAGGAGGAGGCCGCGCCCTTGACGACCTCCACGCCGAAGCCGCCCTCGCTCAGCGCGACCAGCGCGGTCACCGGGACGGTCAGCACGTCCTCGCGCCTGCCCGCGGTGAACGTGACATCGACCGAGGCCAGCGCGTACCGCGCGGCGGCCTTCTTCGCCTTCGCCGTGTCGAGCCAGATCGTCACCTCGACCTTCGTCGTCGGGTCCTGGCCCTGCTCGCCCGGCTCGATGACGGTCGTGACCTCGTCGATCTCCGCGGTGACGGTCTCGTTCTCCGGCAGCGTCACGGTGACCTTCGCGCCCTTCTTCGCCATGCGCTGGTCGGCGGTGTCCAGCTCGACCGTCACGGCCTGGCCGGTGCCCGTGCGGGTGAGCACCTTCTTGCCGGGTGCCACCGGTTCGCCCGCGCTCGCCTGGACGCTGTCGATCCGGACCGGACCGTCCGCGAACGCGACCCGGCCGAGCTCGACCGCCCCGGTCTCCGCGACGCCGATGTCCTCCTGCCATTCCCGGACGGCGTCGGCGGTGTCGGAGGTGTACTCGTCGTCCACGGTGAAGCCGCCGTAGCCGAGCGCGCTGAGGTTCTTCTCGAACCGCTTCACGTCCGCCCCCTCGGTGCCGACCTCCAGCGGCCGGTAGGACGGCCTGGACCCGTACATCAGCACGACCGGGTCGCCGTCCACCTCGTACAGCTCGTGGCCGCGGGTGATCTCGGCGCCGCTCTCGGGGAGCTTCGTCAGCGTGCCCCGCAGCTGGCTCGTCACGACGGACGCCGGGCCGTAGCCGAGCCGCCCGTCCTCGGTCTGGGCGTCGTTGAGCGTCTGCCGCGCGACCTTCGCGGTGGCGGGCGGCAGCGCCGGGTCCGTCCCGCCGCCGGATTCGCCGCCGCCGAGCGCCGCCGCGGTCGCCACCCCGCCGCCGGCCGCGACCAGCGCGGCGACCCCGAGGGCGAGCAGCGGCCGGGGCCGGCGGCGGGCCCGCGCCCGCCGCTCCTCCCGCGCCGGGGCGCTCTCGCCCACGGCCGTCCCGCCCATCACTTCCCGCCCTGGAGGATCTTCTGGCACTCCTGCTGCGCGGCCTCGAAGTCGGGGTCCTCGCCGACCTTCGCGTCGATCCGGATGCCGCGCTGGCCCGGCTTCGGGTCGGGGAACGCCTCCACGCCGTGCTGCCGCATGCACTCGGCGTGCTTGCGCGCCCGCTCCTGCATCTGCGGATCGGGGGCGCCGGTGGCGTTCGCCTGCGGGTTGTACTGCCGGCACGCCTCCATCGCCTTGTCGACGGTCTCCTTGTTGCCCTTGACCTTGAGCTGGACGCCCCTGCCGGGCTGGGGGTCGTCCATGTCCACGCCGTGCTCGCGCATGCACTGGGCGAACTTCACGCCCAGCTCGTCCAGGTTCGGCTTGGCGCCGCCGCCGGCCGGCCCCTCCTGCTTCGCGCCGCCCGCCGACGCCACGCCGGTGTCGCCGCCGCCGTCCGAGCCGCATCCGGTCAGCACCAGCGCCAGCGCGAGCGGCAGCGCCGCCAGGATCCGCAGTCGCATGTCTCCTCCTCGTCCGCCGGCCGGAGCCGTTCCGGCCGACGCGGAGCGATGCAACCCGGCCGGACGTTTCCCCCGCGTTTCCGCGTCCGCGGAGCCGGCGGCTAACGGCGACGAAACACGCCGTCGGGCAGCATCACCCCTCGGAGGAGGAGCGATGAGAGTTCTGGTGGTGGAGGACGAGCGGCTGCTCGCGGACGCGATCGCCGAATGGCTGCGGGACGACGCGCACGCCGTCGACCTCGCCTACGACGGCGCGGCGGCGCTGGAGCGCACCGGCGTCAACGACTACGACGTGATCGTCCTGGACCGCGACCTGCCGCTCGTCCACGGCGACGAGGTGTGCCGGGAGGTCGTGCGGGCCGGGGCGGCGGCGCGGATCCTGATGCTGACCGCCGCCGCCGAGGTCACCGACCGGGTCGGCGGCCTCGGGCTCGGCGCCGACGACTACCTGACCAAGCCGTTCGCGTTCCCGGAGCTCGCCGCCCGCGTGCACGCGCTCGGACGCCGGTCCCGGCCGGCCGCGCCGCCGACGCTGCACCGCGCCGGGATCACCCTGGACCCGGCGCGCCGCGAGGTGTTCCGCGACGGCCGGTACGTGCCGCTCGCCCGCAAGGAGTTCGCCGTCCTCGCCGAGCTGCTGCGCGCGGACGGCGCCGTCGTCTCCGCCGAGCAGCTCCTGGAGAAGGCGTGGGACGAGCACGCCGACCCGTTCACCGGCGCCGTCCGGCTGACCGTCCTCAAGCTGCGCCGCAAGCTCGCCGACCCGCCCGTGGTCGAGACCGTCAAGGGAGCGGGGTACCGGATCCCATGAAGCTGTCGCTGCGCGCCCGGCTCACCCTCACCTACTGCGGCCTGTTCCTCGTCGCCGGGGTCGTCCTGCTCGGGGTGACCTACGCCCTGTTCAACCAGCAGCTGTCCCGTTCGGGCACGAAGGTCCTCGCGACCCGGCTGGCCCCGGCGCCGGGCACCGCGCCCGCTCCGGAGCGGCGCGTCCCGGAGGAGCAGCTGCTGGCCGACACCGAGGGCTGGATGAAGAAGCAGCGGGCCGAGCTGCGCGACGCCGCCATCACGTCGCTGGTGACGCAGGGGTCGATCGCGCTGCTCGTCGTCGGCGGGGCGGCGGCGGGCCTCGGCTGGCTCATCGCGGGCCAGGTGCTGTCCCCGCTGCACCGCGTCACCGAGACCGCCCGGCGGATCGCCGGCTCGCCCGCCGCCGACCGGGGCCTGCACGAGCGCATCGCCCTCACCGGACCGCGCGACGAGGTGAAGGAGCTCGCCGACACCTTCGACACGATGGTGGAGCGGCTCGACCGGTCCTTCGACGGCCAGCGCCGCTTCGTCGCCAACGCCTCGCACGAGCTGCGCACGCCCCTGACGCTGGGCCGCGCCCTGGTCGAGGTCGCGATGCACCGCGCGTCGGCGTCCCCGGACGTCCGGCAGCTCGGCGAGACCCTGCTGCAGATCAACGCGCGGCACGAGCGGCTCATCGGCGGCCTGCTGCTGCTCGCCCGCTCCGAGAACGAGATCACCCAGCGCGCGCCCGTCGATCTCGCGGACGTCGTCGCCCACGTCGCGTCCCAGACCGCGCCCGAGGCCAAGGAGACCGGCATCAGCGTGGAGACCGACGCCGCCGAGGCCATGACGTCGGGCGACGCCCTCCTCCTCGAACGCGTCGTGCAGAACCTCCTGGAGAACGGCCTGCGCCACAACACCGAGGGCGGCTGGGTCAGCGTCGCCTGCCGCACCGAGGACGGCCGCGCCGTCCTGGAGGTCGCCAACTCGGGCCCGTCCGTCCCGCCCTACGAGATCCCGGCGCTGTTCGAGCCGTTCCGGCGCCTCGACGGCGACCGCGTCGTCACCGCGAAGGGCGCCGGGCTGGGGCTCTCGATCGTCCAGTCGATCGTCCGGGCGCACGGCGGGACGGTCAGCGCCGTCCCCCGCGCCCAGGGCGGCCTGGCCATCACGGTCGCCCTGCCCGGCGGCTAACCGCGCGGGAACAGCGCGTCCACGAACGCGTTGCGGAACTTCCCGCCGGGATCCAGCTCGCCCGCCAGCCCGGCGAAATCGGCGGCGCGCTCGTAGCGGGCGGCGACCTCCCCGGCGGGCGTGGTGCTGAGCTTGCCCCAGTGCGGCCGGGCCCCCAGCGGGACGAGCCGCTCCTGCAGCGCGGCGACCGCGGGAAGCACCCCAACGGGATCGTCGTGCCAGGTGAAGTGGAAGGTCACCGAGTCCCTGCCGTACGCCGGGCTCAGCCACAGGTCGTCGCCGCGGACGGTCCGGATCTCGGAGATGTGCAGCACCGGCGTCAGGACGCCGGCGAGCCCGCGCACCTCCGCGATCGCCGCGCCCGCCGCCTCCCTGGGCAGGAACCACTCCGATTGCAGCTCCCGTCCGGCGCTCGGCGTCAGCTCGGGCCGGAAATGGGGCAGCCGCTCGTGCCACGGGCCCGGCTCCCCCAGTTGGACGGTGCAGGCCACCGGGTCCATGCCCGGCACCGGGTGGACCGCCGCACCCGCCGCGCGCCCGCCGCCCCACACCGGCTCCGGCGCGCCCGCGCGGCATTTGAGCCACACCGTGGCCTCGCCGCTGCGCCACCCGGTGAAGGCGCTGACGCTGTAGGCGGCGCCGAAAACCTCGTCGAAACGGGCGGCCAGGTCGTCCAGTGGAACGCCGAGCCGGACGTTCTGCGCGACCTCGAACGCGGGCTCGACCTCCAGCGTCAGCCGCGTGACGATGCCCAGCGCGCCGAGCGCGACGACCGCGCCGGGGAAGCCGGCGTCGGCGTCCCGCCGCAGCTCGCGCAGGTCGCCGTCCGGGCCGACGAGTTCGAGCGCGGTCACGGACGCGGACAGGCAGCGCAGGCCGTCCCCCGACCCGTGCGTGCCGGTCGCGCAGGACCCGGCCACCGAGATGTGCGGCAGCGACGCCATGTTCGGCAGGGCGTAACCCTTGCGGTGCAGCTCTACCGCGACGTCCGCGTACCGCATCCCGGCCGCGACCGCCACGGTCGACCGGGCGGTGTCGATCTCCACCAGCGGCGGCAGCCCGTCGAGCCGGACGAGGTCGCCGGTGGTGTCGGCGACCAGGCTGAACGAATGCCCGCTGCCGAGCGCCCGCACCCGCCGCGCGTCCGCCACGACGCGGCGCAACGCGTCCACGGACTCCGGCCGGTGCACCCGCGCGGCGCCGTAGCCGACGTTCCCGGCCCAATTCCTGAGGCGCGCACCTCCGCGTTGATCCACAACGGCACCGTACTTCCGGCGTAGCCCTTCCCATAATGGCCACTTGTGTATTTGTCCATATTTTCCGAACGATTCGCACGTTACGGTGAAAACCAGGTCGATCTAACCGCGGAGGGCCGGCATGACGACCTTGTTCGGCGAGGCGAACGCCGAGGGCGACCTGGTCTCCGGTGACAAGCACGTCCACATGGCGCCGCCCCCCGAAGCCGAGGGCCCGCCCCGGCAACTCCCGCTGGACGTGCCGGGGTTCACCGGGCGGCGGGACGTCCTCGACCGGCTCAACGCCCTCATCGAACCGCCGGGGCAGTCCCCCGTGATCATCGCGCTGACCGGCATGCCGGGCATCGGGAAGACCGCCCTGGCCGTGCACTGGGCGCACCTGGTGTCGGAGCACTTCCCCGACGGGCAGCTCTTCATCGACCTGCGCGGCTACGCGCGGCGGGGCCCGGTCGCCCCGCGCGAGGCCCTCGGCCAGGCGCTGCGCACGCTGCGCGTCCCGTCCAGCCGGCTGCCCGTCGAGGAGGACGAGCTCGCCGCCCTCTACCGGTCACGGCTCGCCGGGAAGCGGGCGCTGATCGTGCTGGACGACGCCGCGTCCGCCCAGCAGGTGTACCCGCTGCTGCCGGGCACCTCGTCGTGCGTGGTGGTCGTCACGGCCCGGCGGCGGCTCACCGCGCTGGTCGCGCGCTGCGGCGCCCGGGCGACCGCGCTCGACCTGCTGTCCCCGGCGGAGGCGCGCGACCTCGTCGGCGAGGTCGCCGGGCGGGAGCGGACCCGGCGCGAGCCCGGCGCCACCGCCGAGCTGGTGCGGATGTGCGCGCGGCTCCCGCTGGCGCTGCGGGTCGCCGCCGCGAACCTCGCCACCCGCCCGCACCAGTCGGTGGCCGACACCGTGGACGCGCTCGCGGAGGGCGACCGGCTCGCCAAGCTCGCGGCGGGCGAGGACCCGGACGAGGCCGTCGAGGCCGCGTTCGACCTGTCCTACCGCGGCCTCGCCCCGGACCGGCGCCGCGCGTTCCGGCTCCTCGGGCTCGTCGAGGGGCCGAACGTCGCGGCCGGGGCCGTGGGCGCGCTGCTCGGCACGACGCCGGAGGCCGCCCGGCGCCTGCTCGACGAACTGGAGACGGCCGGGCTCGTCCAGGCTATCGGCGGCGGCCGCCACCACCTGCACGAACTGCTCCGCGAGTACGCGCGGGACCGGGCGCTCCAGGAGGACCCGCCCGTCGTCCGCACCGCCGCCATCCGGCGGTTCGCGATGTGGTACCTCACCACGGCCCAGCAGGCGGGGCGGTTCCTCGACCGGTACCGCCGGACGATCCGCCAGGAGCTGACCGCGCCGCCGGTGAACCCCGACCCCGCCGAGCGGGCCCGCCACCTCGAATGGTTCGCCGCCGAGCAGCAGAACCTCACCGAGCTGACCCGGCAGGTCGCGCGCCTGCACTGGGACCAGCTCACCTGGGAGCTCGCCGACGCCGTCTACGACTTCTTCGAGCTGCGCCGCTACTGCCACGAGAACCTGGCGGTCCACCGGGCCGGGCTGGAGGCGGCGCAGCGCGGAGCCGACCCGCTCGCCCGCTTCTTCATGCACCACCACATCTCCGTCCTCTACCGGGAACTGGGCCAGACCCAGGAGGCGCTGCTCGAAGCGGCGCCCGCGCTGCAGCTGAGCGTCCAGTTGCAGGACCGGTACGGGGAGGCGGCCGTCCTGGACAACATGGCCCGGACGCACCTCCAGCTCAGCGACTACCGGATGGCCCTGGACCTCGGCAAGCAGGCGCTCGCCATGCGCCGCGAGATCAGCGACCGGCACGCCGAGGCGACCACGCTGGACACCCTCGCGCGCGGCTACCAGGGCCTCAGCGAGTACGACCGGGCGTACGAGTGCGCCGCCGACGCGCTGGAGATCCGCAAGGAGATCGGGGACCTGCGCGGCGAGGCCGAGACCCTCGACAACATGGCCCGCATCTACTACGGGTGGGGCCGGATCCGCGAGTCCCAGGCCGCCACCGAGCAGGCCCTCCGGATCCGCCGCGAGATCGGGGACCGGCACGGCGAGGGCGAGACGCTCGCCTTCCTCGGCTACCTCTACATGCGGATCGGCCGCCACCTCCAGGCCCGCGCCCACGCCGAGGAGGCGCTGAAGATCCGCCGCACGATCACCGACCGGCAGGGCGAGGGGCACGCCCTGGTGTACCTCTCCACGATCAGGCGGCGGCTCGGCTGGCACGAGAAGGCCGTCGAGGCGGGCCTGGAGGCGCTCGACATCCTGCAGGAGCTGCGCGACCGGCACGGCGAGGCGGAGGCGCTCGACAGCCTCAGCCGCTGCTACCGGCGGATGGGCATGTACGCGGAGGCCAGGGAGGACGCGAACCGCTCGCTCGCGATCCGCCGCGAGATCGGCGACCGGCACGGCGAGGCCAACACCCTGAACGCGCTCGGCCTCATCGAGCTGAACGCCGGGCGGCTCGGCCGGGCCCGGAACGCGGCGAAGCGCTCGCTGCGGCTGTGCCACACGATCGACGACAAGCGCGGCATCGCCGGCTCCCTCGACCTGCTCAGCAAGGTGTACCTGCGGATGGGGATCGCCGGGAAGGCGCTGCGCACGGCGGAGAAGTGCCTGAGCCTGGAGAACGACCTCGGCCACAGCTACGGCAAGGTCGTCACGCTGCGCAACGTCGGCGAGATCCTGCTGCGGCTGGACCGGCCCGCCGACGCCCTCGTCCGGGTCCGCCTGGCCCGCGACCTCGCGGCGCAGATCGGCGTCCAGCACGAGGAGATCAAGGCGCTCCGCCTGCTCGCCGACGTCCACAGGGCCGCCGGCGACCCGGCCGCCGCCACCACCGAGGCCGAGGCCGACGCCCTCGACCGCCAGCTCAGCCACCTCCTCGGCGACCCCTGACCCGCCCGCCGCCGGCCGGCTCGCCCAAAACCCCCTCCCGACTGGTTGTGGATTTTCTATTCATGAGTTTCGGTCGCTCTTCTGTGGTGCACTTTGCTGCTGAGGCCTGAGTGGGGCCTGTTGTCGCACCCGGGGACGTGCCTTGCTCCCGAATGACCGTTTTCTCACTTGCCGTGGGATTCTCTGGCGGTATTACGGCCACCGCCGCCCGCTGTTCCTGGGCGCCCCGCGCCGCCACTACAGCCTGCACTACCTGTACCGGCACGTTGACCGGACGTACCTGATCTCCCAGGTGCGCAGGGAGCGGGGACGGGTTCCTTTCGAGTGGCAATTCGCAATTATGCGGGCACTCGCCGATACGGCGGCGAGTTCCGTGGTGCGCTCCCCGGTCGAGACCCGGAAGGGCCATTCCTGCGTGGCGGGTCCACGCCACCGCTGGTTCGTCCGCTCCCATACCGAGCACGACCCGGCTCCCGACTGGCTGGCGGTCCCCCTGGTCAGGGACGCCGCGCGCAAGCTCGCCCTGGTGCACCGGAGCGCCGGCGCCATCGACCAGGCGTCCCTGGACACCGGGCGCACCCGGCTCCACGTCTACGACTGGCCGATGCGCCGGGTCCTCCGGCAGGCCGGCCCGCTGGTCGACGACATGGTGGCGCGGGGGCGCCCGCCGGCCCACATCGAGTCCGTCACGGCCGGGCTGGCCCGGTTGAGCGCCGAGCGGGTCGGGCTCTACCTCGGGCCCAGGGGGCTCACCCACCACGATCTGCGGACCGAGAACCTCCTCGTGCGGGACGGCCGGGTCGTCGAGATCGTCGACTGGGACCGGGCGCACTGGGACGTCCAGTGGTACGACGTAGCGCTCGCCGGGCTGCATCTGGCCCACCTGGGCGCGGACCGGCCGCGCTGGGACCTCGCGGACGCCTTCGTCGCCGCCTACCGGGACGAGACCGAGCACGAGCTCACGGACGAGGCGCTGGCGTGGCTGTTCCGGTTCACGGCGGTGCGGAACCTCGCGGTCTCGCGGTCGCCGGCGAAGTGGGCGCGGCTGCTGCGCGGCGTCGAGGAGCGCTGGCAGAGCGGACCGTCAGCGCTCGTGGACGGTCTTGTTGCCGAGGACCATGTCGCCGTGGACCTCGACGTGGTGGAAGACGGTGGTTCCCTGGGGGCCGTCGGGGTCCGGTGAGTGCGGGGGCGGCGGGGCCGGGCGCGCGGCTGGGTGCGGGGCGGTGCCCGCCAGGTACATCCAGGCTTCGGTGGTGGTCTCCTTCACGGTGACCGTCACGGGTTCGAAGGCGCGCGGGTCGAGGGCGCCGTGCAGGTGGGCGACGAAGGCGTCGTAGACGAACGACGAGACGATGAAGCCCAGGTCGGCGCCCGTCTCGGCGAGGGCGGTCTTGAGGGCGGGCGCCTCCATGAGGCGGGCGGTCTGGATGATGGCCTGGCCGTTCAGGCCCTCGGCGTCGGGCGTGACGGGGCCGACGTGCAGGGCGACGCGGAGCTGGACGCGGACGGCGGGGCTCGCGCGGTGGTTGTGGCGGCGGAGCGCGACGGCCAGGTGGCCGGCGAGCGGGTCGATGAGCGAGGCGGTCGGGACGGCCGGGGAGACGATCACCAGGGCGCCGTCGCCGCGGTCCTCGCGGTAGGTGTCGGCGGTGGGGACGTCGGACGCCTCCAGCGCGGCCAGCAGCACCCCGTAGGTGACGTCGCGGACGACGCGGCGGTCGTCGTCGTCGCGGGACGGGTCGCCGAAGCCCGCGACGTCGCAGAAGAGCACGGAGCAGTTGAGCCCCGACCAGGTCGCGAGCGCGCGGGCGGGCGCGCGGTCGAGTGGTGCGTCCACGCACCCCAGTGAACGCCGCCGGCGGCGGGGCGTCCAGGTCGTCCGGCACAGAGCGGCGGGTATTGCGGCGTGTTATGGCCTGCTGGCATTTCCGCGCGTTCGGGGTGCAGTGCGACTTTTGTGGCGTTCCTCGGTCCCTCGCGCGGGGATTTCCGGCCGGAGTTTCCCCCGGCACCGGCCCGGAGTCGCGCGGGGGGCGCGGCCCACGCCGGGAGAAATGGCGGAAGCATGAGAACGCGTACCCGACCCGCCCGGGCACGCCGGTGGCTCGCGGCCGGTGCCGCGGGGGTGGCGGCGGCCACCTTCGCGGCACCGGCCGTGGCGGCTTCGGCGCAGGACCTGCCGATCACGCAGCAGGTGCAGCAGCAGAACCAGTGGTGCTGGGTCGCCAGCGGGCTGACCATCGCCCAGTTCTTCGGAAAGGGGAACGTCAGCCAGAACGATTTCTGCAACCTCGGGCGCGGCTACCCGCGCGGGAGCTACTGCCCGAACCAGGCCGGCTACCTGGAGTACGACCAGCGCGCGTTCCAGGCGCTCGGGCTCTCCCCGGGGCAGGTCTCCGGGCCGCTGTCGCTCTCGTCGGTACAGGCCGAGATCAACGGGCGGCGCCCGATCCTGACCGGCATCTACTGGACGGCCGGCGGCGGCCACGCCCAGGTCATCTACGGCTACTCCGGACAGACGGTCTCCTACGGCGACCCGTGGCCGTCCAGCCCCCGCTACGGGGAGATGTCCTACAGCAGCTACGTCAGCAACTACCAGTTCCGATGGGGCCAGGCCCTGTCCAGGATCGGGGGTTGAGATGCGCGGCAGTATGAAGATCGCGGCCGGCGCGGTGATCGGCGGCACGGTGATCGGCGGCACGGTGCTGATGGGCGGGAGCGCGGCGCTGGCCGCCGGGCCGCCGTCGGACGAGGCCGCCGCGGCGCAGGCGGCGCAGGCGCCCGCGGCGCAGCAGCGGCTCGCGGAGTTCTTCGTCCACCTGGACCAGCACCAGCGGGGTCAGTTGACGAACCAGGCCGTGACGAAGGCGCAGGCCCAGGCGAAGGCGCCGCGGCTCCAGGGAGCGGCGCAGAAGGTCTACTCGCTGAACCCGGCGTTCGTGAAGGGCGAGAGCGCCCCGGTCGCGACGTTCGCCTACATGGCGGTCGGCGCGGCGTCGGCGAGCGGGCAGCACGCGACGGTGTGGCTGACCGGGTCCGGCGCGAGCTGGCAGGTCATGAACATCATCTCGGGGTCGGACGAGGCGGCCTACCCGGCGCGGGCGGACGGCGGCACGGTGTTCACCGAGCCGCAGATCCACGCCTGGTACCGGCTGAAGGACGGCCGGGTCACCGCCCTCAACGACACCGCCAGGACGTCGGTCGGGAAGGCCGGCGTGACGGTGGCCGCGTACCAGCGGCTCGTGCACGGCCGGTACGCCGACAAGCTCCCCGGGACGGCCTACCAGCGGTCCGGGAAGCTCGGCGGCTACTCGCCGGCGACCGGCGTCCGCGGGCCGGTGCCGGATCGGGGCCCGGCACCGGCCCTCCTGGCGCTCGGCGCGGGCGGTGCCGTGACCGCCGCGGGCATCGCGGTGGCGCGGCGACGCAGGGGCAGCTACTAGCGGCTCGGCGCGCGGGTCCCGGAGGCCGGTCCCCCTCCCGGGACCCGCGCGGCGAGCAGTGCCGGATGCGCCTCGGGGTGCTCGTCCCACCATTCGCGGTAGATCCGCTGGGCCTGGACGAGGCCGAGGTAGACGCCGGTGAAGGCGGCGCGCAGCCGCTCCGCCGCCGGTTCGGCCTCGGGGCGCCACATCAGCACCACGCGCTGCGCGAGCGGGTCGCCGGCGATGCGGCGGAACGCGATCCCGTCGCGGGAGGCCGCGGTCGGCTGGTAGAGGCCGACGGCGCGCCCGGACCGGATCAGCGACGCCGAGATCTGCCAGTCGCTCGACCAGTACCGCACCCGCGGGGTGAACCCGGCCTCCGCGCACACGGCGCGGAAGTGGGCGGGCCACGGGCCGTCGTCGAGCGGGTCGTCCAGCCAGTCCCGGTCGGCGAGGTCGGCGAGGTCGACTGCCGGTCTGTCGGCGAGCGGGCCTGCGGCGGCCATCCCGACGAGCAGCGGCTCGCGCTCCACCAGGACGAGCCGCCGCAGCCCGTCGCGCGGGCGCGGGTCGTGGCCGGCCGGCTCCTGGAACAGCCCGATGTCGAGGGCGCCGGAGCCGAGCAGGGCGAGGATGCGGCCGCCGCCCGGGTCGACCCGCAGTTGCAGGCGCGCCTCCGGATGCAGCGCGTCGAGGTGCTCGCCGAGCCCGGTCAGCGCCGGGCACGCCTGGATCCCGATCCGCAGCAGCGGCGGCGCGGCGGGGAGCCGGTGCGCGAGCGCCGCGTTGAGGTCGTCGATGCCGGCGAGCGCGGCGCGGGCGCGGGTGGCGACCTCCGCCCCGACGGGCGTCGGCGTGACGCCCCCCGGCGAGCGGACGAACAGCTGCACGCCGAGGTGGCCCTCCACGCGGCGGAGCATCGTGCTGACGGCGGGCTGGGTGAGGCCGAGCCGCGCGGCGGCCTTGCTGATGCTGCCGGTGGCGGCGATCGCCTCGATCATCCGCAGATGGTGGGGGCCGAGGTCCACGGGCGCTCCTGACCTGTCGTCGCCCCGTGCCGCTGGTTCTCCGCCGCATGCTAGCGCCGGTCCGGCGGCGGCGGAATGGCAATCCGTGCCCGACCGGCTCAGCTCGGCCCCGCGTCGCGGCGCAGGTCGCGCGGGCTGACGCCGAAGCGGCGGCGGAACGCGTGGCTGAGCGCGCTCGCGGAGGAGAAGCCGCTCGCGTGCGCGAGGTCGGTGATCGTGACGTTCCGGTAGAGCGGATCGCGCAGCCGGTCCCGGACGAGCCGGAGCCGCTCCTCGCGGATCAGCTCGCGCGGCGTCGTCCCGGCCCGCTGCAGCGCGAGCTGGATCTGCCGCAGCGACCAGCCGAGGTCCTGCGCCATCGCGGTGCCGGTGAGGCCGGGGTCGGCGGCGTGCTCGCGGACGTGCCGGCGCACCACCGCCTCCACCTCCGCGAGGTGGCCGGACGCGGGCGGCCGGGCGCGTCCCGCGACGAGCAGGCACAGCAGCTCGGTGATCCGGTCGCAGGCGGCGTCGAACTGCGGCTCGGACAGGCTGCCGCGCTCCTCCCCGACGGCCCGCACCATGTCGGCGACGACGCGGCCGAGCCCGGCGGTCAGGTCGATGCCGGTCACCGGCAGCGCCGGGACGTTGGGCCGCCCGGCCATCTCGCGCGCCGGGATCGTCAGCACGAGCGCGCGGCCGGGCCGCCGCCGGTCGACCCGCAGCGGCGCGGCCGGCGGGACGAGCCCGCCCGTGCCGGGGCGCAGCCGCGCCTCGCGGGCGCCGTCGAGCATGAGCAGCTCGCCGTGCAGCGGCAGCAGGAACCGGTAGCCCTCGGCGCCGGGGTCGGGGCGGCCCTCCTCGTACAGGACGAGCCGGTAGGCGTCGCGCCGGACCGGCCCGCCGAGGAGGTCGTCCACCCGCAGGCCCTTTCCGCCGGTCCGCACCGCGCCGGACCTGGTCCGGAGCGGTGATCGCTTGCGCGCCCGAGCGTAGTACGCGCCGCGCCACCGATTCACCCGATTCCAGCGGAAAGTAACGCGATTCAGACTGTCGGTGATCTTGCCGTGCGCCCGGCGGCAGGTTCCTTGCGCGCGGGCACAAGCACGCGCCCCCGAACCGCCCTACGGTGCCGAACCTGTGGCGTGTTCCGCGCCACTCCCCCCACCTCCGGCCCCGCGGCCGGTCCACCTCGCCCGAAAACCCCTCTGCACCGAGGATCTGATGGAGCAATTCCTCCTGGCGGCGGCGTTCGTCCTCGTGGCGGGCGCCGGCATCGCCGCCGCCCTGCTGGCACGCCAGCGGCGGGCGACCGCCGACCTGCGCGAGCAGAACTCCGTGCTCGCCCACGGCCTGGACCTGCGGGAGCGCGAGCTGCGGCACCTCGCCGAGGTCCGGCTGCCCGAGCTCATGGAGTCACTGACCAACCCGGGCGTGCGCGTCACCGGACCGCTGCACGACCTCGACCGCGAGGCCCCCGCGTACGGCCAGGCGATGCGCACCGTCGTGGACCTGTTCTCCGGCGCCACCGCGGGCGTCCGGGAGCGCGCCGACCGGTCGGCGAAGTCGACGCTGCGCGCGATGATGCGCGCCGTGCAGAGCCTCGCGAACGAGCAGCAGCTCGCCATCTCGCACATGCAGGAGCGCCACGACGACCCCGACGTGCTGGAGGGCCTGCTCCGCATCGACCACATGAACGCCCAGCTCGGACGGCGCGCGCAGGCCACCGCCGTGCTGTGCGGGTCGTGGCCGGGGCAGCAGCGGTCGGCGTCCTCGCTGACCGACGTGGTGCGCGGCGCCACCTCCCGCATCCGCGACTACCTGCGCGTCAACCTGGAGGGGTCGCTGAACGCCGCCGTGACGAGCCGCGCCGTCGAGCCGATCGTGCTGACCCTCGCCGAGCTGCTGGACAACGCCGCCCGGCACTCCCGTCCCGACACCGCCGTCGAGGTCAACTTCCGGTCCGCGCACAACGGCGTCGCCATCACCATCGACGACGCGGGCGTCGCGATGGACGCCGACGAGCTGCAGCGCGCGGCGGAGCTGCTGTCCGGCGACGCGTCGGTGGACATCCACCGGCTCGGCGACCCGCCCCGCGTCGGGTTCGCGGTCGCGGGCGTGCTCGCCGCCCGGTACGGGTTCCGGGTGTCGGTCGACAGCCACTCCCCCTACGGCGGCGTGCGCGCCGTGGTGTTCGTCCCGTCCGCGCTGCTCACCGAGGTCCCGGACGAGCGGGCGCCCGCACCGGCGGCGGAGCTCCCGGCGGCCGCGGCCGCGGCGGGCGCGTCGACGGCCGGCGGGCTGCCCAAGCGCAGCCGCGTCGCCGTCGCCGAACGCCCCGCCGAACCCGAGGGCGACGCGGCGGCCGAACCGGACACCGGAGACTCCGGCGGCGCCGCGGTGCCGCCGCCGCCCCGGCCGGCGCGGGAGACCGCCGCCGGCCTCGGCGCCTGGCAGCGCGGCACGCGCTCCGGCCGCGCCGCGACGCCGTCCGGCGACCCGTCCGGGTCCGGCGCTGACAGTAAGGATCTGCGGCCATGAACGAGGGGTGGAACGGCGCGATGGACGACGGTACGAACCGGCTCGGCTGGATGCTCGACGACGCGCTGCGGATGCCGGAGACCCGCTACGCGATCCTGCTGTCGGCCGACGGCCTGCTCATGGCGCACTCGGAGCGGATCGGCCGGGACGAGGCGGAGCGGCAGGCGGCCGGCATGGCGGGCCTGCAGTCGCTCGCCCGCAGCACCGCCGAGTTCTGCGGCGACGCGGGCACCACCTGGCGGCAGACGGTCAACGAGTTCGACGACGGCTACGTGTTCCTCGTCGCCGCCGGCCCCGGCGCCTACCTCGCGGTGTCGGCGACGCAGCGCGTCGACATGGAGACCGTGTCGTTCCGCCTCCAGGAGCTGGTGCAGCGGCTGGGCAAGGAGCTGACCAGCCCGCCGCGACCGGGCGCGGGCAGTCCCGCATGACCCCGCGCCGGAACGAGCGCGCCCTGGTCCGCCCGCACGTCGTCACCGGCGGGCGGGCGCACCCGACCCGCAACGTCTTCGACCTCGTCACCCTCGTCATCGCCACCGGCGACCTGCCGCGCAAGGGCCTGACCCCGGAGAAGCTCCGGATCGTCGAGCTGTGCCGCGGCGGCGCCCTGTCGGTCGTCGAGATCTCCGGGCACCTCGACCTGCCCGTCGGGGTCGTCAAGGTGCTGCTCTCCGACCTCGTCGACGGCGGGCACCTCACCACCCGGGCCGCCGCGCCCGCCGACCGGCAGCCGAAGGTCCGGCTCCTTCAGGAGGTGCTCGATGGGCTCCGCGCTCGCCTCTGACCCGTCCTACGTCCGCGACAGCGTCCGGACCGCCGTCAAGATCCTCATCGTGGGGCACTTCGCGGTCGGCAAGACCACCTACGTCGGGACGCTGTCGGAGATCCGCCCGCTGCGCACCGAGGAGCGGATGACGCAGGCCGGCGCGACCGTGGACGACCTCGCCGGCATCCGCGACAAGACCACCACCACCGTCGCGATGGACTTCGGCCGCCTCACCCTCAGCGACGACCTCGTCCTGTACCTGTTCGGCGCCCCCGGCCAGCAGCGGTTCACCCGGCTGTGGGACGACCTGGCGCGCGGCGCCCTCGGCGCGCTGATCCTGGTGGACACGGCCCGGCTCCAGGAGTCGTTCGCCGTCATGGACATCGTGGAGAAGCAGGGCCTGCCGTACGCGGTGGCCGTCAACCACTTCGACGGCTCGCCCGTCTTCCCGGAGGGCGAGGTCCGCGAGGCCCTCGACCTCGCGCCCGGCACGCCGCTGGTCACCTGCGACGCCCGCGACCGCAGGTCGTCCACCGAGGCGCTGATCTCCCTCGTCGACCACCTCCTCACCCTGGACACGGAAACGGCATGACCGAACCGGAGCGCTTCCCCCTGTACGGCCCCGAGTACGCCCGGGACCCCGCCGCCACCTACGCCCGGATGCGCGCCCACGGCGACCTCGCGCCCGTCGAGCTGGCCCCCGGCGTCCCGGCGACGCTGGTCATCGGGTACGAGGCCGCGCTGGAGATCCTGCGCGACCCCGACACCTTCCCGCGCTGCAGCGAGGTGTGGGAGGAGGAGGTCGGCCCGAGCTGCCCGGTGCTGCCGATGATGATGGCGCGGCCGAACGCGCTGTTCACCAACGGCGCCGTGCACGCCCGCCTGCGCTCGGTGATCGTCGACAGCCTCGACCGCATCGACCCGGCGGCGCTGCGCGACCACACCCAGGTCAGCGCCGACACCCTCATCGACCGGTTCGCGGGCGACGGCAAGGCCGACCTCATCGGCCAGTACGCCCGCACGCTGCCGCTGCTGGTGTTCAACCAGATGTTCGGCTGCCCCCGCGACATCGGCGACAAGCTCGTCCGCGGCATGAGCGCCATCTTCGACGCCGTGTCCGCCGAGGAGGGCAACGCGCTGCTCGCCGAGGGCAACGCCGAGCTCGTCGCCTACAAGCGGGCGAATCCCGGCGCGGACGTGACGTCGTGGATGATGCGGCACCCGGCCGGCCTCGACGACCTGGAGATGGCCCACCAGCTCACGCTGCTGATCGGCGCCGGCACCGAGCCGGAGCAGAACCTCATCGCCAACGGCATCCTGCTGCTGCTGTCGGACGACCGGTTCGGCGGCGACCTCGCGGGCGGCAGCATGCCCGTCGAGGACGCGCTCGACGAGATCCTGTGGACCGACCCGCCGATGGCCAGCTACGGGACGACGTTCCCGCGCCGCGACATCGACTTCCACGGGCACCTGCTGCCCGCCCACCAGCCCGTCCTGATCGGCTACGCCGCCGCGAACACCGACCCGTCCCGCTCGGTGGCCGACCGGAAGGGCAACCGCGCGCACCTGTCGTTCGCCGGCGGGCCGCACACCTGCCCGGCCAAGAGCCACGCCCGGCTGATCGCGTCCGCCGCCATCGAGGTGCTCCTGGACCGGCTGCCCGACCTGGACCTCGCCGTCCCGCGGGACGCGCTGGAGTGGCGTCCCGGCCCGTTCCACCGCGCCCTGGTCGCCCTGCCCGTCACGTTCCCGCCCGCGGAGACGCGCTGACCTGAACCAGCGGCGGGGGTGCGCCCGTACCACCGGCCGTGACGGCACCTGAGGCGATCCCCGACCCGCCCGCGGCCCGCACCGACCGGACGATGCTCGCCATCGGCGCCGCCGCGCTCGCGCTGGTCGTCCTCGCGCTGGTGGTGCGGCTGGGCGGCGCGTTCAGCGAGACCGCCGTCCCCGGCCTGTCGCGGGCGGGGGCGCTGACCAAGACCGGGCTGTCGGTCGCCAAGCTCGGCGGCGACGTCGCGGCGGTCCTCACGGTCGGCTGGCTGCTGGTCGCCGCCGTGTTCGTGCCGGGGACGTCCGGCACCGGCCGCCGCTGCCTGCGCGCCGCGTCGCTGACCGCGCTGGCGTGGGCGCTGTGCACGCTGGCGCTGATCGTGTTCACCGTCCTCGACCTCTTCGGGACGGGCCTCGGCGGCGTCACCGGGAACATGCTGCGGACGCTGCTCATCGAGCTGCCGCAGGGCCGGGCGCTGCTGCTGGTCCTCGCCGCCGCGCTCGCCCTGGCCGTCGCGGCGAGCCTGCCCCGCGCGGCGGGCGGCGCCGGGTACCTGCTCGCGGGCGCGCTCGCCGCGATGCTGCCGCCGCTGTTCACCGGGCACGCCGCGAGCGCCGCCGACCACGCGCTCGCCGTCTGGAGCCTCGCCGCCCACGTGGCGGGCGCCGCGCTGTGGGTCGGCGGGCTCGTCGCCCTGGTCACCCTCGCGCCCGGCATGCGGGACGGCCTGCCCCGCGTCGCCGAGCGGTACAGCGGCCTCGCGCTCGCCGCGTTCGCCGTCGTCGGCGCCAGCGGCGCGGTCAACGCCTGGGTGCGGCTCGGCGGCGTCCACCTCGGGTCGCGGTACGGGATGCTGGTCGTGGCGAAGGGCGCCGCGCTCGCCGTGCTCGGCGCCCTCGGCTGGTGGCACCGCCACGCCACGCTCCCCGCGCTCCGGGACGGCGCGAACCTCCGCCCTTTCCTGCGCCTCGGCTCGGTCGAGGTCCTCGTCATGGCGGCGACGATGGCGCTCGCCGCCGGGCTGTCCCGCACGCCGCCGCCGGAGAACGCCCCGGGCACCCTCGACGTCGTCGCGCTGCGGCTCGGCTTCCCGCTGCCCGGCCCGGCCGGACTCGGCCCGTACCTCCTCGACTGGTGGGTCGATCCGCTCTTCGCCGTGCTGATCGTCACCGCGGCCGTGCTGTACGGGGCGGGCGTCGCGCGCGTCCGGGACTGGCCGGCGCGCCGCAGCGCGGCGTGGGCCGCCGGCCTGCTCGTCCTGCTGCTCGCCACCGCGAGCGGGATCTCCCGCTACAGCATGGTGCTGTTCAGCGCGCACGCCGTCCAGCACGTCCTCGTCGGGCTCATCGCGCCGCCGCTGCTGCTGTACGGGGCTCCGGTGCGGCTCGCGCTCCAGGCCATGCGCGGGGAGGGCCGCGCGCTGCTCGCCACCGCAGCGGGCAGCCGGGGGCTGCGGGCGCTCAGCCATCCGGCGGTCGCGTGCCCGCTGCTGCTGCTGAGCCTCTACGCGTGGTACGTGTCGCCGCTGTTCCCGCCGTCGCTCGGCAACCACGCGCTCCACTCACTCGCCATGCTCGCCTTCCTCGCCGCCGGGCTGGCGTACTTCCACGGCGCGACGGGCGCGCTCGTGCCGTTCGCCCTGCTGCCGCTGCACGTGCTCGCCGGGGTGGCGCTCATGCGGGACGGGACCGTCCTCGGCAACTGGTACGAGGACCTCGGCCGCACCTGGGGCCCGCCGCCACTGGACGACCAGCACTTCGGCGCGCTGCTGCTGTGGACCGCCGCGGCCGCCGTCACGGCGGCGCACGGCGCCCACGGGCTCTCCCGGCGCTACGGGCTACTCCGGCGCTACAAACTCACCCGGTACTACGGGCGGGGCCGCCGGTCGACGACGCGGCTGAGCGCCTCCACGACCGTCGGGTCGTACTCGGCGGCCGAGTCGAGCCGGAGCCGCTCCAGCACGGCGGCGCCCCGGTCGCGGTCGGCGGAGTCGCCGACGAGGTCGTCGTAGGCGTTGGCGACCTTGATGATGCGGCTGGCGAGCGGCGGCGGCAGCGGCCGCTGCTCGCCCGCGTCGCCGGCCGGGTCGCGGCCCGTCCGGTACGGGTGCGAGGACAGCTGCACGACGTGCGCCACCCGGTCCAGCACCCCGGTCTGCTTGATCACCTCGGCGCCCAGCTCGGCGATGCGGCGCTGCTCGGCCGGGGACGCCAGCACGGTCGCGCCGCCCGGGATCGGGTCGCCGAGCGACAGCTGCCCGATGTCGTGCATCAGCGCCGCGTACTCCAGTTCGAGCAGCTCCTCCTCGGCCATGCCGAGTTCGCGGCCCATCGCGACCGCGAGCCGCGCCACCCGCCGCGAGTGCCCGGCCTCGACGTAGCCGCCGACCTCGGTGACCCGCGACAGCGCGCGGACGGTCTCCAGGTAGGTGGCGCGGATCCCGGCGTACCGGCGGAACGCGAACTGCGTCACCAGGATCGGCACGGTGAAGATCAGCAGCGCGGCCTCGCCCATCGCGGTCGTCGCGACCGCGATCAGCATGGCGGTCGCGCTGGTCGCCGCGCACAGCGCGATCTTCGCCTCGATCTCGTCGCGCAGCGCGATGCCGAACCGCGCCCGGACGGTCTCCGCCCGGATGACCGCGGCGATCAGCACGTCGCTGAAGCAGGACGCGACCACGACGAGGCCCATCACGGCCAGCAGCAGGTACCAGGCGAGGTCGAGGGTCAGCACCGGCCGGAAGCACAGCGCGATGACGGCGACGTTGAACAGCCGGCGGGCCATCGCGTCCGGCCGCGGCATCCGGCCCACCGCGATGTGCGGCAGCGAGCCGACCAGCATGCCGACCGCGGTGACGGCGACGACCTGCAGCGCGGAGTGCTCGGCCGGGACGACGCCGAGCGGCGCGCCCGGCGGGGCGCCCTCGGGGCCGACGCCGACCAGCAGCGCGTACCCCATCGCGCCCGCGGTGGCGATCGGGGCGACCTCCCGGTTGCCCGGCATCACCATGCGGAACAGCTCGCCCAGCGCGATCAGCACGCCGAACATGATCGCGATGTCGGCCTGCCGGAGCCCGACCGCGGCGACCTGGGTGACGGCGACGACGACGAACAGCCCGGCGGTCGCGATGAGCAGCAGCTGGCCGGAGTCGATGGTCTGCCACGCCGCCCGTTCCCGGGCGGGCATCTGGCCGGTGGTCACTGGTGCCGCACCTCGTCGCCGCCGGTGACCCGCAGCGGGGCGCTCGGGTCGTCGTGGTCCTGCCGGGTGGTCTCGACGACGTCGTCGTCCGGCAGCACGACCGGGTCGGGCGGCTCCCAGCCCTCGCGGTCGAGCGCGCGCAGGAACGCTTCGACCATCTCGGGGTCGAAGTGGTCGCCCATCCCGCGGCGCAGCTCGGCCACGGCCTCCTCGATGCTGCGGGCGGCCCGGTAGGAGCGCGTCGAGGTCATCGAGTCGAACGCGTCCGCCACCGAGATGACCCGGGCGAACTCGGGGATCTCGTCCCCGGCGAGGCCCATCGGGTAGCCGCGGCCGTTCATCTTCTCGTGGTGGTGCATGATCCCGGCGAGCGCCTCGTCCAGGAACCCGATCTCGCGGACGATCTCCAGCCCGCGCATCGGGTGCAGCTGGATCGCGGCGAACTCCTCCTCGGTCATCGGCCCGTTCTTCTGCAGCACCTTGGTGGGGACGCCGAGCTTGCCGACGTCGTGCAGCATCCCGGCGTAGCGGATCGCCTCGACCCGGTCGGCGCGCATCCCGATCTCCTGCGCGATCATCACCGAGCCGCGGGACACGCGCTCGGAGTGCCCGCGGGTGTAGTAGTCCTTGGTCTCGACCGCCTGGCACAGCGCGGCGAGGGTGGCGGCGTGCGCCTGCTGCTGCGCGTACGCCTGGTCCATCGCCCAGCGGGCGATGAACAGCGGGAGCAGGACGAGCACGGCGGCGAACGGGCCGACCCGCGGCCACAGCCCGGCGATCAGCAGGCCGACCATGCCGTAGCCGAGGCAGCCGACGGCGAGCTGGCCGCTCTCGTGCAGCAGCTCGCGCGGCGCGGCCTGCCGGCTGAGCAGCAGCACCCCGGCGGTCAGCGCCAGGTTGACCACCACGAACGCGACGAGCGCGCCGAGGAACGGCCCGATGACGTGCTCGACCCAGCGGGCCTTCTCCGGGTGGAAGCGGTCGCCGCCGAGCAGCTCGAAGACCGTCCCGGAGACGAAGCCGCTGAGCGCGAACTGCGCGCCGTTGAACACGCGCTTGACGGGGGCGAAGAACCGCTGCCCGGTGACCACGGCGACCAGGCCGAGCAGCGCGGCGCCGGTGGGGCCGAGCAGCACCACCGAGGCCAGGCTCGCGGCGAAGCTCAGCGACACCCTGGCGCGCGCGACGGTCAGCCGCGCGGGCGCCGAGTCGCAGACCAGGAACAGCAGGGCCAGCACGACCAGCTTGCCCCAGTCCAGCTCCGCGAAGGACGAGGTCGCGATGAGGCCGGCCGCGACGGCCACCACACCGCTGACGTACGCCCAGGCAGCGAGAGGAAGTCCACGCATTGCCGCCCCTCGGGGAGTGACGAGATGGCGGGCCGCCGCCGGGGTGCTGTGCGCCTGCCGGCACCTAGACCCAGGACACGCCCTTGGTCAGCATCAACGACGACGCCGGGGCGCTCGGGCACCGGCCGTGTCCTGCCGGCGACACGCGTTCGTGCATGGCTCCTTGCCTCCCCCCGCCGATCCGGGCCGTCCCGGCCTCGCGGCCGGCCTTCCGAGGGGCCGGGCGCGGGGCCCGGCTTCCCGGGCGAGCACATACCCCGAATTGCATCGGCACGCACGTGCTCCCGTCGCTGATTTCGGCATAAGCCTAACGCGAACTGCCCAGGTCACACAGGCGTCAGGGAAAAACTGAGCAAAGCGTGAACCGACCGTCACCATAGGTGATCAATTGCCCCGATGAATACACCCAACGTAAGCGCACAATCCGACTGCACAACAGAATGCACGTGCATCGGCAAACGCACGCCCAACCCGAGTCTTTTTCATCCCCGTCGGCCACCGCCGGTACGCCATACCGTACCTCTCGGATGAAAAAGACTCACCCCAAGGAAATAACCGCAAAGCGACAACCCCGTGTTTTGGGGTATGCGCCCGAATTCAGCCGCGCGCGGCGCCGCGCTCGCGGGCCCAGGCGACGGTCTCGGCGATCCCCTCGGCGAGGGCGGTCGTCGGCTCCCAGCCGAGCGCCTCGCGCGTCGCCGCCGGGTCGACGGACATCGCGGGCAGGTCGCCGAGCCGGGGCGGGGCGAACTCCGGGTCGTCCGGCGCGCCCGCCGCCTCGGCGACCAGCGTATGCAGGTCCCGGTCGGTCGTCTGGAGCCCGGTGCCCACGTTGAAGCGGCCCCCGCCGCCCGCCTCCCCGGCGGCACGGGCGAAGGCGTCGACCACGTCCAGGACGTAGACGTAGTCGCGGGTCTGGGTGCCGTCGCCGTAGACCTTGGTCGGACGGCCGGCCAGCAGCGCGTCGGTGAAGATCGACACGACGCCCGCCTCGCCCTCGGGCGTCTGCCGCGGCCCGTAGACGTTCGCGAGCGTCAGCGTCGTGAAGTCGATGCCGTGGAGCTGCTTGTACATCCCCGCGTACACCTCGCCGGCGACCTTCGAGGCCGCGTACGGCGACGCGGGCCGCAGCTCGGCGTCCGCCGGGACGGGCAGCGCGTCCGGCACCCCGTAGACCGCGCAGCTGGAGGTCACCACGACCTTCCGCCCGCCGGCGGCGCGCGCGGCCTCCAGCACGTTGGCGGTGCCGACCACGTTCGTGCGGGCGTCGCCCAGCGGGTCGGACACGCTGACGCGCACGCTGACCTGCGCGGCCAGGTGGCAGATCACCTCGGGGCGGCGGACCGCGACCTTCTCCGCCAGCGCCGGGTCGGCGACGTCCATCTCCCACATCTCGACGCCCGGGCGGATGTTGGTGCCGGACGACAGGTCGTCCACGCCGATGACCTCATGGCCGTCGGCGAGGAGCCGGTCGACGAGATGGGAGCCGATGAAGCCGGCCGCGCCGGTGACGAGTGTGAGCACCCGCAGCACGATACCGAAGCGCCGGGCCCGCGCCCGGCCGCGCCGGGACGGGCGCGGGCCTCAGACGCTCTCGGACCTGTCGGCGCCGCCGGACGCCTTGATCTCGCCGCAGATCTCCTCGATGCGGCCGAGCACCTTGGCGCGCAGGTCGGTGGGCGCCTGCTCGCACCCGCAGGACTTGTTCACCAGTTTCTTGACGGCCTCTTCGAGCCCGTACTCGCGCAGGCACGGCCCGCACTCGTCGAGGTGCTGGCGCACCTCGCCGCAGCCGCCCTGGTCGAGCTCGCCGTCCAGGTAGGTGTAGACCCGCGCGAGGACCTCGTCGCAGGGCGTCTCGTGGTGGTTCCCACAGCTCATGATGACCCCCTGGTGGCGCGCGTCAGGCCGCGCTCCTCAGCGTAGTCCTCCAGCATGCCGCGCAGCTGGCGCCGGCCGCGGTGCAACCGGGACATCACCGTGCCGATGGGCGTGCCCATGATCTCGGCGATCTCCTTGTAGGCGAAGCCCTCGACGTCGGCGAGGTAGACGGCGATCCGGAACTCCTCCGGCAGGTCCTGCAGGGCCCGCTTCACGTCCGAGTCGGGCAGGTGCTCCAGCGCCTCGGCCTCCGCCGACTTCAGCCCGCTGGAGGTGTGCGACTCGGCGCGCGCGATCTGCCAGTCCTCGATGTCCTCGGTGGCGGCCTGCTGCGGCTGGCGCTGCTTCTTGCGGTAGGAGTTGATGAACGTGTTGGTCAGGATGCGGTACAGCCAGGCCTTGAGGTTCGTGCCCTCCTTGAACTGGTGGAAGGACGCGAACGCCTTGGCGAACGTCTCCTGGACGAGGTCCTCGGCGTCGGCCGGGTTGCGCGTCATGCGCAGCGCGGCCGAGTACAACTGATCCAAGAACGGGAGCACGTCGCGCTGGAACCGCTCCTGGCGCTGCTCCACGGTCTCCGTGGTGCCCGGTACCTGTCCCACCCCCTCGGCTGTGGCGCCCTCGGCCCTGGCTCGGCCTGCGGCGTCGTGTCCCACAGACGATATCGGTCCGCGCGGCCGGCCGACGCGGACGGGTGGCCGCGCGTCGCCGCGGGCCGCCGCGGCGCCGGCTCTCCGCTGCTGGTCGGCGACGGCTGTCGTCATCGGCTCGCACCTCCGTATTGCTCGTGTGAGACGGTGCAACACCGGAACGGCCCCACCGATTCCCGGGGTGAGGCCCCGGCCGGATCCCCGCCGCACCCGGTGCCGCGTCACTCAGGGTGATGATCGGGGCCGGACGGGGAAGGTAGTGACATAGACGGCGAGAACAGGAGCATTTGGTGCACTCCGTGCCATCGGCGCGACCTTCCGAGCCCAGCATCGCCAGCTTGCGCGACACCTCCGGAGCCGCGGCCGGGGACTCCCTGGCCAGCTATTGGAGGTTCTACCGGGCGGTGGCGGACGCCCAGCTCGCCCGGTGGCTGCCGCGGCGGCCGTCCCGCGTGCTGGACATCTCCGGCGGCCAGGGGCACAGCGCCCGCCGGGCCGCCGACGCCGGCCACGCGGTGCTGGAGGTGCGCGATCCCGACCGCCCGGGCCGCCCGCCCGCCCGCGCCCGCCGGGACGGCCCCCACCGGGACGGAGCGGATCGCCCGCTGCTGGGCCCGGTCCCGGTGGTCGGCGACTCCGGCACGCTGCCCTACCTCGCCGACGCCTCGGTGGACGCCGTGGTCGCCGAGAACCGCGTGCTGTCCCGGCACCTCGCCACCGAGGCCACCGTCGCGGAGATCGCCCGCGTGCTGCGCCCCGGCGGCCGCGTCCTGCTCTGCGTCGACTCCCTCACCCTCGGGATGGCGCTGCTCGCCGAGCGCAACTACTGGGCGCACCTGTCGGACGTCCCGAGCGCCGAGGTCGTCCTCGTGCCCTGGCCGGACGGGACGATCACCCGCTCGTTCTCGTCCCACCAGCTCCGCGAGCTGCTCGCCGACGCGGGCCTCGACGTCGAGTGGATCCGGCCGCGCACCGTGCTCTCGCCCTCCACGGTCGAGCACGTCCTCGGCGAGTCGCCCCGCGCGCTCGCCCGCCTGGTGCGGACCGAGCTGAACGCCCGGCAGACGGACGAGTCGCTCGGCATCCACCTGCTCGCCAGCGCCCGCCGGGCCGGCTAGCCGGAGCCGGGCGCGGGGCGAGGGGCGGCCGGTCAGCGCCTGCGGTCGCGCCTGCCCTGGCAGGCGATGCAGCGGGCGGCGTCCGGGCGGGCCTCCAGGCGGCCCTCCGGGACGGCCTCGCCGCAGTCGACGCACCGGCCGTAGGCCCCGGCGGCGATCCGGTCCAGGGCGGCGGCCACCCGGCCGCGGTGGCGTTCGAGGGAGTCCAGCGCGGCCTCCACCCGGTCGTGGTCGGTGAGACCGGCCCCGGCGTCCGCGGCGGAACTGTCGCGCTCGGGCGTCTCGCCGCGAAGAATGGCGATGGAACGGTCCAGATCCATGAGCATGGCCTCGAGGCGGGAACGGGCGGCGGCGGTGTCCACGGTCGTGCGCACTCCTCGCACTGGAGCCGCCCTCCCCCGCCGAGGCGGCGCGGTCACAACAACGGGTCAGAACAAACTGTCGGCCTGATCACCAGAGCTATCCCCAGAAATGACCGGCTCTATGAGTTCCGGCCCGTTGTTTCGCACGCTGTTGACGGCTTTCGACACCGGGAAGGCGTCCATTGTCCCGGCCATGGCGGGCACGAGCAGCCCGCGGACCTGCTCGGTGTCGGCGAGCTCCGGGTCGAGCCAGGCGTCCCAGCGGTCCCGCTCGACGATCATCGGCATCCGGTCGTGGATCCGGCCGAGGTCGTCGGGCGCGTCGGTGGTGATGACGGTGCACGTCCACACCCACTCGCCCTCCTCGATCCCCCCGGCACCGCCCTCGGGCGCCTTCCACAGCTCGTACAGCCCGGCCATCGCCATGACCTCGCCGTCGTTCGGCCGGATGAAGTAGGGCTGCTTCTGCGGCTTCTTCTTCGCCTTCTTCTCGCCCTCCGCCGGGTCGGGCGAGTCGCCCTGCTCCTGGATCGTGTACCACTCGAAGTAGCCGTCGGCGGGCAGCAGGCACCGGCGCCGGGCGAACGCGCGGCGGTAGGACGGCTTCTCGTGCACGGTCTCGAACCGCGCGTTGATCATCCGGGAGCCGATCGAGAGGTCCTTGGCCCAGGACGGGACGAGCCCCCAGCGCACCGTCCGCAGCTGGCGGACCGCGGCCTCCTCCTCCGGGGCGTCCTTCGGGCGCCGGTTCAGCACCGCCGGCACCTGCTTCGTCGGCGCGACGTTGTAGTCGGGCTGGATGTCCCCGTCGACCGCGTCTACCTGCACCTGGAACTCGTCCAGGAGCTCCTGACGCGCGCGGGTGGTGGCATAGCGTCCGCACATGGGTCCCATAACACCACGAGCCGGCGACACCCGGCCCGCCATGGCGCCGCGGCACGCGTGAGTCCCCTTACGGCCGCGCTTGAGGCGCGGCGCGTTGGGCATGTAGCCGGTCATGCGACCCTTCACGACCATGGCCCGCCCGCTCGTGGCGGCGCCCTACATCATGACCGGCCTGGACGCCATCCGCGATCCGCGCGAGCGCGCCGAGCAGGTCGGCCCGGCCGTCAAGCCGGTCGCCGACCGGATCGAGTGGATGCCCAAGGACCCCGAGACGCTCGTCCGCATCGAGGGCGCGATCAGCCTCGGCACGGGCGCGCTGCTGCTGACCGGCCGGTTCCGGCGGCTGACGACGCTGCTGCTCGCCGCGCAGCTGGTCCCGGCGCTGGCGACCGAGCACCGCTACTGGACCGAGGACGACCCCGATCGCCGCGCCAGCGAGCGCTCCCACCTGCTGAAGAACGCCGCGCTGTTCGGCGCGCTGCTGATGGCGGCGACCGAGCCGCGCCGCCCGCCGCGCGCCGCGGAACTGCGCCGCGCGCTGCGCGAGACGCAGATCAAGAGCGGCGCGGACGCGAAGGCGATGCGCCGGGAGGCCGCCGCCACGCTGCGGGACGCCCGCCGGGAGGCCGCCCGCCAGGTGCGGATCGCGCGCGCGGAGGCCGGGCGCAAGGCCGCCGTGCAGGGCGCGAAGGCGGCCAAGATGAAGAAGAGCGCCAAGCCGGGCGGCGGCATGCTCAAGCCGGGCGGCATGCTCAAGGCCGGGAAGGCGGGCAAGGCGGGGGGCAAGGCCGGGGGCCTGCTGACGAAGGCCGGCGCCGCGGGCACGTTCAAGGCGGGCAAGGCGACCGGCGCGCTCAAGGGCATCGCGTCCCGGGGCGGGGCGAAGCGGGGCCGCTCCACCGGCCCGGACGTCCGGACGGCGGCGGCCCACCGCGCGGGGAAGGCCGCGAAGGCGGGCAAGGCCGCGGGCAAGACCATGAAGGCGGGCACCGCCACCCAGGCGGCGAAGGCGATGAAGGCCGGCAGGACGGTGAAGACCGGCACGGCCGTCCAGGCGGGCAAGGTCCTGGAGGCGGTCAAGCGCTGACTTTCCGAAGAGAGCCTTAAAAGACCCTCAAGACGGTTGAACCCGGGGGCGGAGCGGTTCCGTACTGCTTGACGACCGTCCGCATTCGAGCACCCCGGAGACGCCCCGGCCATGGCACTTCCCGGATCGACCGGCCGCCGGCCCGGCGGGTTGCGGAGCCTGCTCCGCCGCCCCGGCCCGGCACGCCCGCCCGGCGGCGCCACCGCCCCGGACGACGAGGACATGGTCACCGCGCTCTACCGCGAGTACCATCGGCCCCTCCTCGCGTTCGTCCTCCGGCTGACCGGCGGTGACCGCCAGTGGGCCGAGGACGTGGTGCAGGAGACCATGATCAGGGCGTGGCGCAGCGCGGACCGGCTGGACGACCGGACCTCGTCGCTGATGCCGTGGCTGGCCACGGTCTCCCGGCGTATCGTGATCGACAACCGGCGGCAGCGCGAGGTCCGGCCGCCGGAGGTCGGCGACGGCCCCCTGGAGAACGTGCCGATGGCGGACGAGCTGGACGGCCTGCTGCGCAAGGTCGTCGTGGCGGAGGCCCTGGAGTCCCTGTCGCCCGCGCACCGGCAGGCGCTGACGGAGACGGTGCTGCGCGACCGGACGGTGAACCAGGCCGCCGAGCACCTCGGCATCCCGGTGGGGACGGTCAAGTCCCGCGTCTACTACGCGCTGCGCGCCCTGCGCGTCGCCTTGGAGGAGAGGGGGGTGACCTCGTGAGTTCCCAGATCGAGCACACCGATGTCGGCGCCTACGCGCTCGGCCTTCTCGAACCCGGCGACCGGCGGGCGTTCGAGGCGCATCTGGCCGGCTGCGGCCGCTGCCAGGCCGAGCTGGGCGAGCTGTCGGGGACGGCCGGGGCCCTCTTCTCGCTGGTGCCCGAGCCGGGCCTGTCCCCGGGCGGGGAGGAGGCGGAGGCGGGTGAGGACGAGCCGTCCACACCCCCGGCCGCCGTCCTCGACATGGTGCGCGGCCGGCGGCGCGCCGACCGGAGGCTCCGCCGGGGCGCGTACGTGGTCGGCACGGCCGCCGCCGCGGTGGCGCTGGGCGCGGGCGTCGCGATCGGCGCCGCGCTCGGCGAGGAGGGCGAGCAGCGGCAGCCGCCGCCGGTGGCGCAGCCCGTCACGGGCCGACAGTTCCACGCGACCGACGCGGGCACCGGCGCGGCCGGGACGGTCGGGCTGGTCGACAAGGGCTGGGGCACGCAGGTCAGCCTGGAGCTGCGCGGCATCAAGGGGCCGCTGCGGTGCCACCTGGAGGCCGTGTCGAAGGACGGCGAGCGCAGCGTCGTCGCGGGCTGGCGCGTCCCCGACAAGGGCTACGGCGTGCCGGGCCAGCCCAAGCCGCTCGTCATGCAGGGCGGGACGGGGCTCGACATGGGCGAGATCAGCAGCTTCGTGGTCAGGCTGGACGGCGGCGGGACGCTCCTCACCATCCCGCTGTGACCTGCCGCGGCCCGATAGCCTTGGGGCATGCCCTCTCCGCATTGGTCCGCCCCCGTCGCGCACGCCCCGGTGGACGCCGTGGTCCCGCTGCCCGGCTCGAAGTCGATGACGAACCGGGCGCTGGTGCTGGCCGCGCTCGCCGCCGCGCCCGGCCGGATCGTCCGGCCGCTGCGCAGCCGCGACACCGACCTGATGGCCGCCGCGCTGCGCGCGCTCGGCACCGGGGTGGCCGAGGACGGCGATGACTGGCTGGTCACCCCGGGTGAGCTGCGCGGCCCGGCGAGCGTCGACACGGGCCTGGCCGGGACGGTGATGCGGTTCCTGCCGCCGGTCGCGGCGCTCGCCGCCGGAGAGGTGTCCGTGGACGGCGACCCGCGCGCCCGGGAGCGGCCGATGGGCCCGATCATCACCGCGCTGCGGGCGCTCGGCGCCGGCATCGACGACGGCGGGCGGGGCGCGCTCCCGTTCACCGTGCGCGGGACGGGATCGGTGGACGGCGGCGCGGTTGTGATCGACGCGTCCGGGTCGTCCCAACTGGTGTCGGGGCTGCTGCTGGCCGCGCCGCGCTTCGAGAAGGGCGTGGAGGTCCGGCACGAGGGCCCGCCGGTGCCGTCCGGCGCGCACCTGGCGATGACCGTCGAGATGCTCCGCGAGGCGGGCGCGGTGGTCGAGGCCGAAGAGAACGTCTGGCGGGTGGCCCCCGGCCCGCTGCGGGGCCGCGAGTGGGTGATCGAGCCCGACCTGTCGAACTCGGCGCAGTTCCTCGGCGCCGCGCTCGTCACCGGCGGGCGGGTGACCGTGCCGGGCTGGCCCGCGCGGACGACGCAGCCGGGCGACGCCCTGCGCGGCCTGCTCACCGAGATGGGCGCGGAGGTGTCGCACGGGCCGGACGGCCTGACCGTGCGGGGCCCCGCCGGCGGGTTCCGCGGCCTGGAGGCCGACCTGCACGAGGTCGGCGAGCTGACCCCGGTGCTGGCGGCGCTGTGCGCGCTGGCCGGCTCGCCGTCCCGGCTGACCGGCATCGCGCACCTGCGCGGGCACGAGACCGACCGGCTGGCCGCGCTGGTCACCGAGATCAACGGGCTGGGCGGCGACGCCGCCGAGCTGCCGGACGGGCTGGAGATCCGGCCCCGTCCGCTGCACGGCGGCGTGTTCCACACCTACGACGACCACCGGATGGTGATGGCGGCGGCGGTGCTCGGACTGGCCGTTCCCGGCATCGAAGTGGAGAATCCGGAGACCGTGGGCAAGACTCTTCCGAACTTCACTCGGTTGTGGGCGTCCCTGCAGGCGCCCGCCTGACGGCAGGGGCGGACACTGGCTCGACGAGCACACGACTACGACGAGGACGACGTCCGGGTGCGGCCCGGGCGCCGCGGGTCGCGGCCGCGCACCCGCCGCCGTCCCGCGCACGAGGACGCCTCCCCCGGCTTCGTGACGGCCGTGGACCGGGGCCGCTACCGCTGCCTGGTGGACCCGGGCACCGACGACGAGCGCGCCGTGACCGCGATGCGCGCCCGCGAGCTCGGCCGCAAGGGCGTGGTCGTGGGCGACCGGGTGGCGGTGGTCGGGGACGTGTCCGGCGCCGCCGACACCCTCGCCCGGATCGTCCGGGTGGAGCCGCGCACCTCCTCGCTGCGCCGCACCGCCGACGACACCGACCCGTTCGAGCGGATCATCGTCGCGAACGCCGACCAGCTCGCGATCGTGACCGCGCTGGCCGACCCGGAGCCGCGCCCCCGCATGATCGACCGGCAGCTCGTCGCCGCCTACGACGCCGGGATGGACCCGCTGCTCTGCCTGACCAAGGCCGACCTCGCCGGCGCGGAGGCGCTGGTCGCCGAGTACGCGCCGCTCGGCGTCCCGTACGTGGTGACCCGGCGCGGCGGCGGCCTCGACGAGCTGCGCGGCCATCTGGCGGGGCGCACCAGCGTCCTCGTCGGGCACTCCGGCGTCGGCAAGTCGACGCTGGTGAACGCGCTCGTCCCGGACGCCGAGCGCGCGGTCAGCCATGTCAACGCGGTGACCGGCCGCGGCCGGCACACCTCCTCGTCGGCGATCGCGCTGGAGCTGCCCGGCGGCGACGGCTGGATCATCGACACCCCGGGCGTGCGGAGCTTCGGGCTGGCGCACGTCGACCCGGGGAACGTGATCAACGCGTTCGACGACCTGGCCGAGGGCGCCGCCGAGCGCTGCCCGCCGCACTGCGACCACTTCCAGGACGACTGCGGCCTGGACGGGTGGGTCGCCGACGGGCACGCCTCGCAGTCCCGGCTGGACTCGCTGCGCCGCCTGCTCGCCAGCCGGGAGGCGGACGCCGAATAGCCGGGCCTTGCCCGTGGGTTGCTCGCTTCTTCCCCGCGCATTGCCCGCGACGGCCGCCGCCCGCGTCGGTAAGGTCCCCTTCATGCCTCAGTTGATCGCGGCGCGGTACGAGCTCGTGGAGGTGCTCGGCCGGGGCGGGATGGGCGCCGTCTGGCGGGCCCGCGACCGGACGCTGGACCGCGAGGTCGCGGTCAAGGAGGTGACGCTGCCGCAGGGCCTGGACGAGGCGCAGGTCGAGCGGCTGTACGCGCGGACGTTCCGGGAGGCGCGGTCGGCGGCGCGGCTCGACCACCCGGGCATCGTGACGGTCCACGACGTCGTCGAGGAGGACGGCCGGCCATGGATCGTCATGCAGTTCGTCCGGGCGGAGTCG
Source organism: Actinomadura geliboluensis (assembly GCF_043197915.1). Lineage (NCBI taxonomy): Bacteria > Bacillati > Actinomycetota > Actinomycetes > Streptosporangiales > Thermomonosporaceae > Actinomadura > Actinomadura geliboluensis. Next base: position 824,594 of record NZ_JBICUA010000002.1, on the reverse strand, counting down.
CTGGACCGGGTCCTCAAACGGGAGGGGCCGCTGCCCCCCGCGCGGGTCGCGGCGATCGGCCTCGACCTGCTGGACGCGCTCGGCGCCGCGCACGCGGCCGGGGTCGTGCACCGCGACGTCAAGCCGGGGAACGTGCTGCTGCCGGGCGGCCGGGCCGTCCTCACCGACTTCGGGATCGCGACCGTGGCGGGCGACGAGACCCTCACCCAGGCGGGCGCGATCGTCGGGTCCCCCGCGTACCTGGCGCCCGAGCAGGCCCGGCACCAGAAGGCGACCCCGGCGTCCGACCTGTGGTCGCTGGGCGGGACGCTCTACGCCGCCGTGGAGGGGCGCCCGCCGTTCGCGCGGCCGGACGTGTGGGGCGTGATGGCCGCCGTCCTGTCCGACGACCCGGACCCGCTGCGCCTCGCCGGGCCGCTGGCGCCCGTCCTGCACGGGCTGCTGCGCAAGGACCCCGCGCAGCGGATCGGCCCCGACGAGGCCCGGCGGCTGCTCCGCCGGGCCGCCGACGCCGCGCCGCAGGCCATCGCGCCCGGCCCGCCGCCGCACGACATCACGCTGCCGCCGGCCGGCACCGCCCCGACGGCTCCCCCGCCGCCGCCCCCGCCGCGGCGGCGGGTGCCGTGGCCGCTGATCGTGCCCGCGGGCGTCTTCGCGGCCGCGCTCGCCGTCGCCGTCATCGTGGTGGTCATCTTCACCAGCAACGGCAACGAGCAGAGCCCGAGCGGCCGGGCCGGCACCTCGACGTCGGGAACGCCGTCGTCGGCGTCGTCCGCGCCCTCCTCCCCGCCCGCCGACTACCGGATCTACCGCGGGTCGAGCTTCGTCGTAGCCGTCCCCAAGGGGTGGAAGGAGGAGGCCGAGGGCGACGACGTGACGTTCACCGACGAGACGAAGGGCGTGACGCGGGGGCTGGCGTTCCAGCGCCTCGGCTCGTCCTTCCAGAGCCCCGGTGACGGCCTGGCGGCCGCGATCGGCCAGATGAAGAGCGACACGGGGGCGTATCCCGACTTCAAGCAGGAGAGCTTCGAGCGGAGCGTCCCGTACAAGTACGGGCCGGCGGCCGAACTGCAGTTCACCTTCACCAAGAACGGCACGCCCGGCCGTGCCCGCGTGCGGGTGTTCGAGTCGGGCGGCGTCCTCTACCAGGCGCTGCTGGCGACCGACCAGGCGCACTGGGACGAGAGCGTCACCTACTACGAGACGTTCCTGCAGAGCCTCACCATGAAGTCCTAGCGGAGCAGCCCGGCCGCCCCCCGGACTTACCCGCGCGACTCCTCGAACAAGGTGCGGGCCTTGGCCTCGGCCTCGTTCAGCGCCTCGACGTGCCGGGGCGCGAGCTCCTCCACGCAGCGGGTCATCTCCTCGGTGACGTGGCTGAACGCGGTCTCCTCCGCGCCGCGCAGCGCCGCCCGCACGGTCGCCGACCGGGCGCCGAGCGCGGACCACTCCAGCTCCAGCCGCGCGACGGCCTCGTCGAACGCCCGGGACGTCTCGGCGCCCGCGCTCTTCAGCTCGCCGGGGACCGGCCCCCGGCCCGCCTTGCGGGCGTGGCCCGACAGCGTCGAGATGCGGCTCGCCAGCTCCAGGCCCTCGCGGGCCAGCGGCAGCACGTCGTGGATCAGGTCGGTGACCGCCTTGGCCAGCTCCTCCACCCGCGTCAGCAGCGTCTGCGTCGCCGCCTCCAGCGCCTTGGAGGTGCGTTCGGCGACGCGTGCGGCGACGTCCTCCTGCTGCCGGGACAGGACGGGCACGACGTCGCGGTCCAGCAGCCGGCGCAGCTCGCGCTCCCGCGCGCCGCGGTCGCCGGGACCGGCGCGGCCGGCCCAGTCCGCCCAGACCCGCTCGATGCGCTCGGCCCCGGACGCGGCGATCTCCGCCGTGACCTCGTCGAGGGCCTCGCCCACCCGGGCCTTCAGCCGGTCCACGCGCCCGTAGAGGGCCTCGCGTTTGAACGGGTCGTTGAGCTCGTTGAGCTGCGCCTGCAACCGGCGGGAGACGTCGATCGCGTGCTCGGCGAGGGGGACGAGGCGGTCGGCGAGCTCGTCGAGCGTTTCCGCCCGGCGCGGGTCGGTCAGCTCGGCCACCCATGCGGGAAGGTCGTGCGCCATGGCCCCCATGCTGCCACCACCCGCCCCCCGAAACCGGCGATCGCGGCCCGGCGCGCCACGTCCGGATGCCGGAAAAGCCGGTACGGCACGGACGGGTGTGTCCGGGCGGGGGCGATCAGGGTAGCGTTGCACGCCGTGGCGGGCTATTCCGATGACCTTCGTCTCGCGCATGTGCTGGCGGACGGGGCCGACGACATCACGACCAGGCGTTTCCGCGCCCTCGATCTCGACATCGAGACCAAGCCGGACCTGACGCCGGTCAGCGACGCCGACCGCAGCGTGGAGGAGCAGATCCGCGGCACGCTGAAGCGGGCCCGCCCGCGGGACGCGGTCATCGGCGAGGAGTACGGCAAGACGGGCTACGGGAACCGCTGCTGGATCATCGACCCGATCGACGCGACGAAGAACTTCGTGCGCGGCGTGCCGGTGTGGGCGACGCTGATCGCGCTGATGGAGAACGACGAGATCGTGGTCGGCGTGGTGTCGGCGCCCGCGCTGAACAAGCGCTGGTGGGCGGCCCGCGGCGGCGGCGCCTGGACGGGCCGCAGCCTCACCCGCGCCACCCGGATGAACGTGTCGTCGGTGGGCGACCTCGCCGACGCGTCGCTGTCGTTCTCCAGCCTGAGCGGCTGGGAGGAGCAGGGCCGCCTCACCCAGTTCCTCGACCTGACGCGGTCGGTGTGGCGGACGCGGGCGTTCGGCGACTTCTGGTCGCACATGATGGTCGCCGAGGGCGCGGTCGACATCTCCACCGAGCCGGAGGTGTCGCTGTGGGACCTCGCCGCCCTCCAGGTGATCGTGGAGGAGGCGGGCGGCATGTTCACCGACCTGTCCGGCGTCCCGGGCCCGGACGGCGGCAGCGTGGTCTGCTCGAACGGCAGGCTGCACGCCGACGTCCTGCGCGCCCTGGGCGGCGGTCAGCTGTCCCTGCGCATCTGACCTGCGCATCTGACCCGCGCGTCCGACCTGCGCATCCGACCCCCGCGAGCCGGGCATACCCACTCCGGGGCAGATCACCATGGCCGTCCGCTCACCATGGCCATCCGCCAACTCGCGACATATCGTGGAACAAACCGTCACGGGACGGTCGTTCTCTCGGTAGAAGCCCGGAGGTGCAGGTATGGGAACGAAGGTTGTCTACGTCATCGGCGGTGTGGTGGTCTCGCTCATCGCCCTCAAGATTCTCGGCCCGCTCATCGCCCTCCTCATCGTGCTGGGCGTCGTGGCGCTGCCCGTCGTCGGCTACATGATGCTCGACCCCTCGCAGCGCAGGCGGGTCCGGGCGCAGGGCCGCAAGCGGCTCGGGAGCTGAGGCCCGGCGCCCGTTAGGGTGCGGGGGTGGCGGAAACACGGGTCGGGGTCGTCGGCGCGGGGATCCTCGGGCTGGCGATCGCGCGCCGGCTGGCGGAGACGCGTCCCGGCGTCCGGGTGACGGTCCTCGACAAGGAGGACCGCGTCGCGGCCCACCAGACGGGCCACAGCAGCGGCGTCGCCCACGCGGGCCTGTACTACGCGCCCGGCTCGCTCAAGGCGACGCTGTGCAGGCGCGGGATCGGGCTGCTCAAGGAGTACTGCACCGACCGGAACCTGCCCTACGAGGAGTGCGGCAAGGTCGTCGTGGCGCGCGACGCGTCCGAACTGGCCGCGCTGGACGAGATCGAGCGGCGCGCGACCGCCAACGGCGTCCCGGGCCTGCGCCGCCTGACGGGCGGCGGGCTGCGGGAGATCGAGCCGCACGCCGCCGGGGTCGCGGCGCTGCACTCCCCCACCACGGCGATCGCCGACTTCCCGGCGGTCGCCCGCGCGTTCGCCGCGGACGTCACCGCGGCCGGCGGCGAGATCAGGCTCGGCTTCGAGGTCGTCCGGCTCGGCCGGGCCGGCGACCGGGTCACGGTCGCGTCCCCGCACGAGGAGCTGGTCTTCGACCGCCTCGTCGTGTGCGCGGGGCTCCAGTCGGACCGGGTGGCGCGCCTGGCCGGCGACGCGCCCGCCCCGGCGATCATCCCGTTCCGGGGCGAGTACTACCGGCTCGTCCCGTCCCGGACGGACCAGGTCCGCGGCCTGATCTACCCGGTGCCGGACCCGCGCTACCCGTTCCTCGGCGTGCACTTCACGCGGCGCGTGGACGGCGGCGTGGACATCGGCCCCAACGCCGTCCTGGCGCTGGCCAGGGAGGGCTACCGGCGGCGGGACGTCCGCCCCGGCGACGTGTGGGAGACGGTCCGCTGGCCCGGCTTCCGCCACCTGGCGCGGCGGCACTGGCGGACGGGCGCGAAGGAACTGTACGGGTCGGCGGTGAAGCGGGCGTTCGTCGCCGAGGCGCGCGGGTTCGTCCCGGCGCTCACGGCCGCCGACGTCGTCGCGGCGCCCGCCGGGGTCCGCGCGCAGGCGGTGGACCCCGACGGCTCGCTCGTCGACGACTTCCGCATCGGGCGCGTCGGACCGGTCGTGACGGTCCGCAACGCCCCGTCCCCGGCGGCGACGTCCTCCCTCGCCATCGCCGAGCACGTGGTCGAGCGGCTCTAGTCCCAGAGCTTGCGGACGTCGCCGCGCGGGTCGGCGGCGGTCGCGTCGCCCGGCCCGTCGAACGTCCGCACCAGCCGCGCGGACGGGTCGAAGCGCTCCCAGCCGGGATCGCCGGAGGCCGCGAAGTCCACCCAGTGGCGGTGCATCCGGTCGGCGAGGGCCTGCGGCGGGTTCGGCCCGGTCAGCCCCTCCTCCTCGGCGGTCAGGTTGTCGAACACGAAGCCCAGTTCGAGGGCGTGGCAGGCGCCGAGGCCGTGGTTCGGCGACCGCCACGCGAACTCGTACATCCAGGTGCGGCCGCCGGCGGCGGCGTGCCCGGCGGCGGCGCGGTTCGCCGGGATCCGGAACAGGTGGTCGGTGATGATCGTCGCCATCAGCTCGCCCGCCGTCATCTCCGGGTACCGGTCCCGGTAGGCGCCGGGCAGCCCCGCCGGGACGCCCATCCCGGTGGTGACGAGGCCCACGACCTCGTCGGTGAGCTGGTCCGCGAGGCCGGTCGGCATCAGGAAGAACCGGAACTCCTCGGAGGTGTAGCCGATGAGGAGGTCGACGTCGCGGCCGGCGCCGGCGGCGATCGCGTCCTCGGGCCGCCGGGCGAGCAGCGCGCCGTCCAGCACCGGGGTGAGGGACATGCCGCCCGCCGCGGTGGTGGCGCCCCACCGGCCGGGGTCGGGGACCATCGAGACCTCGGCGGCGACGGACGACTGCGCGGGCAGGATCGCGGCCGGGTCGAGCGCCGCGAACGCCTCCGCGGTCGGCTCGATGCCGAGCCGGGCCGCCATCTCCTTCGTGACGAGCATGGCGTCGTCCGGGTCCTGCGCGATGCTGCCGGCGCCGCTCTGCGCGATCGCGCGCCGGAACAGCCCGAGGTCGAGGGAGAGCAGGGTGGTGACGCTCATCCCGCCCGCCGACTCGCCGAACACGGTGACGTTTCCCGGGTCGCCGCCGAAGGCCGCGATGTTGTCGCGCACCCACTCCAGCGCGGCGATCTGGTCGAGCAGCCCCCGGTTGAGCGGGGCGCCCGGCAGGTTCGCGAAGCCCTCGACGCCGAGCCGGTAGTTGACGGTCACGCAGACGACGCCGTCGCGGGCGAAGTTGCGCCCGCTGTAGACGGGCACGGCGCCGGACCCGTTGCGGAACGCGCCGCCGTGGATCCACACCATCACGGGCAGCCCGGCGGCCCCCGGCTCGGGTGTCCAGACGTTCAGGTTGAGGCAGTCCTCACCCGGGATGTCGGGGTCGGGCAGCAGCGCGTCGTACGGCTTGGGGTAGCCGGGCTTGGGCGCGGTCGGCCCGTACTCGAAGGCGTCGCGGACGCCGTCCCACGGCTCCGGCGGGCGCGGCTCCCGGAAGCGGTTCGGCCCGAACGGGGGCGCGGCGTAGGGGATGCCGAGGAAGGCGGTGACGCCGTCCCGCGTCCTGCCGCGCACCTTTCCGTGGGACGTCTGGACGACCGCCTCCATGCCGCGCCTCCGGTTCTAGAACGAAGTTCGATGACCAGAGCGTACGGGACGGACGGCGGTGGCGGAACGCCCCGTCACCCGTTCCGGGGCGCGGGGCGGAGCATCCGGGTGAGGTAGTCGCGGGCGAAGGCGCGGATGGCGTCCTCGTCGTCCAGCCGCAGGCCACCGCCCGGCACGAGCAGCAGCGACACCGCGAGCCGCAGCAGCACCTCGGCGACGGTGCCGTGGTCCTGCGCGTCGCCGGGGCGGGCGCGGCGCAGCCGCTCGGCGAGGATGTCGCGGGCGGCGAGCATGACCGCGCCGCCGTTCATGCTGAGCTGCGGCAGGAACGCCTCCGGCTCGCTCTCCAGGACGCGCGTCATCAGCGGATGGGTGCGGGCGCTGCGCAGCCCGACCACGAACCCCTCCACGACGGCCTCCTCGGCGGACCCGAGGTCCTCGGTGGCCTCGGCGATCGCGGTGAGGAACCGGTGGCACTCGCGCAGGATGACCGCCTGGAGCAGCTGCTCCTTGTTGCTGAAGCGCCGGTAGATGGTGGTGCGCGCGACCCCCGCTCGCTTGGCGACGTCCTCGACGCTGACCCTGCGCAGCCCGTAGGTCTCGAACTCCGCGAGCGCGGCGTCCAGGATGCGGGTGTCGAGGTCGTCGGCCCCGGTGTCGGGCTCGGACAGCCGCGCGAGCAGCTCGTCCGAGGTCGTCGCGTCCATCGTCATAGCCGCACCCTAGCCGGATCGGGCACCCGGGCCGTGCCCGCCGGATGCTACACAGATACAATAATCGTCGCTCTGTACTTCTGTCTCACACTCGCGGCGGTGCACATGACGGACCAGGCCGAGACGCAGCCCCCGGCCCCGCTCGGACCGGGCTCGCTGACCTGGCGCTACTTCGGCGACACCCGGATGGTCCTCGTCGGGCCGCGGGCGGCCGTCCTGCAGAACATGCTCCCCGCGCTCGGCCAGGGCGTCCTCGACCACTCGGTGTTCTTCAAGGAGACGTTCGCGCGGGTCAAACGCTCCGCCGGGCCGATCCTGGACACCGTCTACGGGGCGGAGCGGTCCGCCGAGACGGGCCGCAAGGTCCGCGACTACCACCGCGACATCAAGGGCACGATGCCGGACGGCACCCGCTACCACGCCCTCGACCCCGAGACCTACTACTGGGCGCACGCGACCTTCCTCGACAACATGCTGTACGGGATCGAGACGTTCATCCGCCCGCTCGGCGACGGCGAGAAGCGCCGCATCTACGAGGAGTCGAAGACCTGGTTCCGGATGTACGGGGTCAGCGACCGGGCCATGCCCGCGGACTGGGAGGCGTTCCAGGCGTACTGGAAGCGGATGCTGGACGAGGAGATCGTCCCCCACAAGACCGCCCGGTACGGCGTCGGCTACGTCACCAAGGGCCTGCCGCGCCCGAAGCGGGTGCCCGCGCCGGTGTGGCGCGCGGTGTCGCCGCCGCTGAACGCGGTCGCCCGGTTCATCACGGTCGGCGGCCTGCACCCCCGCATGCGCGAGCTGCTCGACCTGCCGTGGAGCGCCGCCGACGAGCGCCGCCACCGCCGCTTCGCGGCGGCCGTCCGCGCCGGCAACCGGCTGTGGCCGCTGCTGCCCGAGTCCGTCCGCTACCTCCCGCAGGCCCGCCGCGCCTTCCGGGAGGCGCGGAAGGCGCGGCGGGCCTGAGCGAGAAGGTCAGGAACCCGACCGGATTCGCGCGTCGTACTCCTTGCGCGCGTCCGGGTCGTACTCCAGGAAGATCTTGTCGAGGCCGAGGCGGCGGGAGGTCGCCTGGCGGAGCCGCTCGGGGAACAGCGCGCCGAGCCGGACCTGCGTGCCGAGCTTCTTCGGCACCGCCACCTGCGGGCGCGGCTTGCCGATCAGCTCGACGACGGCGGCGGCGATGTCCTCCGGCTCGCAGTTCTGCTGCCCCTTCGGGCTGCGCGTCCCGGCGACCAGCTCGGTGTTGGTGAACGTCGGCAGCACGGCGCTGACGTGCACGCCCCGGTCCTGCACCTCCAGCCGGGTCGCCTCGGTGAAGCCGACGACGGCGGCCTTGCTGGCGTTGTAGAGGGCGAGGCCGGGGGTGAACATCACGCCGGCGAGCGAGGCGATGTTGATGATGTGCCCGGACCGGCGCGGCAGCATCCGGCCGAGGGCGAGCTTGGTGCCGAGCATCACGCCGTGGACGTTGATGTCGATGCAGCGGCGGGCGTCGGCGTCGCTCTCGTCGGTGACCGGCCCGATCGGCATGATCCCGGCGTTGTTGATGAGGACGTCGAGCGGCCCCGCGGCCTCCTCCGCCGCGTCCAGGAACGCGGTGAACGACTCGCGGGAGGTGACGTCCACGGTGAGGCCGGTGACGCCGAGCGACGCGGCGGCCTCCCGGACGGCGGCCTCGTCGATGTCGCCGATGACGACGGTGGCGCCCTTGGCCTTGAGGGCGCGGGCGGTGGCGAGGCCGATCCCCCGCGCGGCTCCGGTGATGGCGATGACCTTGCTCATTGCTGCTCCAGGCGGTCGAGCCGGACGGGAAGCCCGTCCTTCGGCGAAGGGAGGGACGTGGTGTCCAGGGGCCATTCGTACCGCGCGGGGACGCTCCAGCGATAGCGCTGGAGGACCTGGTGCAGGATCGTCTTCACCTGCATCCCGGCGAAGTACAGCCCGATGCACTTGTGCGCGCCGCCGCCGAACGGGGCCCACGCGTACTTGTGGGCCTTGTCCTCGCGGCGCTCCGGCGAGAAGCGCTCGGGGTCGAACCGCTCCGGGTCCGCCCACCACTGCGGCATGTGGTGGTTGCTGAGCATCGGCACCACGACCATCGTCCCGGCGGGGACGTGGTAGCCGAGGATCGAGGTGTCCTTGACGACCTTGCGGGGCAGCGCCGGGACGGGTGGCAGCAGCCGCAGCGACTCCTTCATCACCATGTCGATGCCGGTGAAGGCGTCCAGGTCGGCGTAGGCCGGCTGCGGCTTGCCGAGGCCGAGGGACTCCTCCCGCAGCCGCTCCTGCCATTCGGGGAACTTGGCCAGGTAGTAGGACATCGTCGTCAGCGTGATGGTGGTGGTGTCGTGCGCCGCCATCAGCGCGAAGATCATGTGGTTGACGACGTCCTCGTCGGTGAACCGCTGCCCGTCGTCGGTCTCGGCCTGGCACAGGGCGGCGAACAGGTCGTCGCCGCCGTCGCGCCGCTTGGCGGGCAGGTGCCGGTAGAAGAACTCCTCCAGCACCTTGCGGGCCTGGAGCCCGCGGTGCCAGCGCAGCCCGGGGACGGGGAACCGCACGTAGGCCGTGCCCGCGCGGACGGCGTCGATGAAGGCGCCGTTGACCCGCGCGCGCTCGGCGTCGTCCAGGTCGACGCCCATGAACACGTCCACGGCGAGGTCGAGCGTGAGCTTCTTGATGTGGTCGTACACCTTGAAGCCGGGCCCGGGCTCCCACGCCTCGACGCCCTTGACGATGCCGGGCGCCATCGCGTCCATGTAGGCGCGCAGCCGGGCGGGCGTGAACGCCTGCTGCATGATGCGGCGGTGGTGCAGGTGCTCCTCGAAGTCGAGGAGCATGATGCCGCGCTTGAAGAACGGCCCGATGTAGTAGCTCCACGCGGGCCCGCTCGCGAACGCCTTGTCCCGGTTGACCAGGACGACCTCGGCGGCCTCGGGCCCCTGGACGGTGCAGGTGCGCTGCCCGAGCAGCCAGCCCCACGCAACGGGCCCGTACTGGTCGTAGCGCTTGCGGGCCATCCCGATCGGGTCGCGCATCACGGCGAGCGTGCTGCCGATGTAGGGGACGCCGGGCACGCCGGGGACCGGTTTCAGGCCGCTGCCCTGCGGCGGCGGCGCGAGGACGCTCGTCATGAACCCTCCGGGACGCGTGCAACAAAAAACCGGATTCTGTTGCTTTGTTCTAACGTAGCGGACGCCCGTAAGTCCAGACTTATCGCTCGTGACTTGCGCGTCAGCGCGCCTCGCGGGCCGACGGCGCCCGGAGCAGCCGCCGCCGCGCCGCGTCCGTCAGCGGCCGGTACGCGCCCGCCTTGTCCCGGTAGTAGGCGCGGCCGTCGCCGGCGGCGGGGACGCCCTCGTCCCGCAGCGGCGCCGTCCGCAGCCGCCGTCCCGCCGTGACGGGCATCTCGTCCACGATCCGCACCAGCGCGGGCCGCAGCCCCGGCTCGACCCGCAGCAGCGCCTCCGACAGGTCGATGGCCTTCAACTCGCCGCCGTCCCGCAAGATGACGGCGGCAGCGGCCAGCTCCCCGCCGCCCACTGGAATCCCGTAGACGGCGACGCTGTCGACGTACGGCAGGTCGCCGAGCGCGTCGCGGATGGGGCCGGGCGGGACGATGCCGTCGGCGGTGCGGATCAGCTCGGTCTCCCGCCCGACGAGCCAGTAGTCGCCGTCGGCGTCCCGGCGGAACAGGTCGCCGGTGATCGTCCACGCGTCCTCGGGCCAGAACACGCCCCGCACCGGACGGGCCGCGGCGCCGATCGCCGACAGCCGGACCCGGGCGAGCAGCATGCCGATCTCGCCGGGCTCGCTCTTGACCGCGAACCCGTCGGGCCCCTCGGCGAGCCGCCCTTTCTCCAAGTCGTACCGCGCGAGCCGGACCCGCGCGCTGCCGGGCAGCGGCCGGCCGAGCGAGCCGGGCTTCTTGCCGCTCATGTTGACCAGCACCGCCTCGCCCTCCGTCGAGGCGTAGAACTCCAGGACCCGCGCGGGGGCGAACCGGTCCTCGACCCGCCGCCACAGCCCGCGCGGCATCCCCGACCCGATGAACAGCCGGACGGCGTGGTGCCGCTCGGCCGGGTTCGGCGGCGCGTTCACGAGTTCGCGCAGCATCGTCCACGTGTAGGACGCGACAGTCACCCCATAGCGGCGCGCCTCGTCCCAGAACGTCTCAGGATCGAACGAACTCGCCAACGCAAGCCGCGCACCCCCGGCCACCGCACCGCCCAAGCTCATCAGCAAGGCGGACGAATGCTGTAGCGGAGTGATGCTGTAGACGGTGTCGGACGACGACAGCGCCGCCGACGAGGCGGTCCCGAACGCCGACAGGGCCCACCGCCGGTTCGTGATGCGGCTGGCCCGCAACTGCTCCCCGTCGCCCCGGAAGACCACGAACGCGAGGTCCCCGGCGCGCCCCGGGTTCGCCCGGTACCACCCCGGCAGCTCCACCTTCGCGGGGTCGATGGTCTCCATGTCGATCAGCGCCCCGCGGTCGCCGCGCCCGACGCCGCCGAGCAGGTAGCCCTGGACGCCCTCCAGCCGCGCGGCCATCGCGGCGTGCTCCGGGTCGGCGATGACCCGCGTCACCTGGCCCAGCCGCGCCTCCGCGGCCGGGTCGCCGTCCGGGCGCAGCAGCACCGCGACGGCGCCGAGCCGGCTCAGCGCCGCGACGAGCGCCAGCGCGGTCGGCCGCGTCTCCATCAGCACGCCCACGGCATCGCCGCGCCGCACCCCGATGTGGATCAGCCCGCGCACCACGGCGTCGACGCGCCGCTTGGCCGCGTCGTGGGTGTGCGCGCGGCCCTGGTACAGGAAGAAGACCTCGCCGGGCCGGTCCCGGGCCTGCTCGTCCAGCAGCAGCCCCATCGACATGCGCGTGTCGGACTGGATGCGCTCCAGCCGCGCCAGCCGGGGCAGGTTCTGCGCGGCCTCCCCGCTGAGCTGCCGGGTGCCGTGGACGACCTGCGACGCCGTCCGGAGCGCCGACCGCGCGGCGCTGGCCCCGATGCCCATCGCCAGGTGCAGCCCGTAGCCCGCCGGGCCGCCGGGCAGGCCGGCGGGCTCGGCCTCCTCGTCCCCCGCGACCGGCGCGACGATCTCCGGAAGCTCGTCCTTGCCCTCCCGCCACAGCGCCCACGACGCGACGGCGGGCCAGGTCTGCGCGATCGCGAGGCTGCCGACGACGAGCCCGAAGTGCCCGGCGCGCAGCGACGCCTCGTACACCTGCGCGCGCGGCGCGGCGCGGCGGATGCCGCGCACCATCGGCGGCGAGGCGATCTCGTCGACCTCCCCGACGAACGTCAGCACGGGGCAGGTGATGTCGGCGAGCGTCACCAGCCGGTCGCCGATGACGAACCCGCCGGTGAGCATGCGGTTGTGCTGGATGAACTGGCGGAGGAACTCGGCGAGCGCGGGGCCGGGCCACGACACCCACCCGTCCCGCTCCAGGAACCGCCGCTGCCGCTCCCTGGGCGCGAGCCGCTCACGGTCGTGCAGCTGCAGGATGAAGTCGACCCGCGACCGGACGGACTTGACCGGGCTCAGGGCCTGGAACCCGAGCCGCGTCACCCACCCCGGCACCGCGAACCCGCCGAGCACCCAGTCGGGGATCCGCTCGACGCCCTCCGACGCGAGCCAGCTCGGCAGCCCGAACGGAAGCCCCTGGCTGGTGTCGGACGGGCTGCCGAACGTCACGACCGACTCGATGCCGTCGCTGCGCCGGTAGGCGGCGGCCTGGTAGACGAACATGCCGCCCTGCGAGTACCCGGCGAGGTGGACGTCCCGCCCGGTCGCCTTCCGGATCCGGTCGACGGCGTCGCTGACCGCCAGCACGTGGTCGCTGACGGTCCGCTCCAGCCCGCCGGGCTCCCGCTCGGGCGCGCCGAAGTCGACCACCCACGGGTCGACGCCGAGGTCGTGCAGCACGCGCACGGCGCTGACCCGCGAGGAGATGTCGTACACCTCCGCGGTGATCATCAGCGGCGGGACGAGCAGCACCGCGGGCCCGTCCGCCGCGTCCGGGAAGTAGTGCCGCAGCCGGTACACGCGCTGCTCGGTCACCACCTCGCACGGCGAGGCGTCCTCATCGGTGTCGAACCCGCCGAAGCGGGCGACCTCCAGGGCGTTCTGGGCGGTGGAGCCCAGGCGGGCGCCCAGGCGGAACAGCGTTCTGGCAACAGCCGGCATCGTCGACCTCTCACAGCGTCACCGCCATGTTGTCGTGTTATCACCGGCTTTAGCAATCAGCGGACGACCCGTGCGCCGTCCATCTGGCCGCCCTGCAGCCGCTCCCACATGTACCGGCGGCGGGGCTTGCCGCTGGAGGTGCGCTGGATCAGCCCGGTGCCCACCACGATCGTCAGCTCGACGTCGTCGCCGACCCGGCGCCGCAGCGTCTCCCGCACGGACGGGATCCACTCCTCGCTCTGCGTCTCGGCGAACAGCGCGAGCCCCTTCTGCCCGGCGCCCGGCACGCCGACCACCACGATGCGGCCCTTCCCGAGCCCGCTCACCTCGGCGATCTTGGATTCGAGGTCCTCGACGTACACCGACCGGCCGCGCACCTTGATGCTGTCGCCCATCCGCCCGAGGACGAACAGCTGCCCCTCGTGGAAGAACCCGGCGTCCCCGGTGTAGACCTTCCCGTCCACGAACCGCGTCGACTTGGCCTCGGCCCCCGCGTAGTACCCCGGGCAGGCCGAGGCGCCCCCGACGACGATCTCCCCGAGAAGCCCGTCCTCCAGGGGACGCCCGGAGTCGTCGACGATGACGACGGACACATCGCTCTCGGGCGTCCCGCACCCGACGACCCACCCGGCCTTGGCGCCGAGCGACTGGGCCCCGAGCCGGTGCTGGTCCAGGATCCGCACGGGCTGCCCGAACGCCAGCGCCTCCGGGTCGGGCCGGACGGCGAGCGGGTCGCGGGGCGCGTTGTCCATGGTGACCAGCAGCGTGGTCTCGGCCATCCCGTAAGCGGGCTTGAACATGGACCGCGAGAACCCGTAGGGCTCCACGAGCCGGGCGAACACCTCAAGGGCGTGCGGGTCGATCGGCTCGGCCCCGATCAGCGCCATCTTCCACCCCGAAAGGTCGAGCCCTTCCAGCTGCTCCGGCTTGACCCGCCGCGCGCAGTACGCGTAGGCGAACGGCGGCGCGGCCGTGTGCTGCGCCTCCGCGAAGCAGCGGATCCACCGTGCGGGGTCGCGGATGAAGTGGTCGGGCCGCATCAGCCGCAGCATCCCCTGCCGCGCGATGGGCGTGATGAACGTCCCGATGAGCCCCATGTCGTGGTAGAGCGGCAGCCAGGACGCGACGACGTCGCCGTCCTCGTACCCCGCCATCCGCGCGATGAGGTCGCTGTTGGCCTCCAGGTTCTCCCAGGTGACCATGACGCCGCGCGGGGCGCCGCTGGACCCGGACGTGAACTGCAGCAGCGCCAGCTCTCCCGCGGGCTGGACGTCGGCCTCGGCGCCCTGCCGCGGCTGCCACGGCTCGCCGCTCATCCCGGCCTGGTCCATGGCGCGCCCGGCGTACTCGGACAGGTCCTTGGACGCGACCACGAGCGCCGGCGACGCCTGCCGCAGGATGGCCGCGACGTGGGCGACGTAGTCGTCCCCGTCCTGGAAGAGCGGCGGCGTGATCAGGCAGACGGTGGCCCCCGCCGCCCACACGCCGAAGTACGTCTCGATGCAGGTGAAGTCCGTGGGGAGGATGAGGCACACGACGTCGCCCGGCCGGACGCCCTCCTCGATCAGCGCCCCGGCGGTGCGCCGCGCGGCGGACGCCAGCTCACCGTAGTCGCGGTACTCCCAGCCGCCGTCGTCGGCCGCGAGGTGCACGCCACGTCCGGTGTTCGGCCGGTCCAGCCATTCGCGCAGCGCAGATGCCATCGTCTTCCCTTCACCCTGATCCGCCACCCACGTGACTCGCGGGTAACTTCACCAGGACCGGACGCCTCCGTCAACCGGTTCGACCGGTCAAAGAGACCGGGCGGTCATTTGGAGGCTCCCGACAAGCGCGTCACCCGGCGGAGGCGGACGTCCTGCGCCCTTCGACGACCCGCGCGGCGAGCCGCCACCCGAGCAGCACGGCCCCGAGGAACAGGGTCGCCACGATGACGAACGCGAGCGCCGTCCCCTGCCCCGACACGGCCCGCAGCACCATGCCGACGGCGACGGCGGACACCCACACGCCGACCCCGGTCGGCACCAGCGCGTCGGCCCGCCGCCAGGCCCGGGTCAGGCCCCATCCGACCCCGGCTCCGACGAGGAAGGGCCAGGCGGTCGTGGCGAACCCCGCCAGGCTCGCGGCCTCCTCGTGCGAGGCCCGCCCGATCGCCACGAAGACGAGCACGGAGCAGACGTCCGCCAGCCCCGCCAGATAGTTGCGCATGCCTCCAGGCTAGAGCCGGAGACCGGTGACCTGACACGGGACTGGCCAGTGCATTTTCCCGGTATCGGGCGGGTATCAGACCGAGCCAACGACCGAGTCACCTGGAGGCGTCATGGCAGAGCGAGGCGAGGACGGGAACTGGCCGCGCCTGCGGCTGGCGGACTGGACCGACACCCGCGAGACCCTGCACATGTGGATGCAGATCGTCGGCAAGATCCGGATGGCGCACGAGCCGCTGCTGAACCACTGGTGGCAGGTCACCCTCTACGTCAGCCCCAGGGGCCTGACCACGTCGTCGGTCCCGTACGGGAACGGCGCCTTCGACATCGAGTTCGACTTCGTCGACCACGTGCTCCGCATCAGGCGCAGCAACGGCGAGACCCGCGACCTGAACCTCGCCCCAAGACCGGTGGCGGACTTCTACACCGAGCTGATGAGCACCATGGACGACCTGGGCATCCGAACCCAGATCAGCGCCACACCGAACGAGGTGGACCCGGCGATCCCGTTCGCCGAGGACAACGAGAAATCCTCCTACGACCCCGAAGCCGCGCACCTCTTCTGGCGCCAGCTGATCCAGGCCGACCGCGTCCTGGGCGCGTTCCGCGCGCACTTCACCGGCAAGGTGAGCCCGGTGCACTTCTTCTGGGGCGCGATGGACCTGGCCTGCACCCGCTTCTCCGGCCGCCCGGCCCCCGCCCACCCCGGCGGCGCCCCGAACTGCCCCGACTGGGTGATGCTGGAGGGCTATTCCGGCGAACTCTCCAGCGCCGGCTTCTGGCCGGGCGGAGGCGAGGAGGGCGCCTTCTACTCCTACGCCTACCCGGAACCCAAGGGCTTCGCCGACCACAAGGTCCCCCAAGGCGCCCACTACGACCAGACCCTGGGCGAGTACGTCCTCCCCTACGAAACAGTGGCAGCGTCACCAAACCCAGACGCAACAGCAGCAGACTTCCTCCAGGCCACCTACGAGGCAGCAGCAGAAAACGCAAACTGGGACCGACAAACCCTAGAAGAATCCCCAACCCGCCTAAACCACCACAAACAGGACTAAGGGGGTCTAGGGGCGAAGCCCCAGGGGCGGGTGGGCGGGGGATGGTGGAGGCACCGGGGGGAACGGGGGGTCGTCCCCCCGAAAACGGCGAAGGGTCCCCTCGGGAAGCCGCAAAGCGGCGACCAAGGGGACCCTAGGACCAGTAGCGGGGGCAGGATTTGAACCTGCGACCTCTGGGTTATGAGCCCAGCGAGCTACCGAACTGCTCCACCCCGCGGCGATGGCTTAACTGTATGGGGTGGGGGGTGGTTAGGCAAATGGGCGGGTGCGGGGGTTTGGAGGGCGGCGGTGAGCATGGCGGTGAGGTCGGCGGTGTAGGCGTGGTGGTCGAGGGCGGGGGGCTGGTGTTGGGCGGTGCGGGTGGCGCGGTCGGCGAGGGCGGCGGTGAGGAAGGCGATGAAGTGCTGGACGCGTTCGAGGGCGAGGGGTTCGGGGTGGGTGGCGCGGCAGGCGTCTTGGAGGAGTTCGAGTTGCCGTTGGAGGGCGGTGCCGCGCAGGAGGGGTGGGAGGTGGCGGTCGCGGATTCCGGCGCGTCCGGCGAGTTGGGCGGTGATGCGGAGGAAGTCGCGGCCGTGTTCGGTGCGGAGTTCGTCGGCGGTGGGTTGGACGATGGCGACGGTGATGGCGGGGAGGTCGCGGGGGTGGAGGCGGGGTAGGGCGGCGGCGCGGGCGGGTTCCATGCGGGTGATGCCGGCGTGGAGGACGGCGTCGAGGAGGCCGGCGCGGGAGCCGAAGTGGTAGGTGACGGCGGAGTCGTTGCCTTGTCCGGCGAGGGTGACGATGTCGCGGGTGCGGGCGGCGTCGATGCCGTGGGCGGCGAAGAGGTGGGCGCCGGCGTGCAGGAGGGCGTCGCGGGTGGCGCTTGCGTCTTTCGGCACGCCGATGATACTAACAGGGGGCGTTAATAACGACGCCTGTTAATAGCGGGAGGCCGCGCGCATGGCGGACGTCTACGACCCGTTCGACCCCGGTTTCCAGGCCGACCCCTATCCCGCCTACACCCGGCTGCGGGACGAGGACCCCGTCCACCGCCACGACGATCCGCCGTTCTGGGCGCTGTCCCGGTTCGACGACATCTGGGCGGCGACGCGGGACGCGGGGACGTTCTCGTCCGCGCAGGGCCTGACGTTCTACCCGGACGAGATCGGCACGCTGGGCCTGGCCCCGACGATCGTGATGCTGGATCCGCCGCGCCACACCGTCCTGCGGCGCCTGATCAGCCACGGCTTCACCCCGCGCCGCACGGCGGCCCTGGAGGGCCTCCTCCGCGAGTTCGTCCGCTCCCGGATCGCCCTCATGGAGCGCAAGGCGGCCGAGGGCGAGACCCCGGACCTGCACCGCGACTTCTCCTCGCCCCTCCCCACGTACGCGCTCGCGCACCTGCTGGGCGTCCCGGAGTCCGACCGGGCCCGGTTCGATCCGTGGGTGTCGGCGCTGACGACCCTCCAGGACGACGGCTTCGACCTGAAGGCGCTGAAGGACGACGCGGTCGCCGCCGTCGCGGAGATGTTCGCCTACTTCACCGACGTGATCGCCGCGCGCCGCGCCGACCCGTCCGACGACCTGATCAGCGCGCTGACGGCGGCGGAGGCGGACGGGGAGCGCCTCACCGACTGGGACATCCTCGGCTTCTGCTTCGTGATGGTGGCGGGCGGCAACGACACCACCGGCAACCTGATCTCACACGGCGTCGCGCTGCTGGACGGCGACCACGCGCAGCGCGAGCGCCTCGCCGCCGACCCGTCCCTGATCCCGAACGCGCTGCTGGAGTTCCTGCGCCTGGAGAGCTCGGTGCAGGCCCTCGCGCGGACGACGACGCGCCCGGTCGTCCTCCACGGGACGGAGATCCCGGAGGGCGAGAAGGTGATGATGCTGTTCGGGTCGGCGAACCGGGACGAGCGGGAGTTCGGCCCGTCCGCGCACGAGCTGGACGTCACCCGGGAGATCCCGCGCCATCTGGGCTTCTCCAGCGGCGTCCACTTCTGCATCGGCTCGCACCTGGCGAAGCTCCAGGCCCGCGTCGCCCTGGAAGAGCTCCTCCAGGCCCACCCCGGCACAGGGGTGGACCTGGAGAACGCCCAGCGGATCGCGTCCCCGTTCACCCGGGGCTGGGTCTCGCTCCCGGCCACGGGCATCGAGCCGGCCTAGCCCATGTGCAGGTACCGGTAGTCGGTCGGCGGGACGAACGTCTCCTTGATCGACCGCGGCGACGTCCACCGCAGCAGGTTGAAGACGGACCCGGCCTTGTCGTTCGTGCCGGACGCCCGCGCGCCGCCGAACGGCTGCTGCCCGACGACGGCGCCGGTGGGCTTGTCGTTGATGTAGAAGTTCCCGGCGGCGTAGCGCAGCACCTCGGCGGTGTGCGCGGCGGCGGCCCGGTCATTGGCGATGACGGCGCCGGTGAGGGCGTACTCGGCGACCGACTCCATCTGGGCGAGCATCTCGTCGTACCTGTCGTCCTCGTAGACGTGGACGCCGAGGATCGGCCCGAAGTACTCGGTGCGGAAGATCTCGTTCTCGGGGTCGTCCGAAACGAGCACGGTGGGCCGCACGAAGTACCCGACGCTGTCGTCGTAGATCCCACCGGCGACGACCTCGACCCCGGGGTCGGCGTGGGCCCGGTCGATGGCCGCCTTGCTCTTGGCGAACGCCCGCTCGTCGATCACGGCGCTCATGAAGTTGGACAGGTCGGCGACGTCGCCCATGGCGAGCCCGTCGACCTCGGCGGCCAGCTCCTCCTTGAACCCGCCGTCCCAGATCGACCGCGGGATGTAGGCCCGCGACGCGGCGGAGCACTTCTGCCCCTGGTACTCGAAGGCCCCCCGCACGAGCGCGGTCTTGAGCACCGCCGGGTCGGCGGACGGGTGGGCGACGACGAAGTCCTTGCCGCCCGTCTCCCCCACGATCCGCGGGTAGCTCCGGAACTTCTCGATGTTGTTCCCGACGGTCTTCCACAGGTGGCGGAACGTCGCGGTGGACCCGGTGAAGTGGATCCCGGCCAGTTCGGGGTGCTGGAGCGCGACGTCCGACACCGCGAGCCCGTCGCCGGTCACGAGGTTGATGACGCCGTCCGGCAGCCCGGCCTCCTCCAGCAGCCGCATGAGCAGCACGGCCGAGTAGGTCTGCGTCGGCGACGGCTTCCACACGACCACGTTGCCCATGAGCGCGGGCGCGGTCGGCAGGTTCGCGGCGATCGCGGTGAAGTTGAACGGGGTGATCGCGTAGACGAACCCCTCCAGCGGCCGGTGGTCGGACCGGTTCCACACCCCGGCGCCGCTGATCGGCTGCTCGGCGAGGATCCGCCGCGCGAAGTGCACGTTGAACCGCCAGAAGTCGACCAGCTCGCACGGGCTGTCGATCTCCGCCTGCTGGACGGTCTTGGACTGGCCGAGCATCGTCGCGGCCAGCAGCGTCTCCCGCCACGGCCCGGCGAGCAGGTCCGCGGCGCGCAGGAAGATCGCGGCGCGGTCGTCGAACGCCATGTCCCGCCAGGCGGGCGCGGCCTTCAGCGCGGCGTCGATCGCGTCCTGCGCGTCCTCCCGCGTCGCGGTGCCGAACGTCCCGAGCACCGACGCGTGCCGGTGCGGCTGCACGACGGCGACCTTGGCGCCGGCTCCGAGCCGCCGCTCGCCGCCGATCGTCATGGGCAGGTCGATCGGCGCCTCGGCGGTCAGCTCGGCGAGGCGCGCCTCCAGCCGGGCCCGTTCGGCGCTGCCCGGCGCATACCCGCGCACCGGCTCGTTGACCGGCATCGGAACGTTGGTCACGGCGTCCATCAGGGGCCCTCCTTAACGGGAGACGAACGAACGGAGAAAGAAGACGAGGTTGGCGGGCCTTTCGGCGAGCCGCCGCATGAAGTACCCGTACCAGTCGGCGCCGTAGGGGACGTAGACGCGCATCCGGTAGTCCTCGGCGAGCCGCCGCTGCTCACCGGCACGGATCCCGTAGAGCATCTGGAACTCGTAGGAATCGGGCGACCGCCGCGCCCCGAGCGCCTGCGCGATCTCGATCATCCGGGGGTCATGGCTGGCGATCATCGGGTAGCCGTCGCCCTCCATCAGCAGCCGCAGCCCCCGCGCGTAAGCGCGGTCGACCTCGTGCCGCCCCTGGAAGGCCACCGACGCGGGCTCGGCATAGGCGCCCTTCACCCACCGGACCCGCGAGCCCTCCCCGACCAGATCCCGCAGATCGCCCTCACTGCGCCGCAGCATCGCCTGGACGGCGACACCCACCCACGGGAAGTCGCTCCGCAGCTTGCCGAGGACCTCCAGCGTGGAGTCGACGGTCGTGTGGTCCTCCATGTCGAGGGTGACGGTCATGCCGATCCGCCCGGCGGCGGCGCAGATCTCCCGCGCGTTGTCGAGCGCCAGCTCCCCCGGCAGCGCCTGCCCGAGCGCGGACAGCTTCACCGAGGCGTCCGCGCCCGACGCGAGCCCGCCCTCCTCGAAGACCGAGAACATCCGCAGATACGCGTCCCGCGCGGCCTCGGCCTGCGCGCGCTCCCGGGTGTCCTCCCCGAGGTGGTCGAGGGTCACCGAAAGCCCGGCGTCCGTCAGCTCCCGCACCGCCCGCACCGCGTCACCGAGCTCGTCCCCGGCGACGAACCGGTCGACGACGCCCCTGGTCAGGGGCATGGACGTGACAAGACCGCGCATCCGCCCGCTGCGCGCGGCGGCGAGGAGAACAGAAGCGAGCATGGGAGCCTCCAACGTCGAGGAACACCTCGAACCGTAGAAGCGCGCCCGCCGTCCCCCTACAGCCAAACGCCACTTTCACGCGAGCTAGACTTCATACAAATGTACAAAGGAGTGAGATGCCGCTAGACCTCCAGGAGATCGCGGAACAGGCGGCCGACCTCCTGCAGGCCCCCGCCACGCTGGAGGACCGCGACTTCCACCTGGTCGCCTACGCCGCCCACGGCGACACCATCGACCCCGTCCGGCTGGACTCGATCCTGCGCCGCCGCTCGTCCGAGGACGTCCGGGCCCGCTTCGAGCGGCACGGCATCGCCCGCGCGACAGGCCCGGTCCGCATCCCGGCGGACGCGTCCCTCGGCCAGCTCGCCCGGCTCTGCCTGCCCGTCCGCTGGCACAACGTGACCTACGGCTACCTGTGGCTCCTGGACGACCAGGAGCGCATCACGAGCGCCCAGGCCGCCAAGGCCATGCCGCTCTGCGAGCGCGCCGCCCTCCTCATGGCCCGCCAGGCCCGCGAGCGCGACGACCTGGGCTGGAAGGTCGCCGACCTGCTCTCCACCCACCCGGACGCCCGCACCCAGGCGGCGGACGACCTGACCGAGGCCGCCTCCCCCGAACCGCCCTTCGCCGTGGCGGTGCTGCGCACCCCGAGCCCGGAACCCCTCAACCCGTGGCAGCTCCCCCACTCCGTCCTGACGACGGTGTGGCAGCGCGACCACGTCCTGGTCATCCCCAACAATTCGACCCCGGCACCGCCAACGGTCGACCGGGCCCGCCGCCTCCTGGAGGAACGCAACGCCCCCGTCCAAGCAGGCATCTACGCCCCCTGCGCCACCCTGGAGGACGTCCACGAGGGCTGGCTCCGAGCCCGCGTGGCGGCCCGCACCGCCGTCCCCGGCGAAACCCGCGACTGGACGAGCCTGGGCGTACTGCGCCTCCTCCGCACAGCAGGCGACGAGGCCCTGACCCAGGCAACCCAAACCCCGGGCACCAACCGCCTGCTCGACAACCACGAACTAGCAGAAACGGCCCGCACCTACCTGGACCTGGCGGGCAACGTCCAGCAAACAGCGAAGGCCCTGAACATCCACCGCCAGACCCTCTACCACCGCCTGCGCCGCATAGAAGAGCTGACGGCCCTGACCCTCACCAACGGCCAGGACCGCCTGACCCTCCACCTGGCCCTAACGCTCTCCCCTCACCTGGCTCCCCCCACCTAGGACTGAGCCAGCTCGGCATGCTGAGCGCGCAACTCCCGCTTGAGGATCTTGCCGCTGGGGTTCTTGGGCAGGGCGTCGGCAAGCACGACGTACTTGGGCCGCTTGTACGGAGCCAGCCGCTCCCGGGCATGAGCATTGACATCCTCAACACTGAGCCCAGACCCCGCCTTGGGCACGACGACGGCGGTGACGGCCTCGATCCAGTGCGGATGGCTGATGCCGAAGACGGCGACCTCCGCGACGCCGTCCAGCTCGTAGATCGCCTCTTCGACCTCCCGGCTGGCGACGTTCTCCCCACCCGTCTTGATCATGTCCTTCTTGCGATCGACGACGGACAGGTAGCCGTCCTCCGTCATGACCCCGAGGTCACCCGAGTGGAACCACCCGCCGCGGAACGCCTCCGCCGTCTTCTCCTCGTCCCGGTAGTACCCGAGGGCCGCGTGCGGGCTCCGGTGGACGATCTCGCCGATCTCCCCCGCCGCCACGGGGTTCCCGTCGTCGTCGACGACGACGGTCTCGACGTTGATGCCCGCGCGCCCCGCGCCGCCGGCCCGCTCAAGCTGCTCCTCGGGCCGCAGGATGGTCGCGAGCGGCGCCATCTCGGTCTGCCCGTAGAAGTTCCACAGCCGCACCCCCGGCAGCCGCCGCAGCAGCTCACGCAGCACCTCGACCGGCATCGGGGACGCCCCGTAGTAGCCCTTCCGCAGGCTCGACAGGTCGCGCCGCTCGAAGTCGGGATGCCGCAGCAGCGAGATCCACACGGTAGGCGGGCAGAACAGCTTGGTGACCTTCTCCCGCTCGATCGTCTCCAGCAGCGCACCGGGCTCCGGCGACGGCAGGATGATGCTGGTCGCCCCCAGGTAGACGTCGACCGAGAAGAAGCAGTCGAGCTGCGCGCAGTGGTACATCGGCAGCGTGTGCACCTCGACGTCGTCCGGGCTCATCTCGCCGTCGATGACGCAGCTGACGTACTGGGAGATCAAGGAGCGGCTGGAGAGCATCACACCCTTGGGCCGCGACTCGGTCCCCGACGTGTACATGAGCCGCAGCGGATCATCGTCCGCGACGAGGACGTCCGGCGCCACTTCGGGCCCGGCCGACCACCAGGCGTCGACGTCCTCCCAGCCGTCGCCCGCCGGAGCCCCGGAGAGCCCGATCCATCCCCGCACACCGCCCTCGACTCCGGCGGTCGCGAGCGCCTTCTCCGCCGTCGGGGCGAGCGCGTCCTCCGCGATGATCCCGGACGCCCCCGAGTGCCCGACGATGTAGGCGACCTCGTCGGCGTTGAGCATGAAGTTGACGGGCACGAGCACCACACCCAGCTTGGCCGTGGCGAACGCGATCACGGCGTACTGCCAGCAGTTGTGGCTGAGCAGCGCGATCCGGTCCCCCTTGGCGAGCCCCCGCGCAGCCAGCGCGTGCGCCGCCCGGTTGACCGCGACGTCGAACTCCGCGTAGGTGACCCGGAGCTCCCCGCTGACCACGGCGAGCTTCCCCGGATATCGCCGCGCGGTCCGATGCAGCAGATCCCCCACCGAGTGCTGCCGAGCACGAGCCACCGAGTCGGACATAGACCGCCCCTCCCGCAAAGTCCCAGGTGAGCCGTGATGAAACCACACCCGAACCCCACCCGCCACCCCCAAAAGGGGGTATAGGAGACGCCCGAAAGCCGGTCACCCCTCCGGGTAGAACAGGAACAGCGTGCAGCCCTCCACCGACTGCGGCACATGGCTCGACCCGGCAGGGGCGTGGATGAAGGAGCCGGCGGGATAGTCGCGCTCTCCGTCGTTGAAGACGCCGGAGACGACGAAGACCTCCTCCGGACCGGGCGCGTGCACGTCCACGCCCTCCCACCGGCTGCCCGGATCCATCTCCAGCACCGACGCCTTCGCCGCGCCTCCAGACCACAGCGGCCGAACCCGGATCCCGGGGAAGATTTCGCGAACGGGGGCGTCCTGCACCGCCGACCACACATATCCAGGCTGTTCGGTAGTCATGGCACCACCCTGGCCGCCCGCCACCGCCCTCGCCGAGTGTCAGAAAAGACGTCTTGCGGTACTTTCCTGCCATGCACCGCGTCGTGGCGCTGGTCCGCCCGAACCAGTCGACGTTCGAACTCGGCTGCGCCGCGGACGTGTTCGGCACGAGACGCCCTGGCCTGGACCCCCGCTACACGTTCGACGTGTGCGCGGAGCACCCGGGCCAGATCACCACCAGCGCCGGGTACGACCTCGTGGTGCCCAACGGCCTGGAGATGCTGGACGAGGCCGACACCGTCGTCATCCCAGGCTGGCTACCAGTAGCGGAGAAACCCTCCCCCACCCTGACCGAGGCGCTCCGCAAGGCACACGCCCGCGGAACCCGCATGACCAGCATCTGCACCGGCGCCTTCGCCTTGGCGCACACGGGCCTCTTGGACGGCCGCAGAGCAACCACGCACTGGGCACGCACAGACGACTTGGCCGCGTGGTTCCCGTCCGTCCAGGTCGACAAGAACGTCCTCTACGTGCACGACAACGACGTGGCCACCAGCGCAGGCGCGGGCGCCGGAATAGACCTGTGCCTGCACCTGCTCCGCACTGACCAGGGCGCCGGCTACGCCGCGCACGTGGCAAGAAGCATGGTCATGCCCCCACACCGCGAGGGCGGCCAACTCCAGTACGCGGCCCCACCCCACCCGACCCAGTTCGAGGGTTCCCTAGGACCACTCCTCGATTGGGCAACACAGAACCTGCACGAACCCCTAACAGTGGACGCCCTAGCCGCCCAAGCAGGCGTCTCGCCCCGAACCCTGGCCCGCCGCTTCACCGACCAGCTGGGCACACCCCCAGGCCAGTGGCTCCTGTCCCAGCGAATAGCCGCAGCCCAGCACCTACTGGAGTCCACAGACCTCCCCGTGGAGACCGTGGCCCAACGCACAGGCCTCTCCTCAGCCACAAACCTAAGAAGACGCTTCCAAAGAGCCCTGGCAACAACCCCAGGCACCTACAGAAAAACTTTCCACCCCACCCACCCGTACCCCCACGCCCCACCCACCACCCGTACCCCACGCCCCACCAGCACCTGACCCACCGTCCCCAACCAAAGAGGGGGTCTAGGGGCGAAGCCCCAGGGGCGGGCGGGCGGGGGAGGTGGCGGAACCGGGGGGCACGGGGGGTCGTCCCCCCGAAAACGGCGAAGGGTCCCCTCGGGGAAGCCGCAAAGCGGCGACCAAGGGGACCCTAGGACCAGTAGCGGGGGCAGGATTTGAACCTGCGACCTCTGGGTTATGAGCCCAGCGAGCTACCGAACTGCTCCACCCCGCGGTGATGTCTTAAGTCTATGGCATGGGTGGGAGTGGTTGGGTCGGTGGCGGTCATTTGCAGGCGGGGATGTGGCCGTTGCCGGTGTTGAGGGCGTTGATGGCCTGGATGGTGCCGTTGAGGGTGTCGGCGCGGACGAGGCGGAGGCCGTCGGGTTGGGCGGCGGCGGCGTCGGTGCAGTTGTCCTTGGGGGTGAGGAAGACGGTGGCGCCGGCCTTGCGGGCGGCGATCATCTTCTGCTGGATGCCGCCGATGGGGCCGACTTGGCCTTCGGGGGTGATGGTGCCGGTGCCGGCGATGAATTTGCCCTGGGTGAGGGGGCCGGGGGTGAGTTTGTCGTAGATGGCGAGGGAGAACATGAGGCCGGCGGAGGGGCCGCCGATGTCGCCGATGCTGATGTCGATCTTGAAGGGGAACTTGTACTGGTCGGACAGGACGATGCCGACGACGGCGCGTTCGCCGGAGGGGTCGGCGACGGTCTTGACCTTGGCCTTCTGCTCGGTGCCGCCGCGCCGGTAGTCCAGGGTGACGGTGTCGCCGATCTTGCGCTTGGCCATGGCGCCGGTGACCTGGGAGACGCTGGTGACCTTGGCGCCGTCGAGCGCGGTGATCTCGTCGCCGGGCCGCAGGATCCCGTCGGCGGGGCGGCCTTTCTGGACGCCGTCGACGACGACGCGGGTGGTGAGGGGGATGCCGAGCTGGTGGAGGGCGGCGGCTTCGGCGTTCTGCTGGGAGTCCTGCATCGCCCGGGTGTTCTCTTGGTCGACCTGCTTCGGCGACTCGTTCTTGGGGAAGATCGTCTCTTCGGGGACGATGGCGGTGTCGCCGTCGAGCCAGCCGCGCAGGGCGGTGAAGAGGTCGATGCGGCCGCCGGGACCGCCGCGGTAGGTGACGGTGGTGAAGTTGAGGTGCCCCTGGTCGGGGTAGGTCTTGCGGCCTTCGATGCGGATGAGGGGCTGGCCCTTGTCGTTCGTGCCGAGGGTGTTGCTCGTGGGGCCCGGCATCAGCGCGACGTAGGGGACGCGCATGAAGGAGCCGATGACGGCGAGCAGGAGGACGAGCACGCTCGCGGCGGAGAGCGTGGCGGCACGACGAGACATGCCGGAAACTCTATGCGGTCAGGGGGCTCAGCAGGCCCCGACCCACTCGTCGCCGCCGTCGGCGAAGGTCTGGTGCTTCCAGATGGGGACGCCGGCCTTGAGGTCGTCGATGAGGCGGCGGCAGGCGTCGAACGCTTCGGCGCGGTGGGCGCTGGAGGCGGCGACGATGACGGCGATGTCGCCGATGCGGAGGTCGCCGACGCGGTGGACGGCGGCGAGGGCGAGGACGGGGTGGTCGGCGGCGACCTTCTCCATGACGGCGCGCAGTTCCCGTTCGACGGTGGGGTGGGCGCTGTAGGACAGGCCGCTGACGGCGCGCGCGTGGTCGTGGTCGCGGACGGTGCCGGTGAACAGGGCGATGCCGCCGGCGCTCGGGGCGCCGACGGCGCGGTAGACCTCGTCGACGGACAGGGGCGTCTCGCGGACGCCGGCCAGCCGGATGACGTCGCCGGCTTCAACGCTGTGGGTCACGTTCCGCAGGCTACCTCCCGGCGGCCGTCCTATTCCGGGCGGGACGCGCCGGGGTCGTCGGGGTCGAAGGTGGCGGCGAGGACGTCGGGGAGGCCGGGCACGAGGTCGGGCCCGCGCAGGACGGCGTCCTCGCTGTCGTGGCTGCGCATGCGGACGGCGGCGTGGCGGGCGCCGTCGCGCAGGACGCCGACGACCATGCGGACCTCTTCGCGGGCGGGGTGGTTCCCGACGAACGCGGCGGCTTCGGCGGCGTCGTCGGGGATGTCGTCCTCGACGCCGGGGGGCAGGACGACCCGTTCGATGACGAGGACGCAGCCGTCGACGGTGTCGGGCCAGACGATGCCCGCGAGGGCGTCTTCGACGCTGCTTTCTTCGGGGAGCCCTTCCTGTTCGATGGGGACGAGCGCGTCGGCGTCGGCGGGCAGCTGGTCGGCGAGGCCGGGCTCGGCGCGGCGGAGTTCGGCGCTGCGGACGAGCGCGTACAGGCTGGGGGCGCTGTCCCAGCCCTTCTCCGCCGAGTGACGTTCAAGATCCAGCACGGCTGTTTCCAAATGACTCACGGGGCCATCTTTCCCCTTCCTGCGACGGTGAGTGCCGGAACCCTCGCGCCAGTCGGTAAGTTGCATCTACAGCACCGGCGGGCGGCCGGTGAGCGAGTTTCTCGATCGGAGGGGCCGACTTGACCTTCCGGACTCCCGCTTTCGGGCGCCGGCTCGGTACCGGACGGACGCGGATCGTCTTGCCCGCTCTGGTGGCGGTGGCCGTGCTGCTGGTCGCGTTCTTGATCTTCACGGCCGTGTACACGGACCTGCTGTGGTATCGCTCGATCGGTTTCTCCGAGGTGTACACCACGCAGTTGCAGGCGAAGATCGTCCTGTTCTTCGGCGCCGGACTGCTGATGTCGCTGGTGGTGGGCGCCAATGTGATGGTCGCGTACCGGCTGCGTCCGGCGTACCGGCCGCTGTCGGTGGAGCAGCAGGGCTTGGAGCGGTACCGCTCGGTGATCGATCCGCGGCGCCGGATGATCGCGGTGTCGCTGCTGGGGCTGCTGGGCGTGCTGACGGGTTCGTCGGTGGCGGGCCAGTGGCCGGTGTGGCTGGCGTTCCTGAACCGCACGCCGTTCGGCGTGGAGGACCCGCAGTTCCACAAGGACGTGTCGTTCTACGTCTTCACGTACCCGTTCATGCGGCTCGTGCTGGGTGTGGTCTTCGCGACGGTGATCCTGTCGATCCTGGCCGCGGTGATGGTGCACTACCTGTACGGGGGGCTGCGGCTGCAGGGGCCGGGCGACAAGGCGAGCCCGCCGGCGCGCGCGCACCTGTCGGTGCTGTTCGGGCTGTTCATCCTGCTGAAGGCGGTGGCGTACTGGTTCGACCGGTACGGCCTGATGCATTCCGAACGCGGGGTGGCGACGGGCGCGTCCTACACCGATGTCAACGCGCTGCTGCCGGCGAAGACGATCCTCGCCGTGATCGCGCTGTTGTGCGCGGCGATGTTCTTCAGCAACCTGCTGCGGCGCGGCATGATGCTGCCGGGCGTCGGCTTCACGCTGCTGGTGCTGTCGGCGATCCTGCTGGGCGGGGTGTACCCGCTGCTGATCCAGCAGTTCCAGGTGAAGCCGGACGAGCTGGCCAAGGAGCGCGAGTACATCGCGCGCAACATCAAGTTCACCCGGGCCGCCTACGGCGTGGACGGCGCGAAGGTCGTCCCGTACGGCACGCAGCCCGTGACGGACAAGAAGCAGCTCCAGGAGGACGCCGACAAGCTCGGCGGCGTCCGCGTCCTCGACCCGAACGTGGTGGGCGAGACGTTCCAGCAGCTGCAGCGGATCCGCCCGTTCTACCAGTTCCCGGACACGCTGGACGTCGACCGCTACCAGGTGGACGGCAAGCTCGTCGACACGGTCGTCGCGCTCCGCGAGCTGTCGGGCGCGCCGGCCGGGCAGCGCAGCTGGGTGAAGGACCACATGGTCTACACGCACGGCTACGGCTTCGTGTCGGCGTACGGCGACCGGTTCGACTCGCGCGAGCCGGCCTTCATCACCCGCGACATGCCGGCGTCCCCGGACCAGCGGATCCAGGTGGCGAAGCCGGAGATCTACTTCGGGGAGCGCTCGCCGAAGTACTCGGTGGTCGGCGGGCAGGGCCAGCAGGAGCTGAACTACCCCGACAACAGCGAGTCGGGGCAGCAGAGCAGCACCTACGCCGGGCGGGGCGGGGTCCGCATCGACTCGTTCCTGAACAAGCTGCTGTACTCGGCGAAGTTCCAGGACAAGAACCTGCTGCTGTCGGGCGCGATCAACAAGGACGCCAAGATCCTCTACGACCGGACGCCGCGCCAGATGGTGCAGAAGGCGGCGCCGTGGCTGACGCTGGACGGCGACCCGTACCCGGCGGTGGTGAACGGCCGCATCCTGTGGATCGTGGACGGCTACACGACGTCCAGCAGCTACCCGTACTCGGAGGAGATGAGCCTCGGGGAGGCGACCCGCGACACCATCACCGACACGCGGTCGGCGGTGGCGCGGCAGGCGAACGACCACATCAACTACATGCGGAACTCGGTGAAGGCCACGGTGGACGCCTACGACGGCACCGTGCACCTCTACCAGTGGGACGAGAACGACCCGGTGACGAAGACGTGGATGAAGGTGTTCGACAACACCGTCCAGCCGCGCTCGTCGATCCCGCCGGAGCTGGAGGCCCACTTCCGCTACCCGCAGGACCTGTTCAAGGTGCAGCGCAAGGTCCTGACCAAGTACCACGTGACGGACCCGTCGGCGTTCTACAACGGCGAGGGCTTCTGGGAGGTCCCGCAGGACCCGACGGTGAAGGGCAAGCGGCAGCCGCCGTACTACCAGAGCCTGCGGATGCCCGGCCAGGACACCGAGTCGTTCTCGCTGACGACGGTCTTCAACCCGCGCAACAACCCGCAGCTGGCGGCGTTCATGGCGGTCGGGTCGACGCCGGGGCGCGACTACGGGCAGATCCAGATCCTGCAGATGCCGCGGAACGCGCAGCCGCCGGGCCCGGGGCAGGTGCAGAACTCGTTCGAGACCGACTCGAAGGTGAAGAGCGACCTGTTCGCGCTGCGGCAGGGCGGCACGAAGACCGTGGCCGGCAACCTGCTGACGATCCCGTTCGGCGGTGATCTGCTGTACGTGGAGCCGATGTACACGAAGGCGGCGGGCGGTGCGGAGCAGCAGCCGTACCCGATCATG
Source organism: Actinomadura geliboluensis (assembly GCF_043197915.1). Taxonomy (NCBI): domain Bacteria; kingdom Bacillati; phylum Actinomycetota; class Actinomycetes; order Streptosporangiales; family Thermomonosporaceae; genus Actinomadura; species Actinomadura geliboluensis. The sequence continues at coordinate 794,320 of NZ_JBICUA010000002.1, read as the reverse complement.
GGCAAGATCCTGGTCCGGTACGGGGAGAGCATCGCGGCGGCGGACACGCTGCAGGACGCGCTGAAGCAGGTCCTCGGCGGGGCGGGCGCGCCCGCGCAGCCCGGGGCGCCACCGCAGGCGCCGCCGGGCTCGCCGGGCGGGCAGCAGCTGAGCGCGGCGGCACAGAAGGCGATCGGCGACCTGAACAAGGCCGTGACCGACTACGAGAACGCCCAGAAGAAGGGCGACTACCCGGGCATGGGCGAGGCCTGGAAGCGGATCAAGGACGCGCAGGCCGCGCTGGCGGCGGCGGGCAAGGCCGCGCCGAAGACGTCGCCGAGCCCGGCACCCTCCCCGTCGGGGTCGCCGCCGGGGTCGCCGTCGCCGTCACCGAGCGCCACCCCTCCGGCGAGCTGAGGGGCCGGGGGGGGGGGGGGGGGGGGGGGGGGGGGGGGGGGGGGGGGGGGGGGGGGGGGGGGGGGGGGGCGGGGGCGCGGCCGGGGGGGGGGGGGGGGCGCGGCGGGCGCGCG
>NZ_JBICUA010000002.1:710119-793801 GCF_043197915.1 Actinomadura geliboluensis | reverse complement strand
ACCCCCCCCGTCGGGGTCGCCGCCGGGGTCGCCGCGGCCGTCACCGCGCGCAACCCCTCCGGCGCGCGGGGGGGCCCCCGCCCCCCCCGGGGGGGGGGCCCGCGGCGGCGCTTGCGGGCGCGGCGGATCGCGGCGGCGGCGCCGATCGCGGCGACGGTGGCGCCCGCGGCGGTCGCCATCGTGGCCTCCTTGCCGCCGACGCGGCGGCCGACGACGGCGTGCCGTCCGGCGGTCTCCTCCATCACGGCGCGCAGGGCGGCGGCGTTGTCGTGCAGCGGCTTCCACCCGGCGGCCCGCAGCCGTGCGCAGTCGACGACCCACGGGTAGGCGACGTAGTGCAGGTCGGTGGCGGGCGCCGGGGTCATGCCGAGCCGGTGCAGCCGCTGCGCCATGCCGAAGGTGAGCGCGGCGGGCAGCTCGAAGGTGCGCTTGCCGGTGATCTCGGCCACCTCGTCCGGGCCGAGCCAGCCCTCGGAGCCGACGGCGACGGGCCCGCGCACGTCGTCGATGACGACGGTCTCCAGCGCGGACGCGAGGTCCTCGATGTGGCAGAACTGCCAGCCGGGGGTGCTGCCCTTGACCGACAGCAGCCGGGGCGCCTCGAAGTGGCGGGTGATCACGGTGTCGACGCCGGGGCCGGCGAGCGCGGCGGGGCGGACGACGGTGACGTCCAGGCCGGGATGGGTGACGGGCGCGGTCGCGGCCAGCTCCTCGATCTCCAGGAAGTCCCCGGCGATGCTGGTGCTGGCCTCGGCGAGCAGCGGCGCGTCCTCGGCCAGCGGCACCTCGTTGCCGGGCTCGGCCCCGTAGACCATCGCGGACGTGACGAGGACCACCCGGCGGACGCGGGCCGCCGCGGCGGCGGTGACGACCGTCTGGGCGCCGCGGACGTTGTGGGTGCGGCGCTCGCGCGGGTCGGCGTCCGGGGACCGCTCGATGTCCAGGTTGACGAGCACGTCGACGTCGGAGAGCCGCCCGGACAGCAGCGGGTCGCGGATGTCGGTGACGCGCCAGGTGACGCCGGGCACGTCGCCGCGCTGCCCGTCGACGGCGACGACCTTGCGGATCTCTTCCCGTTCGGCGAGCCGGGCGGCCAGCAGCCGTCCCGCCCCGGAGGCGGCGCCGGTGACGGCGACGACCGGGCCCTTGCTACGCCGAGGGCGAACCTTGCCCGTTGCCACGGGGCTGCCCCCTTCCTTGAGTACGCGACCTTGCCGGGACCGGCTAACGTTGCGGATATGAGCCCATCATGCATCCCAGGGGCGAACCGATGAGTGACACTCCCTTCGGCTTCAACCGTCCCGGCAACGGCGACGACGACGACCGGCCCCAGGATCCATTCAAGGGCATGGGCGGCGACATGGCGCAGTTCGCCGACATGCTGCACCGGTTCGCCGACATGATCGGCGCACAGGGTGCGGGCGGCGGGGGCGGCGGCCCGCTGAACTGGGACCTGGCCAAGAACATAGCGCGCCACACGGTGGTGGAGCAGGGCGACCCGTCGGTGGTGGACGCCGAGCGCCGCCAGGTCGTGGAGGCGCTGCGCCTGGCCGACCTGTGGCTGGACGAGCGGACGACGCTGCCGGCCGGCATCCGGACGCCGCAGGCGTGGAGCCGGTCCGAATGGATCGAGCAGACGATCCCCGTGTGGGCGAAGGTCTGCGACCCGATCGCGACCCGCATGGTCGACTCCATGGGCGGGGCGCTCGGCGGCGGCGAGATCCCCGCCGACGTGCAGGCGATGGCCGGCCCGCTGATCGGCATGGTCAAGCAGATGGCGGGCGCGATGGTCGGCGGCCAGGCCGGGCAGGCGCTCGGCGCGCTGGCCCGCGAGGTCACCGGCTCGGCCGACGTGGGCCTGCCGCTCGCGCCGGACGGCGTCGGCGCGCTGCTGCCCGCCGGGGTCGAGGCGTTCGGGCAGGGCCTGGAGGTCTCCGACGACGAGGTCCGGCTCTACCTGGCGCTGCGCGAGGCCGCCCACCAGCGGCTGTTCACGCACGTCCCGTGGCTGCGCTCGCACCTGCTGGGCGCGGTCGAGGAGTACGCGCGCGGCATCACCGTCGACCTGTCCGGGATCGAGCAGGCCGTGCAGGGCCTCGACCTGAGCAACCCTGAGGCGCTCCAGGAGGCGCTGGGCGGCGAGATCCAGCTCCAGCCGGAGGAGACGCCCCGGCAGAAGGCGGCGCTGGCCCGGCTGGAGACGGCGCTCGCGCTGGTCGAGGGCTGGGTCGAGACGGTCGTGAACGAGACCGCGGAGGGGCGGCTGCCCGGCTCGGTGAAGCTGGCCGAGGCGGTGCGGCGGCGCCGCGCGACCGGCGGCCCGGCGGAGCGCACGTTCGCGACGCTGGTCGGCCTGGAACTGCGGCCCCGCCGGCTGCGGGAGGCCGCCGCGCTGTGGCGGTCGCTGACGGAGGCGCGCGGCACGCAGGGCCGGGACGCGGTCTGGGACCACCCCGACCTGCTCCCGACGGCCGACGACCTCGACGACCCGGACGGCTTCGTGCACGGCCGCGAGGAGATCGAGGGCCTGTCCGACCTCGACTGGTCCGACCTGACGAAGGCGCCCGAGGAGGGCGGCGAGCCCGGCGAGAAGGGCCCCGACGAGAAGGGCCCCGACGAGAAGGGCTCCGGCGACGAGGGCCCGGACGAGGGCGGGCCCGGCGGCGGAGCCCGCCCGGACGACGGCGGGCCGCGCGCATGAGCCGCGCACGCCCGTCCCGGGTGCCCGGCTGCCGGTACGAGCCCGGATCGTCCACGAACGCGGTCCGCCGCCGGGTGGCGCGCGCCAGCCTGTGCTGGCAGCGCCCGATCGACCAGGAGCGGCGCCGCCGCCGGCCCGACAACTCCCGCTATCCGCGGGTGGGCCGGGCCTGACGGCGCCCGGAGACGCGCGCGGCCGCCCGGGCACCCGGGCGGCCGCGCCTTTCCGCCGGCCGCTCCACCGAAAGCGCACCGCAGGTCACGGAAAATGACTCATTGAGCGGATAAGCGCGCCCACGTACGCTGATCCCGTCATATCCGGCGGCACATGCGCATCGAGGGCAGGCTTCGGTTGGACAGGTTCCGTTCCTTCGTCAGGTTCGCCTTCGGTGTCGCCCTGGTCGGCGTGCTGATCAACCTGGCCTCCAGCTATATCGACGACCGTTATCCGGCGGCTCGGGAACTGCTGCTCGGCGTCGCGCTGGGCGCTCTGGTCCTGTGGTTACTGGTGCTGCTCACCCAGTACGTCTTCTCCTATCTGGTGGGCGGCCGGTACGCCGTCGAGGCGCTGATCCTGAACTCCCGGAACGAACTGCTGCTGTACCGGCATCCGCACCACAAGGTGATGCTGCCGCCGGGCGGCCGCGTCAAGCGTTCGGAATTCCCGAACTTCGCGTTGCAACTGCGCCTGGAAGAGCGGCTCGGGCTCAATCCGCGCGATTACCGGTTCGACGAGAGCTTCCATCACGGCATCGACGGGAACACCGGGCACCTCGGCGAGATCCAGCGCTTCGCGGCGCCCTTTCTGGTGCAGCGCGAGATCCATCGGCAGCGCGGGTTCGTGCAGTTCCACTACGACCTGATCTACGTCCTGCGGCTGCTGGACGACCAGACGGCGTTCGACGCGCCGAAGTACAGCCCCGTGCACTTCGTGGACCTCGCGGCGCTGCGGGAGATGGTGGCGCAGCAGCGGTCGTTCCCGGACGTCCTGGACGCCTACCGGCGGGTCCTCGCGACGCTGGACGGCGCGCGGCCGTGATCAGGATCAGGTTCCCGCGCGGCGTCACCCCGCCGGCCTGGTTGGCGGACGGCGGCGAGGACGTCCAGGTCACCGATGATCCGGCCGTCATCGCGCTGGAGGAGGAGAAGAACACCGAGCGGCAGCGGGCGGCGGTGGACCGGGTCCTGCGCCCGCGGTTCGAGCGGGCCTGGTCGGCCGGCGGCCCCCTGTTCCACCTGGTCTCGGTGGAGACGCGCGCGGGCTGCAACCACAACTGCTCGTTCTGCCCGGTCTCGCGGTCGGTGGACCCGCGTCCGCCGGGGGAACTGGACCTGGCGGTGATCGAGCTGATCGCCCGCCAGCTGGGCGAGCTGGGCTACGAGCGGCGGATCGCGCTGTTCGGCAACAACGAGCCGCTGCTGGACGCCCGGCTCCCGGAGATCGTGGGCGTCTTCCGCCGCGCCTGCCCGGCGGCGGAGCTGCGCGTCCTCACCAACGGGATCCTGGCCCGGACGGCGCTGGTGGGCAGAGCTGTTCGAGGCCGGGCTGTCGACGCTGACGATCAACAACTACACCGACGGCAGCCGCGTCATCGCGCCCGTCCGCGAGTTGGTGGCCGAAGCCGGCCGCCTGCGGCATCATGACATACGGATCAGCGTGCGGCGCCGGACCGAGGTCCTCACGACGCGGGCGGGCCTGGCACCGAACAAGCCCCGGCCCTCCGCGGGGCCTCACGGCTTCTGCGCGCTTCCGTTCACCGACCTGCACATCTCGTACACCGGTGAGGTGAACCTGTGCTGCTTTGACGCCCACGGCAAGGTCCGCATGGGAGACGTGGCCGAGACGCCCCTGGTGGAGATCTGGCGGTCGGCGCTCTTCGCGCACCACCGCTCCGCCCTGCTGCGCTCCGGGCGCGCCGAGCTGGACCTGTGCCGGCACTGCGACTTCGACGGTTTCCGAGACCCCGCCCCCACCGCGTCCCGGCCGCTGACCCGCGACGACATCCTGCTATCCGGGAGCATCGACCCATGAACAAGACCGACGTCATCGACCGCACGGCCGAGTACGCCAGGGAGACGCTGGAGGCCGACTCCTCGGGGCACGACTGGTGGCACGTGGCGAGGGTCCGCAGGCTGGCCCTGGAGCTGGCCCGCGAGGAGCAGGCCGACCTGCACGTCGTCGAGCTGGCCGCGCTGCTCCACGACATCTCCGACTACAAGCTCAACGGCGGCGACCTGACCAAGGGGCCGCGCCGGGCGTTCGAATGGCTGGTCGGGCTGGGCGAGCCGGAGGGCGTCGCGCGGGACGTGGCGGACATCATCGCCGCGATGTCCTTCAAGGGCGCGGGGACGGCGTCGGAGATGGCGACCATCGAGGGCAAGGTCGTGCAGGACGCCGACCGCCTCGACGCGATCGGCGCCATCGGCGTGGCGCGCGCGTTCGCCTACGGCGGCTACAAAGGCGAGCCGATGCACGTGCCGGGCCTGTCCCCGCACCTGCACACGTCGCTGGACGACTACCTGAACCGCCAGGGCAGCACGATCAACCACTTCTACGAGAAGCTCCTGCTGCTGAAGGACAGGATGAACACCGCCGGCGGGCGCAGGCTGGCCGAGCGGCGGCACCGCGTCCTGGAGCGGTTCCTCGACGACTTCCTCACCGAGTGGGACGCCGAGGACATCGGATGAGCCGGGGGCCCGCCGACTCGCCGGCCGGCGCGGCCCGGCACGCCGACGCGATCTCGCTGCTGCGGCGGTGGCACGCGCCCGACCCGCGGCAGGGCCGTCTCCGCGAGGCGTTCCTGGAGCACCTGCTCGCCCATCCCGACGGCACCGACCGCGGCTGCGACGCCGGTCACATCACGGTCGGCGTCGCCGTCCTCGACCGGGCGCGCGCGCACGTGCTCCTCACCCACCACCGCAAGATGGGCCGGTGGGCGCAGCTCGGCGGCCACTGCGAGCCCGGCGATCCGACCCTGGCGGCCGCCGCACGGCGGGAGGCCGTCGAGGAGTCCGGCATTCCGGACCTGGAGGTGGCGGGCACTCCCCTGCGCCTCGATCGCTACCACGCTCGGTGCGGCGGCCGTGACCTGCTGCATCTGGACGTCCAGTTCACGGCCACGGCGCCGCCCGGGGCCGTGCCGGAGCCGGTGCCCGGCGGTGACGAGGCGCGGTGGTTCCCGGTGGGGGCGCTGCCGGCGTCGGCGGACGAGGGCACGCGCGCCCTGGTGCGGCACGCGCTCGCCGTCGGGACGCCGGGCTGAGGGGCTCAGCGGCTGAGCGGGTGGCCTTCCAGGAGGGCGCGGGTGTTCTCCCAGCCCTCCAGGCCCGGGTCGAGGAACCGCAGGTCGGCGGGGGTGCGGAGGCGGTGCCAGCCGGGGCCTTGCGGCACCAGGCCGGGGCGGGGCGCGGCGGCGCGCAGCCGGGACAGGGCGTCCGGGGTGTCGAGGTCGACGTCGTGCAGGGCGGCGGCGAGCCAGCCCGGGAGAGGGAGGCGCGCGGCGAGCGCGACCAGGCCCTGACCGGTGCCTTCGGCCTGGCAGGCGGCGGCCGGGGCGCTGCCGAGGGCGCGGAACAGCTTGCCGAGCAGCAGCGGCGGCAGGTCGGGGGCGTCCGGGGCGACCAGTGCCGCGGACCCGGCGCCCAGCGCGTGCAGGGCCGCGAGCGCGCCGGCGAGCGTGCCCTCCCGGACGATCGGCGTGCCCGGCCAGGTGACCGCCTCGGCGTCCGGCTGGTGGGGCGGGTCGAGGACGAGCGCGGGCGTCACCAGTTCGAGGCCGGCGACGACCTCGTAGGCGTCCTCCAGCAGGGCGAGGCGGAACTCGTCGGGATCGACGCCGGCGGGCGGCGCGCCCCCGTTCCGGGCGGGGAACGAGAGCACCGCGGCGAACCGGGCGGACGCGGCGGGACCGTCGGTCACCCGGCGGCCTCGCGCGGGAACTCGTCGCCGGTGTGCAGCCCGTCGCCGTGGTGGATGCCGCCGACCTCGTCGTCGGGCGCGTCGGCCTCCAGCGGCAGGTGCGCGGCGGCGGCGACGCCCTCCAGGTAGCCGCGGGCCCGGTCGGCCTTCGGGTAGTTGGCGACCAGGTCCCAGAAGTCGGCGCCGTGCCCGGGGACGAGCAGGTGCGCCAGCTCGTGGACGAGGACGTAGTCGACCACCCAGCCGGGCATGCCGCGCAGCCGGGTCGACAGCCGGATCGTGCCGTCGTCGGGGGTGCAGGACCCCCAGCGGGCGCGCTGGTTGGCGACCCAGCGGACGCTGGTGGGGTCGGCGCGGCCGTCCAGGTAGCGGCGGGACAGGTCGCGGGCGCGCGACTGGAGGTCGGCGTCGGTGGGCCGCCGGCGGCGCTCCCGCTCCGCGAGCCGCTCCAAGATGGTCGCGATCCACTGTTCCTCTTCGGCCTTGCTCAGCCTCGACGGAACCATCACCACCACCTTGTCGCCATCACGGTAGGCGGACACGGTTCGCCTGCGTCTGGCGCTGCGGCGGACCTCAACGTTTGGGGGCACGCCTGAACGTTACTCGAAGATTTGCCCGCGCCAAAGGGGGTGTTTGACGTTGCCGCAGGTCAACGCCTATCTTTTGACCATCCCTCGGGGCTTTGTACAAATCCCCGGGGGAGGTGTCGCCGGCTTTACTCGCCGGTGAATTCCGGGCTGCGCTTCTCCCGCTGGGCGGCCAGTCCCTCGCGCATGTCGCGGGACGACATCGTGACCGGCTGCGCGAGCGACTCCCAGCGCAGTGCCGCCTCCATGTCGGCGTGCCCGCCGCCGGCGAGGGCGACCTTGGTGAGCCGGGTCGCGATCGGCGCCTGCGCGGCGATCCGGGCGGCGACCCCGAGCGCCTTCTCCAGCAGTTCCGCGCGGGGGAACGCCTGGTTGGCCAGCCCGTTCGCGGCGGCTTCGGCACCGGTGAGGACGCGTCCGGCCAGCAGCATCTCGCGGGCCAGCGGCAGCCCCGCCACCTCGGGGAACAGCCACGTCGCGGCCATGCCGGGGTGCAGTCCGAGGGCGGTGAACGGGGCGAGGAGCTTGGCGTCCTCGGCCGCGTAGCGCAGGTCGCAGGCGAGGGCGAGGCACAGCCCGGCGCCGACGGCGTGCCCGTTGACCGCGGCGACCGTCGGCACCTCCAGGCCGCGGATCGCCAGCCAGGTCCGGTAGAACTCCAGCATCCGGTCGCGCAGCGGCGGGACGGCGACGGAGTTGGTGTCCGCGAGCCAGGACAGGTTCCCGCCGGAGCTGAAGGCGCTGCCGGCGCCGGTGACCACGACGCAGCGCAGCCCTGCGTCGCCGCGCAACCGCTCGATGGCGTCCTTCCACGCGGCGGTCATCTCGTCCGACATCGCGTTGCGGCGGTCGGCGTCGTTCAGGGTGAGGACGGCGACCCCGTCGGGGCGGCGTTCGACCAGCAGCGGGTCGGCGGAGTCTCCGGGCATGCCCGGCACGGTACCGAATCTCGCTCGGCGGCACCGCCCCGGGGCCGTGAGAAAGCGCACACTTACCGCGTACGGCCAGGTCAGCGAGGTGAGCCGAAGAGGGCACCGGCTTTACTCTGCGGTGGTTGTGGCGTGAACGACATCCGATCACCGACAATGTACGGCGTGAGCGATCTTCCCCGCCGCGCGGTGACGCGGTCAGCAAAGCTGGCGTCCCTCCCCATCGGCTTCGCGGGTCGCACCGCGCTCGGCGTCGGGAAGCGGACCTTCGGCAAGCCGGCCGAGGCCGTCGCGTTGGAGATCCAGACGCGCACCGCCGAGCAGCTGTTCAAGGTCCTCGGCGAGCTCAAGGGCGGGGCGATGAAGCTCGGCCAGATGCTGTCGATCTTCGAGGCGGCGCTGCCGCCGGAGATCGCCGGGCCGTACCGGGCCACGCTGACCAAGCTGCAGGAGGCCGCTCCCCCGCTGCCGGTGTCGACCGTCCACAAGGTGCTGGAGGAGTTCCTCGGCCCGGACTGGCGCGACTACTTCGAGTCGTTCGACGACCAGCCGGCCGCCGCCGCGTCCATCGGGCAGGTGCACCGGGCCGTCTGGCACGACGGCCGCGCCGTCGCGGTGAAGGTGCAGTACCCGGGCGCCGGGAAGGCGCTGATCAGCGACTTCAACCAGCTCGCCCGCCTCGGCCGGCTGTTCGGCGTGCTGATGCCGGGGCTGGACGTGAAGTCGATGCTCGCCGAACTCAAGGAGCGGGTGGTCGAGGAGCTCGACTACACGATCGAGGCCGAGTCGCAGTCGCAGTTCCGCGCGGCCTACCTCGACGACCCCGACTTCTACATCCCGGAGGTCATCGCCCAGTCCGGGAACATCCTGATCACCGAGTGGATGGAGGGCACCCTCCTCTCGAAGATCATCAGCGATGGGGACCAGGAGACCCGCAACCACGCGGCCCTGCTGTACTGCCGTTTCCTGCTGTCCGGGCCGAAGCGCTCCGGGATGCTGCACGGCGACCCGCACCCCGGCAACTTCCGGCTGCTGGCCGACGGGCGGCTCGGCGTCCTGGACTTCGGCGCCGTCGACCGTATCCCCGGCGGCTTCCAGCGCCGGCTCGGCCTGCTGCTGCGGATCGGCACGATGGCCGACATCGACGAGGTCGAGGACGCGCTGCGCCGCGAGGACTTCATCCGCGAGGGCGTCGAGATCGACGCCGAGTCGCTGCAGGCGTTCCTCGCCCCGATCACCGAGCCGTTCGTCACCGAGACGTTCAAGTTCAACCGGGAGTGGCTGCGCGACATGGCGGCCCAGGTCACCGACCTGCGCCCGTCCAACGTCGTCCGGCAGCTGAACCTGCCGCCGGAGTACGTGATCATCCACCGGGTGCTGTCGGCCGGCACCGGCGTGCTGTGCCAGCTCGAATGCGAGATCCCGGCTCGCGCCGAGTCGCTGAAGTGGGTACCGGGCTTCGCCGACGACGAGGACGGCGAACTGGTCTCCGGCTGACCGGCTCCGGCCGCGCCGAGCGGACATGGCGGGCCGATCGGACATGGCGGAGCCCCGCGCACTGATGGGGTGCGCGGGGCTCCGCTCTTTCGCGCGTCCGGTGGAGTGGGGCCATCGGACGCGCTCCACGTGCCCGCCGGGAGGCGCTCCCGTCCGCCAAACCATCCAAGAAGGACGGACGGGGCCTCGACCGGGCGGGCACTCGTTCGTCTGGGGCAGAGGCCGGCCCCCGGTGAGCGGCCTCTGCGCGGTCAGTCCCTGTAGTGGGACCGCGGGGCGTGCGTGTACGACTCGCCCCGGGCGGTCGGGGCGAGCAGGACGCGCCGGACGCGGGACGCCCTGGTCCGGGCGTCCCGGCGCGCCCGCCGCAGCGCGCGCACACGGGCGGCCATCTCGTCCGGCACGGTCGCCGGTATTCGTTCTCTCGACAGGTCCTGGCTGAGCAACGTCATCTCGTTCTCCCCGGCCGCCCGGAGGCGCGGTCCCCGCGTGGGGGCCACGCCTCCGGGGTCGATTCGGCTGAGCGTCGCGGGCATCACTGCCTCACACCGTCACTTCGTCGGGCCGCGGGTGCTTGCGCGGGCGGCCGCGCGGCCGCTTGCGCGGCACGATCACACCGCGGACGAAGAGCTCACCGCCCCAGACGCCCCACGGCTCCTTGCGCTCGAGAGCGCCGGCGAGGCACTCCTTGCGGAGCGGGCACTCCAGGCACAGGGCCTTGGCGAGCTCGACGTCGGCGGGAGCCTCGGCGAAGAACAGCTCCGGGTCGGTCCGGCACGGAAGCGTGAGGTCCTCCTCGCTGATCGCGAGGGCCCCCTGCATCACAGTCACCCTTGTTCCTCTCGTTGGATCTCAACGGGTGTTCGGTGGGTCTGGACAAAGAGAAAGGCCGCGGATCCGGTGTCTGGATCCGCGGCCTGGGGGCTTGCCGGTTGTCTTGCTAGACCGGTCGCCTCCAGGGGTACGGACCCGACACGCCACCCTTGACGGTGGCGCCCGTGTGGGCCGTGGCCGGAGCCGGGACGTCCATGTCCTCGATAAGGCGTTCGAAGACACTCCGCCCCTGGTCGTCCTGGATCAGCTGCTCGAATCGCAGATCGCGCGGGTTCGCCCGCTGCTCGTCACGCAGCCACACGCGCGCATAGGCGCCGGGCATGGCGAGGCGGGACGAGGAGGTGCCGCGCAGCGAGACACAGGGCATCGAGGCACCGAGGCGTGCGCCGTTCCAGGACGACGTGAATTCGCTCAACGTGTTGCTCACCGGACTGCACACCACCTCTCTGGCTCCTCGGACCGGACCCGGCGGGATCAAGATCCACACCGGACGGCCGGCTGATTGCTCGCGACGAGCGTACGGGGATCTCGCCGAATCAAGCAAGATATTTTTGACCTGCGGTTTTGTGGGTGAGTTCACCCTTTTCCCGGGAAACCCGCGCCGTCTCACCGGCGTCGAACCTCACGGGGTTCCCGTGAAGAACGATCTTCCCAGGATACGGCCGGGCCCGCCCGGCCGCCACCGTCCGGGCGCGGGTGGCGGCGGGGCGCGGGTGGCGGCGGGGCCGGGAGATCAGCCCGCCGACCGGTCGCGCAGCTCGCGGAAGAACTCGCGGACGTCCTGCAGCAGCAGGTCGGGGGCGTCGTGGGCGGCCCAGTGACCGCCGCGGTCGTACTCGCGCCAGTGGACGATGTTCCGGTGGTCGCGCTCGGCGAAGCGGCGCAGCGGCCGGAAGTCGTAGGCGAACGACGCCAGCCCGATCGGGAACGTGGTCGGCTCGGACGCCTGCGGCTCGTGGTGGTTCTCGTAGTAGAAGCGGGCCGTGGACGCCGACGTGTTCGTCAGCCAGTAGATCGTGGCGATGGTCAGGATCGTGTCGGGGTCGGGCAGGCCGGCCAGGAGCTGGCCGACCCAGGCCAGCTGCCCGGCCGGAGAGTCCGACAGCGCGTGCGCGAGGGTCTGCGGCTGGGCCTGCTGGGCGCGGTCGTGGATGGAGTGCGCGACGAACCCCTGCAGGAACCGCAGGTACTCCTCCTCCGCCGGGGTGATGCCGGCGAGCTCGGCCGGGTCGCCCGTCGGGAAGGAGAAGATCTGGTTGACGTGGACGCCGATCACCCGGTCCGGGTGGCGGCGCCCGAGCCAGGGGCTGACGATCGCGCCGGCGTCGTTGCCGTGCGCGCCGAAGCGGTCGTAGCCGAGGCGCGCCATCAGCTCGGCCCAGGCGTCGGCGGTGCGGGCCGAGCCCCAGCCCTTGGTGCGGGTGGGCGCCGAGAACCCGAAGCCCGGCAGGGACGGGACGACGACGTGGAACGCGTCCGCCGGGTCGCCGCCGTGCGCCGCCGGGTCGGTGAGCGGGCCGATCAGGTCCAGGTACTCGGTGAACGTGTTCGGCCAGCCGTGGGTGAGGATCAGCGGGGTGGCGTCCGGCTCCGGCGACCGGACGTGCAGGAAGTGGATCAGCTGGCCGTCGATCTCGGTGGTGAACTGCGGGAACTCGTTCATCCGCGCCTCCTGGGCGCGCCAGTCGAACCCGATCCAGCGGGTCACCAGGTCGCGGACGAAGGAGACGGGCACGCCGTACTCCCAGCCCGGCTGGACCGGGCCCTTCTGGACGCCGTCGGTCACCTCGGACTCGGGCAGCTCGTCGGCGAAGCGCGTGCGGGCCAGGCGGTCGCGCAGGTCGTCCAGGTCGGCCTGCGGCACGTCGATGCGGAACGGTGTGATCTCGAAGCTCATCGGAGCCCTCCTCATTCGGTACTCCGAGTCTGTTGCGCGGCGCCGCGCGGGAGTAGTGCCCGGTGCACGGCCTGAACTGCGGTTCGCAGGCCGCTGACGTGCAGATTGCATAATTGCCGCCATGCGCGACAGCCGCCTGCCCCTCTTCGCCGGGATCGTCCTGTTCTGGACGTACCGGATCCTGGTGCTGTGGGCGGACCCCGGCCCCGGCGGCCCGCCCGGGGCGGCGGCGCTGCTCGCCGGGACGGGCGCGGCGCTCGGCCTCGGCGTCCTGCAGGCGCGGGCGCTGGCCTGGCGCGGCTCGCTCGGCAACCTCGCGGCGCAGGCGGTGCTGGCGTACGCGCCGCTGCTCGTCCTCGGCGGCGCCTGGCGGCCCGCGGCGCCGCTGCTCATGGCGTCGGTGCTGCTGCTCGCCGCACCGGCCCGCGCGCGCATACCGGCCGCCGCGTCCATCGTGGCCGCCGAGTTCGTGATCAGGGCGGTGTGGCTGCCCGACGCCGGCACGGGGTACGCCATCTGGGCCGCCGTGGTGACGCTCACCGGCGGGCTCCAGTTCCTCGTCCTGGCGCGGCTCGGGCATCTGGTCCGCGCGCTGGAGGCCACCCGCACCGAGCTGGCCGCCCGGCGCGCCGCCGGGGAGCGGCTGCGGATCGCGCGCGGCCTGCGCGCCGAGCTGGGGCGGCGGCTGTCGGCCGCCGCGGCGTCCGCCGACCCGGCCGAGATCACGGCGGCGGCGCGGGCGGCGCTGGCCCGTGCCCGGTCGGTCGCCGACGACTACCGGGACCGGTCGCTGGCGGCCGAGATCGAGGCGGCGCGCACGGTGCTCGCGGCGTCCGGCGTGCCGGTGCGCGTCGAGGCGGACGCCGCCGTGCCGCCGGCGCCGCGGGCCGACGCGGCGCTGGCCGGGGTGCTGCGCCGCACCGTGGTGGCGGCGCTGCGGGACGGCCGCCCCGACGGCTGCGTGATCGAGTGCCGGACGGGCCCCGGCGGGCCCGAGCGGCTGCGGGTGGCCTTCTCCGGTCCCGTGCCGCCGTTCGCGGAGCCGCTGGCGGCCTCGTCCGCCGAGATCGCCGGGCTCGGCGGGCGGCTCGCCGCCGGACCCGCCGTGGAGGCGGAGATCCCGCGGGCGCGGGCCTGGACGGGCGGCCCGGTCGGCGCGGCCCCGTGGCTGGCCTTCGCCGTCCTCCTGGTCCTGGAACTGGACCATCTCGGCACGGTCGCGACCAGCGTGCTGATGGCGCGGGAGGCGGGCGTCGCGGTGGACCCGGCGCGGCTGGCGGTGGCGGCGGTCGCGCTGCCGCTGGTCGCCGCGCTGCAGCTCTACCACGTGCTGCCGCGCGGCGAGGCCCGGCCGCGGCGCTGGGCCCTCCCGGCCCAGATCGTGCTGATCCTGGCGGCGTTCGCCGTGGCGGGGCCGCTCGTCCCGACGGCCTACGGCGGGCTGCCCGCGACGTACGGCGGGCTGGTCGCGGGCGTGGTGCTGCTGAACGTCCGGCCGCCCTGGTCGTGGGCGGCGGCCACCGCGCTGCTGCTGATGCCGTTCCCGCTGCTGTACGGCGCGCGCCCGCCGGCGGTGGTGCTGCTCAGCGTGCTCGCCTCGGCGGCCTTCATGATCTCCGTCCACGCGCTGGGTCGGCTGCCCGTCACGGCGGCCCGGCTGGACCGGGCGCGCCGCGAGCTGGTCCGCACGTCCGTGCTCCGCGAGCGGCTGCGGATCGCGCGGGACGTCCACGACCTGCTCGGCTCGCAGCTGTCGGCGATCATCATCCGGGGCGGGATCGCGGCGGGCCCGGCGGACGGCGCGCGGCTGGCGGAGCTGGCGGGCGGGGCGCTGGCGACGGTCCGCTCGATCGGCGCGGAGCCCGCACCGCTGCGGCTCGCCGCCGAGGTCGAGAGCGCGCGGGACCTGCTGGGCGCGGCCGGGGCGCGGGTCCGCGTCACGGTGGCGGAGCCGCCGGCGGCGGTCGCCGCCCTGTTCGCCGTCGTGCTGCGGGAGTCGGTGACCAACGTGGTCCGGCACGCGCGGGCGCGGCGCTGCGAGATCTCGATCACGCCCGTCCGGCTCCGCGTCTCCAACGACGGGGCGCCGCGTGCCGGCGCCCGCCGGACGCGGCGGGGCGAGGCGGGCGGAGCCGGGCTGGCCAACCTGCGCTCCCGCGCGGCGGAGGCCGGGGGCGCGCTGGCCGTCGAGCACGCGGACGGCCGGTTCACCCTCACCGTCGAGGTGCCGGACGCCGGCCCGTCAGATCCAGCCCGCCTCGGTCGCGATGCGGATGGCGTCGACCCGGTTGCGGGCGCCCAGCTTGGTCACCGCTGACGCGAGGTAGTTGCGGACGGTCCCGTAGGACAGCCCGATCCTGGCCGCGATCTGCGGCGGCTCCGCGCCGGACGCGGTCAGCCGCAGCACCTCGCGCTCCCGGTCGGTGAGCGGGCAGTCCGGGGCGTCGAGCGCCGCGAAGGCGAGCTGCGGGTCGACGACGCGGCCGCCGGCGGCGATGGTGCGGACGGCGGCCACCAGCTCGCCGGGCGCGCTGTCCTTGACCATGAACCCGGCGACCCCGGCCGCCATCGCGCGCCGCAGCGTCCCTGGCCGGCCGACCCCGGTCAGGATCAGCACGCGGCAGCCCGGCAGGTGCCGGCCCAGTTCCGCCGCCGCGCTGACGCCGTCAAGGCCGGGCAGCTCGATGTCGAGCACGGCGACGTCCGGCCCCGTGCGCAGGGCGGCGGCGACGATCGCGTCCCCGGCCGCCACCTGTGCGACCACCTCGACGTCGTCCTCCCGGTCGAGGAGGTCGGCCAGCGCCTCCCGGAGGATCCGCACGTCCTCCGCCAGCAGCACCTTGATCAACGGCGTGCCCCCCGCCGCGGTCAGCGCTTGCGCTCGCCGTCGGAGACGCGCACGAGGCCCTCCTGCATGACGGAGACGACCAGCTCGCCCTGCCGGGTGAACACCTGGCCGCGGGCGAGGCCGCGGGCGCCGCCGGCGAACGGCGTGTCCTGGTAGTACAGCAGCCAGTCGTCGGCGCGGAACGGCCGGTGGAACCACATCGCGTGGTCGAGGCTGGCGCCCATCGTCCGCTTGTCGCCCCAGGCCAGGCCGTGGTTGAGCAGGACGGTGTCGAGCAGCGTCATGTCCGAGGCGTAGGTCATCAGGCAGACGTGCAGCAGCGGGTCGTCCGGCAGGTCGCCGTCCACCTTCAGCCACACCTTCGACTCGGGGGTGGCGAGCGCCGGGTCCTTGGCCGCCTCCCAGGTCAGCGGCGTCGCGTGCCGGATGTCGAACGGGCGCCGGGTGACGAACTCGCGCGCGCCGACCTCGCCGAACACCGGCGTCAGCCGGGTCAGGCCGTCCGGCAGCGTCTCGGGGGCGGGCGCGTCCGGCATGGGGGCCTGGTGGAACGGCCCCTCCTCGGCGATCTGGAACGACGCCGACAGCGTGAAGATCGCCTTGCCGTGCTGGACGGCCATGACCCGGCGCGTCGTGAACGACCGGCCGTCGCGCACCCGGTCGACGGTGTAGACGATCGGGACGAGCGGGTCGCCGGGCCGGATGAAGTAGGCGTGCAGCGAGTGCACGGGCCGGTTCGCGGGGACGGTGCGCCCGGCGGCGACGAGCGCCTGCCCGGCCACCTGGCCGCCGAAGACGCGCTGCCGCCGCTCCTCGGGGCTGCGGCCGCGGAAGATGTCGTTCTCGATCTGTTCGAGGTCGAGCAGGTCCAGCAGGGCCTTGAGCGATTCCTTCACGGCGGCCAGTCTTCCGTATCGGCCCCAGTGACCGGGATCTCACCCCCGCGGCACCGGCCCGTCCGCTAAGCCCCCGTGACCGGAATCTCACCCCGCGGACCTGCGCTCCCCGGGGAACAGCGGCGGCACGTGTCCTCGCCGGCGTGTCCGGTTCGGTGGCCGTCCAGGCCGGGCAGGCCGGGCGGCTCGAGAGGCGGCGGGTCAGTGGCCGCAGAGGGTGAGGACGGCGTCGCCGTAGCGGTCGAGCTTCACCTTGCCGACGCCCGGGATGCGGGCCAGGTCCTCCAGGGAGTCGGGGGCGTGCTCGGCGATCGCCTGCAGGGTGGCGTCGGTGAACACGACGTAGGCGGGGATCTTCTGCTCGGCGGCGACCTCGGCGCGCCAGTCCTTCAGGGCGAGGAGGAGTTCCTCGTTCAGCTCGGACGGGCAGTCCTCGCAGCGGCCGAGCTTGCGTTCGACGGCGGCGGTCAGCGGGCGGCCGCAGACGCGGCACGGCTGCGGGCCCTTGGCCGGGCGGCGCTTGGAGCGGTCGGCGCGGGGCGGGGTGTGCGTGGTGGTCTTGCCGGTCAGGCCGTCCAGGAAGCGGGACGGGCGGCGCGTCTGCGACCCGCCGGGCGAGCGCGACAGCGCCCACGAGAGCGCCAGGTGGACGCGGGCCCGCGTCACCCCGACGTAGAGGAGGCGGCGCTCCTCCTCGATCTGGGCGGGCGTCTTGGCGTAGATGATGGGGAGCGTGCCCTCGGCCAGCCCGACGAGGAACACCGCGTCCCACTCCAGGCCCTTGGCGGCGTGCAGCGACGCGAGCGTGACGCCCTCCAGCGGCGGCGCGTGCTGCGCGGCGGCGCGCTCCTCCAGTTCGGCGACGAAGTCGGCGAGGCCGGCCTTCGGGTTGTCGGCGGCCATGTCCTCGGCGAGCTGGGCGAGCGCGGCGAGCGACTCCCAGCGCGCGCGGGCCGCGCCCGCGCCCTCGGGCGGCTGGTCGGTGAACCCCGCCCCCGACAGGACGTGCCGGACGGTCTGGATCAGCCCCATCCCGTCGGTCTCGGGGTCGGCGCCCGCCCGCGCCGCGCCGCGCAGCCGGACCACCGCCTCGCGCACCTCGGGCCGCTCGAAGAACCGCTCCGCGCCCCGCAGCACGTACGGGACGCCCGCCGCCGCGAGCGCCGACTCGTAGGTCTCGGACTGCGCGTTGACGCGGAACAGGATCGCGATCTCCCGCGCGGGGACGCCCTCGTCGATCAGCTTGCGGGCCTGCCGGGCGGCGTCGTCGGCCTCGGCGACCTCGTCGTCGTACTCGTTGAACACCGGCTCGGGGCCGTCCGCGCGCTGGGCCAGCAACTCCAGCTTGTGGCGGGTGCCGCGCGCCTGCCCGATCACGCCGTTGGCCAGCCGGACCACCTGCGGCGTCGACCGGTAGTCGCGGACGAGCTTCACGACCTTCGCGCCCGGGTGCTCGCGGGTGAAGTCGAGCAGGTGGGACGGGGACGCGCCGGTGAAGGAGTAGATCGTCTGGTTGGGGTCGCCGACGACGCACAGGTCGTCGCGGTCGCCGAGCCAGGTGTCGAGCAGCATCTTCTGCAGCGGGTTGACGTCCTGGAACTCGTCGACCACGAAGTACCGGTACTGCTCGCGGACCTGGTTCGCGACCTCCCGGTGCTCGGTGAGGACGGCTGCGGTCAGCTCCAGCATCCCCTCGAAGTCGAGCAGGTTGCGCTCCCGCCTGAGCTGCTCGTACATCGCGTAGACGCGGGCCACGTCGACGACGTCGGCGGGCGGCTTGCGGTCGGCCTTGGCAACGGCGGCGGGGTAGTCCTCGGGGCGGTGCTGGGTGACCTTCGCCCACTCGATCTCGCTCGCGAGGTCGCGCAGCTCGGTGCGCGCGAACGACAGCCGGCACGCGCGCGCCGCGTCGGCGACCAGCCCGATCTTCGAGTCGACGATCTTGGGCGCCTCGCCGCCGATGACCCGCGGCCAGAAGTAGCTCAGCTGCCGCAGCGCCGCCGCGTGGAACGTGCGGGCCTGCACGCCGGGCGCGCCGAGCTGCCGGAGCCGGCTGCGCAGCTCCCCCGCCGCGCGCGTGGTGAACGTCACGGCGAGCACCCGCTGCGGCGTGACGACACCGGTCAGCGTCGCGTAGGCGATCCGGTGGGTGATGGCCCTGGTCTTGCCCGTCCCGGCGCCCGCGAGCACGCACACCGGCCCCTTCACCGCCTCGGCGACCGCCCGCTGTTCGGGGTCGAGTCCCTCCAGCACCGACTCAGCCAACATGCCCCCATACTCGCAGCCCGTCCCACGTGCATCAGCCGATACGCCGCCTGTGGACAACCAGGAATGCCGAGGGGCTGTCTACTGTTCTGGCGTAGGCACCGACTGTCCGAACGAACGAGGAGACCACGAAGCGATGGCGACGCCGACGACCGGCCAGCTCACCATGTACACGACGTCCTGGTGCGGGTTCTGCCGCCGGCTGAAGAGCCAGCTCGCGCGGGACGGCATCGAGATGGTCGAGGTCGACATCGAGCGCGACCCCGAGGCCGCCGACTTCGTCATGAGCGTCAACGGCGGAAACCAGACCGTCCCCACGGTCCTGTTCCCGGACGGCACGGCCGCGACGAACCCCAGCGCCAAGGAGGTCAAGCGCCGCCTGGCGGAGATCGCGAAGACCGCGTAGCGCGGTCGCGCGGAAGGCCCGCCGGCCACCGGCCGGCGGGCCTCGCCATGTGAGAAGGCGGGCAGGTCAGAAGGCGGGCAGGTCAGAAGGCGGGCATCTTGGGGAGTTCGCCGCCGTACCAGCGCATGATGAGCTGCGCGGCGATGGACAGCGGGCCCGGCGCGACGATCTCGCCCGCCTCGATGGCGGCGCGCAGCTCGTCGCGGGTGTACCAGGCGGCGTCCTGGATCTCCTCCGGGTCGGGGTTCAGCGGGACGGCGCCGTCCGTGTGCGCGGTGAAGCCGAGCATGAGGCTCTGCGGCAGCGGCCACGGCTGGCTGCCGAGGTAGTGGACGTCCTGGACGGCGAGCCCGACCTCCTCCTTCACCTCCCGCGCGACGGCCTGCTCCAGCGACTCGCCCGGCTCGACGAACCCGGCGAGGATGGAGCGGCGGTCGGCGGGCCACTGCGGGCCGCGGGCCAGCAGGATGCGGTCGTCCTCGTCGGTCACCAGCATGATCACGGCCGGGTCGACGCGCGGGAAGTGCTGCGAGCCGTCCTCCGGGCAGACGCGCACGTGGCCGGCGGACGCCACCCGGGTCCGGGCGCCGCAGCGCGGGCAGAACCCGTGGGTGCCGTGCCAGTGCTCCAGCGCGACGGCGTGGGTGAGCAGGCCGGAGTCGCGGTCGCCGAGGAGCGCGCCGACGCGGCGCAGCCCGGCCGGTTCGGCCCCCTCGATGGCGGGCAGCGGCCCGGACACGCCGAAGTACACGGTGCCGTCGTCGTCGGCGCCGAAAAGCCAGCGCTCGCCCTCCGGCGCCTGCGCGGGCGGGACGAGCACGAGCGCCGGGCTGGGCTCGTAGACCACGAGGGACCGCCCGTCCTGGATGACGAGGACGCGCGTCCGCGGATCGTTCCAAGCGGCGTCCAGCCAGGCGTCGTCGCGGCGGTTCAGCGCGGCCCGGTCGAGGGTTCCGCGCGCGAGCGCGAGCCACTCCAGTGGGGCTTCGGTCACAACTGCTCCTCTCCCGGGTATGTCAGCGCAGCGCGGCGGCGAGTTCTTCCCACAGGTGCGCGGCGGCCTCGGCGCCCTTGAGCAGCAGCGGGATCTCGACCTTCTCGTTGGGGGCGTGGATGCGGTCGCCGTTCAGGCCGACCGCGACGAAGACGAGCGGGGCGTCCAGGATGTCGGCGAGGTCGGCCTCGGGGCCGCTGCCGCCCTCGCGGGTGAACAGCACCTCGGTGCCGAAGGCCCGCTCCATCGCGCGCCGGGCGGCGGCCACGACGGGCGAGTCGATCGGCGAGAAGCACGGGCGGACGCCGCCTGCGGGGCAGCGCACCTCGGCGTCCACGCCGGGCGGGGCGTGCTCGGCGACCCACGCCTTGAACGCCTCCTGGACCTTGCGGGGGTCCTGGCCGGCGACGAGCCGGAAGGAGATCTTGGCGTGCGCGTCGCGCGGGACGATCGTCTTGCCGCCCGGCCCGGTGTGCCCGCCCCACATGCCGTTGATCTCGGCGGTGGGGCGCGCCCAGATGCGCTCCAGGGTGGTGTAGCCCTTCTCGCCCTGCGCGGCGCGGCTCTCGCCCGCGGTGCGCAGCCACTCGTCCTCGTCGAACGGCAGGCGCGCGAACGACGCGCGCTCCTCGTCCGTCAGCGGGACGACGTCGTCGTAGAAGCCGGGGAGGGTGACGCGGCCGTCGGCGTCGTGCAGGGCGGCGAGCAGCGCCGCCATGGCGTGCAGCGGGTTCGGGACGGCGCCGCCGAACGAGCCGGAGTGCAGGTCGGTGGACGGGCCGCGCAGCGTGACCTCGACCTCGGTGAGCCCGCGCATCCCGGTGCACATGGACGGGACGTCCGCCGCCCACATCGTGGTGTCGCTGATGACGACGGCGTCGCAGGCGAGCCGGTCGCGGTGGGCGCGGAGCAGGTCGGCGAAGTGCACCGAGCCCGCCTCTTCCTCGCCCTCGACCAGCAGCTTGACGGTCACGGGCGGGGCCTGCCGGCCGGACGCGGCGAGCAGCGCGCGCAGGCCGAGCGTGTGGAAGAAGACCTGGCCCTTGTCGTCGGACGCGCCGCGCCCGATGAGCTGATCGCCCTTCTCGACGGGCGCGAACGGGTCGGTCTCCCATTCGGTGAGGGGCTCGACCGGCTGGACGTCGTGGTGGCCGTAGACGACGACGGCGGGGGCGTCGGGGTCGTCGGCGGGCCATTCGGCGAAGACGGCCGGGTGGCCGCCGGTCTCCCACATCTCGACGGTCGGGAAGCCCTGCCCGCGCAGGTAGGAGACGAGCCAGGCGGCCGAGTCGCGGACGTCGGCGGCGTGCGCCGGGTTCCCGGAGATGGACGGGATCGCCAGCCACTCCTTGAGATCGGCGACGAATCTGTCCCGTTCCGCCTGGATGTACCCGACCACGTCGTTCACCGCATGCCCCTTCGCATGTGCGTTCTGTCGTACCGTTGCAACGGCGTTCCACCGGCCGGCACCGGCGCGTCCGGCCTTCTCCGGCCGGCACCCTCCGGCCGGCACCGCCGCGAGCTTACATCGACGTCAACGGAGTGTTAGGGGAAGCAGCTTGATCCTCATCGATCCGCCGCTGTGGCCCGCGCGCGGCCGTGTCTGGTCGCACATGGTGAGCGATGTCTCGTACGAGGAGCTGCACGCGTTCGCGGCGGACCTGGGGATGCCGCCCAGGGCCTTCGAGCGCGACCACTACGACGTCCCGTCCGAGCTGTACGAGGCCGCTGTGCTGCAGGGGGCGGAGGCGGTCGGCTGCCAGGAGTTGCTGTTGCGGCTCACCAAGGCGGGCCTGCGCCGCCGCAAGAGCTACCGCCCCCGCGTCACTCACTGAGCGCTGAGGCGGGCGCTAGGCGTTGAGCAGCATCAGTTCCGTGCGGATGTTGCTGCGCGCGCGTTCCTCGAACCGTTCGCGTGCGGGCGGTGTGTGGAAGAGCTTGGGGAGTGCCAGTAGGCCGTTGAGGACTTCTGCGCGTCCGGCTGCGAAGAACTCGTCGGGGACGAACGCGTACTCCTCCCGGACTGCGGCGGTGTAGGCGGCGTACTGGTCGGGGTCCGCGCCGAGGACGGCGAGGTCCGCGTCGCACAGGACCTGGCCGTTGCGGTCGTCCTCGCCGGGGGCGTGCGTGGTCGTGAGCTCGACCAGCCGGGCCACCTCCTGGACGCCGGCGGCCGCGAGGTCGGTGTCGGCGAGCATGCGGACGGCGAGGCGGGCGCTGCGCTCCTCGTTGTCGGCGCGCTCGGGGTCGTAGACGGCGTCGTGGAACCAGGCGGCGAGGCGGACGAGGTCGGGATCGGCGGCGTGCCCGGCCAGCTCGTCCACCAGGTCGAGGACGGCGGTCAGGTGCGCCCGGGTGTGGTAGCGGCGGTGCGGTTCGCCGTAGCGCTCGTCCAACTCCGTCCCGATATGCCGGGTGTGCGGCCCCGCCAGCGCGACCCACCGGTCGACAAGATCCATGGCCCCATCCTGGCGGACGCCGCGCCGGGCGGACCACCGGACCGTCCGTGCGAGGGCACGCGCCGGGGACCGGGACACGCGGTGCGATCGTTCTTGCGCGCGCGGTGCCGCCCCGCCACTATGATCACTGCGAGTTAGGCAAGGCTTACCTCACCCACGAACCGAACTGGAAAGGCCGATCGTGGCCGCCTCGCTCTACCTGGTCGCCGGGAAGGCGACCGACTCGGTGACGCACGGGTTCGTGCCCGCCGCCGCGCGCCTCGGGCTGGACGCGGTGCTGCTCACCGACCGTCCGGAAGCCTACCGGTCCGGCGCGCACGCGTTCGGCGGGCCGGTCGTCGAGTGCGACGTCTCCGACTTCCGCGACATCGTCCACCGCATCGGCGCTACGGACGCGGGGGGCGAGCCCGCCGCCGTCTTCTCCAACAGCGACTTTCTGCAGGCGCCCGCCGCGCTGGCGGCGGCGTACTTCGGTCTTCCGGCCAAGGACTGGCGGGCGGCCACCCGCGCCAAGAACAAGGCCCTCATGCGCCGCCACCTCGCGGGCATCGACCCGGTGTTCTCCGCTGACGCGCGCGAGGTGCCGCCGGACGCGCCTTACCCGCTCGTCCTGAAGCCCCGCGAGGGCGTCGCCAGCGAGGACGTGTTCCTGGTCGAGGACGCGGCGGAACTGGCCGCACGCGCGGACGAGATCACCGCCCGGCGCGACGACCCGCTCGTGGCCGAGGAGTACCTGCCGGGGCACCTCCACACGCTGGAGACGCTCGGCGATGGGCGGGAACTGCGCGTCCTGGGCTCGTTCCGTACGACGGTCTCGCCGCCGCCGTTCTTCGTTGAGGAGCGCCTTGAGTGGGCGGCACCGCCCCCGGAGACGCCCCAGGTGCTGCGCCAGTTGGAGGCGTTGGGGGTCGGGTTCGGCGCATGCCATACCGAGTTCGTCGTCCATGAGGGCCGTGCCCGCATCATCGAGGTCAACTACCGGCTCATCGGCGACCACTGCGATTTCCTCTTGGCCGACCTGCTGGGCGTGCCGCTCTTCGAGCAGATCCTCCAGGTCCACTTGGGCGGGCCTGTGCCGGGTGTGCACGTCCCACGTCCGCGTCACGCCGTGGCGGAGCCGGTCATCGCCGACCGCTCCGGCGTCCTCACCGCGGCCCCCGGCCCGGTGCGGGTGGACGATGGTGAGGTGCGACTCTCCTACCGCCCCCAGCGCGCGGTGGGCGACTCGGTCGCGGTGACCCGCACCAACCGCGACTACCTGGGCACCGTGCGTGCGATCGGCCCCGGCCCGGACGAGGTCGAGGCCGCGCTCGCGCGCTTCCGCGCGGACCACAGCTGGACGATCACGTGACCGACCGCGCCGAGGCGGCCCCGCCGCCGGACCGCGGCGAGGGCCCGCTGGCGGCCCGCGTACTGGACGCGCTGCTCCGCGAGGACTACGGCGGCATGCGGCGCTTCGTCCGGGACGGGAGATTAGAACTGCCCGGCCGTTCCGTGCGGCTGCTGCGCGCGCGCCCGGTCTTCCTCTCCGAACTCGTCGTGGCCCCTGGGCAGGACCTGAAGTTGAGCGAGGTCTTCCAGGCCGTCCGCTCGGTGGCCGACCCGCGCGACGACACGGCGGCCTTCGAGCGCGAATGCCGGGCCGCGCTCGCCGCCGGGAAACTGCACGACGACGCGCGTCCCGCCGTGCACCGGCGCCTGGCGCGCATCCCGGACGCGCTGCGGACGGGCCCCGGGACGTTCTACGAGACGCTGGCGGCCTACAACGACCACCCGGTGCATCCGGCGGGGCGGAGCCGCGCGGGGCTGTCCATGGCCGATCTGAGCCGCTACGCGCCCGAGTTCGCGCCGTCGTTCCCCCTGCGGTGGGCGCCCGTGCGGAACCCGGTGCTCGCCGGGCCGCTGCCGGAGTGGTGGCCCGCGCCGTCCGACGTGGGCCTGGGCTCAGGCGGGGCGGCGGGGGCGCTGTTCCCCGTCCATCCGCTGGCGGTGCGGCAGGTGCGCGCGGAGGCCAGGACGGCTCTGGCGCCCGAGCCGTTCCTGCGGGTCGGCCCGACACTGTCTATGCGGACCGTGGCCGTGCTCGGCGGCACCGCGCCGCTCGTCCACGTGAAGATGCCGCTGCCGACCAGCACACTCGGTCTGCGCAACCGGCGCACCATCATGCCCGGCACGCTTCATGACGGAGCGCTTGTCGAACGCATCCTGCGCCGGGTGCTCCAGCGCGAACCGGCGCTCCCGGTGCTTCTTGCCGATGAGCAGACCTACGGCCACGCCAACGACCCGCTCCTGGCCTACCTCGTGCGGCGTTTCCCGCCGGAAACGGCGCGCGCGCACATCGTCCCGGTGGCGGCCTTGCTCGCCGAGGCCCCGGACGGCGGCTACGTCATCGAACGCTGGAACGTCGAAGAACTCTTCGGCACGTACCTGTCCGCGCTGTTCGAGTGGAACGTCACGCTGTTCCGCTACGGGATCGCGCTGGAGGCGCATCAGCAGAACGTCGCGCTCGTCCTGGACGACGCCTCTCCGCTGCGTCTCCTCATCAAAGACAACGACGGTGCGCTGATCGACCCGTCGCGGCTCGGGGAGCGCCTCGCCCCGTCCCCCGGCACGGACCCGCGCGACCTCATCGACCGCCGGATGACGACCACCGACCCCGACGCCCTCGCCCGCGTGTTCGTCACCATCACGCTGCACCTGTGCGCCGCCGCGGTCGCCGTCGGCCTGGCCGAGCGGGGGCTGCTCCCCTGGCGCACGGGGCTCGCGATGGTCCGCGAGCGGCTCGACGCCGCGCTCGGCCCGGCGGACGCGTTCCTGCGCTCCCGCACGCTCGACGCCGGCTCCCTGCCGGGCAAGGCCATGCTCACCGCCGGGACGCTCGTCGACAAGGCCAGGACCGGCGCGGCCGACATCAACAAGCACTACGGCCCGCCGGGGCCCAACTACCTACTACTGGACGCGACGTGCCGCTGACTGGGCTCACAGAACTGACCGGACCGGCCGTCACGGCCGGCGACGCCACCGCGACCGCGCTGCTCAACTGCCTGATCCGGGAGGTCTGCGCGCCCGAGCAGCAACTGTGGCCGGACGGCGACCATCTCCTCGCCCGCCTGCCCCGCGCAGGCGTCGTCCTGCGCGCGCGCCTGACCCGGCCTCCGGCCGGCCCCACCTACCGCCTGGCGCCGCCCTACGAGGAGCAGCGGGAGGACGAGTGGATCCTCACGTCCTGGGACAGGCTGGCCAACCTCGTCGCGGGCGAACTGGAACTGGCAACAGGCCGTCCCAACCCCGAGTTCCTCACCCAGGTGGACGACAGCCACACGGCGCTGGCCGCGATCCTCGCCGCCAGGAGCGAGGCGTCCGGCGACCGGTACATCGCCTCAGAACAGGCTCTCGTCGCGGGGCACCGATTCCACCCGTCTCCTAAGGCCCGCCAGGGGGCTCCTGGTGACTGGCTCCAGTACGCGCCGGAGACCCGGGCCAGCTTCCGTCCGCACTGGCTCGCCGTCCCGGACGACCTCGTCGCCGAGGAAGGAGACCCGGACGCGTTCGCGGCCCTGGTGTCCTACGGGCCTCCTGCTCCCCCAGGCCGGACACTGCTTCCCGTCCACCCGTGGCAGTTCTCCCTCCTCGCGGACAACCCCGTCCTACAGAAGGCTCTGGCGCAGGACCTCTTGGTCGACCTCGGCCCGTCCGACACCGAGGCGATCCCCACCTCGTCCGTCCGGACGGCCTACCTGCCGGACGCCGACGTCTTCTGCAAGTTCAGCCTGGACGTCCGCATCACCAACTGCGTGCGCAAGAACGCCTGGTACGAGCTGAGCGGCGCCATCGCCCTCAACGAACTGCTGCCGCCCATCTTCGACAAGCTCGGCTCGACGCTGCTCGCAGAGCCCGCCTACCGCAGCGTCACACTCCCCGACCGCCGCCTGTACGAGGGCCTGGGGGTGATCCTGCGCCAGGGCGTCAGATCCCTGCCCGGCACACCGCTGCTGGCGGGCGCCTTGACCGACCCCTACAGCACGCTCCTCGCGGACCTGCCCGCTCTAGAGACCGCAGAGCAAGCCCGCGTATGGTGGGACGCCTACGTGGCGCAAGTGGCACCGCCCGTCCTCCGCGCTTACCTGGACCACGGCATCGTCCTGGAACCGCACCTTCAGAACGTGCTCGTCTGCGTCGACCCGACGGGCATGCCCGTCCACGCCGCGTTCCGCGACCTGGAGGGCACCAAGCTGACAGCCGACCGCTGGGACCTCTCGCAGCTGCCGCCCCGCGTGGCCGAAAGCCTCACCTACGCGCCCGACCGCGGCTGGAACCGCGTCGTCTACTGCCTCCTCATCAACCACCTCACCGAAGTCGCCGCCGCGGTCGCCGACCTGCACCCGCACCTGGAGCGAACGCTCTGGCAGGACGCGCGAAAGCACTTCGCCGTCCACGACCACCACCCGGAAGTCAGAGCGCTCCTCGCCGGAGTCCCCGTGCCGGCGAAGGCGAACCTCCGCACCCGCTGGTCCCGCGTGGCCGACCGAGGCGCCACCTACGTCCCGACCACCAACCCACTGGCAGCCCCCAGACCGCTATGAAAGAAGTCGCCGAACTCGCGCTCAGCCTCGACAGCTACCCGGCCTATGTCTACGACTTGCCGGGTCTACGGGAACACGTCGAAGCCATCCGAGAAGCCCTTGGCTCCACGGAGTTGTTCTACGCCGCCAAGGCCAACCCTGATGCCGAGATACTCCGCACCCTTGCGCCTCATGTGGACGGCATAGAGGTGGCTTCAGGCGGCGAACTGGCCCATGTCCGGGCGACCCTGCCCGGCGTGCCGTTCGCCTTCGGCGGCCCAGGCAAGACACTCGAAGAACTGCGTCTGGCCTTGACCGTCGACCGCGTCCATGTGGAAAGCCCGAACGAACTGAGGAGCCTGGCCGCGCTGGGGCCCGCTGACATCCTGCTCCGCGCGAACCTCCCCCTCCGCACCCCGAACGCCGCGCTCATCATGAGCGGCCCCTTCGGCATGGACGAGGACGCCCTTAACGAATGCGCCTGGCTCTTGGCCGACAACCCCCACCTCACCCTGCGCGGCGTCCACGCCCATTTGGCCTCCGGCCTGGACGCCCCCACCATGCTCGACCTCGCCCACCAGATAGCCGATTGGGCGCTCCCCTGGCTGAAGACGCAAGGCGTGGACGACCCCGAACTGAACGTCGGGGGTGGCATGGCGGTGGACTACACGTCCCCCGGAGCCCTCTTCGACTGGCGCACCTACGCGACAGGGCTGGCCTCCATCCGGGCCAAGGTCCGCATAGAGCCCGGCCGCGCCATCACGGCCTACCACGGCTGGTACGTCACCGACGTGCTGGACGTGAAGACGACCAGAGGCGAGACCTACGTGATCCTCCGGGGTGGCACGCACCACCTCAGAACTCCGGTGACGAAGGGCCATGACCAACCCTTCCACGTCCTGACCGCCACGGGTCCGGAGTCCCCCGCGACGCTCGTCGGCCAGTTGTGCACCCCGAAGGACGTCTTCGCCCGCGACGTCCCCGTCCCGCCCCTGTCCCCCGGCGACGTGGTCGCCTTCGGCATGGCCGGGGCCTACGCCTGGAACATCTCCCACCACGACTTCCTGATGCACCCCAAGCCGGGCTTCCACTACCTGCACTGAGCTCCCATTCGTCCAAGACCCGGCAGGCGGCGGTGGGCGACGATGGGGGCTTCCACATCGCCATCACGCTCTGCTTGGAGATATCGATGACCATTCGCCGTGTCGTGCCCAACATCGAGTCCGGGGCCGTGGAGGAGAGCCGGGAGTTCTACGAGCGCCTGGGGTTCGAGGAGGTCATGAACCAGGGGTGGATCGTGACGCTCGCCTCCCCGTCCGTGCCGACGGCGCAGGTCAGCTTCATGACCGGCGACAAGACCGGGCCCGTCGTCCCGGACATCAGCGTCGAGGTGGAGGACGTCGACGCGGTCTACGAGGCCGTGCGCAAGAGCGGCGCGGAGATCGTGCATCCGCTGCAGGACGAGGAGTGGGGCGTGCGCCGGTTCTTCGTCCGCGATCCCAACGGCCGGGTCGTGAACGTGCTGAACCACCGCTGAGGGGCATCAGGCGCGCGGCGCGCCGTACCAGCGCCATGAGGTGAGGCGCGGGCGGCCCGGGAGCTCCCCGCGTCCCGTCGCCCACAGCAGCGTCGGCCACGGGTCGGTGTCGCGCGGCGCGTCGGGGAACAGGCGGCCGAGCGCACGCGAGCACAGGTCGGCGGGCGGCTCCCACGGGAGGCCGAGCCCTTCGGCGAGGTCATGGGTGTGGACGAGCGTCTCCACGATCCCCATGGCGGCGAAGCCCTCGGCGTCCGACGCGCCGTAGACGTGGTGGGCGCGGACGTCCGGGGAGGCGGTGCGCACCATGGCGACCAGCAGGCCGCCGCAGGCGTCGAGCACCCGCAGCAGCCCGTCCGGCCCGGCCTCGCGGTCCGCGTGGACCGCGTTCGCCGGGCCGCCCGGGCGGCGGCTCTCCCAGACGAACGGCACGTCGCCGTCCGCCGGGGCCGCCTGCGGGGCGAGCTGGGCGGCGTAGGCGAACAGGTCGTCGCTCAGGTGCTCGACGGTCTCCCAGCAGGTCCATTCCAGCGACCCCGCCATCGCGTCCCAGGCGTCCGGCGGCGCCTTCCGCAGGACGGAGACCGCGAGCCGGACGGCCAGCTCCACGTCGGCGGCGGTCACGGCATCGTCGGAGATCGTCATGCCCCGACGGTAACCCATGCCGCGCAGCGCTCAATATCTCCGCAAAGGGCGGGTATGGGCGTGGCGGAGGACGAGGGGAAGGAAAGACGTTGCCACTGCTCGACCAGCTGCGGTCAGGGGTGCGGGCGGTCCGCGCCGTGCGGGACACGGGGGTCGTGCGGCCGATCCGGCCGGACCGGGCCGCGCGGCTGCTGTTCCCGTACGTCCGGTTCGGGCCCGTGCCGGCGACGATCGGCGCGATGGCCGCACTGCGGTTCCCCGGCCGGACCGCGCTGATCGACGAGCGCGGCGCGCTCACCTACGCCGAGCTGGAGCGGCACGCCGCGGCGCTGGCCACCGCCCTCGGCGGCCGCATCGGGGACGGGCGCGCCGGCGTCCTGTGCCGCAACCACCGCGGGTTCGTGCAGACGCTCCTCGCGGTCTCGCGGCTGGGCAACGACATCGTGCTGCTCAACACCGACTTCTCCGGCGCGCAGCTCGGGGAGGTCGCGGAGCGCGAGGGGATCGAGCTGCTCGTCCACGACGCGGAGTTCGCCGACGCCGTCGAGGAGTCCGGGTTCGCCGGGCGGCGGCTGCTCGCCTGGACCGGCGGCGACGCGGCCCCGGAGACGGAGACGGAGACGGAGACGCTCGACGCGCTCATCGGCGGCACAGAGCCCGAACCGCTCCTCCCCGACCGCACCGGCGGCGTGATCGTGATGACGTCGGGGACCACCGGCACGCCGAAGGGCGCCCGGCACGACATGTCCCTCGGGGCGCTGCTGCCGGCCGCGCTGACCCACGCCATGCGCGTCCCCGTCCGGGCGGGGGCGCCGATCGTCATCGCGCCGCCGCTGTTCCACATCCTCGGCTTCGCCTACACGGCGGTCGGCCTCGGCATGGGCATGCCGCTCGTCCTGTCGCGCCGGTTCGACGCGCGCGCGACGCTGCGGGCCATCGCCGACCACGAGGCGGAGGCGCTGGTCGCGGTGCCGCTGATGCTCCAGCGCATCCTGGACGTGCCCGACCGGCCGGAGACGCCCACCCTCCGCGCGGTCGTGTCGGGCGGCTCGATGCTCCACCCGCACCTGTCGGAGGCGTTCATGGACGCGTTCGGCGACGTCCTCGTGAACGTCTACGGCGCGACGGAGACGGGCTGGGCCACCATCGCCACACCGGCCGACCTGCGCGCCGCGCCGGGCACCGCCGGGCGGCCGTCGCTCCGGCTGACCGTCCGCATCCTCGGCGAGGACGGCCGGGAGGTCCCGCGCGGCGAGACCGGGGAGGTCTACACCGGCGGCGGCCTGCGGTTCGCCGGCTACACCGGCGGCGGGGGCAAGCCGACGCTGGACGGCCTGACGAGCACCGGCGACCTCGGCCACCTCGACGCGGCCGGGCGGCTGTTCATCGACGGCCGCGCCGACGACATGATCGTGTCCGGTGGGGAGAACGTGTTCCCCGGCGAGGTCGAGGACCTGCTCGGCGGCCGTCCGGACGTCGCGGACGTCGCCGTCACCGGCGTGGACGACGAGGCGTTCGGCCAGCGCCTCGCCGCGTACGTGGTGCGGGCCCCCGGCTCGGAGGTCACCGAGGACGAGCTCAAGGAGCACGTCCGCACGCACCTGGCCAGGTACAAGGTGCCGCGCGACATCCGGTTCGTCCGGGAGCTGCCCCGGACCAGCACGGGGAAGGTCAGGCCGGCGGCGCTGCACGGTTGAGGGCGGCGCCCGGGCCCAAGGCCGCACGGTCCCGGACGCGCCCGGTCACCGGGTCATGCGGCGCCGCGGTTCTTGGCCGCCATGCAGATGCGGGCGAGGTCGTTGAGGGCGTCGGCGCGGCGCTCGTCCAGCGACCGGCGGTCGCCCGGACCCGCCTCGGCGAGGGTGTCGATGACCAGCGAGAACACCGGCCACTCGGCGGGGCCGATGGCGCCCTGGAAGTCGACGCCGTCCGCCAGGTCGTCGAGGTCGAGGTTGCGGGCGAAGGTGGCGAGGGCCGCCTCGGCCGCGACGACGCCGATGCGCATCGCCAGCGCGGCGGGCTCGCGGTCGAGGGACCGCACGGTGGTGGAACCCATGCCCGACAACCTAGAACATATGAGCGAGCGGCGTCGAACATTCGCTCGAATCGTTACCCGGCGATCGCCTGCTGGAAGAGATACGCGTGCGTGAAGTGGAGGACGCCGTCCACAATGCTCGGGCGCATGCCGGTCGCGGGGCCGCCCGCCAGCTCCTCCTCCAGCTCCCGCCTGATCTGGGCGGCGGCCTCGTCCGGGGTCTGGCTGAACTCCAGCCACGGGTCGAGGGGCCGCACGTAGTCGAACCGGTCGGTGCGCTTCACCTCGGCGCCCGCCGCCGCGACCAGCTCGGCGATCCGCGCCTCGGTGAGCGCGGTGCCGTGCGAGGGGTCGCGGAGCCGCTCGATGCGGTCGGGGTCGCCCGCGACGCCCTCCGGCCGGACCAGATCGGCGATGATCAGCGCGGCGCCGGGCCGGCTGACCCGGGCCATCTCCGCCACGACGGCCCCGGGGTCGGCGACCTGGTGCAGCGAGAAACGGGTCATGACCAGCGTGAACGACCGGTCGAGGTACGGCAGCGCGGTCGCGTCGCCGTGCGTGAACGTCACGTTCGTGAGGCCGGCGTGGTCGGCGCCGCGCTTGCCCTCGGCGAGCATCGCGGGCGTGAGGTCGAGGGCCGTGACGTGCCGGACCCGGTGGGCGATCGCGCGGGACACGATGCCGGTGCCGGCCGCGACCTCCAGCACGACGTCCTCGAGGTCGAGTTCCGGCTCCATGAAGCGGACGAGCCGGTCCAGGTGACGGGTGAAGGCGACGTTCAGCCTCGGGTCGGCGAACCCGGCCGCCTGCTTGGAGAACTCCCGTACGACTTTCTCGTCGTGGGTAACCGTCACGTCGCCTCCCTCGGATGGTTGCCCGGATCATCCCCGAAAGCACGCACGGTGACCAGAGGGGAGTGAGACTCATCACGCCGCGCGGGCGGAGAATCACACCGCGCGGCGGAGAATCACACCGCGCGCGGGCCGCGGGTCACGCGGCGGGGACGCCGTCGAGCAGCGCGGCGAGCCCGGCGGCGTCCAGCAGGTCGGCCGGGCGGACGGTGACGTTGGCGGCGACGTAGTGGAACGCCGCGCTGACCGCGGAGACGTCCACCCCGGTCAGCGTCGCCCACGCCAGCCGGTACGCGGCGAGCTGCACCGCCGCGAACCGCGCCTCCTCCCCGGACGGCGGCGAGCCGGTCTTCCAGTCGACGACCTCGTAGCCGCCGCCCGGCGACCGGAACACCGCGTCCATCCGGCCCCGGACGAGCCGGTCGCCGATGATCGTCTCGAACGGCACCTCGATGTCGAGCGGTTCGCGGGACGCCCACTCCGACTGCTCGAACCGCTCCCGCAGCCGCGCGAGCTGCGAGTCGTCGGCGGCGCCCTCGTCGGCGGCGCCGGGCAGCTCGTCGGGGTCGAGGAGGCGCTGCTGCCCCCAGCGGCCCTCCAGCCAGGCGTGGAACGCGGTGCCGCGCCGCGCGTAGGGGGCGGGCGGGCGCGGCATGGGGCGGCGGATCTGCCGGGCGAGCGCCGCCGGGTCGCGCGCCAGCGACACCAGCGACGACACCGACAGGTGCGCGGGCAGCTCGACGAGCAGGCCGTCGCCGGAGCGGCCCCGGTCGCGCTCGGCGAGCAGCAGCTCGACGTCGCGCGCCCACGCGGTCATCCGGGCGCGGTCGGCGTCCGACAGCCCGGCGTCGCCCGCCCAGTGCCGCGTCCGCCCCGCCATCTCGGCCTCGACCATGCGGGCGCCCTCGACGACCGCCTCGTACCGCTCGCGGGCGGTGAGGTCGGACTGGCCGCGCTCACCGGGCGCGACGGGCCACTGCGCCTCCTCCGGGTCGGCGAGCAGCGGGTTGGCGGCGCCCTCCTCCGGCGGGTCGGTCCACACGGCGACGGACCCGGCGCCGGCGACGCAGACGGCGCGCACCTCCTCCAGGAACGGCGACGGGCCGAGCGGCCGCCCCGACGCCCCCCACCAGTAGCCGGTGGTGATGAGCAGGCTGGACGCGCGGGTGACCGCGACGTAGGCGAGCCGCCGCTCCTCGCGCAGGTCGCGTTCGGCGCACGCCTGGTCGAACGCGGCGAGGTCGTCCTTCTCCAGGCCGGTCAGCGCGGGCAGGTCGGCGCGGTCGCCGCGCAGCATGAACGGCAGGACGCGCGGGTTCGCCGTCCAGCGGGTGGCGTTCTGCGGCGGCGACGGGAAGATCGACCCCTTGGCGGGGCCGCCGTTCTTCTGCGCCGTGTACGACAGGCCCGGCACCACGACGACGGGCCACTCCAGGCCCTTGGACGCGTGGACGGTGAGCAGCTTGACGCTGTCGGTCTCCCCCACGCGCCCGGCCTCCAGCCCGAACTCCTCGGTCTCGGCGGCCTTGAGGTAGGCGAGGAACGCGCCGAGCGTCGGGTCCTCGGCGTCGCCGGCGAAGGTGGCGGCGGCGTCGATGAAGGCGTCGAGGTCGGCGCGGGCGGTGACGGGGTCGAGCCCGGACCGCGCGGCGACCTCGATGTCGAGGCCGAGGGCCCGCTCGACCTCGGTGACGAGGTCGGGCAGCGGCAGCCCGACCTGGCTCCGCAGGCCGCGCAGCTCGTCGCGCAGGCGCCGCAGCCGGCCGTACCCCTCCGGCGAGTACGCCTCGGCCGGGCCGAGGTCGTCGAGCGCGTCGACGAGGCTGCCGGTCTCCTGGTTCAGCTCCCCGACGAGCTGGCGGAGCGGGTCGTCGGCGTCGTCCTGCCCGGCGGCGTCGGCACCGTCCTGACCGGCCGCCTCCGGTGCGTCCTCGGCCGGGGGCGGTTCGAGACGCTCGGGCGGGGTGACGTCGCGGGCCGTCTCCTGGGCGAGGGCGCGGGCGCGGCGGCCCAGCGCGACGAGGTCGCGGGGGCCGAGCCGCCAGCGCGGCCCGGTGAGCAGCCGGGCGAGGGACGCGCCGGCGGTCGGGTCGTGCATGACCCGCAGCGTCGCGACGACGTCCTGTACCTCGGGGACGGTGAGCAGCCCGCCGAGCCCGACGACCTCGACGGGGATGCCGCGCGCCTCCAGCGCCCGCCGGATCAGCGGGAACTGCGACCGCTTGCGCGCCAGCACGGCGACGTCGGAGTAGCGCAGCGGCTCGGCCTGCGGGCCGCCGTCGGGCGCGGTCTCGGGGTCGGCGGCCATCAGGCCCGCGATGCGCGCGGCGATGCGGTCGGCCTCGTCCTCGACCGTGGGGAACAGCGCGCACTCGACGCGGCCGCGCCCCTCGCGGCCCGCGCCCGGGACGAGGCGCGGCACGGCCTTCGTCTCGGCGCGCAGCTCCTCCTGAACCTTGGCCGCCGCCTCCAGGATCTGCTCGCCGTTGCGGAACGACCGGCTGAGCTGGACGACCGGCGCCGGCACCGGCCGCCGCCCGTCCGCGCCGGGCTGGGCGGGGAAGTCGTAGGCGAACCGCAGCAGGTTCCCGGCGCTCGCGCCCCGCCACCCGTAGATCGACTGGCACGGGTCGCCGACCGCCGTCACCGAATGGCCGCCCGCGAACAGCGACCGCAGCAGGACGAGCTGCGCCTGGCTGGTGTCCTGGTACTCGTCCAGCAGGACGACGGAGAACCGGGACCGCTCGATCATCCCGACCTCGGGATGCTTGTGGGCGATCCGGGCGGCGAGCGCCATCTGGTCGCCGTGGTCGATGACCTCCCGGTCGGACTTGGCCCGCGCGTAGGCGTCGATGAGCGGCATGAGCTGCTCGCGGACGGCGTGCTTGGCGAGGATGTCGCGCTGCGCCTTCAGCGGCTTCTTCACCACGGCGAGCCGCTCGTCGAGCCAGGCGCCGACCTTGCGGACGTCCTCGGCGGTGCGCAGGTGCTCCGCCAGGTCGCCGGCCAGCTCCATGACGGCCTTGGTGACGGTGTCGGGCTGCCAGTCGATGCGGTCCATGGGGCCGTTGTAGGCGTCGACCACCCGCGAGCAGATCTGCCAGGCGACGGCCGGCGAGATCAGCCGCATGGTGGGTTCGAGGGCCTCGCGCAGGGCGTGGTCGCCGAACAGGCGCGCGGCGTACGAGTGGTACGTCGACACCATCGGCTCGCCGTCGAAGAGGGCCTCGCCGCCGAGCCGTTCGAGCTCGTCGGCGGGCAGCACCTCGCGGAGCTTGTCGAGCCGCTTGCGCACGCGCACGCCGAGCTCGGCGGCGGCCTTGCGGGTGAAGGTCAGCCCGAGGACGCGCTCCGGCCGGACGAAGCCGTTCGCGACCAGCCACACCACCCGCGCGGCCATCGTCTCGCTCTTCCCGGACCCGGCGCCCGCGATCACCGCCATCGGCGCCAGCGGCGCCTCGATCACCCGGGCCTGCTCCTCCGTCGGCTCCGGGATCTCCAGCAGCCGGGCCAGTTCTCCCGGCGTGATCACCTCGCTCCCCCCGAGCTCACTGTGGACCGTTCAGTCCGCGACCTGCCCGCCCTCGTCATGGACGGGGCAGCAGGAGCGTACGGGACAGGTGCGACACTTGTCGTTCGCCCGCGCCTGGAACACCTCGCTCGCCATCCCGGTCGCGACGACCTCGATGAGCTTCTTCGGCCACTCGGGGTCGGCGTCCTCGGCGGGCGGCGGCTGCTCCTGCTCGCGCGCCTTCGCGGTGAACGCGGCCTTGCCGACCTGGACGAGCTTGGCGCCGCCCGGCTCGATCAGCCCGTGCCGCTCGAACGCGCCGAGCATCACCGCGTACTGGTAGACGCCGAGCTGCGGGTGCCGCGCCAGGTCGTCCTTGGGGACGGCGGCGGAGGAGGTCTTGATGTCGATGATGACGGCGCGGCCGTGCTCGTCGCGTTCGGCGCGGTCGATGCGGCCCTTGATGACGACGCGGCCGAGGTCGACCTTGAACGACTCCTCCAGCGCGACGACCTCGTTGGGGTTGTCGCGGTGCCAGGCGAGGAACTTGTCGACCATGGTCGCGGCCTGCTCGCGCTGCTTCTCCGAGTACCAGGAGCTGCGGAACTCCAGGTCGTTCCAGATCTCGTCGAGCCGCTCGGCGACGTGGACCTCGTCGACGCCGTCGTCGGCGCCCGCCATCTCGGCGACGGCGTGGACGACCTTGCCCATCGTGCTGTACTCGTTGGGGCCGCCCTCCTGGGCGCCGACGGCGGAGGCGAGCAGCCAGCGCAGCCCGCAGGTGGTGAACGCCTCCACCTGGGACGGGGAGATGGTGATCTGCTCGTCCTCGCTGAACGCCGGCCCGGGGTCGGACAGCGCGGTGATGGCGTACCAGTTCTCCGGTTTGGCGCCGCGCACGCCCGCGCGCGCGAGGCGGGCCAGGTGCCCGGCTGCGGCGCGCCGCAGCGGTTCGGGACGGGACGGGTCGGCGACCACCGAGCGCAGGTCGGCGACCAGCGCGGACAGTGACAGCCACCGGGTCTTCTCGTCCAGTTGCGATTGCTCGATGGCGCCCGGGAGCAGTTCGTTGAGGAACCGCGACGGACGCTCTTCGGTGTCGTCGCCGCCGACGGCCGTCACCACCAGGCGCTTGCGCGCGCGCGTGACCGCGACGTAGAAGAGCCGACGTTCCTCGTCGAGCATCTTGGCCGCCATGGAGGCGCCCGCCGCGGCGTCGCCTTCAAGCTCCGCCCCTGCGGCGTGCTCGATGAGCTCCTCGACGCCCAGCAGCGACCCGCGCAGGCGGACATCGGGCCAGACGCCCTCCTGGACGCCGGCCACGACCACCACGTCCCACTCCAGCCCCTTGGAGCGGTGCGCGGTGAGGATGCGGACGGCCTCGCCCTGGGGCGCCTGCTCGGCCAGGGTGTCGCCGGCGATCTCCTGGGACGCGATGTTGTCGACGAACAGCTCGGGCCCCGCCTGGGGAAGCCGGTCGACGAACCGCGCCGCGTGGTCGAACAGGGCCACGACCGCGTCCAGGTCGCGGTCGGCGGCGGCGCCGCGCGTGCCGCCCTTGACGCTCTGCTCCAGCAGGACGTCGGCCTGCCCGCTCTCCTGCCAGACGGCCCACAGCACGTCCTCGGCGGTGCCGCCGTCATGGACGGAGCGCCGCGCCACCTCGATCAGGTGCGCGATCCGCTCGGCGGGCGCCCGCACCCTCTCGTGGACGAGGATCAGCTCCCGGGGGTCGTTGACGGCCGCGACGAGGAGCTCCCCCAGCGGGCGGTCACCGCCCGACAGCTCCTCCAGGTCGCGCAGCGCGCGCTTGAGCCGCCGCATGGCGAGCGCGTCGGCCCCCCCAAGCGGCCCCGTCAGCAGGTCTTCGGCGACCTCCTCGTCCAGGAAGCCCTTCTTCAGCGCGGCCCGCAGCAGCACCAGGAACGGACGGACGGCGGGCTCGGCGATCAGCGGCACCTCGTCGCCCGCGACGACCACCGGCACCCCGGCCTGGGCGAGCGCCCGCCGGAGCACCGGAACCTGCCGCACCGCGCTGCGCACCAGCACGGCCATCCGCGACCACGGCACGCCGTCGAGCAGGTGGGCGCGGCGCAGCTCGTCGGCCACCAGCGCCGACTCCTGGCTCTCGGAGTCGGCGATGACGGCGCGCACCTCGCCGTCGTCCAGCTCCTCCACCGGATTCAGCGCGCGGTGCTCGGCGGCGCCGGCCGACCCGGCGGGCAGGCGGCGCGCGATGCGGCGCGACGCGGCGAGGATCTCCGGGCCCATGCGGCGGCACGTCCGCAGCGCCACCACGGGCGCGGGCTCGCCGTCCAGGGTCGGGAAGCGGGTGGGGAACTCCTGGATGCCCCGCACGTCGGCGCCGCGGAACCCGTAGATCGACTGGTCGGGGTCGCCCACCACGACGAGGTCGCGCCCCTCCCCGGCGAGATAGTGCAGGAGCGCCTCCTGCGCGGGGTCGGTGTCCTGGTACTCGTCCACGAACACCACGTCGTAGGCGTCCCGCTCCCGGATCCGCACCTCCTCGTCGGCGAGCATGCCCGCGGCCATGTGGATGAGCTCGCCGTAGTCGTAGGTGGGGACGGGGTCGAGGAGGAACCGGTCGACGTACCGCTCCATGAACCCGCCGATGGCGGGCCAGTCGTCGCGCCCGCGCATGCGCCCCAGGGCGACCAGGTCTTCGGCGGCGTACTGGCGCTCAACGGCCCGCAAGGTGAAGTCACGCAGCTCTTCGGCGAACCCACGCGTCGCCAAGGCGGCCCTCAGGCGCTCCGGCCAGTCGCGGGCGCCGTCCGCCAGCTCGCCCTCCAGCAACCGGCGCACTTCCAAGAGCTGCTCCGGGCCGGACAGCAGCCGCGGGGCGGGCTCCTCGTTCAGCACGGCGTCGCGCCTGAGCAGCGCGTAGGCGTAGCTGTGGAAGGTGAGCGCGAGCGGGGTGCGGGTCGTCCGGTGCAGGCGGCCGGTGATGCGCTCCCGCAGCTCCCCCGCCGCCTTGCGGCTGAACGTCAGGACGAGCACGCGCTCCGGATCGACGCCCCGGTTCTCGATGCGGTCGACGACCGCCTCGACGATCGTCGTCGTCTTGCCGGTGCCCGGCCCCGCCAGCACCAGCAGCGGCCCGCCGGCGTGCTCGACGACCCGCCGCTGCTGCTCGTCGAGCACAGGCGGGACGGTCCGCGCGGGACCGGCGCGGCGCACGAGACGGTAGGAACCAGAGGGCACAACAGTTCATTGGAACAGATCACCGGGACGGTTCTGACCACAACGCACGCATGTCGCCAGGGAGAAAAACCACACCCGGCCGGCTCAGGACGGACCCGACCACCGCGCCCGCCTCATGTCGACCCGCACGCCGTCCGGGCGGAGCGGCGTCCCCTCCGCGCGGTAGTGCTCGTGGGCGCGGCGCTCGTGGCTCCGCGGCGGGCTGCCGTCGGCGCGGATCACCCGCCACCACGGGACGCCGCCCCCGTACAGCGACATGACCCGGCCGACCTGCCGCGGCCCGCCGCGCCCGACCAGCTCGGCGATGTCGCCGTAGGACAGGACGCGGCCCGGCGGGATGCTCTCGACCGCGTCCAGCACCGCCTCGGCGTACTCGTCAGGTTCGAACGGCATCCGGCGATTCTCCCGGATCGCGCGGCGCCCCGCGCGCGAACACCGCCGCGCCCGCCAGGCCGAACAGGGCCACCGCGCAGACCAGCACGTAGGCGAGGACGAGCCCGCCCGAGCGGTGCACCGCCCGGACCGGCCGGACGGGCCCGTCCGCGAACCGCCGGTCCGCCGGCAGCCCGGCGCCGCTCATCCGGGCGCCCGCGAGCCCGTCGGAGGCGGCGAGCGCGGCGGCGGCGTCCACCGTCCCGAAGCCGACGCCCCGGTCGTAGCCGCGCGCGGGCCGGTTCCGGGTGCTCGCCGCGGTCGCCTGCGTGACCAGCGCCGGCGCGAGGCCGGGATGCCGCGACCTGATGAGCGCGGCGATGCCGGACACGAACGCGGTCGCGGGGCTCGTGCCGTCCCCGATCCAGTACCGCCCGTCCGGGCCGGCGCCGATGACCTGCACGCCGGGCGCGGACACGACCACGCCGGAGTTGCGGTTGGAGAACCCGGCGTGCCGGCCCCGCGCGTCCACGGCCGCGACGGAGATCACACCGGGAAACGACGCCGGGTAGAAGTACTTGGAGGAGGCGCGCCCCTTCCCCTTCACGCCGCCGGGGCTGCCCTCGGCGTTGTTGTTCCCGGCCGCGGCGACCACCACGACGTTGCGGCGGATCGCGTAGGCGACGGCGTCGCGCTCGCGCGCCGTCGGATAGGAGCGGCCCAGCGACAGGTTGATCACGTCGGCGCCGTGGTCGACCGCGTACCGGATGCCGTCCGCGATCGTCCCGGCGAAGCGCTCGGCGCCGGTGAACTCGGCGAACCCCGGCTCGTCCCGCTCCAGGATGACCCGCACCGACAGCAGCCGCGCCTCGGGCGCGACGCCGATCATCCCCAGCGCGCCGCCGGGTCCGTGCCCGTGCCCGGCGATGATGGACGCCATGTTGGTGCCGTGCAGCCGCTTCGGCCGCGCCCCCGCCGGCCCGGCGCCGCGGGTGAGGTCGGGGCCCACGGTGACCGACCCCGCCAGGTCGGCCTGGTCGGCGTCCACCCCCGAGTCGAGGACGGCGACGGTCACGCCGCGCCCCTTCGCCATCGTCCACGCCCGCGGCACGTTCAGCGACTCCAGGACGGGCGTCGCGGCGTCCCGCACCTGATCGGCGCGGGCGGGAGGGGCGAGGAGGGTGAGGACGGCGAGGAGCGCGGCGGCGGCCTGCACGGCGGCGAGGCGCCTCAGCATCGCCACTCCCGGTCGCCGCAGCGGACCTCCGCCGGCGTGGCCAGCGGCGCGAGCACGGCGCGCGCCAGCTGCGGCGCCAGCTCGGCGAAGTCGGCGAGCGGGCCGCGCAGCGCGGGCCGGCCGTCGGCGTACCCGGCGGTCGCGGCGACCACGTACGGGCCGCGCTGCGCGGCGGCGGACGCCTGCCGGGCCGCGTCGCCGAACCGGGCCGCGACCGACCCCTCGAACGGCAGCGCCCGCAGGCCGGGGCGGGGCGCGCGGTCCGGGAACCACTCGGCCGCCTCGCGCGCGGACCGCTCGTCCGGGAACACCGCCACCCCGACCGTCACCGCGAGCCCCTGCGTCTGGTCGAGGTAGGTGGCGCGGAGCACGGCGCGGCAGCCGCGGACGACGAGGGAGCGGGCGAGCGCGTCGTCGGCGGCCGGCGCGCAGCGGGTGTCGGTGCCGATCCCCACCCGGCTGGCCGTCGCCGGGGACGACTGGCCGAGCGTGTACGGGATCCCGGCGGGGAAGATCCGCCCGGCCGGCCACGCGCGGTACCGGCCGGCCACCTCGGCGGCCGCGGCGGCGGCGCGCTCGGCGGGCGTCGGGCCGCGGGTCAGCTCCGCCGACAGCCGCACCGCGGCGACGACGAGGACGGTCGCGCACGCGGACGCGGCGACCAGCGCCGCCGTCCGGCGCGACACCCGCCACCGTCCCGGTTCCGGCTCGGTGCCCGGGGCGGAGATCTCAGCGCGCGACACGCAGCGGAGCGTAGCCCAACGGAGATCAGTACGGGGGCGCCGGCGACGCGCCGCGCGGCGGGGTCCGCCCCGGCGCGCCGTACGGCGGGCCGGGAGGCGGCCCGCCCGGCGAGCCGGGAGGCGGCGGCCCGTACGGCCGGCCCGGATGCCGGCCGGGCGGCGGACCGGGGGGCGCGGACGGGCCGGGAGGCGGGCCGAGCGCGGGCTTGGGGTGGCGGCGCCGGAACGCCATCGCGAGCCCGCCCCCGCCGATGGCCCCGCCGACGCCGAGCACCAGGATCACGCCGATCACCCAGCGGACCCACGCGGGATGGTCGATGATCGGCACCGGCCCGGGGTCGCCCGCGCCGAACCGCTCGCCGGCGCGCTTGCCCTTCGCGGGTCCCGGCTTCGCCTCCGCGAGCGAGTCGGCCGCCGACAGCGCGCGGGCCGCGTGCACCTCGCCGAACCCGATCTCCGGGTCGTAGCCGCCCTTCGGCCCGCCGCGGGCGCTCTGCACCAGCGCCTGCGACACCAGGGCGGGCGCCATGTCGGGGTGCTTGGCGCGGATCAGCGCGGCGATCCCCGATACGACCGCGCTGGCGTCGCTGGTGCCGGAGCTGACGAAGTACCGGCCGCCGGGGCCCGCGACGGGCAGCCCGGCACCCGGCGCGGACAGCACCACCGAGTAGTTCCGGTTGGAGAACGGCGCGCGGGTGTGGCCGGGCGTCGTCGCCGCGACCGCGATCACGCCGGGATAGGACGCCGGGTAGGAGTACGGCGCGAACCCGTCGTCGTCCAGCAGCCGCTGCTCGTCGCCGTCGTTGCCGACCGCCGACACCACCACGACGCCCTTGCCGATGGCGTAGCCGACCGCCTCGCGCTCCTCGGGCGTCTCGTCCTCGCGGCCGAGCGAGAGGTTGATGACGTCGGCGCCGTGGTCGGCGGCGTAGCGGATGCCGCGCGCCACCGACGTCTCCGCCTCCTCCGACGTCCGGTACCGGGCGTAGCTCGCGTCCTCCGGCTCGCCGATCGCGCGGACGGCGAGGACGCGGGCCTGCGGGGCGATCCCGATGATCCCGGCGCGGCCGCCCGGGCCGTGCCCCTGCCCGGCGATCAGCGACGCCATCCCGGTGCCGTGCAGCCGCGCGGGCGTGCTGCCGCGGTCCACCTTGGCGAGCATGTTGGGGCCGGTGGTGACCTTGCCGCGCAGGTCCGCCTGGTTCGGGTCGACGCCGGAGTCGACGACGGCGACCGTCACCCCCGCGCCCTTGGTGACCTTCCAGGCGGCGTCCATGCCGAGCAGCTTCAGGATGGGCCGCTGCCGGTCGCGGACCTCGTCGGCGTTAGCCGGGACGGGCAGCAGCCAGCTCCCCGCAAGCGCCCCCGCCGCCAGGACCGCGGCCGTCCGCGCGCGTGTCAGCATTCCCACTCCGGGTCGTCGCAGTCGGGCAGCGCCTTGG
The DNA here is from genome assembly GCF_043197915.1 of Actinomadura geliboluensis. Lineage (NCBI taxonomy): Bacteria > Bacillati > Actinomycetota > Actinomycetes > Streptosporangiales > Thermomonosporaceae > Actinomadura > Actinomadura geliboluensis. Next base: position 751,410 of record NZ_JBICUA010000002.1, on the reverse strand, counting down.
CGGCCAGCGCACGCGCGATCGCGTGGCCGAGCTGCGGGGCCACGGCGAACAGCTCGCCGGGCCGCGCCTTCTTGATCGCGGACGCGGGCCGGCCGTCGGACTGCCCGGACGCCGTCAGCACGACGTACGGGCCGCCGCGGTCGATCGTCCGGTCCTGCCGGGCCTCGTCGGTGAAGCGGGCGGACGCCGTCCCCGGGAACGCGGCGGCGTGCAGCGCGGGCGCCACCGAGCGGGAGCCGTCGCCCGGGCCCTGCGAGCCGGGCAGCTCCTTGAACGCCCGGTCGGCCTTCCACGGGTCGGGGAACGCGACCACCCCGACGGTGACGACGACGCCCTGCAGCTGGTCGGTGTAGGTGGCGCGCAGGACGGCCCGGCAGCCGTACTTGACGAGCGTGGCGGCGATCTCCTCGTCCACCGCCTGGGCGCAGCCGGTGTCGGGGACGATGCCGGTCCGGGACGCGTACTCGCTGTGGTCGCCGACGGGGCGGTAGGGGATCCGGTCGGGGAAGATCCGGCTCGCGGGCCACGCCTCCCAGCGCCGCGCGACCTCCTTGTTCGCGGCCGTCTGCAGCTCCGCGGTGGTGGGCTCGCGGTTGACGGTCGTCCAGGCGCCGACCATGGCGAACGCGGTGGTGAAGAAGTAGCAGCAGCCGACGACGAGGGCCACGACCATCCACTGGCGCCCGGTCAGGCCGAGGACGGTGGGCCGGCCGGGCCGCGGCGGAGGCTGCGGCGGACCCGCGTACGGAGGCCCTGGCGGACCGGCGTACGGGGGACGCGGTGGGGGCGGCTGCTGCTGGAAGGGAGGCGGGAATGCCACAACAGTCAAGATTAACTGTGTTTTACGACAATCCACCTGTCATTGCGCACGAGGCAGTGGAAAGCCCCTCCGCGGAGGGGCTTCCACTCGCGGGAGCGCCAGGACCCGCTACCGGGCGCTAGGACCCGGAGCCGAACGTCCTGCGCGCCTCCTCGGCGGCGTCCTTGGCCTTCTCGCCGACCTGCTTGGTGCCGCCGGCCGCCTGGTCCTTGCGCCCCTCGGCCTCCATGGACCGGTCGCCGGACTGCCGCCCGACCTGCTCCTTGCCGTGTCCCATGGCCTGCTGCGTCTTGTTCTTGAGCTTGTCGAGGAAGCTCATGGTTCCTCCTCCCGTTATGTTGGGCGACCCATGCCCGCTCCAGGGCGGCCCATGCGCGTCCCTTGACGGTGTATGCGCGCGTGCGCGTTCCGGGGACGGCGCCTGCGGGGAATGCAAGGCGACGTGGCAAGGTTGTGCGGTGGGAGGACGGGGACGCCCCCGCCTCTCTAACAGCCGAGCGTCAGCACAGGAGCACCCACCGTGTCGTTGCCACCTCTGGTCGAGCCCGCAGCGGAGCTCACCCGCGACGAGGTCAACCGCTACTCGCGGCACCTGATCATCCCCGACGTGGGCATGTCCGGGCAGAAGCGCCTCAAGAACGCGAAGGTCCTGGTCGTGGGCGCCGGCGGGCTCGGCTCCCCCGCACTGCTCTACCTCGCCGCCGCGGGGGTGGGCACCCTCGGCGTCATCGACTTCGACGTCGTGGACGAGTCCAACCTGCAGCGGCAGATCATCCACCGGCAGTCGTCCCTCGGCAGGCCGAAGGTCGAGTCGGCGGCCGAGACCGTCCGTGAGATCAACCCGCTCATCGACGTGGTGGTGCACAACACCGCGCTCGACCGCGACAACATCATGGACATCTTCTCCCAGTACGACCTGATCCTCGACGGCACCGACAACTTCGCCACCCGCTACATGGTGAACGACGCGGCCGTCCTGCTCGGCAAGCCGTACGTGTGGGGGTCGATCTACCGGTTCGACGGCCAGGCGTCGGTGTTCTGGTCCGAGTACGGCCCCTGCTACCGCTGCCTCTACCCCGAGCCGCCGCCGCCCGGCATGGTGCCGTCCTGCGCGGAGGGCGGGGTGCTCGGCGTGCTGTGCTCGTCCATCGGCTCGATCCAGGTGAACGAGGCCATCAAGCTGCTCACCGGCATCGGCGAGCCGCTCGTCGGCCGCCTGATGATCTACGACGCGCTGGAGATGACGTACCGCTCGGTCAAGGTCCGCAAGGACCCCGAGTGCCCGCTCTGCGGCAAGAACCCGACGCAGACCGAACTGCTGGAGGACTACGAGGCCTTCTGCGGCGCCGTCTCCGAGGAGGCCGCCGAGGCCGTCAAGGACTCCACGATCTCCGTGCACGACCTCAAGGCCATGCAGGACCGCGCCGAGGACATCTTCCTCGTGGACGTCCGCGAGCCCAACGAGTACGAGATCGTCTCGATCCCGGGCGCGACGCTGATCCCGAAGGGCGAGTTCCTGAACGGCTCCGCCCTGGAGCGGCTGCCGCAGGACAAGAAGATCGTCCTGCACTGCAAGTCGGGCGTCCGCTCCGCCGAGGCCCTCGCGGTCGTGAAGAGCGCCGGCTTCGCCGACGCCGTCCACGTCGGCGGCGGCGTCCTGGCCTGGGTCAACCAGATCGACCCGAGCCAGCCGTCCTACTGACGCGCGCCGAAGACCCCCGCACCCGTCAGGGTCCGGGGGTCTTCGCATGCCCGGCGCGTCGGGGTCCGCGCCCGCCTCGACCAGCGTCTTGGCGGCCTCGACATGGTCGCCGAGCGCGGCGGCGAGCAGCGGCGTGCGGCCCCGCCCGTCCCGTACGGCCGGGTCGGCCCCGGCGGCGAGGGCGGCCGCCGTCACGGCGGCCGTCGAACCCCGCCTCATCCGCTTCCCCGGCTGACCGGCCGTCCGGCTCCGCATGCCCGGAATTGTCCGCCCGGTCGAGGAAACAACCGCACAGAAAAAGCCCGCTTACGCATATTTATTTGCCGGGGACGATCTTCCTGCCGTCACTTTCTCCGGTTAGCGTGCCCTGCACGACCGAAATCCGATCGGACGCCGAATCTCCCGAAAGAGAGCCGGGGACCCGTGCACGACCGGGGTGAATCCGCCGGCCACCCCATCTGCCAGGTGAACGACTGGGCGGAGCGCTGGGGTGGCACGTCTACCAGAAGACCGGCGCCGAGCCGTCCTTTTGCAGTTCCTGGTCGTTCGCCAAGCAGCACGGCGATGGTCTGAGCGAATACCCCTTGCGGGTCGCGCACTACGGAAAGTCCGCCGGACGGGTCACCGCTGGCGAGAAATTCGCCGGCCGCCTCGCCATGCCCGCCGAAAGCCGGATTCGACCGCCCTGGCAGGGCGGTGCATTCGGCTCGGCCGGGGTTCTCAAGGCGGGTGGCTCGGGCACGTCCGCCGGCCGGGGCAGGCGCCGCGGACCCCGGACGGCACCGGCCCACCGGGAAGAGATTCCGGGGCTTTGGATCTTGACCGGGTGGCCGACGGGTATTTAGTTTGGGCCCCGATCAAAACCCCGGCGAAGGGACGCGACCGTGGTTCGACGGAGCGGCACGCAGCGAAGATGGCGGATCACGGTGGCCGGGGTGGTGAGCGTCCTGCTCGTCATCGGCGTGCTGCCCGGGACCACGGCGTCGGCGGACACGGCCGGCCACGGCCGCCCGGCGTTCGACGTGCGGCCCGCCCATGAGGTGATCAAGCGGCTGGTCGGCCCGCGGTACGCCGCGCAGGTCAGCCTGGAGACCCTGCCCGGCGACCGGGACGCCTTCCGCGTCTCCGGCCGGCACCGGCGGCTGGTCATCGCGGGCAGCAGCACGCCCGCGCTGCTCATGGGCTTCAACTGGTACCTCAAGCACGTGGTCAAGGCCGACATCTCCTGGACCGGCGACCAACTCGACCTCCCGAAGCGGCTCCCCCTCCCGGCGCGGCCGATCGAGCAGTCGTCCGTCGTGAAGCACCGGTTCGCCGGCAACGACACCGAGGACGGCTACTCCGGGCCCTACCGGACGTTCGAGGACTGGGAACGCCTCATCGACGTCTACGCCCTCCACGGCGTCAACGAGATGTTCATGCCCGTCGGCACCGAGGCCGTGTACTTCGAGACGCTGAAGTCGTTCGGCTACTCGGCGGACGAGGTGCGCTCCTGGATCCCGGGCGCCGGCTACCAGCCGTGGTGGCTACTGCAGAACATGTCCAACTTCACCTCGCCGATCAGCGAGGACCAGATCCGCGACCGCGCGAAGCTCGGCCGCCGGATCGCCGACCGGATGCGGCAGGTCGGCATCACGCCGGTGCTGCCGGGCTACTTCGGCACCGTGCCGACCGATTTCGAGACCCGCAACCCCGGTGCCGTCACGGTGCCGCAGGGCACCTGGCAGGGGTTCACCCGGCCCGACTGGCTGGCGCCGACGAACCCGGTGTTCGGCAAGGTCGCCGAGCGCTTCTACGGCGTCCAGGACCGCCTGCTCGGCAAGTCGACGATGTACAAGATGGACCTGCTGCACGAGGGCGGCAAGGCCGGCGACATCCCGGTGGGCCAGGCTTCGGTGGCCGTCCAGGACGCGCTGGAGAAGGCCCATCCCGGAGCGACCTGGGTGATCCTCGGCTGGCAGAGCAACCCGCGTGCCGAGACCGTGGCCGCCGTCGACCGCAGCAGGATGCTCATCGTGGACGGCCTGTCCGACCGGGCGCTCAAGGTCGACCGCGACACCGACTGGAAGGGCACACCGTACGCCTTCGGGTCGATCTGGAACTTCGGCGGCAACTCCACCGTCGGCGCGCCGGTCGGCGCCTGGAACGAGCGGTTCTGGGCGTGGCGGGCGCGGGCCGGGGGCAGCGCGCTCGACGGCATCGCGATCATGCCGGAGGCGAGCTACAACAACCCGGTCGCGGTGGAGTTCCTCGCCGAGCTGCCCTGGCACGACGGCCCCGTCGACGTCCACCGGTGGTTCGACGAGTACGCGGACGCGCGGTACGGCGGCGCCGACCCGCACGCCCGCGCCGCCTGGCGGGTGCTGGCGGACACCGCCTACGCGATCCCGCCGACCGGCGGCCGGTCGTCCGGGCACGGCGGGCTGTTCGCGGCGGCGCCGAGCCTGGCGGCGACGCGGCCGCACCGGTGGGCGCAGGCGGCGTTCGCCTACGACCCGGCCGCGTTCGCGCGGGCGCTGCCGGAACTGCTGGCGGTGGACCGGTCGCTGCGGGGCAGCTCCGCCTACCGGTACGACCTGCTCGAGGTGGCCCGGCAGGCCGTCGCGGACCGGTCCCGCACCCTGCTGCCGCAGATCAACGCGGCGTACCAGGCCCGTGACCTCGCCACGTTCACGAAGCTGACCGACAGCTGGATCGGCCACATCAAGGGCCTCGACGCCCTCACCGGCACCGACCGCGGCTCCATGGTCGGGCCGTGGCTGCAGCGGGCGCGGCAGGCGGCCGGCGGCCCGGCCGAGGCCCGGCAGCTGGAGTACGAGGCGCGCAAGCTGATCACGTCGTGGGGCGACAGCAACACCGACCTGCACGACTACGCCTACCGCGAGTGGTCCGGCGTGCTGCGCGACTACTACGCGCCGCGGTGGGCGAAGCTGTTCGACGGGCTGAAGGAGGCGCTGCGCACCGGCGGCACGCCGCCGGCCTTCGACTGGTACGCCATGGCCGAGGCGTGGTCGAAGGACGGCGGCAAGTACCCGACCAAGCCGTCCGGGGACACCTACACCGAGGCGTCCAAGACGCTGCGGCGGCTGATGGGCGACAGCTACGACCTGCGCTTGGCGCTGCGTCCGACGGGCTCGCTCTCCGGTTCCGCCGAGGTGGCCGCCTCGGTGACCAACACCAACTACTTCGCGCCGATGAGCGGCCTGACCTTCGACGTCTCCGCGCCCGCGGGCGTGGAGGTCCGTCCGGCCGGGCCGGAGAAGGGAGAGATCGACCCCGGCGCCACGCTGGAGCAGTCGTGGACGCTGCACCGCACCGACGCCCTCCCGGCAGGGACGACGCAGGTCGCGGTGGAGTTCACCGTCGGTTTCGACCAGGCGGGGCAGCACCTCACCCGGAAGGCGACGGCGGTGCTGCCGGTGGCGGCGGACGGCCGCGTCCAGCTCAGCGACCTGCCGTTCACCTACTCCTCCAACCATGACGGCATCTACGCGGTGGCCCGCGACACGGTGACGCCGGGCACGCCCGAGGGCAACGGCAAGCCGATCCGCCTGGACGGGACCTTCTACAGCAAGGGGCTCGGCACGAACGCGAACGCCGACGTGCGCTTCGCGCTGAACCAGGGCTGCCAGCGGTTCACGACCGTGGTCGGGATCGACGACGCGATGAACCACACCGCCGACGGCGATGTGATCGTCCGGGTCTTCGGCGACGGCCGGCTGCTGCACGAGACCGGGGTGCTGCGGAGCGGGCTCGCGACCTCCGGGGCCGAGGCCGTCCGGCTCGACGTCGATGTGGCGGACGTCAAGGAACTGCGCCTCGTCGTCGACCAGTACGACGTGAACCGCTGGTTCGACGCGGTGTCGTTCGGCGTGCCGACGCTCACCTGCACGTCGCCGCCGGCGACCAGGTAACTCCCTCCCCCGGGGCCCGCGCCCGCCGAACCGGCGGCCGGGCCCCGGGTCATGTCCGGATCCCTATACGCTCCCGTGCAGGGGGTCAGCGCGGTGAGCACGGGGAAGGCGACAATGACCAGGCCGGTCCGGATCACCGAGAAGGCGACGCCCGCGGTCCTCCGGGAGCGCAACACCGAACTGGTCCTGCAGAGCGTGCTGGCGGGCGGCGGCACCGTGTCCCGCGCCGACATCTCCCGCTCGACGGGCCTCGCCCGCGCCGTGGTCTCGGAGATCGTGGAGACCCTGGTGGCGCGGCGGCTGGTCACCGAGGAGGCGGGGCGCCCGTCCGGCCGCGGAAAGCCGGCCAGGCTGCTCGGCATCGACACCGTCCGGCACTGCCTGCTGATGGCCGACGTCCGCCCATCCGAGGTGCGCGGCGGCGTCATCGGGCTGGACGGCGCGATCGGCGCCACCGTCCGGGTACCGCTGCCCGCCCGTCCGGGCGCGGCCGACGTGGTGGCGGCGCTCGCGCCGATGCTCGCCGGCCTCGCCGCCGACGACGGGCGGGCGGTGCTGGCCGCCGGGGTCGCCGTCCCCGGCATCGTGTCCCCCGAGCAGCGCGTCATCGAGGCGCTGCAGCTGCGCTGGAGGGACGTCGACCTGGCGGGGCCGCTGAAGTCCGCGCTCGGGCACGACGTCGTGCTGGTCAACGACGCGACGGCCGTGGGGATGTCGGAGCTGTCGTGCCAGCGCAGGGACGGCGACAGCGTCATCGTGCTGCACATCGCGGGCGGCATCGGCTCGGCGATCCTGCTCGACGGCCGCGTGCACCTCGGGGAGCGCCGGCGCGCCGGGGAGGTCGGCCACATCGACGTCGGCGTCAGCGACCGCGACTGCGAATGCGGCCGGCGGGGCTGCCTGGAGACGGTGGCGAGCCTGCCGGCCGTGCTCGACGGCGCGCCCGTCGAGCGGCTGGACGCGGTCGCCGCGCCCGGTGCCGCGCCGGCGGCGCCGGAGCTGGCTGCGCTCGCGGCACGGGTCGACTACGCGGGCGAGAGCCTCGCGGCCCTGCTGTGCGTGCAGGCCGCGATCCTCGACATCGGGGACGTCGTGATCGACGGCCCGATCCGGCGGGCCGGGGAGCGGCTGCTCGACGCGATCGAGCGCGAGCTGGCGGTGCGGCTCCCGCCCAGCGACGTCCGGCGGCCGCGCTTCTCCACGATGGCCGAGCGCAGCATCATGCACGGCGCCGCCGCGACCGCCATGCACGACCGGCTCGGCGTCATCTGGCACAACGCGTCGTCCGGCACGGCGCCCGACCGGCCTCAGCCGTCCGCCGGGGGCCGGTAGGCGAGGCCGATCTGGGGGCTGATCTCGGCCAGCATCAGCTCGAACATGGGGGCGGCGTCGTCCAGGGCGAACTGCAGGTGCCCGAAGACCTCCAGGCTGACGCCGCCCTGGAGCCGGATCCAGCACTTCAGGAACTGCTGGATGACGCCGGCCGGCAGGTCGACGCCGACGACCTCGTCACGGTAGCGGCGCAGCTGCGGCAGCAGGGCGGGGTCGATCTCGTCGTCGGACGCGACCGGGAACGGGCTCTTGTTCCACAGCTCCAGGAACAGGGCCATGAACGTCCAGCCGAACTGGCGGGCGCACTCCTCGGCGAAGTCGGCCTCCTGCTCCTGCTCGCCGACGCCGCGCACGGGCGCGCCGAACAGCAGCGCGTACTCGCGGGGGTGCGCGAGGGACCAGGTCCGGAAGCGGCGGGACACCGCCAGGAACTTGCCGCTCATGTCGTCGTGCGGGACGTCCTTCAGCGCGGTGTGCAGTTCGCCGGTCAGCTCGCTGAACAGGTCGCCGACCAGGTGCCGCAGCAGTTCGCCGTGGCTGCCGAAGTAGCGGTAGAGCGCCGGCGCGGTCATGCCCATCTCGCGGGCGATCGCGCGCAGCGTCACCGCCTCGGGGCCCTCCTCGACGAGGATCCGCCGGGCGGTCTCGGTGATCTCCCGGACCGTCGCCGCACGCAGCCGATCACGCCGTGTCTCCACTACGCCGCCCTCTCCTCCCGCGCTCCTGCCGTCCTCGCATGATTCCTCAGAAACACCCTTGACGAAAGCGAACGCTGTATGCGAAGTTAACGCTGTTCGCAGCTTACACCGTTTACTTCAGTGATGGACCGTAGCGAGACAGGGGAACGGGTCATGTTCGAGCGATGGGGACGATGGGTCCACCGGCGGCGCCGGTGGGTCCTCGCGGCGGCCGGCGCCGCGCTGGTCTTCTCCGCCGTCTGGGGGACGGGCGTCTTCGGCGCGCTCACCTCGGCCGGCGGCTTCGACACGCCGGGCAGCGAGAGCGCGAAGGCGGCGCAGGTCGCCGAGCGCGACCTCGGCCGGGACGAGGCGGACGTCGTGGTCCTTTATCAGGGGCGGACCACGGTGGACGACCCGGCGTTCCGGGCCTCGGTCGAGCGGGCGCTGGCCGCGCTGCCGCAGGACAAGATCGCCTCGACCGACACCTACTGGACGACCAGGGCGCCGCAGCTCGTGAGCGGCGACCGGACGGCCACCTACGCCGTCCTGCGGCTGGCGGGGGCCGACGAAGGCGCGCGGAGCGACAACTACGCCGACCTCAAGGACGAGCTGACCGAGGTCGGCGGCGGGCTCACCGCGAAGGTCGGCGGGACGATCGGCACCGAGGCCGCGATCAACGACCGGGTCTCGTCCGACATCGGGCGGGCCGAGGGCATGGCGATGCCGGTGCTGCTCGTGCTGCTGGTGCTGATCTTCGGCGGGCTGGTCTCGGCGAGCCTGCCGATGCTGATCGGCGGCATCGCGATCCTCGGCTCGTTCACCGCGCTGCACGCGCTCACCTACGTCACCGACGTGTCGATCTTCGCGGTGAACATCACCACGTTCCTCGGCCTCGGCCTCGCGATCGACTACGGGCTGTTCATGGTCAGCCGGTTCCGCGAGGAGATCCGCCGCGACGGCGCCTCGATCGAGGACGCCGTGGCCGCGACGATGGCCACGGCCGGGCGCACGGTCGCCGTGTCCGGGATCACGGTGGCGGTGTCGCTGTCGGGGCTGCTGCTGTTCGACCAGAACTTCCTGGTCTCGATGGGCTACGGCGGCATCGCGACCGTGTTCGTCTGCATGCTCGGCGCGCTGACCGTGCTGCCCGCGCTGCTCGCCGTCCTCGGCCCGAAGGTCGACGCCCTCTCCGTGCGGCGGCGGCGCGCGAAGGCGCCCGCCGGGCGGGAGGGCGGCCAGTGGTGGCGGCTCGCGCACAGCGTCATGCGCCGCCCGGTCGTCTACGTCGTCGCCACAGTGGCGCTGCTCCTCGCGCTCGGCTCCCCGTTCCTGCACATCAACTGGGGCGGCGTGGACGCGAAGGTCATGCCGGAGGGCGCCGACGCGCGGGTGGTCGCGGAGACGCTGGAGACGCGGTTCCCGCCCAACGCCACCAACCCGATCGAGGCGGTGGTGACCGGGACGTCCGACCGGGCCGCGATCCAGTCCTACGGGGACCGGCTGGCGGCGGTGCCGGGGATCACGGACGCGACGGTGACCGGCGCGAAGGGCACCACGACGCGGATCGCGCTGCGCTACGCCGCCGACCCCGACTCCGACGCCGCGCGCGATCTCGTGGGGAAGGTCCGGGACGTCCCGCCGCCGCCGGGCGCGCAGGCCCTCGTCGGCGGGACCACCGCCGACGTCGTCGACCAGCTCGACAGCATCGGCGCGACGCTGCCGTGGCTGGCGCTGCTCGTCGGGGGCGCGACGTTCGTCCTGCTGTTCCTGGCGTTCGGGTCGGTGGTGCTGCCGCTGAAGGCGATCGTGATGAACATGCTGTCGCTGTCGGCCACCTTCGGCGCCGTCGTGCTGATCTTCCAGGACGGCCACCTGTCCGGCCTGCTCGACTTCACCGCGACCGGCTCGATCTCCCCGGCGATGCCGATCCTGATGCTGGCGATGCTGTTCGGGATCTCGATGGACTACGAGGTCTTCCTCCTGTCGCGGGTCCGCGAGCAGTACGACCTGACCGGCTCCAACACCACCGCCGTCGCCGCCGGCATGGCGCGCACCGGCTCGATCATCACCAGCGCGGCGCTGCTGTTCATCGTCGTGATCGGCGCGTTCGCCACGTCCGGCATCACGTTCATCAAGATGACCGGCCTCGGCATGGCCATCGCGATCCTGATGGACGCGACCATCGTGCGGGCCCTGCTCGTCCCGGCCGCGATGCGCCTGATGGGCCGCGCCAACTGGTGGGCTCCGGGCCCGCTCGCCCGCCTCTACGGCAAGTACGGCATCCGTGAAGGAGACACTCCCGCTCCGCAGCAGCCCCATCTGGAACCGGTGGGCTGACCCCGGCGGGCCGCTTCAGTGGCCGGTGGTGCGCGACCACCGGCCACTGAAACGTGTCAAAGCAGTACAAAACGGTGTTTACCCTGCTTGACGTAGCACCGGGATGCCGTGGGGGCGGGCGGGGGGCGACGGATGTTCGAGCGATGGGGCCGGTGGGTGCACCGGCGCCGCCGGTGGGTCCTCGCGGTGGCGGGCGCGGCTCTGGTCTTCGCCGGCGTGTGGGGGACGGGCGTGTTCGGCGCGCTGTCCTCGGCCGGCGGGTTCGAGACGCCCGGCAGCGAGAGCACCAAGGCCACCCGGATCGCCGAGCAGGCCCTCGGGCGGGACGCCGCCGACGTGGTGGTCCTCTACCAGGGCAAGACCACGGTCGATGATCCGTCCTACCGGACGTCGGTCGAGCAGGCTCTGGGCGCGCTGCCGAAGGACAAGGTCGCTTCCGTCGGCACCTACTGGACGACCAAGGCGCCGCAGTTCGTCAGCGGTGACCGCACGTCCACCTACGCCGTGCTCGAAATGGCCGGGGCCGACGATGCCGCCCGGGCGAGCTCCTACGAGGCGATCAAGGACGAGCTGACCGAGGTCGGCGGCGGGCTCACCGCGAAGGCGGGCGGGCCGGTCGCGACCTCCGCCGCCATCGACGAGCGCGTCACCTCCGACATCACCCGCGCCGAGGCCATCGCCATGCCGGTGCTGCTCGTGCTGCTGGTGCTGATCTTCGGCGGGCTGGTGGCGGCCGGCCTCCCGCTGCTGGTCGGCGGGTTCGCGATCCTCGGCTCGTTCACCGCGCTGCACGCGCTGGCGTACGCCACCGACGTGTCGATCTTCGCGGTGAACATCACGACGTTCCTCGGCCTCGGCCTCGCGATCGACTACGGCCTGTTCGTGGTCAGCCGCTTCCGGGAGGAGCTCAGGCGGGACGGCGCCTCGGTCGAGGACGCCCTGGCCGCGACGATGAACACCGCCGGACGCACCGTCGCGGTGTCCGGCGTCACGGTCGCGATCTCGCTGTCCGGGCTGCTGCTGTTCGACCAGAACTTCCTGGTCTCGATGGGCTACGGCGGCATCGCGACCGTGTTCGTCTGCATGCTCGGCGCGCTGACCGTGCTGCCCGCGCTGCTCGCCGTCCTCGGCCCGAAGGTCGACGCGCTGCCGCTGTGGCGCCGGCGCAGGGAGTCCCGGGGCTGGTGGGCGCGGCTCGCGCACAGCGTCATGCGGCGCCCGGTCGTCTACGTCGTGGCCACGGTGGCGCTGCTCCTCGCGCTCGGCGCCCCGTTCCTGCGCATCAACTGGGGCGGCGTCGACGCCGCCGCGCTGCCGGCCGGCACCGACGCCAGGGCCGTCGCCGAGGCCCTGGACGCGCGGTTCCCGCGCAACGCCACCACCCCGGTCAACGCGATCGTCACGGGGACGTCCGACCGGGCCGCGATCGACGCGTTCGGCGACCGGCTGGCCGCGCTGCCCGGCGCCGCCGGGGCCACCGTCACGGGATCGGAGGGCACGACCACGCGGATCGCGGTCCGCTACGACGCCGACCCCTACTCCGACACGGCGCGCGACCTCGTGCAGAAGGTGCGGGACGCGCCGGCGCCGCCGGGCGCGCAGGTCCACGTGGGCGGCGCCACCGCCGACGTCGTGGACGAGGTCGGCGGGCTCGGCGGCACGCTGCCGTGGCTGGCGCTGCTCGTCGGGGGCGCGACGTTCCTGCTGCTGTTCCTGGCGTTCGGGTCGGTGGTGCTGCCGCTGAAGGCGATCGTGATGAACCTGCTGTCGCTGTCGGCCACCTTCGGCGCCGTCGTGCTGATGTTCCAGGACGGCCACCTGTCCGGCCTGCTCGGCTTCACGCCGATGAGCGCGATCGCGCCCGCGATGCCGATCCTGATGCTGGTGATGCTGTTCGGGATCTCGATGGACTACGAGGTGTTCCTGCTGTCGCGGGTCCGCGAGGAGTACGACCGGACGGGCTCGAACACCGCGGCCGTCGCCGCCGGCATGCAGCGCACCGGCGGGATCATCACCAGCGCGGCGCTGCTGTTCATCGTCGTGATCGGCGCGTTCGCCACGTCCGGCATCACGATGATCAAGATGGTGGGGGTCGGGATGGCGGTCGCGATCCTGGTGGACGCGACGATCGTGCGGGCCCTGCTCGTCCCGGCGATGATGCGGCTGATGGGCCGCGCCAACTGGTGGGCGCCCGGGCCCCTGTCCCGCTTCTACGGCAGGTACGGAATCCGTGAAGCGCCGGTCACCAATCTGCGGAAACCGCTTGTGGTCCCCCTCGAGGCGGCGCGAGACTGAACGGCATTCCACCGGCACCGCCTCGCGTGACGCGTACCGCGACGGATCCCGTCCGGCGGATCCCATACCACAGCACACGGATGTCCCTTGGGGAGGCACCATGTCCACGCGGGTGATCATCGACGCCGAGGCGGAGCTCGCGCAGCTGGAACGGCTCACCGACGCCCTGCGGGCCGCGGGCTGGGCGGTCGAGGTCGCCGCGCCCGCCGGCCGCCGCCCGTCCGCGCTCGTCGCCGACCCGCACATGCGCCGGATCAACGAGAGCGTCATCGCGGCCCCCGACGGCCCCGGCGGCTCCTGGGCCTACTTCTACGGCTGGGGCGAGCGGATCGCGCCGTGCACGGACCCGTCCGGCACCGCGGCGCTGCTCGGCCGCGTCCTCACCGCCCGCCGCGACAACTGACGGCGGGGCTCAGGCCGACTTGCGGCTCCGGCTCTTGGCGGGCTCCTTCTTCGCGCCCGACTTGGCCGGCGCCTTGCGGGCGGCGGGCTTCTTGGCGGCCGCCCCCTTACCGGACGCGGCCTTGCCGTCCTTCTCGCCGCGGCTCTTCTTGGCGGCCTCGACGCTGGCGCGCAGGGCGCTGAGCAGGTCCGCGGCGGGCTCCTCCTCGGCCTCCTCCGGCCGGGTGACCTCCCGGCCCTCGACCTTGGCGTCGATGACCGCCTGGAGCGCCTCGCGGTAGGCGTCCTTGTACTCCGACGGGTCGAACTCGCCCTCCATCGACTCGATCAGCGAGGTCGCCATCGACAGCTCCTGCTTGCGGATCTCGATGTCCTCGTCCAGGAACGGGAAGTCGGGGGTGCGGACCTCGTCCGGCCAGAGCATCGTCTCCAGCACGAACACGCCGTTGCGGACGCGCAGCGTGGCGAGCGACTCGCGCTGCCGCAGCGCGACCTTCACGACCGCGACCTGCCCGGAGTTCTCCAGCGCGTCGCGGAGCAGCACGTACGGCTTGGCGCCCTGCGCGTCCGGCTCCAGGTAGTAGGACTTCGCGAAGTAGATCGGGTCGACCTCCTCCTGCTCCACGAACTGCAGGACGTCGATCCGGCGGCTGGACGACAGCGGCAGGTCGGCGAAGTCCTCGTCGGTGAGGATGACCATCTCGCCGGACGGCAGCTCGTAGCCCTTGGCGATGTCGGAGTACGGCACCTCCTCGCCGTCGACCGTGCAGACCCGCTTGTACTTGATGCGCCCGCCGTCCTCCCGGTGCACCTGGTGGAAGCTGACGTCCCTCTGCTCGGTCGCCGAATAGAGCTTCACCGGTATCGTCACCAGCCCGAACGAGATCGCGCCCTTCCAGATACTCCGCATGATCCGTCCTTACCCAGCACGTTCCCGCTCCTAGCGTCGCAACCTCCCGCGTTTTGCGCCAGAACGAGCCGTTGATCCTTTTCTGCGCGGCGGGACCGGGTAAGACGCCGGTATGACCATGCCGTGGCCCGTTGAGCCCATGATGGCCGCCACCGGGGAGCTGCCCCCCGACGGCGAGCGCTGGGGCCTGGAGCTGAAGTGGGACGGGGTCCGCGTCCTGGCGCACGTCTCGGCGGACGGCGTCCGGGCCGGCGGGCGGCGCGGCGGCGACGTGACGGGCCGGTACCCGGAGCTGTCCGCCCTGGCCGACCTGCTGCCCGACCACGACGTCGTGCTGGACGGCGAGGTCGTCGCCTTCGACGAGGGGCGGCCGAGCTTCGAGCGGCTCCAGCGGCGGATGCACGTCGAGCACCCCGACGCCCGGCTGATCCGCCTCGTCCCCGTCCGGTACGTGGTCTTCGACGTCCTGTACCTCGACGGGCACCTCCTCTACGACATGCCGTACACCGACCGCCGGTCGCTGCTGGCCGACCTGGACCTGGCCGGAACCGGCCCCGTGGAGGTCCCCCCGTACCTGCACGGCGCCGACGCCACGCAGGTGCGGGAGTTACTCGCCTTCACCCGCGAGCAGCGCCTGGAGGGCGTCCTCGCCAAGCGGCTCGACTCCCCGTACCGGCCCGGGCGGCGCGTCGACTTCTGGCGCAAGGTGAAGAACTTCATGACGCGCGAGGTCATCGTCTGCGGGTGGAAGCCCGGCAAGGGGCGGCGCGAAGGCGGAGTGGGGTCGCTGCTACTCGGCGAATACGACGTGAAGGGCATGCTGGGGTTCGTCGGCCACGTCGGCACGGGCTTCACCGACCGCGCCTTGGACGAGCTGTACGAGACGCTCTGGCCGCTGCGCCGTCCGACGAGCCCCTACGACGAGGCCGTCCCGCGCGAGTTCGCCAAAGACGCCCAATGGGTTGAGCCGCTACTCGTCGGGGAGGTCGCCTACAGCGCCCGCACCCGGGACGGACGCCTCCGCTTCCCGTCCTGGAGGGGCCTGCGTGACGACAAAGACCCCCTGGAGGTCACGAGTGAGCAGTAGACCGGCGCGCGCCGAACACGCCGGACAGGGCCGTACAGGAGCCGCCGGAGGCGGTGCATGAGCGGCAAGAAGACCACAGTGGAGGTGGAAGGGCAGCAGCTCTCGCTGTCCAACCTCGACAAGAACCTCTATCCGGAGTTCACCAAGGGCGAGGTCATCGACTACTACGCGCGCATCGCCCCGGTGATGCTGCCGCACCTGAAGGACCGCGCCGCCACCCGGATCCGCTGGCCGGACGGAGTCGACGGCGGCAAGTTCTTCGAGAAGAACGCGCCCTCCCACACCCCCGACTGGATACGCACCGCGACCGTGCCGAGCCCCGGCAGCACGCGGGGCCGCGAGACCCTCGACTACATCGTGGTGGACGACCTGCCCACGCTCGTGTGGTGCGCGAACCTCGCGGCGCTGGAACTGCACGTCCCGCAGTGGAAGGTGGGGCCGCGCGGCAAGGTGCACACCCCCGACCTCCTCGTCTTCGATCTCGACCCCGGCCCGCCCGCGACGATCGTCGAGGCGTGCAAGGTGGCGCTTCTGCTCGAAGAACTGCTCGGTGAGGACGGCCTGCAGGCGTACCCGAAGACCAGCGGCAAGAAGGGCCTGCACGTGTACGTACCCATCAAGGAGCCGAAGGAGGCCGAGCAGACGTCGCAGTACGCCAAGGGCATCGCGGAACGGCTCGCCAAGGAGCACTCGGACCTGGTCGTCGCGAAGATGGAGAAGCGCCTGCGCAAGGACAAGGTCTTCGTCGACTGGAGCCAGAACAACCCCGCGAAGACGACCGTCGCGCCGTACTCGCTGCGCGCGGCGAACCGCCCGTCCGTCTCGACGCCCGTCACGTGGGACGAGCTCGAAGACTGCGAGGACGCAGGGGACCTCGTCTTCTCCCCCGGCGAGGCGCTGGAGCGAGTGGACGAGCACGGCGACCTCCTGGCGCCGCTTCTGAAGGACCACCGCCCGCTCCCCTGACCTTCCCGCCCCAATTTGCGTGCCCTATGTGTTCGAACCGGCACGCTCCGGGATCGGATTCCGCCACCATGGACGCGGGGACACCGAGCGGGGCGGAAGGAAGAGCAGTTGTCGCAGAACCACTACGACGCCGTGGTCCTCGGCGGCGGGACGGCGGGGGAACTGGTCGCGGCCGGGCTCGCCCGCGCCGGCCGGGACGTCGCGCTCGTCGAGAACCGCCTGGTCGGCGGCGAATCGCCGTACTTCGCGTGCGTGCCGTCCAAGTCGCTGCTGCTGTCGGCGCGGCGCGGCGAGACCTGGGAGATGGCGCTGGCGCGCCGCGACGAGCTGGCCGGGCGCCGCGGCGACGATCCGGCCGTCGCGCGGATGGCCGAGGCCGGCGTGACCGTGCTGCGCGGCCGGGGCCGCGTCCTCGAACCGGGGCGCGTCGAGGTGGACGGGGCCGTGCACGGCTACGGCGACCTCGTCGTCTGCACCGGCAGCGAACCGGTGATCCCGCCCGTCGAGGGCCTCGCGGACGTCCCGCTGTGGACGAGCGCGGAGGCGCTGTCGGTGCCCGACCTGCCGCGCCGGCTGGTGATCCTCGGCGGCGGCCCGGTCGGCTGCGAGCTGGCCCAGGTGTACGCGGCGTTCGGGTCGCAGGTCGCGGTCGTGGAGGCGTCCGGGCGGCTGCTGACCGCCGAGGCGCCGTTCGCCGGCGAGGTGGTCGCGGACGCGCTGCGCCGCATGGGCGTCGACCTGCGGCTCGGCGCCGCCGCCGGCAACGTCGAGCGCAAGGACGTCGGCGTGCGGCTGTGGCTGTCGGACGGCGGGACGCTCGACGCCGACCGCGTCCTCGTCGCCGCCGGGCGCCGTCCCCGCGTGGAGGGTCTCGGGCTGGAGACCCTCGGCATCGCCGTGTCCCCGGGCGAAGGCGTCCCCGTGGACGAGACGTGCCGGGTGCCGTCCGGCACGGGGGGTGTGTGGGCGGCCGGTGACGTCACCGGCATCGCCCGGACCACGCACGCGGCCCGCTACCAGGCGCAGATCGTGCTGGCGAACCTCCTCGGACGGCGCCGCGAGGCCGACTACCGCGCGATCCCCCGCGTCGTCTACACCTCCCCCTCCGTCTACTCGGTCGGGATCTCGCCCACGCGGGCGGCGGAACTCCGCATAGACCTCCTCACCGCCGGGTACGACCTCGCCGCGACGGCGCGGGCGGCGGTGGAGGCCGACGAGCGCGGCCGCGTCGAACTGTACGCCGACCGCTCCCGCGGGCTGCTCGTCGGCGCCGCCGCGGCCGGCCGCCATGCCGAGGAGTGGATGAGCGAGATCGCCCTGGCCATCCGCGCGGAGACGCCGCTGAGCCTGCTCGCCGACGTCGTCCACGCGTTCCCGACCTACGGCGAGGCCGTCGAGGCGCCGCTGCGGGAGCTGGCGGAGCGGTGGCGCCGCGACGGGACTTCGGAGGAGGACCGAGATGAGCGAGACCGACGACCTGGACCGGCCGGCGCCCGATGACGCCAACGAGGCCGACGCCGCCGAGCAGCGCGCCGCGCTGGACGAGACGGTGGACGGCCCCGGCACCGCCGCCCCCCTGCCGGAGGAGGCGAACGAGGCCGACGCCGCCGAGCAGCGGCGCGAGGTGCCGGTGGACGAGGACGACTACCGGTGACCGGCGTTGGTCCGCGCCACAGGTAACAAGGTTTTCGAAAAAGATCGGTGCGGGGTGGCGCCCGCCCCGGCGGGAATACACTGACCTGCGCGAAGGAACGCCGCCGCGGCGAGAATGTCCCCGACGGAGTTACTCGCGCGTAGGATGATGTGATTGTCCACACGCGGCGGACGACCCCCTCCCGCCGCGACGATTCGGTGATCGGAGAGTGTGGTGACCGCGACCCCGGACGCCCGCCCCCGCGGTACGCGGCTGCCGCGGCTGGCGCGCCGCAGGCAGCTGCTCGGCGCGGCCCAGGAGGTGTTCGTCGCGCAGGGGTACCACGCTGCGGCGATGGACGAGATCGCCGAGCGCGCAGGCGTCAGCAAGCCCGTGCTCTACCAGCACTTCCCGGGCAAGCTGGAGCTGTACCTGGCCCTGCTGGACGAGCACGCCGAGAACCTGGTGAGGATCGTCCGGGAGGCGCTGGAGTCCACCACGGACAACAAGCTGCGCGTCCAGGCGAGCATGCAGGCCTTCTACGACTTCGTGGCCGGCGACGGCGAGGCCTACCGGCTCGTCTTCGAGTCCGACCTGCGCAACGTGGCGCCCGTCCGGGCCCGCGTCGACCGCGCCAACCAGCAGTGCGCGGAGATGATCGCCCAGGTCATCGCCGAGGACACCAACGCCCCCGCCGAGGAGGCGCACCTGCTCGGCATGGGCCTGGTCGGCATGGCGGAGGTCAGCGCCCGGTTCTGGCTCTCCCAGCACCGCGCGATCCCGAAGGACACCGCCGAGAAGATCATCGCCCGGCTGGCCTGGCGCGGCATCTCCGGCTTCCCGCGCACGACCGACCAGGGCTGACCCCGGCCCGGGACGGGGCGTTCACCCTCGGCACAACCGACTGCCCGCGCGCCGGGTGATCTCCGTGCGACCATCGGGGGAGAGCCCCCGCCGGCGGTCGGCGGGGACGCAGACGGACGACGGGAGCAGCGCGTTGCAGGTTCGCATCGGGGTGCAGAACGTTCCCAAGGAGCTCGTGGTGGACACGGCGCAGTCGGCCGACGAGGTGACGGAGGCGCTCTCCGACGCGCTCCACGAGCCGAACGGCGTGCTGGTCCTCAAGGACCGGCGGGCCGGGCGGATCGTGATCCCGGCCGCCCGGGTCGGCTACCTGGAGATCTCCGAGGACGAGCAGCGCAGCGTGGGCTTCGGCACGCAGTACGCGTGACGGCCCCGGCCGGCGGGGCGGCGGGGCGTTTGACCTGCGTTTTGTTTTAACCTGACATAACGGGCATACCGATCACCGTTCACGGGCCGTCCCGGCCCACGGAGAAGGAATGGATGATCGACATGCTCACGACGATCCTCTGGTTCATCGTCGTCGGTGCCGTCATCGGAGCCCTCGCCCGGCTGCTCGTTCCGGGCCGCAACCCGATCGGCGTTCTGCTGACCCTGCTCATCGGGGTCGCCGGCGCCGTCCTCGGCGGTGTCGTCGCGGACGCACTCGGCGCGGGAACCCTCATCGCCTTCGTGTTCGCGGTCGTGATCGCCGCGCTCGGGGTGGCGGCGCTGACCGGTATGAACACGCGCGGGCACGGCGGCCGCAAGCGCAACTGGCGCACCCGCCGCGGCACGTTCTGACCGCGCGGCGCGCGAGGTGACGCGGGCCCGGCACTCCGTGGAAGGCCCCCGCCTCGCGAGGCGGGGGCCTTCGCGGCTCCGGGCCCCGGAGTGGCTCAGGGCGTGGGAACGGCCGCGCCCGCCGCTCGGAAGACGTCCGGCCTGATGTACCGCCCGAGGCGCCGGTACGGGATGTCGAACGGCCGCCATTGCCGCCCGCACGCCATCGAGTACCCCATCCGCGAGACCGGCGGATAGAAGACGATCCCCTGGCGCGTCGGCAGCATGTGCAGGACGCCCTCGTTCACCAGGGTGGGCGTCAGGTCCCGATCGTACGGCGGGGTGTCGACGTACTGGCGGCGTTCGGAGTCCCAGAACGGGCCCTCGCCGCACAGCGAGCCGTGCCCGGGGCCGTACTCGGCCAGCAGGCGTGTGAGGGCGCTCATGCGCGGCCCTGTCAGCGCGTCGGGGCGGAAGAAGTCGCGGCTCGCCAGCGCCCGGCCGGTGGTGAGGTCGACCGTGACCACCTGCACGGCGGGCGTGTTCCGCGTCATGACCGTCCCGCTGAAGCTGTAGCGGACGGAGAAGAGCTTCGGCCCCTTGAGGCCCACGTCGTACTCGACCTTGCCCGTGTAGGGGTTCGCGGGGTCGTCCCTCGGCAGGAAGGCGGCCAGGTCCGATCCGGCGCTCTCCGCCCAGCGCTCGGCCGGCTCCCGGATGAGCGCGTTCACCCTGGCCGTCAGCCCGCCGGGGAGCCCGGACAGCTGCGGCACCCGCGCCGTGACCCGGGTCGAGGGGCCGCTCGTCGTCCGGGTGAACGACACGGGCCGCACCTGGAGGACCGGGGGCCGCTCCACCCGCGACGCCTCGTCGCCGGTGCTCGCCGCGTACACCCCCGCGCCGCCCGCCGCGACGGCGCTCGCCGCGATCACCGCCCCGGCCGCCTTGGCGGCGACGGCCGCCGAGACGCCGCCGCCCGCGGTCACGCCGGCCGCCGTCCCGGCGGCGGCGGTTCCGGCGGCGGCCCCTCCGGCGGGGGCCAGCCCGGCCGCCACCAGCGGGAAGACGGCGGCGAGCGCGACCGCCGCGCCCGCCATCGCCCGCACGCCGCGCCTCTCCCAGTCGGCCCCGTAGACCGAGGACGCGACCGCGTCCAGCTCGGCGACGAAGTCGGCGGCGCCGGACGGGCGGTCGCCGGCGGACTTGGCCATCCCCCGCGCGATCAGGTCGCGCAGCGCCGCCGGCGCCCCCTCCACCGGGACGGGCGCGCGCAGGTGGGCGCCCGCGAGCGCCGCCAGGTCGCCGCCGTAGGGCCGCCGCCCGGTCACGCACTCGTAGAACACGCAGGTCGCGGCGTACACGTCGGTGGCCGGGGACGCGGGCCCCTTCTCCCACTGCTCCGGGGCCATGTAGGCGGGCGTGCCCGACCCGCCGCCGTCCCCGGCGAGCACGGCCACGCCGAAGTCGATCAGCTTGCTCAGCCCGTCCGCCCGGACGACGACGTTCGCGGGCTTGTAGTCGCGGTGCACCACCCCGGCCGCGTGCGCGGCGGCGAGCCCCCGCAGGGACCCCTTCAGCACGGCGAGCGCCGCCTCCGGCTCCAGCGCGCCGTGCTCGGCCAGGATCCGCTTGAGCGAGACCCCGTTCACCGCCTCCATCACGAGCGCGACGCCCCGGTCGGCGCTGACGAACCGGTAGAGCCGGACGACGTGCGGATCGTCCACCCGGCCGAGCATGACCGCCTCGGCGCGCAGCGACGCGACCGCGCGCTCGTCCCCGTCCCGCCGGGACAGGTACTTGATCGCGACCGGGGCGCCGGTGCGGGCGTGCCGGGCCAGCACCACCCGGCCCTGCGCGCCCGCCCCCAGCTCGCGGACCTCGGTGAAGCCGTCGACGCGCCACGGCGTTTCGGAGGGGGGCGGGCCGGTCATGATCTAACTCTGCGCGATCGCCGGGCCGGCTGCGGAGCCGCCGGGCGCGGACTGTCCGGATGTGGCCGCCCGCGCGGGCCGCGGCCGGGGCCCGCGCGGCGCTTGCGCCCCCGCCGGATAATGCCTGGCGGACGGGGCATGGAATAGACGCGAACGCGGAAACGTTGGGACGGGTGATCGGCTATTGGTGTATGCAACCGCCGGTCGGTACACTGCGTCGCGGAGTGTGACCGCACGCAGCCACAGCGAGTGACTGCTTTCAACCCCTGACTGCGGTCGCCGAGAGATTTTGAGCAACGGCTGGTCCCTCCCGCGCGAGCGCGCGGCCACAGGAACGACGGACGCGTCCGCGAGGACGGAGTCGCGCCGGCGAGCCGCGCCGCACCCGGGAGCGGAGACCCCGCACATTGGAGGCTGAAAGCCCTGACTACCTTTCGTGAACTCGGGGTCGTCCCCGAGATAGCAGACGCCCTTGAAGCAGAGGGCATCGTGGAAGCGTTCCCCATCCAGGAACTCGCCCTGCCGATCGCGCTGGGCGGGCACGACATCATCGGCCAGGCCCGCACGGGCACCGGCAAGACCCTCGCGTTCGGCGCGGCGCTGCTGCAGCGCATCGAGCACGGCGGCAAAGAGCCGCGCGCGCTCGTCGTCGCCCCGACCCGCGAGCTGGCCCTCCAGGTCACCGACGACCTCCTGGTCGCCGGCGGCAAGCTCGGCACACGCGTCCTGTCGGTCTACGGCGGGCGCGCGTACGAGCCGCAGATCAACGCGCTCCGCGAGGGCGTCGACGTGGTCGTCGGCACCCCGGGCCGGCTCCTCGACCTGGTCAAGCAGAAGCACCTCGACCTGTCCAAGGTCGGCGTGCTGGTGCTGGACGAGGCCGACCGCATGCTCGACCTCGGGTTCCTGCCCGACATCGAGCGGATCATCAAGCGGATCCCGGCGCAGCGCCAGACGATGATGTTCTCGGCGACCATGCCGGGCGAGATCGTCGCGCTGTCGCGGCAGTACCTGACCCGGCCCACCAACGTGCGGGCCGAGTCGCACACCGAGTCCGGCGCGACGCCGCAGGTCGTCCAGCACGTCTTCCAGGCCCACCAGATGGACAAGCCGGAGATGCTGGCGCGGCTGCTGCAGGCCGAGGGCCGCGGGCTGACGATGATCTTCTGCCAGACCAAGCGGGCCTGCGACCGGGTGGCCGCCGACCTCGCGCAGCGCGGCTTCGACGCCGCCGCCGTGCACGGCGACCTCGGGCAGAGCCAGCGCGAGCGGGCGCTGCGCGCGTTCCGCAACGGCAAGATCGGCGTGCTGGTGGCCACCGACGTGGCGGCCCGCGGGCTCGACGTCGACGATGTCACCCACGTCGTCAACTACGAGTGCCCCGACAGCGCCGACACCTACGTGCACCGCATCGGCCGGACCGGCCGCGCGGGCAAGGAGGGCGTCGCGGTCACGCTGATCGACTGGTCCGACCTCACCCGGTGGAAGCTGATCAACGGTCAGCTCGACCTGCCGTTCGCCGAGCCGCAGGAGACCTACTCGACGTCCCCGCACTTCTTCGAGACGCTCGGCATCCCCGCCGGCACCAAGGGGACGCTGCCGAAGGAGCAGCGGCACGGGCGCGCCGGGCTGGACGCCGAGGAGCTGGAGGACATCGGCGAGACCGGCAAGGTCCGCAGCCACACCCGCGGCGACCGGGACCGCGACCGCGACCGGGAGCGGGAGCGGGAGCGGCCGCGCCGCCGCAAGCGCAACCGGACCCGCACCCGCGCCGGCCAGCCCGTCGAGGCCACCGCGACGGCGACCGCGACGGTCACCGCGGCGGAGGCCGACACCGCCGCCGGCTCCGCGGGGGACGGCACCGTCGTCGACGCGGTCGCGACCGAGCGCAAGCGCAGCCGCACCCGCCGCCGCACCCGCGCCGGCCAGCCGGCGGCCTCGCAGGCCGAGGCGTCGCAGACGGCCTGATCACCTGGGACGACCGCGAGACCCCCGCCCGGTCTCGCGGTTGTGCTGTGTCCGGGGCCGCTAGCCGCGGGCGCGCCCGCCGGGGCCGCTCCGGCCGCCGCGACCGTCGCGGCCGTCGCGGAGCTTCAGCGCGGTGCCGGGATGATCGGTGATCAGGACGGCCACGCGCGGGTCGCCGAGGAAGCGCCGCATCACCGGTTCGGCGTTGACCGTCCAGATCATGGCGGGGATGCCGGCGCGGCCGCACTGCCGCAGCACGCCGACGCGGGCCAGCCGGTGGTTCAGCGCGACCATGTCGGCGCCCGCCCGGCGGATCAGCCGCAGCGGCGCGAAGTCGTGCGCGGCGCCGCGCTCCCACAGGTTGCGCCCCACCGACAGGGCCGTCCGCACGCCGGGGAAGCTCTTCTTGATCTCCAGCAGCGAGGTGATCTCGCGGGTGGTGACGACGAACCCGTCCCGCCCGAACGCCTCCACCGCGAGCGCGACGGTCTCGTGCTCGCAGCCGCGCTCCTTGAGGTCGAGATGGCCCTGGGCGCTGCCCGCGATGATCTCCATGGCCTCGCCGACCAGCGGCACGGGCCGGGACGCGAGGTCCTGGATGCGGGCGTAGCTCAGCCGGTTCAGCCGCAGCCCGCCGATCTCGGGATCGTGGTGGACGACGAGGCGCCCGTCGCCGGTCCGCCTGATGTCGATCTCCACGTACTCGGCGCCGGACGCGGCCGCCGCGGCGAGCCCCGTCAGCCCCGCCTCGTCACGGCGGTGCGCGGAGATGGCCGGCTTCGAAGGCACGCTGGTGACGGTACCACCGAAACTTTTTCACCGATGTCCGTCGAGACCCATTGACTAGGCTGGTGCCCTGTGAGTACGCCCCGGTTCCTGAACCTGCCCCCCGGCGTGAGCCGGACGACCGTCGAGACCTCCCGCGGCGCGTTCGCCGCGCTGGAGGCCCTCCCCGGCTCGGGCGTGCCCGAACGCTGGCCCGCGCTGCTCGTCCCCGGGCTGACGGGCAGCAAGGAGGACTTCCTCGGCGTCCTGCAGACCCTCGCCGCGTCCGGCCGCCGCGTCCTCGCGATCGACATGCGCGGCCAGTACGAGTCGATCGGCCCGGACGACGACGCCGCCTACACCCGCGCCGCCCTCGGCGCGGACATCGCGTCCCTGCTGGACGTGCTGGGCCCCGACCCCGTCCACCTCGTGGGGCACTCGTTCGGCGGCCTCGTCTGCCGGGAGACCGTCCTGTCCGGGGCGCTGCCGGCGTCGCTGACGCTGATGAGCTCGGGCCCGGCCGCCGCGACCGGCCAGGCCGCCGCCAAGGCCCGCGCCCTCCGCGACGCCCTCCCCGAACTCGGCCTCGCGCAGATCTGGGAGCTCGCCCTCGAACCGAACTACCTGGGGCGCGGCGTCCAGGACGAGATCCTGGCGTTCCTGAAGGCCCGCACCGTCGGCAACTCCGCGAGGGGCCTCGCCCGCATGGCCGACGAGCTGCTCACCGCCCCCGACCGCGTCGAGGAGCTCACCAAGCACTGCGCCGACTCCGGGCTGCGCACCCTCGTCCTCTACGGCGAGGACGACGACGTCTGGGAGCCGCCCGTCCAGGCCGCGATGGCGGAGCACCTGAACGCCGCCAAGGTCGTCATCCCCGGCGCCGCCCACTCCCCCGCCTGGGACGCCCCGGAGACCACGGCCGCCGCCCTCCGCACCTTCTGGACGGAGACAGAGCAAACGCTCAAGTAGCGGCGGGCCCGCCTGCACCGAAGGTGTAGAATTCCCGGGTTCTCAGGAAAGCCTGCACGGACGGTTCCATACCGCCCGGCAGGCTTTTCGTCGTTTCTGGGCCGGAATCGAGGGGTCTCGTGGTCGAGTTGTCCGTCCGTCTCGCCGGTGAAGGCGACCGCGCGGTGGTGGAGCGGCTGTGGCTGATGTTCCAGCACGACATGTCGGAGTTCTGGGGCGGGCTGCCGTTCCCCGACGCGACCTTCCGGAGCGAGCGGCTCCAGGCCGCGTTCTCCGGCGCCGATTCGGCCGCTTACCTGTTCACCAAGGGTGACCGGCCGGTGGGATTCGCCGTGGTGCGGGGCCTCACGGAGCAGCGGCGCGTGCTGACCTCGTTCTTCGTCGTGCGGGGAGCGCGCCGGAGCGGGATCGGGCTGCGCGCGTTCCAGCAGGTCGTGGAGCGTCATCCCGGCCCGTGGGAGGTCGCCTTCCAGGACGGCAACACCACCGCCGTGCGGTTCTGGCGCCGCGCGGCCGAGGCGATCGCACCGGGCGCATGGACGGAAGAGCGCAGGCCGGTGCCGTCACGCCCCGACCT
Organism: Actinomadura geliboluensis; assembly: GCF_043197915.1. Lineage (NCBI taxonomy): Bacteria > Bacillati > Actinomycetota > Actinomycetes > Streptosporangiales > Thermomonosporaceae > Actinomadura > Actinomadura geliboluensis. Next base: position 725,499 of record NZ_JBICUA010000002.1, on the reverse strand, counting down.
GCCGCCCGACGTATGGATAGCGTTCGCCGTGGACGCCTGAGCCGCCCGGAGCGCCGGTTTCAGGGCGGGTCGAGCAGGACGCCCGGGTTGAGGATCGCGGACGGGTCAAGCGCGCCCTTGGCGGCGCGGAGGGCCGCCGCGAACGGGTCCGGGCGCTGGCGGTCGTACCAGGGGCGGTGGTCGCGGCCGACGGCGTGGTGGTGGGTGATCGTGGCGCCGTGGGCGGACAGGGCGTCCGACACGGCCGCCTTGATCTCGTCCCACTGGGCGACGGTCGAGCCCCAGCGGCCGGACGCGTAAACGCCGAAGTAGGGCGCGGGGCCGTCCGGGTAGACGTGGGTGAAGCGGCACGTCACGACGCCCTCGGCGCCGGCCTCGTCCATCGCCTGCCGGGCCGCCGCCAGGACGGCCTCGCGCAGGGCGGGGAAGGCGCCCCAGGTGCACGCCGTCTCGAACGTCTCGACGATCATGCCGTGGGCCGCGAGGGCGTCGCGCTGGTAGGGCATGCGCAGGAACGCGGAGCGCCAGGTTTCGGACGCGTCGCGCTTCGCGCGGGGCTGCGGACGTCCGCCGTGGTCGCGGCAGAGTTCCAGGGCCCGCTCCAGGAGCGCGTCCACCGGGTGGTCGGCCGACTCGAAGCCCAGGACGAGGACCCCGCCCGGCGAGTCGGTGCCGGCGTTCAGCAGCGCCTCCATGGGGTCGAGGAGGCGGCAGTTCGCCGGGTTCAGCCCGGACTGCGCCAGGGCCCGCGTCGCGGCCACGGCGTCGTCGTAGCCGCTGAAGAGCACGGACGCTCCCGCGCGCCAGCGCGGTCGCTCCTGGAGGCGCATCCATGCCTCGGTGATGATGCCGAGGGTTCCCTCCGAACCGAGGAAAAGCCGGTCCGGGGACGGGCCCGCGCCAGAGCCGGGCAGGCGCAGCGACTCGCTCACCCCCGCCGGTGTCACCACCCGCAGGGACTCCACCATCTCGTCGATGTGGGTGAGGACGGTGGCGTAGTGGCCGCCCGAGCGGGTGGCCAGCCAGCCGCCGAGCGTGGAGAACTCGAACGACTGGGGGAAGTGCCGCAAGGTCAGGCCGTGCGGCCGCAGGCGGTCTTCAAGGGACGGCCCGTAGACGCCCGCCTGGATGCGGGCCGCCCTGGCGCTGGTGTCGATCTCCACGACATCAGCGAGCCGTCCCAGATCCAGGCTGATCGAGGGCCCAAGGCCACGGGGCTCGACGCCCCCGACGACGGAACTGCCCCCGCCGTAGGGGATGACGGCGATCCCGGCGCCCGCGCACCAGTCGAGGACGTCGACCACGTCGCGTTCGGCACCGGGTCTGACCACCAGATCAGGGACCTCGCCCAGGTCGCCCAGCAGGTTGCGGACCACGTCCCGGAACGCCTTGCCCCGAGCGTGGCCGAGCCGGTCGGCCGGGTCGTCCGAACACAGATCGGCCAGGGACGACGGCGCGGTGATCCGAGGGGGCCGCACCTCAAGGTCACCGACCGCCGGAGGCGCGTGGTCGGTCAGGTCGGCGCCGGGCAGCAGCGCCGCCACCCGGGCGATCAGCTCCGCGCGTTCCGCGCCCGTGACCGCGTCCTCCACATGTCCCCAGCCCCACCAAGATCGCATGCCCCCATCATCAGGTGAGGTTGAGGCCGCCGTCCACGGCCAGGGTCTGGCCCGTCAGCCAGGTGCTGGACGGGTCGGCCAGCCGGACGATCCAGGCGGCCACCTCGGCGGGGTCGCCGCGGCGGGCCAGCGGGATGCGGGCCGCCTCCGCCCGCTTGATCTCCTCGACGGCGGCGGACGGCAGGCCCGCGGCGGTCAGGGCCTCGCTCTCAGTCGGGCCGGGGGCCAGCGCGTTCACGCGGACCCCGGCGTCGGCCAGTTCTAGGGCCCAGCTGCGGGTGAGCTGCTCCAGCGCCGCCTTGGACGCGGCGTAGTGGGCGGCTCCGGGCAGTGGGCGGTGCCCGTAGGTGCTGGACACGTTGACGATCGCGCCCTTGGTGTCGCGCAGGTGCGGCAGGGCCGCGCGGGCGAGCAGGCTCGGGGCCGTGACGTTGAGGTCGAACAGGCCCGCGATGCCCTCGGCGGTCGTCTCCGCGAGCGGCATCATCCTGGTGGCGCCGGCGTTGTTGACCAGGACGTCCAGCCGGCCCCAGCGGGACACGGCCGCGTCGACCACGTCCCCGGCCGCGCCGGGGGCGCGCAGGTCGGCGGGGTGGACGGCGATCCCCGGATGCCCGTCGGCGGTCTCCTCCAGGGCGTCCCGGCGGCGTCCGACGCCGAGGACGCGGGCGCCGGCCCCGGCGAAGAGGCGGGCGGCGGCGCGGCCGATGCCCGAGCCGGCGCCGGTGACGATGACGGTCGTGCCGGTGAAGTCCATGGGAGCCCTTTGTTCGATGTTCGGCGAACATCGAACAACGTACCATGGCCGCATGAGGCACGCGCGGCATCCGGCCCTGGACGAGATCGACCTCGTCGGCGTCCTGGGCGCGCTCGGCGACCCGATCCGGGTGGGGCTGGTGCGCGTGCTCGCGGACGGCCGCGAGCGCGGCTGGGGCGAGTTGCGCGCGCCCGTCGCCAAGTCGACGCTCAGCCACCACCTGCGCGTCCTGCGCGACGCCGGGATCACCCGGACGCGCGAGGAGGGCACCCGCTGCTTCGTGACGCTCCGCCGCGACGACCTGGACACCCGCTTCCCGGGGCTGCTCGACGCCGTCCTAGACGCGGCCCACGGCGACGACGTCGGCGCCCACGTCGGCCTGCACGGTGCGACCTAGCCGCAAATCTTCACTCTGACCTGGGTGTGTGCCAGGCTGGAAGTGTCCGAGCATGGCGGTGCGGCGGGACCACGGCCCGCCGGCGCTCCGGGCTCTCCCGCGGCGCCGGCCGACGGGGAGGAACCATGCGCAAGGTCGCCGACTGCCGGGAGATGCCGAGCGAGTCCGGCTGCACGCTCACCATCAGCGGCGAGGAGGACGAGGTCGTCCGCGCCGCCACCGAGCACGCGGTCTCGGTGCACGGGCACACCGACACGCCCGAACTGCGGGACGAGATCCGCACCCACCTCAAGAACGAGGAGGTGAGCGTCCACTGACCCACCGCCGGGCCCGGCCCGCGCGGGGGGCGGTGTCGCGGGGCCCGGGAGGTAATGACACACTTACATGAGTTTGTCTCATGGAGGTGTGTGAATGCCCGCGACCGTCCAGCCACCCGAGAGCGTCACCTGGCGCGTCCACCTCGACCGGTCCATGTGGGTCGGCGGGGTGCGGAGCCTCATGCTCCAGGCGCTGCACCCCATGGCGATGTGGGGCGTCTGGCAGAACTCCACCTTCCGTGAGGACCCGTTCGGGCGGCTCCAGCGGACGTCAGACTTCGTGGGGCTCGGCACGTTCGGCAGCCCGGAGGAGGTCGAGAAGGCCGCGTACCGGGTGCGGGAGATCCACCGGAGCCTGCGCATCCTGAACCACGACACCGGCAAGAAGGAGCGGCTCGACCAGCCCGAGCTCCTGCTGTGGGTGCACTGCGCCGAGGTCTACTCCTACCTGGAGGTGGCGCGACGGGCCGGGCTGCCGCTGACCGGCGCCATGGCCGACCGGTACCTCGACGAGCAGCGCGCGTCGGCGACGCTGGTCGGGCTGCACGCCGAGGACGTTCCCGGCAGCGTCGCCGAGATGGAGGCGTTCTTCGCCGAGATGCGGCCGCGGTTGCGGGTCACCGAGGAGGCGGCGGAGACCGTCCGGTTCCTGATGTGGCCGACGATGCCGGAGAACCTGAAGTTCCTCGCGCCGGGCAAGCCCGGCTACTTCCCGTTCGGCGCGCTCTGCTACTACTCGCTGCCGGACTGGGCGCGCCGGATGTACGGGGCGCTGCCCGAGGTGCCGCAGCCCGCGGTGACCGCCGCGCTCAGATCGTTCCGGCTCGCGATGAACTCCGTGCCGGAGAAGGTGCACGACTACGCGTTCGCCAAGGACACCCGCGACATGCTCGAACGGGCCCGGCAGCGGCTCGCGGCCGAGGGCTACGACGTCAGCAAGGGCCTGTTCGGGCTCCGCGACCCGCGCCGGTGGCCAAACCGGGAACTCGCCTCGGCCTAGGCGACGTCGACCGGGAGCGCCGCCCACGGCTCCTTGCGCGGGGCGGCCTCCCGGCCCTCCGGGCAGTGCCGGGCGAAGTCGCACCACGAGCACAGGTTGCCCGGACGCGGCGGGAACAGCTCGTCGTAGGGCGCGTGGTCGCCCGGGCGGGGCTTCGGGACGCGGTTGCGGTACGCCTCGTCGGCCGCGGCGGCCTCGGCCGCGATCTGCTCCGCGCGGCGGATGTGCCGGGCCAGCGACTCGTCGGTGTGCTCCCACACCGCGACCTCGCCGGACGGCAGATGGTGCAGCTCGACGCGGCGGCACGGGCGGCGCAGGACGCGGGACGCCGCCACCGCGTAGATCGCCAGGGCGAGGGAGCCGCGCGCGTCGTCGGCGGTGAGCACGTGCCGGCCCGTCTTGTAGTCGACGACGACCAGCTCGGGGCCGCGCGCGTCGAGGCGGTCGATGCGGCCCGAGACGGCGATGCGGTCGGTGCGCGTGGCGACCGTGCGCTCCACCCCGACCGGCTCGTCCGACGGGTCGAGCCCCGCGACGTAGCGCTCGGTCATGTCGCGGGCCCGCTCGCGCCACTGCGCCGACTGCGCCTCGTCGCGGAAGCCGTCCGTCAGCCAGCCCCGGGCGAGCAGCGCCCCGGCGGCCTCGGGCGTGCGCTCCTCAACGGGCAGCCGCCACCAGCCGGCCAGCGCGTTGTGCACGCTCGCGCCGACGCTGTTGTGCGCCCACGGCGGGCCCTTCGGCGGCATCGGACGGTCCAGATAGGTCATCCGGTACCGGCGCGGGCAGTCCAGCCAGGTGTTCAACCGCGACGGCGTGCACGTGTACAGCCGCTGGGGCATCCCGTCGAAGCCCAGCTGCTCCATGCCCGGCCGCTCAGTCGTCGGACTCGTTGGCGAGCGAGCCCCAGGTCTCCCAGCGGGCGTCCTCGTCGCCGACGGTGGTCTCCTCGCCCTGCGCGGGCAGCACCTTCAGCTCCTTCGGCAGCGGGGTCAGCAGCGCGCCGATCGAGTTGAGCTGCTTGCGCAGGTCCTCGTAGGCGCCGCCGATCGAGCCGGGCCGGCCGCGGTGCAGGGTGTCGCCGGAGAACAGCACGCCGAGCTGCTCGCTGATCACGCAGACGCTGCCGGGCGTGTGGCCCGGGGTGTGCACGATCTCCAGCTGCGCCTCGCCGATCTCGAAGACGCCGCCGTCCTCCAGCCAGATGTCGGGTTCGAGGGAGCGGAGCGCCTTGGCGTCGTCCTCGTCCTCCTCCGCTTTGGCGAGGCGGCCGAAGTAATCGCGCCACAGCAGCCGGTCGGCGCGGTGCATCGCGATCGGGGCCCAGTCGTCCTCGTCCTCCTCCCCGGCGGCGGCGACCTCGAGCACCACGCTGAGGCGGTGCTCGTTGCCGTCGGTCAGGATGACGGCCATGACCTCGCGGTCGCCGACCTCCTTGAGGATGGCCTCGGCGTCGTTCGCCGGGTCGATCACGATGACCTCGTCGTCGTCGCCGACGATGTAGGTGTTGTTATCGACGTCGTACTCGGTGTCGTCCAGGGTGAGCTTCCCCGACGTCACCACCTGTTCGATGCGCGCGTCCACGCAACGCACCCTACCGCGCTTCGCCGCCCCGTTCCGGCACACGGAGATCACCGCCGGACGCGGCCGCGGCGAGCCGCTCGAACGCCTCCGGGGCGGTCGTCTCCGCGCCGAGCCGGTCGCCGGTCAGCGCGCCGTGGTCGTCGCCGGACCCGGTCGCGGCGAGGTCCAGCGCGGCGGCCAGCGCGCGCAGCCGGGCGCGGTCCTCCGGGACGTGGTCGGGGTGGTCGGTCTCGACGCCGGCGAGCCCGGCGGCGGCGAGCCGCTCGATCACCTCGTCGTCGAACACGTAGCCGCGGCGGCGGGCGCGCGGGTGCGCCAGCACGCACACTCCCCCGGCGGCGCGGACGAGCCCGACCGCCCGCTCCGGGTCCATCGCGTAGCGCTCGGCGTAGGCCCGGCCGCCCTGCGCGATCCACCGCGCCGTGAACGCCTCGTCGGTCGTCTTGATCGCGCCGGCCTCGACCATGGCGCGCGCGATGTGCGGGCGCCCGACCGCCTCGCCGCGCGCGAGCGCCCGGACCATGCCCCAGGTGACGTCCACGCCGAGGTCGCGGAGCCGGTCGACCATGGTCCGCGCCCTGACCACCCGGTCGTCGCGGATCCGGGCCAGCTCGGCGGCGAGCGCCGGGTGCTCCGGGTCGAACAGGTAGCCGAGCAGGTGCAGGCTGCGGCCGCCCTCCTGGCAGGACAGCTCGATGCCGGGGACGACCGTCAGGCCGTCCGGCGCGGCGGCGGCCGCCTCGTCCCATCCGGCGACGGTGTCGTGGTCGGTCAGCGCGACGACGTCCAGTCCCCGCGCCCGCGCCCGCCGGACGACCTCGGCGGGCGGCCGGGTGCCGTCGGAAACATCGCTGTGGCAGTGCAGGTCGATCCGCATCAGCGGCCCGCCCCTCTCACTCGTCGAGCCGGGGGCTGTAGGCGCCGTAGGGCAGGTCGATCTCCATGCCCGGTTCGCGCAGGTCGAGGAGGTTCTGGCTCTCCAGCATCAGCACGCCCGCGTCGGCGGGCCACAGCACCGCCCACAGCCAGTTCCCCATCGCCTCTCCGACGTAGACGGCCCGGTCGGGCCGGTCGCCGACCGCCCACATGGGGACCGACCGGCCGCACGTCGCGGCGGGGCCGCTGACGTCGAGCTTCACGTGCGGCGGACCCCCGTTGAACGCCTCGCCGGGGTCGGAGCCCTCCAGGCCCGCGTAGTGGGCGCCGAGCCCGATGCCGGGCTCCTCGGCGATCAGCACCATGTCGGCGGGGCCGCGCAGCAGCCCCGGCCCGGACACGGCGACGGCCGTCGCCCGCGCGCCCGAGCGGTCGTCGCCGACCGTGGCGAATCCCGTGACGAGCCAGGCCGGCGGAAGGGGCCAGGGCGTCCAGACCGGGACCCGCGCGTCGCGCAGCACGGCGGCCAGCCCGTCCGGGCCGGGGCGCCGGGACGGCTGCCGCGGCAGCACGGCGCCGTGCACGCCGCAGCTCCAGTCGCTCGACCAGAGGCCCGGCGCGCTCAGCGGACCCGCGCAGCGCGGGCACATGGGCTCCGCCCTCATGGATATCCACACTGCGCGGCCGCGTCCCGCCCCGTCAAGTCGGCGCAGGTCGCCACCGGGAAAAGGGGGGACAAAATGGAGCCATGAGAACACGGTGCGTGGGCGGGATCGTGCGCGACGGCGACGGGCGGCTGCTGCTGGTGCGGCGCGGGCGCCCGCCCGGCGCGGGCCTGTGGTCCGTTCCGGGCGGGCGGGTCGAGCCGGGCGAGGACGACCCGGCCGCGGTCGCGCGGGAGCTGAAGGAGGAGACCGGCCTGGACGTCGCCGTGGGCGCCCTCGCCGGGACGGTCGAGCGCCCCGGGCCGGAGGGCGTCGTCTTCGAGATCCACGACTACGCGGCCACCGTCACGGGCGGGACGCTCCGCGCGGGCGACGACGCCGACGACGTGGCCTGGGTGCGTCCGGACGACCTCGCCGATCTTCCGCTCACGCCGGGGCTGCTCGACGCGCTGGCCGAGTGGGGCGTCCTCTAGAAGAGGCTGGACGAACCGCTACGGCACCGGCAGCGGCTCGGGTTCCGCCGTGGTCGGGACCTCGTCGTCACCCGTGCGCTTCTGCATCCGCATGCGCCGCGCCAGCAGGACCACCACCGCCGCGTAGAGCGCCATGGGGATGACGTCCGCCAGGACGACCTGCCAGGGCACGCTGCCCTGCTCCATGTCGAGCTTCCCGACCGCCGCCGGGAGGAGGAACGCCATCAGGTTGTTGAACACGTGCAGGGCGATGCCGGACTCCAGGCCGCCCGTCCGCACCGTCATCCACGCCGCGATCGCGCCGAACAGGAAGATGTCGAGGACGCCCCAGCTCGTGTAGCCGTGCCCGGCCGTGAAGAGCGCCGACCCGAGCACGATGCCGGGCCAGGGGGTGCGGAACACCGCGCTGAACACCCGCCCGACCGGGCCCCTGGCGTTCTCCAGCGTGCACGCGCCGACGGCCTGGAGCAGCCAGCCGCGGAACACGTACTCCTCCGCCGCCGCCTGGAACGGCACCAGCAGGACGATCAGGACCGCCGGGAGCAGGAACTCGCTCCAGCCGACCCAGTGCTCGTCGCCGCCGGACGTGTCGCCCATCGCGATCGCCGCCACGATCGACGTCCCGTAGGACACGACGCAGAAGCCGATCGCCAGGCCGCAGCACACCAGCATCCAGCGCCACCGCAGCCGTCCCGCGACCGACGACAGCGTGCCGGGCCGCCGCCGCTGGACCAGCCACGCCGCCCCGAAGACCACGGGCAGGAACAGGGCGAGCGCCGCCAGGTTGAACACGACGTCGGCGGTGGTGTTGCCGAAGATCGAGTCGGTGTCGGCCGCGGCGGGGTCGGGGGCCTCCCCGGTGACCGCCATCTGGACGACCGCCCCGGCGACCATCAGCCCGAGCATGCCGACCATCCCCACCACGAGGATCGCGATGCTGCCCACCAGCGGGCGCCACCACCGGTGCGCCTCGTTCCGGGCGGCCTGGTGGTAGGGCCTGCCGGGCGGCAGGGCCACCGTCCACGACCGCTTGGCGGGCGGCATGCCGTACGCGGGCCCGTAGTACGCGCCGGGCCCGTACGCCCCGTACTGCGGGGCCGGGTACTGGCCGGTCCCGTACGCCTGGCCCCAGCCGTCGGGCTGCGCGGGCGCCCCGGGCCAGTAAGGCATGCCCGGCGCGTAGCCCGGCGCGGCCCCGGCCTCATACGGCTGCTGCCGTACCTGCTGCGGAGGCTGTGCCTGCTGCGGAGGCTGTGCCTGCTGCGGAGGCGACGCCTGATGCGCGGGCTGCACCTGCTGCGGAGGCGGCGCCGCGAGGGGCGGCTCCGGTGCGGCGGGCGCGACGGGTTCGGGGGCGGGAGTGGCTGGGTCCGGGGGCGCCCAGCCGTTGGTCTCCCCAGGTTCTGACAACGCTCGACCCCTCCCCGTTAACCTTCGCGTACGTGGGACGAATCGTACGGGGCCTCAGTTCCCCGCGGGGTCGAAGCGCTTCGTGCGGGCCAGCCCGGCGGCGCGTCCCTTGGCGGCGATGACGAGCGCCATCTTCCGGGACGCCTCGTCGATCATCTCGTCGCCGAGCCGGGCGGCACCCCGGCCCTCGCGCAGCGCGTGGTCGTAGGCGTCGAGGATCAGCTCGGCGTGGTCGTAGTCGTCCTGGGTCGGGGAGAACACCGCGTTCCCGGCGTCGATCTGGGACGGGTGCAGGACCCACTTGCCGTCGAAGCCGAGCGCGGCCGAGCGCCGCGCGACCCGCGTGAACGCGTCCACGTCGCGGACGTTGAAGTAGGGCCCGTCGATGGCCTGCAGGTCGTGGGCGCGCGCGGCGATCAGGATGCGCATCAGGATGTGGTGGTAGGCGTCGCCCTCGGTGTAGCCGGGCGGCTGCTCCCCCACCACGAGCGTCTTCATGTTGAGGGACGCCATGAGGTCGCCCGGCCCGAGGACGAGGGTCTCCAGCCGCGGCGAGGACGCGGCGATCGCGTCGATGTGCGTCAGGCCGCGGGCGTCCTCGATCTGCGCCTCGATGCCGATGCCGCCCACCGGCAGGCCCGTGGCCCGCTCGATCTGGGTGAGCAGCCGGTCGAGCCACTGGACGTGGGTCGCGTCCGACACCTTCGGCAGCATGATCGCGTCCAACTGGGCGCCGGCGCCCTCGACGACCTCGATCACGTCCCGGTAGGCCCACGGGGTGTCGAGGTCGTTGACGCGCACCACCCGGGTCTTGCCGGACCAGTCGCCGCCGGTGAGCGCGGCGACGACGGTCGAGCGGGCGCCCTCCTTCGCGGACGGCGCGACGGCGTCCTCCAGGTCGAGGAAGATCTCGTCGGCGGGCAGCCCCTGCGCCTTCTCGATGAAGCGGGGATTGCTGCCCGGGACGGCGAGGGTGGTACGGCGTGAACGCATGGCCCGGATGCTATCCAGCGGGTGTGAGACCCTTCCGGCATGGGTCTGAACAGGGCGCTGGTGGAGGAGGCGGCCAAGAAGTCCGGGCTGCTGTGGCTCGACCTGCCGGGCCTGCCGCAGCCGCGGGCCGCCTGGCACGTGTGGCACGACGGCTCCGCCTACGTGCTGACCGGCGGCGAGGGCGAGCAGCCGCTGCCGGGCCTGCCGGAGGCCGACCGGGTCACGGTGATCCTGCGCAGCAAGGACAAGGGCGGCCGGCTGCTCTCGTTCACCGCCGACGCGGAGGTCGTCGAGCCCGGCACCGAGCTGTGGGACGCCGTGACGCCGATCCTCGCCAAGGAGCGCCTGAACGCCCGCACCCACGAGGGCCAGGTGGAGACGTGGGCGGCCGAGTCGTGGATCGTCCGGCTGACCCCGGTGGAGGAGGTCGAGACGGCGGCGGAGGAGTACGCGGCCGTCCGGCCGGTGCCGACCCCGGCGACGACCGCCGGCACGCCGCCGCGCATGGTCGGCGGCAAGCGCCGGCGCGTCGACCGCTAGCGGACGCCCACCGCCGGTTCCCTCTCGAGCCGCCGATTCACATCTCGAGCCGGCGGCCCTCCGCGAGAGCGCGCAGCTTGTCCGGGTTGGCGACCAGGTGGATCGCCTGGATCCGGCCGTCGGCGTCGGCGTCGGCGGTGAACGCGCTGATCGGGCCGGCCGGGCCGGACACGACCACCGCGGGCTCGCCGTTGAGCTCGACCCGCTCGAACCGCATGTCCGCCGGCTCGACGCCCTGGTAGGTCTGCTGGGACACCGCGCTGAAGAAGCGGGCCACCTTCTCCGCACCGAAGATGACCCGGCGCGGGGCGCGGACCTTGCCGCCGCCGTCCGACCACAGCGCGACGTCCGGGGCCAGGACCTCCATGAACCGGTTGATGTCGCCGCCGAGCACCGCGTCGAAGAACCGCTCGGTCACGGCGCGCCGGTCGGCGCCGCCGGCCTCGAAGCGCGGCCGCCGGGCCTGCACGTGCTTGCGGGCGCGGGTCCCGAGCTGCCGCACGGACGCCTCCGACCGGTCCAGCGCCCGCGCGATCTCCGCGTACGGGTAGCCGAAGACCTCCTTGAGGACGAAGACGGCCCGTTCGAGGGGGCTCAGCGTCTCCAGGACGACCAGCATCGCCATCGACACCGACTCCGCCAGCTCGGCGTCCTCGGCGACGTCCGGGGACGTCAGCATCGGCTCCGGCAGCCACGGGCCGACATAGGTCTCGCGCCGGGCCTGCGCCGAGCGGAGCCGGTCCAGCGCCACGTTGGTGGTGATCCGGACGAGGTAGGCCTTCGGGTCGGCCACGCCGGAGCGGTCCGCGGCGGACCAGCGCAGCCAGGCGTCCTGCACGGCGTCCTCGGCGTCCGCCGCCGTGCCCAGCATCCGGTACGCCACCGCGAACAGCAGGCTGCGGTGCTCCTCGAAAGCGTCGCTCATCATCGTCAACTCTTTCACGCCAGCTAGGACGGGGCGAGCGCCCGAGATGTGACACTCCTCGCCGGAAGCATCCGGTGTGCGTCCCGGGTCCGGATCGACCGGGAGATCATGGGTAGTGTCCTGCCCATGAGTGCGGCTCCGACACGGGTGTTCATCGCCCGGCTCGCGGGCATCGCGGTGTTCGACCCGGCCGGGGACCAGGTCGGCCGGGTCCGCGATGTGGTGGTCGCGCTGCGGCTGGCGCCGCGGCCGCCGCGGGTGCTCGGGCTTGTCGTGGAGGTCGCGCCGCGGCGGACCGTGTTCCTGCCGATCACCCGGGTGACGGTGATCGAGGCGGACGCGATCATCTTCGACGGGCGGCTGAACATGCGCCGCTTCCAGAAGCGCGAGTCGGAGACGCTGGCCATCGCCGAGATGCTGGACCGCACCGTCCGGTTCTGCGACACCGGCGAGCCCGTCTCCGTGGTGGACGTGGCGATGGAGCCCACCCGCACCCGGGACTGGCTCATCGCGAAGGTCGCCGTCCGCCGCCGCACCGGCCGCGGCCTCCGCAAGCGCGGGGAGAGCCTGATCGTCGACTGGGACGCCGTCGAGGGGTTCTCCGCCGTCGAGCACGGGCAGGGCGCCGCCGGGCTGATCGCCGCGTTCGAGCGGATGAAGCCCGCCGACCTCGCCAACATCGTGCACGAGCTGTCGCCGAAGCGGCGCGCGGAGGTCGCGGTCGCGCTGGACGACGAGCGGCTCGCCGACGTCCTGGAGGAGCTGCCCGAGGACGACCAGGTCGAGATCCTCGGCAACCTCGGCGTGGACCGGGCCGCCGACGTGCTGGAGGCGATGGGGCCCGACGACGCGGCGGACCTGCTCGGCGAGCTGCCCGCCGAGCAGCGGGAGCGGCTGCTGACGCTGATGGAGCCGCAGGACGCGGCGCCGGTGCGGCGGCTGCTCACCTACCCCGACGAGTCGGCCGGCGGGCTGATGACCAGCGACCCGGTGATCGTCCCGCCGGACGCGACGGTCGCCGAGGCGCTCGCGCTGATCCGCCGCCCCGACCTGAACCCGGCGCTGGCCGCGCAGGTGTACGTGTGCCGGCCGCCGACCGCGACGCCGACCGGCCAGTACCTCGGCACCGTGCACTTCCAGAAGCTGCTGCGCGAGCCGCCGCCGACGCTGGTCAGCGGGATCGTGGACGCCGAGCTCGACCCGCTGCGCCCCACCATGTCGCTGGAGGCCGTCGCGATGTTCCTGGCCACCTACAACCTCGTCGCCGGCGCCGTCGTGGACGAGAACGGGCATCTGCTCGGCGCGGTGACGATCGACGACGTCCTCGACCACCTGCTGCCCGAGGACTGGCGCGAGACCGTGATGGACGCCGTCGCCGAGGGGTCCGCGGACCCCGAGGAAGAGGCTCTCCGGGGGACCACATGATGACGACACGGCCGATGACCGGGCGCCTGGACCAGCCGCGGGAGGTGCGCCGGACGCTGCTGCCGCGGATCCACTACGACCCCGAGTCGTTCGGGCGGCTGTCGGAGCGGATCGCGCGGTTCCTCGGCACGGCCCGGTTCATCGTCTACATGACCGTCTTCGTCACCGTGTGGATCGGGTGGAACCTGCTCGCGCCGTCCGCGCTGAAGTTCGACCCGTACCCGTTCATCTTCCTGACGCTGATGCTGTCGCTGCAGGCGTCCTACGCGGCGCCGCTGATCCTGCTCGCCCAGAACCGGCAGGACGACCGGGACCGCGTCCAGTACGAGTCGGACCGGGCCCGCGGCGACCGCAGCATCGCCGACACCGAGTACCTGACGCGGGAGATCGCGGGGCTGCGGGTGGCGCTGAACGAGGTCGTCACCCGCGACTTCCTGCGCTCGGAGCTCCAGCAGATCCTCAAGGAGATGGACGCCAAGGAGAACGTCCGCTAGCCGCTCGGGCGGGGACCTTCTCGTCGGCGAGCTTGCCGAGGATGTGCCCGAGGATGCGCAGGTCGGGCTCGTCCAGCCGGCTGAGCAGGTAGTCGCGGACGCCCTGCCGGTAGGTGGGGGTGGCGTCGGCGAGCCGGTCCCGCCCGGCGGCGGTGAGGACGGCGTACAGGCCGCGGGCGTCGTCGGCGCAGGACTGCCGCACCACCAGCCCGTCGCGCTGCATGCGGTCGACCAGCCGGGTCAGGCCGCTGCGCGACAGCAGCACGCGGTCGGCGAGGTCGTTCATCCGCAGCCGCCCGTCCGGCGCCTCGCCGAGGTGCAGCAGCACGTCGTAGGAGGCGAGGGCGAGGCCGTGGCGGGCCAGCAGGTCGGCCTGCAGGCGGCGGGAGATCCGCGCCTGCGCCCGCAGCATGGTCCGCCAGACGGCCGGCTCGTCGGCCGGGAGGGTACCGGTGGTCACCGCACCGATGTTACGGCCGGTGAGGCCCCCGCGCGATGGAGACGCACCCGGCGTGTGAGGACGGACACCCTGATTAACGGAACGGGGCCCGGGGTTCATACCATGGACGCATGGCCTCCCAGTTGACGACCGAGCGGGTGACCGAGGCTCTCGCCACGGTGAACGATCCTGAGATCCACAAGCCCATCACCGAGCTCGACATGGTCAAGAGCGTCGACATCGAGGCGGACGGCACCGTCCGCGTCGGCGTCTACCTGACCGTGGCCGGATGTCCGATGAAGGACACCATCACCAAACGCGTCACGGAGGCCGTCTCCCGTCTCGACGGGGTCACCTCGGTCCAGGTCGACCTGGACGTGATGAGCGAGGAGCAGCGCAAGGACCTGCAGACCAAGCTGCGCGGCGGGCAGCCCGCCAAGGAGATCCCCTTCGCCAAGCCGAACTCGCTGACCAAGGTGTACGCGGTCGCGAGCGGCAAGGGCGGCGTCGGCAAGTCGTCGGTGACGGTGAACCTCGCCGCCGCGCTGGCCGCGCAGGGCCGCAAGGTCGGCGTCGTGGACGCCGACATCTACGGCCACTCGGTGCCGCGGATGCTGGGCGTGGACACCCCGCCCACCAAGGTCGAAGACATGATCATGCCGCCGTCCGCGCACGACGTGAAGGTGATCTCGGTCGGCATGTTCACCGCCGGGAACCAGCCGGTCGTGTGGCGCGGGCCGATGCTGCACCGCGCGCTCCAGCAGTTCCTCGCGGACGTCTACTGGGGCGACCTCGACATCCTGCTGATGGACCTGCCGCCCGGCACCGGCGACATCGCGATCTCCGTCGCGCAGCTGCTGCCGTCCGCGGAGATCCTCGTCGTCACCACCCCGCAGCAGGCCGCCGCCGAGGTGGCCGAGCGGGCCGGCGCGATCGCCGCGCAGACGCACCAGCAGGTCGTCGGCGTGATCGAGAACATGTCCTACCTGGCGTGCCCGCACTGCGGCGAGCAGCAGCACATCTTCGGCGAGGGCGGCGGCCAGACCGTCGCGGACGCCCTGACCAAGACCCTCGGGACCCGCGTCCCGCTGCTCGGCCAGGTGCAGATCGACCCGCGCCTGCGCGAGGGCGGCGACAACGGCACCCCGCTCGTCCTGTCCGACCCGGACGCGGGCGCCGCCAAGGAGCTGCGCACCATCGCCGACAAGCTCGCCGGCCGCAGCCGCGGCCTCGCCGGCATGTCCCTGGGCATCAGCCCCAAGGGTAGGTAAAAGCACAAAGCCCAACCGACACCACACGGGCCGGGCGGCCGGAGGGCGCTCTAGCGCCCGGAGGCCGCCCGGCCCGCCGGGGGGGGGGGGGGGTTGGGGGGGGGCGCCCCCGCCCGGGGGGGACACACAACCCCCCCCAACCGGGGGGGGACGGGGGGGGCCCCCCCCGGCCACACCACCACCCCCCCCCGCCCGGGG
>NZ_JBICUA010000002.1:446268-710109 GCF_043197915.1 Actinomadura geliboluensis | reverse complement strand
GGGCGCGCGGCGCCGCCCCCCCCCCCCCCCCCCCCCCCCCGCCCCGCCGGGCGAGAGGCTGTTTCGCCGAGACGCGCCAGCGGATCGGGGAAACAGCCTCTCGCCCGTAACGGGGGTTCCAGGGGGTCGCCCCCCTGGGCAAACACAGCCTCTCGCCCGCTGACGGGGGTTCCAGGGGGTCGCCCCCCTGGGCAAACACAGCCTCTCGCCCGCTGACGGGGGTTCCAGGGGGTCGCCCCCCTGGGCTAAGTCGCTTCGTTGTCGAAGGGGGGACGTTCGCCTGCTGGGAGGGCGCCCGTCGTCGTGGCGTAGGACGGGGCGTCATCGTCGAAGAGGCCGGTGCCGTTCGCGGTCGGGGTGCCGTCCTCGTCCTCGAAGAGGTGCTTGCGGACGAACGTCTTCGGGTTCAGGTCGTTGATGTCGAAGTCCTTGAACTCCGGCCCGAGCCCCTCCTGCAGGTCGGCCTTGGCGCTGTCGGCCATCTGCCGGAACTGCCGGAGCATGCGGCCGGCCTGCCCGGCGACCTGCGGCAGCTTGTCCCCGAAGATGACCAGGGCGAGGACGACGAGCACCGCCATCTCACCGAGTCCGACGTCGAACAACCCGTCCTCCACAAGCCGTCAGGGGCCGGTCCGCGCGGACCGGCCCCCTCAGCGTATCCCGAGACCGGACGAACCGGACCTCCCGACCGTGCCGCGGCGCGCTAGTCGGCACCCAGCGTCAACTGGACGTTGGCCTCCTTGCCGGCGCGCTCGTAGGTGACGGTGACCCGGTCGCCGGGGGCCCGGCTGCGGATCTGCGCGATCAGGTCGGTGGCGTCCTCGATCGGCCGGCCGTCGACCTTGGTGATCACGTCGCCGGGCTTCAGCCCCGCCTTGTCCGCCGGGCCGCCCTTGACCACCGGGTCCTGCCCGTTGACCTGCTGGGTCATGATCCGGGCGCCGCCGTCCTGGTAGCGCGGGTCCGGGAACACGCCGAGCTTGGCCTGGCGGACGCTGCCGGTGCGGATGATCTCCTCGGCGATCCGCTTGCCCTGGTTGATCGGGATCGCGAAGCCGAGGCCGATGCTGCCGCTCTGGGTCTCGCCGCCGAGCGACTGGCCGCCGAGCGTCGCGATCGCGGTGTTGATGCCGATCACGCGGCCCTTCCCGTCGACCAGCGGGCCGCCCGAGTTGCCGGGGTTGATCGCCGCGTCGGTCTGGATGGCGTTCAGGTAGGACGCGTCGCCGCCGCCCTCGCCCTGCGTGGGCACGGCCCGGTTCAGCGAGCTGACGATGCCGGTGGTGACCGAGCCCTGCAGGCCGAGCGGCGAGCCGATCGCGATCACCGGGTCGCCGACGGCGATCTTGCTGGAGTCGCCGAGCGGCAGCGGCGGCAGCGAGTGCTGGCCCTCCGGCTTGAGGACGGCGACGTCCGAGCTCGGGTCGGAGCCCTTGACGGTCGCGGGCAGCGTCTTCTTGTCGTTGAAGACGATCTGGATCTGCCCGCCGCCCGCACCGGCGACGACGTGGTTGTTGGTGACGACGTAGCCGCCGTTCACGATGAAGCCGGTGCCGCCGACCTCGCCCTGCGCGGCCCGCACGCGGATCATCACGACGCTCGGCAGCACCCGCTGCGCGACGCCGGCGACCGAGTCCGGCGGGCGGGCCTGCACCTTGCCGTCGCTACTGCTGCTGCCGCCGAGGCTCACCGAGCCGCCGTCGTCGTCGGTGGCGATGACGCCGATCCCGGCGCCGAGCGCGCCCGCCACCAGCGCGACGATCAGCGCGACGACGGCGAGCAGCCCGAGGCCGGGGCCGCCGCGCGAGGACGGCGGCATCGCGGGCACCGGCGCCCAGTTGGGGCCGGTGCCGCCGGGCGGCATCCCGTAGCCCGCCATCGGGCGGGGGCCGGGGCCGCCGGGGGGCGGGCCCATCGGCGCGGGCGGCGGCGCCAGCGGCGGGCGGCCGTCGGCGGGCGGCGGCGGGCCCTGGTGGGACTGCTGCGGCCAGCCGCCGTACGGGCCGCCCTGCGCGGCGCGCGGGTCCTGGTTGTGCGGGACGAACCCGGGCCGCGGGCGGTCGTCCTCTACGGGGGGCTTGTCGAGCGCGACGGGCGGCGGGGGCTGCGGCATGTCCCGCGGCGGGACGTCCTGCAGCGGCACCTCCTGCGGCGCCATGCCGGCCGGCCCGCCGTTGGAGAGCACGTCCTCGCTGGTGTCCGGCGGGGCGCCGAGCGAGTCCGGGGGCGCGAACCCCCCGGCCACCAGCCGGTCGCCCGGGGTGCCGGCCTCGCGGGCGGGCCCGGTGCCGTCGGCCGGCGCGTCGTCGGCCGGCGCGGCGTCGTCCGCCGGCGCCTCCAGGGGGATCTCCTGGTCGGTCACCGTCTCGGGAGGAGCCGCCGCCTCCTGCCGCTCAGGCTCCTGGCCGGAGGCGACCTCGTCGTCCTCCGCCGCCGCCCTGGCCGGCCCGCGGTTGTCTTCCGTCATCCCCATCTCTCCTACCGAGCATGGTCCTCGTCATCCGTGCTCATGCTGCCCTTAAAGGCATGTGGCGAGCATAAGACCTATCAGGTGCGCGCTCATCCCGGCTCAGTCGAACGGATTCGCCGCGGAAACAAGGCGCCGGGTGCCCCGCGACAGCCGCTTCCAGAAGGTGTCGGGGCCGCCGCGCGGCATGTTGACGGCGACGGCCTCCGCCGTGCTCTGCGGCGCGTCGGTGAGCACGGTGTACACGTACCCCTTCCCCGCGGACACGGCCCAGCGCCGCAGCGCCTCGCGGCGGTACACCGTCCGGCCCCGGCGGACGGTCTTCTGCCAGCCGGACATCCCGCTCTCCTCGAGAGCGCCGCGCTGCACGAACACCGAGACGGCGGCGAGGCCGTCGGAGTAGCTGAGGTGGACGGAGCCGCCGTCCTTCTCGCGGCGCACGTCGAAGAGGGTGAGCCGGCCGGGCAGGTCGGCGGGGACGGGCCAGCCGCGGTCGCGGAGCCAGGCGATCCCGGTGGCGTCCAGGCGCTCGCCCCACGCGTTCGCGGCGGACCCGGCGGCGTCGCCCGCGCCCGATCCGGGGAAGCGCAGCAGCCCGCCCCGGGGCGTCACCCGCACCGGCGGCTCCGGCGGCGGCGTGGTGAAGCTGATCTCGGTGAACCCGGTGACGACCACCGGCCGCCCGGTCGCGTCGATCAGCTCGCGGTGCAGCATCAGCCCGGTCTCGCGGTCGATCCAGAAGCGCCCGGCCGGGGTGCCGTCCGGGCGGCGGGCCTCGACGACGCGGGCCCGGCGGCCGCAGACCACCCCGTCGGCCGCGCGCACCACCGAGTAGTTGCGGGTGAGCAGCGCGAGGGTCTCCGGGGTGAAGCCGGTGCTGTCGCCCGCGGCGGACTCGGGCCGGTGGCCGGTCCCGGCGCCGTCCGCGGACCGGTACCGGATGCCCTCGCCGGGCCGGTGCGCGACGGTGACGCGGGACGTGGCGGACCGGCTGCGGTTCCACGTGGTGAGGAAGCGGCTGCCCTCGTACGGGACGCGGCGGGCGGCGTCGGCGGCGGCGCGCAGCAGCCCCACGGCGCCGGGGTCGCTGCGGACGCGGCGCGCGGCGGCCGGGTCGCCGGACAGCAGCACCGCGAGGGCGAGCGCCCCCGCGAGGCCGCCGGCCAGGGCGGCGCAGCGCCTGCCCCGCCCCGTGCCGCCCCCGACGCGGGTCGCGGCCGGCGCGGTCACGGCCCTGGGGAGACCTGGACCTGGTAGACCGGGTCGGTGAGCGGGTCGGTCATCGGCGCGTCGCCGGAGGTCAGCGCGTGCTCGACGGCGAACCGGTCGAACGCGGGCGTGACGGCGGGCTGGTCCTGCTCGCCACCGGCGATGTAGGAGGCGGTGCCCAGGCCGAGGAAGAGCGTGGCGGCGCCGACGACCAGATAACGGCGCCTCGGGTGGACCTGGACGGCCGTGGCGCGGCCGGGCGGGCGGGTGTCGCGCGGACGCCCGGCGGGGGACGTCCTGGACGGGCGGGCCGGTGATCGCAGCGGCCGGGCGGGGCGTGCGGGCGGCGCCTCGGCGGCGGGGCGCCCCGGCGGTTCGGCGGGCGGGCCGCCCGCGGGCGGTACGGCGGACGCCGGCATGGCGCGCAGCCGGTTCAGGAAGTCGGGGGTCGGCAGGTCGTCGGCGCCGTCCGCGGCGGGGTCGGCGGACAGCCCCCGGAGCCGCCGCTTGACCTTGCGCAGCTCGGCGACCTCGTCCCGGCACTGGGCGCATCCCGCGAGGTGGGAGAGGACGCGGTCGCGCTCCTCATGCCCCAGCTCCTCGTCGACCAGAGCGGTCAGACGCTCCCCCAGACAACTCACGCCGCCTCCGTCGATTCCGTTCGATCAGGCGCGCGGTCCCGCCCCGCGCGCGATAAGTACGGCTTTACGCCCCGTCCGGCAGTGGCTGCACGACCGCCGCGTGCGCGCCCCCCGGCGCCGCGTCGGCCACGGCGGTGCGCGCCTCGGCCGCCGCCTGGTAGTCGTTCCGCGTGCCGGGCCGGCGCCGCGTCGGCGCCCGGTGCTCCAGCGCGGCGCGCAGCTGCGCCCGCCCCCGGTGGATGCGGCTGCGGACGGTCCCGAGCTTGACGCCGAGCGTGGCCGAGATCTCCTCGTAGGACAGCCCCTCGATGTCGCACAGCACCACGGCCGCGCGGTACTCGGGGGCCAGCGCGTCGAGGGCGGCCTGGACGTCGGCGTCGAAGTTGGTGTCGTCGAACGCCTGCGCCGGGGTCGGTTCGCGGCCCTGGAGGCGCTCGGCGGCGTCGTCGGCGAGCCCCTCGAAGCGGATGCGCTGGCGGCGCCGCGCCATGTCGAGGAACAGGTTCGTGGTGATGCGGTGCAGCCAGCCCTCGAACGTTCCCGGCGTGTAGTTCGACAGCGACCGGAACACGCGGACGAAGACCTCCTGGGTGAGGTCCTCGGCGTCGTGCTGGTTGCCGGTCAGCCGGTAGGCGAGCCGGTAGACCCGCGCCGAGTGCTCGCGGACGACCTCGTCCCAGGACGGCGGCGCCCACTCGGCCTCGGGGGCGTTCTCTCGAGTGCGAGCGGCGGTCCCAAGCCCCTGCCTGGCGCCGACCCCCACAGCGCTTCTGAAACTGAGTGCTGCGACTCCCATGGTGCCGGGCTGTTCCTCTCTCGTGAGCCAAGGTTCTCGCCTTGGAACGGCACGGTCTCGCCTGGGCTGGGGCGGTTGCTGAACCAACTGCTGAGTGCTCGTGACTTACTGCGTGCTTCTGCTTTCACTCGTTACAACGCGCGGAAACTCCAGTCGGTTCCCTGTCAACGATATGGTCTTTCCAGCATGAGGCATGCGGGGGTCCCGCGAGGAGGCAGCCATCGACGCCATTCAGGCCACCCGGGCCTACGTGGAGGATTTCCTCCCCGAAGACGAACCGCTCCGTGCCGCCCGGCGGCGCGGAGCGGAGGTCGGCGCGGCGCCGATCGGCCCGGCCGGCGGCGCGGCGCTGCGCTTCCTCGCGACCCTGCTCGGCGCCCGGACGGTCGTCGAGGTCGGCTCCGGCTGCGGCGTCTCCGGCGTGTGGCTGATGCGCGGGATGCCCAAGGACGCGGTGCTGACGAGCGTGGACATCGAGCCCGAGAACCAGCGGCTGGCGAAGATCGCCTACCGTGAGGCGGGGCTGTCCGGGTTCCGCACCCGGATGATCACGGGTCCGGCGCTGGAGGTGCTGCCCCGGCTCACCGACGGCGCCTACGACATGGTGTTCTGCGACGCCGACAAGCGGGAGTACCCCGAGTACCTGACGGACGCGCTGCGCCTGCTCCGCCCCGGCGGCGTGGTCGCGTTCGACAACGCGCTGTGGCACGACCGGGTCGCCGACTCCGCCGTCCGCGACCCCGACACCGAGGCGATCCGCGAGGTGCACCGGATGATCCGCGAGGACGAGCGCCTCGTCCCCCTGCTGGTCCCGGTCGGCGACGGCCTCCTCTGCGCGGTGAAGCGCGGCTGACCGCCGCCTGGAGCGGAGCTCCAGCGGAGCACAGCGGTCGGCCCCCCATCGGGGGTCTCGGGGTCGCCCCCGGACAATGACACGGCAGGCTGGTCCTCCCCCTGAAAGGACACACCGATGGCCGCAGACGATCAGGCCGTGGAGACCGCCGAGACGCGCGAGCTGTTCTCGGTGCGCGATCGGGTGACGTGGCGCGGGGTCTGGCAGCTGGTGGCGTTCGGGATCCTGTTCGCGGCGTCCGTGGCGTTCGTCACGGGCGGCGCGGTGCGCGGGACGAGCGTGGCCAGCGTCACCTTCATGGTGCTCGGCGCGACGGGGATCGCCCTGTTCGGGGCGGGTCTGCTCGTGTCGGCGGGCGCGATGCTGGCGCGCCGTCCCGTGCTGGAGCTGGACGGCGACGCGGTGCGGCGCCCGGCGCGCTGGCCGCTGCCGCGCTCGGCCGGGCGGTCGCTGCCGTGGGACGAGGTGGCCGCGATCGCGGCGCTGCGGCGCGGCGTGCCCGGCACCCGGCGGGGCGAGCAGGACTACGTGGTGTTCCTGCCGACCGCGGAGCTGGTCGAACTGGCGCGCACGTCGGAGCGGCCGGGCCTGGTGGCGCTGACGATGCGGGACGTCCCGGCGACGGCGGCGGCCGCGCCGTGGTGCTTCGCGGTGGAGGCGGGCTGGGACGCGACGCTCCCCGAGATCGTCAAGGAGGCCCGGCGGCGGCGCCGCGTCCCGGTGGTGGACCGCCGGACGAAGTGACCGGCGGCCCGCCGCTCAGGCGGTCAGCCAGTCGAGCAGCAGCCGGACGCCGTAACCGGTCGCGCCGCGGGTGATCTCGGCGTCGTCGGCGGTGGCGCGGCCCGGGCCGGCGATGTCGAGGTGCGCCCAGGGGCGCTCGCCCGCGAACTCGCGCAGGAACAGCGCGGCGGTGGTGGCGCCGGCGCCGTGGCCGCCGCGCCCGATGTTGGCGACGTCGGCGAGGTCGGAGTCGATCGCGGCGCGGTAGTCGGCCGTCAGCGGCAGCCGCCACAGCGGCTCGCCCGCCGCCGTCCCGGCCCGGGTGAGCGCGGCGGCGAGGTCGTCGTCGGTGGCGAACAGCGCCGCGTGCCGCAGCCCGAGCGCGACCTTCGCGGCGCCGGTCAGGGTCGCGACGTCCACGACGGCGTCGGGGGCGAGCTCGGCGTCGGCGTAGGCGAGCGCGTCGGCGAGGACGAGCCGGCCCTCGGCGTCGGCGTTCAGCATCTCGGAGGTCGTGCCGCCGAAATGGGTGATCACGTCGCCGGGGCGCATCGACGACCCGGACGGCATGTTCTCCGCCGCCGCGACCAGGCCGGTGACGCGGGCGCGGACGCCGAGGCCGCGCAGCGCGCTCATGACGGCGATGACCGCGCCGCCGCCGGCCATGTCGGTCTTCATCGTCTTCATGCCCTCGTTCGGCTTCAGCGACAGGCCGCCGCTGTCGAACGTGATGCCCTTGCCGACGAGCACGACGTGCCGGTCGGCGGGCTCGTCCGGCACGTAGGAGAGCTCGATCAGCCGGGGCGGGCGGGCGGACCCGGAGCCGACGGCGAGCAGCCCGCCGAAGCCGCCCTCGGCCAGCTCCTTCTCGCCGCGGACCCGGACGGTGAGGCCCGCCTCGGCGGCGGCCTGCTCGGCCCGCGCCGCGAGCCAGGACGGGTCCTTCTCGGAGGCCGGGGTGTTGGCGAGGTCGCGGGCCAGCGCGGTCGCCCGCGCCCGCGCGGTGCCGCGCTCGATCGCCGGGGCGTCGGCCGCCGGCCCGGCCTCGGTCAGCACGGCGAGGGTGCCGAGCGCCTTCTTGGCGGGCGGAGCGCCGATCTTGAACTCGTAGGACGCGAGCAGCGCGCCCTCGACGAACGCGGCGAGGTCGCCGGCCGGCACGCCGGCGACGAGCGCGGCGCGGCCCTTGCCGCGGCGGGCCAGCGCGGCGCCGGCCCTGCGCAGGTCGGCCGGGGCCGCGTCGCCCACCCCGTACAGCAGCAGCTCCCGGACCTGGTCCCCGATGCGGACCTGGGTCGCGGTGATCTCGCCCGGCTCGCCCTTGGCCCGGTGCAGCGCGAGCAGCTCGTCCAGCGTGAAGGGCAGCGACCCGGCGACCTCCGCCGCGGGCGCGACGGGGCCCTTCAGGACCGGTACCGCCACCACCTCGGCGCCGAGGTCGGCCGCCGTCCGCGACACGGTGCCGCCGGCGCCCTGGACGCGGGTCTCGATGGGCATGGTGCTGGTCCCCCCTGATCTGGACGTTCGCGTGCGGAAATGGCAAGGGCCCCGGCGGCGTCGCCGGGACCGTCACCAGAAAGGCCGGGAGCGGTGTGCCGTCAGCCCACGACGCCCTTGAGCGCCTCGCCGAGCTCCTTGGCCTCGTCGGC
Organism: Actinomadura geliboluensis; assembly: GCF_043197915.1. NCBI lineage: Bacteria > Bacillati > Actinomycetota > Actinomycetes > Streptosporangiales > Thermomonosporaceae > Actinomadura > Actinomadura geliboluensis. The sequence goes on along the minus strand of NZ_JBICUA010000002.1, from coordinate 701,771 downwards.
GGAGAGCTCGACCACGAGGCGGCCCCCGCCTTCGAGGGGGACCCGCATGACGATTCCGCGTCCCTCCTTGGTCACTTCGAGCGGACCGTCTCCCGTCCGCGGCTTCATCGCCGCCATGCGTGCTTCCCCTTCCTGCGTCAGGGCCGCGGCCTCGCACACCGTTGGCCGCGTGGCCGCGTGTCGCATCCGCGTCATCAGTAGTGGTCCATTATCTCGTCTTCCGGGCGCGAAGTGGTAACGATCAGCCTCCAGATCGGAAGATGGGAAGATCTGCGGGAGAACCGGGAGGACGCCGATGTCTGAGACCGTGCTGTACGACGTGACCGACGGTGTGGGGACGATCACACTCAACCGCCCCGACGGGATGAACTCGCTGACGGCCGAGATGAAGGAGCTGCTGCGCGCGACGGTGGTGCGCGCCGCCGCCGACCAGGCGGCCCGCGCGGTGGTGCTCACCGGCGCGGGACGGGCCTTCTGCGCGGGGCAGGATCTGCGGGAGCACGCCGACAACCTCGCCGCGGGGCGGGGGCTGGACGGCACCGTCCGCAAGCACTACAACCCGATCGTGCTGGCGCTGGCCGGGATGCGCAAGCCCGTGGTGGCGGCGGTGAACGGCGTCGCGGCGGGCGCGGGCGCGTCGCTGGCGTTCGCCTGCGACCTGGTCGTCGCGTCCGACAAGGCCCGCTTCGCGACCGCGTTCACCGGGATCGGGCTGGCGCCCGACAGCGGCATGTCGTGGACGCTGCAGCGCCTCGTCGGCCGCGCGAAGGCGGCCGAGCTGCTGCTGCTCGGCGAGCCGGTGAAGGCCGAGCAGGCACTGGAGCTGGGCCTGGTGAACCGGGTCGTCCCGGCGGACGAGCTGGCCCCGGCGGCGGTGGAGCTGGCCCGGCGGCTCGCGACCGGGCCGACGGTCGCCTACGGGGCGGTGAAGGCGGCCCTCGACCACGCGGCGACCCACGATCTGGCGTCCGCGCTGGAGCGGGAGGCGGAGCTGCAGGACGAGTGCGCCGAGACCGCCGACCACCGCAACGCGACCGAGGCGTTCCTGAAGAAGCAGCAGCCGGAGTTCGAGGGCCGCTGAAGGTAGGGCCTTCCCCCGCATCGAGTGGGGAGGCTCCGCCAATGTGCCCGAGGGGGTGCCGGCGGTTGTCTTGAGGGCATGACCCAGACATCCGCCGCACCCCCTGCCGGGCAGCTCCACGACCATGTCGCCGTGGCCCGCGACCTCGTCAAGTCCTACGGGACGGGCGAGCACGCGGTGACCGCGCTGCGCGGCGTCTCGGCGGCGTTCCCGCGCGGCCGGTTCACCGCGATCATGGGGCCGTCCGGCTCCGGCAAGTCGACGTTCCTGCACTGCCTGGCCGGGCTCGACACGGTCACCTCCGGCGCGGTGCTGATCGGCGACGTGGACATCACGAAGCTGTCGCGGACCCGGCTGACGAAGCTGCGCCGCGACCGGCTCGGGTTCGTGTTCCAGTCGTTCAACCTGCTGCCGATGCTGACGGCGGAGGAGAACATCCGGCTGACCGGGCGGCTCGGGAACCGGCGCGCCGACCGGGAGTGGTTCGACACGATCGTGGACGCGCTGGGGCTGCGCGGCCGCCTCGCGCACCGGCCGAGCGAGCTGTCGGGCGGGCAGCAGCAGCGGGTCGCGGTGGCGCGGGCGCTGCTGACCCGGCCGGAGGTGCTGTTCGCCGACGAGCCGACCGGCAACCTCGACTCCCGGTCGGGCGCCGAGGTGCTGGGGTTCCTGCGCCGCGCGGTGGACGCCTACGGCCAGACGGTGATCATGGTGACGCACGATCCGGGGGCCGCCGCGCACGCCGACCGGGTGCTGTTCCTCGCGGACGGCATGATCGTGCGCGAGCTGCACTCCCCCACCATCGACCAGGTGCACGACGTGATGCGCCGGATGGAGGGCTGAGCGCCATGTGGCTGATCGCGCGCCGCTCCTTCGCCGAGGGCTGGATGCGGATGGCCGCCACGCTGCTGGCGGCGGCGTTCTCGATCGGGCTGATCGCGGGGTCGCTGCAGTTCACGCTGCGGGCGCAGGAGGCGGTGTCGGGCAGCGACGCCAGCGAGTACGCCCGCTCCGACGTGCTCGTCCTCGGCGGGTCGGTGGACACCGACGACCCGTACGCGAGGCCGGACGGCCAGGTCGCGCTGAGCGCGGTCTCGGGACGTCCGGGCGTCGCGGCGGCCGCCGGGGACGCGATGGTCCCGGTGACCGCGCACGGGTCCGGCGGCAAGGCGATCCTGCCGCCCGCCGGGGCCGGGATGACGCTGCGGCCGTGGACGTCCGACGAGCGCCTCAACCCGTACCACCTGGAGTCGGGCCGGGCGCCCGCCGCGGACGGCGAGATCGCCGTGACCCGGCACGTGGCGCGGGCCGGGAAGCTCGATGTGGGCGACCCGGTCCGGGTGCTGCTGCCGAAGCAGAGCCGCACCCTGAAGCTCGTCGGGATCGTCACCGTGCAGGACCACAGCTCCGTCGCGAGCGGCGACCTGCTGCTGGCGCCGCCCGCGACCGTCCAGGCGGCGGCGGGCCTCCCGGCCGGGACCTGGCAGGGCGTGTGGGTGAAGGCCGCGCCGGGCGTCGCGCCGGCGAAGCTGCGCGGGGAGCTGGCCCGCGCCCTCGGGCAGGACGTCACGGTCCGCACCGCCGCGGCCGTGCGGAACGCCCAGTCGGCCGACCTGCAGTCGGCGGGCGCGTCGATCGGCGGCGCCATCGGCATGGTCTCGTCCGTCGCGGTGTTCGTCGGGCTGTTCGTCGTGGCGAACACCTTCGGCACGCTGGTGCGGCAGCGGACGCGGCGGCTGGCGCTGCTCAGCGCGATCGGCGCGACGCCCCGCCAGATCAAGCGGCTGATCCGGTGGGAGGCCCTGGCGCTCGGCCTGGTCGGGTCGGCGGGCGGCGTGGTGCTCGGCTACCCGGTGTCGGCGCTGCTCACCCGGCTGTTCGCCGACGACGGCTTCGACATCTCCGCCGCGGACGTGCAGTTCGGCTGGATCGCGCTGGCCGTGCCGGCCGTGGCCGGGATCGTCGTCACCCAGCTCGCGGCGTGGCGGGCCGCGCGACGCGCGGCGCGCGTCTCCCCCATGCAGGCGCTGCGCGCGGCGAGCACCGACACGCCCGGCCGCCGCCGGGGGCGGGTGATCGGCGCGCTCGCCGTCTTCGCGTGCGCGTGGATCTTCTTCGGCGGCGTCTTCGGGATCAGGTACGAGGAGCCGCCGGGGCCGGAGCGCACCATCGGCGTCTGCGTCATGGTCCTGCTGGGCTGCATGACGACGGTCGCGGCGCTCGCCGTCCTCGCCCCGTTCTTCGTCGGCCCCCTGGGCGGCCTGGTCGGCCGGATCGGCACGGCCGTCAGCGGCGAGGCCGGGCGCCTCGCCCGCGCCACCATCACCCGCAGCCCGCGCCGGGTGTCGTCGGCGGCGTCGTCGCTGATGCTGGGCGTGGCGCTGGTCGGCGCGACCGCGCTGACCGTGCTGTCGGTGGACGCGCGGTTCGCCGAGACCGGCGAGCAGGTGATGCGGGCCGAGCACGCGATCGCCGCGACCGGCGCGACGTCCGGCGGCCAGGCGCCGCTGCCCCGCGACACGGCGGCCAAGGCCGCGGCCGTGCCCGGCGTGTCCGCCGCGGCCGCGCTGACGGCGTCGCAGATCAAGCTCGTCTCGCCGCCGCCGCGGCGGCCGTCGCCGGAGGAGCCGCCGCTGCCGGTCTACCTGGCGGTGACGGGCGCCGACCAGAAGGCGCTGCCGGAGGTGCTGAGGCTCGGCGGGCGGCTGCCCCGGCTCGGGGACGGCGAGATCGCCCTCACCTCCACGGTGATGAAGGGCCAGAAGATCAAGAAGGGGCAGCGGATCGTCGTGCGCGGGGCGCAGGGCCGCGTGCCGCTGACAGTCGCGGCCGCCTACCACGACCCGTCGCACCTGTTCGCCGACCAGGCGCTGGTGTCGGCGGCGACCATGGACCGGCTCGACCCGGACGCGCCCGCGCAGGTCGTCCTCGCGCGGGGCGGCTCCGAGCGGGACCTCGCCCGCGCGTTCGCCGGCACGCCCGGCGTCGAGGTCCTCGGCAAGGGCGCCTACGTGAACCTGGCCAAGGGCGCGATGACCAGCGGGCTGACGGTCATCTACGGGTTCATCGGGATGGCGCTCGTCCTCGCCCTGTTCGGGATGGCGACGACCGTCTCGATGAGCGTCGGCGAGCGGACCCGCGAGTTCGGGCTGCTCGGCGCCGTCGGCGCGACGGTCGCGCAGATCAGGGCGATCGTCCGCTGGGAGGCCGCGACCGTCGTGCTGCTCGGCGGGCTCCTCGGCATCGGGACGGCGCTCGGCAGCGTGTTCCTGATGTACGTCGCGACGGGCAGCTCGTTCCTGGCGCCGAACCCGCCGTGGTGGCTGTTCCCGCTGGTCATCGCGGGCGCGGCGGCGGTCGCCCTGGCGACGTCGGCGCTCCCGGCCCGGCGGGCCGCCGAGGTCCCGCTGCTGGAGGCGGCGAAGTCGGAGTAGCGGGCCGGACGCCGGCACGGCGGTCTACCGGTAGGCGGCGGCTTACCGGTAGGCGCCGTGCCGGTGGCAGCCGGTGAGGTGGTCGTCGACCAGGCCGCACGCCTGCATCAGGGCGTAGGCGGTGGTGGGGCCGACGAAGCGGAAGCCGTGCTTCTTCAGCTCCTTGGAGAGGGCCTTCGAGGCGTCGGTGAAGGCGGGGACCTCGGCGGTGTCGGTGTAGGCCGGGGAGGCGGGGTCGGCGTGCCGCCAGGCGGTCGCGGCGAGGCCGCCGGGCAGGTCGAGGGCGGCGCGGGCGTTGCCGACCGCCGCCTCGATCTTCGCCCGGTTCCGGACGATGGAGGCGTCGCCCATCAGGCGCTCGACGTCGTCCGGGCCGAACCCGGAGACCTTCTCCGGATCGAAGCCGCAGAAGGCGGCGCGGAAGTTCTCGCGCTTGCGCAGGATCGTCAGCCACGACAGGCCCGACTGGAACGCCTCCAGGCAGAGCCGCTCGTAAAGACCCTGGTCGTCGCGGACGGGACGGCCCCATTCGTCGTCGTGGTAGGCGATGTAGTCGGGCGTCGACAGACCCCACGGGCAGCGTCCCCGCCCGTCCTCGCCGATGATCGCGGTGCTCACGCGCCCCGTTCTACCTCACGCCTCCGACAGAACGGCCAGGCGGCGGAGCCCGAGCCGCAGGAACGCCTTCACGACCGGGCCGGCGACGAGCCAGCCCGCGCGGCCCAGCGGGCCGAACGGGAGGTCGATGCGCTCCGCCCAGACGACGCGGCTGCCCGTCCCCTCCGGGACGACCTTGAACCACGCCTCGCCGCGCACGACGCGGCCGGTGTGCCGGACGGCGACGCGCCGCCCGTCCTGCCAGTCGGTGATGACCATGGTGTCGACGAACCCGACCGGGCCGACGCCCGTCCGCGCGCTGATCTCGTCGCCGGCCTTGGTGCCGCCCTCGGCGCTGGTGAACGGCATCCACTCGGCGTGCCGCGGCCAGTCGGTGAGGATCTCGAAGACCCGCTCGGGCGGGGCGGCGGACACGGCCTCGGCAATGACGGCGACTTCGCTCATCGGTGCTCCTCCCCCGGTTCGTCCTCGGCGGGCACGGTCTCCTTGTCCGCGGGCACGGTCTGCTTCTCGACCGGCGCGGTCTGCTTCTCGGCGGGCGCGGTCTCCTTGCGGAGCACGACCTGCTCGGCGGGCTCCTCCAAGCCGTGCAGGGCGCCGATCGGCGGTGTGTCGTCGCCGGCGCGCCTGCGCATGTCGTGGAGCTGGCGTTCGAGGTCGGCCACGCGCGCGTCGCGCTCGCGCAGGGCCTCGGTGAGGCGGTGGACGGCCTCGTCCGTCACCTGCATCTGGTAGCCCCAGATCGTCGCGGGAAACCTGATCCGGGCGCCGGCCGGGAGGATCGGGCGCCCCTCGACGTCCAGCCTGAGCGGCGCGTAGTCCGGATGGGTCTCGGCTAGCTCGCCGCCCCGCCCCATGGCGAGCACGACGACGGCGCCCAGCACGGCCAGGCCGGCCAGGACGAGCACCACGGTGACCATCACGCTCCGATCTGCCTGCGTCCCTGTGAAGGACGATCCCCGGACTCCGATCGTGCCACGCTTGGCGGCATGAGCATGCAACGGCGGATGGTCCTTCCACCGGACGCACCGGTTCCGGACGGTGCCGTGGACGCGGGTACGGCGCCCCCCGCGAGCCGGGTGGAGCGGCTCGCCGCCTCCGGGGGCGCCGTGCTCGTCACGCTGGAGACGGACGCGCGGGAGCCCGATCCCGGGCTGCTCGCCGCGGCGTCCGTCTACGCGTGGCTGGGTGCGGTGTGGTTCCGGGTGCCGGAGTCCCAGGCGGACGGGATGCGCCAGGTGCTGGACATGGTGGCGTCCATCGAGGGCACCCGGCCTCCGGCGGTGGCCCGCCGGGGCCTCGCCTGACTTCGGCCGTCCGGCCCCGGCGGCCCCGGCCCGGGCGGGCTAGCCGCGGAGGCGGTGCCAGGGGCCGGTGATGGCGTAGGTCGCGCCCGGGTCCGACTGGCGGTTGGCGAACAGGGTGCGGCCGTCCGGGGAGAACGTGACGCCGGTGAACTCGCTGCCGTTGAGGGCGTTGCGCGCCATCGCGAACGGCTTGTTCTTGCGGGTGGTGCCGACGAGGTACTGCTCGCCGTCGCCGTCCTCGGCCAGGATCACGCCGCCGCCGTACGGGGAGACGGTGATGTTGTCGGGCCCGTCGAACCGGCCGCCCGGCTTGAAGATCAGCTGGAGCTCGATCGTGTTGTGGCGCGGGTCGTAGGTCCAGACCTGCCCGGCGTGGTCGCCGGCGGCGCCGTCCTCGGTGTTGGAGAAGCTGGCGACGAAGTACGCCTTGCCGTGCCCCCACCAGCAGCCTTCGAGCTTCTGGCTCCGGGTGACCGTGTCGAACTGCTTGCGGACGGAGGTCTGCTTCGCCGACGGGTCCGGGACGTCCAGCCACTCGACGCGCAGCCGGGTGCCGGGCTCGGTGACGAGGGACAGGTCCTCGACGCCGCGGACGTTCATCGCCTCCAGCTTCCCGCCCCGCATGTAGGCGTGGTAGCCGCCGTGGTGGGCGCGGGGCCGGAACCGGTAGAACAGCCCGAACGGCCCGGACGCGTCCTCGGTGAGGTAGGCGGTGAGGGTGTGCGGGTCGACGGCGACGGCCTCGTGCGCGAACCGGCCGAGGCCGGTCAGCGGGACGGGCTCGGTGCGGCGGCCGTCCGGGTCGACCTCGAACACCCAGCCGTGGCTCTTGGTCTCGCCCTTGACGCCCTCGGTCTCCTCGCAGGTCAGCCAGGTGCCCCACGGGGTGCGGCCGCCGGCGCAGTTGACCGCCGTCCCGGCGAGGCTGACGTACTGCGACAGCAGGTTGCCGCGGCTGTCGACCTCCAGGGTGGTGGTGCCGCCGTTGACGGCCGGGTCGTAGGTCAGCTCGGGGCGGCCGACCGCGCGGGTGCCGTTGGTGCCCTGCTCGTGGTTGCGCACCAGCCGGGTGCGGCCGTGCCGGCTGCCGGGGAAGGTGGCCATCCCGTCGTGGTGGCCGGGAACGACGACGCCCTCGGAGATGGGGTCGCCTTCCACCGACAGCTCCTTGTAGTGGAAGCCCCTGGGCAGGTCCAGGACGCCCTTGGGGTCGGGGATGAGCGGGCCGTAGCCGAACGCCTCACCGGTGTCGGCGCCCGCGGAGGTCTGGAAGATTCCCTCCAGGCTTCCGGCGAGGGCGATGGACAGCGCGCCGGCCGCGCCGCCCTTGACGACTCCGCGACGGGTCACGGACATGGGGGACTCCTTCACGTAAGGGGATCACGCGGGAGCCTGGTCGCCGCCCCTGAACCGCCGGTGAACGAGCACCGGCCGCCTGGCAAAACCCCAGGACAATCTCTGGGTCAGCGTGCCGTGGGAAAGGCCATGGAGGCGGTTTCGGACGGCCCGGAGGGCGCGGACGGCTCCGGCCAGCGCGACGTGACGGCCTTCGCCCGGGTGTAGAACCGGACGCCCTCGGGCCCGTGGACGTGGGTGTCGCCGAACAGCGACGCCTTCCAGCCGCCGAAGGAGTAGAACGCCATCGGCACCGGGACGGGGACGTTGATCCCGATCATCCCGACGTGCACCGACCGCTGGAACCGCCGCGCCGCCGCGCCGGACGAGGTGAACACGGCCGTGCCGTTGCCGTAGGGGTTGGCGTTGACCAGGGCGACCGCCTCGTCCAGAGTCTCGGCGCGCAGCACGGCCAGCACCGGCCCGAAGATCTCCTCGGTGTAGGCGGGCATGTCGGTGGTGACGCCGTCCAGCAGGCAGGGGCCGACGAAGAAGCCGGGGCCGGGCAGGTCGCGGCCGTCGACGACGAGCTTGGCGCCGGCGCGCTCGGCGTCCGCGACGCGCCCGCCGACCCGCTCCCGCGCCGCCGCGCTGATCAGCGGGCCCATCTCGCTGGCCGGGTCGGCGCCCGGCCCGACCGTGATCGCGCGGGCCCGGTCGGCGAGCCGCTCGATCAGCGGGTCGGCGGCGTCCCCGACGGCGACCGCGACCGAGATCGCCATGCAGCGCTGCCCGGCGGATCCGTAGGCCGCCGCGGTGATCTGGTCGGCGGCGAGGTCGAGGTCGGCGTCGGGCAGGACGACCGCGTGGTTCTTGGCGCCGCCGAGGGCCTGCACGCGCTTGCCGGCGGCGCTCGCCGCCTCGTGCACGTGCCGGGCGACGGGCGTGGAACCGACGAACGACACCGCCGCGACGCCCGGGTGCGCGAGGAGCGCGTCGGCGGTCTCGGCGTCGCCGTGCAGCACGTTGAACACCCCGTCCGGCAGGCCCGCCTCGGCGTACAGCTCGGCGACCAGGTTCGACGCGGACGGGACGCGCTCGCTCGGCTTCAGCACGAACGCGTTCCCGCAGGCGATCGCGATCGGGTGCATCCACAGCGGCACCATGACCGGGAAGTTGAACGGGACGATGCCCGCGCACACGCCGAGCGGCTCCCGGAACGAGAACGCGTCCACGCCGGTCGACACCTGGTCGGAGTACTCGCCCTTGAGCAGCTGCGGGATCCCGCACGCGAACTCGACGACCTCGCGGCCCCGCACGACCTCGCCGCGGGCGTCGTCCAGCACCTTGCCGTGCTCGGCCGTGATCAGCCGGGCCAGCTCGTCCTCGTGCCGCTCCAGCAGGTCGCGCAGCGCGAACATGATCCGCGCCCGCCGGGTGAGGGACACCTCCCGCCACGTCGCGAAGGCGCGGGCGGCGGCGCCGACGGCGGCGTCCACCTCGGCCCGGCGGCCCAGCACGACCTCTCCGGTCTGCTGCCCGGTCGCGGGGTCGTGCACGGGCGCCGCGGTGCTCCCGCCGACCGGGACACCGCCGATCCGGTGCTGAATCGAGCGCATGGGGGTTCCTTTCAGGGGTTTCAGAGGTGGTGGCGCTGGGTCTTCTTGTCGTCGTCGTAGCGGGCGCGGGCCCGCGCGGTGGACTCCAGCGCGGAGACCTCGGCGACGGGGACGTCCCACCACGCCTCGCTGTCGGGGGCGGGGGCGAGCGGGTCGGTCTCGACGTGGACGACGGTGGTGCGCGGCGAGGCGACCGCCGCGCGGAGCGCGTCCCGGAACCCGTCGAGGCCCTCGGCGCGGAGCACGTCCGCGCCGAGGCTGGCGGCGTTCGCGGCGAGGTCGACGGGCAGGACGTCTCCGTCCAGCCCGGTGCCGGTGCGGGCCCGGTAGCGGGTGCCGAACCGCTCGGCGCCGACGCTCTCGGACAGGTTCCCGATGGAGGCGTAGCCGCGGTTCTCGATGAGGACGACGACGAGCTTGACGCCCTCGGCGACGGCCGTGGCCAGCTCCTGCGCCATCATCAGGTACGAGCCGTCGCCGACGAGGACGAACACCTCGCGGTCGGGAGCGGCGATCTTCACCCCGAGGCCGCCGGCGATCTCGTAGCCCATGCAGGAGTAGCCGTACTCGACGTGGTAGCCCTTGGGGTCCCGCGTCCGCCACAGTTTGTGCAGGTCGCCGGGCATGGACCCGGCCGCGCAGACGACGACGTCGCGGGGGCCGGACAGCTCGTTGACGACCCCGATGACCGCGGCCTGCGCGGGGAGCCCGTCGCCGCGCGCGCCGTACGCCCCGTCGACGACGGCGTTCCACCGCCCGGCGAGCTCCCGGGTCTTCGCGCGGTACGCGTCCGGGACGGAGTGGCCGCCGAGCGCGGCGCCGAGGGCCCGGAGCGCCTCCCCGGCGTCGGCGGCGACCGCCGTCCCGGCGAGCTTGAGGGCGTCGGGTCGGGCGACGTTGATGTTGACGAACCGGACGCCCGGGTCGGCGAACAGGCTGTGCGAGGCGGTGGTGAAGTCGCTGTAGCGGGTGCCGATGCCGACGACGACATCGGCTTCGCGGGCGAGGGCGTTCGCGGCCGTGGTGCCGGTCGCGCCGATCGCACCGACCGAGCACTCGTGGTCCCACGGCAGGGCGCCCTTGCCCGCCTGCGTCTCCGCTACCGGAATGCCGGTGCGCTCGGCGAAGGCGCGCAGTTCGTCGGTGGCCCGCGAGTAGATCACGCCGCCGCCCGCGACGATGAGCGGACGCTCCGCCGACCGGAGGACGGCCGCCGCCTCCTCGATCGCGGCCGGTTCGGGGACGGGGCGCGGGATGCGCCACACTCGGCGGTCGAACAGCTCGTCCGGCCAGTCGTACGCCTCCGCCTGGACGTCCTGCGGCAGCGCGAGCGTGACGGCGCCGGTCTCGGCCGGGTCGGTGAGGACGCGCATCGCCGCCAGCAGCGCGCTGGGGAGCTGCTCGGGACGGTTGACGCGGTCCCAGTACTTCGACACCGGCTTGAAGCAGTCGTTGACCGACACGTCGTAGGACCGCGCGTCCTCCAACTCCTGTAGGACGGGGTTGGCGGCACGGGTCGCGAAGATGTCGCCGGGCAGAAGCAGCACCGGCAGCCGGTTGATGGTCGCCAGCGCGGCACCGGTGACCATGTTGGTCGCGCCGGGCCCGATGGACGTCGTGCAGGCGAACGTGGACAGCCGGTCGTTCATCCGGGCGTAGCCGGACGCCGTGTGCACCATCGCCTGCTCGTTGCGGGCCATGTAGTACGGGAAGTCGTCGGCGTGCTCCAGCAGCGCCTGGCCGAGCCCGGCGACGTTGCCGTGCCCGAAGATCCCGAAGCATCCGGCGAAGAAGCGCCGCTCTTCGCCGTCCCGCTCGCTGTACTGCGCCGCCAGGAAGCGGATGACCGCCTGGCCCACGGTGAGTCTCGTGCTCATATGACCTCCACTGCTGCGTCCACGGCTCCGGCCACATCGCCGTCGGCAGGGTAAAGAAGGGAGCGGCCGACGACCAGGCCCCGCACGGTCGGCAGCCGCATCGCGCGGCGCCAGCCGTCGCGGGCGGCGCGCGGGTCGGCGGACACCTCGCCGCCCAGCAGCAGCGCGGGCAGCGTGGAGGCGGCCATGACGCGCTCCATGTCCGGGACGACCGGGACCTTCAGCCAGGTGCGCGCGGAGGTCGTGCCGAGCCCGGACCCGATCGCGATCGCCCGGATCATCGCCTCGGGGCTGAGGTCGTTGCGGACGCGGCCGTCCACCCGGCGGGCGATGAACGGCTCCACCATCGCCATCAGCCCGTGCCCGGCGAGCGCCGACACCGCGCGGGCGCAGCTCTCCAGGGTGCGCGGGGTCGCCGGGTCGTCGTCGTCCACCCGCAGCAGCACCTTGCCGCCGTCGAACCGGGACGCGGCGATCCCGTCGGCGCTGTAGGCGGTGAACCGGTCGTCGATCTCGAACGCGGAGCCGGCGAGCCCGCCCCGGTTCATCGAGCCGATCACGACCTTGCCGTCCAGGGCGCCGAGGAGCAGCAGGTCCTCGGCGACGTCGGGGGTGGCGAGCACGCCGTCCACGCCGGGGCGCTCCAGCGCCGTGCACAGCCGGTCGAGCAGCTCGCCGCGGTCGGCCATGGCGAGCGGGTCGCCGCCGGCGGCGAGCGCGCCGCGCGCCGGGTGGTCGGCGGCGATCAGCATCAGCCGCCCGGTGGCGCCGAGCAGCGCGGGGCGCCGGGTGCGGCGGGCGGCGGCCTCGGCGACGGCCTCGGGGCGGACGGCGCGGGTCTCGGCGAGCGCCGCGATCCGCCCGGCCCGCGCTCCGGCCGGGGACTCGGTGTCGAGGGTCACGGGGCCACCGCCGGCTCCGCGGACCCGGCGACCTCGGCGGTCGTCGGCATGGCGGCCGAGCAGGCGAGCCGGGACGCGACGATCGCGCCGGCCCGGTTGGCGAACGCGAGCACGCGCGCGAGGTCCCAGCCGGCGAGCAGCCCGTGGCAGAGGGCGCCGCCGAACGCGTCCCCGGCGCCGAGGCCGTTGACGACCTCGACCGGCAGCGCGGGCGCCGCGGCGGTCTCGCCGCCGGCCGCGACGGCGAGGACGCCGTCGGGGCCGCGCTTGACGACCGCGAGGCGCACGCCCCGGTCGAGCAGCGCGCGGGCGGCCCGCTCCGGGTCGCCCTCCCCCACGGCCATCTCGCACTCGGCGAGGTTGCCGACCGCGACCGTGGCGTGTTCGAGGGCCTCCCCCGCCCAACGCCGCGCCTCCGCCGGCGACTCCCAGAACACGGGGCGGTAGTCGAGGTCGAGGACGGTGAGGTCGGCGCGGCGGCGCAGGCCCAGCGCGGCGAGCGTCGCCGTGCGGGACGGTTCGGCGCACAGCCCGGTCACCGTCGTCCACAGCACTCCGGCGGCCTCGATCGCGGGACGGTCCAGCTCGTCCGCGCGGATCTCCAGGTCGGGGGCTTTCGGGACGCGGTAGAAGTACAGCGGGAAGTCGTCGGGCGGGAACAGCTCGCAGAAGGTGACGGGCGTCGGCAGGCCGGGGACGTCGGCGACGTACCGGGCGTCCACCCCGTACTCGGCGAGGGCGCGGCGGACGAACCGGCCGAACGGGTCGGCGCCGGTGCGGGTGATCACGGCGGCGCGGCGGCCGTGCCGGGCGGCGGCGACCGCGACGTTGGTGGCGCTGCCGCCGAGGAAGCGGGCGAACGTCTCGACCTCGTCCAGCCGGGCGCCGGTCTGGAGCGGGTAGAGGTCGACGCCGACGCGGCCCATGGTGATGACGTCGAATCCGGTCATGCGGGGATCCCGGCGAGGAAGTCGACGCAGGCGCGGACGTCTTCGGCGGGGCCGGCGCCGGGCGCGGGCTCCGCGTCGATGATCATGTCCTGTTCGAGGACGTACCAGCCGTCGTACCCGGCGCCTTCGAGGGAGAGGACGATGCCGGCGATGTCGATGTCGCCCGCGCCGAGCTGGCGGTAGACGCCGGCGCGGACGGCGTCGGTGTAGGAGGTCGCGCCGGTCCGGACGGCGGCGGCGAGCGCGGCGTCGACGTCCTTGAGGTGGACGTGCGCGATCCGGCGGGGGGCGCGCGCGGCGAGCTCGCCGGGGTCGGTGCCGCCGATGAGCAGGTGGCCGGTGTCGAGGCAGAGCGGGATCGCCGAGCCGGCGAGGACGCGGTCGACCTCGTCGGACCGCTCCACCATCGTCCCGACGTGCGGGTGCAGCACCGCGCGGACGCCGGCGTCGGCGGCGACCGCGTCGATCCGGTCGAGGTTGCCGAGCAGCGCCGCCCAGCCGGCGGCGTCGAGCGCGGGGCGCTCGTCGTAGCCGTCCAGGCCGGTCACGGCCGCCAGCACCAGCGTGAGCCGCTCATTGGAGCGTTCCATCCCAAATCCGGACAGGACCCTCCGCACCTCCGGCAGCGGGTCGCGGTCCGGGTCGTGCAGCACGACCGGCGCGAACCCGCCCACCGGGCGCAGCCCGTACCCGGCGAGCAGCGCCGCGCGCTCGGCGGCCCCGGCCGGCAGGAAGCCGTCCGGACCGAACTCGGCGGCGGCCAGCCCGAGGTCGCGCATCTCCGCCAGCACCCGCGCGGGCGCCAGCTGGTGGCCCCAGCCGGGCACCTCGCACACCCCCCACGAGATCGGGGCTCCCGCGACACGATCCTTGATCATCAGCTCACCATCTCTCCGGGAACGTGCTCCGGCCGGTCGTGGCACCGGCCCCGCCGAGTCTGCTGAAGGTCAGGAGGCGATGTCAATAGTTTGTTAGGACATTATGAGGTAATAAGTTAAACACACGGAACGAGGTACGATCGTCCCGCACGAGAGGAGACGATGGGTGTACCGACCGCGCGTGACCGTGGACCGCAGCAGCCCCGTGCCGCTGTACTACCAGCTCGCCCAGCAGCTGGAGGCGGCGATCCGGGCCGGCGAGCTGGCCCCCGGCACCCGGCTGGAGAACGAGGTCGAGCTGGCCGACCGCTGCGGGCTGTCCCGCCCGACCGTCCGGCAGGCCATCCAGCACCTGGTGGACCGGGGGCTCCTCGTGCGCAAGCGGGGCGTCGGCACGCAGGTCGTGCGGTCGGAGATCCGCCGCCCGATCGAGCTGACCAGCCTGCACGACGACCTGGCGGCGGCCGGCCGGGAGCCGCGCACCCGCGTGCTGGAGCTCGGGCCCGTCCCCGCCGACGACAAGGTGGCCAAGGAGCTCGGCGTCCCGCCCGGCGCGGAGGTCGTCCGGATGCGCCGCATCCGCTGCACCGGCGAGGAGCCGCTCGCGCTGCTCACCAACTACCTGCCCGTCGACCTGATGAAGGTGACCGAGGCCGACCTCGCCGAGCACGGCCTGTACGAGCTGCTCCGCGCGACCGGCATCAACCTGCGCATCGCGAACCAGACCATCGGCGCGCGCGGCGCGACGGCGGCCGAGGCCCGGCTGCTGGACGAGCGGCGCGGCGTCCCGCTGCTGACCATGAACCGCACCGCCTACGACGACAAGGGCGTCGCGGTCGAGTACGGCTGCCACGTGTACCGCGCGGACCGCTACTCGTTCGCGCTCACCCTCGTGGAGCGGTAGCCGCCGGGCGGCGGCCCGCCGAACGCCGGGCGAACTCCTCTTGATCAATTAGAGCGCTCTATTGAATTAGAGCGCTCTAACACTTACGGTGCAGGCATCCCCCCTTCCCGCATCAGGAGGAACCCGATGCACCTGAGACCCACCCCCAAGGGCGTCCGGCTCGCGGCCGCCGCCACCACCGCGGCGCTCGCCGCCGCCGTGCTGTCGGCCGCCCCGGCCGCCGCCGACGGCGACGAGCTCGCCCAGGTCCGCGCGGCGCTGGAGACCCCGCCGAACTACGACGACGAGGCGGGCGGCAACGCCAACGCCGACGACCCGGCGATCTGGAGCCACCCGAGCGACCGCGCCGGCGACCTCGTCGTCGCGACCCTCAAGGAGGGCGGCCTCGTCGTCTACGACGCCGCAGGCCGGGAGATGCAGCGGATCGCCGCCCCCACCCCGCCGCGCCCCGGCGACGAGCCGGGCCGGTTCAACAACGTCGACCTGATCTACGGCTTCCAGCTCGGCGGCCGGAAGGTCGACCTCGCGGTCGTCTCCGACCGCGGCCGCGACACCGTCCGCACCTACGCGATCGACCCGCGGGCGGCCGTCCGGCACCAGGCGCCGCTGACCGACGTCACCGACCCGTCGGCGCCGTTCGTCTTCTCCACCTCCCTCGACGAGGTCAACGACCAGGCGACGGCCTACGGGCTCGCGTCCTGGAGCGACTCCCGGGGCGGCGGCTACGTCGCGCTGAGCCGCCGGCACACCTCGCGGCTCGGCCTCGTCCGCCTCCAGGTCACCGCCGCCGGCAAGATCAGCTACCGGCACGTCCGCGACCTGGACCTGCCCACCTCGTTCCCGGTGCCCGGCGGCACCTGGACGCCCTGCGAGGACCCGGGCGAGGGCCCCCAGGTCGAGGGCATGGTCGCCGACCCCGAGAACGACGCGCTGTACGCCGCGCAGGAGGACGTCGGAATCTGGCGCATCCCGATGGACGGCGGCGGGCCGCAGCTCATCGACAAGGTCAAGGAGTTCGGCGTCCCCGCCACCTACAACCCCGAGACCGAGGAGTGCGACCCGAGCGGCCCCGACCCGGGCGTGGGCGGCACCCACCTCACCGCCGACGCCGAGGGCCTGTCGATCTACCGGCAGGACGACGGCGAGGGCTACCTCATCGCCTCCAGCCAGGGCGACAACACCTTCGTCGTCTACGACCGCGAGGACCCGGACGACTACATCGGCCGGTTCCGCGTCGCCCCCGGCACCACCGTGGACGGCTCCGAGGTCTGCGACGGCGCGATGGTCACCAGCGCCCCGATCGGCGGCTTCCGCAACGGCCTCCTGGTCGTCCACGACGGCGTCAACACCCCCGACGCGGTGGACGGCAACGGCGAGGTCCGCGAGAACACCAACTTCAAGTTCGTCGACTGGAAGGATGTCGCCGAGCCCCTCGACCTGGACATCACCCCGGGCGACTGGGACCCCCGCGACTGACCTGACCTGACCTGACCTGACCCGACACGACCGCACCGGACGCGAGTCGCCGCCATGCCCCCCATGGCGGCGGCTCGCCCCATCTACGGAGATCACGACATGGCCCATCCGACCCTGGAGGACGTCGCCGCGCGCGCGGGGGTGTCCCGCGCGCTGGTGTCCCTGGTGATGCGCGGCTCCCCCAAGGTCGGCAGGGAGCGCCGGGAGGCGGTCCTCGAAGCGGCCCGCGAGCTCGGCTACCGGCCGAACATGATGGCCCGCGGCCTCGCCGCGGGGCGGACCGGCATCGTCGGGGTCCTCCTCGCCGACCTGCACGACCCGTGGTGCGCGGCGGTCCACGACGGGCTCGCCGACGAGGCGCCGCGCGGCGACGTCCGGCTGCTGGTGTCCACGGGGCGCGGCCGTCCCGCCCGCGAGTCGGCCGCCCTGGACGACCTGCTCGACCTGCGCCCGGACGGCGTGGTCCTGGTGGGCCCGCGCGTCCCCGCCGCCGGCATCGACCGCGCCGCCGCGGGCTGCCCGGTCGCGGTGGTCGGGCGGTCCGTCCGCTCGGGCCGCGTCGATTGCGTGACGGGCGACGACGCGGCGGCGGTGGCGCGCGCCGTCGAGCAGCTGAAGGCCCTCGGGCACCGCGTAATCGCCTGCCTGGACGCGGGTCCGCGCCCCTCCTCGCTCCGCCGCGCCTGCGAGGCCGCCGGCCTGACGACCGTGGCCGGTGCGGACGAACTGCCGGCGTCCGCCACGGCCGTGCTCGCGCTCAGCGACACGACGGGCACGGCGGCGCTGACCGCCCTGCTGCGGGCGGGGAGGCGCGTCCCCGAAGACGTGTCGCTGGTCGTCCACGGCGACCCGCCCGGCGCGCTGAGCGCCCAGGTCACCACGGTCGCCGCCCCCGCCGCCGAACTCGGCCGCCTCGCCATGGCGGCGCTGCTGGACCGGATCCGCGACGGCGTATCGGCGGAGCCGCGACGCGTGACCGTCCCCCCTCGCCTGGACGAGCGCGCCACCACCGCCCCGGTCAGGCGATGAGGCGCAGCCCGGTGGCCGCCAGCGTGAGCGGGCCGTCGTAGACCTGCCTCGCCTCGGCCAGCGCGGCGTGCGGGTCGGCCCAGGGGCGCAGATGGGTGAGGACGAGATGCCCCGCGTCCGCCTGTTTCGCCAAGTCGCCCGCCTGGGCGGGGGTCAGGTGCGCCTCGGCGGCGCCGGGGGTCTCCACGGACGCGGCCGCCTCGCAGAGCAGGACGTCGCTACCGCGCGCCAGCTCCAGTAGTTCCGGGCATTCGCCCGAGTCGCCGGAGTAGGTGAGAACGCGCGAGCCGGCCGTCACGCGGACGGCCAGTGCCGGGACCGAGTGCCGCACAGAGGCGGTCTCCACCGTGAACGGCCCGAGGCTCATCGGGCCCGACACGGGCTCCAACCAGCGCAGGGCGTCGGCGTAGGAGGGCGAGAGGCCGAGGCGGTCGGAGGTTCCGGCCGGGGCCAGGACCGGGAGCGGCGCCCGCTGCCCGCGCCGGTCCCGCACGTACGCGAGGGGCGCCAGGTCCGCGTAGTGGTCGC
This sequence comes from Actinomadura geliboluensis, assembly GCF_043197915.1. NCBI lineage: Bacteria > Bacillati > Actinomycetota > Actinomycetes > Streptosporangiales > Thermomonosporaceae > Actinomadura > Actinomadura geliboluensis. Next base: position 683,833 of record NZ_JBICUA010000002.1, on the reverse strand, counting down.
GGTGCGGGTGGCTGATCACCACCGCGTCGATCGCGCAGGGGTCGGTGAAGCGCTGCAGCGGGCCGAGCGCGCCCGTCCCGGCGTCCAGCAGGAGCCGGAAGCCGGCGTGCTCCAGCAGGTAGCAGGAGCACGCGGCGTCCGGCCCCGGGACGGTCCCCGCGCAGCCGGCGACGGTCAGGATCACGGCAGCACGCGGGAGACGAGGTCGGCGACCGCGCCCTCCGCGCAGGCGGCGACCACGATGTCCGCGGCGGCGCGGACGGGCTCGGCGCCGTCCCCGACGGCGGCGCCGAGCCCCGCGGCCTGGATCATGTCCAGGTCGTTCGGGTTGTCGCCGATCGCGGCGACGTCGCCGAGGGCCACGCCCCGCGCGGCGGCCAGCTCGCGCAGCGCCGCGCCCTTGGTCGCGCCCGGTGGGAGGGCCTCCAGGTAGGTGCTCTCCGACCGGACGAGGGTGACGTCCGGGACGTTCACCGACACCGTTTCCTCGGCGGGGTCCATCAGCTCGGGACGGTCGCAGATCATCATGACCTTGACGATGTCGTCGAACGGCAGGTCGCCCCACGCGCCGATGCGGGTAAGGGTGATGCCGTCCCGATGGGCGTACTCCCGCAGCGCCGGTGAATCGGACACCACGTGGGCACGGCCGCCGCTGAACGCCACCGGCCACACGCCCTCGGGGAGGGAGCCGAACAGCATCGTCAGCTTCGCCCACGCGGCCACGCCCAGGCAGCGCCGGTACAGGACGGTGCCGGTACTCAGGTCGACCACGCGCGCCCCGTTGTAGAGGATCGCGGGGGTGGTGAGGCCGAGTGCCCGGTAGTACGGGAGGGCGGCCGCCTCGCTGCGTCCGGTGGCGATGACGACGGTGCCGCCCGCGTCCATGAAGCGGCGCAGCGCCGCCAGGCTCGACGCGACGATCTGCTTGTCGCGGGCGACGAGCGTCCCGTCGAGGTCGGTGACGATCCAGTCGACCGTGCGGACGCCGGTGGTGCTCATGCCCCGCTCCCCTGCGCCGGCAGGCCCGCCACCTCGCGCATGACGGACCCGGCGAGGTCGAACCCGCCGACGTGCGCCAGGTAGCCGGGCGCCTCGTGGTCGGGGGCGCCCGGCTCGCCGCCGAGCGGCAGGTACGTGCCGCCCGCCTGCCGGACCAGCAGCAGCGCCGCGGTGACGTCCCAGGCGTTGATGGACGGGTCGTAGGCGACGTCGGTCCAGCCGGCGGCGACGTGCGCGAGGGTGAGCGCGGCGCTGCCGGGGCGGCGCAGCGTGGCGAACGCGTCGACCATCAGGCCGAAGCGGCGCAGCGCCTCCGCCCGGTCGGCCGCCAGCTCGCGCGCGTTGGGGTAGGACGTGGCGACGACGGCGGTCGCGTCGCGGCCCGCGCCGCGGCTCTGGATCCGCTCGCCGTCGCAGGTCGCGCCGCCGAGCGAGGCGCTGAACATCTCGTCGCGGACCGGGTCGTACACCGCGCCCGCGACGACCTCGCCGCCCGCGACCGCGCCGATGGACACGCAGAAGAACGGCAGGCCGACGGCGAAGTTCGCGGTGCCGTCGATCGGGTCGACGTACCAGCGGATGTCGCCGTCCGCGCCCTGGACCCCCTGCTCGCCCTGCGCACCGCCCTCCTCGCCGACGACGACGCTGCCGGGAGTCTCCTTGGCGAGCACCTCCCGGATGGTCTCCTCCGCCGCGCGGTCGTGCTCGGTGACGGGGTCGTGCATGTCGCGCTTGGTGTCGACCTCGGGACGCGAGCGGAACGCCGCCCGCAGCCGGTCCCCCGTGGCCCGAGCGGCGAGCTCGGCGATCCCGGCCAGTTCCCGCGAGGCGGGCACATCGACCCTCATGCGTCTCCTTCCATTGCGTTGGTGAGCAGTTCGAGCAGCCCGTGCCCGTCGTCCACGACCGCGTCGGGGCGGCAGCGGACCTCGTACGGCACGTCGTAGGTCCCGCCGGCGACCATCAGCACGTTCCCGCCGACGCCGGCGCGATGCCCGCAGAGCACGTCGCGGTCGAAGTTGTCGCCCGCGTACCAGGCGTCGCCCGGCTCGACGCCGAGCGCGCGGGTCGCGATCCAGATCATCTCCGGGTTGGGTTTGCGCACGCCGGCCTCGTCGCTGTAGACCTCCAGCGCCAGCTTCTCCGCCAGGCCCGTCGCGGCGGTGAAGTTCCGGTGGACGGCGGCCGACAGCGAGTTGCTGACGACGGCGCACGGGATGCCGTGGTCCGCGGCGGCGTCCAGCAGTTCGGGGATGCCCGGCCTGATGCGCCGCTCCTGCCGCAGCTCCCCCATCCGCTGGCACAGCGGCGTCGCGTGCGTGACGACCAGCTGCCGGGCCGGCGCGGGCCAGTCCGCGGCGACGTAGTCGCCCCAGAACCCGGCGTGGGTCATCTCGGCCGGCGCGTAGAGCCGGGACATCGCGTCCTTCCAGCACTTGTCGGCCGCGACGCCCGCCTTGATGTCGGTCTCGACGGCGGTGACGTCGAGGTCGCCGCAGCCGGCGCGTACGAGGGCGGCGTGCACCTCCTTCGCCAGCGCCGCCGACCAGCCCTCGCGGCGGGACGTCTCGACCAGCACCCCGCCGAAGTCCAGCAGGAGGGCCCGGGGCCTGCGCATCGGCGCGTTCACGGCACCGCCTTCTCGACGGGGGCGGTCGCGTCGTCCCAGGCGGCCATGCGGGCGCCGTCCTCGGCGAACAGGTGCAGGCGGCCGGGCCGCGTCCAGCAGGTCAGCCGGTCGCCGGGGCCGGCCTCCGGGTCCTCGTGGGTGACGGCGAACAGCTCGGTGTCGAGGACGCGGAGCTGCACCGTCCAGCTCGCGCCGGTCGGCAGGACGGCCTCGACGACGGCCTCGTCCGACCAGGCGGTGTCCGGGACGCCGTCCTTCGACCGGACGAGGCGGAGCGCCTCCGGCCGGACGCCGACGCAGCCCGGCGACCCGATGCCGCGCTTCTCCGCGAACCGGAGCAGCGACCCGGCGAGCCCCTCCGGCTCGGCCCCGATCGGAACGATGTTCATGGGCGGACTTCCTACGAATTCTGCGACGAACCGGTTGCCGGGTCGCTCGTACATCTCCATCGGCGGTGCCACCTGCTGCAGCTCTCCCTCCGACATGACCGCGATGTGCGTGGCCATCGTCATGGCCTCCATCTGATCATGCGTGACGAAGACGACGGTCGCGCCGGTCTCGTCGTGGATGCGCTTCAGCTCGGTCCGCATCTCCAGGCGGAGCCGGGCGTCCAGGTTGGACAGCGGCTCGTCCAGCAGCAGGACGTCGGGGTCGACGGCGAGCATGCGGGCCAGCGCGACGCGCTGCTGCTGGCCACCGGACAGCTGCGACGGGTACCGGTCCATGCAGTCGGCGACGTGGACCTTCTCCAGGGCCTCCTTGGCGCGGGCCTTGCGCTGCTCGGCCGGGACCTTGCGCATCCGCAGCCCGAACTCGGTGTTGCCGCGCACGGTGAGGTGCGGCCAGAGCGCGTAGTTCTGGAAGACGAGCCCCATGTCGCGCTTCTCCGGCGGGACGTACACGCCGCGCTCCACCGAGTCCAGGACGCGGTCGCCCACGGCGATCTCGCCCAGGGTCGGCTGCTCCAGCCCGGCGATCATGCGCAGGGTGGTGGTCTTGCCGCAGCCGGACGGGCCGAGCAGGCAGGTGAACGAGCCGTCCGGGATGGTGAGGTCCAGGTCCTTCACCGCCGGGCGGGTGCCGCCGGGATAGGTCTTGACCACTCCGCTGAGGGTGATGGCCGGCATTGATCAACCTCCGATGCCCGAGGCCAGGCTGCTCTTGGTGAGCCGCTGGGCCAGGTAGGTCATGGTGAACGAGAGCAGGGCGATGATGAGCACGACGCCGTTGGCGAGCTGGGTGTAGCCGTACTCGACGAGCCCGATGGACAGGGTGGTCAGCAGCTGGGTGCCGGCGGTGGTCAGCATGATGACGATGCTGAGCTCCTTCAGCCCCGAGATGAACGGCAGCACCACGCCGGTGACGAGCGCGCCCCGCTGGATCGGCATGATGATCCGCGTCATCCGGGTGACCCAGCGGGCCCCGCTGATCTGCGCGGCCTCCTCCGGTTCCCGGCCGAGCTGCATCATCGCCGAGATCCCCGACCGGGACGAGTACGGCAGGTGCGTCACCACCATCACCAGGACGAGCAGCGTGATCGTCCCGTACAGAGCCGGGACCGGGCCGCGCTGGACGGCGAACAGCGACAGGCACGCGGCGGCGAACGCGATGCCCGGCACCAGGTACGGCAGGAACGACACCTGCCGCAGGAACGTGGAGACCCGGCTCCCGGCGCCGCGCACCACCACGTAGCCGATCAGCAGCCCGAGGAACCCGCACACCAGCGCGGCGACCCCGACGATGCGGAGGCTGTTCCAGGCCGCCTCCCACAGCTCGGAGCCGCGCAGCACGCCGTGCGGGAACCCGACGGCGCCCTCGATCTTCGAACCGAACCAGTACTTGAGCGTGAAGTTGTCGGCGCTGAACACGCCCGGCGTCTTGGTGACGGTCGACAGCAGCAGCGTCAGCACGGGGACGACGACGCTCGCGGCGAACACCGTCATGCCGAGCCCGAACGCGGGCCAGCGCCAGCGGCGCAGGTCGCTGCGGCGGTCCATGGCGCCCTTGCCGCCGACCGTGACGAACCGGCGCTGCTCCCGCACGAGCCGGGTGTCGACGACCACGACGAGCACGCCGATCAGCACGATGACGCCGGCGAGCGTCGAGGCGACGCCGGTGCTGCGGTCGCGGATCGCGTGGTAGAGGCCGGTGGACAGCACGTTGTAGTCGCTCGGCAGCCCGAGGATGTAGGGGGTGCCGAACGTGCCGAGGACGCGGCCGAGGACGAGCAGCACCGCCGACGACAGCGCGGGCAGCATCAGCGGCAGCGTGATGCGGCGGACGACCGTCCGGCCGCCGGCGCCGAGGATGCGGGCCGAGTCCTCCAGCTGCGAGTCGATGCGGCGCAGCGCGTTGCCGAACAGCAGCAGCACGAACGGGTAGTAGTGCAGCCCGAGCGTGACGATGATCGGCAGCGGCCCGTAGGCGAGCCAGTCGGGGGTGCTGATGCCGGCGCCCTGCAGGTAGCCGACCTGCCCGCCGGACCGCTCGTTCTTGAACAGCGACAGCCAGGCCAGCGCGAACGTCCAGGACGGCAGCATGTACGGGACGACGAGCGCGCCGGCCAGGAACTTGCGCCCCGGGACGTTGGTGCGGGTCACCAGCCACGCCATCGATCCGCCGACGACGAGGGCGAACGCGATGACGCCGAGCGCGACCGTCACGGTGTGGAGGAGCGGCTCCCAGAACAGCAGCCGACTGACGGGCGAGCGGAACACCCGCCACAGGTAGTAGCCCGTCCACGAGCCGGACTCCTGGCCGGAGCGGGCCTCGTCGCCGTACTGGACGCGGGCCGCGTCCGAGATGACGGAGACGAGCGGGGCGATGACGAGGTAGAGCAGGACGGCGCTCAGCGCGAGGCCGAGCAGCACGGTGGGGTCACGCAGGAGCACGCGCGACCGGTACAGCACGCGCCGGCCGCGAGACGCCGGCCGTGCGGGGGCGGCGACCGCCATGGGCAGTTCCTCCGGGGGGTGAGGGCCCCGGCGGGCCGCGCCGAGCGGCCCGCCGGACGGGTGTGTTCATCTGGGGGACGACCCCCAGGCCCCGAGCACGGTCCTGAGCCGAGCCTTCGCTCCGCTCAGGCTCGGCTCAGGAGTGGTTGACGCGCCAGAAGTCCTTGATGTCCTGGCGGGCGCGGAAGTCGGCGAGCAGCTGGTCCGAGGAGAACCAGTACAGCTGCGTGTTCCAGTCGGTGAGGCCGGGCGGGTTGTGCGGGCTCACGCCGACCTTGTCGTTGCCGGACACGCCGCCGGAGTGGGCTTCGAGGTCGAAGCCCTCCTTCTCCATCGCGAAGTGGACGAAGAGCTTGGCGGCGTTCGGGTGCTTGGAGCCGGTCGCGATCGTGGCGAACTTCGGGTAGGCGAAGCCGGTCCACGGGGCCAGGCCCTCGCAGACCTTCATGTTGAACTTCTTGTCCTCCAGGTCGCGGAACTTGGCGATGGAGAACAGCCCGATCGTGGTGCGGGTCTGGTTGGGGGCGCCGACGGCGGTTGCGACGTCCTCGTCCTCGGTGGTGAGGACGGGGTCGTTCTTGGCGAACCGCTTCACCCACTCGTACGCGGGGTCCTTCTCATCGAGCTTGAGCTTGCCCTTGCCGAGCTGCTCGTAGGCGGCGGCGAGCTTGTCCGAGCCCTGCTCCGACATCTGCGTGAACCACTGGGTGAAGACCTCCTTGCCCAGCGGGTCCTGCAGCATCACCTTGCCCTTCCACTCCGGCTCGGTGAGCTGCCACATGTTCTTGACCGGGCAGCCGTTCGGGTTGAGCTTGGGGTTGTAGGCGAACACGTACGCCTTGGAGATCATCATCAGCGGGTTGCGGTTCTTCTCCGCGATGCTCCCGGCAAGGTCCGGCGGGATCCAGGTCTTGACGATCTTCTGCGGGAGGAGCTGCCCGACCAGCATGGGGCCGTCCTCGAACAGGCTGACGTCGATGGTGACGTTCTTGGCCTGCGCCTCGCGGGTCATCTTCTCGGCGGTGGCGGCGGCCTTGGACTTCACGCCCTCGGCCTTGATCCCGTACTTCTTCTCGAACGCCGCCGCCATGTCCTTCACGTCGCCGCTGCCGTCGTAGGCGAGGAGGCCGCCCTCCTTCTTCGCCGCCTCGACGAGCGCGTTCAGGTCGAACGACGCGGCGTCCTCGACGGTGACGGTCGGCAGCGGGTCGCCCGCCCCCGCCTCGCCGCCGCTGGACGGGGCGCACGCGCTGAGCGCCGCGGTGGCGAGCGCGGCCAGCACGGCGGCGCCGGTACGGCCCCGGCGCCCTCTCGGGATGGTGCGGATCATGGTCGGTTCTCTCCTTGCGCTTCGCCGGCGGGCCCCGGACCTGCGGCTCGATGGGGGTGGATGAGAGGGTCAGTGACTGCGTTTGAGCATCGCGTCCGACAGGGCGTCGGCCGCCTCGCCGAGCCGCCGCCCGACCGCGTCGAGCCGGTCGAGCAGCTCCCGGCTGCGCAGCACGTCGATGTCGAGCGGCCCGGCGAACAGCCGCGCGAGCGCGGCCTGCCGGTACTCGCGGACGCGGTTGCCGGCCTTGCGCGCGCCCAGCGCCGCGATGGTGACCGCGGCGGGCTCGGCGAGGACCTTCCGGACGGCGGCGTCGAGGGCGGTCAGCCCCTCCAGCACCGCGTCCAGCGGCGGGACGGCGAAGCCGAGTCCGGGCGGCCCGAACAGGTCGGCCTCGCGGACGAAGTCGCGGAGGTTGTCCAGGACGTCGTCGGCGGAGCGGGAGAGCCGGTAGAGGTCCTCCCGGTCGATGGGGGTGGCGAGGACGCCGCGCAGCATCGCGGCGAGCGCGGCCCGCTCGGCGTCGCCGGCGTGCTCGATCTCGGCCATCCGGGCGCGGGCGTCCGCCGAGGGCACCCGGCCGGCGGCCATCTCGCGGGCCAGCTCGGCGCCGTCGCGGGCGGCGCGGACCTGCCGGGCGACCTGCCCGATCACCCGGTCGCCGGAGCGGCCGCGCAGGTCGTCCCAGACGAGCCGGAACCGGCGGACGGGCCGGACGGCGGCGCTCACAGCGCCCTCACCGCGAGGCCGCAGAGCGCGCCGCCGGCGAACGCGAGCGGGAGGGTGAGCAGCCAGGCGGCGCCGATGCCGAGGACGTTCTGCCAGCGCACCCGCGCGGCGCCCTCGCTGGCGGCGACGCCGACGACCCCGGCGGTGACCGACTGCGTCATGCTGACCGGGGCGCCCGCGAGCGAGCTGGCCGCGACGGACGCGGCCGCGGCCGCCTCGGTGGACACGACGTGCAGCGGCCGGGCCAGCACGAGCCCGCGGCCGAGCCGGTCCCCCACCCGGTGGACGGCGCTGAGCGCGCCGGCGCAGAACACCACGCCGATCGCGAGGAGCACGAACGGGGTGGGCTGGACGGGCCCGATCGCGCCGAGCCGCCGGGTGGATACCACGTGCCGCGCCACGCTGACGACGGCGAGCATCTTCTGCCCGTCGTTGGCGGCGTAGGCGGCGCACTGGGCGCTGTAGGCGAGCACGTGGGCGGTCCGCACGGCGCCGGGCATGCCGGCGAAGGACGGGATGCGGCGGGAGGCGAGCCCGAGGCCGTAGCCGACGGTCGTCCCGACGAGCGGCGCGGCGGCGCCGACGAGTAACACCAGGCCGAGGCCGCCCCAGGAGACGTCCAGGCCCATGCCGAGGCCGGCGCCGCCGATGCCGCCGACGATCGCGAGGGTCAGGCTGGTCGGCAGGCCGCGCCGGGTCAGCGCGGTGACGACGGCGAGCGCGACGGTCACGCCGAGCAGGAAGGCGAGCGCGCCGCGCCGGTCGCCGAGGTCGGTCAGCCCCTCGGTGAACGTCCGCGCGACGGCGACGGTCAGCTGCGGGACGAGCACGAGCGGCAGCAGCACCAGCGCCATCAGCAGCGGCCCGGACGAGCGGGGGTAGCGCCCGCTCAGCCCGAGCAGGGCCGCGCCGTCGTTGACGCCGGTGACCCAGACGAAGGCCAGCGCCACCGCGGCGAACGCCATCGCCCAGATCATCGCAGCTCCGCCAGCGCGACCCGGCGGCCCTCCCGCAGCGACAGCGTGGCGGCCTCGGCGACGAGGAACGCCTCCAGTGCCTCGTCCACCGTGCAGGGGCTCGGCACGTTGCCCTTGGCCACTTCTAGGAACGTTCCAATCTCGTTCGCGTAGGCGGGGTCGAAGCGCTCCTGGAAGTCGGTCCACGGGTCCCCGGAGGGCCAGTCGACGCCGGGTTCGGCCGACCGGAGCGGGGCGCGCTCGTCCAGCCCGACCACCCAGGTGGCGGCGGTGCCGGCCAGCTCCATCCGGACGTCGTAGCCGGCGCCGTTGTAGCGGGAGCCCTGGAGGGTGGCGATCGTCCCGTCGTCCAGGGCGAGGACGGCGGCGCTGGTGTCGACGTCGCCGGCCGCCGCGAAGTAGGAGTCGCCGCGGTTGGCGCCGGCGGCGGTCACGGACTCGACCTCGCGGCCGGTGACCCAGCGCAGGATGTCGAAGTCGTGGATGTGGCAGTCGCGGAAGATCCCGCCGGACGAGCGGACGTACTCGGCGGGCGGCGGCGCCGGGTCCGCGGTGACGAGGTGGACGCGGTGCAGCGCGCCGAGCCGGCCGTCGAGGACGGCCCGCCGCGCCGCCGCGTAGCCGGCGTCGAAGCGGCGCTGGAAGCCGATGTGCACCGGGACGCCGGCCTTGGCGGCGCGGTCGCGGACCTGCAGCGTGGTGCGCAGGTCGGGCGCGACGGGCTTCTCGCAGAACGCGGGGACGCCCGCGTCGCAGGCGCGGCCGAGCAGCTCGGCGTGGGTGGCCGTGGGGGTGGCGATGACGACGGCGTCGAGCCCGGCGCCGAGCACCGCGTCCGGGTCGCCGGCGCGGGCGCCGATCGGGCCCGCGAGCGCCTCGGCCCGGCGGACGTCGGCGTCGCCGATCAGCAGGGCGCCCACCTGGGGGTGCCCGCCCAGGAACCGGGCGTGCCACGCCCCGATCCGCCCCGCGCCCAACAGTCCGACCCGCATGGTGCCTCCCACTGGCCCGTTCGGTCTGATGGCGAGTTCACCGGAGCGACCGGTGGTGGACACCGTCCGTTCATCCGCTCGTCATCTTCGTGTGGCTTGAGGCACATTTGTAGCCCGCGCCGGAACGTCAGTCAATACTTTGTTCTTACATCTAGACGTTCTGACCTGAAGTCATCGCTACCTGACAGTCCGGCCGGCGGCGCGGCGGGACCGCGCGGCGGGACGGGTGCGGGAGGGGCCGGGCGGCGGGCGGGTCAGCCGTCCCCGGCCGCGGGGAGGATGCGTTCCAGCAGGTGGGCGGCGGTGATGACGCCGATCACGGCGCCCCGCTCGGGGTGCCGCTCGTCGTCCGCGACCGCCACCACCGGGCTGCGGGCGTCCGCCATGACGCTCGCGATCTCCATCACGGTGGCGCCGGGATCGACGACGGGCAGCGGCGCCCGGCCGCCCTCCAGGAGGTCGGCGACCGTGCGGCCGGCGAGCCTGGCGCAGAGCCGGTCGGCGTGCGGCTCGTCGTAGACGCGGGCGAGGGCGGGGTCGTCCCGGACGTGCGGCGGGACGATCTGGCGCACCAGCCGGGAGCCGGGGAGCACCGCGACCGCGCGGCGCCGCCCGTCCACCACGACCAGGCCCGGCAGCCCCCGGGCCGCCAGGAGCCGGGCGGCGTCCATCGCGGAGTCGTCCGGGGTCACGGTCGGGTACTCGAGGGCGAGTTCGCGGGCGCGCACACCTCGACGGTATCCGAGTGCGGCCCCGCCGCCCGGCCGCCCGCGCCCCGGGTCCGCGCCAATCGGCCTGCGCCACGGGCCCGCGTCAGCGGCCCCGCGTTACAGACCCCATGTCACGGGCAGTGGGTCTCTGTGCCCGGACAAAGCGCCCGCATGGGGATGAGATGAAGCAGAAGATCGGCAAGGACAGCGTCGTCGTGCTCACCGGCGCCACCGGCGGGATCGGCCGCGCCACCGCACGGGAGTTCGCCCGGCGCGGCGCGCGGATCGCCCTGCTGGCGCGCGGCGAGCAGGGGCTGGACGGTGCCGCCGCCGATGTGGCGGCGGCCGGCGGGCACCCGCTCCCGATCGCCGTGGACATGGCCGACCGCGACCGCGTCGCGGAGGCCGCGGCGCGGACCGAGAAGGAGCTCGGCCCGATCGACGTGTGGGTGAACGTCGCGTTCTCCTCGGTGCTCGCGCCGTTCTGGGAGATCGCGCCGGCGGAGTTCGAGCGCACCACCGAGGTCACCTACCTCGGCTACGTCAACGGCACCCGGGCGGCGCTGGAGCGGATGATGCCGCGCGACCGCGGGGTGATCGTCCAGTGCGGGTCGGCGATGGCCTACCGGGGGATCCCGCTGCAGAGCGCCTACTGCGGCGCCAAGCACGCCATCAAGGGGTTCCACGAGTCGCTGCGGACGGAGCTGATGCACGAGGGCAGCGGCGTGAAGGTGACGATGGTGCAGCTGCCGGGGGTGAACACCCCGCAGTTCGACTGGGTGCTGTCCCGGCTGCCGAAGCGCCCGCAGCCGGTCCCGCCGGTCTACCAGCCGGAGATCCCGGCGAAGGCGCTGCTGTACGCCGCCGAGCATCCCGCGCGCCGCGAGTACTGGGTCGGCGCGAGCGCGGTCGCCACGATCCTCGCCAACCGCGTCGCGGCCGGCCTGGTGGACCGCTACCTCGCGCGGACCGGCTTCGCCTCCCAGCAGACGGAGCAGGACGTCCGGCCGGACCGCCCCGCGAACCTGTGGGAGCCCGCCGACGACGCGCCCGGCACGGACCGCGGCGCCCACGGCCGCTTCGACGAGCGGGCGCACGGGACGAGCCCGCAGCTGTGGGCGGGGCAGCACAAGTACCTGGTGGGGGCCGCGACGGCGGGAGCCGCCGCGGGCGCGGCCGTCGGCGCGGCGCGGCTGCTGCGGCGCTGACCGGCGCGCGGCGGCGCCGACGGGGCACGACGAGCGAGAGGAGACAGGCATGGCGGAGCAAGTGGCCGACTACGTCCTCCACCGGCTGACCGAGTGGGGCGTGGAGCGGGTCTACGGGTACCCGGGCGACGGCATCAACGGGCTGCTCGGCGCGTTCGACCGCGCCGAGGGGCATCCCGAGTTCATCCAGACGCGGCACGAGGAGATGGCCGCGTTCATGGCGTGCGCGCACGCCAAGTTCACCGGCGAGGTCGGCGTCTGCGCGGCGACGTCCGGTCCGGGCGCGATCCACCTGCTGAACGGGCTGTACGACGCCAAGCTGGACCACCAGCCGGTCGTCGCGATCGTCGGGCAGCAGAAGCGGCTCTCCCAGGGCACCCACTACCAGCAGGAGGTGAACCTGGAGAACCTGTTCTCCGACGTGTCGGAGTTCTGCCAGATCGTCATGGCGCCGGGCCAGATGCGCCACGTCATCGACCGCGCGTTCAAGACGGCGCTGACGACGCGGAGCGTCGCCACGATCATCGTCCCGGAGGACGTCCAGGAGTCGGAGGCGGTGCCGTCGCCGCCGAAGGAGCACGGCTCGGTGTACTCCAGCGTGGGGTGGAGCAAGCCGCGGATCCTGCCGAACAAGGAGGAGCTGCACAAGGCGGCGCAGATCCTCAACGAGGGCGAGAAGGTCGCGATGCTCGTCGGGCAGGGCGCGGCGGGCGCGCGGGCGGAGCTGGTCGAGACGGCCGAACTGCTCGGCGCCGGCATCGCCAAGGCGCTGCTCGGCCGCGAGGTGGTGCCGGACGACCTGCCGTTCGTCACCGGGCCGATCGGCCTGCTCGGCTCCAAGGCCAGCGATGAAATGATCATGAACTGCGACACCCTGTTCATGATCGGCACGAGCTTCCCGTACGCGGAGTGGCTGCCGGACGAGGGCAGCTGCAAGGGCGTCGAGATCGACATCGACGGCCGCATGATCGGCATCCGCTACCCGATGGACGCGCACGTCGTCGGGGACGCCAAGGAGACCCTGCGCGAGCTGATCCCGCTGCTGGAGCGCAAGAAGGACCGGTCCTGGCGCGACCAGATCGAGGAGAACGTCCGCGCCTGGGACAAGGTGATGGCCAAGCGCGCCGGGCAGAGCTTCGAGGGCAAGGTCAATCCGCAGGCGGTGGCGCACGAGGTGTCGCCGCTGCTGCCGGACGGCGCGATCCTCACCGCCGACTCGGGGTCGGCGACCAACTGGTGGGCGCGGCACATCAAGCTCCGCGACGGGATGCAGGCGTCGCTGTCGGGCACGCTCGCCACGATGGGGCCCGGCGTCCCGTACGCGATCGCGGCCAAGTTCGCCTACCCGGACCGCCCGGTGATCTGCTTCGTCGGGGACGGCGCGTTCCAGATGAACGGCATGAACGAGATGCTCACCGTCAAGCGGTACGCCGAACGCCTCGGCGGCTCCCCGCCGCTCGTCTTCGCCGTGTTCAACAACCAGGACCTCAACCAGGTCACCTGGGAGCAGCGCGCGATGGGCGGCGACCCCAAGTACGAGGGCTCGCAGAGCATCCCGGACTTCCCGTACGCCAAGTACGCCGAGCTGTGCGGGCTCAAGGGCGTCTACTGCGACAAGCCCAAGAAGGTCACCGACGCCTGGAAGGAGGCGCTCGCCAGCGACCGGCCCGTGGTGCTGGAGTTCGTGGTGGACGACGAGATCGCCCCGATCCCGCCGCACATCATGAAGGACCAGGCGAAGAAGACCTTCAAGGCCGGCCTCAAGGACCCGCAGAAGATCGGGATGGCCGCCCGCGGCTTCCGGCAGAAGCTCACCGAGATGTACGAGAACATGCCGGGCCGCAAGCACGACTGAGAGCCCTTACCCGGGGGTGCGGGGGCGTGCCCCCGCGATGACTAGAGCTGGGTCTCGGCGTAGTCCTCCGGCGAGAAGCCGATGCGGGGCTGCGTCCGCTCCAGGAGGTCGAACGCCTCGGGGACGGTGGCCGTCCAGCCGATGGCGTCCCAGATCTTGGGGCGGGCGAAGCCCTGCTCGGTGAGGCCCTTCATCAGCTCGCGCAGCGGCTCGTACACGCCGGTCGGGTCGAGGATGACGACGGGCTTCTCGTGCATCGCGAGGACCCGGGCCGTCCACACCTCGAACAGCTCCTCCAGCGTGCCGATGCCGCCGGGCAGGATGAGGAACGCGTCGCTGCGCCGGTCCATCTCGCCCTTGCGGGTACGCATGTCCGGCGTGACGATCAGCTCGTCGTTGTCCTCGTCGGAGATCTCGACGCTGACCAGGCCCTCGGGGATCACCCCGACGGTCCGGGCGCCGCCGGCCCGCGCGGCGCGGGCGACGGCTCCCATGCACGACACCTGGGCGCCGCCGCTGACCAGGCTGTGGCCGCGCCGGGCCAGCTCGGCGCCGGCCTCGGCGGCGAGGTCGGTGTAGCGGCGGTCGATCTTCCCGCTGGACGAGCAGAACACGCAGACGGCGAGGGGTTTCGGCGTAGTCACCGGGCCATGGTAAGGCCCGGCGACCACGCCGGCGCGGTGACGGCTCAGCGCGTGGCGAGGTCCCGGCGGCGGAACCCGGCCAGGCCCGCCGCCGCCAGCACGGCGGTGAGCGCGAGGAGCCAGAGCATCGGCGCGGCCTCGAACGACGCTCCGGGGAGCTTCGGGATGTGGGTGAACGGCGAGACGTCCAGGGCCCACTGGTCGAGGTCGAGCGCGGCGCCGAAGAGCGTCACCATCGCGCACACGGCGACGGCGGTCCAGGCGCCGCCCGCCGTCAGGCCGGGGACCAGCCCGAACAGCGCGAGCGCGATCGCGGCGATCAGCCAGACGGCGGGCAGCTGCGCCAGCGCGGCGCCGAGCACCCGCGGCACCTCCCGGCCCAGGTCGCCGCTGTCCAGGCCGTGCGCCACCCCGGCGGCCAGCCCGGCGACGACCATCGCGGCGACCGGGCCGAGCAGCGTGAACAGCAGGTGGCTCGCCGCCCAGCGCAGCCGTCCCGTCCCGGTGGCGAGCAGCGGTTCGGCGCGCTGCCCGCTCTCCTCGGTGCGCAGCCGCAGCGTGGCCGACACCGCGTAGGCGGCGGCGAACAGGCCGAGCATGCCCATGACGGACGCGAAGTAGGCGTCGGTGATCCCGCTCTTGCCGCCGAGCCGGGTGAAGATCTCCGCGAGGTCGGGGTTGTCGTCCACCATCTCCCGCACCCCGCCCGCGACGGCGCCGTAGACGATGCCGAGCGCGAGGAAGCCGGCGAGCCAGCCGTACAGGGCGCGGCTCTGCAGCCGCCAGGCGAGGCCGACCGGCCCCGACAGCCGCGCCGTGGCGTCGGGCCTGCCGAGCCGCGGCGGCAGCACGCCCGCGCCGACGTCCCGGCGCGCCGACAGCGCCCCGGCGGCGGCGACCAGCAGCGCGGCGAGCACGACGGCGAGCGCGAGCGTCCACCAGCGCTCCTCGCCGTAGGCGCGGACGCGGTTGATCCAGCCGAGCGGGGACAGCCAGCCGAGCCAGGTCAGCGAGTTGCCCGCGCCGCCGACGTCGGCGGCCATCCGGACCGCGAACGCGCCGCCGAGCGCGGCGAGCGCCGTCCCGCGGGCGGCGCCCGCGCTCTCGCTGAGCTGCGCGGTGACGCCCGCGACGGCCGCGAAGACGCAGCCGGCGGCGGCCATCTGCAGGCCGAAGGCCAGCGACCCGGCGGCGGGCAGGCCCTGCGCGGTGAGCCCGGCGGCGAGAAGGGCGCCGAGGACGAGGTTCGCCGCCATCGTCACCAGCAGCGCGGCGGCCAGCCCGGCGCCGCGCCCGGTGACGGTGGCGCCGAGCAGTTCGCGGCGGCCCGCCTCCTCCTCGGTGCGGGTGTGCCGGACGAC
This sequence comes from Actinomadura geliboluensis, assembly GCF_043197915.1. Classification (NCBI taxonomy): domain Bacteria; kingdom Bacillati; phylum Actinomycetota; class Actinomycetes; order Streptosporangiales; family Thermomonosporaceae; genus Actinomadura; species Actinomadura geliboluensis. The sequence continues at coordinate 668,444 of NZ_JBICUA010000002.1, read as the reverse complement.
GGTGAGCGCGCTGATCAGCCCGATCACCACCGGGACGAACCCGGACCGCTGCGCGATGATGCTGCCGAGGTCGGTGCCGTACATCGGCCCGTAGAGGGCGAGGAACGTCGGGTTGGTCCCGGTGGTGTGCGCGTACTGGAGCCGGTCGGCGGCCTCGGGGTAGAGGGCGTCGGTGGCCCCGACGAAGCCGAGCGGGATGACGGCGATCCAGAGCACCCAGGCGGGCAGCAGGAACCGGTCGCGGCGCAGGATGAGCCGCATCAGCCCCCAGGTCCCGGTCAGCGCGGTCACAGCCCCGCCTCCTGCAACTCGTCCTTGTAGTGCCGCAGGAACAGCTCCTCCAGCGTCGGCGGACGGCTGACCAGGCTGCGGACGCCGATCTCGGTGAGCGCGCGGAGCGCGGCGTCGAGCTGCGGGGTGTCCACCTCGAACTTGATCGTGGTGCCGTCGGCCTGGAGGTCGTGGGCGCCGGGCAGCGGCTGGCCGTCCAGCGGCGCGGCCAGCTCCGCGTGGATCGAGGTGCGGGTCAGGTGCCGCAGCTCGTCCAGGGTGCCGGTCTCCACCGCGGTGCCGTTCCGGATGATCGTCACGCGGTCGCAGAGCGCCTCGACCTCGGACAGGATGTGGCTGGACAGCAGGACGGTCCGGCCCGCGCGCCGCTCCTCGCGGACGCACTCCTGGAAGACCTCCTCCATGAGGGGGTCGAGGCCGGAGGTCGGCTCGTCCAGCAGCAGCAGCTCGGCGTCGGACGCGAGCGCCGCGACGAGGCCGACCTTCTGCCGGTTGCCCTTGGAGTAGGCGCGGCCCTTCTTGCGCGGGTCCAGCTCGAACCGGTCGAGCAGTTCGGCCTTGCGGCGCGGGTCGGTGCCGCCGCGCATCCGGCCGAGCAGGTCGATGACCTCGCCGCCGGACAGGTTCGGCCACAGCGTCACGTCGCCGGGCACGTAGGCGAGACGGCGGTGCAGCTGCGTCGCGTCCCGCCACGGGTCGCCGCCGAGCAGCCGGACGGTGCCGGCGTCGGCGCGCAGCAGGCCGAGCAGGACCCTGATGGTGGTCGACTTCCCCGCGCCGTTCGGACCGAGGAAGCCGTGCACCTCGCCGGGGCGGACGGTCAGGTCGAGACCGTCCAGCGCGCGCGTCCGGCCGAAGCTCTTGACCAGGCCGGATACGGCAATCGGGGGCGTGTTCGCGGTCACCGGTTCTCCTTGTCGGGAGGCTGCCCGCCGGCGGCGAGCATGGATTTCAGGGAGACGCGCGCCTGCTCGACCAGCTCCGGCTCCAGGAGCCGGTCGTCGAAGAGGTCCATCATGGCGAGCGCCATCCGGGGGTAGCCCTCGGCCGTGAGCGTGTTGCCGCCGAGGCTCCGGGAGATGTGTTCGTGCAGGACCATCAGGCCGAACGTCATCGTCGTCATGACGGCGGCGTAGGCGTGCAGGTCGTCGGTCTTGGGCACGGCCAGCCCCGGCCTGCCCTGCGCGAGGACCTCCTCGGTGTAGGCGACGGTGTCGTCGTACAGCGCGACCGCGGCCGGCGATCCGTCGGTCAGGGCCCGGGCGAAGTAGCGCTGGATGGGCAGGGCCGTGCGCATGGCGAGCATCAGGAAGCCGGGGTCGCCGATCCCCCCGCGCAGCGCCTCCTCCTTGATCTCGCGGACGGCCGCGAGCGCGTACTCGTCGCACTCCCGGCGCAGCGCCTCCTTCGTCCCGAAGTGGTGCTGCACCAGGGCCGGCGAGACGCCGGCGGCCTTGGCGATGCCGCGGATCGTCGCGCCCTTCGTGCCGTGCTCGGCGAACTCCAGCAGCGCGGCGTCCCGGATGCGGGCGCGTCCGGTCAGGTCGTCGGCTCGCTCGGCCGTCATCCCCACCCCCTGTACAAATGTTCAGTGGCCTGTACGGATGTACACTGTACTCCCGTACAGGCCACCGTCAAGGGGACGGCCGCCGGGGATCACCCGCCGCCGGGCAGCTCCCCGAGCGTCACCTGGACGGTCCTCTTCGACCCGTCCGCCTGCTGCACCTCGACCTTGGCCGTGTCGCCCGGCTTGAGGTTCGCGAGCACCGACGACAGCGCCGTCTGGTCGGGCGTCGCGGTGCCGTTCACCGACAGGATCAGATCGCCCGGCTTGATGCCCGCCTTCGCCGCGCCGCCGCCGCGCTGGACGTCCACCACGGCGACCGCCGTCCGCTCGCCGCTCTGCGGGTCGACGATCGTGCGGACGGTCACGCCGAGCGCGGCCCGCCCCGAGTTCGACACCTTCCCGCTCTGGATCAGCTGCGGGACGATCCGCTTCACGGTGTCGCTCGGCGTCGCGAAGCCGATCCCGGCCGCCGCCGCGCCCACCGACGGGTCCGTCGCGGCGGCCGTGGGCACGCCGATGACCTGCCCGCTCAGCGTGACCAGCGCGCCGCCGCTGTTGCCCGGGTTGATCGCCGCGCTGGTCTGGATCGCGTCGGCGATCGTCGACCCCTGGAAGGCGCCCTCCCCCTTGGTGGACACCGTCCGGTGCAGCGCGGACACGATCCCGTTCGTCACGCTCCCGGCGAGGCCGAGCGGGTTCCCCATGGCGAGGACGATCTGCCCGACCCGCGCCTTGCCCGACTCGCCCCACGACGCCGGCTTGAGGTTCCCGCCCTTGGCCCTGACGACGGCCAGGTCGTCCGCCGCGAACGCGCCGACGAGGTCGGCGTCCAGCGTCGCGCCGCCGCTGGCGGCCGTCACCTGGATCTTCTTCGCCCCGGCGACCACGTGCGCGTTCGTGACGATGTGGCCCTGCCCGTCGTAGACGACGCCGGAGCCCTCCCCCTGATCGGTCTGGATCTTCACCACGGACGGCAGCACCGCGTCCACGACCCGCTCGTACTGCTGCTCCAGCCCCGTCGCCGAATCGGCGACCGGCGCCGACGTCTGCGCCGCCGGCGTGGCGGCGTTGCCGTCGCCGCCGCCGTCCCCTCCGCTGCAGCCGCCGAGCGCCAGCGTCCCCGCCATGGCCAGCGCGCAGGCCCCGGCCTTCACGTTCCTGTCCACGCTCCACCTCCAGAGGGGACACTTCCCGCGCTCCGGAAATCAGCCGCCGGGCAAGGTCACGTTTTCGCCGGGCGTTCGCATCCCGTCCGCAGTGCCAGGCCGATCCCGGCGGCCGTCACCGCTCCCGCCGCGACGACGGCAGCGGTGCGGGCGAGGCGACGGGACGCGGGCGGAGCCGGTCTGCGCGCGCGCCGCGCCTTCTCCGGCTTGCCGCTGAGCGGGGCGTCGCTCTCCCTGGCGAGCTGCATGAGCTGAGCGACGTGCAGCGCGCGCCGCCCGGTCTTGGCATGCTCGATCTGGGTCTTGCAGGAGAAGCCGTCGGCGACGATGCAGGTGGTGTCGTCCGCGTCACGGACGGCGGGCAGGAGCGCCTGCTCTCCGCAGTCCATCGAGATGTCGTACTTGCCCTTCTCGAACCCCCACGAGCCGGCGAGGCCGCAGCAGCCGCCCTTGAGGCTCTCGGTCTCCAGCCCCATCTGTTCGAGCAGCGCCTGCTCCGGCTCGACGCCGCCTGTGGCGCGGTGGTGGCAGTGCCCCCACAGCAGCGCCTTGCCGCCGCCGCGCAGCCGCGGCGGGCGGATCTCGTACGCCTGGAAGAACTCCGCGAAGTGGTGCGCGTTCGCCGCCAGCCGCGCCGCGTCGTCGTCGTGCGGGAGGAGCTTGGTCAGCTCGTCCTTGAAGACGGCGAGGCAGCTCGGCTCCATGCCGACGACGGGCGTCCCCGCCCGGACGTACGGGCGCAGGACGTCCAGCACGTTGTGCAGGTAGCGCTCGGCCATGTCGAGGAAGCCGTAGTCGTAGAGCGGCCGGCCGCAGCACACGTGCGTCTCCGGCATGACGACCTTCCAGCCCGCGGCCTCGATCGCCTCGACGCAGGCGACGCCGACATCGGTGTGGAAGTGGTTGTTGAACGTGTCGGGGAACAGCACGACCGGGCGCCCGTGCGGGTTGGCCGTGCCGCCGCGCTCGCGGAACCACCGCTGGAGCGTCATCGGCGCGAACGTCGGCAGCGGCCTCCTGCGGTCGATGCCCGCGACGAGTTTCGCGAGCCGGGCCAGGCCGGGGGTGTGCGTGACGGCGTTCACCGCCTCAGGCATACGGGACGCGAGCCGCGCCGCCTGGTCGATGAACCCGAACGCGTACGCGTACCGCGGGCGCCACCGCCGCGCCGACTTGTAGTGGTGGTACAGGAACTCGGACTTGTAGGTCGGGATGTCGACGTTGACCGGGCAGTCGTTGGTGCAGCCCTTGCAGGCCAGGCACAGGTCGAGCGACTCGGCGACCTCCTTGGACTGCCAGCCGTCCGTGATGACCTCGCCCTGCAGCATCTCGAACAGCAGCCGGGCCCGGCCGCGCGTGGTGTGCTTCTCCTCGCGGGTCACCTGGTAGCTCGGGCACATCGTGTTCTCGGCGCGCGGGACGCGGCACTCGCCGACCCCGATGCAGCGCAGCGCGGCGTGCGCGAAGTCGCCGCCGTCCTGCTCGTAGGCGAACTTCACCTCGGGGCGCGGCGGGTTGTAGCCGGTGCCGAGCCGCAGGTCCTCGTCGAGCCGGTAGGCGTCGACGACCTTGCCGGGGTTCATCTTGCCGGCCGGGTCCCAGATGCGCTTGAACTCCCGCATCGCGCGCATCAACTCCGGGCCGTACTGGCGTTCGAGCAGCTCGCCGCGCTGCTGGCCGTCCCCGTGCTCGCCGGACAGCGACCCGCCGAACGACACGACGAGGTCGGCGGCGTCCTCCATGAACCGGCGGTAGCGGGCGATGCCCTCGGCGCTGCGCAGGTCGAAGCTCATCCGGGAGTGGATGCAGCCCTGCGCGAAGTGCCCGTACATCGCGCCGTCTATGCCGTGCTTGGCCATCACCCGGCGCAGCGCGCGCACGTACTCCCCCGTCCGGGGCGGCGGGACGGCCGAGTCCTCCCAGCCGGGCCAGTGGTCCTTGCCCGGCGGGAACGCGGTCGAGCCGAGCCCGGCCTCGCGGATCGCCCACAGCTTCCCGCTCGTCCCGCCCTCCTGCCTGCTCTTGGACGTGACGATCCGCCGCGGGTCGCAGCCCTTCTCACCGGTCAGCCAGTCGGTGAGCCGCCGCGCCTGCGCGACCGACTCCTCCTCGGTGTCGGCGCCGAGCTGGACCAGCAGCCACGCGCCGCCGTCCTTGAGGGGCAGCTCGTCGATGTCGGCGAGGTTCTTGCCCTGGAGCCGCTGGTCCTCGATGAGCTGGTCGTCGAGCGCCTCCAGCCCGATCGGCCGGAACCTCTCGACGATCTCCTGGGTGTGCTCGGCGGCGTCGGCGATGTCGCCGTACTCGACCACGACGAGCGTCCGCTTGAGCAGGGCCGGGGTGAGCAGCAGCACCGCCTGGAGCGCGGTCGCGCAGGTGCCCTCGGTGCCGCACAGGGCGCGGGCGACGTTGAACCCCTTCTCCGGGAGCAGCTCGTCCAGGTTGAACCCCGACACGCGGCGCGGCATCTCCGCCACGGACGGGAACCCCGCCTGGATCGCGTCGGCGTACCGGTCCCGCAGGTCGCGCAGCGCCGCGTAGATCTCGCCCTTGCGGCCGCCCGCCGCGATGATGCGGTCGAGGTCCTTCTCCTCGTCCACGCCGACCCAGAACCGGTCCCCGCCGTAGGTGACGACCTCCAGGGCGTGGACGTTGTCGGACGTGCGCGGCCCCGGCCCGTACAGCTGCGACTGGACGGAGTGGATCCCGCACGAGTTGTTGCCGATGTTGCCGCCGATCACGCACCGCGAGTGCGACGACGGGTCCGGCCCGAACACCAGGTTCTCCTTGCCGGTGTGCCGGTTCAGCTCCTCGTTGATGACCCCGGGCTCGCAGGTGACCCGCCGGTTCTCCACATCGAGCTCGCCGATGCGCGTCAGGTACTTGGAATGGTCGATGACGACCGCGTAGTTGACGGTCTCGCCGGACAGGCTCGTCCCGCCGCCCCGGTTCAGCACCGGCGCGCCGTACTCCTTGCAGACGCGGTGCACGGCGACCACGTCCGCCGCCGTCCGCGGAACGACCACGCCGATCGGCACCTGCCGGAAGTTCGACGCGTCGTTGGCGTACATGGCCCGCGACCCGGCGTCGAAGCGGACCTCCCCCTCGACCGCCTTCCGCAGCGCGCGGGCCAGCCGCCCGACCTCGACCACCTGCCGCCCGCGCGGCGGACCGGGCACCGTCGGGGCCGTCCTCGCCGGCACCTCGCGCGTCTCGGCCACGTGCGTCCTCGCCATGTCCCTCGTCCCCAATCGTCGGTTGCCATCAGGCCGGGCGGGAGCCGTACACGCGGTACGGTTCCGCGTCGTCCCACCTGACCTCCAAGCCCAGTCCGGGACGGCCGGTGTCCGGGCGGAGCGCGCCGTCCACCGGGCCGAGGTTCCCGTCGAAGAGCAGGTGCTCTACGCGGACGTGGTCGTGGAAGTACTCCAGGTGGCGGAGCCGCCGCACCGCGCAGAACGCGTGCGCGGACACCGCGGGCGCGCAGTGCGCGGACAGGTCGATCTGGTGCGCCGCCGCGAGCCCGGCGACCTGGAGGACGCCGGTGACGCCGCCGCAGCGGGTGACGTCGGCCTGCAGGCAGTCCACCGCGGGGCCCGCGAGCAGGTCGGCGAAGTCCTTCAGCACGAACCCGTACTCGCCGGCGGCGATCTCGGTCCGGCCGGGGCCCCGCTCGCGCACCAGCCGCAGCCCGGCGGTGTCGTCGGACGGCACCGGCTCCTCGAACCAGCGGACGTCCCACTCCGCGGCGAGCCGGTGCGCCCAGTACAGCGCCTCCTTGCGGGTCAGCGCGCCGTTGGCGTCGGCGAACAGCTCCGCGCCGGTGCCGATCGCCTCGCGGACGGCGGTGAGCCGGCGCGGGTCGTCCGCCGGGCGCCGGGAGGTCTTCAGCTTCACCCTGGGGATGCCCTGCTCCACCCAGCCCCCGAGCTGGGTGGTGAGGCGGTCCAGGGAGTAGTTCGTGAACCCTCCACTGCCGTAGACGGGCACCCGGTCGTGGAACGCGGGCAGCGCCGTGACCAGCGGGACGCCGAGCAGCCGCGCCTTCAGGTCCCACAGCGCGATGTCGACGGCGGACACCGCCATGGCGCCCACGCCGGGGCGTCCGGCGTTGCGGATCCCGGCGAACATGCGCTCCCAGGCGGCGGGCGGGTCGAGCGCGCTCGCGTCCCGCACGGCGGGCGCCAGCTTCGACCGGACGAACGCGGCGACCGAGACGTCCCCGTAGGTGTAGCCGATCCCGGTGCGCCCGCCGGACCGCGCCTCGACCAGGACGAGGGTCGTCGAGTCCCAGCGGAGGGTGCCGTCCTCCTCCAGCCCGTCCGGGCCGTCCACCGGCACCTCGAACGCGTGGACGGCGACGTCCTCCACCACCGCGTCGGCCGCGCGCCCCTCTGTGTCCACGAGCGTCTACTACCGCGGAAGGGAGGGCCAAAACGGGCGGACGCGTCGGCCCCGGTTCAGTCCCAGGTCGCCGCCCACGTCCAGGCGTCGACCTCCCCGTCGCCGGCCAGCCCGGCGCGGCGCTGCAGGGACGTGGCGACCTTGCTCGACCGCGGCCCGTACCAGCCGTCGACGCGCAGCGTGTACCCCCTCTTGCACGCCTGCCGCTGCCACTGCTCGACGTCCATGCCGTGCATGATCGGCGTCCCCGGGCCGGCGTACTTCAGCGTCCGGCGCGGGAACGGCGGCATGCCCTTGACCAGCTGGACGATGGTGCGCCGCGGCCGGCGGTGCCTGCCGCCGAACCCCCGCTGCGGCCACGGCGCCCCCTGGGCCGGCGCGGCGTACTCCGACGCCGCCGCGGTCGTCCCCATCACGTCCTGATTCATCGGAAACCCACCGTTCGTCTTTCTCACTGCGAACTCACTGCGGAGGTCAGCGCGGCGCGAGGCAGGGCGCCGGCGCCGCGGCCAGCCGGGACATCTCGACGCCGATCACGATCGCGCCGAGCAGCGCCAGCGCGATGACGCACACGATCAGCGCCAGGTCCGTCCACACCCGCGGGCGGCCCGGGAACGGCGGCGGCGCGGCGTCCGCCCCGCGGGACGCGTCGGGCGCCTCCAGCCGGAGCAGGGAGGCGATCTCGGGCTCGTGCAGGGTCATGGCTCACTCCATGGAGGTCGGATCGACCGTGCCGGGGGGGGGAAGGCACGGTCAGAGGGTTGCGCCCGGTTCTGCGGGCTCGCCGGAGGGCGGCCTCGGGAGGGCCGGGGCCCCGCCCCCGCGACGGGCCCTGGAAAGGCCGGCGGCCACGCCTGGGCGATGGGCGCGGCCGCCGGCGGCGGCGGATCTCCTCCCCCATTCGAGACCCGCCCTCGAAGGTCGTCCCCCTCCCCCCAGAACCGGGGGACGACGTGGTCAGTGGCGCCTCAGCGCGGGGCCCGGCCGTACAGCCGGACGACGCGGCGGAGCTGCTCGGCGTGCGCGCCGGAGCTGTCGCGCGGCAGCGCATCCCAGCGTTCGGCCAGGTCGTAGCAGGCTTCGGCCAGCGAGCGGTGTTCGGATGAGATTCGAAGAGCGGTCCTGTCCGGCGTCAGCGCCGGGATCAGGACGGCGGACCGGCGGACGCGCCGAGGGCGTCGGCGGGCTCCTCGTCCGGGTCGCGCTCCGGCTCGCCGTGCTCCCGCTCGTTGGGCTCGTGGCCGGCGGCCGCGTCGAGGGGCGGCCAGGCCCGGACCGCGAGGACCTCGTCCAGCAGCGGCCACGCGACGGGGACGCCGTCCTCGTCCAGGAGGGTGAGCTGCCCCCCTTCGACGGAGCCGAGCAGGCCGATGTCGCGGGTGCCGTCGGCGTTGTCCACGCGGACCTGGCGGCCCAGCAGGGGCGCCAGGGCGCGGGGCACGGCGGCCGGCGCCTCCCCTTCCGGCGCGAGGCGGGGCGGCGGGGGCCCGGAGGTGCGCGCGCGCTCGTCCGCGTGCAGGGCGACGACGTGCGCGGCGGCGTACAGCGCGCGCATCGACTCGGCCAGGTGGCCGTACTGCACGGGGGACGCGTCCGGCGGCAGCGCCATGCGGATGCTGCCGATCGCCAGGCCGAGCCCCTCGTCCGCCCCGGCGACCTCGCGGATCTCACCGGGGGACGGGATGGGCGCGGCGCCGTGGGCGATCGTCAGGAGGAACTTCGCCTCGGCGGCCAGGCCCTGGTGGCGGTGCAGGACCTCCATGACCTGGAAGGCGGCCTTGCGGTGGTTCTCGAGTTGGTCGTGGGCCCGTTCTACGGCGGCCTCGTGCTCGGCGACGGACGCGGCCAGGTCGTCGATGGTGCCCTGGCTGAGCCAGTTCATCGGGTACCCCCGGCCGGGCCGGTGCGGGCACGAGGAGAGGGCGGTGGTGCGGTGCTCATGGTGACGTTCCTTCTTGCGGGGCGGTGTTCAGGGCCCGCGGCACGGTGTCCGGGCTCGCGGCGCCCGAGGGGCTCAGTTCGCCCGGTCCCACTGTTCGGCGGGCTCGACCGGGCAGGCGCCCATGTCCTTGATCGCTTCGAGGTCCTCGTGCGCGAACCGGAACAGGCGCTTGCCGTAGCGGCGATGCGGAATCTCTCCCCGGCTCGCCGCCCGGACGAGCCAGTCACGGGTGAACGACGTGATCTCTGCGGCCTCCTGCGGCGTGTACAGAAGGCGCTCCACGGGAATCTCGCTGCCTGGAGATCTTGACATGCCCGGAAGCGTAACGCATCTCAGTGCGTCGTGCAGCATCAAGACGCGTTTTAACCATCTCATGTGGTGCTCGATGCCTTGGGTTGTGCATGGATCCGATGGCGACCGGCCAAAACGCGTTACGACTCGTCAAAGTCCGTTTTGCTCCGCTACACTTACGCACCGTGTCAGGCCGTCACCCCGCGACACGAGAAGGAGCCTGTTCCCTTGAACGAGTCGGACGGACGCGACGAGGACGTGCCCGGCCACCCGCCGGCGGCCTGGCGGCGGCTGGGGCAGATCGTCCGGCAGCGGCGGATCGAACTCGGCTTCGGCTCCCAGGCGAGCCTCGCCGCCGAGGGCGGCCCCTCGCTGTCCGTGGTGAACAAGATCGAGACCGGCCGCGGCCGGGACTACACCGACCGCGTCATCATCCCCCTGGAGGACCGCCTCGGCTGGCGCCGCGGCAGCTTCCGCGCGATCCTGGACGGCGGCGAGCCCGTCCGCCTGGACACCGCGACCGCGGCCGCCGCGCCGGCCGCCGAGCATTCCCATGACGGAAACTATCCCGAGGAAGTGGTGGGGGACCCCTTCCTGCGGTTCATCTGGGACGCCCCGGAATCCCTCGCCGACGACGAGGACAAATGGGCCGCCGTGACCGGCGTCCTGCTCAAGCGGCGACGACCGGTGCCCCGACCTCTCGACGAACAGCAGGGTCGTCAGCGGAAAGCCGACAACATATAGTGTCGGTAACTGGGTAGCAGGCGCATCTGCTACCCAGTTTTTCTGTCTGCGCGATCGTGCTGCCCCGGAGGCGCGGAACGACGCGGATACGCGATCGGGAGACGTCATGGATTCCCCTGATGAACGCCGCCTCAAAGAGACCATCGAACGTCTGACCCGCGAGAATGAGAAACTGCGTACTCAGCTTGCCGTGGCGCAGCAGTGGAACCCGCCGCTCGATCTCGAACGGGCGTTCCGGTCCGCCCGGGGGTGGGAGTGCCTCACCGTATCGCTGCTGCCGGAAAAACCGACGCTCATTCTGATCAGCGGCGGCAAAGCCGGAAAGGACGAGGAACTCGACGCGGCCGGCGAAGTGTGGCGGCACCTGCAGACCGCGGCCCTGCCGCGTGGCCGGATCGGGCCGTTCGCGCGGGCCTGGATGCCGAGCCGGCTGCTGGGCTACCTGCGCGAGCAGAGCGGCCGGACCGTCATCGTCATCAACCGCGATCTGCGCCGCGGACAGGTGTCGCGCGCGGCCCGAATGCTCCGGGAGGGCGCCAAAAGACGCCGCCCGGCGACCCGGCTCATGGAACTATCCGCCATTCCGCTGCTGAGCATCTGCACACTGCTGTACGGCCATGCGGCCAAGAGCACGACCGGATTCTCCGGGGCGGCGCCGGCCGCCACCACCATGCTGCCGGCGGCGGTCGTGTCCGCCTTATCCCCGAACCTCGACCTGCACCCGGTAACGGCACGGAACCGGCCGCCTGCGCACAGCAGTCCGCTCGACCGGCCGCCCCAGTGGCTCCCCGCTCCCCTTCCGCCGCACGACCTGGATTCGACGTACTGACGAAAAGTGCGTTCGAGGGTGCTCGCTTCTTTCGATGCGCCTGTTTCCGCGCGGGGCGGACACCCTCGGTACACCGCCGCGCTTATTCGAAGTCGTCCGGGCTGAGATCCTCCGGCCGCCCGCCGCGGCCCTCGGTGGAATCGGGCCGGAACTCCTCCGGATGCACTTCCCGGCCCACCGGCGCCTCCTGGGCACCGCCCGCCTGCGCCTCGGGCCCCCGGGCCGCGTCGCCGGCCCCTCCGTTCGGCGTCCGCTCGCTCATCACCGGTCCCCCTTCCGTGATGTCAGCGCCGCCCTACCCGCCCCGCGGCCCCTCACACCGGCCGCGCCGGTCCGGGTCCGCACGTCCGGCCCAGAGCCGGTCAGCCGCCCTCGCGGTCGAGGGGGCCCCAGTCGGTGTTCGCGTCGCGTTTCAGGAGGCTCTCGGCCTCGTCGAGGACGCGCTTGTCGATCAGCGCGACGGCGGCGGGACGGGCCACGACGGGCTCGTTGTCGGGGCCGCGGCCCGCCTCCTCGCCCTCCAGCACCCACGGCCGGGCGCCGCGGGCGCGGGCCCGCTCCAGATGGGAGTAGTCGTGCAGGCGCCGCGCCACCCACAGGACCGTGGACCGGTCCCCCCACCACTCCTCGACGGCCAGCGGGTTGGCGGACAGGCCCGGCAGCTCCGCGCCGGTCAGCCCGTCCGCGCTGTGCGGGCGGGACTCGTCGGCCTCCGGGTCCGCCGACCAGCGCACGTACAGGGACGGACGGTCCTCCAGCAGCGCGGCCAGCTGCTCCAGCGTCGTGATCACGTCCAGCGCCATGAGGGCGCCCTTCCCCGTACGGGCGCGTCGATTCCCCCGGCCCCCGGGGTCACTCGGCGGCGGTCTGCCCGGCCTCCGCCTGTGCGCGGGCCTCGATGATCTCCTGCTCGGCGCGCGTGTGCCCCTCGACGATGATCCGGACGACCTCCTCCGGGTCGTCGGTGAGGTGGATCAGGTCGATGTCCTGCGGGGAGATCTTGCCGCTGGGCAGCATGGACTGCTTCACCCAGTCGAGCAGCCCGCCCCAGAACTGCGTCCCCACGAGCACGATCGGGAAGCGGGTGATCTTCCTGGTCTGGACGAGGGTGATCGCCTCGAACAGCTCGTCCAGGGTGCCGAAGCCGCCCGGCAGCACCACGAACGCCTGCGAGTACTTCACGAACATCGTCTTGCGGACGAAGAAGTAGCGGAACTCGATGCCGATGTCGACGTGGTCGTTGAGCCGCTGCTCGAACGGCAGCTCGATGCCGAGGCCGACCGACAGGCCGCCGCTCTCGTCGCAGCCCTTGTTGGCCGCCTCCATGATCCCCGGGCCGCCCCCGGTGACGACGGCGTAGCCGGCCGCGTGCAGCCGGGCGCCGATGTCGACGGCGAGCTCGTACTCCGCCGAGCCGGGCTTGGTGCGGGCGCTGCCGAACACGCTGACCGCCTTCGGCAGCTCGGCGAGCAGCCCGAAGCCCTCGACGAACTCCGCCTGGATGCGCAGCACGCGCCACGGGTCGGCGTGCACCCAGTCGGCCGGGCCGCGGCCGTCGAGCAGCCGCTGGTCGGTGGTCGTCTTCGGGACCGCCCGCCCGCGCAGCATGGCCGGCCCCTGTCGCCGCGAGGGGGATTCCGCATTCAAAGTCATGAAGCCACGTTAGTGCGACCGGCCAACCACATGCGCATACGTTGCTCGCACTCGGCGATGAGGGGCATCTCGACGTACTCGTCCTTGGTGTGGGCGAGGGTCGGCTCGCCGGGCCCGTAGTTGACGGCGGGGATGCCCAGTTCGGCGAATCGGGCGACGTCCGTCCAGCCCAGTTTCGCGCGGACTTCCGCCCCGGCGGCGGCGACGAACGCGGCCGCGGCCGGGTGCGTCAGCCCAGGCCGGGCGGCGGACGCGGCGTCGGTGACCGTCACCTCGAAGCCCGCGAAGATTTCCCGAAGGTACGCCTCCGCGTCGGCCACAGACTTGTCAGGGGCGAAGCGATAATTCACGGTGACGACGCATTCGTCCGGAATAACGTTTCCGGCGACGCCGCCGGAAATGAACACGGCGTTCAGGCCCTCGCGGTATTCGAGGCCGTCCACAACCGGACGCGTCGGCTCATAGGCGCGGAGCACGTCGAGGATCCGCCCGGCGGAGTGAATGGCGTTCGACCCCATCCAGGCCCTGGCGCTGTGCGCCCGCTCCCCCTGCGCCGCGACCTCGACCCGCATCGTGCCCTGGCAGCCGCCCTCGATCTGGCCGCCCGTCGGCTCCATCAGCACCGCGAAGTCGCCCGCGAGCAGCTCCGGACGCGACGCCGCGAGCTTCCGCAGCCCGTTGCGCTCGGCCTCGATCTCCTCGCACTCGTAGAAGACGTAGGTGATGTCGCGGTTCGGCTCGGGAACGGTCGCGGCGAGCCGCAGCGCGACCGCGACGCCGCTCTTCATGTCCGTGGTGCCGCACCCGTAGAGCCGGTCGCCCTCCACCCGCGACGGCAGGTTGCCGTTCAGCGGGACGGTGTCGAGGTGCCCGGCCAGCACGACCCGCTCACCGCGCCCCAGCTCGGTGCGGGCGACGACGTTGTGGCCCGCCCGCTCCACCGCCAGGTGCGGGAGCGCCCGCAGCGCCTCCTCGACGGCGTCGGCGAGCGGCCCTTCCCCGCCGCTCACCGACTCGATGTCGACGAGCGCCGCCGTCAGCTCGGCCACGTCCGAGAAGAGATCCAGCCCCATGTTCAAGTCCTATCATCACGTTTGTGGAGATGCTGGAGTGCGCCGTCCGCTGGGCGGCCCCCGTCGACGAGCCCCCCATGCGCGCCCTGCTCGACGACGGCGAACGCGACCGCTACGACCGCTTCCTGCGCCCGGAGGACAAGGCCCGTTTCGTCACCGGCCGCTTCCTCGCCCGCACGGCCCTCGCCGAGGCGACCGGCCTGGCCCCGGAGACCATCCGCTTCACCACCGACTGCCCGCACTGCGGCGCCGGGCACGGCAAGCCCCGCCTGCCCGGCAGCGGCCTCGACTTCTCCCTCTCCCACTCCGGCGACCGCGTCGTCCTCGTCCTCGCGGAGGGCGCCGAGGTGGGCGTGGACGTGGAGCGCGAGAGCGACCGCGACGTCGACCGCCTCGCCGAGATGGTCCTCGCGGCCCCCGAGCGCGCCGTCCTGGCGGCGATGGCCGACCGCAAGCGCGGCTTCCACGCCTACTGGTCCCGCAAGGAGGCCCTCCTGAAGGCCACGGGCCACGGCCTGGCCGCCCCCATGACCGACATCCACCTCTCCGCCCCCGACGATCCCCCGGAGGTCCTGGCCTGGCAGGGCGACGCGGCGGTCTCTCCCGTCCGCATGGCCGACCTGACCCCAGGCCCCGGCTACGCCGCCTCCACCGCCGTCCTCACCCACCGGCCCCTGAAAATCACCGAGACTCCGATCGGCTGAGGGACGGCCGTGTCAGGTGTTGATTCCGTGGTCGCGGAGGATGTCGTTGAGGGACGCCTTGTCGTGGCGCTGGCCTTCCTCTAGGCGCTTGAGGATGAGCACGGCCGGGAGGCCGAAGGTGCCGCCCTTGAACTCCTTGTAGCGGGTGCCGCCCACGGCCACACACCAGTCGGGGATGCGGCCGCGGCTGATCTCCTCGCCGGTCTCGACGTCGATCACCGGCATGGACGCGGACAGGTTCGTGCCGGAGCCGACCACGGCGCCCTTCCCGACCCGGGCACCCTCGACGATCATCGAGCGGCTGCCGATCATGGCCTCGTCCTCGATGATCACGGGCTTGGCGTTCGGGGGCTCCAGGACGCCGCCGATGCCGACGCCGCCCGACAGGTGGACGTTCTTGCCGATCTGCGCGCAGGAGCCCACGGTGGCCCAGGTGTCGACCATGGTGCCGGAGTCGACGTAGGCGCCGATGTTGGTGAACGACGGCATCAGCACCACGCCGGGCGCGAGGTAGGCGCCCCAGCGGGCGATGGCGCCGGGAACGACGCGGACGCCGTCGAGCCGGCTCTTCAGCGGGATGCGGTCGTGGTAGCGGAAGTCGCCCACCTGGGCCCGCGCCATGCCGAGCACCTTGAAGCTCAGCAGGATCGCCCGCTTGGCCCGCTCGTCGACGAGCACCTCGTCGGTCGCGGGGTCGATGCGGGCGACGCGGGCCTCGCCCGTGTCGATCTGGTCGACGGCGGCCACGATGGCGGCGCGCGCGTCGGCGTCGTCCGGGGTGAGGTCGGCGCGCCGCTCCCACAGCTCGTCGATGCCGCCGGAGATCGGGCTGGTGAACGTTTCGGTCATGCCTCATGAGCTTACTGGGACCCAACTCCCGGTACCTTCTTCGCGTGGCTGTTTGGGCGAGGTTGAAGGAGCGTCCCGAGGAGGGCGCGGACGGTGGCGGGGGCCGCCGCGGCCTGCGCTGGGCCGTGGGCCTGGCCATCGGGGTCATGCTGCTGGCCGTCGGCGGGTTCGTGCTGTTCGACCGCGCGCGCCCGTACCTGCACGGGACGGGCTGCGAGGTCCGGACGACGCAGGGCTCGATGCCGCTCGATCTCGAGCAGGCGGCCAACGCGGCGACGATCTCGGCGGTGGCCTTCCGCAAGCGGCTGCCCGAGCGCGCCGTGGTGATCGCGTACGCGACGGCGATCCAGGAGTCGCACATCCGGAACCTGCCGGGCGGCGACCGCGACTCGGTGGGCATGTTCCAGCAGCGCCCCTCGCAGGGCTGGGGCACCCCGGACAAGCTCCGCGACCCCGTCCAGTCCACGAGCAAGTTCTTCGACGCCCTGGTGAAGGTCAAGGACTACCTCGACCGCGACCTGCACGACGCCGCGCAGCTGGTGCAGCGCAGCGCGGACGGCACCGCCTACGCCCAGCACGAGCCGGACGGCAAGCTGCTCGCGGCGGCGTTCACCGGCCGGGAGCCCGCCACGGCGCGGTGCTGGTTCCCGCCCGACAAGAAGACGGAGTCGCGGCGCCCGGCGGCGATCCGGGAGATGCGCCGCGCGTTCGGCAGCCGCCTCAAGGTCGCGGGCCCGAGCCCGCTGACGCAGGGCGCGAAGTCCGACCCCGACTCGTGGAACGCGGTGAAGGCGGCGACGCCGCGCGAGGGCTGGGCGGTCGCGAGCTGGGCCGTCGCCCACGCGCAGGCGTACGGCCTCACGGAGGTCCGCTACGCGGGCAAGCAATGGCGGTCCGACGCCGGCCACGACGGCTGGACGGAGGACAAGGACGCTCCGAAGGACGCCGTCATCGTCCAGTGACCGGTGGGTCGCCGGTTGGTTGGGGCGCGGCTGTGCGGGAATCCGTGTGCGCATGGAGATACCGCGGATCCTCGTGCTGACCGGGCATTTCCCCCCGGAACCGGGTGGGGTGCAGACGTTCACGTGGGAGCTGGTGCGGCGGCTGCCCGCGGAGCGGCTGGTCGTGGTGGCGCCGGCGCGGGCGGGGGCGGCGGAGTTCGACGCGGGGCTGGGGTTCCCGGTGGTGCGGCGGCACGGGTACCTGCTGTTCCGGGGGCTGCGCCGGATCGTCGCGCGGCACCGGGTGCGGGCGGGGTGGATCACGGCGGCGGCGCCGTTCGGGATGTACGCGCCGCTGGTGCGGGCGGCGGGGGTGCGGTGGCTGGTCGGCTCGGCGCACGGGCAGGAGCTCGGCTGGTTCCGGGCGCCGCCGACGCGGGCGGCGCTGCGGGCGGCGGCGCGGTCGTTCGACGTGCTGACCCACCTGTGCGAGGAGACCCTGCCGGAGCTGGCGGACGCGGTCGGTGACCGGACGCGGCTGGTCCGGCTCGCGGGGGCGGTCGACACGGTGCGGTTCCGGCCGGGTCTGGACGGGGCGGCGGTCCGGCGGCGGCACGGGCTCGGCGACGGCCCGGTGGTGCTCAGTGTGGGGCGGCTCGTCCGGCGCAAGGGCCACGACATGCTGATCCGCGCGTGGCCGGACGTGGTGCGGCGGCGCCCGGACGCGCGGCTCGTCATCGTCGGGGACGGCCCGATGCGCCGCAGGCTCGCCGAGATGGCGGACCGGCACGCGCCGGGGACGATCACGCTGGCGGGTCTCGTCTCGGCGGCGGACCTGCCGCGCTACTACGCCGCCGCCGACGTGTTCACGCTGCCGTGCCGCGATGACCGGCGGGGGTTGCAGACGGAGGGGCTGGGGCTGTCGGTGCTGGAGGCGTCCGCGGCGGGGCTGCCGGTGGTGGTGGGCCGGTCGGGTGGCAGTTGCGCGTCGCTGATCGACGGCCGGACGGGGGTGCTGATCGACGCCACCGGCCCGGACGAGCTGGCCCTGGCCCTGCACCGGCTGCTGGCGTCGCCGGAGCGGGCCGCCGCGATGGGCGCGGCGGGGCGCCGGTGGACGTGCGACACCTGGAGCTGGGACACCGCCGCCGCCCGGCTCGCCGGCCTGCTGTCGGGCCCGTCCCGCCTGGATGCGCCGTCGCGGCCGGAGGTACCGGGGATGGAGCCCGCATGGGACTCAAGGAGCAGCTGAGCCGCCGGGACTTCCGGCGGCTCATCGTCGGGCAGACGGTCTCCTCCTTCGGCGACTGGATGGGCACGCTGGCGCTGATGTACTTCGTCCTGGAGCTGAGCGGCTCCACGACGGCGGTGGGCGGGGTGCTGGTGCTGCGGCTGCTGCCGTCCGCGGTGGGCGCGCCGGTGGCGGCGCGGGTGGTGACGCGGTGGCGGCGGCGCAGCGTGATGCTGTGGTCGGACATGATCCGGACGGGCATGGCGCTGGCGCTGCCGATCGTGCCGTGGCTGGTGTGGGTGTACTTCTGGGCGTTCGTGATCGAGGTGGTGGGGCTGGTGTTCCTGCCGGCCCGGGACGCGGCGATCCCCTTCCTGATCGGGGACGAGGAGGACGAGCACGACACCGGCACGCTGGAGATGGCCAACGGCATCACGATGGCGACGTCCTACGGGATGATCCCGGTGGGCGCGGGCGCGTTCGGGCTGCTGCTGTGGCTGTCGAACCTGGCGGGCTGGGAGGGCCACTGGCGGTACGTGGTGGTGTTCTGGCTGAACGCGGCGACGTACGTGGTGTCGTACTTCGCGATCCGCTCGATCCCCGATCTCGGTCCGGGCCCGGCGGAGCGGCGGCGGATGGAGCACACCGAGCGGGAGGCGCAGGGCGGTTTCTTCCGGTCGCTGCGGCTGCCGGTGGTGCGCGGCGTCATGCCGGGGGTGGCGGTGGTGGCGCTCGGGCTGGGCGCGCTGTTCTCGCTGGGCGTGGTGTTCGTCAAGAACGTGCTGGACGCGGGCCCGGTGGGGTTCGGGGCGCTGGTGGTGCTGTTCGGGGTGGGCGCGATCACGGGCCTGCTGCTGGTCCACCGCAAGGCGGGCAGCCTGATGACGCAGATCAAGCTGGGGACGGCCGCGCAGGGCCTGGTGATCGCGTCGATGGGCGCGCTGGGGTCGATCTGGTGGTCCTACATCGGGGCGGTGGTGTTCGGCGCCGCCGCGACGAGCGCCCTGGTCGGCGGCATCACGTTCCTCCAGGAGCAGCTGAGCGGCGTGGAGCGCAACCTGGCGCTGACCGCGTTCCACGCCGTGCTGCGGTTCGGGCTGGCGCTGGCGGCGCTGGTGTCGGGCGTCGCGGCCGACCTCCTGAAGGAGGCCGGCGCGACACCGCTCGGCCTGGCGCCGGGCCAGTTCGTGCTGACGGCGTCGGGGCTGGTGGTGCTGGCGGGCACCTTCCTGATCCGCGCGCCCGACGCCGGCCGGATGCCGCTCACCTGACGGGGGCCGTGAGGTCAGCGCGCGTCGGTGCGCCACCGGGTGAACCGGCGCTCGATCAGCACGAGCAGGTAGTTGAACACCAGCCCGAGCGCCGAGATGGTGAGGATCCCGGCGTACATGTCGGGGATCGCGAAGTTCTGCTGGGCGGAGCCGATCAGGAAGCCGAGGCCCTCCTTGGCGCCGACCATCTCCGCGACGATCATCACGAGCACCGAGATCCCGCCGGCCAGCCGGATGCCGGTGAACACCGACGGCACCGCGGCGGGCAGCACGACCTTCTGGAAGATCCGGGCGGCGGGCAGCCCGAGCGACCGCGCCGACTTGACGAGCGTCGCGTCGACCGTGCGGACCGCGCTGATCGTGTTGAGCAGGATCGGCCACGTGCACGCGTACAGCACGATCGCGATCTTCGAGGTCTCGCCGATGCCGAGGACGAGGATGAAGACCGGCAGCAGCGCGATCGCGGCGGTGTTGCGGAACAGCTCCAGCAGCGGGTTCAGCAGCTCCGCGACCGGCCGGTACCAGCCGATCAGCAGCCCGAGCGGCACTCCGACGGCGATCGACAGCCCGAAGCCCGCGAGGGCGCGGACGAGGCTGGCCTCGGTGTTGCTCCACAGCTGGCCGCTGCGGGCGAGGTCCCACAGCGCCGGGAGGACGTCCGACACCGGCGGCAGGAAGACCGGGTCGACGAGCTGGGCGCGGGGCGCCAGCTCCCAGACGGCGAAGAACGCGATGACGGCGACCGAGCGGCGCAGGGCGGTGCCCGCGAGCGCGGTGGCGCGGCGGCCGGTGCGGCGCGGCGGGGGCGCCGGCGCCTCGGGCCCGGCGGTGAGGACGGGGGCCTCGACGGTGCTAGCCACGGCGGGCCTCCTCACGCGGCGCCGGGACGGCCGGGGCCTGCGCCGCCCGCACCTCGTCCTTCAGCAGCGACCAGACGCGGTGCCGGTGCGCGGCGAACTCGGGGCTGGAGCGCAGGTCCTCGTGGGCGTCGCGGGGGCCGAGGTCGATGTCGACGACCTCCTTCACCCGGCCGGGCCGCGAGGTCAGCACCGCGACGCGCCCGCCGAGGTAGACGGCCTCGTCGATGCCGTGGGTGATGAACACGACGGTCTTGCCGGTGGCCTTCCAGATGCGCAGCAGCTCGTCCTGGAGGGAGTCGCGGGTCTGGGCGTCGAGCGCGGCGAACGGCTCGTCCATGAGCAGCACCTCCGGGTCGTAGGCGAGGCTGCGGGCGATCGCGACGCGCTGCTTCATGCCGCCGGACAGCTCGTGCGGGTAGCGGTCCTCGAAGCCGGACAGGCCGACGAGGTCGAGGTGGCGGCGGGCGATGTCGGCGCGCTCGCGGCGGCGCAGCCCCTTGGCCTCCAGCCCGAACTCGACGTTGCGCAGCGCCGTCCGCCACGGGAACAGGGCGTACTGCTGGAAGACGACGGCCCGGTCCAGGGCGGGCCCGGTCACCTCGGCGCCGTCGATCGCGACGCGCCCGGCGGTGGGCCGGGCCAGGCCGCCGATCAGGTCGAGGAGGGTGGACTTGCCGCAGCCGGACGGCCCGACCACGACGAGGAACTCGCCCTCGGCGACGTCGAGGTCGACGCCGTCGAGCGCGGTGAACGCGCCGCCGCCGCGGACCGGGAAGGTCTTCCCGACCCCGGAGAGGCTGATCTTGGTCGCGGGCCCGGTCATCGGGGGACGCCTCCGTTCGCGTACGGGTTGAACTCGTTGGTGTAGAGGTCGCGGGGCGGGACACCGACCTCGCGGATCTGGCCGACGTCCTTCAGCCAGCGGCTCCAGACCGAGAACTCCCGGTCGCTCATCAGGCCGCCCCGCCCGGCGACGCCGAGCGACTTCCAGTACTTGAGGGCGTCGGCGTTCTCGTTGCGGCCGCGCGCGGTGAGGATGCGCGTCTGCCGGGCGATGACCTCCGCGCGCGGCGCCGTCCGGGTCCACTCGATCGCGCGGGCGACCCCGGCGGTGAAGGCCCGGACGGTGTCGGGGTTGCGCTCGATGAAGTCGTCGCGGAACACGTAGGACCCGGCGGTGAACGGGCCGAGGAAGTCGTAGTCGCTGAACACCGCGCGGACGCCGCCGGCGGCGAGGGCCTTGTCCTGGAAGATGCCGCTGAGCGCGGCGACGTCGATCTGCCCCTGGCGCAGCGCCTGCTCCAGGGAGACCGGCGGGACCGCCAGCGCCTCGACCTTCCGGACGTCGGCGGGGGCGACCCCGTTGCGCCGCAGGTAGAGGTCGAGGACGGCCTGGGCGTGGCCGCCGAGGGTGTTCATGCCGACCTTCGTGCCGATGAGGTCGCGCGGCCCGCGGATCGGGCTGCCGTCCAGGACGAAGAAGCCGTTGTAGGTCTTGCGGTCGGTGCCGTAGTAGCCGATGACGGACGTGAGCGGCGCGCCGGACTCCTGCAGCTTGACCGAGGCGCCGTTGAAGGCGCCGCCGAACGCGACCTGGCCGGTGGCGGCGCTCTGCACGTCCTGCGGGCCGCTGATGGTGTTGCCGATCCACTCCAGCTTCACCTCGCCGAGGTAGCCGAGGTCGGCGGCGAGTTCGGGGAGGATCACCTGTCCGGTCCAGCCCTGGTAGCGCAGGATGCCGGTGCGTTCGGCACCGCCGCCGAGCGCGCGGCCGCAGGACGCGGTGAGCGGCACGGCGGCCGCCGCGACCGCGAGCGCGGACAGGAGCCGTCTTCTCGTGGGGTCGGGGTACGGGCGTGGGGAGGCGATGGAGGACACACCGTGACTATGACCTCGATTTCCTACTAAGTCAATCGGAATAGTTGCTTTTTGCGCGGGGCCGTGTTTCGCTACCGATCGGCGGGTCCGCACGGCACCGCTCCGGAGCACCCCCGGAGCGACCCCCGGACCGCCGCTCCGTTGACCGTCCGTCCCCCAGGAGGTGGGCAATGTCCGAGTTCGACATCCGCAAGATCGGCGGCCGCATCGGCGCCGAGGTCGTCGGCGTCGACGTCCGCGAGCTGACCGGCGCGCTGTTCCGCGAGATCCAGGAGGCCCTGCTGGAGCACAAGGTGCTGGGCTTTCGCGGCCAGGACCTGACCGACGACGACCAGATCGCCTTCGCCGCCCGCTTCGGGCCGCTCACCGGCGCGCACCCGACCGTCCCGGCGGCCGACGGGCACCGCGAGATCCTGCCGGTGGACAGCGAGTCGGGGCGGGCGAACCACTGGCACACCGACGTCACGTTCGTCCAGACGCCGCCGAAGATCAGCACCCTGCGCAGCCTCGTCATCCCGCCCTTCGGCGGGAACACGCTGATCGCCAACACCGGCGCCGCGTACCGGGACCTGCCGGAGGAGCTGCGCCTGCTGGCCGACCGGCTCTGGGCCGTGCACACCAACGACTACGACTACGTGAAGCCGCCGAACAGCGGCGCCGACCCGGAGAAGTCGGCCGAGCACCGGAAGGCGTTCGTGTCACGGACGTGGAAGACCGCGCACCCCGTCGTCCGCGTCCACCCCGAATCGGGCGAGCGGAACCTGTTCATCGGCGGGTTCGCGCAGAGCGTCGTCGGGCTGCCGCCGCGCGAGGGCCGCACGCTCCTCGACCTCTTCCAGCGGTACGTGACCCGGCCGGAGAACATCCTGCGCTGGGCGTGGGCCCCCGGCGACCTCATCGTGTTCGACAACCGGATCACGCAGCACTACGCGTCCGACGACTACGGCGACCTGCCGCGGCTGCTGCACCGCGTCACCGCCGCCGGCGACGTCCCGGTCGGCGTGGACGGGCGGGAGAGCTACCGCGTCGAAGGCGACGAGGCCGCGCACTACACGCCGTCCGCCGCCGCTTGAGCCGGACCGTCCGCGGACCAGGGCCCGGGGTAGGGGTGACCCCGGGCCCGCCCGGGTCTCAGGGCTTGGGCAGGACGCACATGGCGTCCAGGCCGAGCACGTGGTTGAGGCGGCCGAACGCGAGCCACGAGCCGATGCACATGCTCAGCTCGACGATCTCGCGCTGGTCGTAGTGCGCGGTCATGCGCTCCCAGAACTCCTCGTCCAGGCCGTGGTGGTCGAGGACGTAGCGCTCGGCGTACTCGGCGGCGAGGCGCGTCCGGTCGTCGAAGGCGTCGGTGGTGCGCCAGTCGGTGACCGCGTCCGCGAACTCCTCCTCGACCTTCTGGCCGTCCCGCTCGGTCCGCCAGTCGAGGCAGAACAGGCACCCGTTGAGCTGCGCGACGCGCAGCCGGGCCGCCTCGAACTCGCGGAGCCCGAGGGTGGTGTGCTCGTACACCGCGAGCGACAGCCGGGACGCGGCGGGGCCGATGCCGGGCACCAGCTCGCCCCACGCGTACTGGATCGGGTCCTTGCCGTCGGGGACGTCGAGGTTCATGCGCGGGTGCCTCCGAGCCTGCCCGCCGCGGGGCGCAGCGGGACGTCGAGCGCGTCGTAGAGTCCGGGTTCGGCGTCCACCAGCCAGTCGATCGCGCTGACGAGCCGCCCGACCGCGGTCGCGTTGCCGCCGGCGGCGCGGTTGCCGTGCTCGTCGGTGGCCTCGACCGTGACCTCGATGCGCGGGTTGCCCTCGATGATGACGCGGTGGGCGCCGTCGCCGTCCGGCGGCATGGGCCAGTCGGGCGCGCACGACGGGTGGATGCGGGTGACGTGCTCCACGATGATGCGGGGCTCGCCCCCCACGATGCCCTGCACCTCGAACCGGACCGCGCCCTGCGTGCCCTTCTCGAAGTCGCCCATGGACGCGGTGGTGATGGTCTCGTCCAGCGGACGCCGGTCCAGGGTCTCGCGGACCTCGTCCAACTCGACGCCGAGCGCGCGCGCCATCAACCTGACCTGCCCGCCCCACACCATGGTCGGGACGGTCGCCGCCAGCATGGGCGGCTCGTAGTCCATGGGCTGGCCCATGCCGACCAGGTACCGGACGGAGTCGGGCTGGTCGTAGGTGGAGTAGTCGAAGATCTCCTGGCAGCGGACGACGTCGATGACGCCGCCCAGGCCGCTGATCATCAGCGGCAGGACGTCGTTGCCCCAGCCCGGGTCGACGCCGGAGACGAACAGCGAGCCGCCGCCCTCGGCGATGGCGTCGAGCACCGCTTCGCGCATTTCGGCGGGCGCGTTGCTCTGGTCGTAGAGGGCGTACAGCGCGGGGGTGACGACGACGGCGCCGGCGCGGATCGCCCGCAGGATGTCGGCGAGCGCGTCGTCCGGGCGGATGTCGCCGGACGCCGCGTAGACGACGGCCTGCGGCCGGGCGGCGAGGACGGCGTCGATGTCGGTGGTCGCCGCGACGCCGAGCTCGCGGCCGAGGCCGGCGAGGTCGCCCGCGTCCCGTCCGGCCTTGCCCTGGTCGTGGACGATCACGCCGGTGAGTGTCAGCGCCGGATGGGCGTCGACGGCGCGCAGGGCGAGCCGCCCCACGTTGCCGGTGCCCCAGACGATCGCGGAGATCATGGGCGGAATGTAACAAAGCCCGGGTCCGTTGCCAAGCAAGCACTTGGTTAACTGGCTGTGACCTGGCAACACGTGTGCGTGATGGTTCGTAAGTTACTTTTGCGTAGCTAGTGACTTCCCTCGCCGGTCGATATAGAACCTGTTCCAATCTCAGCGACAGTGAGGGAGGTCACATGACCGATTCCATCATGCCCAACGGGAGTCTCTGCGGCGTTTCCCGCCGCGGGTTCCTTGTTGGAACCGGTTCCATTCTGGGGCTGGGGCTGATGGGCGGCACCGCTGCGTCCACCGCCTCGGCGGCCGGCCCGATCGGCGACGGCGCGCACGTCCCGGTCCTGATCATCGGCACCGGCTACGGCGGCTCCGTCGCCGCGCTGCGGCTCGCCCAGGCGGGCGTCGACGTGCACATGGTCGAGATGGGGATGGCCTGGGACACCCCCGGCTCGGACGGCAAGATCTTCGCCAACACCCGGTCCCCCGACTACCGGTCGTTCTGGCTGCGGACGCGCACCAAGCAGCCGCTCAGCAACTTCCTCGGCTTCCCGATCGACAAGGACGTCCCCCGCTACACCGGGATCCTGGACGCCGAGGAGTTCGCCGGCATCACCGTCTACCAGGGACGGGGCGTCGGCGGCGGCTCGCTCGTCAACGGCGGGATGGCGGTGACGCCGAGGCGCTCGCGGTTCAGCGGCGTCCTCCCCTCCGTGAACGCCGACGAGATGTACGAGGTGTACTACCCGCGCGCCAACGCCGGGCTCGGCGTCAACAACATCGACCGCGCCTGGTTCGACAGCACCGACTGCTACCAGTACGCGCGGGTCGGGCGGAAGCACGCCGAGCGCTCGGGGTTCGAGTTCGTCTACGTCCCGAACGTGTACGACTTCAACTACATGAAGCAGGAGGCCGCGGGCGCGGTGCCGAAGTCGGCGCTGGCGGCGGAGATCCTCTACGGCAACAACGCCGGCAAGAAGTCCCTGCAGCAGACCTACCTGGCGCAGGCCAAGGCCACCGGCCGCGTCTCCATCTCACCGCAGCACCGGGTGACGTCGGTGTCGCCCGCGTCCGGCGGCGGCTACACCGTCGCCATCGAGCAGATCGACACGACCGGCGCCGTCACGGGCACCAAGACGGTGAAGGCCGACCGGGTGTTCTTCGCGGCCGGCAGCGTCGGCACCAGCAAGCTGCTGGTCAAGCTGAAGGCGACCGGCGCGCTGCCGGCGCTGAACGGCGAGGTCGGCAAGGGCTGGGGCGACAACGGCAACGTCATGTGCGGCCGCGCCAACCACCTCTGGGACCCGACCGGCAGCCTCCAGTCGTCCATCCCGACCGGCGGGATCGACAACTGGGACGCCGGCGGCGCGTTCGCCGAGGTCGCGCCGCTGCCCACCGGCATCGAGACCTGGGCCTCGTTCTACCTGTCGATCACCAACACCCCGCACCGGGCCGAGTTCTCCTGGAACGCGGCGGCGGGCCGGGTGGACCTGAACTGGCAGACCGGCTGGAAGCAGACCAGCATCGACATGGCCAAGTCGATCTTCGACAAGATCAACAAGAAGGAGGGGACGATCTACCGGACCGACCTCTTCGGCGCCTACAAGATCTGGGGCGACCACCTCACCTACCACCCGCTCGGCGGCGCCGTGCTGAACAAGGCCACCGACAACTACGGCCGGCTGCGCGGCTACTCCGGCCTCTACGCCATCGACGGGTCGCTGATCCCCGGCAACACCAGCGTCAACCCGTTCGTGACCATCACCGCGCTCGCCGAGCGCAACATCGAGAAGATCATCGCCACCGACCTGTGACGACGCGCTAGCGAGATCCGGCCACGGGCGCGTGTGGCCGGACAGTCATCTCCAGGGCCGCTCAGGAGCAGACGGGGTCAGCCCCCGCGCCCCGGCCCCGGCCGCGCAGGCGCCGAACCGGCACGCGCCGCCCTGCAGCACCCGCGTCGGCTTCCCGTGCACTTGGACCGGCGGCGGCGTCGGATTGTCGATCGCGTAACCGGGTAACGGCTGATCATCGGGGGTGCGGCCGACCTGGGCCGGGCTCAGCGGGACCACCGAGGCGAGACGGTCGCGACGAGGGCGGTGAGGGCTCGGATGCGCAGGGTGCTCCGCCGGCGGACCCCCGTCTTACGTACCGTCCAGTCGGTTCGTGGAAGGTGAGAGGCCGGATCCGGACGGGTCGCTCGGGGGAGATCGTGGACGCGGATGAGCATTCTCGGCATGGCCATCGCCGTCGTGGCGGCGGCCTTCATCGGGCTCGGGTTCGTGGCGCAGCAGCACGCGGCGTTCCGGGAACCGCTGGAGGAGATCCTGCATCCGCGGCTGCTGCTGGACCTCGTGCGCAGCCGGCTGTGGCTGACCGGCATCGCCTCGATGATCGTCGGCCAGATCATCTTCGCGTTCGCGCTGAACATCGCCGACGTCGCCGAGGTCACCCCGGTGCTCACCGTCAACCTGATCTTCGCGCTGTTCGCCGCGCACGTCATCTACCGGGAGCGGCTCGGCCGCAACGAGTGGCTGGGGTCGCTGCTGCTGACCGGCGGCGTCGCACTGTTCCTCGGCATCGGCGTGCCGCACGGCGGGGCCCTGCCGGGCGTGCACTCGCCGCGCTGGCTCGCGGGCGGGGCCGTGCTCGCCCTCGTCGCCCTGTGCGCGTTCGGCGGCCTGCACCGGGACCTGCGCGTCCGCGCGATGCTGCTGGCCTGCGGCGCCGGGCTACTCTACGGCCTCCAGGACACCCTGACCCGCAGCGTCCTGCTGGTCTCCGACGAGGGCTTCGGCCGCATCTTCGTGACCTGGCAGCCGTACGGGCTGGTGTTCATCGGGGCGCTCGGGCTGCTGTTCGCGCAGAGCGCGTTCGACGCGGCGCCGCTGCGGATCTCGCTG
The DNA here is from genome assembly GCF_043197915.1 of Actinomadura geliboluensis. Taxonomy (NCBI): domain Bacteria; kingdom Bacillati; phylum Actinomycetota; class Actinomycetes; order Streptosporangiales; family Thermomonosporaceae; genus Actinomadura; species Actinomadura geliboluensis. Next base: position 641,169 of record NZ_JBICUA010000002.1, on the reverse strand, counting down.
CCCGCGACGACGGCGGCGGAGCCGCTCACCGGCATCGCGCTGAGCATCGTGATCTTCGGGGAGCGGGTCCGGCTGGAGGTCTCCGACCTCGCCCTGGAGTCGCTCGGGCTCGCGGCGATGGTCGCGGGCATCGTCGTCCTCGGCCAGTCCCCGTACCTCGGCAAACCCGGCGAACGCGCCGCGGCGCCGCCTGACGGGGTGGAGTGCCAGTGATCCCCGTCGTCCTCGCGCTGCTCGCCGGAGCCTCCAACGCCCTCGCGTCCGTCCTCCAGCGCCGGGTGGCCAAGGCGGCGCCCGAGGCGGACGCCTTCAAGTTCGCGCTCATCCTCGACCTGCTGCGCAGCCCGATGTGGCTCGGCGGCATCGGCGCCCTCATCGCCGCGTTCGTGCTGCAGGCGGCGGCGCTGTCCATCGCGGGGCTGTCGCTCGTCCAGCCGCTGCTGGCCGTCGAACTGCCGTTCACCATGATCCTCATCGCGTTGCTGCCGCCGCGCGGGCTGACCCGCGTGCCGTGGACGGCCGTCGTCCTGCTCAGCGTCGGGCTGGCCGTGCTGCTGTTCGCGCTCTCCCCCGACGAGGACTACCACCTGCCGAGCGGCTCCGCCTGGATCATCGCGACGACCGGCACGGTCGGCTGCGTCGCCGCGCTCGTCACGCTGTCCCGGCTCATCCGGGGGCCGGTCCGCGCCGTGCTGCTCGGCGTCACGACCTCGATCGGCTTCGCGCTGACGGCCGCGTTCATGAACACCGCCACGCGCGACTTCGAGCGCGGGCTCCGCGCCGTCGTCACGTCCTGGCAGCTCTACGCCATGGCCCTCGCCGGCCTCGCCAGCCTCTTCCTGCTCCAGAACGCGCTGCAGAGCGGCAGCCTCGTCGCGGTCCAGCCCGCCCTGACCATCTCCGACCCCGTCGCCAGCATCATCCTCGGGGTCTACCTGTTCGGCGAGGACGTCCGCGGCGGGCCGTGGGTCCTGCTGGAGGCGGCCGGCATGGCGCTGCTCCTCCTCGGCAGCATCGGCATCGCCCGATCCCCGCTGCTGCACGAGGAGCACGACGTCAGCCGAGCGCCGTCTGGATGACCCGCTCCGCGGGGGCGGCCCGCAGCAGGCCGGCCGCCGTCCGCGCCCGGGCCCGGCGCTCCGCGTCGTCCTTGAGCCGGTCGAGCTCCCCGACCAGCTCGCCGGGCGTGCGCGCATAGCGGCTCAGCCCGGCGCGCGCCATCGCCGCCGCGCCGTCCCGGCCGTGCCCGGGGATCGGCCGGTAGGAGATCACCGGCAGCCCGCACGCGAACGCCTCCCGGCAGGTCAGCCCCGCCGCGTTGTCGATCAGCGCGTAGGCGCCCGCCATCAGCTCCGGCAGGTCGTCCCGCCAGCCGAGCGCGGGCCCGTAGACGCGCTCGCGCAGCCGCTCGTTCCGGCCGCACAGCACCACCGGCACGTACCGGCCGGACGCGGCGAGGTGCTGCGCCGTCTCCACCACCCGCCCGACGCCCCAGGCGCCCGCCGAGATCAGCACGATCCGGTCGTCCGGCCGGGCCCCGACCTCGTCCCGCAGCAGGCCCGACGCCGCTCGCCTGCGGCGGAACGCGGGCCGCACCACGGGCGCGCACCGGGTCGCCGGGCGGCCCGTCCGCTCCGCCACCGCCTGCGCGGACCCCTCGTCCGGGCACAGGTACCGGTCGTTGCCCGGATGCAGCCACATCCGGTGGACGGCGAAGTCGGTGACCAGCACCAGCGACGGCACCTCCAGCCGCCCGGTCTCCCGCAGCCGCCCGGCCGCCTGCGCCGCGACGTGGAACGTCGACACGACCGCGTCCGGCGGCAGCTCCCGGAGCCGCGCGTCCAGCCGCCGCGCGATCAGCGCCGTCAGCGGGGACGCGGGCGGCGGGCGCCGGGACACGAAGAACGCCCGGTAGATGCCCTCGTACAGCCACGGCGCCGACCGGACCATGCCCTCGTACATGTGCCGGAGGCCCTTCCCGAGCCGCAGCGGGACCAGGTCGAGGACGTCCAGGACGGACGCCTCCACCCCCTGCGCCGCCATCCGCCGGGCCAGCTCCGCGGCGACCGCGTCATGCCCGGCCCCCATGCCCGCTGTCAGAATTAAGAGTCGTTTGCCCATTAATTGAACTCCCCCCGGTGAAACTGATCTCATGTCCCGCCGCGTGCCCGCCGTCCTGACCGCCGCCCTGCTGGGTCACGCCCTGCCCGCGGCGACCTGGCTCCCCCCGGTGCGGCGGCTCACGCCCCGCGTCGCCGGCCGCGGCGGCCCCCGCCACGTCGCCCTCACCCTCGACGACGGCCCCGACCCCGGCTCCACGCCCCTCTTCCTGGACGAGCTGGCCCGCCTCGGCTGCCACGCGACGTTCTTCGTCCTCGGCGCGATGCTGCGGCGCGCCCCGTCCCTCGGCCGCCGCATCGTCGCGGACGGGCACGAGATCGCCGTCCACGGCTGGCACCACGACAACACCCTCACGGCCCGCCCCGGCCGCACGTCCGCGGGCATCCGCGACACCGTCCACCTGGTCGAGGACGTCTGCGGCGTCACCCCGTCCTGGTACCGGCCGCCGTACGGCGCCCTGAGCACGGAGGCCCTCTTCGCGGCCCGCCGCAACGGCCTGCGTCCCGTCCTGTGGACGGCCTGGGGCAAGGACTGGACGGCGTCCGCGACCCCCGAGTCCGTCTTGCGCACCCTGGCACCGGGCCTCGAAGGCGGAGCGACCCTCCTCCTGCACGACAGCGACGTCACCTCGGCCCCCGGCGCCTGGAAGGCGACCCTGGCCGCCCTGCCCGAGGTCGTGACCAGATGCCGCGCCACCGCCCTGACCGTCGGCCCCCTGCGCGACCACGGAGTGCGCCCGTAACTCCCCCTGTCACAGGGCTACTACTCCCCCGGCATCCGTCCTCTATGTGGAACCACCAGCCGTTTCATGGCGAGCCCGGCGAACCCGAGTGGCCTGACGGCCGGTTCAGGGGCAGATCACGGCGTTCCGGCCGGGCGACGGCCGTCCGCCGGCGCCCCTCCGCGCGGAGCCGGGTCGAGCAGCATGTGCCGCGACGGCTTCGCGACGAGCAGGAACGGGACCGCGAGCAGCGCGATCAGCGGAACTGAGGGCCCGTGCTCGTCCCCTAGGACGAGGATCACGGCGGCGAGTGTTCCGATGATCCCGGCGGCCCACACCCCGAACGCGGCGCGCCGCGCCCCGCTGGGCCACCGTCCGCTGAGCGCCGCTGCCGTCGCCAGCGCAAGAATGGCCGAATTGACGAAAGCCGTACCGACCGCGACAAAAAACGGCGCGAAGACCACCGGAACGTCGCCGTCCAGCGCACCGACCAGCCCGACCGCCGCCGAAATACCGGCGAACGTCACGTACCGGAAGAACTGGATCCACATGAACCTGCGGCGATTCCTCGGATCCCGCTGAACCGCACCCCGCGAAAGAGAGAACACGGCGCCTAACCGGTCACGACACCGGACGGAGGCCACTGCCCGCCCGGCCACTTGTTGTTCCCGTTGTTCTCCGTGCGGAAGGTGCTCGACGCGCCTCCCATCACCTGCACGGCGCCCCAGCCGGCCGCGGCGACCGCACCGGCGAACACCCCGATCGAGAGCGCCGCATTACCGAGTGCCGGGAGTATGCCCGCCCCGGTGGCGGCGGCGACACAGGACTCGATCAGCTTGTAGATCAGCGCCGCGTAGGCGAGGCCGACGGCGCCCCAGAACCCCACGAGCGTCCACCTGCACAGATTGAGGGCATCGCTGACGGCCTTCGCCGTGTCCGCGTACTGCTCCGTCGCGCCGCTCTGCGGCGCGTCCGGCTTGAGCACCTTCTTGTACGCCTTCGCGGCGTCGCCCTCCCAGTAGTCGTCCACCTTCGAATAGCTCTCTTGGAAGTAGCCCGCCTGTGAGCTCACCGGCCCCTGGACATTGTCACTGAACTTCTTCGCCGCGTCGGCCAGCTTTCCCCAGTCCCCCGGCTCCGCCACGAACTTCGCGAACTCGTTCCACATCTTGACGACAGCGTCCCGCAATTTGTCCATCAGCGGAACGACACGATCGGAGATGAAGGACGGAAGCTTGGCGAGGACCCGGTTGACATTGGCGACCAGCTCGTTCAGCTTCTCGGTCACTTTCTGGGTCTGCTGGTTGATGTGCGACATCGTCGCTGCGAACTCGGTCATGTCAGATATGCCACCCCTGCCGGATCTTCTTGACGTCCGCCACGTTCATCTCCTCGGCGTGCTCGTACGCTCGGCCCACCGTGTCGAGTTTGTGAGCGATCTCCTGGAAGACCTTGCCGGCCTGCCCGCCGACGTTCACGAGGGTCTGGTTCAGCGTCGCATATGTGGTGTCACATTCCGCTTTCTTGCCCAGGTACCCGAATCCCGAGGCCAGGTCCTTCATCGCGGCGACGTCCCGCGCGGCCTTCTCCATCACCTTGGCGGCGTTGCGCCAGTTATCGGCATCCTTGTGCAGATGCTTGAGGGCCACTTCCAGTTCGCTCATGTCATCTCCCGAAGTCCAGGAAGGCCGAAGCTCCGGAGGAGGTCCTCGAGTTCGCGGAGGACGGACCCCGCGCCGTCCTCTCCGCCCGCCGACGGCGCGCCCCGGTCCCGGCGCTCGGAATCGGCGAGGTCGTTGACCGCCTGGAAGGCCGTGGTGAATTCCGTACAGAGCCGACCGGGGTCGGCTTTCAGCAGCCAGCTCTTCTGGGTCGCGACCCCCGTGACCATCCCGTCCCTGACACTCAGGGTCACGCGGTGATTCGCACTCTGGACGGTCACGTCCTCTCGCGGGCGGGCCAGGGCCTCTTCCAACTCCACCAGTCTTCTGCTGGATTCCTCAAGGAGGCCGTTGATCTGTCGCAGCGCGGAATCGGGGTCGATGCCGGACGGAGGTACCCACGAGCCGAACGGCGTCTCGAGGCCGGGAGGCCGACGCCCGGCGGCGGGCTCCGCCTTTTCCGCATCGTCCAGACCGCGCGCCATCCTAGCCAGCATCGCGTCCGAAACCGCCTCCAGAACCGCCGAATCGAACATCTCGGCGGCCAAGGCGGCCTGCCACTTCCTGGTGAGACGGAAGCCGGTCACCCGCCCATGACCGGCCATCGTGACTTCGATGGTGCCGGTGTGGTCGGTACCCGTGGCTTCCAGCGAATCGTCCATCGCGGGCGCCAGCCCGGCCGCCGCCTCTCCGAGTTCGCCGATGACCTGCTCCAGGCCGGCGAAGACGTCGTCGTCCTTGGACTCACCCGCAGCCATGACCGTCGGCCGGACAGGTTCAGGTGCGGTCACCGGTTCGGCTTCTCGCACCGCCGCGGTCCCGGCCTCTCCACCTGGGCGATCATCATCACCGGAGTCGTCCCCCTGCTCGGCGGGCAGCGCGGTATTCGTCCCGGAAGGGCTCCTCTTGAGACGCGCGCTCAAGTCCTCCGCAGAGGTCGGCGCGTGTGGCACATCGCGATTGAGCAACTCGTCGAGGCGATTCCTCTCCCCCGCCACAGAGCCCCCATTTCAGTCAAGGTGAGACCACCCCCTGTGAATTGATTGGTCAAACTAGCACTCACCATTTGATGTGTCCACTAAGCCGGGTTCGTTTCCGGCATATCAGTCAACCGAAATAGGGTAATAGTGCCCAGGCATTTAACCACCGCCACGTCATGCCGGCCCGCTGCAGCGCACATTCCACGGTGACGGCTCCTGCCGAGACGGCGCCGGAGGGCGGGCACGGTCCGGCCGGCGCCACCATCGTTTTCGAGTGCGCCCGGCCACCGGGCGTATGACCGGTCAACTCGGCCGGATGCGCTGTTACTCCTGATCGCTCTGGGGACCAGGCGGTCGGCATGCGGCAGCCCGCCCGGGCGGTGATCGCCCGGGCGGGGTGCGGTGCCGCGTCAGAGCCGCTGCTTGAGCATCTCCTTGCCCTGCTCGGCGCCCTTGCGGCTCTCGCCCTGCGCCCGCCGGAAGAAGTCCGCCAGCTCGACGTCGCCGTCGCGCTCGGCGTCCTCGATGTAGGTGTCCAGCCTGAGGGCGTTGCTCAGGCACTGCTCCACGAACCAAGTGATGTTGTAGTCCTTGTCCTTGGTCCCGGTGACGTGGCCTGTCTCTTGAGCAGCCATGTTTCCTCCCCCAATAGCGCTTCGCTCCGCGCCTACCCCATATGTCCGCCTCTATGTAGACGAGCACCCGTTTCATCCCTCCCGGCCGCCGGGCCGGTCCGCCGCCGTCCCGGAATGGGGCGCGGCGCGGCGGGCGTTGAGGAGGGATGACCACGGCGGAAGAACGGCTGATCGCGGATCGCGACGCACTCCTGAAGCTCATGGCGTCGCTGCGCGTCGACTGGGACGGCGTCGTCGAGGCGTCGGCGCAGACCGGGGTGGACGACGAGCACGACCCCGAGGGCGCCACCATCGCCTTCGAACGCTCCCGGATCGAGTCGTCCCTGAGCAGGGCAGAGGCACAGCTGGCCGACATTGAGAGCGCGCTTGACCGGCTCCGCGACGGTACTTACGGCGCCTGCGAGCGCTGCGGCGGCCCGATCGGAGCGGACCGCCTGGCCGCGCGCCCCGCCGCCCGCACCTGCATCACCTGCGCCTCCGCCTGACTCGGACGGCGCAGGGCGTTCGAGCCGCCGGAGCGGTGGATGATCGCCCCTGGCAGCCACCCTGATGCGCCTCGATAGTTAGCCCTTGCGCTAACTGTTGGCCGCTGGTAATACTTAGCCGTATGGCACAGTATTCGGCGGAGTTGGACGGGGTGTTCGTGGCGCTCGCCGATCCGACGCGGCGGGCCGTGGTGCGGCGGCTCGGGGGTGGGCCGGTGAGCGTCGGGGATCTCGCGCGCGAGTTTCCGATGACGCTGCCGTCGTTCATGAAGCACGTGCGGACGCTCGAAGCGAGCGGGCTCATCCGGACGGCCAAGGCCGGGCGGGTGCGCACGTGCACGCTCAACCGGGAGCGGCTCGTCCTGCTGGACGAGTGGCTCGCGGAGCAGCGCCGGATCTGGGAGGAGCGCACCGACCGCCTCGAACAGTTCGTCACTGATGTGGAGGAGCAATGAACCCTGACCTTGATCTTGCGTTGGAGCGGGTCATCCGGGCGCCGCGCGCGGTCGTGTGGAGCGCATGGACGGATCCGGCGCGGCTTGAGCAGTGGTGGGTTCCTGCTCCCAGCCGGTGCCGGGTGGAGCGGCTCGAGCTGCGGGCCGGCGGGGCGTTCGTCACCCGGTTGAGCGACGGGGGCGAGTTCGGGCCGCACCTCGATGCCTGCTTCCTCGACGTCGAGGAGCAGCGGCGGATCGTGTTCACGAACGCGATCGACAGCACGTGGCGGCCCGCGCGGCCGGCGCCGGTCGCGATGACGGCGACGATCACGCTGGACGACCATCCGGACGGGACGGATTACCGGATGCTCGTCCGCCACGGGGACCCCGACGCCCGAGCCCGGCACGACAAGCTCGGCTTCGCCGACGGGTGGGGGACGGTCGCCGGGCAGCTCGCCGCACTGGTGGAGGGGTCGTGAAGGTCACTGTCACCGAGTTCGTCACGCTCGACGGGGTCTACCAGGGGCCCGGGTCGCCGGACGAGGACACCAGCGGCGGGTTCGCCCGTGGCGGGTGGCTCGTCCCGCACATGGACGGGACGTTCGTCCGGCGCGCGTCCGATTGGCTCGACCTCGCGGACGGGCTGCTCCTCGGGCGGCGCACCTACGAGGCGTTCGCGCGGGACTGGCCGCGGATCACCGACCCGGACGACCCGTTCGCCGAGCGGATGAACGCGCTGCCGAAGTATGTCGTGTCGAACACGCTGACCGAGGGGAGCTGGGGCCCTGCGACGGTGCTGAAGGGTGACGCCGGTGAGGCGGTCGCGGAGCTCAAGGCGCGGCCGGGGCGGGAGCTGCAGGTCCACGGGAGCGGACGTCTCGCGGACGCTCTCCTGGAGGCCGGCCTGGTCGACACGTTGCGGCTCGTTGTGGCGCCCACGGTGTTGCGGGCCGGGCGGCGGCTGCTGAGTGGTTCCGGGGATCCGGCCGGGCTGCGGCTCGTCCGGCATGAGGCGACGGCCAAGGGGCTGCTGCTGCTCGAATACGAGACGGCCGGGCGGGCGCTGCGGGCCGAGTACGAGGGCGTCGGCGCGCTCGTCTGAGGCGGGGGCAAGTGGTGCGCTTCCTTCGGGCAAACGCCCTCTGAGCAGGGTCAATGCGGTGGAGATTCTGCGATTCGGCAGAGCCAATGATCGTTGTCCGGGGCTGGCCGGGCGGCGCGGTGGCGGGAAAGCCTGACTCCCGGGCGGTCACGCTCCGTCACCGAACGTCCGGGAGGGACCCGCATGACGCAGACCATGGGCCGCCAGGCCGTCGAGTACACCGAGCGCGCCTGGCAGGACGGGGCCAGGCCCGGCCAGCAGGTGTGGGGGGCGCCGCCGCCGTTCGCGCCCGATCCGAGTGACTTCGTCCTGGACGGGCGCGGGGTGCCGCCGGACCGGCGGGACACCGTGCTGCGCCGCCTCGCCGCCTACCTCGCGGACCGCCGCGACCGGATGCTCGGCTACCAGGTCACCGAGGACATGGACGCCTACCAGCGGGACATCGGGCAGTTCCTCACCAGCCACATCAACAACATCGGCGACCCGTTCCAGGAGAGCGGCTACAAGGTCAACTCCAAGGTCGTCGAGCAGGCGGTGCTGTCGTACCTCGCGCGGCTGTGGCACGGCAAGCCCTACGACCCGCGGGACAAGGACTCGTGCTGGGGATACGTCCTGAGCATGGGCTCCACCGAGGGCAACATGTACGCCCTGTGGAACGCCCGCGACTACCTCTCCGGCAAGCGGCTGCTCGGTGAGGGCGAGGGCGCCGGCAAGCAGACCGCGGTGCGGTACACCACGCCGTCCGAGGCGCCGGAGAACCCGAACGCGTACTCGCCGGTGATCTTCTATTCGGAGGACACGCACTACTCGTTCGCCAAGGCCGTCCGGGTGCTGGACCTGCCGACGTTCAGCGAGATGGGGCGCGCGAAGTATCCCGACGACTGCCCGCTCGGCGGCCCCTGGCCGGACGAGGTGCCGTCCGCGCTGCCGTCCGACGGGAAGCCCGACGAGCAGTTCCCGTCGTTCGGGCCCGGGTCGGTGGACGTCGACAAGCTGGCGCAACTCGTCCGGTTCTTCGCGTCCAAGGGGCATCCGTGCATCGTCAGCCTGAACTTCGGCAGCACGTTCAAGGGCGCCTACGACGACGTGCGGGCCGTCTGCGACAAGCTGCTGCCGATCTTCGCCGAGTACGGGCTGCTGAAGCGCCGGGTGCCCTACGGGGAGGACGACCATGACGTCCGGCGCGGGTTCTGGATCCATGTGGACGGTGCCCTGGGCGCCGCGTACGTGCCGTTCCTGGCCAAGGCCGCGCACGATCCGCGCTACGAGTACGTGCCGGAGGTGCCCGTCCCCGAGTTCGACTTCGGGCTGACGTCCACGGCCCCGGGCTCGAACGAGGCGGTGGACATGGTGTCGTCCATCGTGGTCAGCGGGCACAAGTGGATGGGCGCGCCGTGGCCGTGCGGGGCGCTGATGACCAAGATCAAGTACCAGATGCAGCCGCCGGACGACCCGGAGTACATCGGCTCGCTGGACACCACGTTCGCCGGGTCCCGCAACGGCCTGTCCCCCATCGTGCTGTGGGACCACATCGCCCAGCACCCCGACGACCGGCAGATCGCGCTCAGCATGCACGCGCAGCGGTTGGCGTCCTACCTGGTCGAGAAGCTCAGGCGGCTGGAGCACCGGCTGGAGCCCGAGTTCGGGCCCGGCGCCCTCTGGATCGCCCGCACGCCGCTGGCGATCACGGTGCGGTTCCGCCGCCCGAACCCGGCGCTGGTGGCCAAGTGGTCGCTGTCGACCGTCACCATGCGGATGCGGCCCACCGATCGGGACCCGCGCCATCTCGCGCACATCTTCCTGATGTCGTCGGTGACGGAGGCGAAGATCGACGCGTTCGTGGCGGACCTGCACGCGCCCGACGCGTTCGACCTGAACGCCTCCCTGCCGATGGAGCTGGCCATGCCGACGGTGACGTTCGACGGCGAGAGCCTCAGCGGCGAGACCCCGTACGCGGAGCGCGGCTTCGCCTGATCGACGGGCGGCGGGGTCTCACGTCGCGGGCGTGAGACCCCCGGTCCGTGCGCGGAAGGTGCGGCGGTAGGTGTCCGGCGGGACGCCCACGGTGCGGTTGAAGTTGCGGCGCAGGGTGGTTGCGGTGCCCATGCCGGTGGACGCGGCGATGGCGTCGATGCCGTCGTCGGTGGTCTCCAGCAACTCCTGGGCGTGCCGGATCCGCTGGGTGAGCAGCCATTGCAGCGGCGTGGTACCGGTGACGGCGCGGAAGTGGCGGGTCAGGTGGCGGGCGCTCATCCGCGCCTGGCGGGCCAGGTCCTCGACGGTGAGCGGCTGGTCGAGGCGTTCGAGCGCCCAGGGGAACAGGGCGGCGAGCGGGTGGTCGTCCGGGGCGGGCACAGGGGTGGTGACGAACTGGGCCTGGCCGCCGTCGCGGTGCGGCGGGACGACCAGGCGGCGGGCGACCGTGTTCGCGATCGCGGAGCCGTGGTCGAGGCGGACGAGGTGCAGGCACAGGTCCATCGCGGCGGCCTTGCCCGCCGAGGTGAGCACGGTGCCGTTGTCGACGTAGAGGACGTCCGGGTCCACGTCCACCCGGGGGTGGCGGGCGGCGAGGTCGGCGGTGTGCGCCCAGTGGGTGGTCGCGCGCCTGCCGTCCAGCAGTCCGGCGGCGGCCAGCACGAACGCGCCCGTGCACAGCGAGGCGACGCGCGCGCCCGCCTCGTGGGCCGCGCGCACCGCGTCGACGAGGTCGGCGGGCGGCTCGACGTCGGTGTCCGCCCAGCCCGGGACGATCACGGTGTCGGCGTGCCGGAGCCGGTCGAGGCCGTGGTCGGGCTCCAGCCGGAACCGTCCGACCCGGACGGCGCCGGAGCCGCAGACGGTCAGGTCGTACCAGGGGACGGTGACGCCGGCGGGGGCGGCGGCGAACACCTCGTGCGCCAGCGACAGCTCGAAGTGCAGCATGCCGTCGGTGACGGCCAGCGCGACCGATCTCATGTCCGGAATTGTACGGGTCATGGCGTTCCAGACACTCACAGTCGGATGACCGTCCTCGCCAGGATGGTTCCGACAGACCGGGACGAGGACGAAGGAGACCCCATGGGATCGGGGCAGCTGGTGGCGGTGTACGGCGCTTACGGGCACACCGGGCGGTTCGTGGTGGCGGAGCTGCGGGAGCGCGGGTTCGTCCCGGTCCTGTCCGGCCGCGACGCGGGCAAGCTGGAGAAGGCGGCGGCCGAGACCGGCCTGGAGGCGCGTCCCGCGTCGGTGGACGACCCGGGCGCGCTCGACCGCGCGCTCGCCGGCGTGGCGGCCGTGGTCAACTGCGCCGGCCCGTTCGCCGTGACGGCCGCCCCGGTGATCGAGGCGGCCCTGCGCGCCGGGATCCCGTACGTGGACGTCGCGGCCGAGATCGAGGCCAACGCCGACACGTTCGCCCGGTTCGCCGACCGCGCCCGCGTGGCCGGAGCCGTGGTCGTCCCCGCGATGGCCTTCTACGGCGGCCTCGGCGACCTGCTCGCCACCGCCGCCATGGGCGACTGGACGGCGGCCGACGAGGCGCACGTCGCCTACGGGCTGAGCGGCTGGCACCCGACCGCCGGGACGCGCGCGGCGGGCGCGGTCTCGCACGCGCGGCGGGACGGCCGGCGCGTCCGCTACGCGAACGGGCGGCTGGAGTACCGCCGCGACGACCCGCCCGCGCTGGAGTGGGCGTTCCCCGCGCCGATGGGGCCCCGGGACGTCATCGGGGAGTTCACGATGGCCGACGTCGTGACCGTCCCCAGCCACCTGGCGATCCCCGAGGTGACCACCTACATGACGGTCGAGGCGGCGCGGGACATGGCGAACCCCGACACCCCGGCGCCCGTCGCGGCCGACGAGAACGGGCGGTCGGCGCAGACGTTCCTCGTCGACGTGGTCGTGCGCTCCGGCGGCCGTGAGCGGCGCGCCGTGGCGACGGGCCGCGACATCTACGCCGTCACCGCGCCGCTGGCGGTGGAGGCGGTCGCGCGAGTCCTCACCGGGCGGACCCGGACCACCGGCGTCGCCTCCGCCGGGGAGATGTTCGACGCCGCCGACTTCCTCCGCGCGCTCGCCCCGCACATCTCCCTTGAGCTGGATCAGTAGCCGAGCGCTTTGGTCATGAAGACGCTGTTCGGGTCGGGGCGGTAGTCGGCGAAGGGCTCGCAGTAGGCGAAGCCGAACTTCTCGTAGAGCCTGCGCGCGGGGAGGAAGAACTCGTCCGCGCCGGTCTCCAGGCTCAGCCGGGTGAAGCCCCTCCGCTCGGCCTCGGCGATGATGTGCGCGAGCAGCCCGGACGCGATGCCGCTCCGCTTGCGCGCCGCCGACGTGCGCATCGACTTCAGTTCGGCGTGGGAGACGTCCAGGCTCTTGAGCGCGCCGCAGCCCACGACGGCGTCGCCGTCCAGCGCCGTCCAGAAGGTGACGTCGGGCTTGCGCAGCGCTTCGAGGTCGAGGGCGTGGACGCTCTCCGGCGGCGTGACGGCCCGCATCTCGCGGAGGTGCTCGGCCAGGAACTCCGCGACCCGCGGCCCGGTCAGGTCGTCAACGACGATTCTCATCTCGCGTTCTCCTCGCCGCCGGAGATGTCGTACCGGGCCATTCTTGCGTGCGTCAGTCAAGGAGGTCTTGGGCGGCCTCGGCGAAGGCGCGGACGCGGGCGGTCTCGCCGCCGGTCCGCCACAGCAGGCCCCAGTCGATGGGCGGGGCGTCGTCGAAGGGGACGTAGGCGATGTCGGGGCGGGCGTGGTAGCGCCTGACGTGCGCGCCGACCGGGAAGACGCCCGCGCCCGCGCCGATGAGGGCGAGCATCTCGCCGAACGTCGCGACCGCCGGGCCGGGCACGATCGGACGCCCGGACGGCGTGGCGGCCGGGCTGCGGTCATGGCGGAGGGACGCGGACACGGTGTCGGGGTACCGCAGGACGGCGACCCGGGCCAGATCCTCCACGGAGACCGACGTCCGGCGCGCGAAGGGGTGCCCGGCGGGGACGGCGAGCATCCGCGCCTCCGACACCAGCACGGGACCGGCGGCGATGCCGGGCTCGTCGACGGGGAGGCACCCGAGGCCGATGTCGATCTCACCGTCGCGCAGCCAGGGCACGAGGTCGCCGGGCCGCGCTTCGCGGAGCCGGACGTCGGTGCCGGGCAGGCGGCGGCGGAAGAGCTCGGCGGCCCCGGCCAGCAGTTGCCCGCCCGCGGCGTCGGTGAAGGCCGCGTGGAGCAGACCGGTCAGCCCGCGCCCGGTCTCCATGACCTCCTCGAACGCGGCGGTGACCCGCTCCCAGGCGGGGCGCAGGTCGTCGTACAGCCGCCGTCCCGCCGGGGTCAGCTCGACGCGGCGGCTCGTGCGGTCGAACAGCGCCACCCCGGCGCGGCGCTCCAGCTTGGCGATCGTCTGGCTGATCCGGGAGGTGGAGACGCGCAGCCGTCCGGCCGTCCGGCCGAAGTGCAGTTCCTCGGCGAGGGTGAGGAAGGACTCGATCTCGTGCCGCTCCAGCATGCGGCCCCTCCTCATCGTTAATTCACGCTTCACGATCGTTGCACAGGGCCGCGTTGATCGGCCGTCCGGCCCCGCGAAGAGTGGAGAGGTTCCTTCCTCTGACGTGCACGGGAGCAGACATGTACGTGATCGACCAGCAGGCGATGGCGGCCGCGGACGGCGACACCGACGCCGTGGTGCGGGAGCTGCGGGACCGGACCGAGATCGTGGACGCGCTCTACCGGTTCGCCCTCGGCCAGGACCTCAAGGACGCCGCGCTGTTCGCCTCCGCCTTCGCCGCCGACGCCGAACTCGACTTCCGTCCGGCGGCGGCCCGCTGGGGCGGGAACCCGCCGCTGATGGTGGGACGGGACACGATCGTCACCACCATCCTCGACTCGTTCACCGGCCGGGTGGACACCACCCACCAGGTCACCAACCCGCGCATCGCCGTAGACGGCGACACCGCGCGGCTCACCGCCCTGGTGGAGGCGCAGCACCTGCTCAGCGCGGACCACTCCACGTTCGCCCTCCTGAAGAACCCCTACGACGTCGAACTGGTCCGGGACGGGCGGCGCTGGGTCGTGCGGCGGATGCGCATCGACAACACCTGGTACCGCGGCGACCCCGCCGCGATCTTCGGGTGACGCTCCGGCGGAATGGTTGACCGGGTCGGGCGGCATTCCTATTCTGATGGGTTGTCCGAAAGGCGTTGACCAGGAGGGAAACGGTGACTCTGCCGGCGGAGGAGACGTTCGGCTTCCAGGCCGAGGCGGCCCAGATCCTCGATCTGATGGCCAATTCGCTCTACAGCGACAAGGAGATATTCCTCCGCGAGCTGATCTCCAATGCGTCCGACGCGATCGACCGGTTCCGGATCGAGCGGTACGCACACCCGGAGACCGCCGAGACGGAACCGGACGGGCCGGAAGCGGACGGCGAGCCGCGGATCCGGGTCTCCTTCGACAAGGACGCCCGCACGATCACCGTCGCCGACGACGGCATCGGGATGAGCCGGCAGGAGGTCATCGACAACATCGGCACGATCGCCCGGTCCGGCACCGCGGAGTTCCTCCGCGCGCGCAGCGGCGACGGGCGCGGCGACACGGCGCTGATCGGGCAGTTCGGCGTCGGCTTCTACGCCGCGTTCATCGTCGCGGACCGGGTGACGCTGACGACCCGCCGCGCCGGGCTGCCGGCGGCGGAGGGCGTGCGCTGGTCGTCGGAGGGCAAGGGCGGGTACACGCTGGAGCCCGTGGAGCGCGCCGAGCGCGGCACGACGATCGTCCTGCACCTGCGCGAGGGCGAGGACGAGCTGCTCAGCGAGTACCGGCTGCGTTCCATCATCAAGCGGTACTCCGACCACATCGGCCGCCCGATCCTGCTGGGCGACGACGACACCCCGGTCAACCAGGCCACGGCCCTGTGGGCGCGTCCGAAAAGCGAGCTGAAGCAGCAGGACTACAACGACTTCTACCGCCAGCTCACGAACGATTTCGCCGACCCGCTCGCGTACGTCCACGCGAAGGTCGAGGGGCGGTTCGAGTACACGCTGCTGCTGTTCGTCCCGTCGCAGGCCCCGTACGACCTGTGGCTCGCGCAGGCGATCCAGGGCGTGCGGCTCCACGTGCAGCGCGTCTTCATCCTGGAGGACACCGACCGGCTGATGCCGCGGTACCTGCGGTTCGTGCGCGGCGTCATCGACTCCGCCGACCTGCCGCTGAACGTCTCCCGGGAGATCCTCCAGGGCGGCCAGGCCATGGACCACATCCGGTCGAGCGCGGTCAAGCGGGTGCTCCGGCTGCTCAAGGACATGGCCGACGGCGAGCCCGAGAAGTACGCGGCCTTCTGGAAGGAGTTCGGCGCCACCCTGAAGGAGGGGATCCCCGAGGACCCCGCCCACCGGGACGACATCGCGGCGCTCCTGCGGTTCACCACCACCACCGGCGGCGACGGCGTCTCGCTCGCCGACTACACGTCCCGCATGAAGGACGGCCAGGACAAGATCTACTACCTGCTGGCCCCCGGCATGTCGGACGCCGCGTCCAGCCCGCACCTGGAGGCGTTCCGGGAGAAGGGCATCGAGGTGCTGCTGCTGGACGACGCCGTGGACACCTTCGTGGTCACCGCCCTGCCGGAGTTCGACGGGAAGCGGCTGCAGTCGGTCGCGCAGGGCGCGCCCGACTTCGGCGGCCTGGAGGACGAGGCCGACAAGGAGGCCGCCGAGCAGGCCGGAGCCGACTACGCCGACCTCCTCGGCAAGCTCAAGGAGCACCTGGACGGCAGGGCCGTGGACGTGCGCGTGACCAGCCGCCTCACCACCTCCCCCGCCTGCATCGTCGGGGACGGGCCGGAGAACGACTTCACCCTCGCGCAGCGGATGCGCGGGTCGGGCCTGCCGAGCCGGCCGGTCCTGGAGATCAACCCGCGGCATCCGCTGGTCGAGCGGCTCAACGGCGGGCAGGACGACCCGCGCCTGGCCGACTGGGCGCACCTCCTGTTCGACCAGGCCGTCCTCACCTGCGGCGCCCGCATCGACGAGCCGGGCGCGTTCGTCGGCCGCCTCAACGACCTCCTCGTGTCCCTGACGACGGAGGCGCCCGAGACGACCTAGCCGTCCGAACCGCCCGAGCCGTCCGGACGTTAACCGCGGCCTTATCGGGGGTCTGCGGGAATGGGACGATGCGGATTCTCGTGGCCGAGGACGAGCGGTTCCTGGCCGATCTGGTCGCCGAGGGGCTGCGGAAGCGGGCGATGGCCGTCGACGTCGCCTACGACGGGGACGGGGCCCTGGAGCGGCTCGCGGTCAACGACTACGACGTGCTCGTCCTCGACCGCGACCTGCCGCGCGTCCACGGCGACGAGATCTGCCGTGAGCTGGCGCAGCGGGGCGCGGCCGTCCGCATCCTGATGCTGACGGCGTCGGGCGCGGTGCACGAGCGGGTCGACGGGCTGAACCTCGGGGCCGACGACTACCTCGCCAAGCCGTTCGCGTTCGACGAGCTGGCGGCGCGGGTCAAGGCGCTCGCGCGGCGGAACGCCCCGCCGCTGCCGCCGGTGCTGGAGCACGCCGGGATCACCCTGGACACGGCGCGCCGGGAGGTGTTCCGGGACGGGCGCCCGGTGCCGCTGTCCCGCAAGGAGTACGCGGTGCTGGAGGTGCTGATGCAGGCGCGCGGCACGGTCGTCAGCACGGAGGCTCTGCTGGAGCGGGCCTGGGACGAGCACACCGACCCGTTCACGACGGTGGTGAAGGTGACGATGAGCAAGCTGCGCGCCAAGCTCGGCGGGCCGCCCGTCATCGTGACCGTGCCGGGAAGCGGGTACCGGCTGTGCGGCCGATGACCGTCCGGGCGCGGATGACGCTCCTGTACGGCGGGCTCTTCACCGTCATCACGCTGGGCGTGCTGGGCGCGGTGCTGTGGATCCAGACGCGGATCGTGAACGACCGGGTGCAGGACGTCCCGTTCCCGGCCGATCCGATCGCGTCCGGAGAGGTGCGCGGTCCGGTCGACGGCCGGAAGCGGGTCATCGGGCAGGAGCAGTTCCAGGAGAGCCTGGTCGGGTCGCAGCAGCTCGTCATCCTGACCGCCATCGCGGTGATCGTGGTGCTGGCGTTCGCGGTGTCGTGGTGGCTCACCGGGCGGCTGCTGCGGCCGCTGCACCGCATCACCGGCACCGCGCGCCGGCTGTCGCTGTCCACCCTGCACGAGCGGATCGCGCTGGACGGTCCGCGCGACGAGCTGAGGCAGCTCGCCGACACCTTCGACGCGATGCTCGACCGGCTGGAGCGGGCGGCCGACAGCCAGCGCCGGTTCGTCGCCAACGTCTCGCACGAGCTGCGCACGCCGCTCGCCGTCCAGCGGACCGCGATCGAGGTGGGGCTGGCCGACCCGTCGCCGGAGCGGCTCGCCGTGGTGCGGGCGGAGATGCTGCGCAACACGCGGCGGTCGGAGCGGCTGATCGAGGGGCTGCTCGTCCTGGCGCAGGGCGAGCGCGGGCTCGACCGGCGCGACCCGGTCGATCTGGCGGCGGTCGCCGGGCAGGTCGCCGGGGAGAACCTCGCGTCCGCCGAGCGCGCCGGGGTCACCGTCACCGCCGACACGCTGCCCGTCACCGTCGCCGGGGACGAGGTGCTGCTCGCCCGCATGGTCGCCAACCTGGTGCAGAACGCGATCCGCCACAACCATCGCGGCGGGACCGTCCGGGTGGAGCTGCGCGACGGGGAGCTGACCGTCGCGAACACCGGGCCGCACGTCCCGCCGGACGAGGTGGACGGGCTGTTCGAGCCGTTCCGGCGGCTGGTCGGCGAGCGGACGGGCTCGGACGGCGGCGCAGGGCTCGGGCTGTCGATCGTCGCCGCCATCGTCCAGGCCCACGGCGGGACGGTGACGGCCACGGCCAACCCGGACGGCGGGCTGACCGTGGCCGTCGCCTTCCCCTCCTGAGCCCCTCCTGACCGCCTCCTGATCACTCGCTGCGGAGCACGGTGGCGGTGCGGGTCGCGGCGGCCCGCCCGGCGGGCGCCCACGCGCCGAGGACGGCGGCGAGCACCCCGGCGCAGGCCGGCGGCAGCAGCAGCGTCCAGCCGTAGACGTGGATCCACGCCGCCGCCATCCCGCTGCTGAGCATCTCTCCGGTGAGCATGACGACACCGTGGTGGGCCAGGACGCCCAGCGGGGCCCCGAGCGCGCCCGCGACGACCCCCAGCGCGGCCATGGACGTCACCATCATGAGGACGACCTGCCGCGGCGCCATCCCCACGGCCTTCAGGACGCCCAGATCCCGGCTCCGTTCCCGGGCGTTCAGCAGCACGCTGTTGAGGACGCCCAGCGCCGCCGCCGTGCAGATGATCAGCGAGAACAGCACGAACAGGCCGTCGAAGACCGCGCGGCCGCCGAGGTCGGGCTCGGTGGGCTCGGCGAACAGGCCGCTGGAGGCCCCGGCCGTGTTGATGCGCTCGGCGTAGGCGGCCGGGTCCGTCCCCGGCGTCACGATCACCGCGTACGGGCGCGGTTCGGGCCCCTCCCGGACGTTCGGGAGGCTCGCGGCGTCGAGCATCAGCCGGGTGGTGTCGGAGTGCGCGAAGGAGCCGACGATGCGCACGGCGGCCTTCGTACCGTCCGCCTGGAGGGTGAGGGTGTCGCCCACGTCCAGGTCGTGGAGCCGCAGGAACGCCTCCGTCACCACCAGCTCGCCGCGTCCCGTGAACCAGCGCCCGCGGACGAGACTGTCGCCGAGGAACGGGCGGTAGTCGCCGCTGTAGGTCTCGGCGACCAGCCCCGACGGGAGCCCGGCGACCCTCACGGGCTGCGGACGGAACGACATCACGTGGGCGGTGCCCGGCTGCGCCTTCAGCAGCGCCGTCACCTGCACCTGGGACAGGTTCGCCGATCCCTGGTGGTGCGGGTCGACGCCCACGTTGACGGACGTGTGCCCCTCGGTGTCCGCCGTGAGGATCATCGAGACCGTCTGGTGGAGGCCGAACCCCATGGTCACCGCCGTCACGCCGAGGCAGAGGCCCGCGAGGGTGAGCGCCGACCTGGCGGGCCGGGCGACGGGCAGGCTCAGCCCGAGGCCGACCGGGACGGGCAGCCGGGTGCGGGCCAGCCACCGCTGCGCCCGCCGGCCCCGTCCGCCGCGCGACACGGTCCCGGCGCTGATCGCCTGAGCCGCCGGGAGCCGACCGGCCCGCAGCGCGGGGACGAGCGCGGCCAGGGCGACGAGCGCGAGGACGCAACCGCCCGCCAGGACGTCCAGCAGGAGGCCGGTGCCGCCCGCGGACGGCAGCTCGAACCCGGCGGCCAGGTCGCCCGCGACCCGCGCGGCGAGCAGGTGCCCGGCCGCCAGGCCCGCCGCGCAGCCGAGCAGCGCGGGCGGCGCGATCATCCCGAGGTACACGCCGACCACCTGCGCCGGGGTGAAGCCGATCGCCTTCAGCACGCCGATGCGCCGGAAGCCCGCGACGACCGCGCCGCTGACCACGTTGCCGATGATGAACACCGCGACGGCCATGGCGAGCGCCCCGAAGACCGTGATGAACGGGATCAGCTCGTTGAAGTCCTCCTCGAACGCCTTCTCGGTCTCCAGGTAGGACGCATGGTCCCGCATCGTCAGCCCGGCCGTCGCCGTGGCCAGGCTCTGCCGGAGCTCGGACGCGTCGCCCGCGCGGTCGAACCGGTAGAGCATCTGCAGGCCGTCCGGGCGGAGGGCGCTGATCTGGGCGGGCGTCACCCAGCCGTCCGCCCCGCCCGTCACCGACCTGGCGAAGCCCACGATCTTGAGCGGCGGCAGCCCCGGCGACGCGACGGTGCCGCCGAGCCTCACGGGGCCTCCCGGCCCACCCCGCAGCACGATCTCGCCGGGGGCGCGGACCCACCGTCCCGAGGTGATCGTCAGCTTGTCCACCGGGCCGCCGGGGTCGGCGCGGCCCGCGACGAGGAGGCCGTCGCCGCCGACGCGCCGCGGGCCCGTCCCCGGCCCCGGCGGCAGCACGGCCGTCCGGAACGGGCCGGCCGCAGCGGCGACCCCGGACGCCCGCGCGGTCGCCGCGACCCGGTCGGCGGTCACCGCTCCGGCGTCATAGGTCACGGCCGCGTGCGCGCCGCGCGCCTGCGCGAACGCGTCGGCGAACAGCGAGTTCGACGCACTGAGCAGGCCGAGCCCGAACACGAGCGTCGCCGTGGACAGCGCGACGACGACCGCGATGCTGACCGCCTGCACCCGGCGGCGCCGCACCCCCGCGCGCGACGCCGCCCACACGGCGCTCAGCGGGCGGCCCACGGCTCGCTCCTCTCCAGCGCGGCCTCGCGGACGATCCGGCCGTCCCGGAACTCCACCAGCCGGGTCGCGCAGCGGGTCGCGAGCGCCTCGTCGTGGGTGACCAGCAGCAGCGTCTGGCCGCGCCGGTTGAGGTCGAGGAGCAGGCCCGCGACCTGCTCGCCGGTGCCGCTGTCGAGGGCGCCGGTCGGCTCGTCCGCGAGCAGAAGCGCGGGACGGTTCATCAGCGCGCGCGCCACGCCGACGCGCTGCCGCTCCCCGCCGCTCAGCACCGCCGGGTAGGCGTCCCGGCGGGCGGCGATGCCGAGTTCGTCCAGCAGTTCCACCGCCCGCGCCCGCGCCTTGCGGCCGGGGACGCCCGCGAGCCGCCCGGCCAGCGCGACGTTCTCCAGCACGGGCAGGTCGTCGAGCAGGTTGAAGAACTGGAAGACCATCCCGATCCGGCGGCGCCGGTACCGCGCCAGCGCGGCCTCGCCCATCCCGGTGAGGTCCTCGCCGTTCACCTCCACCGTCCCGGACGTCGGGCGGTCCAGGCCCGCGACCATGTTGAGCAGCGTCGACTTGCCGCTGCCGGACGGCCCCATCACCGCGACGGACTCGCCCGCGCCGATCTCCAGGTCCACCCCGTCCAGCGCGGCGACCCCACCGAATGCCTTGCGCACGGAGCCGAGCCGTACGACCGTTTCGTCAAGTGCGTTCACGCGGCAAACCTGGCAGCCGCGAGGTTTCCGCGAGGTGAGCGCCGGAACCTTTCCCGGTGGGAGGGAAGCATGGCGGATGTCCGGACGGCGCTGAGCGAGGCGGTCGGCGACGAGCATGTCCTGTCGGGCGAGGCGGTGCCCCTGGACTACGGGCGGGACGAGTCGCTGGGCGTCGCCCCGGTGCCGCCCGACTGGCTGGTGCGGCCGGCGGACGCCGCGCAGGTCGCGGCGGTGCTGCGGGTCGCCACCGCGCACCGGCTCCCGGTCACGGCGCGCGGCTCCGGGACGGGCCTGTCGGGCGCCGCCGTGCCGCGTCCCGGCGGGCTGGTCGTGTCGTTCGAGCGGATGAACCGCATCCTGGAGATCGACACCGGCGGGCAGGTCGCGGTGGTTCAGCCCGGCGTCACCCTCGCCGAACTCGACGAGGCGACCGCCGCCGAGGGCCTCGTCTACCCGATCTTCCCCGGCGAGGGCGGCGCCAGCATCGGCGGGACGGTCGCGACGAACGCGGGCGGCATGCACGCGGTGAAGGAGGGCGTGACCCGGCACCACGTCCTCGGCCTGGAGGCGGTGCTCCCCACCGGCGAGGTGATCCGGACGGGCGGCCGGTACGTGAAGACGTCCACCGGCTACGACCTGACGCAGCTCATCGTGGGGTCGGAGGGCACCCTGGCCCTCGTCACGGAGGTGACGCTGCGGCTGCGGCCCCGGCTGCCGCACCGTGCCGGGGTGCTCGCGCCGTTCCCCGGCACCGAGTCGGTCACCGCGGCCGTGCCCCGGCTGACCGGCGGCGGCCTCGACCCGCTCGTGCTGGAGTACGTGGACCTCATCGCGATGGCGGCGATCACGCAGAACGCCGGGCTGGACCTCGGGGTGCCGGAGAGCGTCCGCGCCGCCGCCGGCGCCTACCTGCTGGTCGTGCTGGAGAACCGGTCGGCGGAGCGGCTGGACGAGGACGTCCAGACGCTCGGGGAGGAGCTGGCCGCGCTGGGCGCCGCCGACGCCTACGTCCTGCGCGGCGAGCCCCTCAAGAAGCTGGTCACGGCTCGCGAGAAGGCGTTCTGGGCGGCGCGGAACGCCGGCGCCAACGCGATCGTGGACGCCGTCGTGCCGCGCGCCGCGCTCGCCCGGTTCTTCGAGGCCGTCCCCGCCATCGCCGGGCGCCACGGCGCGCTGATCGGCGGCTGCGGGCACGCGGGCGACGGCAACGTCCACCTGTCGGTGTTCCAGCCGGACGAGGAGGCGCTGACGCAGGTCATGGACGAGTTGCTCGCGGCAGCCGCCGACCTCGGTGGGACGATCAGCGGGGAGCACGGCATCGGCCGCGAGAAGATCCGCCACTTCCGCGCCCTGGAGGATCCGGCGAAGGTGGACCTGATGCGGCGGATCAAGAGATCCTTCGATCCGGACGGGATACTCAATCCGGGTGTCCTGTTCGGCTGACTCTTAGGAGGGGCGTATGAACGGCGCGCAGGCCATGGTGGGCACACTGGCGGACGCCGGTGTCGGCGTCTGGTTCGCGAATCCGGGAACGTCCGAGCTGCACCTCGTCGCGGCGCTGGACGCCGAGCCGCGCGCCCGGGGCGTGCTGTGCCTGTTCGAGGGCGTCGCGACGGGCGCCGCCGACGGGTACGGGCGGATGGCCGCCGACCCGGCCGCCGTGCTGCTGCACCTCGGGCCGGGGCTCGGCAACGGGCTCGCCAACCTGCACAACGCGCGGCGCGCCGGAACGCCGATCGTCAACATCATCGGCGACCACGCCACCGGCCACCAGCAGTACGACGCGCCGCTCCAGTCCGACATCGCGGCCGTGGCCGGGTCGGTGTCGGCCTGGCTGGGGCGGCCGGTGAGCGCGGCGGAGGCCGGGAAGGCCGCGGCCGAGGCGGTCACGGCGGCGCGGGCGGGCGGCGTCGCCACGCTGATCGTGCCGTCCGACGTCGCCTGGTCGGACGGCGGCGCCACGGCGGCGGCGTCCCCCGCCCCTCCCCCGGAGCCGGTGCCGGGCGGCACGGTGGACCGGGCGGCGGCCGCGCTGACCGGCGGCGAGCCGTGCGTCCTGCTGATCGGCGGGGACGCGGCCCGGCGCGACGGGCTGGAGGCCGCCGGGCGCATCGCGGCGGCGACCGGGGCGCGGGTGATGTGCGAGACGTTCCCGGCGCGGCTGGAGCGCGGCGCCGGCGTCACGGCGGTGGAGCGGCTGGCCTACCTGGGCGAGATGGCGGCGGCGCAGCTGGCGGGCGTCCGGCACATCGTGCTCGCGGGCGCGCGCCGTCCCGTGACGTTCTTCGCCTACCCCGACCTTCCCGGCGACCTGGTGCCGGACGGCTGCCAGGTGCACGACCTCGGCGCCGACGCGACCGGGGCGCTCACCGGGCTCGCCGACGCGATCGCGAAGGAGGCGCGCCCGGCCGTGCAGGTCGCGGCGCGGCCGGAGCTGCCGTCGGGGGCGCTGACCGGGGAGACCGCCGCCGCCGTCATCGGCGCGCTGCTGCCCGAGGGCGCGATCGTGTCGGACGAGGCGAACACGTCCGGGCTGTGGCTGCCCGGCGCGACGGCGGGCGCGCCGCCGCACGACTGGCTGTCGCTGACCGGCGGCGCGATCGGGCAGGGCCTGCCGGTCGCGACCGGCGCCGCGATCGCCTGCCCGGACCGCCCGGTCGTCTGCCTGGAGGCCGACGGAAGCGCCATGTACACGCTGTCGGCGCTGTGGACGCAGGCCAGGGAGGGCCTCGACGTCACGACCGTCGTGTTCAACAACGGCGCCTACGCGATCCTGTCGATGGAGACGACGCGGGTCGGCGCCGTCCCGGCCCCGCCGGAGGAGGGCACCATCACCCGCGACATGGTCGACCTGTCGCGGCCCGCGCTCGACTTCGTCGCGCTGGCGTCCGGGATGGGCGTCCCGGCGTCGCGCGCGCACACGGCCGAGGAGTTCGCGGCCCAGTTCGGCAAGGCGCTCGCCGAACCGGGCCCGCACCTCATCGAAGCGGTGGTGCCCCCGCTGGGCTGAGCCGGGCCGGCCGCCGGTCAGACGCCGAGGCCGCGCCCGATGATCTCCTTCATGATCTCGGTGGTGCCGCCGAAGATCGTCTGGATGCGGACGTCCTGGTACGCCTTCGCGATCGGGTACTCGGTCATGTACCCGTACCCGCCGTGGAGCTGGACGCAGCGGTCGACGACCCGCTTGAGCAGCTCGGTGTTCCACCACTTGAGCATGGCGGCCTCGTCGGCGGTCAGCTCGCCCTTGCTCTCCTTGAGGATGCACTCGTCGGTGAAGGAGCGGGCGATCGTCAGCTCCGTCTTCATCTCGGCGAGCGTGAAGCGGTTGTGCTGGAACTTGCCGATCGGGCGGCCGAACGCCTCGCGGGTCTTGCAGTACTCGAGGGTCTGCTCGAAGGCGTCCTCGGCGGCGGCCATCGCGGTCGCGCCGATGGACAGCCGCTCCCGGGCGAGGTTGGTCATCAGGTAGATGAAGCCCATGCCCTCCTCGCCGAGGAGGTTCGCCTTCGGGACGCGGACGTTGTCGAAGAACAGCTCGGCGGTGTCCTGCGCGTGCATGCCGACCTTGTCGAGGTTGCGGCCGCGCTCGAAGCCCGCCATGCCGCGCTCGACGACGAGGAGGCTGACGCCCTTCGCCCCGGCGGCCGGGTCGGTCTTCGCGACGACGATGACGAGGTCGGCGAGGATGCCGTTGGAGATGAACGTCTTCGACCCGTTGAGGACGTAGTCGTCGCCGTCCTTGACGGCGGTGGTCTTGATGCCCTGCAGGTCGGACCCGGCGGCGGGCTCGGTCATCGCGATCGCGGTGATGATCTCACCGGAGCAGTAGCCGGGGAACCACCGCTGCCGCTGCTCGTCCGTGCAGAGCTGGCGCAGGTAGCCGCCGTTGATGTCGTTGTGGACGGCGAAGCCCGGCCCGTGGATGCCGGCCTTCGCCAGCTCCTCGTTGAAGATGACGTAGTACCGGTAGTCGTCGTTGCCGCCGCCCCCGTACTCCTCCGGCATGTCGATGCCGAGCAGGCCCGCGCGGCCGGCCGCCAGCCACACCTCGCGCGAGACGATCCCGTCCTTCTCCCACTGCTCGTGGTGCGGCGCCGCCTCCTTGGCGATGAAGGAGCGCACCATGTCGCGGAAGGCCTCGTGCTCCTCGGTGTAGATGTCCCGTCCCATCCGGCGGTCTCCCTCAAGTAAGCGCGTGCTGATACACGATTAATGTAACACTGGTGCTGTCACATAGAGGGAGGCGGGATGGAGCTCACCGTCGACGAGCTGGCCTCGCGTGCCGGGGTCACCGTCCGCACCGTCCGGTTCTACGCCGGGCGCGGCCTGCTCCCCCCGCCCCGCCTGCGCGGACGCACCGGCCTCTACGGTCCCGACCACCTCGCGCGGCTCGAACTCGTCCGGGAGCTCCAGTCGCTCGGGCTCACCCTCGCCTCCATCGAGAAGCACCTCAAGAAGATCCCCCTGGACGCCCCCGCCGAAGACCTCGCGCTCCAGCGCGCGCTGCTGTCGCCCTGGGCGCCGGAACGTCCGGAGGACCTCGACCGCCACGAGCTCGACCGGCGGGCCGGGCGCCATCTCGACGACGCGACGATCAAGCGGCTGGCGGCGCTCGGCGTCGTCGAGCGGGTGTCGGAGGACGTCGTCCGGGTCGTCAGCCCCGCGCTGCTCGGGATCAGCGCCGAGCTGGCCGCGCTGCCGATGCCGCTGGACACCCTGATCGCGTCCCATGAGGCCGTCGACCGGCACACGACCGCGCTGGCCGCCGAGCTCCAGCAGGTCTTCCAGGACACCGTCGTCCGGCCCTACCGGGAGGGCGGGCGGGCGCCGCAGGAGCGCGAGCAGCTCATGGAGATGGCGGGGAAGCTCAAGCCGCTGATGATCCAGTCGCTGGTGACGTCGTTCCAGCGGGCCGTGGACAAGGCCATCCGCCGGTCCGTCCCGGACTGACCCGCCCGGCGCGACGAAGCCGGCCCGCGGCCTGGACGGCTGCGGGCCGGCCTGCCCGTCGTCCCCGACGATCCGGGATCAGGCGCGCTGGGCGGCGGTGTGGTCGAGCCCCTCGCGGACCTGGCGAGCGAGGGTGATCGGGTCGCCGACCTTGAACATGTGGGAGAAGAACAGCTGAGGCTGCTCCGCGGTCTCCTGGTTGTAGAGGCATCCGACCTCCCAGCGGTGGCGGCGCATGGTCCTCATGACCGGCTGCACCTCCCCGGAGGTCATCGAGAAGTCGGGCACCACGGCCGCCATCCCCTTGCCGACCGGCTGGAACTGCACGCTGGTGGACACGCCCAGGTCCGGGTCGATGCGGATGCCGCCGAGGCGGATCTTGTCGGTGCGCCGCACCGTCACGGTGACGATCCCGTTCTCGCCGACCATGGCGTCCCCGCCCAGGATCTTGCCCAGCCGCTTCGCCGGAAGCGGGGTCCGGGGGTGCTTCGGCAGGGTCTGCGGCAGCGGGGTGGACGTGTTGCGGCGGATGACGTCGTGGATGGCCCCGGCCAGCTTGAGCGGGTCGCCCACCGCCCGGAAGTGCAGGAACCAGACCATCGGCTCGAGGTCGTAGAGGTGCTGGTGCTGGGCCTGGAAGATGATGCCGTGGGCGAGATAGCCGTCGATGACCCGCTGGATCTCCTGCGGGCGCAGCGCCAGATCGCCGTTCATGATCGCCTTGTTCCGGCCGATCGACTGGAAGTACACCTCGTGCTGGATCTGGAAGCCGTTCTCGAACCGCACCCGCGGCTTGCCGCCGGTGACCTTCAGGTCCGAGCGATCGATGTCGATCTCGAGGACACCGCTCTTGCTCACGGTCCCCTCGGCCTGCATGATCCTCTCGATCTTCTTGACCGGGAGCCGCCCGGCCCCCGGCGCGGCGCCGGCCGGTACGCCCGCCGCGGTCAGTCCCACGATGAGCGGGACGAACGCCAGGATGCCGCACCACGCCCTGCGCCGCGCGCCACCTGTCAGGAAACCTGTCACTGAATCCTCCTTCGGGTCTCGCTTCGCCCCCTTCCCGGAGCCCGACCGCAGAAAGGCCGGAGAGTAGTCAAGTGTTTACGGGAAGTAGTCAAGCTCCGACGTGGCGGACCATGCCGCCCATCGGAGCCGGCCTGCTCAGGAGTTCTTCCACTCCTCGCCCTCGTACTCGACGAGGCGCGGGTGGACGAGCGTGTTGACCTCGACGTCGCGGCCGCGGCGGTCCTTCGGGAACACCGTCGCCGCCTGGAGCACGGAGCCGTCGAGGAAGCGCAGGCCGCCGGGGACGTCCGGCGCGAGCCGCAGCGCGGGCGGCTCCCTCCCGGCGGACGCGAGCACGAAGCCCCAGTCGCCGAAGCTCGGCACGTCCACGTGGTACGGGTTCACCGCGAACCCGGCCGCCGCGATCGACTTCTCGATGCTCCAGAACGACTTGGGCGCGAAGTACGGCGACCCCGACTGGACGACCATCCGCCCGCCCGGCGCGAGGGCCCGCTTCACCATCCCGTAGAACTCGACCGAGTACAGCTTGGCCGTGGACACGTCGTCGGGGTCGGGCATGTCCACGATGACCGCGTCGAACTGCTCGCGCAGGCCGCGCAGCCACGAGAACGCGTCGGCGGCGACCGTCCGCACGCGCGGGTCCTCGAACGAGCGGTGGTTCAGCGACACGATCGGCCGGTAGGTGCGCGCGAGGTGCAGCATCTCCGGGTCGAGCTCGACCAGCGTCGCGCTGCGGACGTCCTTGTAGCGCAGCACCTCGCGCAGCGCCAGCCCGTCCCCGCCGCCGAGGACCAGCACCCTGCCGTGCGGCCCCGACATCACCGGGTGGACGAGCGACTCGTGGTACCGGTACTCGTCCACCGACGAGAACTGCAGGTCGCCGTTGAGGAACAGCCGCAGGTCGGACGGCCCCAGCCCGGCCTGCCGGGTGATCACGATCTCCTGGTACTTCGTGCGCTTGGAGACCGCGATCGGGTCGCTGTACAGCGCCTGCCGCGCCGACACCTCGAAACCGTCCGCGAGGGCGTACGTCCCGCCGAGGACGGCGAGGACCGCGACCATGCCGAGCGCCAGCGCGCCCCGCGCGACGCGTCCGATGTCGCGGCGGAACAGCCACAGCACGACCGCCATCCCGGCGACCGCGTTCACGACCCCGACCAGCAGCGCGCCCTTGATGTGGCCGAACGCCGGCAGCAGCAGGAACGGGAACGCGAGCCCGCCGACCAGCGCGCCCACGTAGTCGGCGGCGAACAGGTCCGCGACCGCCGACCCCGCGTCCTGCTTGCGGATCCGCTGCAGCAGCGTCATCAGCAGCGGGATCTCCGCGCCGATCAGCGCGCCGACCGCGAACGCCACCACCACCAGCGCCGGGACGTACAGGTCGAGCCACGCGAACGCCGCGTACAGCGCGAGCACCGACACCCCGCCGATCAGCGCGAGCGCGCCCTCCACGACCGCGAACGCGACGACCGCGCGGCCCTGCAGCGGCTTCGCCGCGAGCGACCCGACGCCCATCGCGAACACCATCACCGACAGGACGATCGACGCCTGCGTGACGGAGTTGCCGACCAGGTAGCTGCCGAGCGCGACCAGCGCCAGCTCGTACACCAGCCCGCACGCCGCGCACGTGAACACCGCCGCGAGGACGAGGGTGCGGGCCAGCCGTGCGGATACGCGCGACCGCCCCGGCCCGTCCGCCGGAGCGGGCGCCGGGGCGGCTTCCTCCAGGTCGGCTCGCTCCAGGTCGGACTGGTCAGGGGCTGCCTGGCCCAGGTCGCGGGACGTCAGGAGACCGCCCCGGCCACGATCGCGGCGACGCCGAGGTCCGCGGCGGCGACGACCCAGCCCGCCGGGTGGATGGCGGTGCCGCCGCTGTCGGCGTTCACCAGGGTCGCGCCGAGCTTGCCCGGCGTGGTCACGTCCAGCAGGAAGTACGCGACGATCATCAGCACGATGCCGCACGCGCCGAACACGGCCGTGTCGATCAGGCCCTCGGACAGGTCGCTGTCGCTGGTGACGATCGCGGTGGTGACGATCGCGCCGATGCCGAGGAGCTTGGCCGCCAGCAGCAGCGCGGCGCCGCGGTTGCCCTCGGTCCAGATCTGCTTGCCGAGCCGGCCGGGCGTCGTCACCTCCACCACCAGGTAGCCGAGCGCCATCAGCGCGATGCCGACCGCGCCGTAGGCGAACGTGGCGCCGATCTCCTGAAGGATGTCGTCGTTCATCTGTCGCTCCTCATTTGCCCGACCCTGGGCCGCCGCCCCGGAACGACGCGGCGCCTCTGCTGTTCCATCCGTTGCTGCCGGGACTCGCCCAGTGCCCGCCGACATGGGAGTAGTAGCGGTTGTAGCCGCGGCGGGGCTTGTCGACCGTGATCCGGCTGCCCGCGCCGTTCGGCAGGACGCCGACGACGAGCTTCGGGTACCGCAGGAAGATCCCGCCCGCGGCGCCCTTGACCACCATGTCGTCCACCCGGTCGATCGGCTTGAACTTCCGGCTGATCTCCCCGGCGACCGACTGCGGGGCCTTCGGCGACCGGTAGGTGTCGGCGCTGACGCGGGAGTACTTGTCGCCGATCCACGACGACTGCGACTGGCCGCAGCCGGTGAGCGCCGCGGCGGCCACGGCGGCGGCCGCCACCGCGCCCGCCGTCCGGTATCTGCTGTTCACGAGGGTCTCACCAACCGGCTGCGCGTCATCACGATCTCCCGGGTCTGGGGGTAGGCGTGCCAGGTCCGCCAGCCGAAGCCGGGTTCCTGCGTCTCTTCCATGGCCAGTGCGGTGACGGCGTGCGGGGAGCCGGGGAAGGCCCCGGTCAGCGCGTCACCGCGGTCCGCGAGCCGCGCGCACACGGCCTCGACGGCGCGGGCGAACGCCGTCCCGTCGCTGTGCGCGGCGGTCGTCGCGGCGAAGTCGTAGGCCCAGCCGGGCACGCTGGTGGCGGCGCGTCCCGGCAGCGGCTCGGTGCGGTCCGGCAGGCACGCCACCGTCTCGCTCAGCGGCCCCGCGATGACCTGGTGGGACGCGCCGAGCAGGCGCATCTCCACGGCGAGGCCCGCCCGTTCCAGCGGCAGCACGGCGAGCGCCGTGAGCGGGGGCAGCCCGAGCACGAACGAGAGCCCGTCCGCGCGCGCGTCCGCGTAGGGGGTGTCGAGGGTCGCGCGCAACTCAGCTACCGCCACCCGGGTAGATCGTCATCGATCCGGTCGGGACGCGCTCGCCGAGGCCCGCCTCCCACTGGCCGCCGCCGTACTGCTCGAACGACAGGTACTTGCCGCGCGGGCCCTCGTAGTCGACGTACTCCACCCGGCCCTGGACGCCGACGCCGGTCGTGCCCTCGCTGGTGTAGTCGGCGGTGCCGTGCTCGTCGCGGCGGTACTCGACGCCGTCCACGACGACGGTCTTCTCGCCGGGGGTCAGGTCGCCGGCGTCGTACTCCGTCCACCAGACGACCTCGAGGTCGGGGTCCTCCTCGACGGAGACCCACACCTTGGTGCCCTCGATGGTGTCGGCGTCCAGGAGGTGCTCGCTCCAGGTGAAGCCGCCCTCCTTCAGCCGCAGCGAGCCGCGCACGAAGTAGCGGGTGCCGAGGTACTCGACCATGTCGCCGGCCTTGAGGGTCCGCGGGTCGCCGGCCACCTGGTCCTCGGCGGCGAACGGGTCGCGCGGCGCGGCCGGGGCCGGGGCGGGGGCCGGGGAACCCGAACGACGTCGCAGCAGGACGACGATGAGCACGATCAAAGCGATCAGGATCAGCGCCAGAAGAACAACCATCGCCGTTCCGCCCACGGACACCTCCGTCATTTCGTCGACATGCCGGACGCAGACCAGCGGATCCTACCGACTGGGGCTCCGCTAGCCCATACCGCGATGAGACGTATCAAATGATCCGGCGGTTT
This sequence comes from Actinomadura geliboluensis, assembly GCF_043197915.1. NCBI lineage: Bacteria > Bacillati > Actinomycetota > Actinomycetes > Streptosporangiales > Thermomonosporaceae > Actinomadura > Actinomadura geliboluensis. Next base: position 610,208 of record NZ_JBICUA010000002.1, on the reverse strand, counting down.
CATACGGAAACGCCGGATCCGATGCAAGGCCGGAACCGCCCCGACACCGTCCGTGACGGGGGGCCTCAAAGCGGGCGGTGTCGGACGGGCCGGCGTCAGAGGCGGTCGGCGGCCGCGGCGACGCGGTCGTCGGTCGCGGTGAAGGCGATCCGGATGTGCCGGGCGCCGCCCGCGCCGTAGAACTCGCCGGGGCCGACGAGGATGCCGAGGGAGGCCAGGTGGGCGACGGTGTCCCAGCACGGCTCGTCCCGCGTCGCCCACAGGTACAGCGACGCCTCGGAGTGGTCGATGCGGAACCCGTGCCGCTCGAACGCGGCCCGCAGGACGGCGCGGCGGCGCGCGTAGCGCTCGCGCTGCTCGTCCACGTGCGCGTCGTCGGCGAACGCGACCGCCATCGCGGCCTGCACCGGCGCCGGGACGATCATGCCGGCGTGCTTGCGGACCTCCAGCAGCCGCTTCACGATCGCCAGGTCGCCGGTGACGAACCCGGCCCGGTAGCCGGCCATGTTGGAGCGCTTGGAGAGGGAGTTGACGGCGAGCAGGCCCTCGTGGGAGCCGCCGCACACGTCCGGATGCAGGATCGAGATCGGCGGGTTCGCCTCGTCCCAGCCGAACTCCAGGTAGCACTCGTCGCTGACCACGACCGCGCCGCGGTCGCGCGCCCACGCCACGACCTTGCGCAGGTGCTCGGCGGGCAGCACCTTGCCGGTCGGGTTGGACGGCGAGTTCACCCACACGATCTTCGGGTTCACCGGGCCGAGCGCGAGCAGCCCGTCCGCCGGGACGGGCGTCGCCCCGGCGAGCCGCGTCCCCACGTCGTAGGTCGGGTAGGCCAGCTCGGGGAAGACGACCTTGTCGCCGGGGCCGGCGCCGAGCAGCGTCGGCAGCCACGCGACGAGCTCCTTGGTGCCGATGACGGGCAGCACCGCGTCCGGGTCGGCGCCGGACACGCCGGCGCGGCGGCGCAGCCAGCCCGCGACCGACTCGCGCAGCGCGGGCGTCCCGTAGGTCTGCGGGTAGCCGGGCGCGTCGGCGGCCGCGGCGAGCGCCTCCCGGATCGGCGCGGGCGTCGGGTCGACGGGCGTCCCGACGGACAGGTCGACGATGCCGTCCGCGTGCGCCAGCGCCCGCTCCTTGTAGGGCGCGAGCCGATCCCACGGGAAGTCCGGCAACGTGAACACTGACCTGCTCCTTCACTCAAGATCCTGCCCGGCCGCACAGGGCCCGACACGGCCGACGGGCCGCGGCCCTCCCGCACCCGGGGAGGCCGCGGCCCGGAGAAATCGACGCGGGGAGACCTCGGGAACGCGCCCGCGCCGGGCGCGCCCTCCGGTCCCCCGGCTCAGTCGTCGTGGCTCTGCGGAGGCAGGGCGGCGACGATCGGGTGGTCCTTGTCGATCTTTCCGACCTTGGAGGCGCCGCCCGGCGACCCGAGGTCGTCGAAGAACTCCACGTTCACCTTGTAGAAGTCCTTCCACTGCTCGGGGACGTCGTCCTCGTAGTAGATGGCCTCAACCGGGCAAACCGGCTCGCACGCACCGCAGTCGACGCACTCGTCCGGGTGGATGTAGAGCTGACGCTTCCCTTCGTAGATGCAGTCGACCGGGCACTCCTCGATGCATGCCTTGTCGAGCAGGTCCACGCAGGGCTGCGCAATGACGTAGGTCACGTCAGTGACTCCTCTCGGATTTCCGGCCCCGCCGCACGTCACGGCTCACCGCAAGCTCGCTGTGAATAGTATGGCCACGACGGCTCAGTCGATTCGACATGGGGGTCCTCACATGTCCGCCCGCTTCGCCGCGCGGCTGGTGGTGTCCATCAGTGGCGCGGACGTGGGCCAGCGGATCTCGCTGCGCCGCCGTCTGCCTACGGGAGAGTACAGCGACGTCGTCGGCGTCCTCGAATCGTGGTCCGGCAAGACCCTCATGGTGCGCCGCCGCACCGGCGAGCTGGTCGAGGTCCCCGAGGAGATCATGGTCGCGGCGAAGGTCGTCCCGCCGCAGCCGCCGCCGCGCCGCCGCCCCCGCCGAGAGGAGCCGGAGGACGGCTGACGCGGTCGGCCGCGCCGTTGCCCGTACCTGTTGCCGGTGCTCGTGCCCGTGCCCGTCAGCCGGTGCTGGACGGCGCCGGAGACGCCGGGCTCCCCGGGCGTGTCGGCCCAGGGCTCGCAGGCCCGGCCGACGATCCGGCCGGCGGCGGGCTCGCCGTGACCGGCGCGGGCTTCAGCCGCTCGGTGTAGGTCACGCCCGGCGTGAGCTTCTGCCCCTGGAACAGCTCCGACACGGTGACGAACGTGAACCCGCGCTTCTTCAGGCCGTCCACCACCTTCGGGATGGACTCCACGCTCGCCTTGTGGATGTCGTGGTACAGGACGATGCCGCCGGGTTGCGGCTCCTTGATCCCGACCCGGGTGTCGCGGGCGACGTCGCGGTAGCGCCAGTCGAGCGTGTCGACGCTCCACAGGATCAGCGGCATCCCGATGTCGTGCCCGACGCGCTTGTTCGTCGCCCCGTACGGCGGGCGCATCAGCGTCGGCCGCACCCCGCCGGACGCCTGCGCGATGGCCTGCTGCGTCCGCTGGATCTGCGACCGCACCCCGGCGGGCGACAGCCCGGTGAGCTGCGGATGGGACCAGCTGTGGTTGGCCAGCTCGTGCCCTTCGAGCGCCATCCGGCGCACCACGGCGGCGTGCGCGCCGACGTTCTCGCCGAGCATGAAGAACGTGGCGCGCGCCCCGTTCTTCTTCAGCGTGTCGAGCAGGCCCGCGGTGTAGGGACCGGGGCCGTCGTCGAACGTGAGCGCGACGCACTTGACCTGGTCGCAGTCGATCTTCCGCGGCGGTGGCGGAGTCGGCTGCCTGGACGCCTGCGCCTTGCTCCCCAGCTCGGCGTGCTGCCCCGCCGTCCTGGCCTGCCGCTTGTCCGCGTGGCTGCATCCCGCGAGGAGCAGCAGTCCGGCGCCGATGGCGGCGTATTTACTGATCTGCACCACGCACCCCCGAACATGTCGCTTTCGGGCGGCTAATACCCTCCGTCACTCATACGACACACACCGCCAGCACCATAAGAACGTGAACTCTGTCCCGGGTTGCGGGTGATGACGGGTGATGACGGGTGACGACGCCGAGCGTGCGGCCTCCCGCACGGGCGATCGAGGACGGAGCCGTATGACCATCAGCTCACGGGACTCACCGGTGGCGCCCCCGGGCGACGACGCGGCCCTGATCGAGCGCTCCCTGCGCGAACCCGAGGTCTTCGCCGCGCTGTACGACCGGCACGCGCCGGCCGTCCACCGCTACGTCCGGCGGCGCCTCGGCGACCAGGCCGCCGACGACGTGGTGGCCGAGACGTTCCTGGCGGCGTTCCGGCGGCGGGGCCGCTACGACCCGGACCGGCCGGACGCGCTGCCCTGGCTGTACGGGATCGCCGCCAACCTGATCGGCAAGCACCGCAGGTCCGAGACGCGGATGCTGCGCGCCCTGGCCCGCACCGGGGCCGACCCGGTCACCGACCCCATGGAGGGGGCGGACGCCCGGGTGAGCGCGTCCGCGTCGTCCCGGGCGCTGGCGGGCGCGCTGGCCGGGCTGTCCGCCCGGGACCGGGACGTGCTCCTGCTCGTCGCCTGGGCCGACCTCTCCTACCAGCAGGTCGCCGAGGCGCTGTCCATCCCGCTGGGGACGGTGCGCTCCCGGTTGAACCGCGCCCGGCGCAAGGTCCGCGAGGCGCTCGGCGGATCCGACCCGACGCTCGTCCACGAGGAGGCCTGATGAACGACATCGAGGAGCGGGTCCGCGCGTTCCGCGACGAGATCGCGGAGCCCGACGCGGAGAGGCTGGCGCCCGGCCGCGCTCGGCTGGTGGCCGCGGCGTCCGGGAGGCGGTCCGGGAAGCGGTCCGGGCCGCGCGTTCCGGCCTGGCGGCTCGCGGCGGCCGGGACCGCCGTCGCCGTGCTGGGCGTGCCGGCGGCGATCGCCGTCCTGGACGACGGACCGGCGCGAAACGGCGGCGGAAGGCCATCGGTCTCCGCGACCCCCGTGGGCGCCGCCGCGTTCCTGGAGGGCGCCGCGCGGGAGATCGAGCAGCGGTTCGACTACCGTCCGGGAAACCACCAGTGGGTCTACACGAAGGTCTTCCACGCCGGGGCCGATCCGAGGGTGCCCGAGTACGAGGTGCAGCGGGAGACCTGGGTTCGCTTCGACGGCCTGAAGAGCGCCGGCTACACCATGGGGGCGGACGGTAAGCGGAAGCTGGAGATCGAGGACGAGGGCTGGGTCAAGACCGAACCGGACGGGGAGGAGCGGACCCCCGCCCAGTGGTACGACTACCTCCGCACACTGCCGAAGACTCCGGAAGAGCAGCTGTCGGAGTTGCGGAAGCAGGCCGACGCGTACGCGGCCCAGAGGGGGATGGGCAAGGCGGGGTTCCGGCAGGGCCGCGACCAATGGGTCTTCGCGCGGCTCGGACATTACCTGAGTCTTGAGCAGTCCATGCCGGAGCCCGCGCGCGGCGCCATCTTCCGCACCATCGCGCTGATACCCGGCGTCGAGATCCGGCAGGGCGTGCGGGACGCGCTCGGACGCCCCGGCGTGGGCCTCGCCAGGACCGGCGGGGACGGCGTCCGCACCGAGTTCGTCCTCGATCCCGGCTCCTACGCCTACCTGGGCATGCGCCTCGTGAACGTGAAGGCGCAGACGCTCCCGTACTCGCTGGGCAAGAGCACGCCGACGTCGAGGCCGCTCTTGAAGCCCAAGCACGTCCCGGCCGGAAAGGTTCTGGTGGACACGGCGCTGGAGGCGACGGGCATGGTCCAGCGCCCCGGGCAGCGGCCCTGACGGCCGCCCTCGCGGGCGGCCGCCGGGCGGGGGTCAGCGGACGGGCCAGTCGGGCACTTCGGCCGGGAGGTCCTTGCTGACGCGCATCGGGAAGGCGGCGTCGCGCTTCTCCAGGAAGGACGAGACGCCCTCGACCGCGTCGGCGCCGCCGCCGAGCGCGGCCATCAGCCGGGAGTCGGCGGCGTGCGCGTCCCACGGGGACGGGGCGGACAGGCCCGACCACATCAGGCGGCGGATCGCGGCGACCGACACCGCCGAGGTGTTGTCGGCGATCTCGCGGGCGAGGGCGTAGGCGGCGGGGAGCAGTTCGTCCGGCGCGTAGACGCGGGAGACCAGGCGGCCCGCGAGGGCCTCCTGGGCGTCGAACACGCGGCCCGTCGCGGCCCACTCCATGGCCTGCGCGATCCCGACGAGGCGAGGCAGGAACCAGCTGGACGCGGCCTCGGTGACGATGCCGCGCCGCGCGAACACGAAGCCGAACTTGGCCTTCTCGCTGGCGAGCCGGACGTCCATCGGGAGGGTCATGGTGACGCCGACGCCGACCGCGGCGCCGTTGAACGCGCCGATGACGGGCTTGAGGCAGCGGGCGATGCGCAGCGCCACCGTGCCGCCGCCGTCGCGCGGGGTGCCGTCCTCCAGGACGTCGTCCTCGCCGGCGAACATGTCCTTCGACTTCTCCTTGTCGAAGGTGTCGCCGCCGCCGCTCAGGTCGGCGCCCGCGCAGAACGCGCGGCCCGCGCCGGTCACCACGACGGCGCGCACGTCGTCGTCGGCGTCGATGCGGTCGAAGGCGTCGAGCATCTCGTTGCGCATGGTGAACGTGTAGGCGTTCATCTTCTGCGGGCGGTTCAGCGTGACACTGGCGATCCCGTCGCGAACCTCGTACTCGATCTCCCGGTACGACACCTGCTCCTGGTACGGCACCTGCGAGCCCCTCTCACGCTGGACAGAACTCGATTCTAGAACGAGACTTCAGCTTCGGGCCTCGGGGAACAGCCGGAGCAGCACGTCCCGGCGCCACTCGGCGGCGTCGCGCCCCGGCGGCGGGACGGCGACGAGCGCCCCGTCCCCCGCGGGCTCGAACCGGATCTCGACGCCGGGGGCGAGCTCGGCGGGCGGCTCGCCGGTCGCCGCGAGCCGCTGCGCCGCGAGACCGAGGACGCGCGCCCAGCCGTCCCCCAGATAGGGCGGCAGGCCCTCGGCGCGCAGCTCCGGCAGGCCCCGCGCGGCCAGGCCGGCGGTGCGCAGCGTCAGGCCGTCCGGGCGCTCGGCTCCGGTGATCCGGACCTCGGACGTGACGTCCGCCATTCCCAACGCCGCCTCCTCGCAGGACTTTCTCCGATAAATTATGACAGTGAATTGGGCCGTGACGACGTACGACTCCGTCTTCGGGTACGTCTCCGCGCACGGCGCGCCCCTGGTCGATCTGCTCGATCCGCAGCCCGGCGAACGGATCATCGACCTCGGGTGCGGCACCGGGGCGTTCAGCGCGGAGATCGCCGAGCGGGGCGCCGAGGTGCTGGGCATCGACGGCAGCCCCGAGATGGTCGCGCAGGCGACCGCCATGCAACCCGGGCTGTCCTTCATCGTCGGCGACGCCCACGACTTCGCCGTCGGCGAGTCCTTCGACGCGGTCGCCTCCAACGCGGCGCTGCACTGGATGACCCGCGACCCCGACGCCGTGATCGCGCGGGTGCACGCGGCGCTGCGCCCCGGCGGCCGGTTCGTCGGCGAGATGGGCGGCGCCGGGAACTGCGCCGAGCTGATCGTCGCGATGCAGACGGCCTGGCGGGTGTTCGGCCTGGGCGAGCCGGAGCTGCCCTGGTACTTCCCCTCGCCGGCCGAGTACGCGGCGAAGCTGGAGGACGGCGGGTTCACGCTGCGGCTGCTGGAGCACGCCGAGCGCCCGACCCGGATGACCGAGGGCCCGAACGGCGCCGCCGACTGGGTCCGCGCCTACGCCGGGCGCGCGCTCGCGGACGTCCCGCCGGAGATGGTCGACCCGCTGCTCGACCGCGTCAACGACCTCGCCGCGCCCGCGCTGCGCCGCGAGTCCGGCTGGGTCGCCGACTACGTGCGGCTGCGGTTCGCCGCCGTCCGCCGCACGGACGGGGCCGCGCCACTGCCGTTCGGCCCCCTGGCGTCCGACCGCCCGCTCTGAGCCTCGCGCAGAGGCCCGCCTAGGGTGGGGTCATGCTGCGCTTGTACGACCACCGGACGGGACGCACGGAGCCGCTACCGGCCGGGCCGGGACTGCGCGTCCAGGCCCTGCCCGGTGCGGGGTACCGCACGCTGGTGGTCGCGGACCTGCTGCGCCGCGTGGCGCAGCGGGGCGGGCGCCGCGTCCGCCTGGTGAGCACCCTTGATGGCGGTGCCTCAGCTGACTACGGTGTCGCCCCGTTCGAGGTACTCGACGCGCCGCTCCCCGACGCCGACGTGTACGTCTCCGCGGACACCGCTGTGGACGCCCTGTGCCTAACGGTGCCCACCGAAACGGGCCCGCGACCCACGGACGCGGTGGCGGCCCGTCTGGCGATGCTGGAAGTCCCCTACCGGGAGCCTGCCGACCTCACCGACGCGCGTCTCTCCGCTGCGGCCGAACGGCTGAACGGCTGGCGCGGCAAGGTCGCCGAGTGGGCGACGGCTCCGGGCCGTCCCATGAACCGGGAGTACGCGACCCGGGCGGAGGCCGCGCTCGCCGACGACCTGGACACCCCGGGCGCGTTCGCCGTCCTCGACCGGCTCGCCGCCGACCCCGACGTGCCGCCGGGCGCGAAGCTGGAGACGTTCATCCACCTGGACCTGGTGCTCGCGCTGGGCCTGGTGTCCGCCATCGGCACCGCCTGAGGGGGTACACCGGGGGTTCCCTTGATGGCACCTGACCGGCAGATGATCCGCACCACGGGGTGACCCGGGCTTTCGCGGCGCCCGGGAGAAGCTAACTTCGTATGTCGTGTCGACCGAAGCCCCAGAATCCCCGGCACCGGCGCCGCCCGAACCGCCGGTCCGCCCGCGGCGCCGCCGCCTCGTCCGCCCGCTGATGGCGACGTTCGTCGCGCTCGCCGTGCTGCTGTCCGCGGCGGTCGGCGGGGTGGGCTGGTACTTCGCGGGCGTCGCGATCGAGGTCGACCACACCGCCGAGTACCCGCTCACCATCGTGGACGCGGCGGACGGCACCGTCACCCTCCCCCGCGTCCCGGTGACCGAGCGCCCCGGGACCTGGTCGCTCGTCTGGAAGGACGGCCGCGCCGTGCTCGGGCCGGTCGTCGGCGGCGATGACGGGCATGTCGTCCGGAAGGTCTCGTCCGTCCTGTCGGGCTCCCTGGCGAAGGACGTGCCCGCCGCCATCGACCACTGGATGTACGACGGCGACCCCAAGACGGCCGTGGGGCTGCCCTTCGAGGACGTCACGTATCCGTCCAAGGCGGGGCCCATGCCGGCGTGGCTGGTGCCTGGGGCGTCCTCTAAGGGGACATGGGTCATCGCCGTCCACGGACGGAACGCCGACAAGGCGGAGACCTTCCGCGTCATGAAGTCGGTGCACGAGATGGGCATGCCGCTGATGGCCATCGCGTACCGCAACGACGTGGGCGCGCCTTCATCCGGCGACCGCAAGAACCATCTCGGCGACACCGAGTGGCAGGACGTCATCTCCGCGATGGGCTATGCGCGCGCACACGGCGCGACCGGTGTCGTCCTGTACGGATGGTCGATGGGCGGCGCGATGGTGATGACGGCCCTGCGCAAGGACCCGTCGTTCGTGCGGGGCGTCGTCCTGGACTCCCCCGTGCTCGACTGGAGCGCCACCCTGGACAAGCAGGGCGCCGCCCGCAACCTGCCGGGCTTCATGACGGACGTGGCCAAGCAAGTCCTGGAATGGCGCATCGGCATCGACCTGGCCGACTACGACCAGCGCCGCTTCGCACCCCGCCTCCGCACCCCCGTACTCCTCTTCACCACCAGGGACGACGCCACAGTCGATAACGGCCCCGCCTACACCTTCGCCCGCACGGCACCGCCCGGCATGGTGACGCACATCCCCACACCGGGCGACCACACCGAATCGTGGAACGTCGACCCGTCGGCCTACGAAGCCAACCTCCAGACGTTCTTGAAGAAGGTCGCCTAGCCCGGCCGGACCTCCAGCAGCGTCTTACCGACGGTCGACCGCGACTCGATCGCCCGGTGCGCGTCGGCCGCCCCCTCAAGCGGGAACCGCCGACCGATGACAGGACGAAGCCGCCCCTGGGCCGCCTCCTCAAGCGCGCTCACGGTGAACTCCCGGAGCTGCTCAGGCGTGGCCTGCGGCCGGACGAGCGTCACACCCCGTCCCGCGGCGTCCTCCTCCGGGATGCTCGCCCACTCACCGGACGCCAGCCCGAAACTGACCATGCGGCCACCGCTCCGCAGCAGCGTGAACGCCTCCCGCGCCACATCACCGCCGACACCGTCGAACACGACGTCCACCGGACCGACCTTCCCGGCCCAGCCGGGCTCGCGGTAGTCGACCGCCTCGTCCGCGCCGAGACCCATCGCGACCTCGGCCTTGCTCGCACCCCCGGCCGCCGCGACGACCGCCGCACCCCGCGCCTTCGCCAACTGGACGAGCAGCGTCCCGACCCCACCGGCCGCCGCCTCCACCAGCACCCGCTCCCCCGCACGCACACCGGCCGCGCCGACCATCATCGTCGCCGTCCGGCCGTCGGCGAGCAGCGCCACGGCGTCATCGAGCGCGAGACCGTCCGGCACCTCGAACAGGCCCTCGGCGTCGACGGCCACCTTCTCCGCGTAGGCGCCGCTGCCCCCGGTACTGCTCACGACGCGCCGCCCGACGAGCCCCGCGTCCACACCCTCGCCGACCGCCGCGACCACACCCCCGACCCCGTTCCCGGGGATCACGGGCGGCTCCAGCTTCACCGGCGCCGGCCCCGTCCCGGACCGCATCTGCGTCTCCACGAACGTGATGTTGACGAACTCGACGTCGATGAGCGCCTGCCCCTCGTCGGGGACCGGGTCGGACGCCTCCCCGGGGACGAGCACCTCCGGCCCGCCGAACTCCTTCAACCACACCGCACGCATCAGAACCCCTCCTGTCAGTGGTGACACCGCCAGCGTGCTACCTCAACCAAGGTCGAGGTCAAACTGTTTCGCAACGAATCCCTTTTCCCGCCCCACGCTCCTCTGTAAGCTTTCCGCGTATTCCGCCCCGTTGTCGGCTGCCGCTCAAGGAAGACGATGCGCGCCCGGTTGGTACGTTCCTCCCCGCTCCGGTCAAGCCGCGCCGCGTCCCTGCTCGCCGTCGCGTCCCTCCTCGCCGTCGCGGGGTGCGGATCGTCCGGCCCGTCCTCCAACGGCCGGCTCGACCCGAACGGCTCCCTGGACAACGGCGCCGCCACCCCCTCCCAGGTCGCCGACGCCCCCTCGGCCGTCCCGACGGAGGAGCTGTTCAAGACCGTCCTCAAGCGCTACCGCGCCTACCAGGACGCCTACAAGAAGGCGTACGACACCAACGACCCGTCCGGCCTGGCCGACGTCGCCATGGACCCCCTCCTCACCGAGGTCACGAAGGAAGTGGAGACGGTCAAGGCCAAGGGCGAGATCTGGCGCTTCAGCAGCACCTTCAATCCGCGCGTCTACGCCAGGTCCAAGGACAGCACGAAGGTCTACGTCATCGACTGCATCCGCACCCTTCTCAGCTACCGGTACTCGGCCAGGACCGGTAAGCGCATCGACGGGGGGCCGGGCGACGCCCGGGTCTTCCGGACGACCCTCCAGTACGACTCCGGCGTCTGGAAGGCCGCCGCCTTCGTCCGGGACGACAAATGCTGACCGCCGGCAGGCAAGGACACACGATGCCTCGCACCCTCCGAGCCCACCGCGCCGTGAGCTCCGCCGCCATCCTCGTGGTCGCCCTCGCGACACCCCTGCTGAGCGCCACCGCCGCCCAGGCCGACGACTGCAAGAAGGGGAATCCGTTCGGCTGCCACTGGAGCGACGGAGGGACCGGGTCCGGCGGCTCCGGCGGGCAGGGCTCCCCCTCCGGGGGCGGAGCCTCCGGTCCCGTGGAACCGCCCGACCCCGAAGGTCTGACGGACAGCGAGGCACCGGGATTCATTCCGGTCGAAGGGGGCGGGCCACCACCGCCGGCGGCGCCCACCACCCTCGACTGGGTGAGAGCGGCGCAGAGCGCGGCGGAGCTGCCGACGCCCACGGTCCACACCGCGCCGTCCGACAAGACCTATGTCCGCGTCCGGACCGCCCTGTGGGTGGAGGGCTTCGACGTGGTGAAGACCCGGCCGATCGGCGGCGGCGGGCAGATGATCCAGGCCACGGCCACACCCGTTTCCGTCACCTGGAACCTCGGTGAGACGCAGAAGACCTGCAAGGACGCCGGCCGCAAGGACGGAAGTACCTGCAGCCACACCTACCGGCGGTCGTCCGCCGGGGAACCCGGCGGCACCTACAAGATCACCGCGACCGTCACCTGGGAACTCACCTGGACCTGTGCGGGGCCCGCGTGCGATCCGCAAGGGGGCACCCTGGGCAACGAGTCCATGCCCTCGCCCGCTACACCGCTGGTGGTCAGCGAGATCCAGACGAACACGGGCCAGTGACACAGCAACGACGTCGACTGCCGGGGTTCGTCGAGACCGCGCAGCTGGGAACAGGCGCGCAGGGTGAGGTCGTCCTCGCCCGGCACGAGTCCGGCGGGCCACCGGTCGCGATCAAGTACCTTGCCGCCGACCTGCTCGGCGACACGGCCGCCAGGAGCGTCTTCCGCGACGAGGCGCAGATGCTCAAGCGGGTGAACGACCCGCATGTGGCGCGATTACTCGACTACCTGGAATCCCCTTGGGGAGCGGCGCTCATTCTGGAGGCGGTGCCGGGCCGTCCGCTCCGGAAGGTATTGGACGAGCACAATGGGCCACTGGCGCCCGAAGCCGCATTAGCGACGTTGAAGGGCTCGCTGCTCGGCTTGGGGGCCGCGCACGGGGCCGGGGTCGTCCACCGCGACTACAAGCCCGGGAACGTCCTCGTCCAGGACGACGGTCAGAGCAAACTCATCGACTTCGGGATCGCCGTCCTCACCGGGCAGGGCGGCCGGTCGGGGACACCCGCCTACATGGCTCCCGAACAATGGGCGGGCGACCCCGCGACTCCCGCGACCGACATGTACGCGGCGACGTGCGTCTTCGTTGAGTGCGTCACCGGCACGAAGCCCTTCAGCGGCGCCACCCTCGCCGAACTGAGGGCCGCACACGACGAGGGCTTCACATCGTTCGAGAGTGTGCCCGAGCCTCTGCACCCACTCGTGCAGCGAGGCTTGGCGAGAAGCCCCGGCGACCGAGTCTGGAACGCCTACGAATTCGTGAGCGAACTGGAAAGCGTCGCCGTCCGGACCTACGGGCCCGACTGGGAACGCCGCGGAATCCTCGCGCTGGGCGCGATCGCCGCGATGGTGGTGACGGCCGTCCCGCTGGCGATGCTCGGCGGCGCTCTCCTGGCCCCCGGCGCTACCGCGACCGGCGCGGCGGCCTCCACGGCGGCAGGACATCTGTCGGCGGGTCTCGCGCAAGGTGCCACGTCGATGGACGTGATGGCGAAGACGGGCACCTCCGTCTCGAAGGGCGTCCTGAGCAAGGTCGGCGGAGCGAAGGGCATCGCGGGCATCGGTGTCGGCGGGGTGGGCGCGGTGATCGCCGCCTACGTGCTCTGGCCTTCCGGCCCCGGCGTGGGCGGTGAGAGCCACGGCGGGATCCACGCCCACTGGACCCGGCCGGGGATTCTCGTGGGACAGCCGAACATGCCCGCGTCCGATACGCCCACCATGGACGTGACCATGACGGTCACCCCGGCAAGAGTGAAGCGCGGCTCGTCACTGCGGCTCGTCCAGCTGTTCCGGGCCCGCTCACCACTGGGCGGAAAATACCTGCCCGGCGGACGTCGCCAGTGTTTCGGCGAACACCCGAACCGCGACGACGTCGCCGGCAACTACAAGTTCGGCTGGCTCGACAGCGACTCGCCCAACCAGTCCTCGTACGACCTGGCCTTCTACCGCGTTCCTCCGGCGAAGCCGAAGCGGTTGCCCACCGGAACCGGCGCCGTATTCGTCCGGGCGACTCACAAGCTGACCGGCAAAACAGAGCCTTACGTCAAGGCCGACTGCGCCTACCACAGCAAGTGGACCCAAACGTACACGCTTCGAATTCCGGGTCCCAGGACTCTCGCCCCCGGCACCTACCTCGTGACATCGATCTCCCCCATGCGGATCACAGGCGAACGCGACGGGGTGTCACAGGAGGCGATGGGGACGGTCAACCAGGGTTCGGCCCCGCTGATCGAGGTTTTGGAAGACTGAGCCGTCCGGGCACGGCCGCCCATACGACCGCCAGGACTTCTGGGAGTCACCGGCGGCCTGATCACATTCGTCATCGCCGCCGCGGTCGGCGCCGGACGCTGACCCTTTCCAGGTAGGGCCCGCTTTCACGAGCGGTGCCCTTTCGAGGTCCCAGCCAAAGTGTCCGTTGGCGGGACCGATGCCTGTGCGGGACGCGCGGTCGTGCGGCGGCGGTAGTAGGACAGGGTCGCGGCTCCGAGGAGCGGCCCCCACGCCAGCAAGGGCGCGTACGAGGCGACGCCGAGCGGGCCGATGTCTTCGGAGCCCGCGGGACGATCGGGGCGTTCCTTGCCGATGAGCACCGGCGCCGAATCTACGAACCCGAACACCGCGTTCAGTCCGCCGTAGGCGGCCAGCAGGGTGATCAGCACTGCGGCCGTGGCGAACGGGACCACCACCACGCGCGTTGGGATCGTCCGTCCGGCTGCGAATGGGACCCATCGGGGGACGGTCTCGCCCCATGGCCGCACCAGCCCGAGCGCAAGCAGAGCGAAAGCGAAGGACACGGCACTGAGCGCCGGGATGTAAATCGCCTCACCGAGAGTCGCGTCGTCGGGCGTCAGCGTGAGCCGGAAGACCGAGGACGGCAGCACGCACAAGGGGACGGCGTAGGCGATCCAGCGGGCCCGGCGCGGAATCACAGGGGCAGAGTGCACATCGGCTGCTTCGTGACGTCGCATGCCTCCACGCTCGCCGCAACGCCCGCCGCACAACTCCCCCGCACGGGCAGATCCAATCCCCCGTGCGAGGGAATGCAGAGTGAGGCCGCGCCTCACCAAAGCGCCGGTGCGCCCAACCCTCACCCTGCGCGCTGAGAGGTCGTCGGAGAACGGCGGTTCGCCGCGCATCGCCGCCTCCAGCAGTTCCGGCGACGTCGCCGAGATGCACCGCGTTCCGGAGGCCCGCCACATGCCGCGCTCCACCGACACGGCCCAGCCGGGAAAGCGCGTCCGCAGCCGAGCCAGCGCGTCGGCCTCGGTCATGCCGTCCCGTCGGGCAGGAGGGCCCACACTGCCTTCCCGCCGCCACCGAGCGGCTGCGCGCCCCACTCCTTGACGAGCGCGCCGAGCATGGCCAGTCCGCGTCCGTCCTCGCTCAGCAGATCCGCCGAGCCCGCGGCCGGCAGGACGTCGGAGGAGTCGCACACCTCCACGACGGTGCCCCTGTCCGCTTGGATGAGCCGCACTGTCGCCGAGGCGCTCCCGGTGTGCTGCAGGACGTTGGTGAGGAGCTCCGACACCACGACCTGCGCCACGTAGGCGTCCTGCCCCCACCTCTCCAGGACGTTCCCCGCCCAGTCCCGAGCCGTTTTGACCGACTCCGCCCGAACCGGGACGACGATCTCCGCACGCCCCTGCATAAACGATCACCTCCGGATTTCTGTGACTCTGCGCACAGAATCCACTCCGAAGCGTAGGGTCACTAGCGAAGCGGGGAGATAGAGACGTTCCGGTAACGCTCACCCTGACGCAGTTACGTTCACTGACGCCTTGGAGCGACTGTGCCTGTTCGTAAGCCATCGCCGAAGCTGCGAGCGTTCGGCGCGGAGGTCACCAAGTCACGCGAAGGCGCGGGCCTGACTCGGACGGACCTCGCGATACGCGTAGCCGTCAGCCGTTCTTACGTCAGCCAAGTGGAGTCTGGGAGCACGCGGTGTCGGGAAGATTTCGCAAAGCGCCTTGATGACGCGCTCAGCACCGGCGAGGCACTTGTCAAGGCCTGGCATCAGCACATCAGAGAAACCGGCTATCCAAAGTACTTTGCAGATTTCTCAACAGCCGAGGGCACTGCAGCGCTACTTCGGGCCTACGAGACTCGCCTCGTCTACGGCCTCCTGCAGGTCGAGGCGTACGCTCGCGTCATCCTTCGCTCCGAGGAAGCCGTCCAAGCCCGCATGCGCCGCCAAGACCTACTGACGAAAGAGGGCGCACCTATCTTGTTCGTGGTCTTGGATGCGAGCGTTCTCCTCCGACAGGTCGGCTCTCGAGAGGTGATGCGTGAGCAGCTTGAGCATCTGATCGCGATGTCCGCGCGCGACAACGTCATCCTCCAGATCGCCCCCATCGCTTACCATCGTGACGCAAGGGCATCCTTCACGATCGCCACCCAGGCCGACCGAAGCGAAGCGGTCTACATCGAGACCGCGGTAGGAGGCGAGACCAGCACAGAGGTTAGCGACCTATCGAGTGCCAACGAGACATTTAGTAGGCTGCAAGCTCACTCACTATCTGCGGGCCAGTCTGTAGAGATGATGCGGAAGGTCGTGCGCGAACTGTGGACGTAAGTTGCGTGCAGTGGCGAAAGTCACGTCGGAGCAGTGAGTCGGGAGACAACTGCGTGGAGTTGGCGTCCTTCCCCGACATGATCGCCATCCGCGACTCCAAGAGTCCGGACGGACCCCAAATCCGTCTAACCTCCACCGCATTCCGCGCACTTCTGAGGGACCTCAAGCAGCGGTAGCTAACCCCTGACGAGCCACATCGTGCAGGTTGCTCGGTTAGGGCCCTCCCGCGTCTAGACGATCCAGCACCGCGTATGCACGCTTAGCTTCATGCACCCCCGCAGTAGGAGTGTCACTGTGAAGCAAGTGAAGTGGCATAAAGCGCAGCAAAGCAAAAGATCACGGCGGCTCGGGCGTCGAGTTGGTCGTCCTAACCGAGGCTGTGGCCGTCGGGACTCCAAGGATCTGGACGGGCCCAGGCTGCTCCTCGATCCGGTTGCGTTTCGGTGCTTTGCGTGAGTCGAAGCGGCGGTCGTAGCGGGTCGTCGGTTGGGCTTCGCGGGCTTCGTTGGTGAGGGTTCTGGGGGGCGATGGCCGGTGCTGGTGCCCTGGGTGGGCACCAGCATGGGGGGGTTACTTGGTGGGGCGGTAGCAGAGGCGGACTACGCCTGAGGGGAACGTCGTTGTGTTGACGAGTTGCAGGCGGACGGGGCCGATCTCGTCGAAAATGCGGGGGCCCGTCGCCCACAGGTAAGGGCTGACGTTGAACCAGAACTCGTCGACGAGGTCGTGGGCGATGAGGGCGCGGGTGAGTTCGCCGGCGCTGGGGGCGATCAGGTTGCCGGCGTGCTCTTCCTTGAGGCGGTTCATGCTTTCGGCTAGGTCGCCTTCGAGCAGGGTGGCGTTCCAGTCGAGGGGCCCGGTCAGCGACCTGGACGCGACGTACTTGGGCATGCCGTTCATGCGGGCCGCGTACGCCTCGAAGCCGGGCACCTCGGCGAGCTGGGGCCAGACGACGGACAGTCCCTCGTAGGTCTTGCGGCCGAGCACCATGGCGTCGGCCGCCTCCCACATCTCGCGGCCGGACTGCATGCTGTCGGGGTCGGTGACGAGCCATCCCTGCGGCTCGGCCGCGGGGGCCTCGAAGGCGCCGTTGACGGTCATGGCCACGTTGATGATCAGTCGTCCCATGGGAAGCTCCTGGTGTTCTAGGCGGCCAGGACGGCCGCGAGCTTGTCGAGGCTCTGGCCGAAGCCGATCTCGATGCCGGCGATGGAGTCGGCGGACTGGACGGTGCTGTCGGTGAGCCGCCAGTGGGCGTCCAGGTGCGTGCCGGTGTCGGTGGGCCGCAGCTCGAAGGTGATGTGGGCGGTGAAGGCGAGGCCGCCGTCGGGAAGCAGCGGGGACAGCCGGTAGGAGAGGCGCTCGCCGGGGAGGACGTCCTCGACGGCTCCTTCCGCGCGGCCCACGACGTCGTCCGAGTCGGTGGTGTCCTCGGCGTCGCGGTAGGCGAGGACGATCCGGCCTCCGGGGCGCGTCTGGAAGACGAGTTCGGAGATGCGCAAGCCTTCGGGCGCCCACCAGCGGCTCAGCAGGGTCTCCTCGGTCAGGTGCCGCCAGACCAGTTCGCTGCGGGCCGGCAGGGAGCGGGCGAACCGGAACGAGCGGCCGTCGGCCCACCTCTCGGTCTCGGCGGCGCGCCGCTCGGCGTCGAGGTTCGCGCCGTAGCGGTCGAAGGTCTCGTAGGGGCCGCCGGTCCGGTCCGCGGTGTCGGCGAGCCGGTTCAGCGCCGCCGCCAGGTCTCGCAGCGGGCCGGGCCGGAGCGCGTAGATGCGGCGCTGGCCGGAGCGCTGGGAGGTGACGAGGCCGGCGCGTTCGAGGGTCTGCAGGTGCTTGGTCGTCTGCGGCTGGCGCGCCTCGGCGAGTTGCGCCAGGACGCCGACCGAGCGGGGGCGCTCGGCCAACAGGCTCACGAGCCGCCAGCGGGCCGGGTCGGCCAGTGCGGTGAGGAGTGCTGCGTCCATGCCTCAAAGTATTCCTCGTAGAGAATATTCTTGTCAAGGAATACTTGTGGGACGTCTCAGGTGGCGCGGGCGAGTCTTTCGATGGTTCGGAGCTCCTTGTCGATCTTTGCGAGGGCGTCGTCGTGCGGTTGGGGCGCGGTGCGTCGGTGTTCCAGGTGGGCCAGCAGGGTCTCGTCGCCTTCTGGGCGGGCGGCGAAGGCGACTACGACCGTGGGCGACTGCATCAGGCACCAGCCCGGACGGAGTCTGGCTTCCATCGAGTCCTGATGGCCGGTGGTGTGGTGCACCTGTAGGCGGAGGAACTCGCCGTGCCGTTCGGTGATGTGGACGTGGGCTAGGCCCGGTTCATAGCGGGGCAGGTTTTCCTCCAGGGCTTCGATGACCTGCCATACGTCGTCGAAAGGGACGGCGAGGCGGCGTTGGCCGATGGCGGCGCCTGGTAGCGCGGCCGCGAGGATGGTGAGGCGGTCGATCGGGTCGATGCCGGTCACGATTCCCATACCTCCCGGAACGCGGCCCTGGCCCGATGCAGCCGGGACTTCACGGTGCCCTTCGCGATGCCCAGAGTGGCGGCGATCTCGTCCTCGCTGAGGCCCTCGCGCGTGCGCAGGACCAGTACGGCGCGCTGGGAGACGGGAAGGCGCGCCAGGGCGTCGTCGATGTCCACCAGTCCTTCGAGGGAGGACGCGCCGCGGTCGATGACCGTCTCCTCCGCGGCGATCTCCGCGTCGTGGCGGCGGGCCAGGCGGATGGCCGTGCGGACGGCGATCGACCGCGTCCAAGTCATGATCGCTTCGGGGGCGTCCAGGGAAGGGAGCCCCCGGAAGACGGCGAGGAGGGCCTCCTGCATCGCGTCGTCGGCCACCGCCGGGGCGATCCGCGCGCACAGGCGGCGGACGTACGGGGCCAGCTCGTCGAGCAGCCGGTCCAGCGCGAGCGCGTCCCCTCGCTGGGCGGCCGCGACGATCTCCGGATCCACGTTGGGAAGGTACTTCGGAACCTTCCCAAGGTTCCCCGCCACCTTCGAGAGGAGGAAACACCGCAGAGAAGGGCTCCCTCGTGGCACCAGAACTGACGATCATCGGCGCGGGGCTGACCGGGCTGACCGCGGCGATCGAGGCGGCCGAGCTCGGCCGGAGGGTGACCGTCGCCGAGGCGCATTCCGAGCCGGGCGGACGAGCGCGCACGCTGGACGGCCCCTACCGGGCCAACGCCGGTCCCCACGCGATCTACGTGGACGGGCCGTGGTGGACGTGGCTGGAGCATCGCGGCCTCACGCCGCCCGTCGTGGCGGCGCCGCGCGGTGCCGGTCTCGTCCGGGTGGGCGGCCGGCTCGGACCCTGGCCGTCCGAACTCAGCGAGGCCATCGGCGGGCTGCCCGAGGAGGCGCCGGTGGACGAGTCGTTCCGGGGGTGGCTGCTCCGCCATGTCGATGCCGGGATGGCCGAGGCGATCATCGGGGTCGCCTTCATCTTCACCTTCGATCATGATTCGGGACGGCTCTCGGCCGCCTTCGTCCGGCAGGGGCTTCGCCGGGCGCTCGCCGGTGGTGCGCGGTACGTGGTCGGCGGGTGGTCTGTCCTGGTTTCGTTGCTCGCCGAGCGGGCCGCCGGTCTTGGCGTGGAGATGCGTACTCGGACGCGGGTGTCCGCGCTGCCCGCAGGCCCGACGATCCTGGCGACCAGCCTCGCCTCGGCGCGGCAGATCACCGGCGACGGATCGCTCGCCTGGCCCGGCGCCCGCGTGGCAACGTTCGACCTGGGCATGCGGGCCGACAATGGCCCCGACTGGTTCCGGATCATGGACCTGGACGAGCGGATCTACGTCGCCCGCTACAGCATGGCCGACCCGACGTTGGCGCCTCCTGGCCACGAGCTCGTGCAGATTTCGGCTGCGTGCGCCCCCGATGAGCGCAAGACCGATGCCGAACGGCGAGTGCACCGCCTTCTCGACCAGGCTTGGCCAGGGTGGCGCGCTGCGGTGTCGTGGCGGCGCGGCGCGCTGCGCACGCAGTGCAGTGGAGCCCTGGATCTGCCGGGGACGACCTGGCGTGACCGTCCGGCCGTCGAGCGCGGTGGCGGGCTCGCCGTGGCCACCGATCAGTCCGCCGCGCCGGGGCTGCTGGGTGAGGTCGGGATCGCCGCCGTGCAACTCGCCGTCCAGAACCGTTTGCGGGCGGGCAGCCATTACCGATGATCTTGGGGTCGTAGGGTGCGGTCGGCGGGTGTTCTGGCGGCGTGGAGAGGGGCTTGCGGCGGTGGAGGGGTTCGTTGTGGTCACCGGAGGGCCCGGGTCCGGGAAGAGCACCTTGATCGACCGCCTGGAGCTGGCGGGGTTCGCTCGGTCCCAGGAGGCCGGGCGGGGTGTCATCCAGGATCAGGTGGCCATCGGGGGCCGTGCGCTGCCCTGGCAGGACGTCGAATTGTTCGCCGAGATGATGCTCTGCTGGGAGATGCGCTCCTACCGCAGCATGGAGGCGCAGGCGGGCCCGGTCTTCTTCGATCGCGGAATCCCCGACATCGTCGGCTATCTCCGCCTTGAGGGGCGGCCCGTCCCGCCGCATGTCCACACTGCGGCGCGCACCTTCCGCTATCGGCGGCGCGTGTTCATCGCCCCGCCCTGGCCCGAGATCTATGAGCAGGACACCGAGCGCAAGCAGTCCTTGGCCGAGGCGGAACGAACCTACGAGTCCATGGTGACGACCTACGCCGAGTACGGCTATGAGCTGGTGGAACTGCCCCGCGTGCCCGTCGAGGAGCGCGTCCGGTTCGTCACCGACCAGCTGCGCTGAGCGCGCTCCGAGCGCGCGAAAAAGGAGTGGGCCGCGCACGTGGACGGTTGATAGGTTGCCGTCGGCCGTGTTCTGACGCTTGGAGGTGAGACCCATGAACGCTGTATCGATGTGGGTGCTCCCCTCGTCGTCACGGTCGGGCGATTGACGTAGGGGTCGCCGGGAGCGCCTCGACAGTCAGGCACTCCCGAAAGGCATCACCTGTGCATTCCTTGCGTTTCACTGCGGAGACGTCGTCCGGCGGCGTCATCGAACGCGACTTCACCGTGGACGGCGTCCCCGGTGTGCTCTGGTCGGCCGGTACCGGCGGCGCGCCGCTCGTGCTGATGGGCCACGGCGGCGGCAACCACAAGAAGTCCCCGGCGATGTCGGGGCGCGCGCGTCTCCTCGTGGAGGGCTGCGGCTTCCACGTCGCCGTCCTCGACGCCCCCGGGCACGGCGACCGGCCGCGCACGGCGCACGACGAGGAGGAGATCGCCGCGCTGTACCGGGCGCGGGCGGCTGGCGAGCCGGAGGGCCCGATCGTCGTCCGCTACAACGCCCACCTGGCGGAACGCGCCGTCCCGGAGTACCGCGCGGCCCTGGACGCCCTCCAGCGGCTCCCCGAGATCGGCGCCGGCGGGCCGGTCGGCTACTTCGGGCTGAACATGGGCACCGCGGTGGGCGTGCCGCTGACGGCGGCCGACTCCCGGATCACCGCCGCGGTGTTCGGTCTGCACTGGCCCGACCGGCTGGCCGAGGCGGCGAAGCAGATCACCGTCCCGGTGGAGTTCGTCCTCCAGTGGGACGACGAGCACATCCCGCGCCCGGCCGGTCTCGCGCTGTTCGACGCCTTCGCCTCGGCGGAGAAGACGCTGCACGCCAACACGGGCAGGCACAAGGACCTGCCGAGGTTCGAGGCCGGCAGCGCGGTCCGGTTCTTCGCGCGGCACCTCGGCCGAGGGTGATGTGAGCGTGTCGGCGCCCGGTCCGGCGGGGCCGGGCGCCGGTGCGGCGGATGTCCGGCACCGGGCGGTATTTACGCCTGCGGGCGATCCGCCCGCCGGGATAGTGTTTCGCGATGATCACGTCCGTGGGATTCGAAAGCGCCGTCGAGGTGGGGATCGCCGCGTTCTGCGCGGGGGCGGAGCCGCCGAGCGACGACGAGGTGCGGGAGCGGCTGACCGGGGCCGGGGTCGAGCCGTGGCTGGCCGAGCGGCTGCTGGTCTTCCTGCCGATGGCGTTCACGCGGCGGCTGCTGCCGGACGTCTCCTACACGGACGCGGTGACGGCGCCGGGCGGCCAGATCCGGTTGGCGGACGAGCCGGTGTTCACCGCCGCGTTCGCCCGCGCCCAGCAGGCCGACCGCGGCGAGATCGAACGGGTGGCGCTGCGCAGCGCCGAGTTCAACGTGATCAACCAGGCGCTGAACGACGGGTCCCAGATGTCGGACCTGGCGCTCGGCGAAGTCAGGTTGATGGACGACCTGGCCCCGCCCGTGCCGGGCGACGGCGGCGTGCCCTCGCCGCGCGTCGTGTTCGAGGAGTTGCTGCGGGGCCACGGTGTGGTGCCCGGCGACGGGACAGCGGTCGACGCGCGGCTGTTCGTCCATCCCGCGCCGGCGGGGCTGGTGATGGGGCAGATCGACTTCGCGGTGTCGCATCCGGCGCTCGCCGGGCCGCGGCTGGTGGAGAGCTTCGCCGGGCCCGGCGCCACCTGGCGCGAGGCGATCAGCGAGGCGGTGCGCAAGTTCGAGCGCGGCGCGCTGCATCCGATCGTCGAGGGGCTGCTGCGTCCCGGGTCCGCGCCCGGCCAGGTCGAGCGGGAGCGGTACGAGCATCCGGGCGGCGCGTTCGAGCTGGTCCTGGGCGCTCAGCTCAACATGTTCGCCGACCGGCCGGTGCCGCCCGCCGCGCCGCTCCTCGACGGGCTGCTCGACGCCCTGCGCTCGCAGCCGCTCACCCGGCAGGTGCACTGGATGCGCTTCTTCGTCGCCCACCACAACGGCCAGTTGCAGACCAACGAGGTGCTGCTGGACGGTGCGGCATGGCCCGCGGGCGAGGCGGTCGCCGCGCGCAGCCCGGCGCCGCTGCCGGACGGGAGGGTCGCGGTGCGGCTGTTCGGCCTGCTGGTGCCCGCCGACGTGTAAGAACCCGGTAATGGTCCGCGGCCTATCGCCGGGTGCGCACGGTCAGCAAGATCGTTTACATGTCCATCAGCACACTCTTGCGCCGTTCCGCCACGGCCGCCGCCGCGACCGCCCTGGCCGCCGCCGCGGTCACCGTGCCCGCCAACGCCGCCGAGCAGGCGACCACCTACACCTACGTCGACCTCGGGTCCGTGCCCGGTTACGCCTCCAGCGTCGCCAACGACGTGAACGCCGGCGGCGTGGTGGTCGGCTCGGCCGACAAAGCCGTGCTCTGGCAGGACGGCGAGATCGGCAGGCTGCCCATGAACACCGCACTGGGCGTCAACGACGCCGGGCGCATCGTGGGCAGCGCCTACACGGGGGCGTCGAACGAGCCCGCGCACGCCGTGGTGTACCGCGACGGCGAGCTGGTCGACCTCGGCGCCCCCTACGGCGCCGCCAACGGCAGTACCGCGCTCGCCATCAACGAGTCCGACACCGTGGCGGGAGCGTTCCGCGAGTCCGGGCAGCCGACCCGGGCCGCGGTCTGGGACGCCGACGGCACCATGCACCGCCTGCCCGGCCTCGGCGGCGTCTCCTACGGCACCGAGAGCCAGGCGGCGGCGATCAACGAGGGCGGCCAGGTCGTCGGCACCGCGGTGACGAAGTCGGGGGCGAACCGCGCCGTCATCTGGGAGAACGGCACGGTGCGGGACCTCGGCACCCTCGGCGGCGGCGGGTATCCCGGCACCCGCGCCCTCGACGTCAACGACCAGGGCACGGTCGTCGGCGACTCGCAGAAGCTCACGGGCTACATGCACGCCGTCAGCTGGAGCGACGGGAAGATCACCGACCTCGGCACCCTCGGCGGGCCCGCCAGCTTCGCGGGCGGGATCAACAACCGGGGCCAGATCGTCGGCATCTCCGACACCGACTCCAGCGGGGGCGCCGGCCGCCGGGCCTTCATCTGGGAGAACGGGAAGATGACCGACCTGAACAAGGTCACCGTGAACCTGCCCACGGGGACCGTCCTCTACAACGCCGCGGCGATCAACGACGACGGCGTCATCGTCGGCACAGCCTCGCCTCGCGCCTTCATGCTCGTCCCGAACGACTGACCCGCCGACGCCGGTCAGAGGGGCGCGCCCGGTCTCCGGGCGCGCCCCGACCGTCGTCTCCCAGGGGAACGGACGACCGGGAAGCGGCCGGAGGCGCTGGTAGGATCGCGGCCGATGCGTGGGCGGTTGCGGTGACGCAGCCTGGAGGCCCGCCCCGGCGTGAACACGGCCGATAATCGCTCGGCGCGGGATTCGTCGCCCGCACGTCCACAGTAAAGGTTCCCCCTGTGCCGCTCTTCCCTCTTGCCGACCGTCGCGCGAAGGCTGGTGCCGTGGTCAGCGCGGTGAGGGGCCATTGGCTGTTCGCGGTGGTGCTCGTCGCCGGTGTGGCGCTGCGGGTGGTCACCATGCTGGGGTTCCGGGGCGTGCTGTGGTTCAACGACAGCTACGACTTCCTGCGGATCGCCGACGATCCGTTCCCGCATCCGCTGCGGCCGTCCGGTTACGGGCTGTTCCTGTGGGCCCTGAAGCCGTTCCACAGCCTGGCGCTGATCACGGCGTTGCACCATGCGGCGATCGTCGGGCTCGCGGTGGTCGGCTACCGGATGCTCCTCCGAGACTTCGAGGTGCGGCGGACGTGGGCGGCGCTGGCCGTCGTGCCGATCCTGCTGGACTCGTTCCAGATCACACTTGAGCATCTGCTCCTGTCGGACACCCTGTTCACCGTTCTGGTGTTCGGCGCGATGCTGCTGCTGGCCAAGCCCGGGGCGACCGGGTGGCGGCGTGCGGCGGCGGTGGGCGCGCTGCTGGGCGTGGCGGCCGTCACGCGGACGGTAGGGGTGCCGCTGTTCCTGATCGTCGTCCTGTACCTGGTGGTGCGGCGGACGCGGTGGCCCGTGTACGCGGCGCTCGCGGTGGCGTTCGTGCTGCCGGTCGGCGCGTACGGGATGTGGTTCCAGCAAGAGCACAGCCGCTTCGCGATGTCCGGGGTGGACGGCATCTTCCTGTGGGGCCGGACGGCCGCGTTCGCCGACTGCGACGCGCACACGCCGCCCGCGGACCTGGCCAGCCTGTGCCCCTACGGGCAGAAGGGCGACCGGCCCGCGTCGTCCCACCAGATCTGGGAGGCCAACTCGCCGACCGGGTGGTCCAACGGGAAGCCGTTCGACGAGGAGACGAACGCGCGGGCGCAGCGCTTCGCGCTCTGGGCGATCCAGAACCAGCCCCTGGACTACGCGCGGGTCGTCTCGTACGACTTCTTCGTCCGGACGTTCTCGTGGCACCGGTCCCAGTACCCGACGGTCGGCACCGAGGCCCGGTACCACTTCCCCACGAAGCCCACCGCGCGCAAGCCCGACCTCCCGGTGCTCGGCGGCGGGGACCGGCGGACGGTCGTCTACGAGTACTCGCACGGCACCGGCCGGACGCACATCGTCGAACCGTACGCGGGCTTCATGCGCGGCTACCAGGAACGGGTGAGCGTGCCCGGGACGGTGCTCGGGGTCGTGCTGCTCGCGGGCGCGGCGGGCATCGTGTGGCGGCGGGCGCGCGCGCGGACGGCGCTGTTCTGGGTGACCGGGGTGGCTCTGCTGGCCGTCCCGCCGATCACGGTCGACTTCGACTACCGCTACATGCTGCCCGCGCTGCCGTTCGCGTGCTTCGCGGCGGCGATGGCGTGGGGGCGGAGGCCGGCGGAGACGGCGGAGGAGCCGGAGCCGGTCGAAGCCCCCGAGGCGCAGCCCGCCGACGCCTGAACACCCCACGCCTGAACACCTCGGCGTCGCCTGGGCACCGTGCGCCTCTTGCGCTTCCCAACCCGGATACGTGAGACTTTCTCGCATTCTGGGCGGGAGGGCCTGTATGTCGCGGATCCGGTGGGACGTCCTGCTGGGCGTCGTCGTGCTGGCGGACGTGCTCCACGTCTTCCTGCCGTCGCTGATCACCCTGGTCGGCAGCGCGGGCTCGACCCCGGCCGAGGTCATGGGCGCGTACGCGGTGTCGTGGTTCGTGGCCGCGTTCCTCACCGTCCCGCTGGCGCGGCTGGTCCCGGCGGGCCGGCTGGCGGTCGGCGGCGGTGCGCTGATGGTGGTCGCGCGGGTCGTCCTCCAGGCCGCGGACGGCGGTGACCTCCAGCTCTACGCGGCCAGTGCGGGCCTGCTCGGCGGACTGGTGTGGCTAACCGCGACCGCCATGACCGTCCGCGACACGGCGCCGGTGATGACCGGGTTCGCGGGCGGGCTCGCGGCGGCCACGGCGCTGCACGCGGCCGTCGAGGGCATCGATCTGGTGTGGCGGACGGGCGTCGTCCCCTGGCTTCCCCTCGTCGCCTACCTGGGGCTGTTCGCGTTCGCGCTGACGCGGCAGCCCAGTAAGGGTGAGGGCGTCGCCGCGCCGCGGATCTGGCTGGCGGCCGGGCCCGCGTTCCTCCTGTGGGGCATGTGGACGGGCAACGCGGCCCACGCGCAGGCCAGCGCGGGATGGCCGGGCGGTGTCGCGGCGGCGGTCGTGGCGGCGGCCGCCGTGCTGTCCGTGGCGGTCGCGGCGCGGCCCCGGTTCTGGACGCGGCATCCGCTCGCCCCGGCGGCGGGGCTCGTGCTGTCGGTGCTCGGGTTCGCCGCCGGGCGCGCCACGGTCGACGGCATCCACGGCGTCTCCCCCGCCTGGACGGTGGCCGCCCAGGTCCTCGGGCAGGTCGCGCTGGCCGGGTGCCTCGGCTGGGCCGCGTCCGTCCCCGGTCCCGACCGGGCGGGACGGCGCGGGACGGCGATGGCGGGCGGCTGGCTGCTGTTCGTCGTGCTGATGTTCGCCTACTACTCCGCCTACGACCTCGGCACCCCGAACCGGTGGGTGCCGGTGGTGACCGCGCTCGGCGTGGCGGCGCTCGTCGTCCGCGCCCCGAGCCCGGCACGGGAGCTCGGGCTCGAACGGTGGGCGGCGGGCGCGGCGATCGTCACCGTCCTCGCGGTGGCGGCCGTCCCGCTGTGGCGCGACACCGGGCCGCGCTGGCGGCCGGTCGACGACGGCGGGCTGCGGATCGCCGCGTACAACGTGCGCATGGGCTACGGCATGGACGGCACGATGACCGTCACCCGGCAGGCGGACGCCCTGCGCACGCTGCGCCCGCACGTCGTCGTCCTCAGCGAGGTCGACCGGGCCTGGCTGCTGAACGGCGGACGCGACTCGCTGCGGCTGCTCTCCGAGCGGCTGGGGCTGCGGGCGGTCTGGGCGCCGGCGGCGGACGAGGTGTGGGGCGACGCGCTGCTCACCGATCTGCCGGTGACGTCCGTCCGGAACATGCCGCTGGCCGAGGGCGGTCCGACGGGCGCGCAGGCGCTCGCCGTCGGGCTGCGCTGGCAGGGCCGCGACATCACGGTGATCGCCACGCACACGCAGCCGCCCTCGGACTGGTCCGACCTGCGGCAGGCCGAGCAGCTCGGCGGCCTGGTCCGGGACGTCGCGCGCGACGGCCGGCAGGTCGTCCTCGCCGGGGACCTCAACCTGGAGCCGGGCTCCCGCCCCTGGGACGTGCTGATGCGCGCCGGGCTGACCGACGCGCTCGCGCCGTCCCGCCCGTTCCCGACCACACCGGACTCGGCGGAGCAGATCGACCATGTGCTCGTCACGTCCGGCCTGGTCGGACGGAACGCCGCCAACCCGGACGTCCGCCACTCCGATCACCGGCCGATCGCCGTCACACTCACCACCAGATGAGTACATGTACGGATGCGGCACAGCGCCGCGCACCGCGAACATGAGCGGATGCGCCGACTCACGATCTTCCTGCCCGCCGTGCTGCTGAGCGCCGGCTGCGCCGCCGCCGGCGGGACGGCCGAGCAACGGGCCACCGAGGACGCGCGCAAGACCGCCGAACTGGTCGGCGACAAGCTCTACACGGCCCGCGTGTGGCCCGCGCGGGACCTGGCGCACCGCGCGGCGGACATGGACGACGTCGAGGTCATGCGGGTGTCGGGGACCTCGACGGCCGGGGCGGGCGTGACCCTCGTCATCCGGGTCCCCGGCACGGGCGCGGAGGCCGGGTTCGTGCCCGACGAGCCGATCACGGTGAAGCGGTGCTTCCGGATGCGGTTCTCGACGTCCGGGGACTTCCGCGACTACGGCACCCGGCACGTCGACTGCCCGGCCGGGGAGCCGGTGAAGTTCGGGCCGTGGCCGGCGACGCCGAAGATCCCCCACGAGAGGCTGTCCAAGGCGCTGCCGCGCGTCCCGGCCGGTGGGCGGGCGGACGAGGCGAAGGTCCGCGCGGCGGTCGCGTCGCTGCGCCTCGACCCGAAGATCAGCAGGGAGTTCCAGGCGGAGGGCGACTCGGTCGGCCTCGTCCTGAAGGTGAGGCCGTACCTGTCGGACGTGTTCGACTGCGTCCTCGCCCGGGTCGCGCCGGGCCGGACGAGTGTGTGGACGCCGCCCCGCATCCAGCGGACGCTGGGCGAGGCGGGCTGCACGACGGGCAACGCCCTCCACCCGATGCCGCCCCCGCACTGAGGCCGCCGGCGGCGGAGCCCCGCCGCGCTACAGGTCGCCGAGGCGGGCGGCGGCGACCTTCTTCGGGACGACCATCCGCCACGCGTCGATGACGAGTTCGCGCATCTCGGGCTCGTCCAGGGCGGCCGTCCGGCACTCCACCCAGTTGAACCGCATCTCCGACTCGCGGGGCAGATGGAACTTCTCCGGTTCGGACGCCACCAGCGCGGCGCGCTCCTCCTTGGGGAACGCGAAGCCCATCTCGGTCTCGTCCCGCGAGAAGGCGACGTAGACGATGGAGCCGACGCGGAACTTCACCCGGTCGCGGATGAGGTGCTCCGTCGTGCGGGGCAGCGTCATCGCCAGCGCCCGCACCTGCTCGACCGTGATCATCATGTCCTCCTGTGGCCCCGTTTCCCCCAGCAAAGCACCCGGAACCGACGATCTTGTTAGATTTGCCTGCGTGAGGGGGCGGTCGTGAACGAACTGGTGCGGTGGCAGACCGAACACGGGACGATCATCGTCGAGAGCGACGACCGCGAGCCCGGATTCGCGTCGGTCTCCCGGAGCGGCGAGATCTTCCGCGACGCGGCGGGCCGGTTCGAGGAGGCGTTCCAGAACGTCCGGGAGGCGGCCCAGTCGGCGCTCGCGGCGCTGCGCGGCGGCGACCTGAACCCCGACGCGGTCGAGCTGGAGTTCGGCGTGAAGCTCAACGCGGCGGCCGGGGCCGTCATCGCGAAGACGTCCGTCGAGGGGCACCTCAAGGTCAAGATGACCTGGGGGCCGCAGCCGAGCCCGCCGGCGGGCGGCGGGACGGCCGAAGAGGGGGCGTAGCCGGAACCGTGGACGACTGGCAGTGGCGCGCCTGGGTCGGCCACCCGTCCGGCGGCAAGCTCGGCGCGGCGTTCCTCATCACCGAGACCCGGCTGCTGACCTGCGCCCACACCGTGCAGGGCCTGGACGAGGCGCGCGTCGGCTTCCCCGGCCTGCTGGAGGACCTGCCCGCCGACGTCGTCCGCCGCGGCGAGTGGCGGCGGGAGGGCGACCCGGGAGACGTCGCCGTCCTGGAGCTGCGCCGGCCCGTGCCCTACGAGCCCGCCCGCCTGGCCGCCCCCGACGACCTGCACGAGCACGCCCTCGGCGGGCGGACGTTCGCCGTCTGCGGGTTCCCCCGCCGCAAGGACGGCAACGAGCGGCACGCGCACGTGACGACGTCCCCGCACCGGGACATGCGGCGCGAATGGTGGGAGCTGAAGACCGGGCCCGGCGACTGGCTGGAGGAGGGCTACAGCGGGTCGGCCGTGTACGACGCGGCGACCGGCGAGGTCATCGGCATGGTGACGAACGCCGAGCTGCGCGACGGCGACCGCGCCGACCTCGGCTGGATGCTGCCCCTCCCGCACATCCGAACGTACTGGGAGGAGCTGGACGACCTGCTGCCGCTCCGCTGGCTCACCCCGGACGCGCGCCGCGAGCTGCGCGAACTCCTCGACGGCGTGCGCTGGACCGACCCGCTCGACGCCGCCCTGGAGCGCGTCACCGGGCGCCGGGCGTCCGGCGGGTTCCGGTCGGCGTGGGGGTCGGTGCGGTACGTCGCCGAGGGCTGGCCGGAGGACCGGCTCGTCCGCTACCTCGCGGCGCTCGGCCCGCACCTGCCGGACGCGGCGCGCGGGCGGCTCACCGCCTGGTCGGCACGGCACCTGCCGGGCGCGGCGCCCGCCGCCGCGGCGGGGCCGGGGCCCGCGTCGGTGATCGTCCGGCTGGAGCGGGTCACGTTCGACAACGCCTTCGACGTCACCGTGCACACCTGGATCGACGGCGCCGAGGGCCCGCGCCGGCCGACCGAGCGCGTCCCGGAGAAGCGGGTGCGGGCGGTGGCCGAGGCGGGCGTGGCGGCGCTGGCGCCCGCGCTGTTCGGCCGCGACTGGATGATCGAGTTCGCGGTGCCGGAGAGCTGGCTCGGCAAGCCGTTCGAGCAGTGGCACCTCGACCCGCGCAACCGGATCCCGATGCGCCGCTACCCGGTCGTCGTGCGGGACGTCGAGCGGATGCGGCCCGACTCGTTCCGGCGCGACCAGGCGCACCACCGCTGGCGGCTGCTGCACGAGCGGGGCCGCAGCGACCCGCGCCCCATCGCCTGCGACGCGCCCCGCAAAGGGAGCGACTTCCAGGACTGGCTGGAGGCGAACATCGACTTCTGCGTGCTCGTCTACGGGTCGCGCCCGGTGAAGAGCTGGCTGACGGCCGCGCTCAACAACGGCATCCCCGTCATGCTGTGGACGCGCACGCCCTGCGACGCCCCGTCCCACGGCGACTGCCGGGGGCACCGCGTGATGGACGAGCTGACCGCCGCCGTCGGCGGCAGGCATCCGGGCGAGCTGCCGCAGGTGGCGCTCGCCCTGCGCAAGGCCGCCCTGGTGGCGCCGAAGGACGAGCCGCACTGCGGACGCGACCTCACCCTGCTGTGGGACGACCCGTCCCGCCTTCCCGACCCCCCGCTCGCCATGGAGGTATAGGTGTCCGACTGGCTGCTCTACACAGGGAGCCGTCGCACCCACGACGGCATCGACCGGCTCCCCGGCCCGCCGCCATGGCGCACGTTCGACGGCGAGCCCGTCCTGGACACCCCGTCCGGCGGCTCCGGGAACGAGCATCAGGCCACCACCTACCGGCCGTCGGACGACGCCGTACAGCAGGTCAACGCCGCGCTGTACCTGCGTAGGCCGCTGCTGGTGACGGGGCCGCCCGGTACCGGGAAGTCGACGCTCGCCTACGCCGTGGCCCACGAACTCGGTCTCGGGCCCGTCCTGCACTGGCCCATCACCAGCCGCACCACGCTCCGCGACGGCCTCTACCAGTACGACCCCCTGACCCGCCTGTACGCCGCTGGACGCGACGACATGCCCGCCGACGACGACATCGGCCGCTTCATCCGGCTCGGCCCGCTCGGCACGGCGCTGCTCCCCTACAGGCGCCCGCGCGTCCTGCTGGTCGACGAGATCGACAAGAGCGACATCGACCTGCCCAACGACCTCCTCACGATCTTCGAGAAGGGCGAGTACGAGCTGCCCGAGCTGACCCGGCGGGCCGACCCGTCCGCCGAGGTCATGACCGCCGACGGGCCCGGCGCCCGGGTCACCGTCACCGGCGGGACCGTCCGCTGCAACGCGTTCCCGTTCATCGTGCTGACCAGCAACGGCGAGCGCGAGTTCCCGCCCGCGTTCCTGCGCCGCTGCGTCACCGTCGAGCTGCGGCAGCCGTCCGGGGAGGCGGAGCTCGCGGCGATCGTCCGGGAGCATCTCGGGCCGCTCGCCGAGCGGAGCGACGACCTCGTCCGCCGGTTCCTCGACCGGTCCTCGTCCGGGACGCTCGCCACCGACCAGCTGCTCAACGCCGTCTACCTGTGCCGCCACGCCGACGCCGGCGACCGGCACGCCCTCGCCGACCGGATCATGCCGTACCTGACCGGGCCGATCGACGACGACGCATGAGCGGGATCGACCGGCTCCGCGCGGCCCTGGCGGCGACCGGGCCGCCGCCGGACGCCCGCGAGCTGAGCGAGATGCTGTGGCTCGCCTGCCACCTCGCCCCCGCCGAGGAGGAGCCCTCCCCGGCCCCGCCGGCCGCCCCGCCCGTCGCGGCCGAACCGCCGGAGGAGCCCCCGGCGCCGCCGCCCCCGGCCGCCCCGTCGCCGCCGCCCGCGCCGGAGCCGCTGACCGGCCTCCACCCGCGGCCCGGCCCCGGCGCGGAACCGGCCGGCTCGGCGGCGGAGGTGCTCGTCCCGACGGCGCCGATGCTGGCGGACGCCCTCGGCGTGCAGCGCGCGCTGCGCCCGCTGAAGCGCCGCGTCCCGTCCCGGCACCGCCGCGAACTGGACGAGGAGGCGACCGCCGCGCGCATCGCCGACACCCGCCTGTGGGCGCCGGTGCTGGTCCCGTCGTCCGAGCGGTGGCTCACGCTCGGCCTCGTCGTCGACACCGGGCCGACGATGCGGCTCTGGCAGCCCCTCGCCCGCGAGCTGACCGAGACGCTGATCCGCCAGGGCGCCTTCCAGAACGTCCACATTTCCTACCTGGACGAGACCGGCCGCGTCGCCTCGTCCCCCGGCGCCCCGCCCCAGGACCCGGGCACCCTGCTGGACGCGTCGGGCCGCCACGCCGTGCTCGTGCTGAGCGACTGCTCCGGCCCGCACTGGTGGAGCGGGCACGCCGCGCGCGCCGTCCGCCGCTGGGCGCAGGCCGGGCCGACCGCGATCCTCCAGCCGCTCGCCGAACGCCTGTGGCGCCGCACCGCCGCACCGGCCGTCCCCGGCCTCGCGGACCTCCCCCGGCCCGGCGCCCCGAACACCGACCTGCGCTTCACCCCGCACGACGGCGCGACGCCGCCGGGCGTGCCCGTCCCGGTGCTGGAGGCGGCGCCGCGCTGGTTCGCCGCCTGGGCCCGGCTGGTCGCCGGTTCCGGTCCGCAGCCCGCCGCCGTCGCGGCGCTGCCCGCCCGCCCGTCCGGCGCGGCGCCCGTCCGCCGCGAACGCGAACTGCCGATCGGCGAGCGCGTCCGCCGGTTCCTGACCACGGCCTCCCCGGACGCCGCCGAACTCGCCGCGCACGTCGCCGTGTCCGACCCGTCCCTGCCGGTGATGCGGCTCATCCAGCACCGCATCCTCGGCGGCTCCGGACCGGGCCGGCTCGCGGAAGTCCTGCTCAGCGGCCTGCTGCGCCCGGCGGGCGGCGTCCGCTACGAGTTCGTGCCGGGCGCCCGCGAGGCCCTCCTCGACACCCTCCCGCGCCCGGAGGCGCTGCACACGCGGCGCGTCCTCGAAGCCGTCTCCGCCGAGATCGAACGCCGCGCCGGCACCGCCGCCGAGACGTTCCGCGCGCTGCTCCCCGCCGACGGCGGCCCCGTCACCCTCACCGCCGACACCGACCACTTCGCCCTCGTCACCCCCGAGACCCGCACCCACCTCGCCCCGGGGCCCGCCCCGGCCCCCGCTCCGGTCTCTGCTCGCGCGCCCGACCTGCTGGAACTCTTCGGCGCCTCGCCCGACGAGCTGATCGCCCGGTTCTGGCACGGCCCGTCCCGCAAGACGCTCATCGGCGCGATCGGCGACGGCGGCTGGTTCTCGCTGGACCTCCTCAGCGGACGCCCCGACCTCCCGCACGGCCTGATCATCGGCCCGCGCCCCGCCCGCGACGCGCTGCTGCGGACGATCGTGTTCAGCCTCACCCTCACCCACGCGCCCGAACTCGTGAACCTGGCGTTCGGCAACGTCTCGCAGGCGTCCGCGTTCGCCGAGCTGGTGGAACTCCCGCACACGGCCTCGGCCCTCCCCGATTCGGCGAACGCGTCGCTCCCGCAGATCCTCGGCACCGAGCGGAGGCGCCGCCAGGCACTCCTCAGGGCCGCCGGTGTCGCCACGTGGGACGAGTACCAGACGGGCCTGGCGCGGGGACGCACGCTCGACCCGCTCCCCGCACTCGTCGTGGTCATCGACGACGCCGCCGACCTCGTCGACTCGGGGCCTGATCTCCTCGGCTCCCTCACCTCGCTCTGCAGGGAAGGCGCCGACCAGGGGATCCGCTTCGTCTTCTGCCTGCCGGACGATGCCCGCCTCCCCGTCTGGGCGGCCGAGCTCACGACCTGGCAGGCCGACGCGCGCGACCACGAGATGGCGATGAGGCTCCCGACCGGAGGGCAGGTCCGCCAGGAGTTCCGGCCGGCGCACGTCTCCCCGGACGCCGCCTTCTCCATCCTGGAGGCGATCCGCCGGCGCGCCCCGCAGGTGGACCCGCTCCCCGGGTCCCTGGACCCGGCGGAACCCCCGGCGCCCGAGGCCGCGCCCAGGTTCGACGTCCTCCGACTGAACGGCGGCGGCCCCAGCGGCATGTTCCACGAGACGTGGGCGCTTCCCGCGTCCGAGCCGCGGAGCCCGAGCATCGGTTATGACGATGGCGGCGAGGTCGTCACCCTCTACCCGCTCGACATCTCGGCCGGATTCCCCCACGGCCTGATCGTCGGCGACACCGAGGCGCGGCGCCGCGTCCTCCGCGCGATCGCCTTCGCGCTCGCCGCGGCCTACTCGCCGAGCGATCTCACCTTCGCCTTCGCGGGGCTCGGCGAGCATCCGCTCGGAGAGCCGCTCGACCTCCCGCACGTCCGGTACTCCGAGGAGGAACTGCTCGGGTCGCCGGACCGCCTCCGGCGGTTCACCGGCTTCCTGGCGGCGGAGATCGAGGCCCGTGCGAGCGGGGTCGCGGCCGATCCCCCGGGCCTCGTCGTCTTCGCCGACGTGTCGCTGACCTTCCCGTCCAGCAGGCCCGAGGCGGCCGAGGCGCTGCTCACCGCGGCCCAGAAGGGCGCGGCGCTCGGCGTCCAGCTCCTGGTCGGCTCGTCGACCGTCGAGGACACGACGGTCTGGGACCGCTTCCTGCCCCTCCTCGGCTGGCGGGTCACCGCGAGCGAGCAACCGCCCGCCGTGCTCCGGCGCGTCCTCGGGCGCCCGTCCCTGCCGTTCACCGGCGAGCGGGCGGCCTACCTCCGCGCGGGCACCGGTGCGCCGCGCCGCTTCACCGTGGCCGACGAACCGCCCGCGCCCGCCGTCGAGGACTTCGTCCGCCGGACGCGCGAACGCGTCCCGCCCCCCGCCGAGGCGCGGACGTCCCGCAACCGTGCCGGCGAGGCGGAGCCCCCGGCCGCGCAGGAGCCCGGCGAATCGATCAAGGCACTGCTCGGCGGCGCTCTCGGGGGCGGCCATCTGGTGTTCTGCGGCCCTTACGGGCCGGAGAAGCTGGCGGCCGCGGAGTGGTGCGGCGAACAGCTCGCCGCCCGGCACGGTCTGCCGCACGGGCGCGTGACCACGACGTCCTGGCGCCTGCTGGTGGGGCAGGACTCGGGCGACCGTGACACGCCCGGCTCTTGGCTCGCCCATGAGCCCGTGGGCGGGGTGCTGCTCGTGCGGGACGCGGACGCCCTGGTGAGCGCCGAGAACGGCCCGACGAGCGAGGCGGTCCTCAAGGAGATCGTCAACCTGGCCGTGCGGGACGACGACCCGCTGATCATCCTGTGCGGGCGGGTTCCGGCCATGCGCGCCGTGCTCACCCTGCTGCCGCCCGCCACCGCCGACCGGTTCAGCATGATCGCTCCGGTGGAGTGGGGCGGGCACGTGTCCCCGCTGCCGGAGTACCTGCCGCGCGGCGAACTCGCGATGGCGTCGCACGGGCGCATCCCCATCGGCGTCGAGTACGGCACCGAGGCCCCGGCCGTGCTCGACTTCCGGGAGGTGCCGCACTTCACCGTGGTCGGCCCGCCCGGCTCCGGCAAGACCAACGTGCTGTACCTCGTCTTCGACGCCCTCAGCGCCGGCGGGGAGGAACCGTACGTCATCGATCCGAGCGGCGGGCTGAACGACATGGACTTCCGGCTGCCGGGCCGGCCCCGCATCTCCTCCGGTGAGTACGCCGCCACGTCGTCGCAGGTCCGGTCACTGATCGACAGGCTCCTCGGGCGCCTGGAGAGGTCGCCCGCCGAGGAGTTCTACCTGCTCGTGGACGACCAGGGCCTGCTGGACCATGGGCTGTTCCAGCCGCTCGGGCCGCACCTCGGCGGGGGGCGCCTCCACCTCGTCGTCGCCCGCACGGAGCGGAGGCGGTCCGGCGGGCTCGATTCGCTGCTCGACGAGCTCCACCCGCAGGTGTGCGCGGCCCTGCTGATGGGCGGGCCCACGCCGGCCGAGCGCGTCCCCGGGCGCGGGGTGCTCAGCCAGGGGTACGAGAGCCGGTTCGTCCAGGTCGCGTCCGTCCTCTGAACGATATTGGACCGACCGATACATAAAGTGTTAGCCTACGGACATGGGGCGGCCGAGGAAGTTCGAGGAAGAGCGGGCCGTCCAGGCGGCCATGCTGGCCTTCTGGGCGGACGGCTACGAGGCGACCTCCACGCAGGAGCTGTGCGAGGCGACCGGTCTCGGACGCAGCAGCATCTACAACACGTTCGCCAGCAAGCGCGACCTGTACGTCAAAGCGCTGGCGCACTACATGCACCACCGGACGGGCCGCCTCGCCGAACTGATGGAGGACGGCGCCAAGCCCGTGCGCGAGAAGCTGCGGACGGTGCTGGAATGGGCCGTCGAGCCGGACGCCGGCGACCCGGCCGGGTGCCTGGTCGTGAACGCGACGGTCGAGCTCGGGCCGCACGACCCCGACATCGCCGAGCGGCTCGACCGGGACCGGCGGCGCCGCTTCGAGCTGCTGAAGTCCGGCATCGAGGACGGCATCCGCACCGGCGAGCTCGACCGGGACCGGGACGCGGCGGCCCTGACGCACTTCGTGATCGCGACGGTGAGCGGCATCCAGGTCGCCGCGCGCGGCGGCGCCGACCGGGCGACGCTGCGGAGCATCGCCGACACGGCCATGAACTCCATCTGAGACGAGGGCGGCTCCGGGCCGCCCTTTCTTCCGTCCTTGTTTTGTACTGATCTATCTAAAACTGCGAGAGGGGCAGCGATGCCACTGGCCGTGTACGTGCTGGGGATGGCGATCTTCGCCCAGGGGACGTCGGAGCTGATGCTCGCGGGCCTGCTGCCGGAGATGGCCGCCGACCTCGGGGTGTCGGTGCCCGACGCGGGGCTGCTGATCTCCGCGTTCGCGATCGGGATGCTGGCCGGCGCCCCTGTCCTGGCGGTGCTGACGCTGCGGTGGCCGCACCGGCGGACGATGCTGGCGTTCCTCGCGGTGTTCATCCTGACGCACGCCGTCAGCGCCCTGGCCCCCGGCTACTGGCTTCTGTTCGCGATGCGGATCGTGGGCGCGTTCGTCTACGCCGGGTTCTGGGCGGTGGCGGCGGCGACGGCGGTCGCGCTCGTCCCGCAGAACGCGCGCGGCAGGGCGATGGGGGTCGTCGCGGGCGGGCTCACGGTCGCGGCGATCGTGGGGCTGCCCGCCGGGACGATGATCGGCCAGCACCTCGGCTGGCGGGCGGCGTTCTGGGCGGTGGCGGCGATGTCGGCGGCCGCGATGGCCGGGGTGGCCGCGACGATCCCCGCCGGGCGCACCGGCGGCGCGGCGCCCCGCGTCCGGGCCGAGCTGCGCGCGGTGGCCGTCCCCCGGCTGTGGCTGCTGTACGGGACGACCGCACTGGCGACGAGCGGGCTCCTCGTCACGTTCGGCTACCTCGGCGCGCTGCTGACGGAGACGACGGGGATCGCGGAGGCATGGGTGCCCGGCGTCCTCGCCCTCTACGGCGTCGGCGCGCTCATCGGGATCACGGCCGGCGGGCGGACCGCCGACACGTGGGCCGTCCCGACCCTGTACGCGGGGTTCGCGGGGCTCACGGTCGTGTCCGTGCTACTGGCGCTGACGGCGGAGTCCCCCGTCCCGGTGGTGGCTCTGGTGTTCCTGCTGGGGTTCGTCGGGTTCGCAACGAATCCGACGCTGAACACGCGGGCATTCGGGATGGTGGACGGCGCGGCGACACTGGTGGCCGCCGGGAACGTGGTGGCGTTCAACATCGGCATCACCGTCGGGCCCTGGCTCGGCGGCCTCGCGCTCGACGCAGGGATGGGCTACCCGGCCACGGCCTGGATCGGTGCGGCGCTGGGCATCGCCGCGCTGAGTGCGGTCGCGCTGGGCCAGGCCCGGCGGCGCCCCGTCAAGGACGCCGCACGGGCCCGTACGTCGGTGAACGCGTGACCCGGTCAGGCGCAGGAGTCGGCGCCGAAGCTCCACAGCGCGCGCTTGGCGGCGTACTCCGCGACCGTCCAGATGCGGTGCGCGCCGCGCTGGCAGGACAGGTCCTCGGGGCCGCGGGAGGACGCGTAGCGCTGCACCCTGCCCCAGCCGGAGCCGGCGTAGCGGGCCGTGAGGAGCCGGCCGCGCTCGTGCCCCCGGCTCTGGGAGAACCACCAGCGGCCGTTCGTCCTGACGGCGCCCTGGATCCGGTCGGCGGGCAGCTCAGCTCCGCCGGTGGGGCGGACGTTCCCGCCGCCGGCGAGCGCCTCCAGCCGCCAGGTCACCACCCGTCCCCGCGCCCAGTTCGGGCGGCAGTACTCGCCCCCGGCCAGGACGTGCGGCAGGTCGGTGCGGTCGACGGAGATCCACGACATGCGCGGCGGGCCGGAACCCCGGCACGTGCGGCCGACCTTGCCGCGGGCGAACCGCCAGCTGCCCGACTGCGGGAGGACATAGCGGAACCCGTGCCCGTAGTACTTGCCGTTGTGCAGCCCGACCCGGCCCGCGTGGCCGGTGGAGCCCGCCCCGCTCTTGCTCAGGTCGTAGATCCGGCGCATGTCGAACATGCGCAGGCCGTGGCGGGTGTCGGCCACGTACAGGGTGTCGCCGTACCAGGCGATCCCGCCGGCGTGGATGCCGACGTCGCTGAAGGTGGCGCGCCCGCCCCGCATCGCCGGTTCGACGAGCAGGACGTGCCGGTAGGTGCGCCGGTCGGGGTTGACGAAGGTGACCCTGACCTTGCCGCCGTTGTGCCACGACACGAGGATCGGCCTGCCGCCGCCCGGTGACCGCTCACCGGCGGACGCGTCCGACGCCGTCGTGACGCCCTGCGGAACCCACGCCTTCGTGGCGGTGTCGGCCCGGTTGAAGCAGTACACGAGCGAGCCCGCGGGCACCCCGGCCGGGCCGCCGCAGCCGCGGCCCAGCTTCTGCTGCCCGGACGATCGGATCACTCCGTCCACGCCGGTGCTGCGCAGCCTGCGGTCGAGCGCCAGGATCGGCGCCACAAGGGAGGCGCCCCGGCGCAGCTCGAAGTCGCGGGGATCGAGGGCGGCCGGGGCCGTCGCGGTGGCCGCAGCCGCCGTCGTCGTCGGGGAAGCCGCCTGGGAGGCGGGTACGGCGGCTGCCAGTGCGACCGTCGGGCCACCGGCCACCAGAGCGGCGACGGCCGCCAGCCCCGTCCCGGTCGCCGTGCGTTGCATGATCATCACGTTCCGCAACGTTGCCGCGTCCGGGTCGGGGTAAAGGCGGCCGCACCTTTCGCAATGGGCAATTTCTATTTACGCCGCCGCGCGCGCAGGAGCGGGACGACCCCGCCGCCGGGGCCGTCCCGCTCAGGGATCAGCGCAGCGCGCAGGTCCCCGAGTCCGACTTCGACGGGTCGCTCTCCGAGGTCCCGGTCAGCCGCAGCCGCGCGTGCCGGGACGCGCCGGGGCCGGGCTTCGCCCACACCTCGACGCCGGTCCGGCCGCCCGCCCGCGCGGTGGCCAGCTCGTTCGGCAGCCACGTCGTCCAGCCGTCACCGGTCACGTCCGCCCTCAGCCGGAACACGTCCGAGCCGTGGCGGCCGGCGCCGCCGCGGCCGGTGTTGCGGAGCGTCAGCGTGCACTTCGTCCAGCCGGCGCCGGCCGGCCGGGCGCGGCCCGAGTCGACCTTCACGCCGCGCCGCTGCGGGCCGGCGCCGTCGAGCGAGCCGACCGCGACCGTGTAGGACAGGACGCCGCGCCGGTCGCGCTTCAGGTTCAGGACGTAGAAGTGCAGCCGGTTGGCCTCGTCCACGTACTCGTACTCGCTGCCGGAGCCGGTGCCCGCGTGGTACAGGGCGTCCGACAGCTGCCGGTAGTCGCCGATCGTCATCTTCACCGGGGTGCCGTCCGGGCGGACGAAGTCGACCTTGTCGATGTCCTGCGGGTTGGCGTCCTTGACCCAGATGAACGGGGCGTCGTCCTCGTCCTTCGTCTTCGCCAGCAGCACGCCGGAGTCGGGGGTGAAGGAGTCGGTGCCCATCCGGTCGACGACCTCGAGGGTGTAGTTGTCGTAACCGCCGTCGTCGCAGAGCGGATCCGTGCCGGTGTCGCAGCCGGGGCTCTTGTCGCCGCCCGCGCCGAGCTTCACGTTGATGCCGGCGAGGCCGTTCTTCCCGGGGTCGACCGCCCGGGCCGTCACCTGCGCGACGACCATGCCGGACGAGGCGAGCGCCTCCCGGCTGAGCTGCAGCACGTTGCCGGGGTTCACCATGCCGAGCTTCATCTTGTTGCGGAGCATGTGCTGGGCGCCCATGGAGCCGCCGCCCGTCGCGGGGATCGTCCAGCGGCTGTGCGGGCCGCCCGGCCCGTTGAACGTGCCGCGGCTCAGCATGTCCCACGGGCCGCTGTAGGCGCGGCGCGGCGGGTCACTGTACGGGTTGTTGTAGTTGTCGCCGATACCCAGGATGTGGCTGAACTCGTGGGCGTACACCGACATGCCGGAGCTCTCCGCCTGGGTGGACGAGACGCCGAAGATGGCGTTCGGCCAGAGCGTGGAGCCCGCCTGCCAGGACGTCCACGGGACGTACCGGGTCTTCACCCAGTTCGTCAGGCCCGGGTCGCCCGGACCCCACTCGGGCGGGACGTCCTCCTTGGCGGTGAACTTCATCTCGCCGAACTCCTGCCAGGTGGACGACTCGTCCTGCCCGGCGCTGAGGAAGAACACGAAGTCGTACTTCTTCGCGGTCTCCTCGCCGACGTCGGCGACCCACGCGGCGCGGGCGTCGGCCCGCAGGTCGCGGTTGCACGTGTCGCCGGCGGGGCAGCCGGTGCCGCCCTGCATGCGGTCGACGCCGTACTCGTGGTCCTTGGCGGGCATCCGGTAGGCGCCGAACCCGGTGAGGTCGACCCCGTACCGGCCGCCGGAGTCCTCCATCCAGTACTCGTGGAGGGTGTGGCCGTGGTTCAGCTCCTGCGGCCTGTTGAGCAGGTCCTGGTAGAACTTCGCGACCCCTTCGCGCGGGACGTCGCCGACCTTCACCGGGTTGCCGAAGATGGAGGAGTTCTGCGGCTGCGTCACCTCGAACGGCTGGTTCGGGTAGTCGACGAGGACGATCGCGACGTCGAAGTTCTCCACCGACCCCTTGCGGGACGGGTCCGCCCACGACGTGCCGGGGATGCGCTTGTAGTCGTCCCAGGTCATCGTGTCGGGAAGCTCGTAGTTCTGCGGGTCGATGGGGCGCGGGGCGCCCGCCGCGAACGTGCGGGCGGACGGCTGCTCGCGCTGCCACGGCTGCGTCTGCGGCCAGTGCCGCATCTGCCAGGGGTTCGCGGTCTCGTCCGGGATCGGCGGCTTCGCCTGCGCGGCGGCCGGGGCGGCGGCGAGCCCCGCGACCAGCAGCAGCGCCGAAGCGGGTACCAGCAGCATCTGTTTGACGCGCATGTCTCCCCTACCTCTGGTGGTTGCTGAGAGCAGGAAAGACCACACGGTTCCGACCGGCTAGGGCCGATTTAGCCGATCTTGTACCGAATAGCGTGTCATGTCGCGCGATGCGCGCAGGTCAGCGCGGAAGTTCGCGCTCCGCGACCACGATGCCGTCCTCGTCGCTGTAGAGCCAGTCGCCGGGGCGGAACTCCACGCCGCCGAACGACACCGGGACGTCCACCTCGCCGGCGCCGTCCTTGGCGCTCTTGCGCGGGTTCGAGCCGAGCGCCTTCGCGCCGAGGTCCAGCGCGCGCAGCGCCGCCACGTCCCGCACCGCGCCGTTGATCACCACGCCGGACCAGCCGTTCGCCACCGCCGCCGCCGCGATCATGTCGCCCATCAGCGCGGACGCCAGCGAGCCGGCGCCGTCCACGACCAGCACCCGGCCCCCGCCCGGCGTGTTGAGCAGCTTCTTCACCAGGCCGTTGTCGCGGTGGCAGCGCACGGTCGAGACCGGGCCGGCGAACGCCGTCCGGCCGCCGTACTGCCGGAACTGGGTCTCGCAGCTGCGCAGTTCGGCCCCGAAGTCGTCGATGAGGTCAGCGGTCGCGAAGTCCATGACGGCAGCCTACTGCTCGGTAACCGGACCGCCGGACGGCGCGTCGGTCGGCCGGCCGATCAGCCGGGACAGCACGATCGCCGTCTTGGTCGCGGTGATGTTGTCCTCCCGGCGCAGCCGTTCGAGGGCCTGCTCCAGATGCTGGATGTCGCGCGCCCGCACGTGCACGAGCGCGCTGGCGTCCCCGCTGATCGTGTACGCCGCGACGACCTCCGGGTGGCCGCGCACGCTGGAGTAGATCTGCTCCGGGGACGTCGCGCCGGTGCAGAAGATCTCGATGAACGCCTCGGTCGTCCAGCCGAGCGCGGCCGGGTCGACGACCGCCGCGAAACCGTTGATCACACCGTCCGCGCGCAGCCGGTCGACACGCCGTTTCACCGCCGGGGCCGACAGCCCGACCTTGTCCCCGATCTGCGCGTACGAGGCGCGCCCGTCCTCCAGGAGTCGCGCAACGATTCGACGGTCCAGGTCGTCAAGACGCAACAAATAACACCCCCGAAGTCGGTTTTCGTCATTGGTCGGCGGTCATTTCCGAACATACGCTGGGAAGTGGACCGGCGGCCACCCGGACCCCGCCCGGCCCTCCCCTCGGCACCGGACCCTTCGTCCGGTGTCCAGCCATGCCCCGGCCCGACCGGCCGGGCCGAGCCGCGAAGGAGCGTCGTGACGCAAACCGACCAGCTGCGAGCGATGTCCGAGGACCACAGCGCGCACAACTACCATCCCCTTCCCATCGTGGTCGCCGAGGCGGACGGCGCCTGGCTGACCGATGCCGAGGGCCGCCGCTACCTCGACATGCTGGCCGCCTACTCCGCGGTCAACTTCGGGCACCGCAACCCCCGCCTCGCGGACGCCGCCCGCCGGCAGCTCGACCGCGTCACGCTGGTCAGCCGCGCCTTCGACCACGACCAGTTCGGCCCGTTCGTCAGCGAGCTGGCCGAGCTGTGCGGCAAGGACATGGTGCTGCCGATGAACAGCGGCGCCGAGGCCGTCGAGACCGCGCTGAAGACCGCCCGCAAGTGGGGCTACGAGGTCAAGGGCGTCCCGGCCGGCCAGGCGAACATCATCACGTTCGAGGGCAACTTCCACGGCCGCACCACCACGATCATCAGCTTCTCCACCGACCCCGACGCCCGCGACTCCTACGGCCCCTACACGCCGGGCTTCCGGACCGTCCCGTACGGGGACGCCGAGGCGCTCAAGGCCGCGATGGACGAGCACACCGTCGGCGTGCTGATCGAGCCGATCCAGGGCGAGGCCGGCGTGAACGTCCCGCCGAGCGGGTTCCTGCGCGCGGTGCGGGAGCTGTGCACCGCCAACGGCACGCTGATGATCGCGGACGAGATCCAGTCCGGCCTCGGCCGCACCGGCACCACGTTCGCCGTCGAGCACGAGGGCGTCGTCCCGGACGTCTACATCCTCGGCAAGGCCCTCGGCGGCGGCATCATGCCGGTGTCCGCCGTCGTCGCCGACCGCGACGTGCTCGGCGTGTTCAAGCCCGGCCAGCACGGCTCGACGTTCGGCGGCAACCCGCTCGCCTGCGCGATCGGCCGCGAGGTCATCGCGATCCTGAAGACCGGCGAGTACCAGGAGCGCTCCCGCACGCTCGGCGCGCACCTGCACGACCGGCTCGGCCGGCTGCCCGGCGACCTCGTCCGCGAGGTGCGCGGGCGCGGGCTGTGGGCGGGCGTCGAGCTGGCCGGCCCGGCCCGCCCGGTCAGCGAGCGGCTCATGGACCTCGGCGTCCTCGCCAAGGAGACCCACGAGACCACGCTGCGCCTCGCGCCGCCGCTGGTCATCGAGCGCGACGACCTCGACTGGGCCCTCGACCAGCTGGAGATCGCCCTCAAGGGTTAGCAGCGCCGCGCGCGGGCGCGCGGTCCCCACGGCCCGAGACGCCGCCGGTCAACGGCGCCCGGCGGCGTCTCGCCCGGCTAACGCGAAACCCGCGAGTCGTCAAAGAGTTGGCCCCCGCCCGCCCGGCGGCGCGGCGCGCGGCGCCCGCGGCGGCAGGGTGGGCGGCATGCTGTTGCGGAACACGAGCCGGCGCCGGGTCGCCATCGGTTGCGGCGGGCTCGCGGTGGGCGTCCTGATACTGCTCGCGGGCGGCCTCTACCTGCTGCAACGGGCCTACAACGGGGAGGTCAGGAGGGTCGCCGGGGCGCTGCCCAGCGGGGCGGGCCGCCCGGCGTCCACCGGGCGCGGCGAGAACTGGCTGCTGATCGGCTCCGACCGGCGCGCGGACATCCCGTCGATGGGCGCCCGCGCCGACACGATCATGCTGGTGCACCTGTCCGGGCGCGGCGACCGGGTGTCGCTGATCTCCATCCCCCGGGACGGCTGGGTGCCGGTCCCCGGGCACGGCACCACGAAGATCAACGCGGCGTTCGCCCACGGCGGGCCCTCGCTGCTGATCCGCACCGTGGAGCGGCTCAGCGGCGTGCGCGTCGACCAC
Source organism: Actinomadura geliboluensis (assembly GCF_043197915.1). Taxonomy (NCBI): domain Bacteria; kingdom Bacillati; phylum Actinomycetota; class Actinomycetes; order Streptosporangiales; family Thermomonosporaceae; genus Actinomadura; species Actinomadura geliboluensis. The sequence continues at coordinate 566,114 of NZ_JBICUA010000002.1, read as the reverse complement.
TACGCCGCGCTCGACTTCGGCGGGTTCGTGAAGATGACCGACGCGCTCGGCGGCGTGGACGTCACCATCACCAAGGACACCTACGACCCGATGCACGAGCGCCGGTGGAAGGCGGGGAGCCAGCACCTGAACGGCGTCGAGGCGCTCGACTTCGTCCGGCAGCGGTGGAACCTGCCGGACGGCGACCTCGACCGCATCAAGCGGCAGCAGGCGTTCCTGCACGCGCTCGCGGCCAAGGCCCTCGACACCCGCAACCCGATCAAGATCGACCGGTTCGTCCGGGCCGTGACCGGCGCGGTGACCGTGGACGACTCGGTCACCGCCGGGACGCTGCGCGGGCTCGCGCACCGGCTCCTCAAGACCTCGCTGGTGGAGTACCTGACCGCCCCGGTCGACAGGCCCGCCGAACGGGACGGGCAGAGTGTCGTACTCCTGAACGATGATGGCGTGCGGGCCCTGTTCACCGCCGTCCGCGACGACACGGTGGGCGACTACGTCGCCCGCAACGGCGCGGCCAACTCGGTGGACGCCGTGCGCTGACGCCCCTCCGAACGGTACGGACCTGCACGGACATGTCCGGCTTCGCGGTCAAGGTGACGAGTTCGGTCCGGTTGGATTAGTCTGTCTGGACTAATCGGAATCGACCATAGGGCCGGAACCATGTCCCGACCGCTGACACCGCTCGCGCTGACCGTGCTGCGGATGCTCTGCGACAGCCCGATGCACCCGTACGAGATGCAGCAGCGCATCCGCGACCACGCCTACGACCAGGCCGTCAAGATCACCCACGGGTCGCTGTACCACTCGGTGGAGCGGCTCGCCGCGGCCGGGCTGATCGAGCCGCTGGAGACGAGCCGGGAGGGCCGCCGGCCCGAGCGCACCATCTACGCGGTGACCGCCGCCGGGCGGGACGCCGCGCAGATGCGGCTCGCCGAGCTGCTGCGCCACCCCGCCGAGGAGTTCCCGCTCTTCGGCACCGGGCTGGCGTTCATCAACCTGCTGTCGGAGGGAGAGGTCGCCCGGCTGCTGCGCAGCCGCACGGTCGCGCTGGAGGCGGCGCTGGCCGCGCACCAGACGGCGCACGACGCGCTCCTCAAGCAGGGCCTGGAGCGTTACAAACTGCTCGACCAGGAGTGGCAGATCGCCCGGCTGCGCGGCGAGCTCGACCACGTGCGGGGCCTGGTCGACGACCTGGATTCCGGCCGCCTCACCTGGAGGGACGACGAGGGGCAGATCCGCTGCCACCCGCGCCCCCGACCACCACGCCACGACGACAAGGGGGCCCCATGAGCAAATGGCGCGGAAATCCCTGGGCGATCCTGCTGACGCTCTCCCTCGGATTCTTCATGACCCTGCTCGACCTGACGATCGTGAACATCGCGATCCCGAGCATGACCGACAAGCTGCACGCCTCGCTGGACGAGGTGCTGTGGGTCGTCAACGCCTACATCCTGGTGCTGGCGGTGCTGCTCATCACCGCGGGCCGCCTCGGCGACCTGTGGGGCAAGAAGAACCTGTTCATCTCCGGGGTCGCGCTGTTCACGGTGGCCAGCCTCGCGTGCGGGATCGCGCAGGACCCCACGCAGCTGATCGCCGCCCGCGCCGTGCAGGGCCTCGGCGCCGCGCTGCTGATGCCGCAGACCATGTCGATCATCATCGGGGTGTTCCCGCCGGAGCGGCGCGGCGCCGCGCTCGGCGTGTGGGGCGCGGTCGCCGGGGTCTCCACGATCGCCGGCCCGACGATCGGCGGGCTGCTCGTCACCAGCCTCGACTGGCGCTGGATCTTCTTCGTGAACCTGCCCATCGGGATCCTCGTGCTGGCCATGGCGGTGCCGATCCTGCCCGGCCGCACCCCCGGCGTCCGGCACCGGTTCGACATCGTCGGCGTGCTGCTGGCGTCCGCCGCCCTGTTCTGCCTCACGTTCGCGCTCACCGAGGGCCAGAAGTACGAGTGGAACGCGGGCATCTGGGGCCTGATCGGCGCCGGGCTCGCCCTGTTCGTGATCTTCGTCGTGCAGCAGCGGTCCCGCCAGGACGGCGAGCCGCTCGTCCCGTTCTCCCTGTTCAAGGACCGCAACTTCACCGTGCTGAACCTCGTCGGCGCGGCCGTCTCGGTCGGCATGGTCGGCATGTTCCTGCCGATGACGATCTACCTGCAGTCGGTGCTGGGCTTCAGCGCCCTCAAGGCCGGGCTCGTCATGGCGCCGTCGTCGCTGGTGTCGATGTTCCTCGCGCCCGTCGCGGGCCGGCTCTCGGACCGGATCGGCGGCAAGTTCATCCTGATGGGCGGCCTCACCCTCTACGGCGCCGGGATGGTGTGGATCGTCCTCGCCGCCGAGGTCGGGACGGACTGGAAGGCGTTCATCCCCGCGCTCGTCGTGTCCGGCATCGGCATCGGCGGCGTGTTCGCGCCGATGGCCACCGAGGCGACCCGGAACGTCCCGCCGCGCCTCGCGGGCGCCGCGTCCGGCGTCAACAACACGATCCGGCAGGTCGGGTCGGTGCTCGGCAGCGCGGCGGTCGGCGCCGTCCTGCAGAACCAGCTCGCCTCCTCGCTGCGGGACGAGGCCGCGACCCGCTCGGCGGCGCTGCCCGCCGACGTGCGCCCCGGGTTCGTGCAGGGGTTCGCCAACGCGGCCAAGAGCGGCCTGGAGGTCGGCGCGGGCCAGAGCGGCGCGAAGCAGCAGCTCCCGCCGGGCATCCCGCCGAACGTCGCGCACCGCGTCCACGAGCTGGCCGGGCAGGTCTTCTCGCACGGCTTCGTGCACGCGATGAAGCCGACGATGTGGCTGCCGATCGTCGTGATCCTGCTCAGCGCGGCCGCGTGCCTCACCCTGAAGGGGCACAAGGACAACACGGCCATGCCGCGGCTCGACGCAGAGCCCGCCCCGATGGCGTCCTGACCGGGACAGCCGGCCCCGACCGGAACCGCTAGTCGCGGACCCGGCCCGCCCTGCCGAGCAGCCAGTCGCCCGGCGGGCGGGCCGGCGGCACCGTCATGATGCCGGCAACCGCGGCGAGCATGCCGCCGACGATGAACAGGTATCCCGGGAGGGTGCCGGGGATGACGAGGTCGCCCTCGCCGCGGCGCATCGACAGGACGAACACCACCACGCCCCACACCACCGCCGGGACCGTCGCGCCGAGCCGGCCGCCCATCCCGTGCCCGGCCAGCCGGGCCATCGCGAAGACCAGCGCGACCAGGACGATCGCGGCGACCGGGACCGGGCCGAGCGTCCAGTCCTGGCTGAACGAGCCGACCACGCCGAAGACCGCGCCGAGCAGGGCGAGCGCGGCGTAGGCGGCGCCGGACACGAACGCGTCCAGCGGGCCCTCGGCGCGGGGCTCCCGCGCGAGGGACGCGCCCGCCGCACCGTCCGCCGGGGGGCCGTCCTTGGCGAGGCTCACCCGCGCCTCGTCGTCGTCCTTGTGCACGGATTCAGGCTACCGGCCGCGGGTCCCGCGGCGGTCAGGCGTCGTCGCCGGGGCCCTGCTCGGCGAGGCCCGCGAACAGGTCGCGCTCGCGGCGGCCGGGGCCGACCGGGCCCTGCTCGCCGGCCTGGAGGATGTAGTACTCGGTGCCGAACGCCTGCTGCCCCAGGTTGTTCGACAGCGCGAAGAACGGGCCGACCTGGTCGGGCGCCACGACGATCTGGGTGCGGTGGGCGCGCAGCGCGGCGAGCTTGGCGGGCAGGTGCGCGCGGGCGTCCACCACCGTGGTGACCTGCCCGTCGGGCACGCCGGAGCCGAGTTCGTCCAGCCCGGCGACGCGCGCGAACGGCAGCTTCGCCTCCCGCATCACCGCGATCGCCCGCGCGAGGACGGTGCGCGGGGTGGCGTAGGCGTAGAACTTGGCGGCCCGCCACGGCTCACCGCCCTCCGTGAACGACGGGTCGGCGGCCAGCTCGAACGCCCGCCACGCGACGCGGTGCGCCTGGATGTGGTCGGGGTGCCCGTAGTTGCCGCGCTCGTCGTAGGTGACGATCACCTGCGGCCGGACCTCCCGGATCACCGGGACGAGGTCGGCGGCGGCGGTGTCGACGTCCGCCCGCCAGAAGCAGCGCGGGTCGTCGTTGGTGGGCGCGCCCATCATGCCGGAGTCGCGCCAGCGGCCCGCGCCGCCGAGGAAGCGGTGGTCGCGGACGCCGAGCGCCGCGCACGCCGCCGCCAGCTCCCCGATCCGGTACTCGCCGAGGCTGTCCTCCTTGTCGGAGGCCAGGTGGCGCAGCTCCTCCGGGATCACCTCGCCCTCCTCGCCCAGGGTGCAGGTGACGAGACAGACGTGGGCGCCCTCGGCGGCGTACTTGGCCATGGTCGCCCCGGTCCCGATGGACTCGTCGTCCGGATGGGCGTGGACGAACAGGATCCGCGGCTCCTTCATAGTCAACGAGCCTACTCAGAGCACGGGGCGGCGGCGATGACCGCCCTGCCCCGCACGGTCCGGCGGGTCCCCGCGGCGGGTCCTGACGGCGGGTCAGCCGCCCGAGCCGGGCCCGCCGCCACCGCCGCCGCCCGCACCGGGGCCGGGACCGTCGCCGCCGTCACCGCCGTCGCCGCCGTCACCGGTCGGCGGGCCGGACGTGGGCGTCTCGCTGGTCGGCGCCTCGGACGTCGGCGTCTCGCTGGTGGGCGCCTCGGAGGTCGGCGCGGTCGACTGCTGCGGCGGCGGAGTGTTGCGGCGCGTCCGGGTACGGGTCGGCGTCGGCTCTTCCGGCTCCTCGGACGTCGGGGTCTCGGAGACCTCCGACGATTCGCTCACCGACGGCGTGACCGGCGCGTTCGGCGAGTCGCCACCGCCGCGGGTCGCCGCGTACACGCCGACGACGAGCGCCAGCACGGCGATCGCGGCGACGGCCGCGACGATCGGCCACTTGGACTTGCGCTCGGGCTCCCAGTCGTCGTACCGGGCCCGGCCGGCGCCGCCGCCCGGAGGCCCCGCGGGCGGCAGGCTCCCGGTGTACTCCGACGGTGAGACGCGGCGCGTCCCGCCGGCGGGGCCGCCCGGGTGGGTGGCGCCCGCGCCCGCGAGCCCGGCCGCGCCGAGCCCGCCCGCGGCGAGCGTGGAGCCCTCCGCGAGCATCGTGGTGGCCTGCGCGGGGTCGTCCATGCGGGTCTGCCCGGCGCCGCCCGGCCCGCTGCCGATCAGCGCCATCATGATCTGCTGCGCGGTCGGCCGCCGCTCGGGCTCCTTGACCAGGCACGCCGCGATCAGCCGGTGCAGGTCGGGCGGGACGCCGTCCAGCATCGGCGGCTCGTGCATCACCCGGTTGATCACCGCGACCACGGTGTCGTCGCCGAACGGCGGGTGGCCGGTCGCGGCGAACACGATCGTCGTCGCCCACGCCCACACGTCCACGGCCTCGGTGAGGGTGGCGCCCGCCACCTGCTCCGGCGCCATGTAGGACGGCGTGCCGATCGCCTTCGTCGCGTTCGTCTGCCCGGTGTCCAGGGCGCGCGCGATGCCGAAGTCGATCACCCGCGGGCCGTCCGGCGCCATGATGACGTTGTGCGGCTTGAAGTCGCGGTGCACGATGCCGGCCTGGTGGATCGCGACCAGCGCGGTCGCGGTGCCGATCGCGAGCCGGTCGAGGGCCGCGCCGCCGATCGGGCCGGTCTCGGTGACCTGCTTGTAGAGCGAGGGGCCCGGCACGTACTCGCTGGCGATGTAGGGCTGGTCGCCCGCGACGTCGGCCTCCAGGACCTGCGCGGTGCAGAACCGCGCGACCTGCTTGGCGGCCTGCGCCTCCCGGACGAACCGGGTGCGCGCCATCGTGTCCCCGGCGAGGTCGGCGCGCAGCAGCTTGATCGCGGCGCGGTTCCCGGAGGCGTCGACCCCGGCGTAGACGACGCCCTGGCCGCCCTCGCCGAGCCGCTCGACGATCTCGTACGAGCCAAGCCGCCGGGGATCTCCCGGCTGCAGCTCCGGCATTGACCACTCCTCAGCCCGCGACGAAAAAAGTGCTTGGGGAAGCTTTGAGCTTACGCGAGCGCGGACCCGGGCACGGGACGTTCCCCGGCCACCACGCGACGACCCGTGATCATAGAGGGCAGGAGACCGCCGTGCGCCGTACTTCCCGGGCATCCTGGCAGACTCGGGTGCCATGAGCATCAGCTATCCGCGGCAGAGCGCCCGCACCCGCCGGTTCAGCCTCGGCGTTCCGCGCGCCTTCCAGATCGCGCCGGACGAGTCGCGCGTGACGTTCCTGCGCACCAGGGCGGGCGACGATCCGGTCACCTGCCTGTGGACGCTGGACACCGCGACCGGCGAGGAGGAGTGCGTCGCCGACCCGGCGGCGCTGGACGTCCCCGGCGAGGAGGACCTGCCCGCCGAGGAGCGGGCCCGGCGCGAGCGCGCCCGCGAGCAGGCGGGCGGCATCGTCGGCTACGCCACCGACCAGGGCATGCGGCAGGCGGTGTTCACGCTGGCCGGGCGGCTGTACGCGGTCGACCTCGGCACCGCGCTGGTCCGCGAGCTGCCCGCGCGGACGCCCGTGTTCGACCCGCGCCCCGACCCGGCCGGGCGGCGGATCGCCTACGTGTCGGGCCGGACGCTGCGCGTCATCGAGATGGACGGCACCGACGACCGGGCGCTCGTCCAGCCGGAGTCCGACCAGGTGTCCTACGGCCTCGCCGAGTTCGTCGCGGCGGAGGAGATGGGCCGGATGCGCGGCCACTGGTGGTCCCCCGACGGCGGCACGCTGCTGGCGGCGCGGGTGGACGAGACGCCGGTGCAGCGCTGGCACATCGCCGACCCCGCCAACCCCGACCGGCCGCCGTCCGAGATCGCCTACCCGGCGGCCGGCACGCCGAACGCGCTGGTCTCGCTCGTGCTGCTGAAGGTGGACGGCCGGCGCACCGCCGTCGCCTGGGACCGCGGCATGTTCCCCTACTTCGTGGCGGCCTCCTGGGACCGGCACGGCCTGCTGATCGTCGTGCAGCCGCGCGACCAGCGCTCGCAGCGGGTGCTGAGCGTCGACCCGACCAACGGCGCGACGTCCCTCCTGCACACCGAGCACGACCCGGTGTGGACGGAGATCGTCCCCGGCCTGCCCGTCCGGACGGCCTCCGGCGACCTCGTCTGGACCACCGAGGACCGCGACGCCGACACGCGCCGCATCACCGTCGGCGGCAAGCCGGTCACGCCCGTGGGGCTGCAGGTCCGGTCGGTGCTCGGGGTGGACGGCGAGTCGATCCTGTTCACCGGCTCGGAGGAGCCCACCGAGGTCCACCTGTACTCCTATGCCAGCCGCGAGACCACCCGGCTGACCGAGGGGGCGGGCGTCTTCGGCGGCATCCGGTCCGGCGGGATCACCGTCGTGACGGGCGCGCGGCTCGACCGCCCCGGCTCGGAGACCGAGGTGCGCACCCCCGCCGGGACGCACCCGGTCGCCTCGTTCGCCGAGACCCCGGTGATCACCCCGAAGGTGGAGCTGCTGCGGGCCGGCGACCGGGAGATCCGCACCGCCGTGCTGCTGCCCACCGGCTGGGAGCCCGACCAGGGGCGGCTGCCCGTCCTCATGGACCCCTACGGCGGGCCCCACGCCCAGCGCGTCCTCGCCGTGCAGCGCATGTACTGCGAGCCGCAGTGGCTCGCCGACCAGGGCTTCGCCGTCGTGATCGCGGACGGCCGCGGCACGCCCGCGCGCGGCCCGGCGTGGGAGCGCTCGGTGCACGGCGACTTCGTCGGGCCCGTGCTCGACGACCAGATCACCGCGCTGATCGAGGCGGCGCGCAAGCACCCGGCCGCGCTCGACCTCGACCGGGTCGGCATCCGCGGCTGGTCGTTCGGCGGCTGGCTCGCGGGCCTCGCCGTCCTGGAGCGGCCGGACGTGTTCCACGTGGGCATCGCGGGCGCGCCCGTCACCGACTGGCGGCTGTACGACACCCACTACACCGAGCGGTACCTCGGCCACCCGGACGAGGAGCCGGAGCTCTACGCCGCGAACTCGCTCATCGAGCGGGCCGCTGACCTGAAGCGGCCCCTGATGGTCATCCACGGGCTCGCGGACGACAACGTGGTGGCCGCGCACACGCTGCGGTTCTCGTCGGCGCTGCTGGCCGCCGGGCGCCCGCACACCGTGCTGCCGCTGTCGGGCGTCACCCACATGACCCCGCAGGAGGTCGTCGCGGAGAACCTCCTCCACATCCAGGTCGACTACCTGAAGTCGGTGCTGACCCGCTGAGCCGCGCGGTGCTGGCCCGCTGAGCCGCGCGGTGCTGGCCCGCTGAGCCGCGCGGTGCTGACCCGCTGAGCCGCGCGGTGCTAGCCGGCTGAGCCGTGCCAGGACGCCCACAGGGCCGCGTAGGAGCCCTTCTGGGCCAGTAGGTCCTCGTGGGTGCCGAGCTCGGTGATGCGCCCGTCCTCCACCACCGCCACACGGTCGGCGTCGTGGGCGGTGTGGAGGCGGTGCGCGATCGCCACGACGGTCCGGCCGTCCAGGACGGCGGCGAGCGAGCGCTCCAGGCGGCGGGCGGCGCGCGGGTCGAGCAGCGACGTCGCCTCGTCCAGCACCAGGGTGTGCGGGTCGGCGAGGACGAGCCGGGCCAGCGCGAGCTGCTGCGCCTGCGCGGGCGTCAGCGAGGCGCCGCCGGAGCCGACGACGGTGCCGAGGTCCGGCCCGTCCCACTCGACCGCGGCGAGGACCCGGCGGATCTCCTCGTCGGTGGCGTCCTCGCGGGCCATCGCGAGGTTCTCGCGGAGCGTGCCGCGGAACACGTGGTGCTCCTGCGTGACCAGCGCGACCTCGCGGCGCAGGCCGTCCAGCGGCAGCTCCACCAGCGGGACGCCGCCGACGGTGACGGCGCCCGCGCGCGGGCCGTCCACCCCGGCGAGCAGCCGGCCGAGGGTGGACTTGCCGGCGCCGCTCGGCCCGACCATCGCGAGCCGCTCGCCGGGCCGCAGGTCGAGGTCCACGCCGTGCAGGACGTCCTTGCCCGGTCGGTAGTGGTAGCGGACGCGGCGCGCCGTGAGCCGGTCGCCGGCGGGCAGGGCGTCGCCCGGCGCCCGGTCGGGCGGGACGTTGCCGACGCCGAGCAGGCGGGCCAGCGACGCGCCGCCGAGCTGCAGCTCGTCCAGCCAGGAGAGCATGGTGTCCACCGGCTCGATGAGCAGCTGCGCGTACAGGGTCGCGGCGGTCACCTGCCCGAGCGTCGCCATGTCGTGCATGTAGAGGAGGCCGCCGACGAACAGGGTCGACACCACGGGCAGCACGAAGCTCAGCTCGGCCACCGGGAACAGGAACATGCGCAGCCGCAGCGTGTACCGCTCGGCCTTGTAGGAGACCGCGATGTCGTCGTCGCCGCGGCGGTGGCGGCGGTCGGCGAGGCCGAGCGCCTCGACGGTCCGCGCGCCCTGGACGGTCTCGGTGAGGCTGCCGGCGATCCGCGACCACGCCTCGTTCTCCCGCAGGTAGCCGACGTGGGCGCGGGGCAGGTACCAGCGCATCACCGCGACCAGGAACGGCACGGCGACCAGCGCGGGCAGCGCGACGAGCGGGCCGTTCAGCAGCAGCGCGCCGAACGTGAACGCGCCGACGACGATCGCGACGAGCGTCTCCGGCATCGCGTACCGGACGGACGTGCTGAGCGTGTCCACGTCGCGGGACGCGCGGGTGACCAGGTCGCCGGTGCCGGCCCGCTCGACCGTGGACAGCGGCAGCGCCAGCACCCGGTCGACGAACTCCTCGCGCAGCTCGGCCAGCACCCGCTCGCCGAGCTTCGCCGACGCCAGGTAGGCGTACCGGATCAGCACGCCCTGCGCGATCACGAACCCGGCGATGGCGAGGCCGGCGGTGTCGATGGCGGCGTGCCCGTCGCGGACGTCCTCGACGAGCGCGCCGAGCAGCCGCGGCGTGACCAGGCCCGCCACGGCGGCCAGCGCGTGCAGGCCGAGCACCCCGGCGAGGGCGCGGGGGTGCCGCAGCACGAGCCGCCGCGCGTACGCCCGCACCTGCGCGGACGTCGCGACCGGCAGCGTCTCGGTGCTCATGCCTCCGCCCTTTCCGCGGTCGCTCCCCTGGTGACGGTGGCCGCGTAGCGCGGCTCTGCCTCCAGGAGGTCGCGATGTGCTCCTTCTGCGACGACCATTCCGTCTTGGATGAATACGACGTGATCTGCGCGGTCCAGCATCAGCGGGCTGGTCGTGCACACCACGGTGGTGCGGCCCGCGCGCGCTTGGCCGAGCCTGTCGGCGATGCGTGCTTCGGTGTGCGCGTCCACCGCGCTGGTCGGCTCCACCAGGATGAGGACGTCGGGGTCTGCGGCGAGCGCCCGCGCAAGGCGCAGGCGCTGCTGCTGGCCGCCGGAGAACTCCCGTCCGGCCTCGGCCACATGCGCGTCCAGCCCGACGGAGGCGACGACGTCCTCGGCGCAGGCCGCGTAGACGGCCTCCTTCAGTACCGCCTCGTCGGCGTCCGGTGCCAGCGACTCGGCCAGCGGCCCGGAGAAGAGGCGGTCCTCGTTGACGGCGACCAGGATCCGCTTCCGGACGTCCGCGACCGCGTGCAGCGGGATGCCGCCGAAGTCGACGTCGCCGTCGGCGTACCGGCCGAGCCGGTCGGCGACGGCCTGCGCGTCGCGCGGGTCGGCCGCGGCGACCGCGGTCACCCGCCCCGGCCGCACGACCAGCCCGGACGCGATGTCGACCAGCTCGGCGGACGCCGCCGGGCGGGCCGTCCCGGCGGCCGGCAGCTCGGGGTCGATCTCCAGCAGCGCGGTCACCCGGCCCGCCGCCACGAGCCCCTTGGTGATCTTGCCGGCGGCCTCGCCGAGCGTCTTCAGCGGCACGATCAGGAACACCGCGTACCCGTAGAAGGCGACCAGCTCCCCGACGCTGATCGTCCGCTCGGCGGCGAACCGGGCGCCGACCCAGGTGACCAGCGCGATCAGCAGCCCGGGCAGCAGCACCTCGGCGCCGTTCATCCGGGTCTCGGCCCGCGCGACCGCCACCCCGGCCGCGCGCACCCGCTGCGACTCGGCGCGGTAGCGGCCGGAGAACAGCGTCTCGCCGCCGATGCCGCGCAGCACCCGCAGGCCCGCGACGAGGTCGGTGGCGTGCGAGCTCAGCTCGCCGACCAGCTCGCGGTGCGCCAGCTCGCGGTCGCGGTAGGGGCGCAGCAGCGGCGCCGCGATCGCCAGGATCAGCGGCACCCCGACCAGCACGATCAGGCCGAGCGGGGGCGAGGTGCTGAGCAGGATCGCGGCCACCGCGACGATCGCGACCACGGCGCCCGAGCCGCGGGAGAGGATGTCGATCGTGTCGCCGATGTGCGACACGTCGGACAGCCCGATGCTCACCACCTCGCCCGCGCTCAGCCGCTTCGGCAGCGTCCCGCCGAGGCGGGTCGACTGCCGGGTGACGAGCTGGACCGTCCGGTAGGCGGAGGCGAGCCAGTTGTAGACGGCGAACCGGTGCCGGACGGCGCCCGTGACGGCCTGCACGACCCCGAGGCCGAGCAGCACACCGGACCACGCCAGCAGGGCGCGCTCGTCCCGCGCCGCGATGCCGTCGCCGATGGCGCGGCCGATCGCGGCGGGCATCAATGCCTGGCTGAGCATCCAGACCACGCCGAGGAGCGCGCCCGCGGCGATGCTGCGCCACTGGACGCGCGCCAGCCACAGCAGGTAGCGCGCGGATGCTCCGCCGGCGCCGCTGCGGGCGCCGCGGGAGGCTCTGCCTCGGCGGAGGACGTGGTCGGGCGTGCCAGGATTTTTCTCCGGCAGCGGCTTCACCTGACGAAGGTTATGCAGCGGGGCCCCGCGAGTTCGACTGGTTTTTCACCTGGCCGGACGCGGCTCGGACGACTTTCGGACCGCCCGCAAATCGTGATCGGGACGCGCGCGGGAGGTGCGCCGGGCCGCGGCGGCACGCTAAGGTCGGGGCGTACGGAGCGACGCTTCCTCCGCTCCTTGAGCCGGGACCCTGGCGGCTAGGCCGATGCCGCTGCCCCGGCGCGGCCCGCCGCGCCCTCCCGCACCCACGGGAATAAGCGAGGCTCAACCGGCCGTTGCCAGTGCCGTCAGCCCGACTTCCGGAAGCCCTGTGAGCACAATCAGCCATCAGACGTACCCCTTCGCACCGGGGGCCGAGGACAGGACCGACCTGCTCCTCATCGACGCCGACCCCTCCGACGTCCTCATGGTCGAGAAGATGCTCGCCGAGAGCGGCCTGGACGCCGCCATCGCCGTCGCGTCCGACCTCGCCGAGGCCCGGCGGTCGCTGACCCGCCGCACGCAGTGCATCCTCGTCGACCTGTCCACCCCCGGCATCGACCGGCTGGACGGGCTGCGCCAGGTGCTGGCCCTGTCCGAGACCGCCGCCGTGGTCGTGCTGACCGGCCTCGACGACGCCCACCTCGGCGTCCAGGCCGTCGCCGCCGGCGCCGAGGACTACCTGGTCAAGCAGGAGGTCGACGCCCCGCTGCTGGCCCGCGCGATCCGCTACGCCATCGAGCGCAAGCGCTCGGAGGAGACCGAGCGGCGGCTCGTCGAGGCCCGCATCCTCGGCCGCGAGAACGCCCGGCTGGAGCGCGGGCTGCTGCCCGTCCCGCTGATCGAGGACGCGTCGCTGCGGCACCACACCCGCTACCGGCCCGGCCGGCGGCGCGCCCTGCTCGGCGGCGACTTCTACGACACCGTGCAGACCGAGGGCGGCGCCGTCCACCTGATGATCGGGGACGTGTGCGGGCACGGCCCGGACGAGGCGGCCCTCGGCGTCCAGCTCCGGATGGCGTGGCGGACGCTCGTGCTCGCCGGGCACACCGGCGAGCAGCTGCTCGGCACCCTCGACACCGTCCTCGGCCACGAGCGGCGCAGCGAGGAGATCTTCACCACGCTCTGCATGATCACGATCGCGCCGTCCCGGCGGACCGCGCGGATGCACCTGGCCGGGCACCCCGCGCCGCTGCTGTTCCACGGCGTCCTCGGCGAGGACGGCGAGGTCGCGGCGCTGCCCGACTACGCGCACGGGCCGGCGCTCGGCCTGCTGCCGGGCGCCGAGTGGCCGACGACGGAGATCGACCTCGGCGACTCCTGGGGCCTGATGCTCTACACCGACGGCCTCATCGAGGGGAAGGTCGGCCCCGGCTCGGACCGGCTCGGCACCGACGGCCTGGTCGGGCTGGCGCGCAAGGCGCGCGGCAGCGGCGCCACCGGGCGCGCCCTGATCGACGACCTGGTGACCGAGGTCGAGCACCTCAACGGCGACGCCCTGACCGACGACCTGGCCGTGCTGCTGCTGTCCCGCCAGCCCGGACGCGAACTCAACGGTTCCTGAGCGCGGCGTTCGGGGCACGGCTTTCCGAGCGCGTCGCGGCTGTGGTCAGGTGCCTAACCACAGGCCCCTGACCTCGGTCAATGTCTTGTGGATCACGTGATCGCGGAGTTCCCGGACCCGCTGTGAAGTCACTCACCAGGCGGAACGTCACGGAACGGCTACAACGCCCGCCCGGCGTGCTTCCATAGCCTGCGGCTATCGCCATGAGTGCGCTGATGACTTGGAACTATTCTCCGATCCGGACATAACGTGCAGGTCGTGGCTATAGCGATACCTGCGATCTACCGATCGACCGTCGGCAAGAAGGCCGTCATGGCGGTGACCGGCGGCATCCTCGTGCTGTACCTGGTCGCGCACATGGTCGGGAACCTGAAGATCTTCATGGGCGCGGAGGACTTCAACCACTACGCGCACTGGCTGCGCACGATCGGTGAGCCCGCGGTACCGCGCCGGACCGTCCTGACCCTCATCGAGGTCGTGCTCGGCGTCTCGGTGATCCTGCACATGTGGTCGGCGGTGTCCCTCGGCAAGCGCGCCGCCCACGCGCGCCCCGTGAAGTACCAGTCGAAGAAGAAGTCGAACGCGCAGGGCTACGCCGTCCGCACGATGCGGTACGGCGGCGTCATCATCGCCTTCTACATCATCTGGCACCTGCTGGACCTCACGTTCTTCGTCGTGAACCCCAAGGGCGCCGACGCCACCCCCTACGAGCGGATGGTCGCCGACTTCGACCCGTCCCGCTGGTACATCACCCTCTGGTACGTCGTCGCCGTCCTGCTCGTCGGCCTGCACCTCAACCACGGCATCTGGAGCGCGTTCCAGACGCTCGGGCTGCGCAGCCCGCGCAGCCACAACGCCCTGCGGGGCCTGGCCGCGACCACCGCCGCGCTGATCACGCTCGGCTTCATCGCGGTCCCCGTCTCCATCACGTTCGGATGGGTGAGCTGACCATGACCGACAGCTTCTACAAGTCCGGCGAGCCGATCGCCGACACCAAGGCGCCCAAGGGCCCCATCGAGGACCGCTGGACGACGCGCAAGTTCGAGGCCAAGCAGGTCAACCCGGCCAACAAGCGCAAGAAGAAGATCATCATCATCGGCACCGGGCTGGCCGGCGGCTCCGCCGGCGCGACGCTCGGCGAGGCCGGCTACCACGTCCAGCAGTTCTGCTTCCAGGACTCGCCGCGCCGCGCCCACTCGATCGCCGCGCAGGGCGGCATCAACGCCGCGAAGAACTACCGCAACGACGGCGACAGCGTCTACCGGCTGTTCTACGAGACCGTGAAGGGCGGCGACTTCCGCTCCCGCGAGTCGAACGTGTACCGGCTCGCCGACATCTCCCGGAACATCATCGACCAGTGCGTCGCGCAGGGCGTCCCGTTCGCCCGCGAGTACGGCGGCCTGCTCGACAACCGCTCGTTCGGCGGCACCCAGGTCTCCCGCACCTTCTACGCCCGCGGCCAGACGGGCCAGCAGCTGCTCCTCGGCGCCTACCAGGCGCTGATGCGGCAGGTCGAGGCCGGCAACGTGGAGCTGTACCCGCGGCACGAGATGCTCGACCTGATCATGGAGGACGGGCGGGCCCGCGGCGTCGTCGTCCGGAACCTGATCAACGGCGAGATCAAGCACTACACCGCGGACGCGGTCGTGCTGGCGTCCGGCGGCTACGGCAACGTGTACTTCCTGTCCACGAACGCGATGGGCTCGAACGTCACCGCGTCCTGGCGCGCCCACCGGCACGGCGCCCTGTTCGCCAACCCGTGCTACACGCAGATCCACCCGACGTGCATCCCGGTCAGCGGCGACCACCAGTCCAAGCTGACGCTCATGTCGGAGTCGCTGCGCAACGACGGCCGCGTGTGGGTGCCGAAGAAGGCCGGCGACACGCGCAAGCCGTACGACATCCCCGAGGACGAGCGCGACTACTACCTGGAGCGCATCTACCCCTCGTTCGGCAACCTCGTCCCGCGCGACATCGCGTCCCGCGCGGCGAAGAACGTCTGCGACGAGGGGCGCGGCGTCGGCCCCGGCGGCCTCGGCGTCTACCTCGACTTCGCCGACGCCATCGAGCGGCTCGGCCGCGACAAGGTCGAGGCCAAGTACGGCAACCTCTTCCAGATGTACGAGCGCATCACCGGCGAGAACCCGTACGAGACGCCGATGCGCATCTACCCCGCCGTCCACTACACGATGGGCGGCCTCTGGGTGGACTACGACCTGGAGTCCACGATCCCCGGCCTGTTCGTGATCGGCGAGGCGAACTTCTCCGACCACGGCGCGAACCGGCTCGGCGCGTCCGCGCTGATGCAGGGGCTCGCCGACGGCTACTTCGTCCTGCCGAACACCATCGGCGACTACATCGCCCGCAACGCGTTCGGGCCGGTCGCCGAGACCGCGATCAGCGAGGCCGAGGAGCGGGTGCGGACCCGGATCGACAAGCTGCTCTCCATCGACGGGGACCGCTCCGTCGACTCCTTCCACCGCGAGCTCGGCCACATCATGTGGGAGTACTGCGGCATGGAGCGCACCGAGCAGGGCCTGCGCAAGGCCCTGGAGCTCATCCCGGCGCTGCGCGAGGAGTTCTGGACGCGCGTCAAGGTCACCGGCAAGGGCGAGGAGCTGAACCAGCAGCTGGAGAAGGCCGGCCGCGTCGCCGACTTCTTCGAGCTGGCCGAGCTGATGGTCATCGACGCGCTGCACCGCACCGAGTCCTGCGGCGGCCACTTCCGGGCCGAGAGCCAGGACGAGGACGGCGAGGCCAAGCGCGACGACGAGAACTTCGCCCACGTCGCCGCCTGGGAATGGGCCGGGGAGGGCGAGCAGCCCGTCCTCCACAAGGAGGCCCTGGACTTCGAATACGTCAAGCCGACGCAGCGGTCGTACAAGTAGCAGAGGTCGGACAGGTAATCATGAAGCTCACACTGCGCGTCTGGCGCCAGAGCGGCCCCCAGGACAAGGGGCGGATGGTCGAGTACAAGCTCGACGACATCTCCCCCGACGCCTCGTTCCTGGAGATGCTGGACGTCCTCAACGAGAAGCTCATCGCCGACGGCGAGGAGCCGGTCGCGTTCGACCACGACTGCCGCGAGGGCATCTGCGGGATGTGCTCGCTGGTCATCAACGGCACCCCGCACGGCCCGGAGCGCGCCACCACCACGTGCCAGCTCCACATGCGCAAGTTCAAGGACGGCGAGGTCATCGACGTCGAGCCGTGGCGGGCCAAGGCGTTCCCGGTGGTGAAGGACCTGGTCGTCGACCGGTCGGCGTTCGACCGGATGATCCAGGCCGGCGGCTACATCACCGCTCCGACCGGCACCGCGCCGGAGGCGCACTCGACGCCGGTGCCGAAGCCGGACGCCGACCGCGCCTTCGAGGCCGCCGAGTGCATCGGCTGCGGCGCCTGCGTCGCGGCCTGCCCGAACGGCTCCGCCGCGCTGTTCCTCGGCGCCAAGATCACCCACCTGGGGCTGATGCCGCAGGGGCAGCCGGAGCGCTGGGACCGCGTCGTGTCCATGCTGGAGACCCACGACGAGGAGGGCTTCGGCGGCTGCACCAACACCGGCGAGTGCACCGCGGCCTGCCCGAAGGAGATCCCGCTGGACGTCATCGGGCGCCTCAACGGCGACTACCTGAAGGCGACCGCCGGCGGCAAGAAGCGCTGACGCGTCGACTGAGCGCCAGCGAAGGAGCGCGCAGCGGCCCTTGCCGGGGGGCTGGGGGTCGCCCCCCAGAAAAGAGCACTGACCCGCTTCGGTCCGATCCGGCCGGCCCGACCGGCCCCTGATCTCGGCCCCGCTCGGAGTACCGGGCGGGGCCGTACTACTGCTCTACTGTGGTCACGTGATCACTTTTGTTCCGTACCACCAGGATGAACGGCTCCCCGACACGTCCTTCCCCCTGGACGGGTTCGACCTGATCCCGGTGACCCGCGACCTCCCGGACGGCGACGTGTGGGACCGCGTCGCGGCGCTGTGCGAGCCGGTCGCGGCCGAGGTCGCCGACCAGGTCGCCGGCGGCACCCGTCCGGCGGTCGTCTCCGGCGACTGCCTGCTCGCCGAGGCCGTCCTCGCCGGGCTGCAGAAGGCCGGGGTGGACGCGTCCGTCGTCTGGTACGACGCGCACGGCGACATCCACTCGGCGGAGAGCTCCACCTCCGGCTACATCGGCGGCATGCCGCTGCGGCAGATCATCGGCACCGACACCGCGCTGCTCCCCGACCGGCTCGGCCTGCGCCCGCTGCCGGAGGACCGCGTCGTCCTCGTGGACGCCCGCGACCTCGACCCGGCCGAGGCCGAGTTCCTCGCCTCGTCGCGGGTGCGGCAGTGCCCGGTGGACGACGTCGTCCTGCCGGACGGCCCGCTGCTCCTGCACATCGACCTGGACGTCATCGACAAGGACGACCTGCCGGGGATGAAGTTCCCCGTGGGCGGCGGCCCGTCCTACGACGCGGTGATCGCGTCCGTCCGCCGGGTCATCGCGACCGGCCGCGTGGCCGCGCTGGACATCGCCTGCCCCTGGCACCTTCCGGAGGGCGATGACAACGCCGTCCGGGGCCGCGTCCTGCGCGACATCCTGACCGCCTGACCGCTACTTGGCGTCGACCAGGTTCTCGACGCCCGCGGGGAGCGTTCCCGCCTCGGCGGCCTCCGCGAGGAAGACCTCCAAGGTCTCCTGGAAGGCGCGCGCGGCGTGGGTCAACTCGACGTCCTTGCGGTGGGCGAGCGCGATGGTGCGGAGCAGGCCGGGACCGTGGCGCCCCCGCCGCGCCTCCTCGTCGGCCAGGACGAGCGGCGTCCCGCGCAGGCCGGGACGCCCCGCGAGGACCATGCTCGGGACGACCGCGATGCCGAGGCCGACCTCGACGAAGCGCAGCACGGCGTCCATCTCGCCGCCCTCGACCGCGAACTTCGGCTCGAACCCCGCCGCCCGGCACGCGCTGATCGTCGCCTCCCGCAGGTCGTATCCGGGACGGAACATCACCAGCGGGCGGTTCTGCAGGTCCTCGATGCGCAGGTACGAGCGGCGCGGCAGCTGCGCGGGCGTCCCCGTCCCCGCCGGGGACGCCACCACCAGGTACTCGCGCAGTATCGGGGTCGTGTCCAGCGGTGGATCGCCCTGGAGCGGGAGTATGACCAGGGCGAGGTCGAGCGAGCCGCGCGTCAGCTCCCGGACGAGGTCGCGGGAGCCGCCCTCCTCCACGATGAGCTGGATGCCCGGGTACGTGTCGTGGAAGCGGCGCAGGACGTCCGCCAGCAGGCCCGCGCAGAGGGACGGCGTGGCGCCGAGTCGCACCCGGCCGCGTTTGAGGCCGGCGAGTTCCTGCACCTCCAGGCGCGCGGTGTCGACGTCCGCCAGGATGCGCTTGGCCAGGGGCAGCAGCGCCTCACCTGCGGGCGTCAGGGTGATGTTGCCGCGCGCGCGCCGGAACAGGGAGACGTTCAGCTCGCTCTCCAGCGCCCGGATCTGCTTGGACAGCGACGGCTGCGCCACCCGCAGGATCTCCGCGGCCTGCGTGAAGTGGCGCACCTCCGCGACCGCGACGAAGTAGGCGAGCTGCTGTAGCTGCATCCTGCACAGAGTACGGCCAGCGCGTCCGCGCCGGGCGACCCGGGTTACCGCGCGTGGCGGCGGAGGGCCTGGAGGTCGTGGACGATCAGCCGCCGGCGGCCCGTCTCGATCCAGCCGTGCCGGCGCAGCGTCCGCAGCGCCTTGCTCACCGCCTCCCGCGACGCGCCGACCCAGCCCGCCAGCTCCTCCTGCGACAGGTTCAGCGTGATGCGCACGCTCTCCCCGCCCGTCCCGGCCTCGTCGGCGCCGCCGCGCGGGACGTACGGCACGCCGAACCGCTCCGCCAGCTCGACCAGCCGCTGCGCGACCCGCCCGGTCGCGTCGAACATGCCGAACTCGACGCGCTTGCGGTCGGCGTCGCGCCACCGCTGGCACAGCATCCGCATGATGAGGATCGAGACGCGGCCGTGCGCCTGCAGGAACGCCATGAACTCGTCGGCGCCGATCGCGAGGGTCTGGACCGGCTCCAGCGCGGCGACCGACGCCGACCGCGGCAGCCCGTCGATCGCGGCGACCTCCCCGAGCAGCGCGCCCGGCCCGCGCACCGCCAGCAGCGCCTCGCCGCCCTGCTCGCGGTAGGAGAACGCCTTCACCCGTCCCCGCAGCAGGACGGCGACCCAGCCGGGCTCCTCCCCCTCGGAGAAGAGCGTGTCGCCCCGCTCGAACTCGCGGACGCGGGAGCGTGCTTCCAGATCCGCGCGCTCCGCCGCGGTGAGATCGGCGAGGAACGAGCCCGGTTCGAGAGCGGTCACGCCATAACGCTAAAGGGATCCGGGGGCGCCCGCCCCCCGGGAGGGAATCACGGTTCAATCACGCGCTCTGTGCACTATTCCCTACTCCGGGGGACGGATGTGCGTCAGGGTGGATCCCGGCGTGCGCGACCGGAGGGCCGTAGCGGCGTCCACGGCGTCCACGGGGAACGGCGGGACGGCGGGCGGCGGTCCGGGGGCACGCCGCCCGCCGTACCTCGGGAGCGCCGCATGCCAGAGCGCCGCCCCCGCGGTGGAGAGCGGCGGAAACGCGAACGCCCCCCGTCGCGCGGGGCGGCGGGGGACGTTCGCGAAAACCCCGGACGCCGGGCGTCCGGGAGCCTCGCTCAGGCGGACGGGGTGTCCTGGCCCTTCTTCACGATGCCGAGCTTGCTGCCGAGCCACACCACCGGGTCGTACTTGCGGCCGACGACCCGCTCCTTCATCGGGATCAGCGCGTTGTCGGTGATCTTGATGTGCTCGGGGCAGACCTCGGTGCAGCACTTGGTGATGTTGCAGAAGCCGAGGCCGTGGTCGTCCTGCGCGATGTTGCGCCGGTCGGCCTGGTCCGCCGGGTGCATCTCCAGCTCCCCGATCCGCATCAGGAAGCGCGGGCCGGCGAAGCTCTCCTTGTTCTCCTCATGGTCGCGGATGACGTGGCAGACGTTCTGGCACAGGAAGCACTCGATGCACTTGCGGAACTCCTGCGACCGCTCCACGTCCACCTGCTGCATGCGCAGCTCGCCGGGCTTGGCGTCGCCCGGGTCGAACGAGGGGATCTCCCGCGCCTTCTCGTAGTTGAACGAGACGTCCGTGACGAGGTCGCGGATGACGGGGAACGTGCGGATCGGGGTGACGGTGACCGTCTCGTCCGGGTCGAAGGTCGACATCCGCGTCATGCACAGCAGCTTCGGCATGCCGTTGATCTCGGCCGAGCACGAGCCGCACTTGCCCGCCTTGCAGTTCCACCGGACGGCGAGGTCGGGCGCCTGCGTGGCCTGCAGCCGGTGGATGATGTCGAGGACGACCTCGCCCTCGTTGACCTCGACCGTGTAGTCGGCGAGCTCGCCGGAGCCGTCGTCGCCGCGCCAGACCTTGAACTTGGCCTCGTAGCTCATCGGTCGTCCTCCTCGTCGTCCGCGGCGCCGGCGGCGCCGGCGGCCGTCGCGCCCGAGCCGGCCGCGGCCTCCGCCCGCTCCGTCTCGACCTCCTCGGCCAGCCCCTTCGGCAGCTCCTCGGCGGTCAGGTACTTCTTCAGCTCGTCGTTCTCGAACAGCTCGAGCAGGTCCTCGCGCATCGGCACGAGCGGCTGCCGGGTCAGCTCGACGTGCGGGGCGGACGGGTCTCCGGCGAGCGCGCAGACCAGGTTGATCTTCCGCCACTCCGCCGACATCTGCGGGTAGTCGTCGCGGGTGTGGCCCCCGCGGCTCTCCTGCCGCTCCAGCGCCGCCTTCGCGACCGCCTCCGACACCAGCAGCATGTTGCGCAGGTCCAGCGCGAGGTGCCAGCCCGGGTGGTAGCCGCGGCCGTCGTTGACCGCGACCGGCTCCACGCTGACGTTCGCGACCCGCTCGCGGAGCTTGCCGAGGGCCTCGATGGCCTGCTTCAGCTCCTCCTCCTTGCGGATGATGCCGACCAGCTCGTTCATCGTCTGCTGCAGCTCGGCGTGGACGGCGTACGGGTTCTCGCCGCCCTCCCGCTCGAACGGCGCGAGCGCCTCCGCCGTCGCCGCCTCGACCTCCGCGTCCGGGACGGCGGGACGCGCGGGCAGCGCGTCCACGTACTCGGACGCGCCGAGGCCGGCGCGGCGCCCGAACACCAGCAGGTCCGACAGCGAGTTGCCGCCGAGCCGGTTCGAGCCGTGCATGCCGCCGGACACCTCGCCCGCCGCGAACAGGCCGGGCACCTTCGCCGCGCCCGTGTCCGGGTCGACCTCCACGCCGCCCATCACGTAGTGGCAGGTCGGGCCGACCTCCATCGCCTCCTTGGTGATGTCGACGTCCGCCAGCTCCTTGAACTGGTGGTACATCGACGGCAGCCGCTTGACGATCTCGGCGGCGCCGCCCGGCATCCGGTCGACGACGGTGAGGAACACGCCGCCGTGCGGCGATCCCCGGCCCGCCTTGACCTCGGAGTTGATCGCGCGGGCCACCTCGTCGCGAGGCAGCAGCTCAGGGGGGCGCTTGTTGTTGTCGGGGTCGTCGTACCAGCGGTCGCCCTCCTCCTCGGAGGTGGCGTACTGGTCCTTGAAGACCTCCGGGATGTAGTCGAACATGAACCGCTTGCCCTCGCTGTTGCGCAGGACGCCGCGGTCGCCGCGGACCGACTCGGTCACGAGGATGCCCTTGACCGACGGCGGCCAGACCATCCCGGTCGGGTGGAACTGCACGAACTCCATGTTCAGCAGCGCCCCGCCGGCGAGCAGCGCCAGCGCGTGCCCGTCCCCGGTGTACTCCCAGGAGTTCGACGTGACCTTGAACGCCTTGCCGATGCCGCCGGTCGCCAGCACCACCGCGGGCGCCTCGAACACGACGAACTTGCCGGTCTCGCGGACGTAGCCGAACGCGCCGCAGACCTTGCCGTCGGCGTCCTTCAGCAGCCGGGTGACCGTCGTCTCGGCCCACACCTTGAGGTTGGCCTCGTAGTCGCCGTGCTCGGCCTTGTCCTCCTGCTGGAGGGCGACGATCTTCTGCTGCGCGGTGCGGATCAGCTCCAGGCCGGTCCGGTCGCCGACGTGCGCCAGCCGCGGGTACTCGTGCCCGCCGAAGTTGCGCTGGCTGATCTTGCCGTCCTTGGTGCGGTCGAACAGCGCGCCCCACAGCTCCAGCTCCCAGATCCGCTCCGGGGCCTCCTTGGCGTGCAGCTCCGCCATCCGCCAGCTGTTCATGAACTTGCCGCCGCGCATGGTGTCGCGGAAGTGGACCATCCAGTTGTCGTTGGCGTTGACGTTGCCCATCGCGGCGGCTGCGCCGCCCTCGGCCATCACCGTGTGGGCCTTGCCGAACAGCGACTTGGAGATGATCGCGGTCTTCTTGCCCTGGAGGCGCGCCTCGATCGCCGCGCGCAGCCCGGCGCCGCCGGCGCCGATCACCACGACGTCGTACGAGTGCCTCTCGATCTCAGTCATGTTCCTTGGCCTCAGTTGAAGATACGCGGGTCGTCGAACACGCCGCCGGCGACGAACGCGATGTAGGCGTCCGCCACCACCAGCGAGCCCAGGGTGATCAGCGCGTACATGCCGTGCCGCTCATTGATCTTGGACACCCAGCCCCACATCCGGTACCGGAACGGGTGCTTGGAGAAGTTCTTCAGCCGCCCGCCGACGATGTGCCGGCACGAGTGGCACGACAGCGTGTAGAGCCACAGCAGCACGACGTTCGCCACCAGGATGAGCGTGCCGAGCCCGATGCCGAAGCCGCCGTCCTTGCCGTGGAACGCCCGGATCGCGTCGTAGGTGTTGATGAGGGAGATGAGCACGGCCGCGAGCCAGAAGTAGCGGTGCAGGTTCTGGCCGATCAGCGGGAAGCGGCGCTCCCCGGTGTACTTGCCGTGCGGCTCGCGGACGGCGCACGCGGACGGCGACGCCCAGAACGAGCGGTAGTACGCCTTGCGGTAGTAGTAGCAGGTCAGGCGGAACAGCAGCAGGAACGGCAGCGAGATGGCCGCGAAGGGGATCCAGCCGCGGGTGCCCGCCGGCAGGAACGTCCCGAACTCCGCCGCGTCGCCGGTGTGCCCGTTCACCGTCACGTTGTTGCAGATCTCGTTCAGGCACGGCGAGTAGAACGGCGTCAGGTAGTGGAACTCCGGCACGTAGAACGCCGCGCCCCAGAAGGCCCGGACCGTCGCGTACACCACCCAGGCCGTGAAGATAACGAAGGTCGTGACGGGATACAGCCGCCAGTTGTCCTTGCGGAGCGTTCTTTCCTTGATCTGGGCGCGCGTCTTGACGGGCGCCTCCACAGTGCTCATCGATCGCTCTCCTGAGCTCGGGTCGTCGTGTCCCCGTACCACGGTCCGCGCGCACCGGTTTGCCGTCGCGCCCGCCCGCGGCCTCCCTCGCGCCGTCGCGCCGAACCACCGGGCATGGCTCCCCGGCGGGCGGCCGGAGGCCGTGCCGCATGCGGGCGGTGACGCCTCGTGTGCGCTTCCAGCGAAGCGACCCTACGCCACACTTGACGAGCTGTGACATACATAACAGGGAGACCCGTATGTGAGCCTGACCACAGACTTTAGCCCGGTTGCGCCCCCATCGCACCGCCCGTGTTCCATAACCAGTCGTTATGGCGCAGGGGAATCGAGACGAGCACGCCTAGGAATGACCTAGCGGTCGCCGAGCATCCGGCCGAGTACGGTACGAGCGAAGTGCGCCTCGGCCTCGCTCGTGCGTCCCGTCCCGTACACGCGGAGGACCTCCGCGAGTTCGGGGAAGCGGTCGGCGATGAGGTCGGCGGCGGCGTCGATCTCCGCGGCGGACGCGACCTCGCGCAGGAGGGCCTGCACCAGCCGCGCCGGCTCCGCCGTCCCGCGCTCCTGGGCCCGCGCGTCCTTTGGGGCGGCCTCCTCGGGGGCGCCGTCGGCGGCCATGCGGAGCCCGGACGTGGTCGGTGCCGCCTCTCCCCTGATCTCCTCCAGCCGCGCCTTGATCGTCGCCGGCGGCAGCGCAGCGAACGCGGGATCGGCGACGAACTCCTCCACCGCCATCAGCCGGTGCAGCACGGCCGGATTGCTGATCTTGGCCCGCTGGGCGGACATCAACTGGGAGAGCATCGGCGCGGACAGCCCGAGCACGCCCGCGAGGCCCGACTGCGACAGCCCGAGCCGGTCGAGCAGCGGCCGGACGCGATCGCCGAGCGGCTCGCCGTACCACTCGATCTGCAGCGCGCGGTTCCGGGCGACCGTGTCCTCGGCGACGCTCACCCCGTCCACCCCCTTGACGATTCGCAAATGCAAACGCTATATTCACGTCCGCACACTCTGTCGTGGCTCCTGATGCCATGGTGCCACGGAAGCCTTTGCATATGCGACGAACCGAAGGATCGACCATGCGCCTGACCCATCGCCTGGTGGTCGCGACCGCCGCGGTCCTGACCCTGGCCGGCTGCTCGGCGGTCGGCGGCGACGACGCCTCATCGTCCGGTGCCCAGTCGTCGGCCGCCGGCGCGGACGTGCAGGCGGGCGAGGCGGGCTTCGACAACACCGCGAAGCCGGTGGTGCAGGGCACCTTCGACAGCCCGGCGGCGGTGGGCGCCAAGGTCGACATCGCCATCATGGGGCTGAAGGCGAAGGGCAAGCTGGCCACGCTGACCGTGCAGTTCACGCCGCACGTCCCCGGCGCCGAGCCCCGCCGGATCAACGCCTACGGGCTCAACGGCGACCGCGGGCTCGGCACCTCG
Organism: Actinomadura geliboluensis; assembly: GCF_043197915.1. Lineage (NCBI taxonomy): Bacteria > Bacillati > Actinomycetota > Actinomycetes > Streptosporangiales > Thermomonosporaceae > Actinomadura > Actinomadura geliboluensis. Next base: position 541,132 of record NZ_JBICUA010000002.1, on the reverse strand, counting down.
CTCATCGACCCGGTCAACCTCAAGCGCTACGTCGTCGTGAAGGACTCCGGCGGCAAGGAGCTGGAGACCGACGACATCTTCACGCACATGACGAACGACCAGCCCACGTCCCACTTCTTCACGTTCGCGGCCCCGCCCGAGAACGTGAAGTCCATCGACGTGCAGATCGGGTCGTGGCCCACGTTCCGCAACATCCCGGTCGAGCGGTGAGCCGCATGCGCCGCACGACCGTGATCGCGGCCGCCCTCGCGACGCTGCTCGCCGTCCCCGCCGCCGCGGGGGCCGACCCCGGCGTGCCCGACGACAACCTCGCCAAGAGCGTCCTACCCATCGAGGCCGGCGCCGCCGTTCGCGACATCGACCTCTCCAGGGCCGTGGTCCCGCTGGAAGAGGAGCACGCCAACGGCGAGCAGGTCACCGTCCGCATCTCGGCGGACGTCCTGTTCGACTTCGGCGAGTCCACCCTCACCGGCACCGCCCGCCGCCGCATCGCCGCCCTCGCGCCGCGGCTGCGCGACGCCAAGGGCGCCGTCGAGGTCGCGGGGCACACCGACTCCATCGGCGACCCGGCCTCCAACCTCGCCCTGTCCCGGCGGCGCGCCGAGGCGGTCAAGGCCGCCCTGCAGGACGCCCTCGGCGGGGCCGGGCTGCGCGTCCAGGCGAAGGGCTACGGCGAGACCAAGCCCGTCGCCCCCAACGAGCAGGGCGGCAAGGACGATCCCGAAGGCCGCGCGAAGAACCGCCGTGTAGAAATCACCTACGAGAAGGTCTGAGACCCGCTCGTCACCCCGCTCAGCCTGACCGTCGAACAGGAAAGAGGTATCCCGATGACAGGCATCCGGGGCGCGCTCGCGGCCCTCACCGCCATCCCGCTGGTCCTCGTCGCCGCCTGCGACTCCGGCGGCGAATCCCCCGTGAGCCGCGGCACCGCGGAGACCGGCCGCCCCCACTCCGGGCCGGCGATCAAGGACGCCTGGTCCGCGGTCGGCGGCGGCCACTCGCGGATCGAGGTGCGGGCCGTCGAGCGTCATCGCGACCGGTCGGTGCTGCGCTTATACCTGACCAACCCGGAGCGCGAACCGAAGTCGTACTCGTTCGCGACCTCGGCGGCGGGGACGGCGTTCGGCGAGCTGAACTTCACGCTCGTCGACCCGGTCGGCCACAAGGCGTACGGCCCGCTCTACGACCGCGACGGCCAGGGCAACACGGTCGGCAGCGACCTCCGCTTCACCACGGTCCGGCCCGGCGTCCGCTACGAGACGGTGGTCGCCTTTCCCCGCCTCCCCGAGTCGGTGCGGACCATCACGGTGATCACCCCCACCACCGCCGGCGAGTTCACCGGCGTCCCGGTCGTCGACGGCAAGGGCGAGGGCGGCCCCACCGCACCCGTCGTGGACGACGCGACGCCCCCGAGCCCCGGCGCCACGGTGGCGTTCAAGACACGCGAGCAGAACGGCAACGCCGCCGGCCGGACCTACGACCTCTACAGCCTCACCGAGGGCGAGGTGCAGTCCACCAGCACGAGCGCGAGCGAGCAGACCATCGGGCTGCGCACCGACGTGCTGTTCGACTTCGACAAGGCGACGCTCTCCGCCCGCGCGAAGGCCATCCTGGACCAGGTCGCGACCGAGACCAAGGCGAAGGCCGACCCCGCCAAACCGCCGATCCTCATCACCGGGCACACCGACGGCAAGGGCACCGGCGACTACAACCTGCCCCTGTCACAGCGCCGCGCCGACGTCGTCCTGAAGGAGCTCCAGGCCCGCCTGGGCACCGCCTACCAGTACAAGGCCGAAGGCAAGGGCGAGACCGAACCGGTGGCGGAGGAGGGCGGCGCCGACGACGAGAAGGCCCGCCAGAAGAACCGCCGCGTCGAGATCTCCTACCAGATCAAGCAGCAGACGACCGAGACGACCACGACCACCGAGACCGCCCCGCAGGACAAGCCCGGCACCGGCACCGGCGCCCCCGCCGCGTTCCACCCGGACGGCCCGACCGTCGCGAGCCGCACGGCCGAGATCGGCAGGATCGCGGGCCAGAAGCGGCGCATCGACGTCAAGCCGTTCTACCGCGACGGCGCCTACCTCGTCGCCGTCTTCGAGATCGTGAACGTCGGCTCCCAGGACCTGCTCCCCACCGACGGCTACATGGGCGAGAACGGCTCCTACGGCCGGTTCGGCGCGTTCTCCGTCATCGACCCGGCCACGAACACCGCCTACCGCGGCGTCCGCATGGGCCCCACCGAAGAGATCAGGGTGAACCTGCGCTTCGTCGACCCCGGATGGGCCGTCTTCAGAACCGAGCCCGGCACGGCGAACCGCGGCTTCTTCTACGTCCCCGCTCCCCCGCCGTCCGTCACAGCGGTCACCTTCGACGCGGGCCCCTTCGGCAAGATCCCGAACGTCCCCATCCGCTGAGAACCCTGCCCACCTACCTCCGATGAGGAGGAGGCGACCCCAACTGGTCGAAGATCTGCAGTAGCTCCCCGTCCAGGGTCCGGGCGGGGAACCGCAGATCCCGGCGGCACGACCCCAGCGCCCGCCGCGCCGCGTCCGCGTCGGCGAAGCGCCGCGCGGGATCGGGGTCGCACAGATGGGACAGCACCGTCCACAGCATCGGCGGCACCCCCGCGGGCGGTTCGCCGATGCGCTGGTTCGGCTCCGGGTCGCCCGCGCCGGTGAGCATCCGCCAGCCGACCATCCCGGCGGCGTACAGGTCCTGCCGCGGCGCGGGCCGGTTCCAGTCGAGCGCCTCGGGCGCCAGGTAGCCGGGCGTCCCGACAACGAACCCGGTCGTGGTGAACCGGAGCCCGTCGTCCCCGAGCGCGATCCCGAAGTCCGCGAGCCGGACATGCGGCGCACCGACCGCACTCGGCTCCATCAGCAGGTTCGCCGGCTTCACATCACGGTGGACGATCCCGGCCCGATGGATGCGGCTCAACGCGGCCAGCACCTGATCCAGGATCTCGGCGGCGTAGTCCGGCGGCAGCCGCCCGTAGTCCCCGAGGAGCGTCTCCACCGACCCGCCGGTCATCAGGTCCATCGCCAGCAGGACGTCATCGCCCGCCATGCACGACGCGTAGGGGGTCACCACATGCGGATGCGCCAGCCGCAGCGCCTGCTCCCGGATCGCCCGCAGCAGCATCGTCCGCCCCTGCCACCGGATGAGCTTCGCCGCGCAGTAGCGCCGCTCCGCGTGATCGTAGGCACGCCACACCCGGCTCGTTCCGCCCGCACCGATCCGGTCGAGCATGGTGAACCGACCGCCGATCACCCACCCTCCGTCCACGGGACAGATCGTACGGAATCCGCCGCCCCCAGACGGATGGGTCGAGCGCGGTCAACCGAAAGCAGGGACCGCGCATCGAACAGGGAGAGCCCCACACCTCCCCGCTTCCTCCATAGACTGACGATCTCCCCAAACCACGCGCCCCGGACAGGGCCTGCCCGAAACTGGACAAATGAGCGACAAAGAGCCCGGCCGCGAAGATCTCGCGGGGGACACCGCCGCCCACAGCAACACCACGCAGGAAGCCGCAAACACCCCCGTCCCCCAAACGCCACCCGCACCCACGAACCGCACGAGCGCTGAAGCCACGGGCGCGAAAGCCACGGGCACACAAGCCACCAGCGCGGAAGCAGGCAACGCGGAGGACGCGGACACCGAGCACACGAACGCGGGCAGTGCAGAGGCAGAGGCCACCAGTGCGCAGCCCACGCGCACGGAAGCCGGCACCGCCGAGGCCGGGGATACGAAGGACGCCGATGCCGAGCGCGTGGACGTGGAAGGCGCGGCCGTAGAACGCTCCAGTTCGGAAGCCACGAGCACGAAGGGCACAGGGCCGGAAGCCAACGACGCGGAAGGGGCCGACGCAGAGCGCGCGGTCGCGGGAGGCGCGGGCGTAGGAGCCACGGACGCGGAAGGCACGCGGGCGGAGGGCACGGGTGCTGAGGGTCGTGGGTCGGGGCGGCGGGCTCGGCGGCGGCGGGTTTTGCGGTGGGCGGCGGTGGGGGTCTTGGCCGTCGTGCTGCTCGGTGGTGGTGGGGCGGCGTGGCTCTATCACGACATCGTCGGCGGCATCGATCAGAAGCATGTCGGCGGGCGCCTCGGGCCGGACCGTCCGAAGAAGCTCAACAAGTCGCTCAACATCCTGCTGCTCGGGTCCGACACGCGGGCCGGTGACAACTCCGAGTACGCGGACGGTGTGACCGGGGCGCGGTCGGACACCACGATCCTGCTGCACCTGTCGCCCAACCGCGACCAGGCGGTCGGCATCAGCTTCCCCCGCGACTCGATGGTGAAGATGCCCAAGTGCGAGAAGGAGGGCGGCGGCACCGTCCCGGCGCAGTTCGGCATGCTGAACTCGGCGTTCGCGTTCGGTGGGCCGACCTGCACGTGGAAGACGCTGGAGGGCCTCACCGGCATCCACATCGACCACTTCGTCCAGATCGACTTCTCCGGGTTCAAGCGGATGGTGGACGCGCTCGGCGGCGTCGAGATCTGCGTCGACCGGCCCGTCAACGACCCGCGGGCCCAGCTGTATCTGAAGGCCGGCAAGCAGACGGTGAAGGGCACCCAGGCGCTCGGGTACGTGCGGGCCCGCTACTCGCTCGGCGACGGCTCCGACCTGGAGCGCATCCAGCGGCAGCAGAAGTTCATGGCCGCCGTCGTCGACAAGGCCACCAGCGGCTCGATGCTCACCGACCCGGCCAAGACCTACAAGTTCCTCAAGGCCGCGACCAAGTCGATGACGACCGACGACGACCTGAACCTGACGACCATGAAGAAGATCGCGGACGGCCTGAAGGGGATGGACGCCGGGCAGGTGCGGTTCGTGACCGTGCCCGTCGAGCGCTACGCCCCGGACCCCAACCGCGTGCAGTGGAACCGGGAGCGGGCTCAGGCGCTGTTCGAGGCGGTCCGCCGCGACGACGACCTGCCCGCGGAGCCGGCCGCGCCCGCTCCCGCCCAGCAGGCCCTGCCCGCGCCCGGGCAGGTGAACGTCACCGTCGTGGCCGCGGGCGCCCCGAAGAAGGCGGTCGACAACGCGGTGCGCCGGCTCCGGGAGCGCGGTTTCAAGGTCGCCAAGACGGTCGGGAAGGCGGCCCCCGCCGCGGAGACCCGGCTCGTCTACGCCCCGTCCGCCGAGGCGCAGGCGTCTGTGCTTGCCCGTGCGCTCCCAGACGCGGTCCTCACCGCCGACGGCGGCGCGCCCGCGGGCGGTGTCCGTCTCGTCCTCGGCAAGGCGGGTGGCCGCTTCACCCCGCCCGCCATCAACAAGATCGGAGGAGGGGTCAAGGCCGGCCGGAAGAACCCCTGCGCGTGACCGGGTTCATCCGGTGGCCGCCAGCACCGCCGCGAGGGTCCCGGCGAGCATCGCCGGGCCGAACGGGAACTCGCCCTTCCGCGTCCGGCGGACGATCAGCACGCCGACGGCGATGACGCCGCCGATCAGGTACATCACCAGCAGGCCGGTGATCCAGGCGCGCCCGCCGAACCATCCGAGGCAGAGCCCGAGCACGCCCGACAGCTTGACGTCCCCGAGCCCGATGCCGGACGGGACGGCGAGCGCCTGCAGGGCGAACAGCGCGAAGAGCGCCGCCATGCCGATGAGCGCGTGCGTGAAGTGCCGCAGGCCGTCGTCGGTGAACGGGACGGCGACGGCCAGCAGCGCGGCTGCGATGCCGTAGGACGGGAGGGTGAAGCGGTCCGGCAGCCGCTTCTCCCTGATGTCGATGAACGCCAGGAGCACGCCGACCGCCGCGAGGTAGAGCAGCGCGCCGAGGACGGGCTCCGCTCCGATCCGCCATCCGATGGCTCCGAAGACGCAGGCGGTGGCGGCACCGAGCGCCGTCCGCCGCGTCCAGTCGACGGGGCCGGTGAACGGCACCGCCATGGGGGCCAAGAGGACGCCGGCGGCGAGGCCGACCAGGAGCAACACCAACGCGACCATCGCACCTCGCCCATTCCGGCGCTCATCGGGAGCCTCGGGCACGATAACGCGCCCGGAGCGCCCCCGCCCTGTCGGCCCGGGATAGAGGCGAGCACCGTTCCGTGCTCGGCCAGGGGCCGCCCGAGGTGGTGCTGAACTCCCGGTTCCGCCGTTTACCGGCCTTGGTGCTCCCGCTCGCGACGTGGTCATCCTGCGGCGGGCGCGGCGGCGGTGTCCGGGAGAGGCGCGGCACGCCCGGTGAGGCGTGCCTTCCGTCCCGGGCGGGCGGCCGCGTCAGGCTCTAGAGTCTGTCTGTAGGCCCCACACTGGAGACGACGGCGAATGACGAATCCTTCGGACCCCGGTCACCCACCGCGCTCGCAGGCCCCCGGCCCGCCGGGGGGACCGTACGGTCCACCGCCCGGTCCGCAGCAGCCGGCGCCCGTCCCCGGCCCGCGCCAGCCGGCGCCCGGCGTCCCCGGCGCGGCCCCGCAGCCGTGGGCCCCGGCCGAATCCGGTGAGAAGGGCCTGCTGGGCGCGCTCCTGGACACCGATTTCAACGCCCTGGTGACCCCGAAGCTCGCCAAGACGTCCTATGTCCTGTCGTTGCTGCTGATCTCCCTGGAATGTCTCGGCATCCTCCTGTTCGGCCTCTGGGTGCTGGTCTCCACGGAGTTCTGGCTGGGCGGGCTCATCCTCATCGTCGCGACGCCGGTGCTCTGGCTGGTGCAGATGCTGCTCGTCCGCATCTTCATGGAGGCGGTGGTGGTGCGGTTCAAGCAGGCCGAGTATCTCCGGGTCATCAAGGACAAGGTCTAGACGGGACGGCTGGTGGGCGAGTTCGACGGGGCGGGCCCCGGCGGCGGTGCGCCGGGTGAGACGCGGCGGGACGCCGGGGCGACGCGGCGCGACGACGCGCGGGTGCCCGGGCCGCGGCCGCCGGGCGAGACGCGGCGGGACGGGGCGGCGGCCGGCAAGTCGCTGATGCGGCTGCCGGCGGTGCTCGGCGAGCGGTACGCGACGGTGGCGGAGCTGCCCGTGCAGGGCGCCGAGTCCGACCTGCTGCTCGTGCGGGACGGCGCCGGCGACGAGTACGTGGTGAAGATCTTCCGCCGCGGCTACCGCGCCGACCGGGACGTGTGGGCGAAGCTGCCCGCGCTGGACTCGCCGCACGTCCTGCGGATCCTGGAGACCGGGCACGCGGACGGGCGCGACTACGAGATCACCCCGTACGTCCCGGACGGCAACCTAAGGGCGCTGATGCAGGCGGGGCCGCTGCCCGGCGACGCCGCCGCCGATGTGGCGGCGCAGCTCGCGGCGGGCCTCACGGCGCTGCACCGGGCCGGGATCGTGCACCGTGACCTCAAGCCCGAGAACGTCCTCGTGCTGGGGGTCGAGCCGCTGCGGCTGGCGATCGCCGACTTCGGGCTGAGCAAGGTCCTCGACCAGAGCGTGGTGTTCGCGTCGTCGTCGCGGACGCTCGCCTACGCGGCCCCGGAGTCGCTGTCGGGGCAGGTGTCGCCGGCCCGCGACTGGTGGTCGCTCGGCATGATCGTCAAGGAGGTCGCGACGGGGCGGGCACCGTTCCAGGGGCTGAGCGAGACCGTGGTGGTCGACCATCTGGCCACGCGTCCCGTCAGCGCCGACGATGTCCCCGACCCGAGACTGCGTCTGCTGTGCCGCGGGCTGCTGACCCGGGATCCGCGCAAGAGGTGGACGGGCACGCAGGTACAGGAGTGGCTGGACGGGGCCTCGCCGCCGGTCGCCGAGGAGAGCGCGCAGACCGAACCGGGCGACGGCCTCCCCTTCAAGGGCCGCCGCTACACGCGCAGGGACGAGCTGGCGCGCGCGCTCGTCGAGAACTGGGATCACGCCGCGCAGTACTTCTTCGGACGCGGCGAGTCGGGCGAGGCGTGGCGGAGCCTGCGCGAGTGGCTCGCGGACGCACCGGACGACAGCCGCATCGATCTGGTCGACGGCTACCTCATGACGCGCCTGCCGCCGGACGTGAAGCTGCTGCACCTGGTGCGGTGGCTGGATCCGGCGCTCCCCCCGCACTTCCTCGGCCGCCGGGTGACCGCCGACGACCTGCCGGGCCTCGCCGCACTGGCCGGCGACCCCCGCCACCGCGACCACCGCACCGCCTGCCTCATCGGCCGGGCGCTGTGGGAGCACCGCCTGCTCCCGGTGTGCGCCGGCTTCGAGGGCGCGGCGGAGCTGGCGCGGGTCGACGACCAGTGGCGCGCCCATGTCGCGGCGTGGAACGACCTCGTCCGCTGGCTGCGCGAGCAGGAGGCCACACCGGCAGGGGCCGCGCGGCGGCTGCCGGACGCCGAGGCGGAGGAACCGCCCGCCATGCTGCTGACGCTGCTCGCGCTGGCGGCGCGTCCGGCGGAGGCGCACCGGCTGATCGCGGAGGGCGCGGCGCGGGCGCGCGCGGCGGTGACGGATCCGGCGCCGTGGTTCACCTGGATCGCGGACGGCGCGGGCGACGATCCGCTGCGTCTCCTCGCGGTGACGCGCGCCGCCCCCGAGGCCGTCGCGGAGAGCGAGTCCCGGACGCGCGACCGGTACACCGCCGAGCAGCGGAACGAGGCGCTCAAGGCGCAGTGGGCAGAGCGGGAACGGCAGCGTCTCGCAGGACGCAATGCAGCCACGGCCAAGGCCGTCCTATGGACGCTGCCCGTATTGCTCTTCTGGCTGGCGGGCAGCTGGGTGATCGGTTCGCTCTCCGGTGGGAGCTCCGACGACGGCACCACGTCCGTCGGCCTGCACGGCTCGTCTGCCGGCATCTCCTTCGGCGCGCTGGCCGTCGTGTCGGTCCTCGCCTGGGCGGTGCAGTGCTGCAGCGAAGTGCTCCTGGCGCGCGCGCAGGGCGGCGACTACCTCCCCCACGGGCCGTGGGCGATGGTGTCGGGCGTCCTGGGGGCGAGCGGCCGTGGGCTCTCGAAGGCGTCCCAGACGATGTCGGGCGCCGCGCGGCAGACCGGGCGGCGCGGCTGCGGTCTGCTGCTGCTCGCGGCGACGGTGCCGCTGCTCCTCCTGCTGCTCCTGCTCGCGGCGCTGACGTCCGTCGCGAGCCTGCTGTGGCTCATGGTCCTCATCGCCGGCCCCGCCGCGCACGCCGTGGCGGCGGGGGTCCGGCTGCACCGCTGGCGGCAGGCACGCACCATCGCAGGAGGAGCTTCGTGAGCAGCGGGATCGACGCGGACATCGCGCTGGACGCGGCCGTCGTCCTCAGCCTCGGCATGAACCGGGTGCTCGGGCGCGGCGCCGGGCTGGCCGGGCGGGGCGCGGAGGCGCTCGCCGCGCTGGCCGCCGGGCGGGCCGAGGCGCGGGCGGCGGCGCTCGCCGAGGTCGAGTCGCAGGAGCGCGCGCTGCGCGAGGTCGTGGAGCGCAACGCGCGCATCGCCGCGCTCGCCGAGACCCGCGCGAAGCTCGGCGCGGAGGTGCCGCTGCCCGAGCAGCTAGTGCCGAACGAGCACCAGAGCACCGCGGAGCTGACCGCGTGGTGCGCGGCCACTGACCGGGCCTTGGACGAGGCCGAGCGGCACCTGTCCGAGCATCTGGCCGCGCAGGTCAGCACCCAGATCTTCGCGGCCCCCGCCGAGGGCCTGGCGACCGACGCCGCGCCAAGCGCGCCGCCGCCCGCCACCGGCGACGACGTCCGGCGGAACCTCGAAAGGATCATGGCGCGGCTGCTGCCGGACGCCGCGGACGCCGAGCGGCGGGCCGTGGCGGAGGCGGCGGCGCTGCTCGCCGGGGCCGGGACGGCCGAGGAGGCCGAGGGCGTCCTGCAGGAGGTCCGGCTCCGGATCCAGGCCGCCAACCGCCGCACGGAGGAGCTGCGGGCCGAGGAGCGGCGCCTGGCCGCCGAACGCGACGCCGCCGCGCAGGCCGAGGCGGAGCGCCGGTACGTCCTCGACTCGATCACCGCCGCGTTCGAGGACATGGGGTACGAGGTCCACGCCGGGTTCGAGACGCTGACCGCCGAGGACGGCACCGTGACGCTGACGAAGGGCGCCTGGCCCGACCACAGCGTCCGGATGCGGGTCGACGACGCGGCGCACGTCCGCGCGTCGATGGTGCGCGAGCGGCCCGCCGAGAGCGAGGACGACCGGCGGCTGGACGTCGAGCGCGAGGAGGAGTGGTGCGCGGCGTTCGAGGCGGCGCGGGCCCGGCTGGCGGACGCGGGGATCCGCTCCGAGGTGGCGTGGCGGCTGGAGCCCGGGGTGCGTGAGCTGCCGGTTTCGGCGCGGTCACGGCAGACTAGGGGGCGAGCCGGGCAACGCGAGCGCCACCGCGAGCGTCATACCTGAGATGTCCGGGGGCCTGGAACGGAGTGGGGGCGCACCAGAACATGAGCATTGATTCGCCGACTCTCGGCGGCCGGCTGCAGGGCTGGCCGCCGTTCATCCGCGAGCTCGACGCGACCCTCTCCGTGCACTCCCAGTACGTCCTGTCGGGGAACCTGTACGACAGCTTCCTCACGCCGCCGGCGGAGGGCGGCGCGCCGACGGGGCTGCTCCCGCTGCGCGCCCTGCTGTGGGAGGCGCTGCGCTCCAGCGGCGCGTCCTTCATGGCCGTCTACGACCCGGTGGACGGGCTGCAGATCATTCCCGGCGACGGCGACGAGGACTCGATGCGCGCCGCCGAGCGGCTGCTCGGCAAGATCAAGGCGGACGACAAGCCGTCGCTGGAGGGTCTGACCCGGTACCTGGCGGCGGTGGCCCGGCCGAAGGAGGACGTCCGCGCCGCGTTCGTGATCGACTCGGCGTCCCGGATCGCCCGCACGCCCACCGACCTGGAGCCCGCCGAGCGCGACTTCTTCCGGTTCTGCGCGAAGCTGTCGCGCGGTGCGCGGCCGGTCCGGGTGTCGGGGCCGCGCCCGAAGCCGCTCTACAACCCGATCCTGTGGCTGGTGGAGCGGCCCGGCGACCTGCCGCCGTGGCTGACCGCCGACAACGAGAACATCCGCGAGATCACGATCCCGCGGCCGCACCTCGGCGACCGGCAGGAGACGGCGCGGCTGCTGGCCCGCGCGTTCGGGGTCACCGACATCGGGGCGGACGAGGCCGCGGCGGCGGCCTGCGACGCGTTCGCCGAGCAGGCCGACGGGCTGACCCTGCAGTCGATGATCGAGGTGACGCGGCTGGCGAAGGAGCGGGGCGTCGGCCTCACCGACCTGCCGGACGCGGTGCGCACCTACAAGCTCGGCGTGCTCGACAACCCGTGGAGCCGCGGCCATCTGCGCCGCCGGGTGCTGGAGGGCGAGAAGCGCGTCCCGGAGCGGGTGATCGGGCAGCCGCAGGCCGTCACCAAGACCCTCGACATACTGAAACGGGCGGTGCTGGGCCTGTCGGGGGCGCAGGCGACCCGGTCCGGCAGCCGGCCGCGCGGCGTGCTGTTCTTCGCCGGCCCGACCGGCACCGGCAAGACGGAGCTGGCGAAGTCGATCACCGAGCTGGTGTTCGGGGACGAGTCCGCCTACCTGCGCTTCGACATGAGCGAGTTCTCCGGCGAGGGGTCCGGCGACCGGCTGATCGGGTCGCCGCCCGGCTATGTCGGGCACGAGGCGGGCGGCGAGCTGACCAACGCCGTCCGCGAGGACCCGTTCCGGGTCATCCTGTTCGACGAGATCGAGAAGGCGCACCCGCGGATCCTGGACAAGTTCCTGCAGATCCTGGAGGACGGCCGGCTCACCGACGGCCGCGGCAACACCGTGCACTTCTCCGAGTCGATCCTGATCTTCACCTCGAACCTCGGGATGTACGTCCCGGGGCGGGACCTCACGACCCGGGACGCGTTCCCCCTCGCCTCGGCCGACCGTGTGCAGAACATCACACCCGGGATGTCGTACGACGAGGTCGAGCAGCGCATCAAGGGCGCGGTCGCCGACCATTTCACCGAGGTGCTCAACCGGCCGGAGCTGCTCAACCGGTTCGGCGACAACATCGTGGTGTTCGACTTCATCTCCGCCGAGGCCGCGCACAAGATCTTCGACCTGCAATTCGCGAACATCTGCCGCCGGGTCACCGAGGAGCACCGCCTCTCCCTGGCCGTCAAGGGCGAGGCTCTGACGACGCTCCGTGAATGGTGCACCGAGGAGCTGGACAAGGGCGGGCGCGGTATCGGCATGGCGCTGGAGTCGCATTTCGTCAACCCGCTGGCGCGCGCGCTGTTCGACCGGGAACTCGTGCCGGACGAGAAGGTCACCGTGACGGCGATCCGGCGCGAGGGAAGCATCGTCCACCTGGACCTCCAGTGACCGGGGACGGCGGCGCCGGCGCGGGTGGCGCCGGCGAGACGCTCCTGCTCGCCAAGGCGCACTATCCCGTGACCACACTCGGCCCCGGAATCCGCGCGGGCATCTGGACGCAGGGCTGCACGCTGCACTGTCACGGCTGCCTGTCGAGGGACACCTGGGACGCCGACCCGCGGCGCGCGGTGCCCGTCGAGACCGTTTTAGGATGGCTCGCGTCCCTGCCCGGACCGGTCGACGGCGTCACCATCTCCGGTGGTGAGCCGTTCCAGCAGCCGGCCGCGCTGGGGGCCCTGCTGCGCGGTATCCACGCGTGGCGGGACACCCTCGACCGTGAGACGATTGCATTGGACATATTGGTATACAGCGGATATGTCTACTCTCGGCTCTGCCGAGGCGGTGAGACGCGCGAGATCCTCGACATGTGCGACGCGGTGATCACCGGACCGTACGTCGATCGGCTCAATCCGGGGGGGCGACACTCCGGCGACGGCTCCCTACTCTGGAGGGGGTCGGCGAACCAGCGCGTCGTCCCGCTGTCTCCGCTCGGACGGCGGCGGTACGGGGCACTGGCCGACGTCGGGAACACTGGAGAAGGAACAGGGCCCCGAGTGCAGGTGTCCGTGGACGAAGGGCCGGAGGGAAGGCGGGTGTACTACATCGGGATCCCGCGAAGGGGTGACATGGAGCACCTGACGTCGAGGCTCGACCGCGCCGGGGTGCGCTCGGGGGATGTGTCATGGCGACCTTGAACTGTCCTGTCTGCGGTGAGCCGCACCAGCAGGGCGACCTGCTCTGCATGAACTGCGGGGCCAATCTGGCGCGCGGCGGAGGCGGCGCCCACCGGCAGGGGCCGGGCGGGTACGACGACCAGCAGCCGCAGGGCGGCCAGTACGGCGGCGGCCCGCAGCACGGCCAGCCGCAGTACGGCGCGCCGCAGCCGCACGATCCGTACGGGCAGCAGTCCCCGCAGCACCAGCCGGGCCCGCCGCCCGGGCAGCAGCCCGACCAGTGGGGCCCGCCGCAGCCGCCGCAGCCGGACCAGTGGGGTCCGCCGCCCGGGCAGCAGCAGTCGCCCGGCCAGTACGGGCAGCCGCAGCACGGCGCTCCGCAGCAGGGAGGCCCCCACCAGGGCGGCCCGCCGCACGGGGGCCAGGCTCCCGGGCAGCAGCCCGCGGACCCGTGGGGCATGCCCCAGCAGCCGCAGCAGCCGCAGGACCAGTGGGGCGCGCCGCAGCCGCCGTCCGACCAGTACCAGCAGCAGCGCGAGCCGCAGTACCAGCCCCCGCAGGACCAGTACGGCGCTCCTCAGGGCCAGTACGGCGCCCCCCAGCAAGACCAGTACGGCGCCCCTCAGCCGGACCAGTACGGCGCGCCCCAGCAGGACCAATACGGTGCCCCGCAAGACCAGTACGGGGCTCCGCAGGACCAGTACGGCGGCGCACCGCAGCAGGACCAGTACGGCGCCCCGCAGCCGGCCGACCACCAGTTCGGCCCGCCGCCGCAGCCGCACGGGCAGCCGCCCCTCGGCGGCCCTCAGCACGGCGGCCCCCCGCACGGTGGTCCCCAGCACGGTGGTCCCCAGCACGGTGGTCCCCAGCACGGCGGTCCCCAGCACGGGGGCCAGCCGCCGCTGCCGCCGCACGGCCGCGAGGCGACGCTGCTGCCGCACGACCAGGGCCAGCGTCCCCCCGCCCCCGACAGCACGGCGTTCATGTGCCCGTACTGCGAGGCGGTGCTGAGCAACCCGGGCGCCGCGCAATGCGACTCGTGCCTGCGGCCCCTGCCGAAGCAGGGCACGCCCGTCCTGCGGGTGCAGTTCCCCACGGGCGAGCTGAAGGTGTCCGTCGGCCAGCACCTCGTGCTCGGCCGGGACGCCGGGCAGTCGCCGGTGGCGGCCACGTTCACGCAGTACGACAACGTGTCGCGGCGCCACTCGACGGTCTGGCTCGACCCGTCAGGCACCGCCTGGGTGCGGGACGAGGGCTCCACCAACGGGACGTTCGTCAACGGCGAGCGGCTGCCCCGCGGCGTGGAGGCGCCCCTGCGCGACGGCGACCAGCTCCGCCTGGCCGCCGACGTCACCGGGACCGTCCAGCTGAAGTGAGCTGAGCACGAAGAAGGGCGGCCCCGCGGTTCTCGGAACCGCGGGGCCGCCCTCTTTCGCACTACGGGGCGGGCCGGTCTCAGCCGGCGCGCTTGGTGCGGGCGCGCATGCGCTCGCGCTCCTTGGCGTCCAGCACGACCTTGCGGATGCGGACGTTCGCCGGCGTCACCTCGACGCACTCGTCCTCGCGGCAGAACTCCAGCGCCTCCTCCAGCGACAGGAGGCGGGGCGGGGTGAGCCGCTCCAGCTCGTCGCCGGTGGACGACCGCATGTTCGTGAGCTTCTTCTCCTTGGTGATGTTGACGTCCATGTCGTCGGCGCGGGAGTTCTCGCCGACGATCATGCCCTCGTACACCTCGGTGGTCGGCCCGACGAAGAACGTGCCGCGCTCCTGCAGGTTCGTGATCGCGTACGCGGTGGCGGCGCCGGCGCGGTCGGCGACCAGCGACCCCGACGGGCGGGTGCGCAGCTCACCGAACCACGGCTCGTAGCCCTCGAACACGTGGTGCGCCATGCCGGTGCCGCGCGTCTCCGTCATGAACTCGGTGCGGAACCCGATCAGGCCGCGGGCCGGGACGAGGAACTCCATCCGCACCCAGCCGGTGCCGTGGTTGGTCATCTGCTCCATGCGGCCCTTGCGGACCGCCATCAGCTGCGTGACCGCGCCGAGGTGCTCCTCGGGGATGTCGACGGTGAGCCGCTCGACCGGCTCGTGCCGCTTGCCGTCGATCTCGCGGGTGACGACCTGCGGCTTGCCGACGGTCAGCTCGTAGCCCTCGCGGCGCATGTTCTCCACGAGGATCGCGAGGGCCAGCTCGCCGCGGCCCTGCACCTCCCACGCGTCCGGCCGCTCGGTCGGCAGCACCTTGAGCGACACGTTGCCGACCAGCTCGCGGTCGAGGCGGTCCTTGACCATGCGCGCGGTGACCTTGGTGCCCTTCTCGCGGCCCGCCATCGGCCCGGTGTTGGTGCCGATCGTCATCGAGATCGCCGGCTCGTCCACCGTGATCAGCGGCAGCGGGCGCGGGTCGTCCGGGTCGGCGATGGTGTCGCCGATCATGATGTCCGGGATGCCGGCGATCGCGATGATGTCGCCCGGCCCGGCCTCCTCGGCGGGCTTGCGGGTGAGCGCGTCCGTCATCAGCAGCTCGGTGATCTTGACCCGCTCGATGCTGCCGTCGTGGCGGCACCAGGCGACCGGCTGGCCCTTCTTGATCGTCCCGGCGTGCATCCGGCACAGCGCGATCCGGCCGAGGTAGCTGGAGGCGTCCAGGTTCGTCACATGCGCCTGGAGCGGTGCGTCCGGGTCGTAGGACGGCGCCGGGATCGTCTCGGTGATGACCTTGAACAGCGGCTCCAGGTCGTCGCTGCCGGGCATGCTGCCGTCGGCGGGCTTGTCGAGCGAGGCGCGCCCCGCCCGGCCCGACGCGTACACGATCGGGAAGTCGATCTGGTCCTCGTCGGCGTCGAGGTCCATGAACAGCTCGTAGGTCTCGTCCACGACCTCGTCGATGCGGGCGTCGGGACGGTCGGTCTTGTTCACCACCAGGATCACCGGGAGCCGCGCGGCGAGGGCCTTGCGCAGCACGAACCGGGTCTGCGGGAGCGGGCCCTCGCTGGCGTCCACCAGCAGGACGACGCCGTCCACCATGGACAGCCCGCGCTCGACCTCGCCGCCGAAGTCGGCGTGGCCCGGGGTGTCGATGATGTTGATCGTCAGCCCGTTGTGCTTGACCGCGGTGTTCTTCGCGAGAATGGTGATGCCCTTCTCGCGCTCCAGGTCGTTGGAGTCCATGACCCGGTCGTCGACGTCCTGGTTCTCGCGGAAGGCCCCGGACTGCCAGAGCATGGCGTCGACCAGCGTCGTCTTTCCGTGGTCGACGTGGGCGACGATCGCGACGTTCCGGAGGTCGTCGCGCGTGGAGATGGGCATGCGGGTTACCTTGCGTGAGGTTTCAGGAGAGTCGCCGCAGAAACACGGCAGCACTCCATTCTACGCTCCGCGGCCCCTCCCGCATTCCCGAGCGGGCCGCACCGGGCCGCGCGCCCGCCCGATTGGCCAACTTTGCCGATCCTTTGTAATCTTCCCGAGATCCGGTCGTCCGGAGTCCCACCCCCCGGGGCTGCGACCGGAACGCCGAATCTCCCGCCCGGCGGGAGAACCGGGGACCCACACCCCCGGGGTGAATCGGCGCGCGACACGCGCGCCGTAGGGCGACTCCTGGCCCGAACCCGTCAGCTAACCCGGTAGGCGTGCGTGGAGAGGAGAGCACCGGCTTGGCACCGGACCCCCACCGGCGGCGGCGCGTCACGCCCACCGCCACCGCGGCAGCCCTGCTCCTGGTCGGCCTCGGCGCCACCGCGCCCGTCGCCGCGCACGCCGCACCGCTCGGGCTCGCCGCCGCGGCGACGCCGAGCCCGACTCCGACGACGGAGAAGGGCCTGCGCAAGAGCCTCGACGCGCTGAACGAAGAGGCCGAGATCCTCACCGAGAAGTACAACAAGACCCGCGTCGACCTGAAGGCCGCACAGAAGGCCGAGCAGGCCGCCACCACGACCGCGCAGACCCTCCGGACCCAGGCCGCGCCCGCCCGCGAACGCCTCGGCCGGATGGCCGCCGCCAACTACATCGCCGGCTCCCCCGACGCGCTGTTCGGCGCCACCGGCTCCCCCGACGGGCTGTCCGACAGCGCCTACCTCGTGCAGAACCAGGCGCACGCCGTCCGGGCCCTGCAGAAGCAGATCGACCGGGCCGAAGCCGCCGAACGCGACGCGAAGGCCAAGACCGCCCAGGTCAAGAAGGCCTGGGAGGACGCCAAGAAGGCGCGCGCCGAGGCGAAGGCCAAGGTCACCGAGGTGATGAAGCGCCTCGACAAGCTGTCCACCACGCACGCCAGCGACCCCCGCACCGGCCTCACCGCCACCATCAAGGGCTCCGACCTGCCCGCCAAGATGGCCCGCAAGGCCTACGGCAAGCTCGGCTCCCCCTACGTGTGGGCCGCCGCCGGACCGAGCAGCTTCGACTGCTCCGGCCTCGTCGTCTGGGCCTACGCCCAGGTCGGCAAGCCCGGCCTGCCGCACTACACCGGCGACCTCTACCAGCTCGGCACCAAGGTCCCCCGGTCCCAGCTGCGCTCCGGCGACCTGGTCTACTTCGGCGGCAACCTCCACCACATGGGCATCTACCTCAGCGGCGGCAAGTACCTGCACGCCCCGCGCACCGGCGATGTGGTGAAGATCTCCAAGCTGTCGGACCGCTCCGACTACGCGGGCGCCAACCGCATCTCCTGACCCCCCTCCGGGCCGCGAAACGCGGCCCCCTCGGTCGTCGGGGGCTTCCTGCGGCGCGGTAGGAAGCCCCCGGCGGGTTTATTGTTTTGCCCTCGGCGTCAGGCGCTGGGGCGCCTTCCTTCCACGGGCAAACCGGCGATCGCTGCATCGCTCCGGCTCGCCTTGCGGCTCGCTGCGCGATCAGGTTCTCGCTTCGCTTGAACCTGGCTTCGCACGCGATCGCAACGTGACCCTTGTCGCAAGCTGGGCTTACGGACGTGTACCTCAGGGTTCGCGCGTGGTGCGGCTGGGGCTGAGGTCGTCGAGACAGGCTTCCCCCGGCGCGCGCTTTCGCTCGCCTTGCGGCTCGCGGCACCGGTGGCTTCTCGCTTTCGCTTTGAACCCGGCTTCGCGGGCGATCATTGTGGTTCGCGGCGCGAGCGGCATTTACTGGCAAAGGCCCAGGTGAGCAACTTGGAGAGGCTGGGCGGGGCGCGCGGTGTGGGGGGTTAGATCAGGTGGGCGTCTGCGATGGCGTCTATTACTGGGCGGTCGCCTGGGAGCCAGTCGACGTCGTAGAGCTCGTGAGGGGTCAGCCAGCGGAGGGCCAGGTGTTCCAGGGGCTGGGGGGTGCCCTCGATGATCTCGGCGGTCCAGACGCGCAGGACGGCCTTGTCGCTGAGGCGCCAGTCGGTGCCGATGCGGCGGCCCAGGCGGACCTTGACCGCCAGTTCCTCGGCGCACTCGCGGACCAGGGCGTCCTCGTCGGACTCCCCCGGGTCGACCTTGCCGCCGGGCAGCTCCCAGCCGCCCGCCATGTGCGGCGGCTCGGCCCGCTGCGCGGTCAGCAGCCGGCCGTCCGCGATGATCGCCGCGCCCACCACCACGAGGTCGATCGCGATCAGCTCCTCTCCGTCGCGGCGGCCTCGACCTGCCGCGTCGATTCCCGGACGATCTCCTCCAGATGATCGCCGTGCGCGCCGCGCCAGTAGACCTGGCCGCAGTCCGCGCAGCGGCCGTAGACGTCGTAGCTGCGGCGCGTCCCCGCCTCCAGGCCGTCCTCGACCTCGGTCTTGTCGACCGGGACCAGCTCGCCGTTGCAGGCGGTGCACCGCGTCCACGGCCGGAGGACGGGCGCGAACCGGTCGAGGAGGTCGCGGAGTTGGTCGTCCGGGCGGGCGCCGCGGACGTAGGCGCCGAACCACAGCGCGCGGCGGCGCAGCAGGCCCCGGTCCTGGGTGAGCAGGACGCGGCGCTCGGCGTTGGCCTGGACGACCAGCGCCGGATCGTCCATGTCGTTGTGGTAGGCGGTGTCGAGGCCGATGAGGCGCATCCGGCGCGCGAGCGTGCCGAGGTGCACGTCCAGCAGGAAGCGCGGCGCGTCCTGGCCCGGCTCCAGCGGGACGGGCTGGGGGCGCGGCACCGCCGCCACCCGCACCTCGTCGCCGGGCTCCGGCCGGGCGGACGGCTCCGCCGGCGCGCCGTTGACGGTGATCGGCCCGGCCTCGGGCAGCGGCACGCCGAGCGACTCGACGAGGTGCCCCAGCGTGGACGTCCCATCGGAGGGCACCCGGGTCGCGGTCTGCCTGCGGGCGGCGGGCAGGAACATCAGCAGCTCGTCGGCGACTCGGATCGTTATCTCGGGCTCCACGCCGATCAGCATGCCACGCGAGCCCGGTGGTGTTCCTCGGATTATTGCTCGGCGAGGCGCGCCGCCGGTCAGCCGCCGGGCCGGGGGGCGGCGAGTTCGGCGACCTTCTTCTTGAAGTCGGGCCGCGCGAGCGGGCGGGTCACGCCGACCCAGTCCGACCGCTTGTAGGACTTCACGCCGATCGCGGGCACGCACGTCGAGCAGCTCGCCACAATCATCTTGCCCTTGCCGATGACCATCCCGACATGGCCGGGATTGTTCGCCGACGTCCCCGGGCCGGAGTCGAAGAACACCAGGTCGCCGGGCTGCTCCTTGCCCTTGGAGATCCGCACGCCGAACGGCCACTGCTCGAACGTGGTGCGCGGGATGTCCAGCCCGGCCTGCCGGTAGGCGGCCTGGAGGAGGCTGGAGCAGTCCCAGGCGTCCGGGCCGTTCGCGCCGAACACGTACGGCTTGCCGCGCTGCGCCATCGCGAACTCGATGATCTTCTGGACCAGCGCGCCGACGTTGGCGGGGAGCTCGTTGTCCTCGCAGTTGACGCCGTTCGCCTGGACGACCTTGAAGTCGCCGCCGACGTAGCGCTTCGCCCAGTCGAGGACGAGGTCCACGTAGTCGGACGAGTGGTTGTACTGGAAGATCGCGGTCCGCATCCGCTGCGGGGCGCCGTTGTGCTTGAGGTAGGCGGCCGCGGAGGGGATCGCGTCGGCCGGGTCGTAGCGGTCCTTGCGGCCGTCCTTGTTCCCGTCGACGCCGAACGCGTCGAACGTCGGCTTCAGGAACTGCATCGGCCCGCCGGCGCCCGCGTAGTTCTCCCCGCTGCTGACGCCGGGCAGCGTCGACCGGCCGTGGTCGGTCTCGACCTTGCCGATGCCCGCCAGGACGTTCCACGGGATGCCGTACTTCTTGCCGGCCTCCTGGTAGAGCTTCAGGTAGTTCGCCGGGACGGCCTTCGCGTCGTTCGCCGCGACGGGCTGCGCGTCGGCGCCGGCGACGTCCACGCAGTCACCGCCGCCGACCCCGCCGCCGAACATGAACTGGCTGGCGCCGAACAGGATCGGAACGAACACCAGCGCGACGAACAGGGTCGCGGCGACGCCGAGCGCGCCGACGAGCAGCAACCGGCGCGGGCTCATCCGGTGTCACCCGCCTGACCGGTGCCGGCCGGCTGGAAGGAGTACACCTTCAGCGACCCGCCGTCCCGCGCGACCGTCACCGCGTACTGCCTGCTCTCGCTGCTCCGCTTGCCGCCCTTGGTGAGCTGCTGCCGGCCCGTCACGAGGAAGATGAGCGAGTTGTCCTCGATGTTGCGGACCTGGTCGATGGTCGCCGACCCCTGCGCGACGACCTGCTCGCGGCGGCGCTCCTCCAGGAGGCCGGGCGTGCCCGCGTCCCGGCCGAGGCGCTGCCGCAGGTCGTCGGTGGTCAAGCCGGCCAGGCGCCCCATGTAGGCGTCGGGGGTCTCGTCGTAGCGGTACGTCTCGTAGGCGGCGACGAAGCGCTGGGCCATGTCCGCCGCCGTGGCGAACTCCTGCCGGGAGAACGGCAGCAGCCGGTAGATGTCGAAATCGCCCGGGTTAACGGCGTTCTGGATGCCGGGCGGCGGGGACTGCGGGCCGGGCGGACCGGCCGTTGGCGTCGCGCTCGGACGCGCCTCCGGCCGGTCGTCGCCGTGCTCGGGCGCCGCGACCGTCAGGTAGATGCCGACGGCGGCGAGCGCCACCACGAGCCCCGCGAAGAGAAGCTTGCGCCGGCGGTCGTTCAGGTTCATCACTCGTCCCGATCCGCCTCACCTGACGGACGGTCCACCGGGCGCAGCCAGAACGGGATCGGCGGACCCTCCCCGGAGCCGCGCCGGCCGCCCCACAGCGGCGGCGGCTGCTGCCGCCCGCCCGGGCCCTGGGCCGGCGGCGCACCGTTCGAGCCGCCGTCGCCGGCACCGGCGCCGCGCTGCCGCGGGATGTTCGCCGCGGGCGCGCCGCCCCCGGAGCCGCCGGAGCCGCCGCCCGAACCGCCGGAGCCGCCGCTGCCGCCGTTGGAACCGCCGCCGGAGCGGCCGCGTCCGGCGCCGGCGAACCAGCCGCCGCCCCCACCGGAACCGCTGCCGCCGCCCGAGCCGCCGTTACCGCCGCCACCGCTGACGCCGCCGCCACTGCCGCCGCGTCCCGACCAGGAGGTCGGCCGGACCGTGCCCGTGCCGGGGCCCGTGCCGGACGACGGCTTCCCGCCGCCCGCCGCCGCGCCGGCTCCGGGCTTCGCGGCGGAGACGCCGCCCGAGTTCCCGCCGCCGTCCGCCGTGCGGTCGCCGAGCGCGCCCGCGCGGGTCGGCAGGTTCAGCGGCGGCGCGCCGCGCCGGGAGCGTCCCTGCGAGGCCGCGATGGCCCCGCCCGCGCCGCGCGGCTTCGCCGCGAGCACCGGTGCCTCCTCCGGCGACGGGCCCTCGCCCGCACCCGCACCCGTCCGCCGGTCGGCGACGGCGACCGCGGTGCCGGTCGCGGCATCGCCCTGCGCCCCGGCGACGGCCTCGGACGTCGCCTCGCGCTTCGCCCACTTGCCCAGCCGGTACCCGGCCGCGCCCGGCACGACGGCGGCCGCGACGCCGGTGGTGCTGCGGCGCGCCTCCGTGACCGACTTGTTGAGCTGCGCCTCGCTCTTCTCCCGCGACCCGACGGCCGAGTACCCGACCGCCGAGAACAGGTGCTGGAACGGTTTGCGGTAGATGAACGCCGCGAACGTCACCAGCGCGATGAGCAGCACCTGCAGGCCCCACGGCAGCGTCTCGCCGAGGATCAGGCTGTACGCCCACAGCAGCAGCGACAGCACACCGATCAGCGCCGCCTGTTTCAGCAGCATCGACAGCAGGAGTTCCAGCCATCGGACGGCGATGACCCGTCCGATGCCCGGATGTATCCCGATCCCGAGGAAGATCGGCCCGGCGACGAGCAGCAGCAGGAACGCGATCTTCACGACGATCAGCGCGATCGCGATGACCATGATGAGGAGCCCGGCGACCAGTGCCGCGAACAGCCCCCCGAACGCGACCGCGAGCCGGTTCTGCCAGTTCTTGCCCTGGAACAGCGAATAGGACTGCGGGTAGTTGTCCTTGATGTTCTTCGTGACGTCCTTGTAGGCGTCGGCCTTCTTGCCGAGGTCGACCTTGTTGCCGCCGTACGTCTCCGGCAGGTCGACGGCCTGCGACCACAGCAGCTTGTCGGCGTTCTCCTTGACGATCTTCGCGTTGGGGTCGGTCGTGCCGAACTCGCCCTGCAGCCACGGCTTGCAGACCAGCGCCACCCACAGCCCGTTGGCGTTGCGCGTCGTCGCGTCGAGGTTCTGGGAGGTCGCCGGATCGGGCTTGCCGTCCGGCCTCGGTATACAGGTCCCGCCCTTGGTGTCGCTCTGGGGCAGTGCCGCGTTGAAGGCGGCGCTGGTCGCCTCGGACGTCTTCGTCCCGAGCGTGGTGAAGTCCGCCGGACGCGCGATCAGCCAGACGAGCGCCACCATCGCGGCGACCATCCAGATCACGCCCTCGGTGACCTTGCTGGCCCGCTTGCGGACCAGCCCCCACCACGCGAGCCACATCGCGCCGAGGATGACCACCCACGACCAGTACCGCGCGTTGAACGTCTTGCCGATGTTGCTGATGACGCCGTCGACGG
Organism: Actinomadura geliboluensis; assembly: GCF_043197915.1. Taxonomy (NCBI): domain Bacteria; kingdom Bacillati; phylum Actinomycetota; class Actinomycetes; order Streptosporangiales; family Thermomonosporaceae; genus Actinomadura; species Actinomadura geliboluensis. The sequence continues at coordinate 518,254 of NZ_JBICUA010000002.1, read as the reverse complement.
TGTCCTTCAGCCAGCCGAGCAGCGAGTCGGACGCCGCCGCCTGGTAGACGCTGATCGTCGTCCGGTCGATGGCCCGGACGATGGTGAACGTGGTGTTGGCGAGGGCGTTGCCCATCAGCGCCATGCCGTCCGAGCAGCCCATGTCGACCGCGTACCAGGTCTGGCCTGCCGTGCCGTACCGGTCGTAGTAGGTCAGCTGCTCGACCGGTGTCTTCTGCAGCTTCTCGTTCGGGTAGTCGGGCGGCTTGATCATGCCGTCCGTCCCCGACCCGTACTGCTCGGGGGGCGGGTTGTCCGCGGGACGGCACGCGTCGTTGGGCGACGGGAAGATCGGGTTGGCGCCCGCCATCGGGGACAGCCCGACCGTGAAGAGCGCCATCAGGAGCAGCACCACCGCGGAGCGGCGGGCGCGCGGACGGCGCCGGCGGCGGCCGGGGCGGTCGAGGACGGCGCGGTCGAGCCCTTCGCCGGGCGAACGCTGCAGGCGCGCCGTCCCGTGGCGGGGACTCCTCATCGGGTGACCTCCTCGGCCTCGGCCCCCGCGGCGGTGAGTTCGGACGTGCCCGGACGGGACCGGGTCGGGTTGGTGTCCAGCCAACGCTGCAGTTCCTCGGAGATCAGGTCGACGCCGATGCGCCCCGCTCGGCCGTCGAGGTCACGGAAGATGCATTCGCCGTTGCCGAGGTTGCGCAGCACGGCCTTGTGCTCGTCGGACGCCTCGACGCCGAGCAGCGACATGACGTTGCCGACCTCGACCCGTTCGGTGGAACGGAACGAGAACACCGACGACAGGCAGTTCGTCACCTGTTCGTTCAGCAGGTCCCCCGCGTTCTGGGAGACCAGGATCAGGGCGGTGTTCCGGGAGCGTCCCATGCGGGACACCTCCGGCACCAGCTTCGCGCCCTCGGGCGTCGAGGTGATCGCCCACGCCTCGTCCAGGAAGATCGCCTTCGGCAGCCGCCGGTCGAGGCCGTGCATGAGCCGCCGCGCGAACTGCGACACGAGGTACATCAGCGCCACCGAAAGCCGCTGCTCGTAGGAGTAGTCCTCCCGCGAGATGGCGACGTCGGGCAGCGTCAGGCCGCCGAGCGTGAACACGGTCGTCCAGCCCTCGGTGTCGATGCGCTCCCCGCCGGACGGGTCGAAGCACAGCCGCGCGAGCCGCATCTCCGACATCGACCGGAGCACCGCGCCGAGGTTCTTGGACGCCGGGTCGGCCGCGGCCTCCAGATGGTCGACGACGCGCCCGAGCGACGGCCGCTCCGCGTTGGCGACCGCGCCGACCGCCTGGATCATCGCGGACTCGCGCTCCTCCGACATCCGCGGCAGCAGCAGCCGCAGCGTCTCGGTCGCCATCGTCTTCATCGTGGCGAGGTCGTCGCCGAACGAGAACGGGTCGAGCAGGCCGGGCGCCGCCGAGCCGAGCGGCAGGATGCGCGCCTTGCGCCCGCGCGCCTTCAGCAGCTCGACGAGCGACTCGGCGTCGCCCTTCGGGTCGATCGCCGCGATCGTCACGCCGCGCAGCGCCATCTGGTAGATCAGCAGCAGCGCCAGCGTCGTCTTGCCGCCGCCCGGCTCACCCGTGATCGCGACCGCGGTCGGCCGGTTGCGGGCCGCCGCGACGAGCGGGTCGAAGTGCACGATGGACCGGGCCCGGCCGAGCGTCTCGCCGATGTAGGGGCCGATCCAGCCCTCCTGCTCGTCGTCCGGCCGGTCGCCGAGGTCGACGGTCGCGACCGGCATGCCGCCCGCGATCGTCCGCAGCGGCTGCCGCTGCGCGTAGGCGTTCAGCCGGATCTGGTCGCCGGGCAGCGACTCCAGGAACAGCGAGAACTGGTCGCCGGTCGAGTTGACGACGTCGATGCCGATGTCGCGGTAGTGCTCGACGACCGCGTCCACCCGCTGGGCGAGCAGCTCCTCGGTCGGCGCGGACACGATCAGCCGGTGCCAGCCGTACACGAACGGCAGCCGCTCCTTGGTGATGCCGTGCTCCAGCATCCGGGCCGCGTCGATCTGCTCGGCGAGCGCGATCGGCGCCTCCGCGCCCGCCTCCCGGATGTGCTGGTCCATGTCGCGGGCGTGCGCGAGCTTGCGGGAGACGTCCTTGGACGCCTTCGCCGGCGGGATCAGCTTCATCCGCGCGCTGATCTCGACGGGGAACGGCAGCGAGTCGGAGTAGTGGAACCAGGGCTCTCCGTCCGGGAACGGCATCATGTCGGGGAACCGGGCGAACGACAGGTACGCGACGTACGACGCGGCCGTCGCGCCCCCGCCCGCGCCCGTGAAGTTCGGCTGCTCGATCCGCAGGTAGGAGCGGCCGTTGTGGATGGCGCCCTCGACCAGCGATTCGATCTCGCCCTTGCCCCATGTCCGGCGCGGGACGGCGGACGGCGGCGGATCCGCCAGCGACCCCGTGACCGCGTGCTGGAACAGCCACGCGACCTCCGTCGAGGTGGCGTGCCTGGCGTACAGGGCGGACCCGCCGAGCGCGCGCCCGACCCGTTCGGCCTGCTCCGTCCAGCGCGCGATCTCCTTCTTGTCGATCGCGTCGTCGTGCACGCCGAGGACGCTCTCGCTGCGCTTGTAGAACCCGAGCAGCTGCGCGAGGACGCCGCCGGACAGCTGCGCGCCCATCCCGCGCGGCCCGAGCCGCACCCCGAGGTAGACCTCCTTGGTCCAGAAGTCCTTCGCCCACACGTGCGCGTAGGTCTCCTCCAGGTACTCCCGCCATCCGGGCCCGCCGTCCGACGTCCGGTCCAGGGCGAGCGCCCACTCGGCCGCCGGGTACGTCCGGTGCGCGATCCGCAGGTGGATCTCGGCGTCCTGCATCCGGATGCCCGCGAGCGCGATCGTGATGTTCGTGGCGAGCGCCTCGCGCTCCTCCCCGGTGGTGAACTCGTACGACACCGTGGGGAGCCGGAAGTACGCCCAGGCGGCGCTGTCGGTGAACAGCACCCGGTCGTCGAAGTACCGGACGGCCAGCCGGCTGGACTTGCTCATGCCGTCCTCCCGCCCTCGGCCCCGACCGGTGCGCGCCGCTCGGCCGGACCGCCGCGCGCACGCCGTCCCGGACGAGGAGCACTCACTGATTCTCCCGGCGCCCGGGCGGCCGTGCAGGGCTGCCCGGGAGAGTGTTCACGGTCCGGACGGTCATGAACGTCAAGCCCGTCCGCCAGGGATGCCCGTTTCACTAGGGTCTCCGCTCGATGCCCGCGAGGGGCGCTCATCGGGTGGCCTCCTGCTCCTGCTGAAGCTCCTGGTAACGCTCGGGCATGACGGTGAAGCCGCCGGCGACGACACCGGCCAAGGCAAGGTAGGCACGCCGCGTCGGCGTCCGCAACGACTTCAGCTCGTTGCGCGGCGCGCGGTCCATGCTGAGGTGATCATCCCACGGGATGCGCACCAGGGCCCGGCACCTGCCGCGCGCCACGGCCTCGGCCTGCTCGACGTCGTCCATGCTGCGGCGGCTCACCCCGTTGATGACGGTCACGGCGCGGGACCGCAACTCCTCGTAGCCGTGGCCGTCCAGCCATTCGAACGTCATCGCGACGGCGCGCGGCGCGTCGGCGCTGGCCGGCGCCACCAGCACGATCTGGTCGGCGTACGGCAGGACCCGCGCGACGACGGCGGCGGCCGCGTCCAGCAGCGTCACCGAGTAGAACTTGTCGATCGTGCGGATGGCGAGCGCGTAGTCGCGGTCGTCGAGCGCCTGCAGCGGGTTCTTGCCCGCCGCGATCACGTCGAGCCCGGACTTGGCCTGCGAGGTGTACCGGCGCATCGCGGTGAGGCTGCCGACCTGGTCGGCGCGCGTGATGAGCCCGGTCAGCGTCTCGTTGGTGTCGCTGCGCGTCCGGCGGGCCAGCGCGCCCGGCCCGGGGTTCACGTCGATCGCGACGACGGGCTCCCCGTTGTGCTGCGCGAATGTGTGCCCGAGCATCAGCGCGGTGACGGTCTGCCCCGCGCCCCCGGTGCACCCGAGGACGACCACGTGCCGCGTCCCGTGGAACGGCTGCTGGAGCCGCTGCTGGTACTCGGCGTCGGCCTCGCCGTGCCCGCCGCCGACGGCGTGGATGAGCCGCCGGAACCCGCCGGTGCTGACCTCGTGCTCCGGCCCCGGCGGCGTGATCGCCGGACCGGACGGCGGCGGCGCGGGCGGCGGCGGCAGCGGGCGCGGCCGCACGGGCGAGGCCGGCTGCGACCGCACCTCACGCGGCGGCGCCTGCTCCTCCACAGGCGGCGCGGGCGGCGGCACCTGCTGCGCCGCCGCAGGCTCGACAGGCTGTGCCGGGGTCTCGGCGGCCGGACGCTGCGGCCGGGACAGCCCCTCCGACCACGGCTTAGGCGGCTCGCGCCTCGGTGCGGGCGGCACCGCCCGGGGCGGCGCCCCGAACGCCCCGGGCACCATCGGCACATCGGGCCGCGTCACGGGCGGCGCCCAAGGCGGCGGCGGAGGCACCGGCGCCCGCGGCCCGGCGACCTTCTTGTCCCCCGGCTCCCCACCGGACGCACCGCCCCCGGAAGCCGTCTCCTGGGCCCGCCGCCCGGACTCCACACCGGAACCGTCCGCAGGACCCGACGCCGACGCAGCCCCCGCAGCAGGACCGGCCACCGGAACACCAGTCGGACGGCCAGGCTGCGCGGGGCCGGACTGCCGCGTCCCTTCAGATGGCACCGTCCCCGACGCGGGAACGCCGGTCGGATCGGTGCTGCTCGACTGCTGCGCTCGCTCGGACGACGCCGGCTCTGACGTAGACCCGCCCGTTGCAGCAGGGCCAGGTGCCGGAACACCAGTCGCGCGGATGGGATGCGTAGAGCTCTGCTGCCGCGTCGCCTCAGGCAGCGTCGGCGCCGGGGAAGCCCCGCTCGCAGGAACGCCGGTCGGATCGGTGTTACTCGGCTGCCGCGTCCGCTCGGACGACGCCGGCTCTGGCATAGGCCCGCCCGCGGCTGCAGGGCCGGGTGCCGGAACACCGGTCGCGCGGATGGGACGCGTAGGGCTCTGCTGCCGCGTCGCCTCAGGCGGCGCCGACTCCGGCGAAGCCCCGCTCGCCGCACCGGCACCGGCCGTGGGAACACCGGTCGCGGGGGTGGAGCCCGGCCGAGTTACCTCGGGCGGCGCTGTCTCCGGGGCAGGACCGCCTGATGCAGCACGACCTGCCGCCGGAACACCGGCCGCGGGGGTAGAGCCCGGCTGCCGCGTTGCTTCGGGCGGCGTCTCTGAGGCGGGGCCAGTGCGGCCTGCCGCCGGAACACCGGTCGCGGGGGTGGAACCCGGCTGGTGCGTTGCCTCGGGCGGCGCTGCCCCGGGGGCGGGGCGGACTGGCGTTGGGACGCTGGTCGCGGGTGGGGGGCCCGGCTGCCGTGTTGGTTCGGGGGGCGCTGTGTGCGGGGCGGGGCCGCCTGCTGTTGCGCGGCCTGTCGCCGGGACGCCTGTTGCGGGGGTGGAGCCCGGCTGTCGTGTTGCTGCGGGCGGTGTCGTCTGCTGGGGAGGCGTGTTCGGTGCTGAGGGGTCGGCGGTAGGGGCGTTGGGCGTGGGTGTTGCGCTTCCGGGTGGGGCCGGGGCGTGCCGGGGCGGTGTGGGGGGGTGTGCGGGCTCGCGGGGGCCGTTGGCTATCTCTTCGGCGGCGCGGCGGATGTCGGCGGGGTGCTGCTGGGGGATGTCGGGGCGGGTGGCGGGGGCGGCCTGCCAGATCTCGGCGGGGGCGCCGGGGCGGCGGACGCCGGAGGCCAGGGCGCGTTTGCCGGAGCCCGCCGGGGTCTCCAGCTGGGGGGTCGCCGGGGGGCGTTCCATGTCGGCGGTGGGGAGGGGCAGGACGTCGTCCTCGTGGAAGTTGTCGCGGGTGGTGCGCCGCCAGGGCTTGGGCGGGGCCGCGGCGGGCTGCTCCTGCTGGGCGGCGTACTCGACGAGGGGCGGGGGCGTCGCCGCGGTCGCGGGGCGGGGCGGGCGGGCCGGGAGCGGGGTGGGCTCGGGGTCGGCGTGCCGGCGCTTGCGGCGGGTCTTGATCGCGGCGCGTTCCGCCGCGGCGACCGGGGCGGGGCCCTCGGCGCGGCGCCAGACGCGGGCGACGATCACCACTTCGCGGGGTTCGCGGATCGGGGTGAGGCGGCACCAGGTGCGGGGCTCGGCGAGGTAGCGGCTCTGCGAGAGCAGCAGCTCGGTGAGGCGCTTGCCCTCGATGACGGGGCGCGTCGCCAGCCAGGTCAGGACGCCCGGTGGGACGATGTACAGCACGTGCCAGGGCGACTCGAACGGGACGCCGACCAGCCTGAGCAGCAGGATCCAGGGCACGAACACGCCGAGGAAGACGCCGATCTGGACGAGCGGCAGCGGCATGGGCAGCCGCAGGTCGTACAGCTTGTACAGCCGCTTCTCGATGCGCCAGATGTTCGTGTACGTGGGCAGATCCACGCCCCTACTCCCCTCCCTGCGCGAGCGCCGAGCCTCCCCGGGTCAGGAGACGTCCACACCGAGGGCCGTGGCGATCGCCTTGGCCGTGGTCTCGATGATCTTCGGCACGTAGAAGATCACTCCGATGCCGATCGCCAGCACGATGAATTGCACGAATCGCGTGATCTCGCGGGTGAACAGGAAGAAGATCGCCACAATGGAGACGATCACGAGGAACAGCGGGCCGAATATCTGGCGGAGCCAATCGGCCAGCTGGTCGGTTTTGAGTTCGTCGTCGGGCGCCGCCAGGAGATCGAGCGGAATCGACGCCATGAGGTGATGCAGCATCGATGTTCTACCTTCCTCGGTCGGCGGATGCGGGGGTTCGGTTCTTCAATTCGCGGCCTCTCATGACGCGTTCGGTTCGGTGCTGCCGCGAATGTCGCGCACGAGCCAGGTCGTGCCCTTCTTGACCATGGTGAGCTGGTAGCTCTGCTCCAGCTCGCCGCCGCCGCCTCCGGCGGGCTGCCACACCACGGTCGCGGTGACGGACCGCTCGCCCTGGGCGCCCTTCGGCGCGATGACCTCCTTGACCTGCACGAACGTGACGGACTTGGCGAGGCCGGTGATGGTCGTCCCGGCGGAGAAGCGGGACAGGGCCTCCTGGTTGCCGGACGCGTACTCCGGGAAGAAGGTGCCGAGGAAGGGCTTGAGCTCGTTCTCGAGCGCGGTGTCGCGGTCGTCGAGGCCGCCCTGGGGAAGCTGCGCCTTGGTCGGCGGGGGAAGCAGGGCGGGGCGGGCGGACACGACCAGGGAGCCGCTCTTGTCGGCGTAGACGGGAACGGCGAGCCGCAGCCACCGGTCGGCGGTGCGGGCGAGCAGCGTCACGGTCGCGTTGTTGGCGTCGCGGGCGTCGACTCCGGCGACCTGGACGGACTGCACCTGCATCTTCCCGACGCCGTTCCAGCCGAATTGCGCGTCGGCGCCGTCGGGCAGGAAGGTGCGCAATTGCGCCTCGCGGGCGGGCGCGGTCTTCTGGTCGTAGTTGAGATAGACGTTGGCGAACTGGATGGCGAACGCGCCCGCGGCGCTGCTGGGGAACCCGGCGCTGCGCGGCGGCTTGGACGGGGACGCGGCGCCGCCGCCGGAGTCGCCCGCGGTGAAGCGCTCGAAGGGGGCGCGGACGCCGTTGACGAGGATGACGAGGATCAGCGCCCACAGCACGGCGCGCCCGACCCAAACCCACCAGCGCCCGCCGGACCCGCCCCAGCGGCCGCCCCGCGGGCCGCCGGCGCCGGACCCGCCGCGGCGACCGTCCCGCTCGGACAGGTCCCACGAGGGGTCGACGGAGGACGCGAGCGCCCGGGCGGGCGCCGCGGTCTCCTCGACTACGGCGGTGTCACGGCCGCGTCCCACGGCCGACCTGCGAGCCATCCTGCCTCCGCTCGCGCCTCGCCCCCGGTCGGCGCGGTCCTGTGTGCCTGGTCATGTTCCGGTGGCTTTTCCGAACCCACCTTCGGGCCCAGGGTAACCACGGGCGTCAATTGTTCCAGCGCATCGCAGCGAAGCACAGCCCCGGCACGCGGTTGTGGATAATGCAATCCACCTCAACAGGAACGGGGAAGATTGCCAAACGGTGACGATCCCCTATCCAAGGCTCCGAAGAGTGCGCAGGTCCAGGTTCCGGACAAGCGGCGCGACTCGGTCGTTGCTTGGTGACCGGGTGGCGGTGACGGCCGCAATCCATTCCCGAAAGAAACCGACAAACTGGCCGATACGCGACATCACACAGCAAAACGGCAGCTCACCGGCCTCGTCCGCCCCAATGGCACCACGGAGACCGGCTGTTGCCAAAATCACACTGGTCACGGCCCTTGCCGGACCGTGACGCGCCCTCCACCGGGCCGGTCAGACGTTGAAGCGGAACTCCACGACGTCGCCGTCCTGCATCACGTACTCCTTGCCCTCCATCCGGACCCTGCCGGCGGTGCGGGCGGCGGCCATGGAGCCGGCCTCGACGAGGTCGTCGAACGAGACGACCTCCGCCTTGATGAAGCCGCGCTGGAAGTCGGTGTGGATGACGCCGGCGGCCTCCGGGGCGGTGTCGCCCTTCCGGATCGTCCAGGCGCGCGCCTCCTTGGGGCCCGCCGTCAGGTACGTCTGCAGCCCGAGCGTGCCGAACCCGATGCGGACGAGCTGCGACAGGCCCGACTCCTCCTGCCCCATGCCCTGGAGCAGTTCGAGGGCCTCGTCGTCCGGCAGCTCGATCAGCTCCGCCTCGATCTTGGCGTCCAGGAAGATCGCCTCGGCGGGCGCCACCAGGTCGCGCAGGCGCGCGCGCAGGGCCTCGTCGGTCAGCTCGCTCTCGTCGAGGTTGAAGACGTAGAGGAACGGCTTGGCCGTGAGCAGGTGCAGCTCGCGCAGCAGTGCCAGGTCGATGCCGGCCTTCTCCGCCCCCGCGAAGAGCGTCACGCCGTCGTCGAGCAGCTTTTGCGCGGCGTTCACGGCGTCGACGACGGCGAGCTTGTCCTTGTCCTTCTTGGTGCGGGCCTCCTTGTCGAGGCGCGGCAGCGCCCTCTCGATCGTCTGGAGGTCGGCCAGGATCAGCTCGGTGTTGATCGTCTCGATGTCGCGGGACGGGGCGACGTCGCCGTCCACGTGCGTGACGTCCGGGTCCTCGAAGGCGCGGATGACCTGGCAGATCGCGTTGGTCTCGCGGATGTTGGCGAGGAACTTGTTGCCGAGCCCCTGCCCCTCGGACGCGCCCTTGACGATGCCCGCGATGTCGACGAACTCCATCGTCGCCGGGATCACCTTCTGCGAGCCGAAGATCTCCGCCAGCGTGTGCAGGCGCGGGTCGGGCACCCCGACCACGCCGACGTTGGGCTCGATGGTCGCGAACGGGTAGTTGGCGGCCAGCGCGTCGTTCTTGGTCAGCGCGTTGAACAGGGTGGACTTGCCGACGTTGGGCAGCCCGACGATTCCGATGGAGAGGCTCACGGCGGTCAAGTTTATGGGCGCCCGGGCGCGCCGCGTACTGCCCGGAACGTCCGCGGGTTCCGCCGAATGTCCGGGACGGGGCGTCCCGCGGCATCCCGGCGCGTCGCGATCGCGCTTCGGCGCCGCGCTGTCACGATGAGCGGATGGACCTCGCGCTGTTCGCCGGCCTGCTCCTCGGCGCCGTGTTCGGCGCCGTCGCCGGGTACGCGCTCGCGACGGGCCGGCAGGGCGCGCTGATCGCGCGGGCGCGGGCCGCCGAGGAGAAGCTCGCCTACGCCGAGGACCGGATGGCCGAGCACTTCGAGAACCTGTCCGCGAAGGCCCTGGACGCCAGCAACCAGCGGTTCCTCGAACTGGCGGACGCGCGGCTCAGGGCCGCGGGCGTGGAGGCGGCGGGCGAGCTGCAGCGCCGCCAGCAGGCCGTCGAGCACCTGGTCGCGCCGCTCAAGGAGACCCTCGCCAAGGTGGAGGAGCAGCTCCGGGAGGTGGAGACGGGCCGCCGGGAGTCGCACGCGATGCTGGCCAAGCAGGTCGACTTCGTCCGGCAGAGCTCCGACCAGCTGCGCCGCGAGACCCAGTCGCTGGTCCGGGCGCTGCAGCGGCCCGAGGCGCGCGGCCGGTGGGGCGAGCTGCAGCTCCGCCGGGTCGTGGAGCTGGCGGGCATGGCGCACCACTGCGACTTCGACGAGCAGGCGAGCGCGGTCACGGCCGACGGGACGGTCCGTCCCGACATGGTCGTGCGGCTGGTCGGCGGCAAGAGCATCGTCGTCGACTCCAAGGTCTCGCTGGCCGCGTACCTGCAGGCCGCCGAGAGCGGCGACCCGGTCCGGCTGGACGCCCACGCCCGCCACCTGCGCGACCATGTCGAGCGGCTGGCGGCGAAGTCGTACTGGCAGGCGTTCAGCCCGGCCCCGGAGTTCGTCGTCCTGTTCATCCCCGGGGAGGCGTTCCTCGCCCCCGCGCTCGACCGCGACCCGGGCCTGCTGGAGTACGCGATGCGGCGGCGGGTGCACATCGCCACGCCGACCACCCTCATCACCATGCTGCGGACGGCGTCCTACGCGTGGCAGCAGGCCGCCCTCTCAAAGAACGCGCGCGCGGTCTTCGAGCTGGGCAAGGAGCTGTACGAGCGGCTCGGCACGATGGGCCAGCACGTCGACGAACTGGGGCGCGCCCTGACCGGGGCCATCAAGTCCTACAACCGGACGGTCGGTTCGCTGGAGACGCGCGTCCTCGTCAGCGCCCGCAAGCTGAACGAGCTGGGCGTGGTCGAGGACGGCTTGGAAGGGCCCCGTCCCGTGGAGGAGAGCCCCCGCGCGCTCTCCGCAGCGGAACTGACCGCCGAGGAGCACCGCCTGGAGGACGACCCCCTGGAGGACGACCTCCGGAAGGACGAGCGTGCTCAGCCCGCCCCGGCGCCCGAAGCGGTAGGTTTCGGCTCACAGGCCATTCCCGAGCAGGCCGACCGGCGCGACGCGCACGAGCGGGGCGAACCGGGCGGTGCGGGGCGCCGGTTCCCCGGAGCGAAGGGGTGGCGATGAGTTCATCGACGGTACGCGGTGCGCAAGGCGGCGCCCCGCCGGCTCCGGAGGGTGCAGTGGGACGTCAGCACGGCGCCGCGGCACCGCGCTCGCGCGCGCGCTCGGCCGGCGCCGGAAGCCCGGTCATGCTGACCGGCCGCGGCGGCATCGTCGTGATGTTCGCCGCCGGGGTGCTGTGCGGGCTGCTGTCGCGCTGGTTCGGGGTGCCGCTGCTCGCCGGCGCCGGGTTCGCGATCGGCTGCGCGCTCGCCGCGTTCGCGACGCGCCCGGCCGACCTGCTCACGCTCGTCGTCAGCCCGCCGCTGGTGTTCTTCGCGGCGACGTTCACGGTCGTGTTCGCCACCGCGCTCGGCGACGGCTCGCTGCTGCGCGGCGTCACGGTCGGGGTGCTGACCGCGCTGGCGGCCACCGCGCCGTGGCTGTTCTTCGGGACGCTGCTGGTCCTCGTGATCTGCCTGGCGCGGGGGCTGATGACGAACGTCCGCGAGCTGCGCGACAAGCTCGCCGGGATGCGCCTGTTCGAGAAGGAGGAGAACGAGAACCCCGTCCGGTGGGACGAGTCCCCCGTGACGACGGGCGAGCGCCGCCTCCACCACGGCGAGGTGGACTGAGCGGCGCCCGCCGCGCGATGCCGCGTCTAGACGGGCGTGATGCGGAGGTCCTTGCGGAGCTCCTTCGGGAGGGAGAAGCGCATGTGCTCGGAGACGGACTCGATCTCCTCCGCCTCGCCGAAGCCGCGCTCGGCGAGCCAGGCGAGCACCTCCTGGACGAGTTCGTCCGGGACGGAGGCGCCGCTCGTGACGCCGACCGTGGTGACGCCCTCCAGCCAGGCGGGGTCGATGTGCTCGGCGTAGTCGACGAGGTGGGCGTTGTCGGCCCCGTGCTCCTTGGCGACCTCGACGAGCCGCACGGAGTTGGAGGAGTTCGTCGACCCGACCACGATGACGAGCTGCGCCTGCGCCGCCATCTCCTTCACGGCGACCTGCCGGTTCTGGGTGGCGTAGCAGATGTCGTCGGACGGCGGGTCCATCAGGTTGGGGAACCGCTCGCGGAGCTTCTCGACGGTGGCGATGGTCTCGTCGACCGACAGCGTGGTCTGGGAGAGCCACGCGACCTTGTCGGGGTCGCGGACGGTCACGTTGGCGACGTCGTCGGGGCCGTCCACGAGGTGGATGTGGTCGGGCGCCTCGCCGGTGGTGCCGATGACCTCCTCGTGGCCCTCGTGGCCGATGAGCAGGATGTCGTAGTCGTCGGCGGCGAAGCGGACCGCCTCCTTGTGGACCTTGGTGACCAGCGGGCAGGTCGCGTCGATCGTGCGCAGGTTCAGGCCCGCCGCCTCCTGGTGCACGGCGGGCGCGACGCCGTGCGCGGAGAACACCACGATCGCCCCCTCGGGCACCTCCTCGGTCTCGTCCACGAAGATCGCGCCGCGCTCCTCCAGCGTCTTGACGACGTGGACGTTGTGGACGATCTGCTTGCGGACGTAGATCGGCGCCCCGTACTTCTCCAGGGCGATCTCGACCGTCTGGACGGCCCTGTCGACGCCTGCGCAGTAACCACGCGGCTTGGCGAGCAGGACACGGCGCTGGCTGTTGGCGGTCATGCCCCTATCGTACGAGTCACCGGATCGTGGGAGTGACCTGGCTGTGACCGACTCCACGGTGTCTTTGGACAGAAATCCACTAACCCGGGGTGACCGCGATCGCACCCGTGGGGCAGAGTGAAGTTCACCAGACGAGGCAGGAAGAGGAAGAGTCGATGACGAAATCGCCGCGCCGCCTCAAGGAGCAGGTCCGGGACACGGTGGGCGAGCAGGTTCGCGATCTCCCGCTGCACGCCGTCCGCCTGGCCATGTTCGGCGTCGGCCGGGCCCTGCTGCTCGGCGACCGGGTCACCAGGGACTACAAGGAGATCACCCAGGGCGGCGGCGTGAAGCCGGTGCTCGGGCGGCTGCGCGACGACGTGCAGGGCACGGCCGAGAAGGTCGTCGAGCGCGTCGTCGAGCGGGTGCGCGGCGAGGAGCCGGAGCCCGAGCCCGAGCCGGTCCGCCGCACCCGGCCCGCGGGGCGGACGGCCGCCGCGCGCGGCGAGGGCACCCGCACCGCCGGCGCGGAGATCTCCGTCGGCAAGCCCGGGGCCGCGACCAGGCCCAAGGCCGAGCCGAAGGCGGAGACCGAGGCCGAGACGGGCACGCGGCACCGGCCGAAGCACGCCCGTCCGGGCCCGCCGCCGAAGCCCGCGAAGCCCGGCGCGCTGGGCCGGCGGCACGCCAAGTCCGCGGAGGAGGCGCCGGCGGACGAGCGGGCGCCGCTCGCGAAGCCGGCCCCGTCGCCCGAGCCCGCGGAGCCGGCGCCCGAGCCCGCGCCGCAGGCCAAGCCCGCGCCGAGCCCGGAGGCCGCCGAGCCCGCGCCGGGCACGAAGCCCGCCGAGCCGGCGAAGTCCGCCAAGCCGGCGAAGCCCGCGAAGTCCGAGGAGGCGCCCGCGGAGGCGTCCGACGAGACGACCGCCGAGGCCGTCGCCAAGGACGAGAAGGCGTTCGAGCCGAAGCCGGAGACCAAGCCCGCCGCCCCGGCGGAGGTGGAGCACATCGCCGCGGACCTGCCCGTGCCCGACTACGACGCCGCCACGCTGCCGCAGCTGCGCGCGCGCCTGCGCGGCCTGACGGTCGAGCAGGTGAAGCTGCTGCGCGAGTACGAGCGCCAGCACGCAGCGCGCGAGGACATCATCCGCATGTACGAGCGCCGCATCGCCAAGCTCAACGGCCTCAACTGACACCGAGGACACCGAGAACACCGGACGAGCGCACCGCGAGCCCCTGGGCAGGCCCTGGGGGCTCTCGGCGTCTCAGGGGCCGGTGAAGAGCTTGTCGAAGGCGGGCAGCGCCGCGGCGATCCGCGCGCGCTCGTCGCCCGACAGGTGCGCGAGCCGGTCGGCTAGGAAGGACAGCCGCCGCTCCCGCCCGGCGGCCAGCAGTTCCCGGCCCGCCCCGGTGAGCCGCGCCGTGACCACGCGGGCGTCGGCGCCGTCCCGGCCGCGCGCGACGAGCCCGTCCCGCTCCAGCCGGTTGATCTGGGCGGTCATGGTCGGCAGCCGGACGCCGTGCTCGGCGGCGAGCTCGGTCATCCGGCGCGGCCCGTGCTCCAGCGAGCCCAGCACGGACAGCTGCTGGCTGGTGACCGGCTGGTCGGCTCCGGCCTGCCGCAGCATCAGCACGACGTGGCGCAGGCGCAGGTTGAGCTGCTCGGCGAGCTCGCGGTCGGATGCGGTCACGGATCACTCTCCTCGGGGTCGTAGTCAGTAGTGTTCCTGCATGGCGATGGAGACCACGGCCGAATCCCCGGTTCCGGTGCGTACGGTCCTGCAGGCGGTGAGCGGCTGGATCGGCCGGCTCGGCCGGATCTGGGTCGAGGGCCAGATCACCGACCTCAACGCCCGCGGCGGGACGGTGTACCTGACGCTCCGCGACCCGGTGGCGAACATGTCGGTGCGGGTCGTCGGGCCGCGCGCCGTGGTCGAGGCGGCGGGCCCGGCGGTGACCGACGGCGCCCGCGTCGTGGTGCACGCCAAGCCGGACTTCTGGATCAACCGGGGGACGTTCTCGCTCAGCGTGCTGGAGATCCGGCCGGTCGGCGTCGGCGAGCTGCTGGCCCGGCTGGAGCGGCTGAAGCAGGTGCTGGCGTCCGAGGGGCTGTTCCGGCCGGAGCGCAAGCGGCCGCTGCCGTTCCTGCCGGGGAAGATCGGGCTGATCTGCGGGCGCGACTCCGACGCCGAGCACGACGTCCTGCAGAACGCCCGGCGGCGCTGGCCCGCGGTCGCGTTCCGGGTGGAGAACACCGCGGTGCAGGGCTCGTACGCGGTCGGCGAGGTGATGGAGGCGCTGCGGGCGCTGGACGCCGATCCCGAGATCGATGTGATCATCATCGCGCGGGGCGGCGGCGCGATGGAAGACCTGCTGCCGTTCTCCGACGAGGCGCTGGTGCGAGCGGTGTCGGCGGCGCGCACCCCGGTGGTCAGCGCGATCGGCCACGAGCAGGACTCCCCGATCCTGGACCTCGTCGCGGACGTGCGGGCCTCGACGCCGACGGACGCGGCGAAGAAGACCGTCCCGGACGTGCGGGAGCAGCTCCAGCTCGTCCGGCAGCTGCGCGACCGGGGGCGGCGGTGCCTGTCGGGGGCCGTCGAGCGGGAGCTGGCGTGGCTGCGCGCGGTGCGGTCGCGGCCCGCTCTGGCCGACCCGGTGCGGGAGATCGAGCGGCAGTCCGAGCAGGTCGCGGCGCTGCGGGACCGGGCACGGCGGTGCCTGTCGGGGGCGCTGGACCGGGCCGGGGACGAGCTGTCGCACACCCGCGCCCGGCTGCTGGCCCTCTCCCCCGCCGCGACGCTGGAGCGCGGCTACGCGATCGTCCAGCGCGACGACGGCGCGGTGGTTCGGGAGTCGGCCGCGGTCAAGGACGGCGAGGCGCTGCACGTCCGGCTGGCCGACGGGCGTCTCGGCGTGACCGTGACCGGCCGCGAGGGGTCTTAGGGTGGGGCAGGTGGCGGACGACGAGGAGACGGCGGAGAAGCCGTCGTACGAGCAGGCACGGGACGAGCTGACCGAGGTCGTCAAGCGGCTGGAGGCGGGCGGGCTGACGCTGGAGGAGTCCCTCGCGCTCTGGGAGCGGGGCGAGCGGCTCGCGGCGGTCTGCGAGGAGTGGCTGGAGGGCGCCCGCGCGCGGCTGGCCGCCGCCCTCGACCGTCCGGAGAACGGCGACGCCGCCCCGTTCTGAGGCGCGCGGGCCCGGGCGTCCACCCCGGGCCCGGCCGTCAGGAGCCGGGTGTCGGCGCCGTCGAGGGCGCCAGCTTCGCGCCGCCCTTGGCCTGCGCCTTGAGGGCCGCCGCGAGGACCGCCAGCTCCTCGTAGGACGCGGTGCCGGTCACGACGACGCTGCTGCCGTCCGGCAGGGTGCGGGCGAGGGTGTTCGCCTTCTTGTCCTTGCGGTGGTACTTCGTCCAGGTGACGTCGCCGACCTGCTGCGTCCCGGTCGGCTTGCCGCTGTTGGCCATGCGCGGGACGTACTCGGACGCCTTCTCGTCGCTCTGCTCCAGCGCCGCGTACTCGTCGCTCGGCGTCACGAACCCGAGGTGCCACGCGACGGGCGTGTCACCGCCCGCGCCGAGGCCGGTGAGCCGGGAGCTGTTCGGGCGCCAGCCGGCGGGCAGCCCTTCGGGGGCCCACACGGTGAAGGGCGCGTCGTTGCGCATCGCCCACAGCTGCGAGCTGTAGTCGACGGTCGGCCGGACCTCCTCGTCGCTGCGCGGCGACACCACGTAGACCGCCAGCACCAGCACCAGGCACGCGGCCATCGCGATCGCGAAGCCGCTGAGGCCGGTCGTGAGCCGCTTGTGCACGCCGGGGCTGACCTCGACGACGGGACGCCCCGCCGGCGCCTCCTGCTCGCTCTGGCCGGCCTGCTCCGCCTGGCCACCCTGCTCCGCCTGGACGCCCTGCTCCGCCGAGGCGCCGTGGTCTTCCTGGCCGCCCTGCTCCTCCCGGGCGCCGGTCTCCGCGGTCTCGGCCGCGGACGCCGCGCCGCCCGCGGTCTCCGCGGTGGTCTCGGACGCGCTCTCCGGCGCGCTCTCCGGCGTGGCGGGGGCAGGGGACGGGGTCTTGTCGGTCACCCCTCCAGGATCCCCCACGGTCAGCGCTGCTCGGTACCGGGGTTGCGGATCGTGCCGACGATTCCCATGATCTCGTCGGCGAGGCGGCGGGCGGCGACCTCGTCGTCCAGCAGCGAGATCTCGGACACGGCGCCCGCCATCGCGCCGGTCAGCACGGTGACGAGGGCCTCGTCCACGCCGCCGTCTGCGGTGTGGAACAGCGCGGCGTTGCGCCGCGCCCACTTGTTGAGCCGCTGGCGCATGACCCGGTCGAACCCGGGCGGGCCGTCGCCGGAGATGAACAGCCGGGCGACGTCGCGCTCGTCGAGGCAGCCGTTCAGGTAGGCGCCCGCGCCGGCGATGAACTGCCGCATGGGGTCGGTCTCGCCGGCCTCGCGGACGGCGTTGATCGCGTCGCGGGTGCGCTCCTGCTGGCGGCCCTGGAAGTCCTCGAACAGCGTGAGGTACAGGTCCGCCTTGCCGTTGAAGTGGTGGTACAGGCTGCCGACGCTGGCGCCGGCCTTGGCGACGATGTCGGTCACCGCGGCCTGGGCGAAGCCCGACGCACAGAAGACGTCCCTCGCCGCGGCCAGCAGGGCGCCGCGGGTGGCGGCGCCGCGGTCGGAGGTCCGCGCGGGGGAGTCGGCGGACCGCGCGCCCCCGCCGCGGGCCGCCTCGCCGGACGAGACGTCGATGTCGCTGCTCATGACGCCTGAGATTACGCCCTCTCCCATGGGGAAACGATCCCTTGCCCGCGGGACCGTCAAATACCGGTGGCGCGGGCGGTCGGTACCGTGGGTGCCGGTACGCTCCGTTTCCCGGCTGGTCTGGTCCAATTTGTGACCCGCCGTCCGGTCACCGGAGAATCCGAGGCACCACCGAACGAAGGGGCTGCCCCGTCATGTCCGATGAGACCACCGTTTCCTCCCCGCTCACGACCGAGCCGTCCGCGCCGGACCGCAACCTGGCGATGGAGCTGGTCCGGGTGACCGAGGCCGCCGCGATGGCCGCCGCCCGCTGGGTCGGCCGGGGGGACAAGAACGGCGCCGACGGGGCCGCCGTGAACGCCATGCGCCAGCTGATCAACACGGTGTCCATGCGCGGCGTCGTCGTGATCGGCGAGGGCGAGAAGGACCACGCGCCGATGCTGTTCAACGGCGAGGAGGTCGGGGACGGCTCCGGCGCCGAGTGCGACGTGGCGGTCGACCCCGTGGACGGGACCCGGCTGACCGCGCTCGGCATGAACAACGCGATCGCGGTGCTGTCGGTGGCCCCGCGCGGGTCGATGTTCGACCCGTCCGCGGTGTTCTACATGGAGAAGCTGGTGACCGGCCCGGAGGCGGCGGACGCCGTCGACATCGAGCGCCCGATCGCCGACAACATCCGCGCGATCGCCCGCGCGAAGGGCTCCTCGCCGAACGACGTGACCGTGTGCATCCTGGACCGGCCGCGGCACGAGGGCATCGTGAAGGAGGTCCGCGAGGCCGGGGCGCGGATCAAGTTCATCCTGGACGGCGACGTGGCCGGCGCGATCATGGCGTCCCGGCCTGGCACCGGCGTCGACCTGCTGCTCGGCATCGGCGGCACCCCGGAGGGCATCATCGCGGCGTGCGCGATCAAGGCGCTCGGCGGGGTGATCCAGGGCCGGCTGTGGCCGCAGGACGAGGCGGAGAAGCGCAAGGCGGAGGACGCCGGGCACGAGCTCGGCCGGGTGCTGACCACCGACGACCTGGTGACGTCCGACGACGTGTTCTTCGCCGCCACCGGGATCACCGACGGGGAGCTGGTCGACGGCGTCCGCTACAGCAAGGGCACGGCGGTGACGCACTCGCTGGTCATGCGCTCCCGCAGCGGGACGATCCGGACGATCTCCAGCGAGCACCACCTCGCCAAGCTCCGCGCCTACAGCGCGATCAACTTCGACACGGCGGTCTGACCGGCGGCGCTAGGCGCGGCGGCCCCGGCCGAGGCGGTCGCGGACGCGGGTGCGCAGCGACCGCTTCGGCGCGCGGGCGCGCACCGAGGCGAAGATCATGGTGCCGCAGACCTCGACGGTGGGCCCGTCCTGCGCGGGGCGGGCCCGCAGGTCGCGGGTGCTGAGGATGCTGCGGCCGGTGACCTGCACGCCGACGCCCTCGGGGACGAGGAGCCGGATCCGGCCGCCGAGCACCAGCGGGTCGACCACGATGTGCCGGCGCTGCAGGACGGCCTCGCGCAGGTCGAGCTCGACCGTCCCGAACAGGGCCAGCACGGGCAGCTTCACGGGCACGACCCAGCGCCCCTCCCGGCGGGTGCGGCCGAAGAGGACCGTGACCGGGCGGTCGTCCACGAGGATGGGCTGCGCCTCCTCGGGGCCGAGGTCGCCGGTGAGGCCGGTCAGCTCGCCGAGGGTGCGGGCGGCGTAGGCGCGGGCGGTGCGCTCGGAGTGCTCGGCCATGCTGAGCCGCCCGTCGGCGACCGCCTCGCCGAGGACGGCGACGACGCGTTCCCGGTCGGCGTCGGACGCGCGCAGGTCGCGCACGCTGGTGGCCTTCGCGGCCGGGCGCTGGGGAACGTCCACATCTAGAAGATTAACCGCCGTCCGGCGCGGGGGCCGCCGAAAAACCTGTGGGGATGTGTCCGGGCCTGTCCTTACTGTGAGGGGTATGACCTTGCAACGTGCCCAGATCGCCGCTGCTCGGGACGGGGCCGGCACGGCGGCGATCAGCCTGCGGGGCGTCGTGAAGCGGTTCGGCGACTTCACCGCCGTGGACGGTCTGGACCTGGAGGTCCCCACCGGGATCTGCCTGGGGCTGCTGGGCCCGAACGGCGCCGGGAAGTCGACGACCATGAAGATGCTGACCGCGCAGGCGATCGCCGACGAGGGCAGCATCGAGGTGCTCGGCTTCGGCGTCCCGCGCGAGTCCAAGCGCGCGCGGGCCGTGATGGGAGTCGTCCCGCAGCAGGACAACCTGGACGAGGAGCTGACCGCCCGCGAGAACCTGGAGGTGTTCGCGCACCTGTACCGGGTGCCCCGCAAGGAGCGGCGCCAGGCCGTGGACGACGCGCTCGCGATCGCGCACCTGACCGAGCGGCAGCGGACGAAGGTGGACGACCTGTCCGGCGGCATGCGGCGGCGGCTGCTGATCGCCCGCGGGCTGGTGCACCGGCCCGCCCTCGTCCTGCTGGACGAGCCGACCGTGGGCCTCGACCCGCAGGTGCGGGCGGAGCTGTGGGGGCTGATCGACGGGCTGCGCGCGGGCGGCACCACCGTGCTGATGTCCACGCACTACATCGAGGAGGCCGAGCGCCTCGCGGACGAGTGCGCGCTGATGTCGCACGGCAAGGTCATCGCGCGGGGCTCACCGGCCGCGCTGGTGGCCGAGTTCGCGGGCGACCGGGTGGTCGAGCACTACGGGCCGCCCGACCGGCTGACGGAGGTGGAGCGGCTCGCGCGGGCCGCGGGGCTGCCGACGCGCCGCACGGGCCCGTCGGTGTCGGTGCTGAAGGCGGAGACCATCCCGCCCTCACTGGAGGACGAGCTGGGCCCGGACGGCGTGCGCCGCGCCGCCAGCCTGGAGGACGTGTTCGTGGTGCTGACCGGGGAGCGTGTCGAATGACCCGGACGGAAGTGGAGCGGGCGCCGCGGCTGCGGCGGTTCGAGTTCGCGCCGGTGCGCGGCATCTGGCGGCACGAGCTGGCGCTCTACAAGCGGTACTGGAAGTCGCAGTCGTTCGCCTCGATGGTGGAGCCGACGTTCTTCCTGCTCGCGTTCGGCTACGGGTTCGGGTCGATGGTCGCGGTCATCGGCGACTACCGGTACCTCGACTTCGTCGCGACCGGCGTCGTCGGGACGGCGGCGCTGTTCACGTCGGTCTTCCCGGGCATGTTCAACGGCTACATCAGGCGGGTGTTCCAGCACACCTACGACGGGATGCTCGCTGCGCCGGTGGACGTCCACGAGCTGGTGACGGCCGAGGCGCTGTGGATCGCGGCGAAGTCGGCGGTGTACTCGTGCACGCCGATCGTGGTGGCGCTGTTCTTCGGCCTGGATCCCGCGCTCGGGATGCTGCTGGTGCCGTTCATCACGTTCTTCACCGCGCTCGGCTTCGGGCTGTTCGGCATGTGGACGTCCTCGGTCGTCCCGTCGATCAACTCGTTCGACTACGTGATCACCGGCGTGGTGACGCCGCTGTTCCTGATCGCCGGGACGTTCTTCCCGGTGGACGCGCTGCCCGGCTGGGCGCAGAAGGTCTCCTACCTGAACCCGCTCTACCACTGCGTCGAGCTGGTCCGGGACGCGGTGTTCGGCCTTCACCCCCTGGCCGACCTCGGGCATCTGGCGGGCCTGGTGGCGTTCGCGGCGCTGATGTGGGTCATCGCCGTCCGGGGGATGCGCAGGCGCCTCATCGACTGATCGCCCCGGGGAGACGATTGACCGGCGGCCCGCCCTGTCTCTACGCTGACGCGAATCTTATTCACGTTGTGCCTCGCAGAGAGGTCGGGCCGCATGACCCAGGGCATCACCGTACGGGACCGCCAGGCCCGGTCCGCCGCGTACACGGCGTTCGCCGTCCAGGGGCTCTGCTTCGCCTCGCTGGTGACGCAGGTTCCGCAGATCCAGAAGTCCCACCACCTCAGCGACGCCACGCTCTCGCTGGTGCTGCTGATGGTGCCGCTCGTCGCAGGGGTCGGCAGCGTCGCGTCCGGCGCCCTGTTCCAGCGGTTCGGCAGCGGCCCGGTGCTGCGGGTCTCCCAGCCCGCCGTCGCGGTCGTGATCGCGCTGATCGGCCTCACCGGCGACAACGACGCGGCGCTGTACGCCGCGGTCGCCGCGTTCGGCCTGTTCGTCGGCGCGGTGGACGCCTCGATGAACGCCCAGGCCATCGCCGTCGAGCGCCGCTACGGCCTCAGCCTGATCACCGGCTTCTACGCGGTGTGGAGCGTCGCCGGCATCCTCGGCGGCCTCTGGGCGTCGCTGTCCAACAAGATCGACCTGCCGCTGTCCGCCTGCTTCGCGATCGCCGCCGCCGCGGGGATCGCCGGGTCCCTCGCCACCGGGCACCGCCTCTACCGCCGCGCCGAGGAGGGCGACGGGCCGACCGCCGAGGAGCTGAAGGCGGCCGGACGCAGCGTCCCGTGGCGCCCGATCCTCATCGTCGGCGCCGCGATGGCCGTCGCCTACCTCGCCGACTCGGCGATCTCCAGCTACGGCGCCAAGTACCTGGACGACGAGCTGTCGGCGAGCGACTGGGTCGCGCCGCTCGGCTACGTCGCCTACCAGATCACGATGGTGGTCAGCCGGGCCGTCGCCGACCTCGCCGTCCGCCGCTCGGGCGCCGTCCGGGTGGTGCGGATCGGCGGCCTGGTCGGCATCGTCGGCATGGCCGGCGTGGTCGCCGCCCCGAACGCGGCGGTCGCCATCGCGGCGTTCGCGCTCGCTGGCCTCGGCCTCAGCGTGATCGCCCCGGTCTCCTTCTCCGCCGCCGGCCGGGTCGACCCGACCGGCCTGGGCGTCGCGGTGGCCCGCGTGAACATCTTCAACTACGTGGGCTTCGTCCTGGGCGCCGCGGTCGTGGGCGCCATAGCGCCCCTGAGCGCCGACCACGGCCTGCGCATAGCCTTCATCATCCCCACGGCCCTGATCCTGGTCGTCTTCGCCACCGCCAAGGGCTTCGCCCCCAGCCCGGCGAAGGACACCGCTCCGCCCGCCCCCACAATGCAACGCCCAACAGTCTGATCTCCCCCAGGGGAGCGACCCCCTGAACCCCGTCGCGGGCCGGGCGACCTCCGGGCGCTGGAGCGCCCTCCGGCCGGCCGACCCGCAGAGCGGTGTCCGGCTTAGACTTCCTCTAGGAGGCGTAGGGCCTTTTCGCCTTCTGCTTGGGCTTGTTCGGGGGTCAGGTCGGTCAGGGCGCGGCTGAGGGCCACTTCGGCGGCGTCCGCGGCGGCGCGGAGGGTCACCGCGTGCTCCTGCGCCCTTTCGAGGTCGCCCAGGCCGATGCAGTCGAAGGCCACCCGCGCATCGTGGCCGGCCATCTTCAGCTGCCGCGCGGCCTCATCCAGACTCATGCAAACCTCCTACTCCAGGGATGTCGGTCCTACCCACCGGCACCCTGGGTAATCGCTTGACCCAGCAGTTCCGCTGCTTTGACCAGGCGTGTCTCGCCCATTCCGGCGTAGCCGAGGACGAGCGCGGGCGGCGCGGCGGCGGCGCGCTCGGGCCACCACAGGGGGCGGGCGCCCGCGACGGCGACGCCGGCGCCGGCCGCGCGGGCGACGATCGCGTCCTCGTCGCTTCCGTCCGGCAGTTCCACGTAGAGGTGGATGCCCGCCGACACGCCGCGAACCCTCGCGCCGGGGAGATGTTCGGCCAGCGCGGCGGCGAGGACGTCCCGGCGGGCCCGGTAGCGGCGCCGCATGGTGCGCAGGTGCCGGTCGTAGCCGCCGCTGCGGAGGAACTCGGTCAGCGCGTGCTGCTCCAGGACGGGCGCACCGAGGTCGGTGACGGCGCGGTGCTCGCGCAGGCGCCCGACGAGGGACGGCGGCGCGACGGCCCAGCCCAGCCGCAGCGCGGGGGCGAGGGACTTGCTCACCGAGCCGAGCAGCACGACCCGTTCGGGGTCGACGCCCTGGAGGCAGCCGACGGGGTCGCGGTCGTAGCGGAACTCGGCGTCGTAGTCGTCCTCCAGGATCAGGCCGTCCACGTCGCGCGCCCAGGCGATCAGGGCGGCGCGCCGGGCCGGGGAGAGCACGACGCCGGTCGGGTACTGGTGCGCGGGCGTGACCAGGACGGCGCGGGCGCCGCTGCGGGCGAGGGCCGCGACGTCGAGGCCCTCGCCGTCCACGGGGACGCGGGCGAGCCGCAGCCCGGCGGACTCCATCATCGGCAGCTGCCGGGCGCTGGTCGGGTCCTCCACCGCGAGCGTCCGGTGCCCGCCGGCGCGCAGCAGCGCGAGGAGCGCGGACAGGCCCTGCGCGACCCCGTTCATGATCACGACGCGGTCGGGGTCGGCGTGCGCGGCGCGGACCCGGCCGAGGTAGCCCGCCAGTTCCGCGCGCAGCGCGGGGACGCCGCCGGGGTCGGGGTAGCCGAGGGCGTCGTTCGGGAGGGTGCGCAGCGCGGCGCGGGCGGCGGCGATCCAGCGTTCGCGGGGGAAGGCGGACAGGTCGGGCCGGCCGGGGGTCAGGTCGTAGGACGGCGCGGGCGGCGGGTCGCCGGGCCGGGCCGCCGCGCCGTGTCCGGGCGCGTCCTGCAGCGGGGTCCCGCCGTACTGCCGTGTTCCGCCGTACCGCGGTGTCTCGCCGTACCGCGGTGTCTCGCCGTGCCGCGCGGACGTGTCGGGGCGGGGTGTCGCGCCGTGCCGCGGCGGCGCGCCGTCCGGCGGGGCGGCGGACGTGTCGGGGCGGGCCAGGGGGGCGACCCGGGTGCCGTCGCCGCGCCGCGCGATGAGGAAGCCCTCCGCGGTGAGCTGCTCGTACGCGGTGACGACGACGCCGCGGGAGACGTCCAGGTCGCGCGCCAGGTCGCGGCTCGACGGCAGCCGGGTCCCGGCGGTCAGCCGGCCGGAGCGCACGGCCGCGCGGAAACCGGCGGCGATCTGCGCCGCCAGCCGGCCGGCGGACCGGTCCAGGGGAAGGTGAAGGTCGGTCACATCACCCTCAGCGCCAAGAGGGAGCCCGAGCGTCACCGGGCCGGTAATGGTCCATAGTCAAGCATGGCGATTGGCTCTGTTTACAGGACCAAGTGCGCCTTAGCGTTCCGTCCATGAACACGTCTCACAGGCGCGGCGCGGTCGGCGCGGGGTCCGCGATGTTCCTCGTCGGCACGCTGACCGCCGTCTCGGCGACCATCTCCGGCTATCCCGTCTTCGGCGGCCAGGCGGTCCGGTACGCCGTCGCCGCGCTCATCCTGCTCGCCGTCGCGCGGTTCGCCGGCGGTCCCGCGCGGCGGCCGTCCGCGCGGGACTGGGCGCTGCTGGCGGCCCTGGCGGCGACCGGGCTGGTCGCGTTCAACGTCTGCATCGTGGCGGCCACCGCGGACACCAGCCCGGCCACGATCGGCACGGTGATCGCGGCGGTGCCGATCGTGCTGGCGCTCGCCGGGCCGCTGCTGGAGGGGCGCCGGCCGGCCCCGGCGGTGATCGTGGCGGGCTGCGCGGTGGCGGCCGGCGCGGCGCTCGCGGGCGGGCTCGGCGGCGGGAGCGTCCGCGGGCTGCTGCTCTCGCTGGGCGCGCTGGCGGGCGAGGTGTGCTTCTCGCTGCTGGCCGTCCCGCTGCTCCCCCGGCTCGGCCCGCTGCGGGTGTCCGCCTACTCCGCCGCGCTGGCCGCCCCTATGCTGCTCGCCGCCGGGCTGCTCGCGGACGGGACGGCGGTGCTGCGCGTCCCGACCGCCGCCGAGGCGGCGGGCTTCGGCTACCTGACCGTCGTCGTCACCACGGTCGCGTTCCTGCTCTGGTACGACGCGATCGGCCGGCTCGGCGCCGACCGCGCCGGGCTGTTCGCGGGGCTGGTCCCGGTCAGCGCGCTGGTCACGACGGTCGTGCTCGGCCTCGGCCGGCCGGGCGCCGCCGAGCTGGCGGGGGCCGCGCTGGTCGCGGCGGGCGTCGTGGCCGGGCTGCGCGCGCGGGTCGCCCCCCGTGAACCCGCGCTCCGCGAACCCGTAGCCTGTGAGGCGGCCCCCATCGGAATCGCGCGAGGATCTGCCTGAGATGCCTGAATTCTCCTACACCGACCTGCTGCCGCTCGGCCCGGACGAGACCGACTACCGGCTGCTGACCTCCGACGGCGTGTCCGCGTTCGAAGCGAACGGCCGGACGTTCCTGCAGGTCGAGCCGGAGGCGCTGCGGCTGCTCACCGAGACCGCGATGCGCGACATCGCGCACCTGCTGCGCCCGGCGCACCTCGCGCAGCTCCGCCGGATCCTGGACGACCCCGAGGCGTCCCCGAACGACCGGTTCGTGGCCCTGGACCTGCTGAAGAACGCGGGCATCGCGTCCGGCGGCGTCCTGCCCATGTGCCAGGACACCGGCACCGCCATCGTGATGGGCAAGCGCGGCCAGCACGTCCTGACCGACGGGGCCGACGAGGAGCACATCTCGCGCGGCGTGTACGACGCGTACACGAAGCTGAACCTGCGCTACTCGCAGATGGCGCCCGTCACGATGTGGGACGAGAAGAACACCGGCTCCAACCTGCCCGCGCAGATCGAGCTGTACGCGGCCCCCGGCGACGCCTACAAGTTCCTGTTCATGGCCAAGGGCGGCGGCAGCGCGAACAAGTCGTTCCTGTACCAGGAGACCAAGGCCGTCCTGAACCCGAAGCGGATGATGTCCTTCCTGGAGGAGAAGATCCGCTCGCTCGGCACCGCCGCGTGCCCGCCGTACCACCTGGCGATCGTGGTCGGCGGGACGTCCGCCGAGTACGCGCTGAAGACCGCCAAGTACGCCTCGGCCCACTACCTGGACACGATGCCGACGGAGGGCTCCCCGCTCGGCAACGGCTTCCGCGACCTGGAGCTGGAGCTGCAGGTGTTCGAGCTGACGCAGAAGCTCGGCATCGGCGCCCAGTTCGGCGGCAAGTACTTCTGCCACGACGTGCGGGTGATCCGGCTGCCCCGGCACGGCGCGTCCTGCCCGGTGGCGATCGCGGTGTCGTGCAGCGCCGACCGGCAGGCCCTCGCCAAGATCACCGCGGAGGGCGTGTTCCTGGAGCGGCTGGAGACCGACCCGGCGCAGTACCTGCCCGACACCACCGACGAGCACCTGAACGACGAGGTCGTCCGGATCGACCTGAACCGGCCGATGGACGAGATCCGCGCCGAGCTGACCCGCTACCCGGTGAAGACGCGGCTGTCGCTGACCGGCCCGCTGGTCGTGGCCCGCGACATCGCGCACGCCAAGATCAAGGAGCGGCTGGACGCGGGCGAGCCCATGCCGCAGTACCTGCGCGACCATGCCGTCTACTACGCGGGGCCCGCCAAGACGCCGGAGGGCTACGCGTCCGGCTCGTTCGGCCCGACGACCGCCGGCCGGATGGACTCCTACGTCGAGCAGTTCCAGGCGGCCGGGGGCTCGCTGGTGATGCTTGCCAAGGGCAACCGGTCCAAGCAGGTCACGGACGCGTGCAAGGAGCACGGCGGGTTCTACCTCGGCTCGATCGGCGGCCCGGCCGCCCGCCTCGCCCAGGACTGCATCAAGAAGGTCGAGGTCCTCGAATACCCGGAACTCGGGATGGAGGCCGTCTGGAAGATCGAGGTCGAGGACTTCCCGGCGTTCATCGTGGTGGACGACAAGGGCGAGGATTTCTTCGCCGACACCACCGGCCCCGTCCTCAGCATCGGCAGGCGCTGACGCGCGGCTGCGGCTCTCGGGCGGTCCGCTGGGAGGGCCGTCCGGGAGGCCGCGGGGCGCCCGGCCGCCGGGTTTCTCGTCAGTAGGTCACAGTATTGGGCCGAAAATATAGTTCCTCCTGAGGTCTCCCGGATGACCGCCTGGCCACTCCGGTATCTTTTCCGCCATGTCACAGTCAGAGCGCCTCGTTCTAGCGACGCGCTACCGGCTGGTCTCGGAAATAGGTCAGGGTGCCAACGGCATCGTCTGGAGAGGGCATGACGAGCTCCTCGATCGCGCTGTGGCGATCAAAGAGCTGCGGCTCCCCGAAGACCTCTCCGAGGACGACCGGGTGGTCTTCTACCGCCGCACCCTGCGGGAGGCGCGCGCGCCCGCTCAGCTGCGCACGCACTCCATCGTCGAGGTGTACGACGTCGTCATCGAGCAGGGCCGCCCCTGGATCGTGATGGAGATGATCGAGGCGCCGAGCCTCGAACAGCTCATCGAGCGGTCGGGCCCGCTCCCGCCCGAACGCGTCGCGCACATCGGCCGCGCCCTGCTGGACGCCCTCAACACCGCGCACAAGGCCGGGATCGTGCACCGCGACCTCAAGCCGAGCAACGTGCTGCTGGACGGCGACCGGGTCGTGCTGACCGACTTCGGGCTCGCGTTCTCCTCCGGCTCGGCAAGCCTGACCAAGACGGGCCACTTCATGGGCTCGCCCGCGTACGTGGCGCCCGAGGTCGCCGCCGGGGAGAAGGCCACCCCCCGGTCGGACCTGTGGTCCCTCGGCGCGACGCTGTACGCGGCGCTGGAGGGCCGCCCCCCGTTCGAGCGCGAGAACGTGATGGCGACGCTGTCCGCGCTGGCGAACGAGTCGACCCCGTCCCCGCAGAACGCGGGCGCGCTCGCGCCCGTCATCACCGGGCTGCTGGAGAAGAACCCGACCCGCCGGCTCAGCCACGCGCGGGCCGTCGACCGGCTGGAGCGGGCCCTCGCCGGGCCGCGCTCCGGCCGCCGCCCGCCGACGCCCCGCTACCGGCTGATGGCCGTGATCGCGCTGATCGGCGCGACCGTCGCGTCCTGCGGGATCGGCGCGACCGCGCTCATCGTCGGCATGATGCGGGAGAGCCCGGGGCCCTCCCCCACCGCCACCACGTCCAGTCCCGCCGGCTCGTCGCAGGCCGCCGCGCCGCCCGGCGTCGCGTCCGCCACGCTGGTCGTGCGGGCCCGCACCGACACGTGCAAGATCTTCGTGTCGGTGCCCGGCAACGCGATGACCGTGCTCAGCGACGAGACCCTGCACAAGGGCGACGCGCGGCGCTACGACCAGCCCCGCCTGAACGCGGTGGTCTACGACGCGTCCGCCTGCGACGTGTGGGTGAACGGCGAGCAGAAGCCGCCCGGGGCGCCAGGCGAGCGCAAGAACTACACCCTTAACAAGGGATGAGCCGGGGCCGGGGGGACGGTCCCCGGCCGCACGCGACCCGGGGGCGGGCGGGGAGTGAGAACGCCCACCCCGGGGAATGCGGGAGCCACCTGACAGGCTGCCATGAAGGACGGCAGAAGGTTCGAAGGGGAGGCTTCCATGTCCGAGCAGGAGTTCCGGGTCGAGCACGACTCCATGGGCGAGGTGCGGGTACCGGCGGCGGCCCGGTGGCGGGCGCAGACCCAGCGCGCGGTGGAGAACTTCCCGATCTCCGGGCGGACGCTGGAGCCGTCGCACATCGCCGCGCTCGGCCACATCAAGGCCGCGGCGGCCACGGTCAACGCCGAGCTGGGCGTGCTCGACGCGGACGTCGCCGCCGCGATCACCGAGGCGGCCCGGGAGGTCGCGGCCGGCCGCTGGAACGACCAGTTCCCCATCGACGTGTTCCAGACCGGGTCCGGGACGTCGTCCAACATGAACGCCAACGAGGTCGTCGCGACGCTGGCGCAGGAGCGGCTCGGCCGCCCCGTCCATCCGAACGACCACGTGAACGCCTCCCAGTCGTCCAACGACGTGTTCCCCTCCTCGATCCACATCGCGGCGACCGGGGCCGTCCTGACCGAGCTGATCCCCGCGCTGCGGCACCTGGAGGCCGCGCTGTCGCGCAAGGCCGGCGAGTTCCGGACCGTGGTGAAGTCGGGCCGCACCCACCTGATGGACGCCACGCCCGTGACGCTCGGCCAGGAGTTCGGCGGGTACGCGTCGCAGATGCGGCACGGCGTGGAGCGGCTCGAGGCCGTCCTGCCGCGGCTCGCGGAACTGCCGCTCGGCGGGACGGCGGTCGGCACCGGCATCAACACCCCGGAGGGCTTCGCCGCGCGCGTCATCGCGGAGATCGCGCGGGTCACCGGGCTGCCGCTGACCGAGGCCCGCGACCACTTCGAGGCGCAGGGCGCGCGGGACGGGCTGGTCGAGGCGAGCGGCGCGCTGCGCACCGTCGCGGTCGGCCTCACCAAGATCGCCAACGATCTGCGCTGGATGGGGTCCGGGCCGCGCGCCGGGCTCGCCGAGATCCGGCTGCCGGACCTGCAGCCCGGGTCGTCGATCATGCCGGGGAAGGTCAACCCGGTCATCCCGGAGGCGGTGGCGCAGGTCGCCGCGCAGGTCATCGGGAACGACGCGGCGGTCGCGTTCGGCGGCGCGTCCGGCAACTTCGAGCTGAACGTGATGCTGCCGATGCTGGCCCGCAACGTGCTGGAGTCGATCACGCTGCTGGCCAACGCGTCGCGGCTGCTCGCGGACCGCTGCGTGGACGGCATCGAGGCCGACGCCGACCGGATGCGCGAGTACGCCGAGTCGTCGCCGTCGATCGTGACGCCGCTGAACCGCTACATCGGGTACGAGGAGGCGGCGAAGGTCGCCAAGCAGGCGCTCAGGGAGCGCCGGACGATCCGCGAGGTCGTGCTGGAACGCGGCTACGTCGACGACGGGAAGCTGACCGTCGAGCAACTCGACGCGGCGCTCGACGTGCTCGGCATGACCGGCACGCCGGGCGGCCGGCGCCCCAGCTCCCGCGGCTGAGGCCGCCGGCGGGAGGCCGCGCGCGTCCCAGCGGCCCGTACGGGCGCCGGGACGCGCCGAGCCGGGATCAGTACCAGCCGACCGACTGGAAGTGCGACCAGCCGCCGCAGGGCGTCTTGTAGCGGTCCTTGATGTAGCCGAGGCCCCACTTGATCTGGGTGGTGGCGTTGTTCTGCCAGTCGGGGCCGGCGCTCCCCATCTTGGAGCCGGGCAGCGCCTGCGGGATGCCGTACGCGCCCGACGACGGGTTGGCCGCGTGGGTGTTCCAGCCGCTCTCGCGCTCCCACAGGTTCACCAGGCAGCCGAACTGGCCGTCGCCGGTGAACCCGAAGCTCGGCATGAGCTTCTTGGCGATCTCCTGCGCCTCGCCCTTCGGCACCGGGTCGCCGACCGGGCCACCACCGCCGCCGCCCGCGCCGTCCTTCTTCTTCTCCGGCGTCTTGGTCGGGATCGGGGCGCCCTTGGGCCGCAGGGCCGGGCCCTTGCCGTCGTCCTCGCGCGTCTTGCGGGACGCGCGCTCCAGGGCCAGCTCGCGCCGCTGCTGCTCCAGCACCTTCGGGTCGACCTTGGGCGGGGCGGCGTCCGCCAGCTGCCGGGTCGGCTGGACGGTCGCGGCGCCGTCGTCGGAGTCGCCGGAGCCGCCGGTGAACGCGAGCGCGGCGACCGCGCCGCCGCCGATCACCACGGCGGCGCCCGCCGCGACGGCGGCGATCCGCAGGCCGGTGCGCCCGCCGGAGCCGCCGCCGTGCCCGGCGGAGCGCCCGGCGCGGGCGCGGCCCGCGGGGCTCAGCGGCTCGGCGGAGTCGAAGCCGAGGGTGTCGCCGCCGGGAGCGGCGGCGCGGGCGGTGCCGGCGACGCGCACGTCGTCCTCGTGCGGCGCGGACGCCCGCGGGGCCTGCCCCGCGAAGGACGGCTGCTCGAAGGACGGCTGCTCGAAGGCGGGCTGCGCGGGGGACGGCTGCCCGGCGGCGGGAGACGGCGCCTCGAAGGCGGCCATCGCGTCCGCGACGGGGGCCGGGAGGTCGAAGTTCTGTCGATCGTCTCGCCTAGGGGACCCGGGACGGTCTCCGTA
Source organism: Actinomadura geliboluensis (assembly GCF_043197915.1). Lineage (NCBI taxonomy): Bacteria > Bacillati > Actinomycetota > Actinomycetes > Streptosporangiales > Thermomonosporaceae > Actinomadura > Actinomadura geliboluensis. The sequence goes on along the minus strand of NZ_JBICUA010000002.1, from coordinate 487,293 downwards.
CAAGGCGGTCCTTCCGACGGTCGCACGCGCATGGACACGCGCACGAGCTGTTTCCACCCCGGCCCGGCGGACCGCCACGGGGTGCGCGGCTCCGGGCCCGGCCGGCGCCTCGTCCGGGGCGCGTCTTTCGGGGGGCCGCGCACCGGCCTGGCACCGCTCGGGGTGCTTACGAGGAGACACAATGCCGGAGGCCGCGGGCGGCTTCGCAACCGAAACGAGACCAATGCCGCCGACGGCGCCGTTGTCAACTCCCCCGCGGCGGCCCCGAAACGCCCGGCCCGCCTGCGCGTCTCCGCTATTGGCGGCGCGTCTGTGACCTTAATCACAATTCTACGGTACGAGGTTTGGTGATCACGTTCCGTAGGGAAGGGATACGCGTGTTCTGAGACGACGAGACCCCGGCGGCCCCCAGCGGGCCCGCCGGGGTCTCCTCATGCGCGCGGCGCCCGGATCAGACGCCCACGTCGCCCAGCATGTCGGTCACCAGCTCGGCGATCGGCGACCGCTCCGACCTGGTCAGCGTCACGTGCGCGAAGAGCGGGTGGCCCTTCAAACGTTCCACCACGGCCGCGACCCCGTCGTGCCGCCCCACCCGCAGGTTGTCGCGCTGCGCCACGTCATGGGTCAGCACGACCCGCGACCCGGCGCCGATCCGCGACAGGACGGTCAGCAGCACGCCGCGCTCCAGCGACTGCGCCTCGTCCACGATCACGAACGCGTCGTGCAGCGAGCGGCCCCGGATGTGGGTGAGCGGCAGGACCTCCAGCATCCCCCGGTCGAGGACCTCGTCGATGACCTCCGGCGTCGTCACCGCCGACAGCGTGTCGTAGACGGCCTGCGCCCACGGCGACATCTTCTCGTTCTCCGAGCCGGGCAGGTAGCCGAGGTCCTGGCCGCCGACCGCGTACAGCGGGCGGAACACCACGACCTTGCGGTGCCGGCGCCGCTCCATGACGGCCTCCAGGCCGGCGCACAGCGCGAGGGCCGACTTCCCGGTGCCGGCCCGCCCGCCGAGCGAGACGATGCCGACGTCCTCGTCCATCAGCAGGTCGAGCGCGATCCGCTGCTCCGCGGACCGGCCGCGCAGCCCGAACACCTCGCGGTCGCCGCGCACCAGCTTCACCGACTTGTCCGGCAGCGTGCGGCCGAGCGCGGAGCCGCGCTCCGACAGCAGCCGCAGCCCCGTGTGGCAGGGCAGGTCCCGCGCCTCCTCCAGGTCGGCGGTTCCCGAGTCGTACAGCTCCTCGACGGCGCCGGCGGTCACCTCCAGCTCGCGCATGCCGGTCCAGCCGGACTCCACGACCGCGAGTTCGGCCCGGTACTCCTCGGCGGCGAGCCCGACCGCGGACGCCTTCACCCGCATCGGCAGGTCCTTGGAGACGAGCACGACGTCCCGTCCCTCGTGCGCGAGCCACCCGGCCACCGACAGGATCCGGGTGTCGTTGTCGCCGAGCCGGAACCCGTCCGGCAGGACGCTCGGGTCGGAGTGGTTCAGCTCGACCCGGAGCGTGCCGCCCTGGTCGCCGAGCGGCCCCTCGACGGACACGGCCTCGTCCAGCCGCCCGTGCCGCAGCCGCAGGTCGTCCAGCGTGCGCAGCGCCTGCCGGGCGAAGTACCCGAGCTCGGGGTGGTGGCGCTTGGCCTCCAGCTCGGAGATCACGACGATGGGGAGTACGACCTCGTGCTCGGCGAACCGGGTCAGCGCCCCGGGGTCGGCGAGCAGGACGCTGGTGTCGAGGACGTACGTGCGCCGCTCCCGGTCCTGGTGGGGGGACGACCCCCCACTCCCCCCGGAAAGGCCCGGGACCTTGGTTCCGGAGGAGTTCCCGGACGTGCCGGGACGGCGCGCGGAGGATGTGGCCACTCGATCTCCCTGGGAATGGGGAACCTACGGGTGGCGCCCAGGTCCGCCCAGGGGGCGGTGGTCCGCTGGGGACGGTCAGGTACCGTAGCGCCGGTGCCGCGCGGCGTAGGAGCGCATCGCCCGGAGGAAGTCGACCTTGCGGAAGTCCGGCCAGTGGACCTCGCAGAAGTAGAACTCCGAGTGGGCGCTCTGCCAGAGCATGAAGCCGGAGAGCCGCTGCTCGCCCGAGGTGCGGATGACCAGGTCCGGGTCCGGCTGGCCGCGCGTGTAGAGATGCTCCGCGATGTGCTCCACGTCGAGGGACTCGGCGAGTTCCTCGATGCTGGTGCCCCGGCTCGCCTGCTCGATGAGCAGTGAGCGCACCGCATCAGCGATCTCACGCCTACCTCCATACCCAACGGCGACGTTCACAATCAGGCCGGGAGCGCCGGATGTGGTCTCGGCCGCGTCTTTCAGGACACGTGCCGTCTTGTCGGGCAGGAGGTCGAGGGCGCCGACGGGCTTGACGTGCCAGCCGTCGGCGGCGAGCTTGCGGACGGTGTTCTCGATGATCTCCAGCAGCGGGTCGAGCTGGTCCGCGGGGCGGTTCAGGTTGTCGGTGGACAGCAGCCACAGCGTGACGACCTCGACCCCGGCCTCGGCGCTCCACTGCAGCAGTTCGGAGATCTTCTGGGCGCCGCGCTGGTGCCCGGTGTTGACGTCGGCCAGCCCCATCGACCTGGCCCAACGCCGGTTCCCGTCCAGTATCACGCCGACGTGGCGGGGGATGACGTCGGTCGGCAGGTCGGCCTCGACGCGGCGCTCGTACAGTCGGTAGACGACGTCGCGGACGGCCCCGTACGGGCCGCTGCGGCGGATCGCGGAGACGAGCCGCCCGCCCTCGGCGGGACGGCGGCGCGCGCCCTCGCTGCGCCCGCCGCGCGGCTGCCCGCTCCGCGGATTTCCCGTACGCCGAACCCCCATCTGGGCTTCCCTCCGAGCGACCCGTCCCTGCCGGGAAGAACGCTCAATTATGGCCCGGCGGGGACAGTTCTCCCGCCGATACGGGAAAGCCGGGGTGCCGCGCGGCACGTCCGGTACGGGCCGTGGCCGGTTCCGGCGCGGCCCGGCGCGGGCCCGGCGGGGCCGCGCCGGACGGGCGGTCTCAGGCCTTCGGGCCGGCGGCGCGGGCGCGCTCGACGTGCTGCAGCGCGGTGCGCAGTTCGGCGAGCCACGCGTCGGTGTTCTTGCCGACGAGCCGGACGCACCAGGCGAGCGCGTCGCTGCGGCTGCGCGCGACGCCCGCGTCCACGAGCGTGTCCAGGACGCGCCGCTCGGGCTGCCGGAGCCGGGTCATGACCGGCACCGACAGGTGGGTGAACATCTCGCGCTCGCCGTCGCACTCGACGCCCCAGGAGACCTTGTAGCCGAAGCGCTGCTCGGCCTCCCGCGCGATGCCGATACGGCGCTCGCGGGTCTCCTCGCGGAAGCGCTGGACGTGCCCGGCGACCACGCCGGACCGCTCCGCGCCCGACACCGCGGCGGCGGCGGCCGGCAGCGGCAGCCGGCCGATGACGCTGGCCTCCTCGCGGTCGAGGACGACCTCGGGCGCGCCTTCGAACCACCCGTCCGGAAGCCGCCCGGAGAACCAGCCGCGGAGTTCTTCCACCGCTTCACTCGTACTCATGTAATCAAAATTACAGCGCATACCCGGACGAGCGCCAGCCTTCCCCTCGATTGACACGCGACCTCTTTTGAGAGTTACTCTCATTTCATAGTTCGACTCATTTGGAGGTTGCTCTCATGTCCGTGGGGTACGCCCGGCGCTGGATCGGGCTGTCGGCCCTGGCGCTGAGCATGCTGGCGCTCGGCTTCGACCTGACGATCCTCAACGTGGCGCTGACGACGCTGTCGGAGGAGCTGGACGCGAGCACCAGCGAGCTGCAGTGGATCGTCGACTCCTACCTGCTCGTCTTCGCGGCCGTGCTGCTCCCCGCGGGGCTGCTCGGCGACCGGCTCGGCCGCAAGCGGCTGCTGCTGGCCGGCCTCGCCGTCTTCGGCGCCGCCTCGCTCGCCGGGGCGTTCGCGGGCGGCACCGGCGGCGTCATCGCCGCCCGCGCGTTCATGGGGCTCGGCGCGGCGGTCGTCCTGCCGCTGTCCATGTCGATGCTCCCGGCGATCTTCCCGCCGGAGGAGCGGACCCGGGCCGTCGCGATCTGGGCGGCCGCGAACGCGGTCGGGCTGCCGCTCGGCCCGCTGCTCGGCGGCTGGCTGCTGGAGCACTACTGGTGGGGCTCGATCTTCCTGATCAACGTCCCGGTGGTGGCGGCCGGCGGCCTCGCGGTCGCCTTCCTGCTGCCCGAGACTCGGGACCCGGCGGCGCCGCGCGTCGACCTCCCCGGCGCGCTGCTGTCGATGGGCGGGCTCGTGGCGCTGGTGTACGGCGTCATCGAGGCGCCCGTCCGCGGCTGGGGCGACCCGGTGTCGGTCGCCGCGTTCGCCCTCGCCGCCCTCCTGCTCACCGGCTTCGTGGCCTGGGAGCGGCGGGCCGCGCAGCCGATGCTGAACCTGCGGCTGTTCCGCGACCGCGCGTTCGTGTGGGCGATGGTCGCCGCCGTCACCGCGAACCTGCTGCTCGGCGGGCTCCTGTTCGTCCTGCCGCAGTACCTGGAGGCCGTCCAGGGCAGCGACGTCTTCGAGACCGGGCTGAAGATCGTCCCGATGCTGGCCGGGCTGCTGGCCGGCGCGGTCGCCACCGACCGCGCGGCGGCCCGCACCGGACACAAGCCGATCATGGTCGCGGGCCTGCTGGTGCTGGCCGCCGGGCTCGGCTGGGCCGCGTTCACCGAGGCCGGCGACGGCTACGGCACCACCGTTCCGTGGCTCGTCGTCATCGGGCTCGGCTCCGGCCTCACCCTCATCCCGGCGATGGACGCGGTGCTCGCGGCCCTCCCCGCCGAGGAGGCCGGACGCGGCTCCGGGCTCGTCCAGACGCTCCGCCAGACCGGCGGGACGCTCGGCGTCGCCGGCCTCGGCAGCCTGCTGGCCGCCGTCTACCGCGACCACGTCGGCACCGGCCACCTGCCCGCCGACGCGGCCGCCGCCGCCCGCGACTCCATCGGCGGCGCCGTCCGCGTCGCGGGCCGCCTCGACGACGGGGCGCTGCTCGCGTCCGCGCGCGACGCCTACGTCCAGGGCATGGACGCCGTGTTCGCCGCGTGCGGCGCCGGCTCCCTCGCCGCGGCCGTCCTGCTGTGGCTGTTCATGCCGCGCCGCGGACGGGAGGATGCGGCCCCCGCCGCCGATGCCCGACAATCGGACCATGAGCCCGTCGTCCCCTGAGCACGCGATCGACCGCATGGAGGACCGGCTGGCCCGGCTGCCGCTGCGGGAGCGCAAGAAGCTGCGGACCCGGAGGGCGATCCAGGACCACGCCCTCCGGATGTTCGCCGAGCAGGGGTACGACGAGACGACGGTCGAGCAGATCGCGGCGGCGGCGGAGATCTCGCCGAGCACGTTCTTCCGCTACTTCCCCACCAAGGAAGACGTCGTGGTCACCGACGTGTACGACCCGATCATGGCGGAGGTCCTGCGCGACCAGCCGCCCGAGATGCCGCCGGTCGAGGCGCTGCGCGCCATGCTCCGGGAGATCCTGCCGCAGCTGTACGAGAGCGACCTGGAAGCCCTGAAGACCCGGCTGCGGCTCACCGCCGACGTCCCCTCCCTCCGCGGCCGCACGTTCGAGTCGATGCGGGCGACGTTCGAGATCCTCAGCGAAGTCTTCGCCGAACGGACCGGCCGCGCCGCCGACGACCCGGAGGTGGAGGCGTTCGGCTGGGCGGTCCTCGGCGTCCTCCAAGCCGCCCTGTACCGCCTGATCGACGGCAAGACCACCTACGAGGAACTCCCGGCCCAGATAGACCACAACCTCGAGTTTCTAGCCCAAGGCTGCCCGTTGTAATTCAGAGGCACCCCAAGAAGCCAGGAGCCCGGCCCCCGGCCACGGGCAGGCACGCGGAGCGAGCTCTGCGAGCGCAGCGGGCCTGCCCGCCGGTCGGCGGGCTGTTTCACGAGACGCGCCAGCGGATCGGGAAACGGCCCGCCGACCGTGACGGGGGTTCCAGGGGGTCGCCCCCCTGGACAAACTCAGCCGCCTATCGCTCCGGCCACCTTGGCTGCGGTTTGGGGGTTCACTCGGACCGCGCCGCGCATGTTGCGGGTGTAGACGTTCTGGACCTGGACGACGGTGCCGCGGCGCGGGGCGGCGATCATCTTGCCGTTGCCCAGGTAGAGGGCGATGTGCGAGATGTAGCCGGGGGCCGTCGGGTCGTTCGCCCAGATGAGCATGTCGCCGGGCTGCGCCTTGCTGTAGGGGATCACCCAGCCGGCGCGGGCCTGGTCGGCGGCGACGCGCGGGAGGCGGATGCCCGCCTTGGCGAAGGCGTACTGCATCAGGCCGGAGCAGTCGTAGCCGCCCTCGGCCTCGGACTCGCCGCCCCACACGTACGGCCAGCCGAGCCGGGTGTAGGCGGCCTTGATCACCGTCTGGACCTGCTGGGCGGTCATGACGCGGCCGTTGGCGGCGGGGACGTCGCCGGCCTTCGGGAAGTCGATCTCCGGGTTGACGGCGACGGCCTTGGCCTGCTTCGGCAGGTGCTTGCGCAGCTTCTTGATGAACGTCTTGGGCTGGCTCTTCGGGACGCTGATCAGCATCGCGTTGCCGCTCGGCATGCCGAGGGTCTGCGCGGTGGTGTGCGAGATGACCGCGTCGACGTCGCTGATGCCCATGGTGGCGTAGGCGCCGACGCGCAGCTGCGACTGGCTGCGGGTGCCGCCGACCGGGACCTGGCTGCCGAGCTTGACGCCGCCGTCGCTGCCCATCGTGAAGGAGATCGCGACGTCGCCGGACGCCAGGTTGCGCCAGAGGGCGTCCGACTTCGCGGTCGGCTTCGGCGTGTAGTTGCGGAACGTGGACGGGTTCACGCCCATCAGCCCGACCCGCTTGCCCGCGACCATGCCCTGCACGGCGTCCACGACCTCGACGCCCTGCACGCCCTTGGCGCCGCGGACCTTGCGGACGAAGTCGTCCGGCAGGGTCGTCGGGGCCGCGACGAGCACGTGCGGGGTGAGCCGCTTGCCGAGCGGCGCGACCGCCGTGGGCGACAGGGTGGTGCTGCCGGACGCGGCCACGTAGCGGGCGCGCTTCTCCTCGGTCCGGCTTGCCTGCGCCGGGGGCCCGTCGTCGTGCGCGACGAGGACGGCCACGTTCGCGGCGAGGGTCGTCAGCACCGAAACGCCGATGATCGTCGGTAGGACCCGGCGGTTCGGCTTGCGCACTGCCACACTCCTCGAGGTCGCCCTGCCGGCTCCGCCGGCCCCGGGACACGACTATGGATCAGCCTGTCGGCCACCGTCCAGATACCCGGCCCGCCGCCTCGGCATCCTCGCCCGTCATGCCGCATCGGGTCAGTTCCGTCCCGGCTACTCAGTGGTAACACCAAGCGGGCACGAGATCAAGGTCACAGTGCCACAAAGTGGACCATCAGTCCAATTGCCCGCGGAGTTCGCGGGTCAGGTCGGCGCGCGTCGTCACGGGCAGGCGGCACACGAAACCGCGGCACACGTACGCCGACGGAACCCCGTCCACCATTCCGCGCCCCTCCAGGAGCGGGACGCCCTGCGCGTCCGGCGGGCCGACGCTGACCACCGCGCCGGGCGCGACCGCCATCAGGGCCGTGCGGTGCAGCTCCCGAGTGCGCTCGTCGGCCGGGTCGCCGATCACCGCGATCTCCACCGGGCCGGTCGCGCGCGCCTCGGCCACGGCGAGGCCCCAGCCCGCGAACCGCGCGTGCTCGGCGGCGAGCGTCGTGGCGGGGGCCAGCGCGGCCTCGGCGGCCTGCCGGTGCCAGTCCGACCCGGTGAGCGCGGCGAAGGACAGCAGTGCGCCCGCCGCCGCGAACTGGCCGGACGGCGTCGCGTTGTCGGTCGGGTCCTGCGGGCGGCGGAACAGCCGCTCCGCGTCGTCGGCCGTGTCGTAGAAGCCGCCGGAGCCGTCCGCGAACCGTTCGAGGACGGTGTTGAGCAGCTCGCCCGCCATCCGCACGTGGTGCGGGTCGCCGGTGACGCCGTGCAGCGCGATCAGGCCCTCCGCCACGTCGGCGTAGTCCTCCAGGACGCCGGAGTTGGCGCCCGCGACCCCGTCCTTGGACGTGCGCGTCAGGCGTCCGTCGCGCTCGTGGACGTCCATCAGGAGGCGCGCCACCTCTTCGGCCGCCCGGACGAGGTCGGGACGGTCGAACAGCGCGCCGCACTCGGCCAGCGCGGCGATGGCGAGGCCGTTCCATGCGGCCACGACCTTGTCGTCCCGCGCGGGAGGGATCCTGTGCGCGCGCGCCGCCAGCAGGGTCGTTCGGATGCGCTCGTAACGGTCGGCGTCTTCCGGGTCGGTCAGGAGTTGGAGCACCGACGTGCCGTGCTCGAACGTGCCCGTGACGTTGAAGAGGCGCTCGGCGAACGCGCCGTCCTCGTCGCCCAGCACCTCGTGGAGCTGCGCCGGCGTCCAGACGTAGTACTTGCCCTCGGCGCCCTCGCTGTCGGCGTCGAGTGCGGAGGCGAGACCGCCTTCGGTGGTTCGCAGATCGCGGAGCATCCAGTCGCACGTCTCCAGCGCGACGCGCCGCGCGAACGGCGTCCCGGTGAGCCGCCACCAGTGCGCGTAGACGCGCGCCAGGAGCGCGTTGTCGTAGAGCATTTTCTCGAAGTGGGGGACGACCCAGCCCGCGTCCACCGAGTACCGCGCGAACCCGCCGCCGAGCTGGTCGTACATGCCGCCCCTGGCCATCGCCTCCAGGGTGTGCGACGCCATCTCGAGCGCCCGCTCGCCGCCCGTGCGGGCGTGGTGGCGCAGCAGGAACTCCAGGGCCATCGACGGCGGGAACTTCGGCGCGCCGCCGAACCCGCCGCGCTCGGGGTCGTATGCGGTGTCGAGCGCCGCCACCGCCCGGGCGAGCGCCTCCTCGCCGGGCGCCTCGTCCCCGGCCAGGCCCGACCCGCGCGAGGTGAGCGCCGCGACGACCTGCTGCCCCTGCCCGGCCACCTCGTCCCGCTGCTCCGTCCACGCCTTGTGGACGGCCTGCAGCAGCGCCCGGAACTGAGCGCGCGGGAAGTAGGTGCCGCAGTAGAACGGATGCCCCTCCGGGGTCATGAACACCGTCATCGGCCACCCGCCCTGGCCCGTCATGGCCTGGGTCGCCTCCATGTAGACGGCGTCGATGTCCGGCCGCTCCTCGCGGTCCACCTTGATGTTCACGAACAGCTCGTTCATGACCCGGGCGACCTCGTCGTCCTCGAAGGACTGATGAGCCATGACGTGGCACCAGTGGCACGCGGCGTACCCGACGGACAGCAGGACGGGGACGTCGCGGCGGCGCGCCTCGGCGAACGCCTCGTCGGTCCACTCCCACCAGTCCACCGGGTTGCCGGCGTGCTGGAGCAGGTACGGGCTTGTCGCGTCCTTGAGCCGGTTCATGCCCCCGATCCTGCCCGATCCGGCCTGCGCCTCACCCCCCGCCTACGCGGACAGATCGGCCAGGGCGGACTCGATGGCGCGGTGGAAGGTCGGGTAGGCGTAGATCATGTCGCGCAGGACGGCCGTGGGCGTCTCGGTGTGCACGGCGACGGCCAGGAAGCCGAGGACCTCGCCGCCGGCCGGGCCCGCCGCGGTGGCGCCGACCAGCGTGCCCCACTCGGGGTTCTCGACGAGCTTGATGAAGCCGTCGTTGCCGGCCTTCTGGATCCACCCGCGCGTCGAGTCGGGAATCCGCGCAGTGCCGGTGCGGACGGGCAGGTTCTGGTCGCGGGCCTGGGCCTCGGTGAGGCCGACAGAGCCGATCTCGGGGTCGGTGAAGGTGACACGGGGCACGGCGCGGTAGGCGGCGGGCGGCCCCTCCTCGCCGAGGATGTCGCGGACGGCGATCGCCCCCTGGTACATGGAGACGTGCGTGAACGCGCCCATGCCGGTGATGTCGCCGATCGCCCACACGCCGTCGGCGGCGCGCATGTGGCCGTCCACGGAGAGCCGGCGGGCGTCCTCGTCCAGGCCGACGTGCACGAGGCCGAGGCCCTTCAGGTTGGGGCGACGGCCGGTCGCGACGAGGAGGCGTTCGGCGGGCAGGGCCTCGTCGCCGAGGCGCATCGTGAACTCGGTGCCGTCGTGGCCGACGCCGGTGACGTCCACGCCGGTGCGGACGCCGATGCCCTCGCGTTCGAAGACGTCCCGGATCAGGGCGCTCGACTCCGGTTCCTCGTTGAGCAGGAGCCGGTCGGCCGCCTCCACGACCGTGACGCGGGTGCCGAACCGGGAGAAGACCTGCGCCATCTCCGCGCCGACGACACCGCCGCCGAGGACGATCAGCGACGCGGGGACCTCGGTCGCCTGGACGGCCTCCCGGTTCGTCCAGAACGGCGTGTCCGCGAGCCCATCGATGGGCGGGGCGGCCGGGGCCGTGCCGGTGTTGAGCAGGATGCCCCTGCGCGCGCGGAACACCTGGTCGTTCACCGTGACCTCGCCCGGCGCGGTGATGCGGCCCTCACCGCGCACCAACCGCACGCCCATGCCGGTGAGGCGGTCGGCGGCGGCCTTGTCGTCCCACGAGTCGGTCGCCTCGTCGCGGATGCGGGCGGCCACCGGACCCCAGTCGGGAGTGACGGTCGACTCCCCCGCCATCCCGGGGACGCGGCGGGCCTCTTCGAGCAGCCCTGCGGCGCGCACCATCATCTTGGTCGGGACGCAGGCGTAGTACGGGCATTCGCCGCCGACCAGGCGGGACTCCACGGCGGCGACGGACAGGCCCGCCTCCGCCAGCCGCCCGGCCGCGTCCTCTCCCCCGGGGCCCAGCCCGATCACCACGACATCGACTTCGTCAGCCATGCCGTGGTTACTGCCCCTGATCCCGTCCTGTTAGGCGGCGCGGCGGCAGCGGGATCCGGTCCAGGTCGTGGACCAGGGTGACGTCACCGCCGAAGTGGGCGGACGCCTCGTCGGTGAAGCGGTGCTCGTCCTCGGCGCGGTACCGCTCGGAGAAGTGGGTGAGGACGAGGTGCCGGACGCCCGCCTCCGCCGCGACCGCTCCCGCCTGCGCCGACGTCAGGTGGCCGTACTCGGCCGCCAGCGCGGCGTCCTCGTGCAGGAACGTCGATTCGATGACGAGCATGTCCACGCCGTCCGCCAGTTCCCGGACGCCGTCGCAGAGCCGGGTGTCCATGACGAACGCGACCTTCTGCCCGGGACGGGGCACGCTGCACTCGTCGAGGGTCACCGTGCGGCCGTCCGGCGCGGTGACGCGGCCTTCCTCCTGGAGCCGCCTGATCAGCGGCCCCCGGACGCCCCGCGCCGCCAGCTCGCCGGGCAGCATGGTGCGGCCGTCCGGCTCCTCCAGCCGGTACCCGTACGCCTCGACCGGGTGCGACAGCCGCCGCGCGGTCAGCGTGAACGGGGCGTCGCCGGTGTCGAGCCGCATCCGCTCGCCGGAGACGGGCCGCTCGCGGACGACGTCGGTGTCGCGGAAGACGGCGGCGTGCCGCAGCCGCTCCCAGTACGGGGCGCCGCTCGCCGGGAACGCCGCGTCCACCGGGTGCTCGACGCCGTCGCGGGCGATGCGCTGGACGACGCCGGGCACGCCGAGGCAGTGGTCGCCGTGGAAGTGCGTCACGCAGATCCAGGTCACGTCGTTCGCGGCGACCCCGGCGCGCGACATCTGCCGCTGCGTCCCCTCGCCGGGGTCGAACAGCACGCCGTGGCCGTCCCAGCGCAGCAGGTACCCGTTGTGGTTGCGGTTCTTGGTGGGCACCGCGCTGGCGGACCCGAGGACGATCAACTCGCGCACCGACATGCCCCCATGGTGCCGGGTGCGGGAGCCGTGCAAGCGCTTGGTTATTCTGTGCGCGATACACGCGACCCAGGGAGGGCCCGTTGGCCGGCAAGCGCGACAAGATCAAGATGACGCCGGAGGAGGTGGCGTCCTACCTCGCGGACAACTTCAAGGTCCAAGTCGCCACCGTGGGCAAGGACGGCGAGCCGCACCTCGTCACGATGTTCTACACGCTGCTCGACGGCAAGATCGCCTTCACCACGTACAAGGCGTCGCAGAAGGTGCTGAACCTGCGCCGCGACCCGACCATGACGTGCCTGGTCGAGGACGGCGTCGAGTACAACGAGCTGCGCGGCGTCGCGCTCTACGGGCGCGGCCTCGTCATCGAGGACCCCGGGCCGCGCAGCAAGGTCGGCATGGTCGTCGGCTCGCGGATGGCGGGGCTGCCCGTCCCGGAGATCGGCGAGCCCGTCGACCCGGTGATCGCCGAGGGCATCGAGCAGGCGCTGGCCAAGCGCGTCCTGATCGTCATGGAGCCCGACCGCGTCGTCAGCTGGGACCACCGCAAGGTGTAGCCGCGGGCCCCGGGAGGCACCGGAAGGCCCTAGGGGGCGCCGTCCTCCAGGGCCAGCACGGCGGCGCGGCCGAGCGCGGCGCCCTCGGCCGCGTGGTCGCCGCGCTCGCGGGCGGCGTCGGCGATGTGCACGAACATGCCGGCCTGCTCGCCGACCTCGCCCCGCCGCCGCACGATGTCCAGCGCCTGGCCGAAGAAGTTGATCGCCGCGACGGGCCGGTGCGCGCGCAGGTAGGCGTCGCCGAGCGCGGCGAGCACGCGCGCGCGTTCGGCCTCGTCCTCGGCCTCGGTCAGCCGCTCCCCCAGCACCTCGGCGGCCTCCGACCAGCGCTCGCGGTCGAGCAGGGCCGCGCCGAGGCCGCCGGGCTCCGCCGCTCCGCCCGCCTGGACGAGGGAGTGGTCGAGGAGGCGGCGCAGCGCGGCGTTGCGGGCGTCCTCGGTCTCCTCGTGCTCGGCCCGCTCCCGCGCGAAGCCGAGGACGGGGCCGGGCAGCCGGAACCGGTCACCGGACGCGGCGACGAGGCCGTGCGCGGCCAGCGTCTCCAGCAGCCCGCGCGCCTGGCTCTCCGGCATGTCGGCGAGGGCGGCGGCCGCCGCCGGGCCGATGTCGTCGCCGGGCGGCAGGCTCAGCAGCCTGAGCAGCCGGGCCGCCGCCGGAGCGAGTTCCCGGTAGGCGTCCTCGAAGTTCGCGCGCACGTCGAGGGTCCTCCCCGGCCGCGACCGGATCGAACCGGGGAGGCGGCGCCGCGCTCGGGCGCGGCGCCCGCCGCCCGCTCAGGCGTCGTCGTCGGCGGCGGACTTCGCCGCCGGGGCGCTGTCGGCCGCCTGCGCGCGTTCCCACGCCTGCTGCTTCAGGTCGGCCTCGCTGGGCGCCTGGATCTTCTTCATCTGCCTGCCCATCGAGCGGATCAGGAAGACCGTCGCGGCCACCAGGGCGAGGAACACCACGAAGCCGAGGACGCCGGGACTGACCGTGTCATCGTTCAGCGGCATGGCGTAGAGGGGAGGCATTACAGACACACCTTCTCCCGGATGCCGGCGAACAGGTCGTCCTCCGGCACCTCGGTGTCGACGAGGGACCTGGCCAAATGGTAGTCCTCGGTCGGCCATGCCTCGCGCTGGACGTCCATCGGGACGACGAACCAGAACCCGTTGGGGTCGATCTGGGTGGCGTGGGCGAGCAGGGCGCGGTCCCGCGTCTCGAAGTAGTCGGCGCACTCGACGCGCGTGGTCACCTCCCACGTGGCGCGGGTGTCGTCGCCGTCCTCGAAGCGCTTCATCCAGTCGCCGTAAGGCGACTCCAGGCCGGCGTCCTCCATCGCCGTGTGCAGGGCGAGGATGCGCTCCTTGCTGAAGGTCATGTGGTAGTAGAGCTTGAGCGGCTGCCAGGGCTCGCCCGCGCCGGGGTAGCGCTCCGGGTCGCCGGCGGCCTCGAACGCCTCCACCGACACCTCGTGGCACTTCACGTGGTCGGGGTGGGGGTAGCCGCCCTTCTCGTCGTAGGTGAGGATCACGTGCGGGCGGAAGTCGCGGACGGCGCGCACCAGCGGCTCGGCGGCGGTCTCCAGCGACTCCAGCGCGAAGCAGCCTTCCGGGAGCGGCGGCAGCGGGTCGCCCTCCGGGAAGCCGGAGTCGACGAAGCCGAGCCAGCGCTGCTCCACCCCGAGGATCTCGCGGGCCCGCGCCATCTCCGCCTCGCGGACCTTGCCGATGTCGGCCTTGACCTCCGGCCGGTCCATCGCCGGGTTCAGGATGTCGCCGCGCTCACCGCCCGTGCAGGTGACGACCAGCACCTCGACGCCCTCGGCGACGTACCGCGCCATCGTGGCCGCGCCCTTGCTGGACTCGTCGTCGGGGTGGGCGTGCACCGCCATGAGGCGCAGCGGCTCGTCGCCGCCGCAGGGCCGGTCGAGCGTCGTACCGTCGATGACCTCGGACACGTGGGGATCTCCCTCTCCGGACTCTTGGCGGCCCCCGGTTCGAGGCATGCGCCAGCACAGACGAGAATTGTCCCTGACAACGTCCGCACACCGCACGGAGATTCCCCGCCATGACGACGAGCGTGTCGAAACCCGCGGCCCCGGCCGAGCCCCGGCGCGGCCGCGCCGGAATGGTGGTCGCCGGGCTCCTGGCGGCGCTGATGGCGGTGGGCATCGGGGTTCTCGCGATGCACTCGGGGCAGACTCCGGGGATCGTCCCGCAGACCGTCTCCTACGACATCACCGACACCTCGGTGAAGATCAACTACACGGTGGCCAAGGGGAAGGGCGACGCGGTCCGCTGCACGGTCGACGCCTACGACACCGACTTCGCGATCCTGGCGGAGACGACGGTCTCCGCCCCGGCCGGGAAGTCCGGCGTCTCGGGGACGGAGACGCTGACGACGCCGCGGCGGGCCACCGGCGCCCGGATCCACGACTGCGTCAAGGAATGACCCGGCCGGGACCGGCGGACGCCCGGCCGGCCGCCCGGCGCGCCGGGTGAGCGGCGAACCGCGATTGGCGGATTGCGGACGCCGAGTTCAGGGAACCTTTACCCGCACACACCGGATAGGCTAGAGGTTTCACCCGGCCGCACTTCATGTAGATGTGACACCCACCCGCTGTGGGCGGGTGAGGATCGCAACATGTGGATGAGGAGTACCCGTGACCGAGACCCGCGCTGACAACGTCACCTGGCTCACCCAGGAGGCGTACGACCGGCTCAAGAACGAGCTGGACCACCTGTCGGGCCCGGGCCGCATCGAGATCGCTCAGAAGATCGAGGCGGCGCGGGAGGAGGGGGACCTGCGCGAGAACGGCGGCTACCACGCGGCCAAGGAGGAACAGGGCAAGATCGAGGGCCGTATCCTCCAGCTCCAGAGCATCCTGGAGAACGCGCGCGTCGGCGAGGCCCCGCGCACGGAGGGCGTGGTCGGTCCCGGCATGACCGTCACGATCTCCTTCGAGGGGGACGACGAGGAGGTCACGTTCCTGCTCGCCTCCCGCGAGGAGGTCGGCGCCCCGATCGACGTCTACTCGCCCAAGTCGCCCCTCGGCGCCGCCATCGACGGCAAGAAGGTCGGCGAGAAGGCCAGCTACACCCTGCCGAACGGGCGCTCCATGAGCGTCGAGATCCTCGACGCGACGCCGTACGGGGGCGCGTAGCCCCCCGGCCGGGCCACTGCGGAGGTGAGAGCCGCCGGACGGAGCGATCCGCCCGGCGGTTTTTCGTTGCGCTAGCCCCGCTGCGCGGCGGCCGCCTTGACCAGCGGGAGGGTCCGGTACGGGATCTGGGTGGCCAGGGAGATGACCGAGGAGGCGCGCTCCACGCCCGCGACGTCCACGATGACGTCGATGACGCGCTGCAGGTCGGTGTTGCTGCGGGCGACGATGCGGCACAGCATGTCGCCGGGGCCGGTGATGGTGTGCGCCTCGATCACCTCGGGGACCTGCGCGAGCCGGGCGGCCACCGGGTCGTGCCCGCCCGCCTGCCGCAGCTGCACAGTGACGAACGCGGTCACCCCGTAGCCGAGCGCCGCCGGGTCGATCTCCGGGCCGAACCCCGCCACGACGCCGTCCCGGGCCAGCCGGTCCAGCCGCGCCTGGACGGTGCCGCGCGCGACGCCGAGCCGGCGGGAGGCCTCCAGGACGCCGACGCGCGGCTCGGCGGTGAACATCTCGATCAGGCGGGCGTCCAGCTCGTCGATCGCCACCGCGCCTCCCGTCGTCCGTGACCGTGGTCACCCTGCACAGAATTACCGGCCAGTTCGGGGGGTCACTATACAGATTGTCCAGTGATTCGCACCACTCTTGCGCACCTTGTAGTCGTATGCCGAGATTGGTGGGCATGGATGAGTTTCCGGTCAAGGGTATGGACGCCGTCGTCTTCGCCGTCGGCAACGCCAAACAGGCCGCCCACTACTACTCGACCGCGTTCGGGATGCGCCGGGTCGCCTACCGCGGCCCGGAGAACGGCAGCCCCGACGAGGCGGTGCACGTGCTGGAGTCCGGCAGCGCCCGGTTCGTGTTCCGCGGCCCGGTGAAGGCGGGCACGGAGATCGGCCGGCACATCGCCGCGCACGGCGACGGGATCGTCGACCTCGCGATCGAGGTGCCCGACGTCGAGCACGCCTACCGGCACGCGCTCGCCAAGGGCGCCACCGGGTTGGAGGAGCCGCACGTCCTCGCGGACGAGCACGGCAAGGTGACGATCGCCGCGATCGCCACCTACGGCGAGACCCGGCACTCGCTGGTCGACCGCTCCAACTACTCCGGCCCCTACCTGCCCGGGTTCGCCGCCGCCGACCCGATCGTCGCGCCGCCAGAGAAGCGCTTCTTCCAGGCCGTCGACCACTGCGTCGGCAACGTCGAGCGCATGGACGAGTGGGCCGACTACTACCACCGCGTCATGGGCTTCACCGACATGGCCGAGTTCGTCGGCGACGACATCGCGACCGAGTACTCGGCGCTGATGTCCAAGGTCGTCGCGGACGGCAGCCGCAAGGTGAAGTTCCCGCTGAACGAGCCGGCGGAGAGCAAGCGCAAGTCGCAGATCGACGAGTACCTGGAGTTCTACGGCGGGCCGGGCGTGCAGCACATCGCGCTCGCCACGGGCGACATCCTCGCGTCGGTGGACCGGATGCGCGCCGCCGGGGTGGAGTTCCTGGAGAGCCCGGACTCCTACTACGAGGACCCCGCGCTGCGCGAGCGGATCGGCGAGGTGCGGGTGCCGATCGAGGAGCTGCAGAAGCGCCGCATCCTGGTGGACCGGGACGAGGACGGCTACCTGCTGCAGATCTTCACCAAGCCCGTCCAGGACCGTCCGACCGTCTTCTTCGAGCTGATCGAGCGGCACGGCTCGCTCGGGTTCGGCAAGGGCAACTTCAAGGCCCTGTTCGAGGCGATCGAGCGGGAGCAGGAGCGCCGCGGCAACCTGTGACGCCCGCTCCGGACTCGGGGGTCCTGGGCCGGTTCCGCCCGCTCCGGGAGAGCGGACGGGACCGGCCCCGGGCTTTCCGGTGTCCTGGACGTGACCACCAGCGGGCACACTGTGGGGCCATGAGCGAACCACCACAGAACCCCCAGCCCCCGGACGAGGAGACACCCGCGCAGGGCGCACCGGACGCGCAGGCTCCGGAAGCGCCTCCCTCCCCCGAGCGTCCGCCGCCCTACCAGGGCACGTACGGCACCCAGCCCGGCGCGGCCCCGCCTCCCCCGGCGGGCGGCTTCGCACCGCCCGGCGGCGCGCCGGCGCCCGGCTACGGCCCGCCCCAGCCCGGCTACGGCCAGGGCGTGCCCGGCGGGCCGCTGCCGCAGGCGCCGCCCCTGCCCGGCTACGGCGTCCCCGGCGGCCCCCAGGAGCAGCTCGCCGGACGCCTCGCGCGGCTCGGCGCGGGCATCCTGGACAGCATCCTGCTCGGCATCCTCGCCATGCCCGCCGCCCTGGCCGCCATCCGCTGGGACAAGATGCAGGAGTCCATCGACTCCGGCGAGCCGATCACGAACCCGATGGACCTCTACAACATCCCGGTGCTGCTGGCCGGGTACGCGGTCGTCTTCGTGGTGGGCTTCGCGTACTACACCGTCCTGCACGTGAAGTGGGGCCAGACGCTCGGCAAGAAGGCGTTCGGCATCAGGGTGGTGCAGGCGTCCGACCGCTCCGCGATCACCTGGGGCCAGGCGTTCGCCCGGCAGGGCTTCGTCTACGCCATCGCGATCGTCACGCTGGTGCTCAACTTCCTGACGCCGGCCGCGGGCATCCTCGGCCTCGTCGGCCTGCTCGACAACGCCTGGATCCTGTGGGACGAGCGGCGGCAGGCCGTGCACGACAAGGTCGCCGGGACGATGGTCATGAAGGCGACGCCGTGGACGCCGAACCCGTACGCGCGGCCGCCCGGCAAGTTTTGATCATCTGAAGGTGAACGTTTCGGGCGCTCCCGGACGCGACGATGTTTGGACGGCGGTCGCGTGGCCACGCTGACGACATGACGCAACCGCCGAGAGACCCCGCGTCCGGGGGAGAGCCGGAGGACGACCGGCCGCAGGGGCACGAGGAGCCCGGACGGCCGGGACCGTACGAAGGGGGTCCCTACGGCGGCCTCCCGCGGTACGGGGAGCAGCCCCAGGAGGGGCAGCGACCGTACGGAGAGCAGCAGGGCCAGGGCGAGCAGCAGGGCTGGGAGCAGCCGGGCTACGGCCAACAGCAGGGCTACGGCCAGCAGGGTTACGGGCAACAGCAGGGCTACGGCCAACAGGGTTACGGGCAACAGCAGGGCTACGGCCAACAGGGCTATGGCCAGCAGCAGGGTTACGGGCAGCAGGGCCAGCCGGGCCAGCAGCCCTACGGCGAGCAGCAGCAGTACGGGCATCAGCCCTACGGCCAGCCGTCCTACGGGCAGCAGCCCTACGGGGGCCAGGCCGGGTACGGGAGCGTGCCGGGGTACGGCGGGGGCGGCTACGGGGCCCCGGCCGAGCTGGCGAGCCGGTGGGCGCGGCTCGGCGCCGGCATCCTCGACCTCATCATCATCGGGATCGTGGCGGGGCTCGTCTCCATCCCGTTCATCGACTGGGACCGCGTCGTCGACCCCGAGCCCGGCTCGTCCTTCTACAACGGCGCCCAGGTCGGGACGAACGCCGTCAGCGTCGTGCTCGCGTTCCTCTACTTCTGGCTGATGCACGCCAAGTGGGGGCAGACGCTCGGCAAGATGCTGCTGCGGATCCGCGTCGTCCGCGCCGACGACGGGCAGGCGATCACCACCGGCCAGGCCGTCGGACGCTCGGCGTTCTACAGCGTGCTCGGCGGCATCTGCGGCTGCATCGGCCTCATCGACATCCTGTGGATCCTGTTCGACCAGCGCAAGCAGGCGCTGCACTGCAAGGTGGCGCAGACCGTCGTCGTCAAGGCCGAACCGCACGCGCCCAACCCCTACGACTTCCGCTGACCGGGGTCCGGGGCGGGCGTCCGAGTTGCCCGGCGGGCTTCGCTACGGGCAGGCTGGGCGCGTGCATACGGCCGGAAACTCCCCCAGTCCCCGCCCTCACGGGTCGCGGGCCGTCCGCGGTGCCGCGGGACTGGCCGCCCTCGCCGTCGCGGGGTCGCTGACCGCAGCCTGCCAGGGCCCCCTCGGCGGCGACGACCCCGGCGGGCCGGGCGGTTCGCCGACGGGCGCCGTGACCGGGCCGGCGGGCCCGACGACCGCGGGCGACGCCTACGTGCCGGGCGACGGCAACGGCGGGTACGACGTCAAGCACTACGGGCTGAAGCTCACCATCACCCCGGACGGGCCGAAGCAGCTCGCCGGCACCGCGACGATCACCGCGACCGCGACCGAGCGCCTCGCCCGCTTCAACCTCGACCTCACCGGCCTGGACGTCGCGTCCATCAAGGTGAACGGGGCGGCCGCGCGGCACCAGCGCGGCGGCGAGGAGCTGGAGATCACCCCGGCGAAGCCGCTGGCGAAGGGCGCGGAGTTCACCGCGGTCGTCGAGTACTCGGGCACCCCGGAGCCGACGAACGACCCGGTGCTCGGCACCTACGGCTGGATCCGCACCCGGGACGGCGTGTTCGTGGCGTGCCAGCCGAGCGGCGCGCACACCTGGTTCCCGAGCAACGACCATCCGAGCGACAAGGCCACCTTCGACTTCGAGATCACGGTGCCGCAGGGGCTGACGGCGATCGCCAACGGCGAGCCCGAGTCGCCGGTCACCGGCACGGACGGGACGCCCGGTGCGCCGGGTGCGCCCACGGCGCCCGGCGTGCCGCCCGGCGGCGGCCCCGGCTCGGGCGGCCCCGGCGACGGCGGCCCGGGGATCGACCCGGTCGCCTGGCACGGCACGGCCAAGCGCGCGATGACGACGTCGAAGTGGCGCGTGAACAAGCCGATGGCCACCTACCTCGCGACCGTGGACGTCGGCCGGTTCGCGGTGCGGACGGGCAAGACGCCGAGCGGGATCCCGGTCATCACCGCGGTCGACCCGACGCTGCCCGGCGTCAGCATCGACCAGTTCCACAAGCTGAACGGCGACATCACCGAGGAGTGGTCGAGGCTCTTCGGCCCCTACCCGTTCTCCTCCACCGGCGGCCTGATCGACAACGCCGAGGTCGGCTTCGCGCTGGAGACGCAGACCCGCCCGGTGTACGGGGCGTTCGGGCTGCAGCCGACGATCGTCGCGCACGAGCTGGCGCACCAGTGGTTCGGCGACAGCGTCAGCCTCACCCGCTGGCAGGACATCTGGCTGAACGAGGGCTTCGCGACCTACGCCGAGTGGCTGTGGGACGAGAAGACGGGCGGCCAGACCGTCCAGGAGCACTTCGACGAGGCCTACGAGGGCATCGGCGGGCAGGAGCTGTGGAACGTCCCGCCGGGCGACCCCGGCCGCAAGCAGATGTTCGGCCGCTCGGTGTACGACCGGGGCGGCATGGCGCTGGTCGCGCTGCGGAACCGGGTCGGCGAGGACGTCTTCTACAAGATCCTGCAGACCTGGACGAAGGAGCGGGCCCACTCCAGCGGGACGACGAAGCAGTTCGTCGCGCTGGCGAACCGGGTGTCGGGCAAGAAGCTCGACGCGTTCTTCGACGACTGGCTGTACAAGAAGGGCCGCCCGGCGAAGTGAACGGCCGGTCCCGGCCACGGGATCGGCCATGATCAGGCGAATTCGATACCAAATCGCGCTTGCCCCGGCCCACCTCGCGAGAAAGTCTTGATCACGGTAGTGACGGCTTACCGAGGTAACCGAGGACGAGGTCGATGAGCAGAACTCCACGAGCCCTGGCCGCCGTGTCGCTGGGCGTCGCCGCGAGCCTCGCGGTGACCGCGGCGCCCGCGGGCGCCGCCGCCGCGCGCTTCACCCCGGGCGCGCCCGGGGCCGGCGACCCCTACTTCCCGGACATGGGCAACGGCGGCTACGACGTCGCCCACTACGACATCGGGCTGAAGTACGACCCCGCCACGAAGGGGATCCAGGCCGTCACGAAGATCAAGGCGAAGGCGACGCAGAACCTGTCCCGGTTCGACCTGGACTTCCTCGGCCCGCTGAAGATCTCGTCGCTGACGGTGGACGGGCGCAAGGCGTCCTTCACGCGCGCCGGCGCGCAGGAGCTGGTCATCACGCCGCCCAAGGGGCTGCGCAAGCACCGCCACTTCACCGTGACGGTCGCGTACTCGGGCGTCCCGCAGACGATCGACGACGCGACGCTGGGCACGTCCGGCTGGGTGCCGACGCCCGACGGCGCGGTCATGCTGAACCAGCCGTTCGGCGCCGCCACCGTCTTCCCGGTGAACGACCACCCGACCGACAAGGCGACGTACACCTTCACCCTGTCGGCGCCCAAGGGCCTCAACACGCTCGCCAACGGCGACCTGCGCGGCACCTGGGCCAAGGGCGGCTGGACGACCACCCGCTGGGACGTCCGCAACCCGATGGCGAGCGAGCTGTCCATGCTCGCGATCGGCAGGTACGACGTGCTCAAGGGCCGGACGGGGTCGGGCATCCCGAACCTGACGGCCACCGACCAGGCCATGGCGATCAAGCCGGCGGACGCGAAGAAGTTCCACGACCAGACCGCCCAGGTCACCGACTTCCAGGCGTCGGTCTACGGGCGCTACCCGTTCACCTCCACGGGCGGCATCGTGGTCAAGGCCGGCGTCGGCTACGCGCTGGAGACGCAGGGCCGCCCCGTGTACGACCTGGGGCGCCGGCCCGGCAGCATCCCGAGCGGCACCCTCCTCGCGCACGAGCTGGGCCACCAGTGGTTCGGCGACTCGGTGTCCCCGGCGAAGTGGGCCGACATCTGGCTGAACGAGGGCTTCGCCACCTACGCCGAGTGGATGTGGTCCGAGCACGCCGACGGCGTGCCCGTCCAGAAGAGCTTCGACGGCGTGTACGCGACCCCGGCGGACGACGGCCTGTGGAAGGGCAGGGTCGCCGACCCGGGCCGCGACCACATCTTCGACGGGCTCGTCTACGACCGCGGGGCGATGGCGGTGCACGTGCTGCGCACGACCATCGGCGACGGCGACTTCTTCCGGCTGCTGAAGGCGTGGCCCGCCGCCCACCGGGACGGCAACGCCTCCACGGCGGACTTCGTCCGCTTCGCCGCGCGGCTGTCCGGAGAGAACCTGGACGGCTGGGCCAAGGCGTGGCTCTACTCCGAGGGCAAGCCGGCCCTGTGAGCCGGGCCCCGTCCGGGCTCAGCTCAGGGTGAGCGTGTAGCCCTTCTCGCGCAGGCGGCCGATCACGTCTTCGGAGTGGTCGGCCCCTCGCGTCTCCAGGTGCATGAGCACCTCGGCCTCCTCGACGTGCAGCCGGGCGGCGACGCGCTCGTGCATCACGTCCAGGACGTTGACGCCCAGCTCGGCGAGTTCGCTCAGCAGCGTAACGAGGGCGCCGGGACGGTCCTTGAGCCGGCAGCGGACGACGAGGTACCGGCCGGCGCCGGCGAGGCCATGCCGCAGCACCTTCGACAGCAGCAGCGGGTCGATGTTGCCGCCGGACAGCAGCACCACGACGGGCGGCTCGAACGCGTACATGTGCTCCAGCATCGCCGCGACGCCCGCCGCGCCGGCCGGCTCGACGACCTGCTTGGCGCGTTCGAGGCAGAGCAGCAGCGCCTGCGAGATCGACTCCTCGGTCACGGTGACGACGGCGTCCACGAGGCCCGTGAACAGGTCGTAGGTGAGGTCGCCCGGGCGGCCGACGGCGATCCCGTCCGCCATGGTCGGCTCGATCTCGACCTGGACGGGCCTGCCGGCGGCGAGCGAGGGCGGGAACGCCGCCGCGCGCTTGGCCTGCGCGCCGAGGATCTTGACCTCCCGGCCGCCGGCCTCCTTCAGCACGCCCTTGGCCGCCGCGGCGATGCCGGACAGCAGGCCCCCGCCGCCCACCGGCGCCACGATGGTCCGGGCGGCCGGGCACTGCTCCATGATCTCCAGCCCGATCGTGCCCTGCCCGGCGACGACGTCGGGATGGTCGAACGGGTGGATGAACACCGCGCCGCACTCGTCGGCGTACTTCTGCGCGGCGATGAGGCAGTCGTCGACGGTCGGGCCGGGGAACACGACCTCGGCGCCGTAGCCCCGGGTCGCGGCGATCTTGGGGAGCGGGGCGCCGGTCGGCATGAACACGGTGGCCTTGCAGCCGAGCATGGACGCGGCGAGCGCGACGCCCTGCGCGTGGTTGCCGGCGCTCGCCGCCACCACGCCGCCGGCCCGCTCGGCCTCGCTGAGCCGGGCGATCCGCACGTACGCGCCGCGGATCTTGAACGATCCGGTGCGCTGCAGGTTCTCGCACTTGAGCATGACGGGCCCGCCGAGCTGCTCCGACAGGACCCGGGAGGGGATGAGGGGGGTGGGGACGGCCACCGCGCGCAGCAGCTCGCGGGCGGCACGGACGTCGTCGACGCTGACGGAGGTCATGGTCCGATCCTCGCACCCCCCGCCCCTCAGTCCGCACTCCAGTAACGATCTTGCTCGTGGATCAGCGCGGCGGCGCCGACGAGCCCCGCGGTCTGGCCGAGCGCCGCCGGGACGATCCGGGCGCGGGTCGCGAACTCCATCCGGGCGTGCGCCGCGAACGCCGCCCGCATCGGGTCGAACAGCAGCGGCCCGGCCTGCGAGAGGCCGCCGCCGATCGCGGCGACCTCCAGGTCGCACAGGTGCGTCGCGGACGCGAGCGCGATCCCGATGGCGCGCCCGGCGCGCCGCATCGCCGACCCGGCGACCGGGTCGCCGCGGCGCGCGTCGGCGGCCAGCTCCACGCCGGTGGCGGCGCCGTCGCCGGGCCGCCACCCCTGCTCCCGCGCCCACGCGACCAGCCCGGGGCCGCGCGCGATCGCCTCCAGGCAGCCGCGGCCGCCGCAGGCGCACGGCGGCCCGTCCGGCTCGACGACGACATGGCCGATGTGCCCGGCGTTGCCGCTGGCGCCGTCGACGAGGTGGCCGTCCAGGATCAGCCCGCCGCCGACGCCCGTGGACACCACCATCCCGAGGACGTTGCCGTGCCCGCGCCCGGCGCCGAGCCAGTGCTCCCCGACCGCCACGCAGATCGCGTCGTTGTGGACGCGGACGGGCAGCCCCGGATGGCGGGCGCGCAGCCGCTCGCGCAGCGGGAACCCCCGCCAGGCCGGGATGTTCAGCGGGGACACCTCGGCGGCTGGCCACGTCATCGGGCCGCCGCAGCCGACGCCGACGCCCGCGAGCGGCGGGTTCCCGGCGCCGGCGACGAGCTTGCCGAGCAGGGCGTCCAGCGCCCGCCACAGCTCCTCGCCGTCCACGCCGGGCGCGTTCGGGGTCGGCGCGCGGTCGTGGGCGGTGACCCGCCCGTCCGGGTCGACGAGGGCGGCGGCGAGCTTCGTCCCGCCGATGTCGACCGCGAGCACGGGGCCCGCGGTCATCGGGCGTCCTCCACCCGGTCGCCCAGCCGGTCCCCGGCGCGGCCGAACGCCAGGATCGACGCGGTGAACCCGTGCACGTGGTTGCGCCCCGAGACCGGGCCGATCTCGCCGGCGGCGAAGAAGCCGCCCACCCCGGCCGGGCCGAACGCGCGGTCGAGGACCTTCGCGTCGTGGTCGGAGTCGGGGAACATCGCCTGCCCTCGCCCGTTGCAGGAGAACAGCAGCGCGCCCTCGACCGGCGTCAGGTCGAACCGTTCGAGCAGCGCGGCGAGGTCCTCCTCGGCGGCGCCCGCGTCCCGGACCTGGAACCGGACGGTGCGGCCCACGTCGACCACGTCGCCGATCGCGATGGCGCCGCTGTCGGGGTCGGCGCCCACCACGCCGCGGACGAGGAAGTCGCCGTGCTCGTGCTCGTCGGCGTACTCGTCCATCGCGACGCCGATCAGCAGCCCGCGCCCGGCGAGCTCCTGCTCCTCCTCCGGCAGCCCGAGGACGATCTGCTCCAGCTTCTCCAGCGCGGGCACGCCCGCCAGCTCGTAGAGGACGTTCTCCTCGGCCTTGGTCACCACCATGTCGGGCCCGATCGGGCGGGCGCCCTGGCTGACCACGGTCGCGGCGGCGACGGACCCGCCGATCACCACGCCGACCGCGCCGTCCCGGTAGACCTCGCCGCCGACGAACAGCCGCGCGTCGCCCTGCCCGCCGTCGCCGGGGCCGCCGCCCTCGGCGAGCCCGCCGACCAGCGGCAGGCCCGGCAGCGCCTCGTCGGAGCGCTCGACGAACGCGTCCACCGGGAAGCTGTAGGGGTCGGCCAGCAGGACGCCGACCACGTCGTCGTCCTGGCCCTCGGGCATCCCGACCACGACGAGGCGGTCGTCGGCCTTGAGGGTCTCCAGCCGGAACGCGTCGAGCCGGGCGCCCGGCAGCACCGCCGCCCAGGCGCTCACCGCGCCGCGCTCCTCCACCCCGCGCCCGGCGCCGATCACCCCGGACGCGCTGCACCCGAGCAGCATCGTCGGCCCCGCCGCCTGCTCCGCGGCCACGACCGCCGCCTCGATCTCGTCCGGGTCGTCCCCGGTGACGAACACGCACACCAGGTCGGGCGCCGCGCTCAGCGGGGCGAGCGCCTGCTCGACCGCCGACGCGGCGGCGCTGGAGAGATCGGGTCCGAGGGCCAGGCCATCACCGAATCGCGCCATCGGCGCCGCCTCCCTCACCGCATTCACCGGCTCCGTTCACACTCCCAGTGTCCCCCGCGGCGCGCCGTCCACCCAAACACCGGCGGGACGGGCATGGCGGGACGATTCCCCAGGCTCGCCCTCGGCCGCATTCCAGGCCCTTCCGGGAGGATTCCGGGCGGATCCGCAGGCCGATCCGCGGTCCGGCGGGAATCCGCGGGGCGAGGGTGCGAGTCCCGGCGACTGCGACGTAGTGTCGATCTCGTGCGTCCATCCACCCGTGAAACCACTCCCTCTGGGACAACACTGGGCGAGCTGCGCGCCGGCGGCCACGTCCAGCTCTCCGTGAAGGCCGAGATCCGCCGCAACCTCCTCGACCGGCTGCGATCCGGCGAGCCGCGCTTCCCGGGCATCCTGGGGTTCGACGACACCGTCCTCCCCCACCTGGAGCGCGCCCTGCTCGCCGGGCACGACCTGGTCCTGCTGGGCGAGCGCGGCCAGGGCAAGACGCGGCTGATCCGCACCCTGGCCGGGCTGCTGGACGAGTGGACCCCGGTGGTGGCCGGCTGCGAGATCAACGACCACCCGTACGCGCCGGTGTGCGTGCGCTGCCGCCGGCTCGCCGCCGACCTCGGCGACGAGCTCCCGGTCGGGTGGCTGCACCGCGACGACCGCTACGGCGAGAAGCTCGCCACCCCCGACACCAGCGTCGGCGACCTCATCGGCGACGTCGACCCGATCAAGGTCGCCGAGGGCCGCACCCTCGGCGACCCCGAGACCGTGCACTTCGGGCTCGTCCCGCGCACCAACCGCGGCGTCTTCTCCATCAACGAGCTGCCCGACCTCGCCGAGCGCATCCAGGTCGCGCTGCTCAACGTGCTGGAGGAGCGCGACGTCCAGATCCGCGGCTACGCGCTGCGGCTGCCGCTGGACGTGCTGCTCGTCGCGTCCGCCAACCCCGAGGACTACACCAACCGGGGCCGCATCATCACCCCGCTGAAGGACCGCTTCGGCGCCGAGATCCGCACCCACTACCCCCTCGAACTGGACGCCGAGCTCGCGCTGATCCGGCAGGAGTCCGACTTCGCCGACCTCGCCGGGCTGCCCGCCGAGGTGCCCGACCACCTGATCGAGGTGATCGGCCGGTTCACCCGGCTCGTCCGGGAGTCGACGGCGGTGGACGCGCGGTCCGGCGTGTCGGCGCGGTTCGCGCTCGCGGGCGCGGAGACCGTCGCGGCGGGCGCGGTGCGCCGCGCCGCGCTCACCGGCGAGGAGCACGCCGTCGCGCGGGTCTGCGACCTGCCCGCGGTCGTCCCGTCGCTGATGGGCAAGGTCGAGTTCGAGGTCAGCGAGGAGGGCCGCGAGCAGGAGGTGCTGGAGCACCTGCTGCGCCGCGCGATCGCCGAGACCTACCGGCGCACGCTCGGCGCCGCCGACCTGACCGGCCTGCTCGACAAGTTCGACTCCGGCGAGCGCGTCGAGTCGGGCGAGCTGGTGCCGGCGGCGGAGCTGCTGCGCCGCGTCGGCCAGGTCCCCGGCCTCGCCAAGATCATGGAGCGGCTCGGCCTCAGCGGGGAGTCCCCCGGGCAGGCCGCGGCCGCGCTGGAGTTCGCCCTGGAGGGGCTGTTCCTCACCCGCCGGCTGTCCAAGGACGTCGCCGAGGGCCGGCCCGACGGGACGGCCACCTACCGCACCTGACCCCGAGCCCCTCGACCCGGTCGTCCGCTCAGCCGGTCTCCACGCGTAAGGAACATCGATGAGCCGATATCGCTACGGGGCCTACGAGGACGGGCCCGACCCGCTCGCCCCGCCCTACGACGTCCGCGACGCCCTGGACGCGCTGGGCGACTCGGTGCTGGAGGGCACCCGGGCCGACGACGCGCTGCGCGAGCTGCTGCGGCGCGGCCTGCCGGGCGCGCGGAACCGCCGCGGGCTCGACGACCTGCTCCGCCAGGTGCGGGAGCGGCGCCGCGCGCTGCGCGACCGGGGCCGCCTCGACGGCACCCTGGAGCAGGCGCGCGCGCTGCTCGACACCGCGATCGGCCAGGAGCGGGCCGAGCTGTTCCCCGACCCGGGCGACGAGGCGCGGCTCCGCGAGGCGGAGCTGGACACGCTGCCGTCCGACACCGCGCAGGCGATCCGCCGGCTGTCGGACTACGACTGGCGGTCCGGCGCGGCCCGCCGCACCTTCGAGCAGCTGAAGGACCTGCTGCGCCGCGAGGTGCTGGACGCGCAGTTCCAGGGCATGAAGCAGGCCCTGGAGAACCAGGACCCGGCCGCCATGCAGCGGGTCAAGGACATGATGGCCGAGCTCAACGGGATGCTCGACCGCGACGCCCGCGGCGAGCACACCCAGGAGGACTTCGACCGCTTCATGGAGCGGTACGGGGACATGTTCCCCGACGAGCCGCGCGACCTGGAGGAGCTGGTCGACTCCCTCGCCCGCCGCGCCGCCGCGATGGACCGGCTGCTCGCCTCGCTCAGCCCCGAGCAGCGCGCCGAGCTGGGCGGGCTGATGGAGCAGGCCATGCAGGACGCGGGCCTCGCCATGGAGATGGCCCGGCTCGGCGACGCGCTGCGCACCCGCCGCCCCGACCTCGGCTGGGGGCGGCCCGAGCAGATGACCGGCGACGACCCGCTCGGGATGGGCGACGCCACCACCGCGCTCGCGGAGCTGGCCGACCTGAGCGAGCTGGAGGCGGCGCTCGGCCAGGACTACCCCGGCGCCCGGCTCGACGACATCGACGAGGACGCCGTCCGGCGGGCGCTCGGCCGGCAGGCCGTCGACGACCTGGACGCGCTGCGCCGCATCGAGAAGGAGCTGGAGCGGCAGGGCTACCTGCGCCGCAACCGCGGCAAGCTGGAGCTCACCCCGAAGGCGGTGCGCCGCCTCGGCGAGACCGCGCTGCGCCGGGTGTTCTCCCAGCTCGCCTCGGGCCGGCCGGGCGACCACGACCAGCGCGACGCGGGCCAGGCGGGCGAGCTGACCGGGGCGAGCCGGGAGTGGCGGTTCGGCGACGAGCAGCCCCTCGACGTCGTCCGGACGGTGAGCAACGCGATCCGGCGCAGCGCCATGGAGGGCGGCACGGGCCTCGTGACGCGTCCAGCGGCGACGGCGCGCGTCGTCGAGCCGGCGCCCGCCGAGCCGGGTCTGGTCGAACCGGGCACCGCCGACGTCGCCGAGATCACCGGCGCCGGCGCCGGCACCGCCGCGGGCCCGCGGCCGAACGGGGTCCGGCTGGGCGTCGACGACTTCGAGGTGCACGAGACCGAGCGGCGCACCGGCGCGGCGGTCTGCCTGCTGGTCGACCTGTCGTACTCGATGGTGCTGCGCGGCACGTGGGCGGTCGCCAAGCAGACCACGCTCGCCCTGCACACGCTCGTGACCAGCAAGTTCCCGCAGGACGCGATCCAGATCATCGGGTTCTCCAACTACGCGCGGGTGCTGCACCCCGAGGAGATGGCCGGCCTCGACTGGGACATGGTGCAGGGCACGAACCTGCACCACGCGCTGATGATCGCGGGACGGCATCTGGACCGGCACCCCGACTTCGAGCCGATCGTGCTCGTCGTCACCGACGGGGAGCCGACCGCGCACCTGCGCCCGGACGGCAGCTCGCTGTTCGACTACCCGCCGTCCACCGACACGCTCGTCCTCACCCTCGCCGAGGTCGACAAGATGACCCGGCGCGGCGCCGGCATGAACTTCTTCATGCTCGCCGAGGACCGGCGGCTCGTGTCGTTCGTGGAGGAGGTCGCGCGGCGCAACGGCGGCCGGGTGTTCGCGCCCGACGCCGACCGGCTCGGCGAGTACGTCGTCAGCGACTACCTCCGGGTGCGGCGGGGCCGCCGCTGACCGCGGGCAGGGGCTAGGGTCGGCGTCATGTCGACTTCCGATCGCATCCTGCTGATCCTGCACATCGGCTTCGCGATCTTCACGCTGGGCCCGCTGACCGCCGCGACCATGTCCACGCCCCGCTACATCCGCAAGCGGAACGCGCCCGTGGTCCGGTTCCTCAACTGGACGACCCGGGTCTACGGCCTCGCGACGCTGGGCATCTTCCTGTTCGGGCTGGGGCTCGCGGAGGGGAACTTCGCGCAGGCGTGGCTGACGGTGTCGATGACGCTGTTCATCGTCGCGCTGGCGCTGCTGCTGATCATCGAGCGCGACCAGCGGAAGGCGGCGCATCTGCTGGAGGAGGCGGCCGGTGGCGCGGGCACGGCGCCCGCCCCGCAGCCCGCCACCGCGACGGAGGCCGAGGCGGAGAAGAGCGAGCCCGAGGCGGACGGCGCGTCCCCCGCCCCGGCGGCCGCGGCGGGCGGCGAGATCGCGCAGGTGGAGCGCGGCCGGCTGGCCGCCCTCTCCGGGGTCGTCGCGCTGCTGTGGCTGGTGATCCTCGTGCTGATGGTCTGGAACGGCTGAGCCGCCCGGAACGGCCGCCCGCTCCGGGGCGGCCCGCCCGCTACTTCTTCAGGTGGCTCTTGAGCCAGCTCACGATCGTCGGGTAGGTGTCCGGGTCGGTCAGCAGCTGCGAGGCGTGCAGCCGGCCGTCCACCGTCTTCACCGTCGTCTTGACGCCCGCCGCCCGCAGCGCGGACGCCAGCCCGGTGCTCTGGGTGACGGGGACGAAGTCGCCGGAGCCGTGCATCAGCAGCATCGGCGCGTCCCCGCGCGAGACGTGCGTGAGCGTGCTCGCGTCGTCCACCCGCGGCCAGCAGTCCGTGCCGGTGCCGGGCTCGCCGCCGGGCTCCGCGCCCGGACCGGTCTCGGTCTCGGCGCCGGTGCCGGGCGCGGCGCCCGGCGTGCAGTCCAGGAGGTCGACCACGGCCCGCCGCAACTTGCGCTGGGTGGCGGTGGCGCCGGGCTTCGCGCCGTCCTTGAAGGCGAGGAACGGGTTGTTCGGCGGCGACAGCGCGACCACGCCGCGCACCCGCTGGGTGCCCTTGCCGAGGGTGCCGAGCTGGGTCGCGAGCTGCCCGCCGGCGGACGAGCCCATCACCGCGACGCGGGACGGGTCGGCGTTCCACAGCCGGGCGTGCTTGCGGATGAAGTCGAGCGCGGACAGCGCGTCGTCGCGCTGCGCGGGCCAGTGCGCGCGCGGGGCGAGCCGGTAGTTCGCCGACAGGACGACGAACCCCTCCTCGGTCAGCCGCCGCGCGACGTACTTCCAGCCGCCGCCCTTGTCGCCGTGCAGCCAGTAGCCGCCGTGCAGGAACAGCACGACCGGGCGCGCCTCGGCGCCCGCGCCCTTGTCGCGCCAGTAGGCGTCGATCTTCTGCGCGGTGTCGGTTCCGTAGGCGTAGGTGCGGAACTTCGGCAGCTCCGGGGTGACCATGACCGCGTGCGCCGTGGCGGTCGCGTCGTCGGGCTCCCCGTCCTGCCCGGTCGCGCCGTCGCCGGGCGACGCGGTGGACGGCGCCGACGGCGACCCGCTCCCGGTGCCGCCGGAGCCGGTGCCCGCGGAGGGGCCGCCCGGCGGCGCCGACGGGACGTCCACGGACGGTGTCGGCGCCGGGGCGTTCGCATGGGCGCCCCCGGGGATCGCGACGGCGGACACGCACGCCGCGGCGAACGCCGCCCCACAGACCAGTACTTTGCGCACCCCGGGCCCCTCCTTTACGAACCTGGCGCGCTGAGTATAGATGTTTTGATCAAGTGGGGGCGGGAACGGGCGGGGGACTCTCAGCCGGCGTTCAGCCGAGCGCCTGCTCCAGATCGCGCCGCAGGTCGTGCACGTCCTCGATCCCGACGGAGAGCCGCACCAGGTCGGCGGGCACTTCCAGCGGCGATCCGGCGGCCGACGCGTGCGTCATCCGGCCCGGGTGCTCGATCAGCGACTCGACGCCGCCGAGCGACTCGCCGAGCGTGAACAGCTTCGTCCGCTCGCACACCTGGACGGCGGCCTCCTCCGACTCCATCCGGAACGAGACCATGCCGCCGAACGCCTTCATCTGCTTGGCGGCGATGTCGTGGCCCGGGTGGGAGGGCAGCCCCGGGTAGAGGACCTGCCGGACGGCCGGGTGCCGGGTCAGCATCTCGACGATCCGCTCGGCGTTCGCGCAGTGCCGGTCCATCCGCACGCCGAGCGTCTTGATGCCGCGCAGGGTGAGCCAGGAGTCGAACGGCCCGGCGACGGCGCCCATGGCGTTCTGGTGGAAGGCGAGGCGCTCGCCGAGCGCCGGGTCGGCAGTGATGAGCGCGCCCCCGACGACGTCGGAGTGCCCGCCGATGTACTTGGTGGTCGAGTGGACGACGGCGTCGGCGCCGAGGTCCAGCGGGCGCTGCAGGTACGGGGAGGCGAAGGTGTTGTCGACGACGAGCAGCGCGCCACCGTCGTGCGCGACCGCGGCGAGCGCCGCGATGTCGGCGATGCCGAGCAGCGGGTTCGTCGGCGTCTCCACCCAAATGATCTTCGTCTCGGGGCGCACCGCGGCCCGCACCGCGGCGATGTCGCCGAGCGGCACCGGGTCGAACGCGATGCCCCACGGCTCGGCGACCTTCGCGAACAGCCGGTAGGTGCCGCCGTAAGCGTCGTCCGGGATGATCACATGGTCGCCGGGCTTGCAGACCGCGCGCAGCAGCGCGTCCTCGGCGGCGAGCCCGGACGCGAACGCCAGTCCTCGCGCGCCGCCCTCGATCTCGGCCAGGCATACTTCCAGCGCGGTACGGGTCGGGTTGGCCGACCGGGAGTACTCGTAGCCCCCGCGCAGGCCGCCGACGCCGTCCTGCTTGTAGGTGGAGACCTGGTAGATCGGCGGGACGACCGCGCCGGTCGCGGGGTCGGGCTCCTGCCCGGCGTGGATGGCCAGGGTCTCGAACCCGTGCTGAACCTCGTTGTCCATGGGTACGAGGCTATCCACCCGCCGCCCCTCCTAGAGGAGGAGGCACTCCCCCGGAGGTATCAGCCCCCATTTCAGCGCAGCGGGTGACCCCATCGGGCTTCGCGATCTCTACCGTTTTAGAGGTATCCCAACGACCTTGATTAAGGAAGCCCATGTTCGCTCGGCTCGCGCGCTTCGTCGTGAGACACCCGTGGTGGACGATCGTGGCGTGGCTCGCCGCCGCGGTCGTGATCATCGCCTTCTCCCCCAAGCTGACCACCGAGTCGGACCAGGGCGAGTTCCTGCCGTCGAAGTACGAGTCCGTCCAGGCGGCCGAGCTGGCGGAGAAGGCGTTTCCGGAGCAGGCCGACCTGTCCGCGCTGATCGTGGTGCAGCGGTCCGACGGCGGGAAGATCACCCCCGCGGACAGCACCAAGGTGGCGGCGGCGGCCAAGAACCTGACGGCCAAGAAGTACCCGACGGTCCAGGGCTTCGTGACGGGCCCGCAGGCGGTGGCGCCCAACAAGTCCATCCAGCTGATCACCGTGCCGATGGAGCAGGCGACCGGCGACGCGGCCAAGGATCAGAGCCAGGCCATCAAGGACATCCGCACCCAGCTGCCGAAGGAGCTGGGCGGCGGCCTGGAGGCCAAGGTCGGCGGTGAGGTCGCCGCGTTCGTCGACAACGAGGACTCCTTCACCCAGTCCTTCGCGCTCATCACCGTCGCCACCTTCGCGCTGATCATCGGGCTGATCCTGCTGATCTTCCGGGCGCCGCTCGCGGCGATCCTGCCGATCATCGTGATCATCGCCACCGAGCAGGTGTCGATGGGCCTCATCGGGGCCGCGTCCAAGCTGCTCGACTTCTCCGGCGACGACAGCCTGCAGATCATCCTGACCATCGTGCTGTTCGGCATCGGCGCCGACTACTACCTGTTCCTGCTGTTCCGCTACCGGGAGCGGCTGCGCGCCGGCGAGGACCGCAAGACCGCGCTCATCTCGGCGGTCGAGCGGGTCGGCGAGGTCATCACCTCCGCCGCGGCCGCCATCGCGGTCACGTTCCTGGTGCTGATGCTCGCGTCGTTCGGCATCTTCGCCGCGTGGGGCCCGTCCCTCGCCATCGGCGTGCTGGTGATGGGCGTCACCTCGCTGACGCTGTTCCCGGCGATCCTGTCGCTGCTCGGCCCGGCGGTCTTCTGGCCGTCCAAGTCCTGGAAGAAGCAGCCCAAGGCCACCGTGTCCAACCGGCTCGGCCGGATGGTCGGCGCCCGCCCGGCGCTGGTCGCCCTCGGCGCGGGCGCGCTGCTGGTGGCGCTGGCCTCCGGCGCGCTCGGCTTCAAGTCCGACTACGACTTCCAGTCCAGCTTCCCGCAGGACACCGAGTCCGCGCAGGCCACCAAGGACCTGCAGAAGGGCTTCCCGGCCGGGCAGACCGTGCCGGTGCAGGTCATGGTCCGCTCCACCGACGGGCAGCCGCTCACCAAGGAGAAGCTGGACGCGTTCGGGCAGCAGGCCAAGTCGCTGCCGGGCGTCGGCGGCGTGCAGCCCGCCGAGCTCGGCAAGGACCCGAAGCTCGGCCGCGTCGACCTGGTGCTGAACGGCAACCCGCGCGACAACGACTCGATCAACCTGGTGAAGAACGATCTCGGGCCGGCCGTCCACAAGATCGCGCCGGAGGGCACCCAGCTGTACGTGGGCGGCGAGACCGCGATCTACAGCGACATCAACCGGGTGGTGAACCGGGACCTGTCGGTCATCCTGCCGGTCGCCGGCGTGCTCATCGCGCTGATCCTGCTGATGCTGCTGCGCTCGGTGGTCGCCCCGCTGTACCTGGTCCCGGCGGTGCTGCTGGGCTTCGCCGCGACCCTCGGCTCCGCGGTGTACGTCTTCCAGGGGCTGATGGGCGAACCCGGTGAGATCTTCCACTTGCCGATCATGCTGTACCTGTTCGTGCTGGCCATCGGGACCGACTACAACATCCTGATGACCGCGCGGCTCCGCGAGGAGGCGAAGGAGGGCCACGAGCCGCGCAAGGCCGCCGCGCTGGCGGTCGAGCACGGCGGCCCGACGGTCGCCGCGGCCGGGCTGATCCTGGCGGGCACGTTCTCGGTGATGCTGCTGGCGAAGGTCTCGATGCTCCAGCAGATGGGCTTCTCCATCGCGCTCGGCATCGCGCTGTCGGCCTTCGTCATGGCGATCTTCCTCGTGCCGGGCCTCACCGCGCTGCTGGGCCACCGGGCCTGGTGGCCGGGGCACGGCGACGTGGCGAAGAAGCAGAAGAAGCCGGTCGGCCCCGCCGACACGCGCGAGGACTTCGTCCCGTCCGGGTTCCGCCAGTAGGAGCCCCCAGATCGTCGGGTTGCGGAGCCCGGCCCGAAACGCCGCCCACCGGTCGGGCTCCGCAATCCGACACCCCGCAAGAAAAGAGAAGGCCCGGAGACCGTCGAGGTCTCCGGGCCTTCGGCGTTCCGTCGGCGGTCTGTCAGCCGGTGGAGGACGCCAGGAAGGACAGCAGGTCCTGGCGGGTGACGAGGCCCTTGGGCTTGCCGTCCACGAGGACGACCGCCGCGCCGGACTTCTCCAGCACGCCCACGGCCTTGCTCACCGGCTCGCCGTACCCGAGCGTCGGCAGCGGCGCCGCCATGTGCAGCTCGACGGGCTCGGACATCTTGGCCTCGCCCTTCACCATGATGTCGAGCAGGTCGCTCTCGCCGACCGAGCCGACCACCTCGGCCGCCATCACCGGCGGCTCCTCCTTCATCACCGGGACCTGCGACACCTCGTACTCGCGCATGATGGAGATCGCGGTCTGCACGCTCTCGTGCGGGTGGACGTGCACGAACTCCGGCAGCGTGCCGCCCTTGCGGGTGAGCACCTCGCCGACCCGGGCCTCCTCGGTGTTCGGGGTGAGGAACCCGTAGTCGGCCATCCAGCCGTCGTTGAAGATCTTGCCGAGGTAGCCGCGGCCGCCGTCCGGCAGCAGCACCACGATCACCGCGTCCGGGCCGGCCTTCTCGGCGACGCGCAGCGCGGCGACCACCGCCATCCCGCAGGACCCGCCGACGAGCAGCGCCTCCTCGCGGGCGAGCCGCCGGGTCATCAGGAAGGAGTCCTTGTCGGACACGGCGATGACGTCGTCGCAGATGTCGCGGTCGTAGGTCTCGGGCCAGATGTCCTCGCCGACGCCCTCGGTCAGGTAGGGGCGACCCGAGCCGCCCGAGTAGACCGAGCCCTCCGGGTCGGCGCCGATGATCTGCACCCGGCCGCCGGACACCTCCTTGAGGTACCGGCCGGTGCCGCTGATCGTGCCGCCGGTGCCGATGCCCGCGACGAAGTGGGTGATGCGGCCCTCGGTCTGCTCCCACAGCTCCGGCCCGGTCGTCTCGTAGTGCGACCGCGGGTTCTGCGGGTTGGTGTACTGGTTCGGCTTCCAGGCGCCGGGGATCTCGGCGGCGAGCCGGTCGGAGACCGAGTAGTAGGAGTCGGGGTGCTCGGGGTTCACCGCCGTCGGGCAGACGACGACCTCGGCGCCGTACGCGCGCAGCACGTCGATCTTGTCCTTGCCGACCTTGTCGGGGCAGACGAAGACGCAGCGGTAGCCGCGCTCCTGCGCCACGATGGCGAGGCCCACCCCGGTGTTCCCGGAGGTCGGCTCGACGATCGTGCCGCCCGGGCGCAGTTCGCCGGACTGCTCCGCCGCGTCGATCATGCGGACCGCGATGCGGTCCTTCACCGACCCGCCCGGGTTGAAGTACTCCACCTTGGCGAGCACCTGCGGCCGCAGGTCCCCCGTCACCTTGCGCAGCCGAACGAGCGGGGTGTTGCCCATCAGTTCGACGAGCGAGTCGTGTACGTGCACCGCGACATCCTTGTCGTTCAGTGATTGATCTGAGCGCCGCGCCTCGGTCGCGCCGCCGGTAACGCGGCGGAGCGGGCGCGGCTCCGGAAGGTTTCCCGTTTCCGACGTTAGCCGAGATCCAGCGGGCAGGCATCAAAGCGTCATCGCGCGGGTAGAAAGATGATCACGGAGGGTCAAGGCAGCATGTTGAGAGCATTCACCGCGCGCCGGATCGCGGCGGCCGCGGCCTACGGCGGCGGTGGCATCACCGCCCTCGGCGGCATGACCTTCGGCCTCATCGTCGTCGAGGCCAGGCTCGCCCGCCGGATCATCCAGGCGACGCCCAACGGCGACCCGCCCGCCGCCGACGGCCTCTACGGCGCGCAGGCGGGCGGCGACCCGCTGTCGCTGGTCATGCTCGGCGACTCGACCGCCGCCGGCCTCGGCGTCCACACCCCGGCCGAGACGCCCGCCGCCCTCCTCGCCGGCTGGCTCGCCGCCGCGGCGGGACGTCCCGTCCGGCTGACCAACGTGGCCCTCTCCGGCGCCCGGTCGCAGGCCCTGCACGGCCAGGTCGACCGGGCCCTGCAGACCCGCCCCGACCTCGCCGTCATCATGATCGGCGCGAACGACGTGACCGGCCGGATCGGGCCCGCCGAGTCCGTCCGGCACCTGGCGGAGGCCGTCCGGCGGCTGCGCGCCGCGGGCGCCCACGTCGTCGTCGGCACCTGCCCCGACCTCGGCTCGGTGAAACCGCTGATGCAGCCGCTCCGCTGGTTCGCGCGGCGCGCCTGCCGCCAGCTCGCCGCCGCGCAGACCATCGCCGTCGTCGAGCACGGCGGCCGGTCGGTCTCCCTCGGCGACCTGCTGGGGCGCGAGTTCGCCGCGGATCCGCTGTCGATGTTCAGCGAGGACCGCTACCACCCGTCCGCCCGCGGCTACGCCGCCGCGGCCGCGGCCGTCCTGCCGTCGATGGCGGCGGCGCTCGGCCTGGAGCCGGACCTGCCCGGCGCGGCCGCCCGCCCGGTCGCCCAGGCCGCCGCCGAGGCCGCCGAACGGGCCGGTACCGAGGTCAGCGGCGCTTCCGTCGCGGGCGACGACCGGGGCCCGCGGGGCCGCTGGGCGACGCTGCGGTACCCGCTGCACCGCCCGCTGCGGCGGGCGCTGGTCCGCCCGCTGTCGACCGGCGCCGCCGCGCTCGCGGCCGTCGCTCCGGCGCGCCGGCTGGCGCGCTGCGCGACCGGCATCGCCCAGGCCCGGCAGCGCCTGCGGGACCGCCGCGCGCGGCGCCCGGTCACGGAGACCGGCGGTGGCTGAAACGGCCTGCGGTGGCTGAGCCGACCGGAGCCCGCCCGGTCACCGGTAGGCGGGCCCCGGCGCCGCGGAGCGCCGTCCGGCCGGCCCACCGCCCGCGCTTGCGGCGGCCCGGCCGGTGGCACGGCTCACAGCCTCGGACGATGCACGTCCCGGGCGCATGGGGCGGCCGTCACCGCGGCGCCGGGATTCGCCGCACCGGGGTAAGTCGACACTTATTGGACGCGCCGTCGACTAAGCCCGGGGGCCGCCGTGTACGGGGCGGTCGCCAGCGGTTAGATTGACCGGGTGACCGGTGAGTAAGTTGACACCGTTACGGCCGCTGAGACAGGAGACCCGCTATGCCCGAGGCAGTCATCGTCGCGACCGCGCGCTCGCCCATCGGCCGCGCGTTCAAGGGGTCGCTCAAGGACATCCGGCCCGACGACCTCACCGCCCAGATGATCACCGCCGCGATGGCGAAGGTCCCGCAGCTCGGCCCGGACCAGATCGACGACCTGCTGCTCGGCTGCGGGCTGCCCGGCGGCGAGCAGGGCTACAACATGGCCCGCGTCGTGTCCGTCCTGCTGGGCTGGGACAACGTGCCCGGCGCCACCATCACCCGGTACTGCTCGTCCTCGCTCCAGACGACCCGGATGGCGCTGCACGCGATCAAGGCCGGCGAGGCCGACGTGATCGTCTCGGCCGGGGTGGAGACCGTCAGCCGCTTCGCCAAGGGCAGCAGCGACGGCCTCCCCGACACCCAGAACCCGCTGTTCGCGGACGCGCAGGCCCGCACCGCCACGGCGGGCGAGGGCGGCGCGCCGGTGTGGCACGACCCGCGCGAGGACGGCACGCTCCCCGACATCTACATCGCGATGGGGCAGACCGCCGAGAACGTGGCCGGGCTGCGCGGCGTCAGCCGGCAGGCGCAGGACGAGTTCGGCGTCCGCTCGCAGAACCTCGCCGAGAAGGCCCTCGCCAACGGCTTCTGGGAGAAGGACATCACCCCCGTGACGCTGCCGGACGGCACCGTCGTGGCCACGGACGACGGCCCCCGGCCCGGCACCACCTACGAGAAGGTGTCGCAGCTCCAGCCGGTGTTCCGCCCGGACGGGACGGTCACCGCGGGCAACTGCTGCCCGCTGAACGACGGCGCCGCCGCGGTCGTCGTGATGAGCGACACCAAGGCCGCCGAGCTCGGCATCACGCCGCTGGCCCGGGTCGTGTCGACCGGCGTCACCGGCCTGTCCCCCGAGATCATGGGCCTCGGCCCGGTCGAGGCGTCCCGCAAGGCCCTCGCGAAGGCCGGCATGACGATCGGCGACATCGACCTCGTCGAGATCAACGAGGCGTTCGCGGCGCAGGTGCTGCCGTCCGCCGAGGACCTCGGCATCGACCACGACAAGCTGAACGTGAACGGCGGCGCGATCGCGGTCGGCCACCCGTTCGGCATGACCGGCGCCCGCATCACCTCCACGCTCATCAACGGGCTCAAGTTCCACGACAAGCAGTTCGGTCTGGAGACGATGTGCGTGGGCGGCGGCCAGGGCATGGCGATGGTTCTGGAGCGCCTCTCCTAGTCACTCTC
Organism: Actinomadura geliboluensis; assembly: GCF_043197915.1. Taxonomy (NCBI): domain Bacteria; kingdom Bacillati; phylum Actinomycetota; class Actinomycetes; order Streptosporangiales; family Thermomonosporaceae; genus Actinomadura; species Actinomadura geliboluensis. The sequence goes on along the minus strand of NZ_JBICUA010000002.1, from coordinate 447,914 downwards.
CGGGTGGCCCGTGCGGCACGCCCCCATGGGGCGGGCACGCGGGCCACCTGCGCTTTTCCGGGGAATATCCCCGTTACAAATGATCTACGTAACGCAAAAGATAGGTCCCCGTTAGGGTCTTGTCACATGCGGAGAGGTGTTGCAGAGTCAGCAGGAAGAGCCCCGCGACCTGGAGGTGCCAATTGTCACTGAACCACTCGCCGGAGACGCACAGCAAGCTGATCGCCCGGATTCCGCAAGTCACAGGACGTGACATCCCCGAGTGGTTCACCGCCATCGAGAACGGCCCCTCGTTCACCCGCTGCGAGGAGCGCAGCACCTGGCTGGCCGAGGAGCACAACCTCTCGCACGGCTACGCCGCGGCCCTGGTGCGCGAGCACGAGCGCACCCGGCGCGCGCGCCACTACTGACGAAGCACACCCTCGGACCCGGTGGGGTCCCGCCGGCGGATGCCCCCGCAGTCGTGCCGCATCGTCCGCCACGACCTCGGCGCAGAGATCCCCACACGGATCAGCCCCGCACCGTCCGGCGCGGGGCTGATCATTGCGCGGGCTAGTCCCGCCCGCTGAAGTAGCTGAGCAGCCGCAGGATCTCCAGATAGATCCACACCAGGCTCAGCACCAGGCCGAACGCGCAGTACCAGGCGAACTTCTCCGGCGCCCCCTGGCGGACGCCCTGCTCGACGGCGTCGAAGTCCAGCAGCAGGAAGAAGCAGCCGACGAGGATCGCGACCACGCTGAAGACGTAGGCGAGCGGGCTGCCCGGGTCGCGGATGCCGATGCCCTGGTCGCCGCCGAACAGGTGCACGAGCAGGTTGATGAACATCAGCCCGATGAGCGCGGCGCCCGCGGCGATGACGAACTTGGCGAACTTCGGCGTGACCCGGACGATGCGCAGCGCGTACGCGGCGAGCGTGGCGGCGAACGCCAGCGCCGTACCGATCACGGCCTGGAAGACCACGCCGTGGTACAGGTCGTTGTAGGAGTGGCTGATGATGCCGACCGCGACCCCGTAGACCGCGGCGAACGACAGCACCAGGGGCGCGTTCGCCTTGCGGCCGAACGTGATGAACGCCCAGATCCCGAGCTCGGCGACGAGCGCGAGCACCAGAACCGGGACCGCGATCGAGGTGGGAACCGCGACCCACGAGACCGCCGCGGCGAGCACCAGAACGGCAAGGCTGAGGAACCCGCGGACGACGACGTCGTCCATGGTCATCGGCCGAGTGGCCGGCGGCGCATACCCGGGCGCCTGGTAACCCGGGGGCGCCCCGTACTGCTGCGCCCCGTACGCGGGCGCTCCATATCCGGCAGCGCCGTACGCCGCGCCCCGTTGATCGAAGGCGTTCCCCCGGAACGCGGGGTTTCTACTCTCCATCAGAGTCTCCACTTTCGGCCGAGGTGGCCCTCCAGTGTAAACGCCGAACCCCCCGCATGATCAGGGTGGATGGCCCCCACACCACCCCGAAACGCACAAAGCCGATCCCGAACACATCCAATGCTCGAACCCCGGCCACAGGAACACGGGACGTGCGGCCGGAGGGCGCCCTAGCGCCCGGAGGCCGCACGTCCCGCCGGGGGGGGGGGGGGTTTGGGGGGGGGGCCCGCGGGCGGGTTTATATACTCTGTGGCCGTAGGGGGGGGGGA
>NZ_JBICUA010000002.1:89772-446258 GCF_043197915.1 Actinomadura geliboluensis | reverse complement strand
ACGTCCCGCCGGCCTTCAGGCTGTTTCACGAGACGCGCCAGCGGATCGTGAAACAGCCTCTCGGCCGTAACGGGGGTTCCAGGGGGTCGCCCCCCTGGGCCAACACAGCAAACGGGGGTTCCAGGGGGTCGCCCCCCTGGGTAAACACAGTGCCCCTGGTCGGACTCGAACCGACACAATGGCTCTTTTAGGGAGCCTGCCTCTGCCATTGGGCTACAGGGGCGGCGTCATCATATCGAGTCAGGGGCTGACAGAGGCCAGTCCTTTCACGGGGTTGCGGCCGACGGCCGGGTCCGGCCAGTTCGACAGGGCCAGTCAAGAAGGGCCGTGGAGGCGGCGGGTCGCGGCGGCCGGGCCGTGTTACCCCGTTTCACCTCGGCGGACGGCGATCAGACCGCCACGTTCTCCGTCGTCTTACCGGCGGCGAGTTCGAATTCCTGACGCGGCCGTTCCAGCTCGGCGAGCGAGACGATTTCCCGGCGGAAGAAGAACGCCAGCGTCCAGTCCATGGTGATGCGGAACTTGCGGTTGACGGTCGGCATCCGCGACAGGTGGTAGGTGCGGTGCATGAACCACGCGGGGAGGCCGCGGAGCTGGAGTCCGTAGACGTTCGCGACGCCCTTGTGCAGGCCGAGGCTCGCCACCGAGCCGACGTAGGCGTGCTTGTAGGGCTTGCGGGGCTTGCCGCGCACGTCCGCCGCGACGTTGTCGCCGAGCCGCTTGGCCTGGCGGACGGCGTGCTGCGCGTTGGGGGCGGTGAATTCGCCCTTGCCGCTGAGGTCGGGGACGGCGGCGTTGTCGCCGGCCGTGTACACGTGCTCCAGCCCCTCGACGGTGAGTTCGGCGGTGGCCTTCAGGCGTCCCTTGTCGTCGACCGGGAGGTCGGTCTCCTTGAGGAGGGGGTGCGGTTTGACGCCGGCCGTCCAGACGAGCGTGCCGGCCTCGAACTCCTCGCCGTCGCTCAGCACGATGTGCCGTTTCACCGCGGATTTCAGCAGCGTCTTCATTTTGACCTCGATGCCGCGGGCGCGCAGCGCCTCGGCCGTCCAGCGGCCCATCTCGGGGCCCACCTCCGGCAGGATCCGATCGGTGGCCTCGACCATCACCCAGCGCATCTCGCGCGGGTCGATGGTGGGGTACCACCGGCACGCGTCCCGCGCCATGTCCTCCAGTTCGGCCATGGCCTCCACCCCCGCGAATCCGGCACCGACGAACACGAAGGTCAGCGCCCGCTTCCTGACCTGCTCGTCGTCGGGGTTGGCGGCGGCGATGTCGAGCTGGTGCAGCACGTGGTTGCGCATGAAGATCGCCTCTTCGACGGTCTTGAAGCCGATCCCGGATTCGGCGAGCCCCGGGATGGGCAGGGTGCGCGAGATGGAGCCGAGCGCGACGACGAGCATGTCGTAGGGGATGTCGCGTTCGGCGACGCCGTCGGTCCGCGTGCCGGCCGGGCAGAGGGTGACCCGCTTGGCGGCGTGGTCGATCCGCGTCACGAAGCCGTTCACGATCCGGCAGCGGTTCAGGACCTTGCGCAGCGGTGCGACGACGTGCCGGGGCTCCAGGTTCCCGGCGGCGGCCTCCGGGAGGAACGGCTGGTAGGTCATGTAGGACTGGGGGTCGATGACGGTGACGGCGACCTCGCCCCGGCGCAGCTCCCTGCGGAGCCGCCGCTGCAGGCGCAGCGCCGTGTACATGCCGACGTACCCGCCGCCGACGATCAGGATCCGCGTCGTGGACCCCCCGCCGCGCGCCGCGGTCCCCGCCGGGCCGCTCGGCCGAACTGTTGTGGAAGACATGTCGGGAGCGATACCCGCATGCCCGGCGCGCGAACTTCACCGGCCCGTCCGGCATCTCACCCGATGTACCGCCCGAAAGGCGGCGGGCCAGGGCCGGACGGGGGCGCCAAGCGGCCGCGGGCGGTGACCGGGACGGGGGCCGGTCACCGCTTCCGGACCGCTTGGCCAAGGCCCTGCCCCGCCGTCGGATCGCTCGCGGGGGCGCGCGGCAGGGCGCGCCGCCCGGAGCCGGGCTAGCGGTAGTCGCGGGCGCGGGTGAGGACGGTGTCCAGCATCTCTTCGGTGACTCGGCCGGTGAAGGTGTTCTGCTGGCTCGGGTGGTAGCAGCCGAGCAGCAGGACCGGGTCGCGCCGCGTCACCGCGGGCGGCGGTGCCAGCTCGGCCTCCGCGCCGTGGCCGAACTTCGGCCGCGGGCGCGGCACCTCGTAGCCCGCCTGCTTGAGCGCCGGCCACACGCCCTGCCAGGCGAAACCGCCGAGGCACACGATGCAGCGGACGCTCGGCGCGACCATCTCGACCTCGCGGGCCAGCCACGGCAGGCAGGTGGTGCGCTCCAGCGGCGTCGGCTTGTTGTCGGGCGGCGCGCAGCGGACGGTCGCCGCCATCCGCGCGCCGATGAGCCGCTGCCCGTCGCCCGCGTGGACGCTGGTCGGCTGCGACGCGAGCCCCACCCGGTGCAGGGACGCGAACAGCCAGTCGCCCGACCGGTCGCCGGTGAAGATGCGCCCGGTGCGGTTGCCGCCGTGCGCGGCCGGCGCCAGCCCGACGATGAGGACGCGCGGCTCCGGGTCGCCCCAGCCGGCGATGGGCCGCCCCCAGTACTCCTCGTCGGCGAACGCGCGGCGCCGCTGGACGGCGACCTTCTCCCGCCACTCCACGAGCCGGTCGCAGGCGCGGCACACCGACTGGCGGGCGCACAGCTCGGCCAGGTCGGGGGCCTTCGCGGCCAGCTCGACGACCTCGCCGGTGCCGTGCGCGACGGGGGTGTCCGGGGCGGCGGGGTCCTCCGGCCATCCGGAACCGGGCGGCACGAACGGGGCGTTGGCGGTCGGCATACCATCGATCGTCCCACGCCGTGCCGGGTCGCACGGCGGTGGCCGGGTTCCGCCGGTGGCGGGTGCGGAGCGGGCCCGGTCGGTACGATGCGTTCGCCGGTCGGGGAGGCGGGTGTCCGGCACTGCCATTGGGCGAAAGCGGGAGGCGGGAGTGTCGAAACCGGGCTGGTACCCCGACCCCTACGGCACCGGGAGCCTGCGCTGGTGGGACGGCCGGACCTGGACCGAGCGCCTCAACCCCGAGCCGGACCGCCCGCCCCGGCTGCGCCCGCCCGCCCGCACCGAGGTCGCCGAGCCGCACGCCGCCCCGCACGTCCAGCGGCCGAGCTGGGAGCACGCCCCGTCCGACCGGGCGCTCGCCGCGGTCGTGCGCGGCCTGCAGCTGCACGCCGACGAGCGGGCCGTCGCGTACGGGAACGCGTCGTTCCCGTGGCCGCGGGTGGAGTGGGTGGCGTACTGGGCGGCCGAGCGCCCGGCCGGTTCCGGCCACCGGCCCTGCACGCAGTGGATCTTCCAGGTGGGCCGGTTCCCGTTCCGCGGCGGCCCGCGCGTCGAGGTGGTGATCGAGCCGGACGCACTGCCGGGCCGCGACGGCGAGCCCGAGCAGGTCTGGGGCCGGCTGATCCAGCTGTGCCAGGAGCACTGCGAGCGGCGGCTGGTCGCCGAGCTGGCCGGCCGGGTCCGGGCCGGCGACTCGGTGGACGTGGCGCAGGGCCTGACCGTCCACCCGGGCGGGGTGCGCGGCAACCGGGTGTCGCTGAGCTGGTCGTCGATCTCCGGCGCGGTCGTCGACCGGGGCCGGGTCTGGATCCAGCAGGCCGCCGGCGGCTCCCCGATCCTCTACGTCCCGCAGCAGAACCCGAACGCGGTGCTGATCCCCGCGCTGCTGGCGCAGCTCAAACGGTAGCGCCCGGCGCGCCTGCTCACCGCGGCACCTCTCACAGCAGCGACCAGGCGATGCCGTCCAGGATGTCGTGCTCGCTGACGACGACGGCGCCGAACCCGTACTCGCGCATGATCCGGTCGAGGATCAGCGCGCCCGCGCCGATCACGTCGACGCGCCCCGGGTGCATGACGCCGAACCCGGCGCGCTCGGCCCGGGTGGCGTGCAGCAGCCGGCGCGTCACCTCGTGCACCTGGGTGGCGGTGATGCGCGACAGGTGGATCCGGGACGCGTCGTACTCCGGCAGGTCGAGCGCGATCCCGGCGACCGTGGTGACGGACCCGGCGAGGCCGACGAGCGTGCGCGCCTCGTCCACCGGGACCCGCTCCCGGACGGCGGCGAGCGCGGCGTCGATGTCGGCGGCGGCGTTGGAGATCTGCTCGGGCGAGGGCGGGTCGTCCTTCAGGTGCCGCTCGGTCATCCGCACGCAGCCGATGTCGATCGAGCGGGACGCGTCGGCCGACGAGCTGCCGAGCACGAACTCGGTGGACCCGCCGCCGATGTCGACGACCAGGTAGGGGCGGGCGGGGCGCAGCTCGGCCAGCTCGCGGGTGGCGCCGAGGAAGGACAGCTCGGCCTCCTCGTCCCCGCTGATCACCTCGGGGACGACGCCGAAGATGTCGACGACGCCGCTGACGAAGTCGGCCCGGTTCGCCGCGTCGCGGGTGGCGCTGGTCGCGACCACCCGGGTCTTGATGGGGCCGTGCCCGGCGCGGTTGCCGTGCCGGTCGATCAGCTCGGCGTAGCCGCGCATCGCGGTGAACGTCCGCTCCAGCGCGGCGGGCGAGAGCCGGCCGGTCTCGTCGACGCCCTCGCCGAGCCGGACGATCTCCATCCGGCGCTCGACGTCGGTGAGCCGCCCGCCGTCCTCGCCCGGCACGATGTCGGCGATGAGCAGCCGGACGGAGTTCGTCCCGCAGTCGATGGCCGCGACCCGTGTCACGCGTCCTCCCCCGGTTCGGTCCCGTCGCCCGGCTGGGCCGCCGGCACGTCGACGCAGGGCCCGGACCGCCACCAGTCGGGCAGCGCGTCGAGGGCCTCCCGGCCGAACGGGTTCGCCCCCGGCACCGCGAGCTCGTGCGCGACCAGGGCGTGCAGGCACTTGACGCGGTCGGGCATGCCGCCCGCGCTCTGCATGCCGGCGGGCAGCGGCTCGACGCCCTCCTCGCGGGTGGCCTCGTCCCTGCGGCGCAGATAGTCCTCGTGGGCGGCGGCGTAGGCGTCCTTGAGGGACGGGTCGTCCGCGAGCCTGGCCTGCATGTCCCGCATGATGCCGCTGCCCTCCAGGGTGCCGATGGCCGAGGCGGCCTTCGGGCAGGTCAGGTAGAACAGCGTGGGAAAGGGCGTCCCGTCGGGCAGCCGGGGCGCGGTCTCGATCACCGCGGGCCGCCCGCACGGGCAGCGCGCCGCCACCGCGCGCACGCCGCGCGGCTCGCGTCCTAGCTGGGCCGCGACGGCGGCCGTGTCACCTGCTTCGATCATCTGTCCCCACCCGCGAAATCAGCGCGGCCGGTCGGCGGCCTCCACCGAACGCCACAGCGTCTCGTACCAGGGCGGCTTGCGCGCCGGTCCGCCCCGCTGCGCCTGCCGGCCCTCCGCACCGCTGCCGTCTAGCACGATGTAGCACTTTACGTCAGGACGGCAGTAATGGAGCCTTCGCGTGGCCTCACGCTCAATGTACGACTTATCACCCAGTTGTTGCTTGCGCAGGGCGAGCTGCTCCACCTGCCGGCGCGCCACCGCCTCCTGCTGCCGCAGGTCGGCGATCTCCTTGCGCTGGGCGATGTACTCCCGGACGGGGTAGGCGAGGCTCAGCGCGATCGCGCACATCACGACCGCGAGGATGGCGGCGCGGCTGGTCAGCGCCGGGTTGCCGCGGCGCCCGCCGGCGCGGTCGCCGGTGTCGCCGTCCGCGGCGCCGTCCCCGGCCGCGCGGCCGCCCTTGCGGCCGGTCCGGTCGTCATCGTCCGCCATCGTGTCCCCTGCCTCCGGCTCGGCCGCCCGGGGCCCGGCGGGACGCGGTCGCGCCCGCCGGGGCCCGGGCCTCGGCTCAACCCCGCGCGTCGAAGCGCGGGAACGCGGCGGCGCCGGCGTAGCGCGCGGCGTCGTCCAGCAGCTCCTCGATGCGCAGCAGCTGGTTGTACTTGGCGACGCGGTCGCTGCGGGCCGGGGCGCCGGTCTTGATCTGGCCGCAGTTGGTCGCGACGGCGAGGTCGGCGATCGTGGTGTCCTCGGTCTCGCCGGACCGGTGGCTCATCATGCACTTGTAGCCGCTGGTCTGCGCGAGCGAGACGGCGTCGAGGGTCTCGCTGAGCGTGCCGATCTGGTTGACCTTGACCAGCAGGGCGTTGGCGGCGCCGGACTTGATGCCGCGGCCGAGCCGCTCGGGGTTGGTGACGAACAGGTCGTCGCCGACGAGCTGGACGCGGTCGCCGACGGCGGCGGTGAGGCCCTCCCAGCCGGCCCAGTCCTCCTCGTCGAGCGGGTCCTCGATGGAGACGAGCGGGTAGCTGCTCAGCAGCTCGCCGTAGTAGGCGGCCATGTCGTCGGCGGACCGCTTGGTGCCCTCGAACGCGTACTGGCCGTCGGCGTGGAACTCGCTGGCGGCGACGTCGAGCGCGAGCGCGATGTCGCGGCCGGGGGTGAAGCCGGCCTTGCGGATCGCCTCCAGGATGAGGTCGAGGGCGTCCCGGTTGCTCGGCAGGTCGGGGGCGAAGCCGCCCTCGTCGCCGAGGCCGGTGTTCAGGCCCTTGGACTTCAGCACCGACTTCAGCGCGTGGTAGGTCTCGGCGCCCCAGCGCAGCGCCTCGGCGAAGGTGGCCGCGCCGATCGGCGCGATCATGAACTCCTGGACGTCGACGTTGGTGTCGGCGTGCGCGCCGCCGTTCAGGATGTTCATCATCGGGACGGGCAGCAGGTGCGCGTTCGGGCCGCCCACGTAGCGGAACAGCGGCAGGCCGGCGGAGTCGGCGGCGGCCTTGGCGACGGCGAGGCTGACCCCGAGGATCGCGTTGGCGCCGAGCGCGGACTTGGCGGGGGTGCCGTCCAGGTCGACCAGGAGCTGGTCGATCAGCCGCTGGTCGGACGCCGGGTAGCCGACGAGCTTCTCGTCGATGGTCTCGTTGACGGCCTTGACCGCGTTGCGGACGCCCTTGCCGCCGTAGCGCTCCCCGCCGTCGCGCAGCTCCACGGCCTCGAACTGGCCGGTGGAGGCGCCGCTCGGCACGGCGGCGTGCGCCTCGGTCCCATCGGCGAGCAGGACCTCGACCTCGACGGTCGGATTGCCGCGGGAGTCAAGGATCTCCCGGGCGAGTACGGCCTCGATCGACGACACGGGGAACCCCCTGAGGAAAAAGCGGATGGTCGGTGCGGTCACCGAGCCTATCCGCGCGGCCCCCGCGCCGACCAACGGGCTCGCCGTTCGCATAGAGGACAGCCGTGACGAAACCGTTCCTGAACGGGGGCTTGACGCGGGACTTGCCCGGACTATCTACTATTCAGGTCTATCCGACTTGATTGATAGGGAAACAAGGCAATGCTTCGAGGACTCACCGGGCGCATCACCGCGGCGGCACTGGCCGCCCTGGTCACGGCGGGCGCGCTCGGCGCCTGCGGCGACGGCGGGGGGACCGGCGACGGCGGCGGGTCCGGGGCTCCGCTCAGGCTCGGGTACTTCCCGAACATCACGCACGCCACCGCCCTCGTCGGCGTCGAGAAGGGCATCTTCGCCAAGCACCTCGGCACCGCGCCGAAGACGGCGACGTTCAACGCCGGCCCCGCCGCCGTGGAGGCGCTGTTCTCCGGCGCGATCGACGCGACGTTCGTGGGTCCCAACCCGTCCATCAACGCCTGGTCGAAGTCGCACGGCAAGGCCGTCCACATCATCTCCGGGGCGGCGTCGGGCGGCGTCTCCCTCGTGGTCAAGCCGGGCATCAAGGGCGTCCAGGACCTGCGCGGCAAGCGCATCGCGACCCCGCAGCTCGGCAACACCCAGGACGTCGCGCTCCGCTACTGGCTCAAGCAGAACGGCCTCACCGCGAACAAGGACGGCAGCGGTGACGTGAAGGTCGTCCCGCAGGAGAACGCGCAGACGCTCCAGACGTTCGCGCAGGGCGACATCGACGGCGCCTGGGTGCCCGAGCCGTACGCGTCCCGGCTGCTCCTGGAGAGCAAGGGCGAGCGGCTGCTGGACGAGAAGTCGCTGTGGCCGGGCGGCAAGTTCGTCATCACCAACCTCCTCGTCAGCCAGGAGTACGCGAAGAAGAACCCGGAGCAGGTCAAGAAGCTGCTCCAGGGCGTCGTCGAGGCGACCGACTACATCAACCAGAACAAGGCGGACGCGGAGAAGGTCACCAACGACGCGCTCACGAAGCTGAGCGGCAAGCCGCTCAAGCCGGACGTGCTGGCCGCGGCGTTCAAGGAGATCGACTTCACCGTCGACCCGGTCGCGTCCTCGCTCACCGCCGGCGCCCGGCACGCCGAGGAGATCGGGCTGCTGGAGAAGACCGACCTCGCCGGCATCTACGACCTCGCGCCGCTCAACGAGGTGCTCAAGGCGGGCGGGAAGCCGCAGGTGGGCGACCGATGAGCGGGACGGCGGCGGTCCGCCTCGACGGCGTCTCCAAGGCGTTCGGCGGCGGCCGGTCGGCGCTGCTCGCGCTCGACCGGGTCTCCCTGGACGTGGCACCGGGCGAGTTCACCTGCCTGCTCGGCGCGTCCGGCTGCGGGAAGAGCACGCTGCTCAACCTGGTCGCGGACCTGGAAGAGCCCAGCGGCGGGACGATCGACACCGCGGGCGCCCGCGTCGCGCTGATGTTCCAGGAGCCCGCGCTGTTCCCGTGGCTGACCGTGACGGGCAACCTCGAACTCGCGCTCAAGATGCGCGGCGTGCCCCGCGCGGAGCGGCGCGGGCGGGCGGCGGAGCTGCTCGACTCGGTGCACCTCGGCGGCTTCGCGAAGAAGCGCCCGCACCAGCTGTCCGGCGGCATGCGGCAGCGCGTCGCGCTCGCCCGCGCGCTGTCGCTCACCGAGGGCGCGGGCGGCGGGGACGGCGAGGCCGCGGACGGGCGGCGGACCGTCCTGCTGATGGACGAGCCGTTCGGCGCGCTCGACGCCATGACCCGCGACCTCCTGCACGACGAGGTCGAGCGGATCTGGCGCGAGCGGAACCTGACCGTGCTGTTCGTGACCCACAACGTGCGGGAGGCGGTGCGGCTCGGCGACCGGGTCGTGCTGCTCAGCAGCCGGCCCGGCCGGGTGGTGGAGGAGTTCCCCGTCCCGATGGGCCGGCCCCGGCGGATCGACTCGCCGGAGGTCGCCGCGCTGGCGGCCGCCATCACCGACCGGCTGCGCGAGGAGGTCGTCCGGCATGGCGCATGAGGTGCTGAAGAAGGGCGGCCCGGGGGACGGCGGGCCGGCGTCCCGCCGCGAGCGGGAGCTGGCCGGGCTCGACGCCCTGGAGCTCGGCGGCGGGACGCGGGTCCGGCTCGCCCGGCGGGCCTGGTCGGCGGCGTGGCCGATGGCCGCGGCCGTGCTCATCGCGCTCGCCGCCTGGCAGGCGGTGGTGTGGAGCGGCTGGAAGGACCCGTGGGTCCTGCCCGGCCCGCGCGACACGCTCCCGGTGTTCTGGGACCAGGTCACGAGCGGCCGGTTCTGGGAGGCGGTCGCGCTGACGATGCGCCGCGCCCTGGTCGGGTTCGCGCTCGCCGTCGCCGCCGGGGTGCTGACCGGCGTACTGGTGGCGCGGTTCCGGGTGCTGCGGCGCGCGTTCGGGTCGCTGATCACGGGCCTGCAGACGATGCCGTCGATCGCGTGGTTCCCGCTCGCCATCCTGCTGTTCCGGCTGAGCGAGAGCGCGATCCTGTTCGTGGTGATCCTGGGCGCGGCGCCGTCGATCGCCAACGGGCTGATCGCGGGCGTCGACTACACCCCGCCGATCCTGCTGCGCGCGGGCCGGGTGATGGGGCTGCGCGGCGTCCTGCTGTACCGGCACCTGATCATGCCGGCGTCGCTGCCGGCGTTCGTGGCCGGGCTGAAGCAGGGCTGGGCGTTCGCCTGGCGCAGCCTGATGGCGGGCGAGCTGCTGGTCATCATCGGCGACACGACGTCGCTCGGCGTGCTGCTGTCGCAGGCCAGGGAGCTGAACAACACCGCCGACATGATCTCCTACATGCTGGTGATCCTGATCATCGGGATCGTGATCGACCAGCTGTTCGGGATCGCGGACGGCGCCGTCAGGCGGCGCTGGGGCGTGGACGCGGCATGACCGGGTTTTACCCGTCCGCCGCGGTGGCGTTTGCCCCGTTCCGGCAAGAAATCCCGGGTACCAGCAGGAACGTACCCGGGAGGTCGCCATACGCTTCCGGCTTCCCCGGCCGTCCGCGGGACTGAGCCACTGGATCTGGCGGGCCGTCCTGCGGCGTCCGGAGATCCGGATCCGGGTGACGCTGGCGGCCGCGCTGGTCGCGCTGGTGCTGTCGGGGGTGCTGTGCGCGGTGCTGCTGACGCTGCTCAGGCAGCAGGCGCGCGCGGACACGATCCACGACCTGGCCCGCGACGGGCGCCGGGTGGCGACCGCGCTCAACATCGGCACGCTGCACCGCCCGATCCTGGCGCCCGGCGGCGAGCTGCTGCAGGTCACCGACCTGCGGCACCGGGTGGTCGCGGCGTCGCCCCGGATGGCCGGCCGGGCGCCGGTGCGGCTGCCGCCCCTCCCGCCGAACGACGACCGCCGCGACGCCCGCAGGTGCGGGCTCGACGCGCCCGGCGGGCACTGCTTCCTCATCGTCGAGTACCAGGTCGGGGTCGGGCCGTCGGCGAAGCTCGTCTACTCGCTGGCCCCCGAGCCGGGGCTGTTCCCGCAGCCGCTGGCGGCGGCGCTGCTCGGGCTCAGCGTCCCGGTCATCACCTGCCTCGTCGGCTACGCGACGTGGCTGTCGGCGAACCGGACGCTGCGGCCGGTCGACGCGATCCGCCGGGAGCTGGACGAGATCACCGCCACCGACCTGGAGCGCCGGGTGCCGGTGCCGGCCCGCCGCGACGAGGTGGGGCTGCTCGCCGAGAGCGTCAACGCGACCCTCGACCGGCTGGAGCAGGCGGTCGCCCGGCAGCGGGGGTTCGTCTCCGACGTGTCGCACGAGCTGCGCAGCCCCCTCACCGCGCTGCGGATGGAGGTCGAGCTGGCGCTGACGGCGCCGGAGGACGCCGACGTGCCGGAGACGCTGCGGGCCGTCCTGGAGAACACCGAGCGGCTGTCGGCGGTGGTGGACGACCTGCTGGCGCTGGCGCGGCTGGAGGCCGACCGCAACTTCCCGCGCGAGGCGGTGGACCTGACGGAGCTGGCCGACGAGGAGGTCCTGCGCCGCCCGCGGCGGACGCAGGTGACCGTCCTGTCGGAGGGCTCGGTGACGGTGGAGGGGGGGCGCAGCGAGCTGGCGCGGCTGCTGACGAACCTGCTGGACAACGCCGACCGGCACGCGGCGTCGGAGGTGACGATGATCCTGCGCGCGGAGCTGCCCGCGACGGCCGTCGTCGAGGTGATCGACGACGGTCCGGGCGTCCCGCCGGAGGACCGGGAGCGGGTGTTCGAGCGGTTCACCCGGCTGGCCGAGGGCCGGCACCGCGACGCGGGCGGCACCGGCCTCGGCCTCGCGATCTCCCGGGACATCGCGGTCGCGCACCAGGGGTCGCTGATCCTCACCGACCGCCTGGACGGCCGCAGCGGCGCCCGGTTCGTCCTGCGCCTCCCCCGCCGGTGACCCGGCGGGGGCGCACCGCCTCGGCGGCGGTGTCAGGCGAGGTCGGCGGCGGTGACGGAGACCTCGACGCCGGGCGCGGGCTCGACGCCCATCGCGCGGGCGAGCTTGCGGAACCTGCCCGCGTCGGCCGCGCGGCCGCGCCGCTCCAGCGTGCGGGCGAGCGCCTCGTGGGCCCAGCCGTTGCAGGGGTCGAGGTCCACGAGCCGGCGGAAGACGGACTCGGCGCGGCCGAGCTGCGCGCTGTGGAAGTAGGCGCGGCCGAGCAGCTCGACGGCGGCGCGGTTGCCGGGATCGCCCTCGACGATCGGGGCGAGCAGGCGCGCGGCGCCGGCGTAGTCCTTGGCGTCGAAGAACAGCGTGGCGCGCTCGAACTCCTCGTAGACGGTCATCCCGGCCTCCCCTCGGTTGCGTGATACAACCCCGCTAACCGGGAGCACCCCGCGTTTGTTCCCGCGGGTTCACGGCCGGGCTCACGGGGGTTCGCGGGCCGGGTCGCGGCCGGGCTCAGCGGAGGCCGAGCGAGTCGCGGAGGCGTTCGCGCTCGTTCTCCAGCAGCTCGATCTGCCCCTCCAGCTCCTCCCGCTGGGCGAGGTACTGCCCGGAGTCGACGAAGTCGCCGGCGTCGGCGGGCGGCGCCGGCAGGTCGGCGCGGAGCCGGGCGAGCGACTCCTCGACCTGGCCGAGCCGTTCGCGCAGCTCCTCCTCGGACTGGTTCATCTGGTCCTCCCGTCGTCGGGCCGCCCGCGCGGGCGGCCCCTGCATGCACCTCTGCATGCCCGCCTCCCGCCGGTATGCACGCCGTCCCGCCGTGAGACGCCGATCACGGCCGGGCGCGGTCCCGGTCAGATGCGGATCACGGTCTTGCCGCGGGCGCCGCCGGCCCGGTTGGCGGCCAGCGCGTCGGCGGCCTCGGCGAACGGCGCCTCCCGCTCGATCCGGACGCGCAGCTCCCCCGCGTCGATGAGGTCGGACAGCCGGTCCAGCAGCTCCGCCGACGGCGCGACCTCGAAGTTGATGCCGCGCAGCTCCCGCGCCGCCATCGCGTCCGGGTTCACCGCCCAGACGGTGCTCAGGTAGGTGCCGCCGGGACGCAGCAGCTGCGCGAGGTGCTCGACCGCGGTCGTGTCGCTCGCCATGTCGAGGATCGCGTCGACCCCGCCCGAGTGGACGGCCAGCACCTGCCCGTTGAGGTCGCCCTTGGAGTGGTCGACGGTCTCGTCCGCGCCGAGGCGCCGGATCGTGCCCGCCATGTCGTCGCGGGCGGTCGCGATCACCTTGGCGCCCGCGCGGGCGGCGAGCTGCACCGCGCTCTGCCCGGTGCCGCCGGTCGCGCCCACGACCAGCACGGTCTGCCCGGCGTCGACGCGCGCCCGGTCGACCATGGCGAGTGCGCTCATGCTCGCGATCGGCACCGCCGCCGCCTGCGTGTAGATCATGCCCTCCGGCATCTTCGCGACCGGCCCGTCGTCGCGGGCGATCGCGTACTCGGCGTAGCTGCCGAGGCCGCGCTCGGGCGCGCCGAAGATCCCGTAGACCTGCTCCCCGTGCCGCAGCCGGGTCACGCCGTCGCCGACCGCGTCCACCACGCCCGCGCCGTCCTGGCCGAGGATCAGCGGGAACGACGCGTCGACGGAGTCCTTGAGCAGCCCGTCGGCGATCTTCCAGTCCATCGGATTGAGCCCGGCCGCGATCAGCTTCACCAGGATCTCGCCCGGCCCCGGCTCGGGGCGCGGCAGATTCATCGGCGCCGGCGTGGCACCGTACTCGGACACGGCGATGGCTCGCATGACGATCGTCCCCCCGATCGGATCCCGCGGGGGCCCGGACGCCCCCGCCCGAGCTCTACCCGATCATCGCGACGATCACACGGACCCGCAGGTCGGAAGGGTCGCAGGCGGGCGTCGCCTGGGTCAGGGCGACGGCGGCCGGGCCGGGTCGCCCGGCAGCGGCGGGATCGTCGCCGGCGGGCGCGGCGGCAGCGGGCCGTCCGGCCCCTCCGGGTCTCCGGGCTGCTCGGGCCGGTCCGGGCCGCGGCTGGCGCGCAGCGTGATGGTCGTGCCGGGCTCGGCCGGGCCGGGGGCGGGCGACATCTCGGCCACCGTCCCCTTCGGGTACTGGTCGGACGCCACCTGCGCGCCGATGTTGGTCGTGAAGCCCGCCGCGCGGAGCTTGGCGACGGCGTCCTTCAGCTTCATCCCGCGCACGTCCGGCACCTTCACCCGGTCCTCGCCGGACCCCTTGCTGAAGTAGTGCGACGGCGGCCGGTGGAACGACGACGGCGCGGTGTCGCGCAGCGCCCCGCTCATGCTCTGCTGCCAGATCGGCGCGGGGATCGTCGCCCCGAACACGGCGCCGTAGCACCGCCCGTCCATGCAAAGGTTCCCCATCGGGTGCCGGTAGCCACCGCGCGGGTCGCCGACCCAGACGGCCGACGCGAGGTCCGGGGTGTACCCGGCGAACCATGCGGCGGAGAAGTCGTCGACGGTGCCGGTCTTGCCGGCGGCGGGCCGGCCGAGGCCCATGCCCCGCGCCGTGCCCTTGGTGAGGACGCCCTGCAGCACGTAGTTGACGGCGTCGGCGACGTCCTCGTCCAGCACCTGCTCGCAGTCGCGCGGCGGCACCTTCAGCCGGTGGCCCGCGGCGTCCTTGACGGACTTGATCGCGATCGGCTTGCAGTACTCGCCGCGCGCGCCGAACGCGGCGTAGGCGGCGGCGAGCCGCAGCGGGGAGACGGGGTTGAAGCCGAGCGTGAAGGCCGGGTACTGCTCCAGCGGCTTGCCGTTCGCCTGCTTCATCCCGAGCCGCTCGGCCATCCGGACGGTGTCGCAGAGCCCGACCTCCTTCTCCAGCGCGAGGAAGAAGGTGTTGACCGAGTGGTGCGTGCCGGTGACGAGGCTGAACTGCCTGCCGCCCTCGCCGTCGGCGGCGTTGCGCAGCGAGGCGTTCGGGTCGCCGACCCGGTCGCCGTCGCAGTTGCGGAAGCCGACCGGGGTGTAGGCGCGCGGCGCCATCAGCCGGGTGCCGAACGGCATGCCCTCGTCCAGCGCGGCGGCGAGCGTGAACGCCTTGAACGTCGACCCGGCCTGCATGCCGATGCTGGAGCCGTGGCTGGCGTCGGCGGCGAAGTTGATCCAGGTCTTGCCGCGCTCCTTGTCGGGGCCGAGGGCGCGGTCGACGACCATCGCCTTGATCTCGCCGGTGCCCGGCTCGACCATCGCCTCGGCGGCGGCCTTGTGCGCGGAGTTCTTCGGCGGGACGTGCCGGTCCACCGCGCGCTGCGCGGCCTTCTGCGCCCGCGGGTCCATGGTGGTGCGGATCGTGAGGCCGCCGCGCTTGAGCAGCTTCTCCCGGTCCTTGGGGGTCTTCCCGAACACCGGGTTCGTGAGGATCTCGCGCTGCACGTAGTCGCAGAAGAACGGCGCCTTGCTGGACACGCAGCCGCTGCGGATGTTGTCGATCTTCAGCCCGATGGGGCGGCGCTTGGCCTCGGCGGCCTTGGCGGCGTCGATCCAGCCGAGCGCGGCCATCCGGTCCAGGACGGTGTCGCGGCGCCGCCGGGCCTCGCCGGGATGCCGGGTCGGGTCGTAGGCGTAGGGGTAGCGGATGATCCCGGCGAGCAGGGCCGCCTCGGGGAGGTCCAGCTGGGACGCGTGCTTGGAGAAGTAGTGCCGGGACGCGGCCTCGATGCCGTACGCGCCGTCGCCGTAGTAGGCGATGTTGAGGTAGCGGCGCAGGATCTCGTCCTTGCTGAACTTCTCCTCCACCGCCACCGCGTACCGCAGTTCGCGGACCTTGCGGGCGGTGGTGACCTCCTTGGCCGCCTCCCGCTCCTCGTCGTTGTCGGCCTGGGTGAGCAGGAGGTTCTTCACGTACTGCTGGGTGATGCCGGAGCCGCCCTGCGTCACCTGCCCGCTGCTGAGGTTGCTGGCGAGCGCCCGCAGCGTGCCCTGCAGGTCGATGGCGCCGTGCTCGTAGAAGCGGCTGTCCTCGATGGCGAGCACCGCCGTGCGCGCGACCGGCGCGATCTTGTTGAGCGGGACGTCCACCCGGTTCTGGTAGAAGAACGTCGCGATCTTGGAGCCGTCGGCGGCGAGGATCGTGGACCGCTGCGGGACGCCGGACGTCGTCAGGTTCACCGGGTCGCTGTCGAACCAGCGTGCCGTGTCGCGGGCCCCGACGCCCGCCGTGCACGCGGTGGGCAGCAGCATCAGCGCGACGAGCACCCCGGCGAGGCCGCCGAGCGCGCCCAGCCCGCGCAGCGCGCGGAGCTTCTCGGCGCGTGTCGTGGACGCGGTGAGGATCCGGTGCGCGCGGGGGCGCGGCGGAGCCGGGAGACCGCTTCCCGCATCGCGATTCCCTGGGTCACCATCCGCCCCGGTCGGCACGCGCCTAGAGTAAACGCGCCTTCGCGGACGGACCACCCCAATGCCGATGTTCCGCCATAATCCCGACGATCTTCGCCTGTGTGATCCGGGCTCCCCCCGTGGATCAGGCGCGCTACCGCCGTCGCTCCCACGCTTGGACACGTTCGCGGAATACCCGGGAAACGGCGCGCAACTCCGCTTCGGGATCGGCTCCCCGCTCCACCGCCTCGCCGACGAGGGCGAAAAGCCGCGAACCCAGGTCATTCTCCCCGGCCGCGTCGTCCCCCGCCTCGGAAAGGCCGGCGGCGAGGTCGGCCGGAGCCTCCATGCGCGCCGCACGGCGCCGCAACTGCGCCGCCAGCGACAGCGCGGGCTGCCCCATCGGCACCCCGTCCAGCGCGGACGCCTCCGCGCCGCTCTTCGCCGCCCGCTCGGCCGCCTTGATCTGCTCCCAGTTCGCGTTGACCTCGTCGGCGCCGGAGACGGTCACGTCCCCGAACACGTGCGGATGGCGGCGGACCAGCTTCTCCACGATCGCGGCGGCGACGTCGTCGATGGTGAACGCCGTCTCGTCGTCGCGCTCGGCGGCCACCACCGAGTGGAACGCCACCTGCATCAGCACGTCGCCGAGCTCCTCGCGGAGCGCGCCGTAGTCGCCCGACTCGATCGTGTCGAGGACCTCGTACGCCTCCTCCAGCAGGTACGGGACGAGCGTGGTGTGCGTCTGCTTGCGGTCCCACGGGCATTCGCGGCGCAGCGTGTCCATGACCGAGACCAGGTCGAGCAGCCGCGCGCCGGGCAGGTCGTAGGAGCCGTGCAGCACCTCGACGTCCAGCGGGTCGTTGACGACGAGCGTCCCGACCTCGCGCATCAGGTCCTCGTCGCCCTCCGGGGCGGCGACCCACACGACGTCGGCGGCCCGCGCGTCCGCGACCAGCCGCGCCGCGTCGGGCTCCGCGGCGGTCTCCACCGCGACCCCGGCGTCGCGCAGCGACGGCAGCAGCGGATGCCCGTCGCGCAGCCGGACGGCGCCCGCCGAGCGGAGCGCGTCCCACGCCCGCCAGGTCAGCAGCCCCGGCGCGACCCGGTGCGTGGTGGCCAGCAGTGTCAGCGCCATGCGCCTCAGATACCCGAGTCGGGGCTGGACAGCCGGTAGGTGATCGGGGCGATCTCGAACTTGCCCGGGTCGTAGGTGCCGTAGCGGGGGTTGACCTCGACGTGCATGCCGTTCGCGGTCTGCTGGAACAGCTCGTTCCACCGCCGGCCGGCCTGCTGCGTCGCCGGGCTCAGCTGGTTGCCCATGTCCGCGCCGAACCGCTGCATGACCGCCGCCTGCGTCGCCACGAGGCGCGCGAGGTCGCGGGTGTGCGCGCGGGGCAGCCCGCTCGCCAGCGTGATCGAGGCGGCGCCGCCGCGCCCGTCCAGCGCCTGGACCGCCGTGTCCACCTGGCCGTCGGTGACCTTCACCCCGGCCCGCTCGGCGACCTCGCCGGCGACCCGGAAGTTGATCAGCAGGGTGAGCGCGCCCTGCAGGTCGGACTCGGACTCGCCGGCGAGCTGCTGCCCCGGGTTCGCGGGGTTGGCGCGCAGCTCGTTGGCCGCCGGGTCCGCGCGGAACTGGGTGCGCCAGTCGCGGACGGTCTGGCTGAGCTCGGTGACGGTGATGCGGTCGTCGCCGACGAGGGCGGCGGTGCCGACCTTCGGGGAGCCGCCGCAGCCGGCCAGCGCGCCGGCCGCCAGCGCGACCGCCACCGCCGCCTTCACGGACTTACCAGGCACGGAATCCTCGTCTCGTCATGGATCATCTGGTCGGGGCGGGCCCAGGCTACCGCTTGGCGGCGGTGGACGCCGGTTCCAGGAACAGCGCCTCGACCAGGTCGGTCGCCCACTTCAGCAGCTCCTGGTCGCGCAGCGGCCGGCCGCCGAGCGGCGCCGTCTTCGGCATCGGCACCAGCAGCGTGTCGGTCGCGGGCTTCAGGATGCTCTTCGGGTACAGCCGCTGGAGCCTGACCTGCCGGGAGTCGGGCAGGTCCACCGGCGTGAACTTCACGAAGTTGCCCTGGAGCGTGACGTCGCTCAGCCCCGCCCGGCGCGCCTTCGCCCGGAACCGCGCCACCTCCAGCAGGTTCAGCACCGGGACGGGCAGCGGGCCGAACCGGTCCTTCAGCTCGTCGTGCACGGCGCCGATCTCGTCGTCGGAGGTGATCGCGGCGATGCGGCGGTAGGCGTCCAGGCGGAGCCGCTCCCCCGGCACGTACTCGTGCGGCAGGTGCGCGTCGACGGGCAGCTCGACCTTCGTCTCCACGGCCTCGGCCGCGCGGGTGCCGCCCTCCTTCAGGTCCCGGACGGCCTCCCCGACCATCCGGACGTACAGGTCGAACCCGACCCCGGCCACGTGCCCGGACTGCTCCGCGCCGAGGATGTTGCCCGCGCCGCGGATCTCCAGGTCCTTCATCGCGACGTACATGCCCGCGCCGACCTCGGTGTGCTGCGCCAGCGTCGCGAGCCGCTCGTGCGCGGTCTCCGTCAGCGGCTGCTCCGGCTGGTACAGGAAGTAGGCGTACGCGCGCTCCCGGCCGCGCCCGACGCGCCCGCGCAGCTGGTGCAGCTGCGACAGCCCGTACATGTCGGCGCGGTCGACGATGAGGGTGTTGGCGTTCGGCACGTCCAGCCCGGACTCGACGATCGTGGTCGCGACGAGGACGTCGTAGTTCTTCTCCCAGAAGTCGACCATGACCTTCTCGAGCTCGTTCTCGTTCATCTGCCCGTGCGCGACCGCGACCCGCGCCTCCGGGACGAGCCGCGCCAGGTTCGCCGCGACCTTGTTGATCGACCGGACCCGGTTGTGCACGAAGAACACCTGGCCCTCGCGCAGCAGCTCGCGGCGGATCGCGGCGGCGATCTGCTTCTCCTCGTACGGGCCGACGAACGTCAGCACCGGGTGCCGCTCCTCCGGCGGGGTGAGGATCGTCGACATCTCCCGGATGCCGGTCAGCCCCATCTCCAGCGTGCGCGGGATCGGCGTCGCGGACATGGCGAGCACGTCCACCTGCGTGCGGAGCCGCTTCAGCTCCTCCTTGTGCTCGACGCCGAACCGCTGCTCCTCGTCGATGATGACGAGGCCGAGGTTCTTGAACCGGGTCTGCGACGACAGGATGCGGTGCGTGCCGACGACGACGTCCACGGTGCCGTCGGACAGGCCGCGCAGCGTCTCCTCGATCTCCTTGTCGGTCTGGAACCGGCTGATCGGCTTCACCACGACGGGGAACGCCGCGAACCGCTCGCTGAACGTCGACATGTGCTGCTGCACCAGCAGCGTCGTCGGGACGAGCACCGCGACCTGCCGGCCGTCCTGCACCGCCTTGAACGCCGCCCGCACCGCGATCTCGGTCTTGCCGTAGCCGACGTCGCCGCAGATCAGCCGGTCCATCGGGACGGGCTTCTCCATGTCGCCCTTGACCTCGTCGATGGCGGCGAGCTGGTCGGGCGTCTCGTTGTAGGGGAACGCGTCCTCCAGCTCGCGCTGCCAGGGCGTGTCCGGCGCGAACGGGTGGCCGGGGCTCGCCATCCGCGCCGAGTACAGCCGGATCAGCTCCCCGGCGATCTGCTTGACCGCCTTGCGGGCGCGGGACTTGGCCTTCTGCCAGTCGGCGCCGCCGAGCCGGTGCAGGCTCGGCGCCTCGCCGCCGACGTAGCGGGTCAGCTCCTCCAGCTGGTCGGTCGGGACGAACAGCCGGTCGCCCTTGGCGTACTCCAGGATCAGGTACTCGCGGGTGGCGCCCTGCACCGTCCGGCTGACCATCTCCACGTACCGGCCGACGCCGTGCTGCTCGTGCACGACGTAGTCGCCCGGCTTGAGCTGCAGCGGGTCGATGCCGCCGCGCCGCCGCGACGGCATGCGCCGCGCGTCCTTGGTGGACGACTTCTGCCCGGACAGGTCGGTCTCGGTCAGCACCGCGAGCTTGACCGACTCCCAGACGAAGCCGTTCTCCAGCAGGCCCGTCGCCACGGTCACCACCGACGGCTCGGGCGGCGCCGCGACGTCGGCGCGCCGCGCGCCGATGCCCTCCTCGCCGACGAGCTGGACGAGCCGCTCGGCGGGCCCGTGCCCGGCGGTGACCATCACGACGCGCCAGCCGCCGTCGATCCAGCCCTTCAGGTCGCCGACGACGCGGGACGTGTCGCCCCGGTACGCCTCGGCCGGCACCGCGCCCAGGCTCAGCGCGTCACCCGCGTCATTCAGGGGGGACGACCCCCCTGAACCCCCCGCGCTCGCTTCGCTCGCCGTGAGTGGATTGAGCGCCGTCACGCTCCAGCGCGGCAGCCCCAGCTCGGTGCTGTGCTCGCGGACCTCCTCCAGCGAGCGGAACGCGGCGGCGCCGAGGTCGATCGGCGCCTCTCCCCCGGCGGCGGCGTTGACCCAGCTCGCCTCCAGGAACTCCTGGCTCGTGCGGACCAGCTCCACCGACCGGGTCCGGATCCGCTCCGGCTCGCACACCAGCAGCGCCGACCCGTCCGGCAGCAGATCGGTGAGCAGCTCCATCCGCTCGGCGAGGACGGGCGAGAACGCCTCCATGCCCTCGACGGTGTCGCCGTCGGCGATCCGGCCGAGGATCTCCGCCAGCGCCGGGTGCTCCTCGGCGAGCAGCTTCGCCCGCTCGCGCACCTGCTCGGTCAGCGGCAGCTCGCGGCACGGCGGCGCCCACAGCCCGCCCTGCGCGACCTCCAGCGACCGCTGGTCGGCGGCCTTGAAGTAGCGGATCTCCTCGACGGTGTCGCCCCAGAACTCCACCCGCAGCGGGTGCTCCTCGGTCGGCGGGAACACGTCCAGGATCCCGCCGCGCACCGCGATCTCGCCGCGCTTCTCCACCAGGTCGACGCGGTGGTACCCGGCCTCCACCAGGTTGCGGACGGCCTCGTCCATGTCGGCGTCGGCGCCGGAGACGAGCCGCACCGGCTCCAGGTCGGCGAGCCCGGCCACGATCGGCTGCAGGACGGCGCGGACCGGCGTCACGACGACGTCCAGCGCGCCGCCCTTCGCCGTCCCGTCCTGGGCCTCCTCCTCGGTGGGCGGGCCGCCGGCGTCCGGGTGCACGAGGCGGCGCAGCACCGCGAGCCGCTGCCCGACGGTGTCCGAGCGCGGCGACAGCTTCTCGTGCGGCAGTGTCTCCCACGCCGGGAAGTGCGCGACCCGCGCCGGGTCGATCAGGCTGGACAGCGCGGCGGTCAGGTCCTCGGCCTCGCGCCCGGTCGCGGTCACCGCGAGCACCGTGCCGCCGCCGTTGCCGCCACCGTCGCCGCCCTCGCGGAGCGCGCGGCTCAGCGCGGCGGCGAGGACCGGCCAGAGCGCGCCCGGCGCCACGACCTCCTGGTCGGCGCGCGCCCGCCGCAGGGCCCGCTGCAGCCCGGAGTCGGTACACGCAAGGTCAACAAGTCCAGAAAGCGTCATCTTCGCCCGCACATTCGCCGAATAACCCCGAGGCAGGGCAGCCCGAAAAGCCGGAAATCCACGCGGACCCCGGTAACGCCTACCAGAGTACGCGACACCGCCGCGCCCAAGAATGCACAAATCGCGGACGTAGCGCAGTCAGACGATTACGCTGCGGAGCTGTGACCGATCTGCGTACGCCGCCGGTCAGCGACGGCGATCTCTTCTCAGAACGCGCCCGTCAGTACGCCCTAGAGAAGCCCCTGCAGCGGATCCACGTCCTGGAGGCGGGCTGCGGCTGGGGCACGGGCCTGGACCTCGGCGACCACGACCACCACGTCACCGGCGTCGACATGGAGTCCCCGGAGCTGCGCGCCTACACCTGCGAGCGGCCCGACCTCGACACCTGGTACCTCGGCGACCTGCGCACCGCGCCGATGCCGCCGCGCGCCTTCGACATCGTGCACGCCTCGTACCTGATCGAGCGCGTGCCGCACGCCGAGCTGGTGCTCGACCGGTTCGTCGCCGCGCTGAAGCCCGGCGGGCTGCTGCTGGTCCACCTGCGCGACCGCAACACCGCGTTCGCGTTCCTGGACCGCACGCTCCCCCGGTGGCTGCGCACCGGCCGCCGGGGCCGACCGCGCCCGGTCCGGGCACCGCGCGCGGGACGCGGCGTCCGCGGCGGGCGGGGCCCGCGCGGCGCGCACGCCCGCGTCCCCAGCCCCGGCGACGAGCGGGTCGCCGGGCCCGAGACGGGCGCCGGCGCGCGGGCGGAGGTCCGCGCCGAGCCGGCGCCGGAGGCGCGCGTGCCGGAGGCCCGTGCCCCGGAGACCCGTGCTCCCGAGACCCGTGCCCCGGAGGCCCGTGTGCCGGAGGCGCGGTCCGCCGTGCGGCCGGTCCCGGTCGTCCGGACGAGCCCGCCGCCCGCGGTTTACGGCAAGGTCGCGTCCCGCGCGGGCATGCGCTGGTACTGCGTGATGCGCGGGCTGGTGATCTCCGAGGAGTACACGTCCCGGCAGGCCATCGACGCGCTCGGCGCGGGGACCGGCGTCGCCGAGGTGCTGTGCCGGCTGGTGTCCGCGCTCACCCGGGGCCGCCTCACCGCCGACCACAGCGAGATCACCCTGGTCATCCGCAAGCCCGAGAACCGGTTCGCGCGGGTCATCTGACCGGGCCGCCGGGCGGGGCGGGTGTGCGCGGGCCGGGGCCGGCGCAGTATTTTTCCTGCGGAAACTCCCACTGACACGGACGAGCCCGGCTCCCCGCCGCCGGGCGGGATCGGAGATCGCGGTGACCGCCGAAGCCGGCCTTCCCGACACGCTGCGCGACCTGCCCGCCTGCACCCCCGACCCGGTGGAGCTGGCCGACCTGGAACTGCTCCTCGCCGGGGCGTACCGCCCGCTGACCGGCTTCCTCGGCTCCTTCGACACCGCGATGGTGATCGCCGGCGGCCGGCTGTCGGACGGCACCCCGTGGCCGGTCCCGGTCACGCTGACCGTCCCGAAGGAGCTGACCGGGCAGGAGCGGGTCGTCCTGCAGGACCCCGAAGGCGTGCCGCTCGCCGTGCTGACGGTCGCCGAGGCGTGGCAGGACCCGACCACCCAGGCGTGGCGGCTCGCCGGTCCGCTGGAGGGCCTGCGCGCCCCCGCCCACGGCCCGTTCCACGGGCTGCGCCGCCGCCCCGACGAGCTCGACCCCGTCGAGGGCCCGCTGCTCGCCGTGGCGACGCGCGAGCCGCTGCACCGCAAGCAGCTCGGCCAGCTCCGCCAGGTCGCCGAGAGGCTCGGCGCGCAGGTGCTCGTGCTGCCGCTGCTCGGCGGCGAGCACGACGAGTCCCTCGTCCGCGCGCTGCTGGGCGTCCGCAAGGAGCTGCCGGACGGGGCCCGGATCGTCCCGGTGCCGCTGCCCGCGCGCGGCACCGGCGCCGAGCAGGAGGAGCGCGACGTCCGGCTGCGCGCGCACGTCGCCGCCGCGTACGGCGCCACCCACCTGCTCGCCGAGGCCGAGCTGGACGGCACCGCGATCCCGCTGGTCGTCCCCGAGCCGTGGGCCTACGACGCCGACGTGGAGGTGTGGCGGCCGGTCGCGCGCATCGAGCCCGACCACGTCCAGGCCGAACTGACGCGGGAGCGGCTGCACGAGCTGCTGGACGCGGGCGAGCCCGTGCCCGACTGGTTCACCCCGCCGGCCGTCGCCGCCGAGCTGGCGCTGGCCCGCCCGCCGAAGCGCTCGCGCGGGATCACGGTGTTCTTCACCGGGCTGTCGGGCTCCGGCAAGTCCACGATCGCGCGCGGCCTGTCGGACGCGCTGATCGAGCGCGGCGGCCGGACCGTCACCCTGCTGGACGGCGACGTCGTGCGGCGGATGCTGTCGGCCGGCCTGACGTTCTCCCGCGCCGACCGCGACCTCAACATCCGCCGGATCGGGTTCGTCGCGGCCGAGATCACCCGGCACGGCGGCACCGCGATCTGCGCGCCGATCGCCCCGTACGCGGCGACGCGCGCCGAGGTCCGCCGGATGGTGTCCGCGGTGGGCGACTTCATCCTGGTGCACGTCGCGACGCCGCTGGAGGAGTGCGAGCGCCGCGACCGCAAGGGCCTGTACGCCAAGGCCCGCGCGGGGCAGATCCCGGAGTTCACCGGCATCTCCGACCCCTACGAGGAGCCGGACGACGCCGACCTGACCCTCGACACCTCGCGGATGGCGCCGGACGAGGCGGTCGCGCAGGTGGTGGACCTGCTGGTGGCCGGGGGCTGGGTTCGTCCCGCATAGCGGGCCTTTGCCTCACCTATCCCATTAGTCCCGTTTGCCCCTTGCTAGCCGGGTTACCACGCCCGAGTGGCGTCCTCTACTCTGTTAGCGAGTTTTCCTACATGTCAGGTAGGTCATGCCGATGGACTTCGATTGGACGATGGCGCTGGGCTCGTTCCTGGTCGCCATCATCGTCGGGCTCACCGGGATGGGCGGCGGCGCGCTGATGACGCCGATGCTCGTCACGTTCTTCGGCGTCAGCCCGCTCGCCGCCGTGTCCAGCGACCTCGTCGCCGCCGCCGTGATGAAACCGGTGGGCAGCGCCGTCCACTACCGGCAGGGCACGATCAACATGCGGCTGGTCGGCTGGCTGTGCGCGGGCTCGGTGCCCGCCGCGTTCTCCGGCGTGCTGCTGGCGAAGGCCCTCGGCCACGGCGACTCCGTCGAGGACCTGATCAGCAAGGCCATGGGCGTCGCGCTGATGATCGCGGCGATCGGGCTCGTGCTGCGCGCCTACCTGGCCCACCGGGGGCGCGCGGGCGGCACCGGGGACGAGACCCCGGAGGTGACGGTCCGGCCCGTCCCGACCGTGCTGATCGGGATCGTCGGCGGCCTCGTCGTCGGCATCACCTCGGTCGGGTCCGGCTCGCTCATCATCGTCGCGCTGCTCGCCCTGTACCCGACGCTGAAGGCCAACCAGCTCGTCGGCACCGACCTGCTGCAGGCCGTCCCGCTGGTGTTCGCCGCCGCCATCGGCCACCTGCTGTTCGGCGACTTCCGCATGGAGGTCACCGCCGCCCTGCTCGTCGGCTCCATCCCCGGCGTCTACCTCGGCTCCAAGGTCTCCTCCCGCGCGCCGGGCGGGCTCATCCGCCGCGTGCTCGCGCTCGTCCTGGTCGCGTCCTCGCTGAAGATGTTCGGCGTCGGCGCCGTCCCCCTCGCCTGGACGATGGTCGCCCTCACCGCCGCGACGGTCGCCGCCTGGCTCGTCCTGCGCCGCCGCCCGTCCCCCGCCGCGGCCGCCGAACCGGCCGGCCTGACGCGGGCGGAGTCGCCCGCCGCCCGCTGAGCGCGACCGGTTCCGGACGCCGGTCCCCGGAGGGATGGCGCGAATCGGCGATGGGGCGGACCGGTGATCCATAGAATCGGCCCATCAGTCCTGTTCATCCCCCCGAGGAGGCCGTCCGTGCCGTCCCTGCCGGTCCGCCGCGCCGCGATCCCGATCGCGCTGGCGGCCCTACTCGCGCCACTGGGCGCCCCCGGCGCCCTCGCCGCGGCTCCGAGCGGCGTCGAACTCGAGGCCGTGGCCGAGAGCCTCACCGAGAACGGCGGGCTCTACATCGCCCCCGGCGTCCGGGACCTCAGTGACGACCAGCTCGACAAGCTGCGCGGCCCGCTGGAGCGCGCCCGCCTCCCGGTGTACATCGCGATCTTCCCGGCCGGGACGCTCCCCGAGCGGAGCACCGCCTACAACCGGCTGATCGTCGACATCTACCGGGAGGTGAAGCGCAAGGGCACCTACGCCGTCGTGGTCGGGCGGACCGTGCGCGCCTACTCGTGGAGCGTCTCGCCCGGCACGACCAGGAAGGCGTGGGCGGGGGCGAAGAAGAACGGCGGCGGCAGCCTGATCAACGAGCTCTCGCTGTTCGCGCGCGACGCCGGCACCGCGGCGCCCGGCGCGCCCGGCCCCGGGCCGGAGATCGGCGCGGAGAGCCCCGTCGCCACGCCGCCGCCCACGCCCGACGAGAAGGCGGCGACCGACCCCGGCAACGCGTCGGTGCCCATCGACGAGGACGGCGGCACGCCCGTCGGCCTGATCGCGGGCGGCGCGGCGGCCGTGCTCGTCGCGGCCGGCGGCGCGGTCTTCCTGGTCCGCCGCAAGCGGCGGCCGGCGGTCGCCCCCGCAGGCGGGCCGGCGCCCGCCGCCGGCGGACCGGGCCGCCCGCCCGGCGCCCCGCCCGCGGCCGGTCCCAGTGCCGCCGCTCAGGGGCCGCACGTCCCGCCCGCGCAGGGGCCGCAGGTCCCGCCCGCGCCGGGTGCCGCGCCCCCGAACGGCCCGCGGCCCGGCGGCCCGGCGGGAGGCGGCCCCGCGACCGGCGACGACCGCCCGCCGACCGCCTGATGGTCGCTCTCGTCGCCCTGTGCGCGGTGGGGCTGGTCCTGTCGTTCATCATCGGATACGCCTGGGCGAGCCGTCCCCCGGGCGCGCGGGCGGCGCCGGCCGTGCGGCTGCGCGCGGCCCGCGAGCAGCTCGACGGGACGCTCGGCCCGGTCGCCTCCTTCGGCGTCTTCCTCGGCGCCGGCACGTTCGTGGTGACCGTGGTGTGCCTGCCCCTCGGCGAGCTGTGCCAGCGGCTCCTCCGGGCCCACGACGTCCCGATGTTCAACCTCGCGCAGCGCACCGTGCGGTCCGGCGCCTGGACGGACGCGATGAAGGTCCTCACCCAGTCGGGGAACGTGTGGCCGACCCGGTACGCCGGGCTGGCCGGGGCGGTCACCCTCACGATCGTCGCCGTCCGGAAGGGCCGCCGCGCGTGGGTGCCGATGCTGCTGATCGGCTCGGTCATCCTGGTGGAGCGCTTCCAGCAGACGGCGCTCGGCGCGCTCGTCGACCGGGGCCACCCGCCGACGACCCTCGGGACCTACCCGTCGGGCGGGTGCGCCCGGCTGATCTCGATCTACGGCGCGATCGTGCTGATCACGCTGTCGTACCTGCGGGCGGGCCCGCGGGTGCGCGCCACCGCGTGGGGCCTGCTCGCCGCCTTCGCGTTCTGGGAGGGCTACACGCGCTGGTACCTCAGCAAGCACTGGATCACCGACGTGTACGGCGGCTGGATCTACGGCTACCTGCTGCTGGCCGTGGTCGTGTTCGCGGGCCGGTCGCTGCTCGCCGAGCCCGCGGACGGGGGCCCGTCCGCGGGCCGCGGGCGCGAGCCGGCTACGGCGGTGTCAGGCGGTTGAACTCCGGCATTTTGGCGATCTGCCGGAATGCCTGCGCGGAGGCGCCCGTGGCGTTCCACCTCGTGTCCCCCACGGGCGTCTTCGGCGACTCGAAGTACAGCAGGCCCTTCAGCCGGGGGTACTGCGGAAGCTGACGCGGGACGGACGCGAAGAAGCGCCGGCTGAAGTCGGGGTCGTTCTTGCGGTTCACGGTGCCCCACTCGGCGAGCATGAGCGGCTTCTTCGGGAACCGCGCCGACGCCCACGTGTAGAACCCGGGCCAGTTCGGATAGTCCGGACGCCTCTTGTTGACCAGGGTCGCGAAGTCGCTCACCCACTTGTCCGCGTACAGGTCGGCGGCCACCCAGTCGATCACGTCGTCGCCCGGGTAGAGGTCGTTGAACCAGGGCTGCGACCCCCAGTTCGGGACCCCCATGTAGGCCATCACGGTCACCACGTTGTCGGCGCCGCCGGCCCGCAGCCGCTTGATCACGTGCCGGACCATGTCGCGGTAGTCGCGCGCGGTGTACCCCGAGCCGGGCTGCGGCCGGACCTCCTCCTCCGGCTCATGGTGCACGGCGAGGAAGAAGCGCTGCGGATGGACGTCGCGGATGCGGCGGGCGATGTCGTCGATGTGCTCGTCGACCGCCGGGTCCCCGGCGGCGACCTGCGCCCAGGTCCGGCCCATCTCCGGCTTCCAGTTGAGGAACAGCAGCCGGCGGCGGCCGCCCTCGCGGGCCATCGCGATCTGGCGGTCGGTCGGGAAGACCTCCCCGTCCCGGTGGTACATGTGCAGGACGTCGGCGGGCCGGCGGGTCTTGTCCTCGAAGTCGGTGAGGGCCCGTTCCGTCGACTTGCTCGTGAAGACGCCCGGCGCGACGCCCCACCACCGGCCGCACTCCGGGACCAGCTTGGCGGAGACCGCGCAGCCCGGCCCTTCCTCGGAGCCCCCGCCGGCCTGGACGCCGACCACGACGCCCGTGGCCAGAACGACCGCGCCGACCCCCGCACCGAGCGCCCAGCGGCCCCTTCTCGTCATGGCCATCTGAAGAAGACCCCCCTTGCACGTAAAGGCCAGGCGCCCACCGCACTCGGGCGGGCGCCTGGCCCTCTATCACTGCCGCGCTACAGGTCACACGAGGAATCGGCTGCCTTCGTGCGGTTCCGCGGCGAACGGAGCATCAGCCGACGAAGAGGCCGCGGCCCCGCCAGTCCGCCGTGCTGACCACCGTCGGGCTCCCGCTCGGGGCGCCGTCGGTGAACTTCACCGCGTTCAGCTTGCCGTCACTGGCGACGTAGTAGAGCTTACCGTCGGAGACGAACATCCCTCGGACGTTCGACCAGCCGGAGGACGCCGCGGTGTACTCGATGGCGCCGAGGATCCCGCTCTCCGGCGTGAAGTAGCGGTAGTACAGCGCCGAGCTGCCGGACCGGGTGTAGTACATCCGGCCGTTGTCGAAGAACATCCCGAGCGTGCGGCCGCCCGTCACCGAGCTGTAGAAGTCCGACTGGCGGCCCTTCCACGCCGGCTCGTCGGCGTCCCACTGCGCGTCGGCGTAGGGGTTGACGAACTGCTCGGCGCCGACGGCCGTGCCGTTGAACGTGCGCTTGTACAGCTTGCCGTCGGCCTTGGCGTACCAGAGGACGCCGTCGATCAGCATCGTGCCGCGCACGTCCGACCAGTTCATGCCGCCGGAGACGGACTCGGTGACCTCGTTGCCGACGGTCGTGCCGTCGAGCGTGCGCGAGACGAGCTTGTTCGGCTGCACGACCGACCCGGGCGCCGCGATGTACACCTTGCCCGGCAGCTGCTTGGTGGCGTCCTCGGGCAGCGTCGCGCCGCCCGCGAACGGGAAGAAGCCGATCTTCCCGCGGAACTTGTGCGACGCGGGCGGCAGGAAGTAGTTGGTGTCGCTGCCGACCCACAGGCCCTCGGAGGTCACCAGCAGGGACCAGGCGCCGTCACCGCGCGGGTCGCGGCCCGGGTTCCAGGAGAACGGGACGCCGTTGCGCGGGTCGAGGGCGGCCAGGCCGGGGCGGGTCACCGCGCCGGCGCCGGCGCTGTCGCGGCCGGTGGGGTTGTTGGACCAGCGGGGGTGCCCGCCGGCGAACACGGCCGCGCCGGAGACCGCGACCGAGTCGATGGTGTCGCCGCCGGTCCAGTTCGTCCACGCCGGCTTCACGTTCGAGCCGGTGTCGGCGGTGTCCCAGCGGGTGACGCTGTCGCACAGCTGGGACGTGCCGTACGGGCCGCCCGTCGAGCCGACCACGACGAACTTGCCGTCCGGCGACATCGCCATGTCGCGCACGTAGCTGTCGAAGACGGTGTTGCACGAGGTGGCGAACCCGTCGGTCTTCCAGTTCGCGTCGAGCGCGTCGGAGGAGTCGCCGAGGTTCAGCCGGGCGAACTGCCGCCGCTCCTGGCCGCCGGCCGTGCGGAAGTTCCCGAGCGCGTACATCTTCGTGCCGTCGGGGGTGGCGGCGATCCGCCGGACGCGCGTGACGCCGCCGTTGTGCACGCCGGTGAACGGGACCATGCCGAACTTGGTCGACAGCCCGCCCGTGGTCGGGCTGAGGGCCGCGAGGCGGTTGCGCGTCACGCCCGCGACCGTGGTGAACTGCCCGGCGATGTAGACGCGGCCGTGCGCCTGCTCGATGTCGAAGACGGCGCCGCCCTTGATGCCCGGCGTCTTCCAGGTGCCGTCGGCGACCTCCTTGCCGGTGCCCACGTCGAGGCGGGCGAGCTTCGGCCGGGCCTTGCCGTTGACCGTGTTGAACTTGCCGCCGACGAGCACCGACTTGCCGTCGGCGCCCGGCGCGAGCGCGAGGACCTCGTCGTCGAGCTGCACCTTGAAGGCGGTGTCGAGACGCTTGGTCGTCGCGTTGATCGCGAGCAGGTTCGTCACGGGGTAGGTCGTGTCGCCCTGCTTGACCGACTTGAACTTCCCACCCACGATGATCTTGTTGCCGACCTGGGTCATCGCGTAGACGACACCGGCCCAGCCGCCCTGGTTCGGTTCGATGTTCGGGGTTCCGCCGTAGGGCGTCTCGACGGGCATCTTCCCGGTGGTTAGCGCGGCACTGGCGGCCGGGACCTGGTGGCCCTCGGCGAACTGCGGGGCGGCCACGAGGCCGATCCCAGCCAATGCCGTCACCGCAACCGCTGCATCACGGCGCAGACGCGACACTTGAGCCTCCTCGGCGGGGAATCCTAGGAAGGAATGAAGTATTGACCAATGCGCCCATCGTGTCGCGGGCCGCGCCTCTTGAGGCGAGAGTTACCCGACTGATACTCATGGGGGGAGCCTGCGGTAGCTTAGCGGCGGGCCGTACCCGCCGCCAGACCACATCCGGACGCCGCGGTGCCGCCCGAACGGCCGGCCCCGCCCGCGCACAGGTGGTACTCCGGCGATGCCCGCGTGCGCGCTGTTTGTCTGAACCGTGCGCGCGCTCGCTATATAGTGACCGCGACGCCACGCCCCCCACCACACCCGGCGACTCCGGCGGCCAGCCCCGGCGGACCGGACAGTTCGCGCGGCGGCGGGGGCGGTGACCGCGAAGGGACTGAAGTGTCGTCTAGTCCAGCACCCTCCAAAGAGTTCGTCGACTACACCGGGTTGATACGGCGGCGCTGGGGGATCGTCGTGTGCTGCGCCGCGTTCGTCCTCGCCGGCGTCGCCGCGTACACGTTCACGCTGGCCAAGACCTACACCGCCGAGGCGCAGGTCCTCGTGGCGCCCACCGGGTTCGACGACGCCGCCCCGGCCGCCTCCAAGAGCAAGACCGACGTCAACCTCGACACCGAGGCCCAGGTGGCCAAGTCGCTCGAGGTCGCCAAGGAGGCCAAGCGGCTCCTCAAGTACGAGGACTCCGAGAACCACCTGCTGTCGCACGTCACCGTCTCGGTCCCCCCGAACTCGGGCGTCCTGACGATCGCCTACACCGACGACAACCCGCGGGGCGCGGCGAACGGCGCGAACCTCTTCGCGCAGGCGTACCTCAACCAGCGCACGGCGTCCGCGCAGGCGAACCTCGCCCGCCAGATGGACGTCATCAACAAGAAGATCGAGGAACTGAGCGAGAAGAACAAGGACCTCCTCGACCGGATCCCGCGCTACAGCGGCGCCACCCGCACCTACGCGCGCAGCCAGCAGCAGATCATCAGCCGCCAGATCACCGAGCTCACCGGACGGCTGGGCTCCCTCAGCACCACCACCATCAACCCGGGCCGCATCATCAGCAACGCGGCCACGCCCTCCCAGCCGAGCGGCCCGAACGTGCCGCTCTTCCTCACCGGCGGCCTCATGGCCGGGCTGCTGGTCGGCCTCGGCATCGGCGCGGTCCGCGACCGCCTCGACACGCGGCTGCGCAGCGCGGCGGACGTCGAGCGGATGCTCGACATGCCCGTCCTGCTGGAACTGCAGCCCGGCGCCAAGGGCGAACGGCTGGGGCTGCTGCCCGCCCGAAGTCGCAACGGGCAGGAAGTGCACGAGCTGAGCCACCAGCTCAACGCCGTGCTCGGGCACGGCAACCACGTGATCCTGGTGACGAGCGCCACCGACGGGCCCGGCGCGGGCCTGTCCGCCGCGAACCTCGCCGCGGCGCTCGCCCGCACCCAGTCGCGCGTGGTGCTCGTCTGCGCCGACCTGCACTCCCAGGAGTCGGCGCGCCTGACGGAGGCCCCGGGGAGCACCGGGCTCGCCGAGGTGCTGCTCGGCGTGCGCACGCTCCGCGACGCGATGGTCCGCTCCCCCGTCCAGAAGCGGCTGTGGGTCGTCCCGCCCGGCGTCGACACCGAACTCGCCTACGAGCTGCTCCAGACGCGGCAGATGGTCCACGTCATCGACCAGCTGCGCTCCAACACCGACTACGTCGTCATCGACGCGCCGTCCACCAGCAGCAGCGCCGACGCGCAGGCCATCGCCGAGGCCGCCGACACCGCGCTGGTGGTCGTCGAGGTCCCGGGGGCCAAGCGCAAGGACGTCGAGGAGTCGGTGCGCGCGCTCGACCGGATGAGCGTCGCGGTGCTCGGCACGCTCGTCGTCCCGGCCCAGCCGCGCTCCGACAGCGCCCATCCGCGGCGGGCGGCCGGCGCCGCGCGCCCGGCGCCCGGCGCCCGGCGCGCGCGGCCCGCTCCGCCCGGCAGGCCGGGCGGCGGGGCACCCGGAGCGCCCGGGGGTCCCAAGCACGGCGGCCTGGACCTCGACGCCTTCGGGGACGGCCCTCCGGACCGCACCGTCGTCGACGTCCCCGGCGACCGCCCCGTCGCCGGCCCGCGGCGGACCGAGCAGCCCACGCTCGGCGAGGGAGAGGCCCCCGAGCACCGCGTGCCGACCAACGGCAACGAACCGGACTCGAGCAGCACGGCGGTGATCCCGCGCTTCGGCCGGCACGACGACCCCGACGAGTAGTCCGGCGCCGCTGAGATGCCGTCCCCCTCCACCTCCGCCGCACCGCGAACCGCGCCGGAGGATCCGGTCCCCCCGTCGCGGAGCGACGAGCCGCTCCCGGTCCGCCTGCGCGACCTGCCCCGCACGACATGGCCGCTGATCGCGCTGCTCGTCGGCTTCCCCGTGTGGTGGATCGTCGGCCTCGGCGTGTTCAGCTTCGTCATCTGCGCGGTGCCGATGGCGCTCATCCTGCTCAACCGCCGCCCGCTGCGGTTCCCGCCGGGCTTCGGGCTGTGGGTGCTCTTCCTGGTCTGGTACCTGGTCAGCCTCTCCATGCTGAGCAAGAACCCGCCGGGCGCGTACGGCGAGTTCGGCCTCGGGCGGATCGTCTCGGTCCTGGTGCGGCTGGTCGTCTACGCCGCGTCCGCGGTCATCGCGCTGTACGTCGGGAACCTCAGCGAGCGGGAGCTGCCGCGGCTCGCGCTGCTGCGGATGCTCGCGGCGCTGTTCATCACCACCACGCTCGGCGGGCTGCTCGGCGTGGTGTTCCCGAACTTCCACGTCACCCCGCTGTTCGGCATGCTGCTGCCCGGGCGGGTGCGCGGCGACGCGTTCGTGCAGAACATCATCAACCCGACCGCGGCGCAGATCACCTGGGTGGGCTCGGTCAAGGCGGTGCGTCCCGAAGGCCCCTTCGAATGGGCCAACACCTGGGGCAACAACTATTCGATCCTGCTGATCTGGTTCATCCTCGCCTGGTGGGTCTACGCCTCGCGCAAGCGCCGGATGCTGGGCGCGGGCATCCTCGTGCTGTCCATGGTCCCGGTGGTGTACGGGCTGAACCGCGGCCTGTGGATCGGCATCGGGATCAGCGCCGTCTACGTCCTCGTCCGGCTGGCGCTGCGGGGGCGGGTCATGGCGCTGGGCGTGGCGGCCGTCGCGCTGGTGTTCGGCGGCACCGTCTTCGCGATGTCGCCGCTGTACTCCCAGGTCCAGACCAGGCTCGACAACCCGCAGAGCAACGGCATCCGCGCCTACACGCGGGCCAAGACGATCGAGGCGACGTTCACCTCGCCCATCATCGGCTACGGCAACACGCGGTACGCGGTCGGCTCCGACAAGACGGTCGTCACCGGCAAGACCCAGGCGTGCCCGGAGTGCAAGCACCCGCCGCTCGGCTCCGACGGGCAGCTGTGGCTGCTGCTGATCTCGCAGGGCTTCGTCGGGGCGGGCCTGTACATCATGTTCTTCCTCAACGCGATCCGGCGGTACTGGCGGGACACCTCCCCGATCGCCACGGGCGGCGTGCTGACGATGCTGCTCGTGCTCTTCTACATGACCATCTACGACGGGCTCTACACCCCGATGCCGCTCTACCTGCTGTCGTTCGCGGTGATGTGGCGCAACGGCATCGACCTGAGCCCGCCGCGCGTCGAGCCGGTCGCCGTGCGCGCCCGGCGGGCCCGCGACAAGACGCTCTCCGCCGCCCGCACCCGGCGGCTGCTGGAGACGAAGACGCGCCGGGCCGCGCTGGCCACGCGGACGAACGGCACGCCCATCAGGATCGGAGAGGGACAACGTGAGCGACACGGCGGACCGGCTGACGGCCCTGCGTGAGACGACCCGGCTGCTGTGGCCCGAACCCGCGCGCGTCACCGACGGCCGCGGCGACCGGCTCCTCGCACCCGACGCCCGCCGGCCCCGGATCCTGCTTCCCGCCGACCGCGCGGCCGCCGTCGGGGCGCTGCGCGCCTACGGCCGGGTGGAGTCGCGGGCGGCGCGGCTGGTGACGGCCGGGCTGATCTGGTCGCTGCGCGGCGGGCTCGGACGGGCGGTGCTGCGCCGCGGCGTGCGGGTGGACGTCCCCGCGGGGGCCGAGACCGTGGAGACGTACCTGAGCGAGGCCCTGGGCCGTCCGGTGTGCGCCGCCCTGTACGCGCGGCCCGCCGGACGCGCCAACGACAAGCCGGTCTTGCAGGCCCTCTCCCCCGGATCGGCCGGGCCCCCGGTCGCGTTCGTCAAGGTGGGCGTGAACGAGCTGACCGGGCGGCTCGTCAAGGCCGAGGCGGCGGCGCTGGCGCAACTGCCGCGCGCTGCGGGCGGCGTGGTCCGTGCGCCGGAGGTGCTGCACTCGGGGTCGTGGCGGGGGCTGGACATCCTGGCGCTGACGCCGCTGCCGACCTGGGAGCAGGGCCGCCCGATCACCGCCGAACTGCTGGCCGCCGCGCTGCGCGAGATCGCCGAAGCGGCCGGGACGCGGCGCATCCGCCTGGCGTCCTCCCCCTACTGGACGGCGCTCAACGACCGCGTCGCCGCCCTGCCGGGCGAACCGGCCGGCCGGCTGCGCGCGGCGCTCGCGGCGATCGGCGAGCGCCACGGGGACGCCGAGCTCGTCTTCGGTTCCTGGCACGGCGACTTCACGCCGTGGAACACCGGCGGCTCGGACGGCGGCCTCCTGGTGTGGGACTGGGAGAGGTTCACCACCGGCGTCCCCGTGGGCTTCGACGCGCTGCACCACCGCCTCCAGCGCGCCGTCTCCGACCCGGCGGCCGACCCGGCGCGGGCGGCGGCCGACTGCGTGCGCGACGCGGCCGGCGCCCTGGCCCCGTTCACCGCCGCGCCCGCGCTCGCCGAACCCGCGCACGCCGCGCTCGTCGCGCGGCTGTACCTCGCCGAACTCGCCGCGCGCTATCTCGCCGACCGGCAGGCCGAGGCGGGCGCCCGCCTCGGCGACGTCGGCGCGTGGCTCCTCCCCGCCCTCGCCGAGGGCGTGCACGAAACGAAGGAAGCGAATGGCTGACAAGCACCAGGCGGCGCGTCCCCCCGGGCACAAGCGGCTGGCCCAGGCCGCCGCCGTCACCGCGGGCAAGGCCACCCACCGCGCCCGCATGCTGCCCGGATTCCTCATCGTCGGCGGGCAGCGCTGCGGCACGACGTCGATGTACCGGACGCTCAGCCAGCACCCGGCGCTGCTCAAGGCCCTGTGGCACAAGGGCGTCCACTACTTCGACACCGGCTACGACAAGGGCCTCGCCTGGTACCAGGGGCACTTCCCGCTGCGCACGACGGCCGCGCGGGTCGAGCACCGGCACGGGGTGAAGCCGCTGGCGTTCGAGTCGTCGCCGTACTACGGGTTCCACCCGCTGGCGGGCGAGCGGATCGCCGCCGACCTGCCGGACGTCAAGCTGCTGATGCTCGTGCGCGACCCGGTGGAGCGGGCCTACTCGGCGCACTCCCACGAGCTGGGGCGCGGGTTCGAGACCGAGCCCTTCGAGCGGGCGATCGAGCTGGAGGAGGAGCGGCTGGCGGGCGAGGCCGAGCGGCTCGCGGCCGACCCGGCCGCGACCAGCCACGCCTACCAGCACAACGCCTACCTCGCGCGGAGCCGCTACATCGAGCAGATCGAGCGGCTGGAGGGGCTGGTCGGCCGCGACCGCCTCCTGGTCGTGGACAGCCACGAGTTCTTCACCGAGCCGGAGACCGTGTACAAGGGCGTCCTGGACTTCCTCGGCGTCCCGCCGCTCGGCTCCCCGGTGTTCGAGCGGCACAACGCGCGCAGCCGCTCGCCGCTGCCGGACGAGCTCCACGCGCGGCTCGGCGAGTACTTCCGCCCGTACGACGAGCGGCTGGCGGAGTGGCTCGGCCGCACCCCGTCCTGGCGCCGATGAGCGCGCCCGCGACCGGCGCGGCCGACCCCGCCGCGACCGGCGGCGCGGCGGACGGCGCGGCGGACGGCGCGGGCCCGGGCTCGAAGGGCTCCGACGTCGGCTCCCTCGCCCGCGGCGGCGCCCTGAACATCGTGGGCGCCGTGGTCTCGGCGGTGGCCCAGCTCGTCGTCGTCGCCGTCATCACCAACGCGTTCTCCCAGGACGAGGCGGGCGTCTTCTTCGCCGCGACGTCGGCGTTCCTGCTGTTCGGCGCGGTCGCCGAGCTCGGCACCCAGACGAGCCTGGTGTACTTCATCGCCCGGTTCCGCTCGCGCGGCCGCACCGAGCGGATCGGTCCGCTCGTCCGGCTGGCGCTGCGGCCGATGGTGCTGTGCTCCGCGGTCCTCGGCGCCGTGCTGTTCGCGGCGGCGCCGTGGGTGGCCGAGGTGATGGTGCACGGCGACCCGGGGGACGGCGCGACCTACCTGCGGGTGCTGGCGGTGTTCCTGCCGGTGATGAACCTGTCGGCGGGGGCGCTGGCCGCGACCCAGGGGTTCCGGCGGATGCGGCCGTCGGTGCTGGTGGAGAACATCGGCCGCCCGCTGGTGCAGCTCGCCGCGGTCGGCGCGGTGGCGGTCGCCGGAGCGTCCGGGCTCATCGCCGTCGCGTGGGTCGGGCCGTACCTGCCCGCCGCCGTGCTGGCCGTGCTCGCGATGCTCGGGCTGGTCCGGCGCACGGCGCCGGACGCCGGCACCGCCCCGGACGTCCCGCCCGACCTCGGCCGCCGGTTCTGGCGCTACTCGCTGCCGCGCGGGCTCGCGGGCATCACCCAGATCCTGCTGCAGCGCATGGACATCCTGCTGGTCGCGGCGATGCTCGGCGCGCGGGACGCGGCGATCTACACCGCGGCGTCCCGGCTGCGCGTCGTCGGGCAGCTCGCCAACCGGGCCATCTCGCAGGCGGTCCAGCCGCAGCTGTCGGAGGTGCTCGCGCACGACGACCGGCGCTCGGCCAACACCCTCTACCAGACCGCCACGAGCTGGCTGATGCTGGCGAACTGGCCGCTGTTCCTGCTCTCGGCGCTGTTCGCCGAGCAGCTGCTGCGGATGTTCGGGAGCGGCTACCACACCGGCGCCTCGGTGATCGTGGTGCTGGCGGCCGCGATGCTGGTCAGCGCGGGGACGGGCATGGTCGAGGTCGTCCTGATGATGGCGGGCAAGACCACCTGGAACCTCGTGAACATCGTGCTGGCGCTCGGTGTGAACGTCTGCGTCAGCGTCCTGCTCATCCCGCACATCGGAATCGTCGGGGCGGCGCTCGGCGGGGCCGCCGCGCTGCTGACCCGCAACGTCATCCCGCTGCTGCAGCTGCGCCTGAAGCTGGGCCTGCACCCGTTCGGCCGGGGCTCGCTCGCGGCCGCGGCGCTGACCGGCGTCTGCTTCGGCGCGGTACCGCTCGCGGTGCGGCTGGCGGCGGGCGACGGGCTGCCGCAGCTCACCGCCGCGGCGGCGGTCGGCACCGTCGGGTACGTCGCGGGCTGCTACCTGCTGCGCCGCCCGCTGAACCTGGACGAGGCCGCGCGCTCCATCCTGCGCCGCGGTCGATCGCGCCGCTGACCGGCGGGGGCGCGCCGGCTCGGCGCGCCCCCGGCCGCGGTTCAGCGGCGGTACCGGTCCAGCGCGCAGCCGGTGAGGAACCGCGCCGCGAACGGCAGGTCGTGCAGGATGTACCGGCTGAACAGGCGGCGGGGCTCGCCCGCCAGCCGGTGCAGCCACTCCAGACCGGCGCGCTGCATCCAGCCCGGGGCCCGT
The DNA here is from genome assembly GCF_043197915.1 of Actinomadura geliboluensis. Lineage (NCBI taxonomy): Bacteria > Bacillati > Actinomycetota > Actinomycetes > Streptosporangiales > Thermomonosporaceae > Actinomadura > Actinomadura geliboluensis. The sequence goes on along the minus strand of NZ_JBICUA010000002.1, from coordinate 408,376 downwards.
TCGAGCTCGCCGGCCGCGAACGGGATCGCCGCGCCGCATCCGACGAACCACGCGCCGGGCAGCGCGGGCCGCAGCGCGGTGATGAGCCGGTCCTGACGGGGGAACCCGAGGCCGACGAACACCAGGTCGGGCTTGAGCGCCGCGAGGTCCGCGGCGATCCGGTCGACCTCGCGCTCGTCCCGGTCGAAGCCCATCGGCGGCGCGGACGCCCCCGCGACGCGCAGCCCCGGGTACCGCTCGGCGAGAACGGCGCCGGCGCGTTCGGGGACGCCGGGCGCGCCCCCGCCGAGCAGGTAGACCGACCGGCCGTCGCGCGCCATCGCCTCGCTCAGCGTCCAGATGAGGGACGCCCCGGTGACGCGGGCGGGCAGCGGGCGGCGGGCGAGCCGCGCGCCCCACAGGATCGGCGTGCCGTCGGCGACGACGAGGTCGGCGCCGGTGACCAGCGACCGCGCCTCCCCGTCCCGCCGCGCCAGCCGCATGATGTCGATGTTCGGCGTCACCAGGTGGCCGCCCGCGCCGCGCGCCACGTCGGCGGCGACGCGCTCGACCACCTGCGCCTCGGTGAGCGCGTCGAACGGGACGCCGCGCAGCACCACGCGCGCCGCGCCGCCCGCCGCGCCACCCGCCGCGCCACCCGCCGCCGCGTGGCCCGTCATATGCCGTGCCCGCGCGAGTGCAGGGTCCGCAGCACCCGCTCGTCGGAGACGAGCCCGGTGGCGACCGCCAGCGCGAACGGCACGCGCCGCTCCCGCCAGTTGGCGCGCAGCGCCCGCCGCGACCAGCTCAGCGCCTCCCGCCGGCGGCCCAGCCCCGCGTTCCAGAACGCGATCTGGCCGTAGACGCGGGCGGAGCCGACCGGGTCCGCGGCCAGTTCCGGATGGTGCCGCAGCATCCAGCGCAGCCCCTCGATCTTGGTGGCGTACTCGCCGGCGAACAGCGACGTCCGCCCCCACAGCACCTTCACCAGCGGGCGGTCGACGTTCACGATCGGGTGCCGCCGGGCGGCGCGCAGCGCGAAGTCCCAGTCCTCGTTCTGGCCGGCCGGGATGGTCTCGTCCACCAGCCCGATCCCGTCCGGCTCGGTCAGCGCCGCGCGGCGCGCCAGGTACGTGGACGAGTGGACCATCACCATCCGGGACCGCACGAGGTCGGCGTGCGTCACCTCCGCGGCGCCCGCGAGGCGCGCGTTGCCGCCGCCGCGGAACTCCACGAGGATGCCGCAGCTCGCCAGCACCGCGTCCGGACGGGCGGCGAGCGCGGCCGTCTGCGCGGTCAGCTTCTCCGGCAGCCACTGGTCGTCGTCGTCGCAGAACGCCACCAGCTCGGTGTCGAGCGCGAGGATGCCGGTGTTGCGCGCCCCCGCCAGGCCCGGCGTGCGGTCGTTGGCGAGGACGGTGACGCGGCCGTCCGCGCCGGGCACGTCCGCGAGCGACGGGTCGGGCTCGGCCCGGTCGAACACGACCGCGATCCGCAGCTCGCCCGGGTAGTCCTGGGCCAGGACGGCGTCCAGCGCCGCGCGCAGCAGCTCCGGACGGTTGTGCGTGGGGATCACCACGCCGACGGACGGATGCCCGTCGCGCTCCGACGTCATGCGTCGCCTCCGAGGTAGCTGTAGTGGCGCAGTAGCGGCAGGGTCATCGCGGTGACCCTGCGCTGGTCGGCGGCCGGCAGCGCGGTCCGCCACCGGTCGTCGGACCGGATCTCGATCTGCCCGGTGCGGAAGCGCATCGGGTTGCCCGACGCCGTGTGGTTGGCGGTCAGCTCCGCGCGCCCGTCGCCGACGAAGGCGAGGGCGTCGGCGCCGGCGGGGAGCCCCGCGAACCGGGCGATGTCGCGCAGCCGCGCGCGCGGCTCGGCGACGAAGTCCTCGTAGCGCATCCGCCGCACCCGCACGCCGCGCCGGGCGAGGAGCTGGAAGGCGCCGTTCTCGGCGTTCCAGTGGACGGCGGTGCGGGGCGGCGACCACTGCGTCATGTACTCGTCGCCGCCGGCGTCGGCCTCCGGGCGCCGCACCTGGCGCGTCCACGAGTAGGCCACGCCGCGGCTGTCCCGGACGACGTGCAGCACGCGCAGGTCGACGCGGCCGGCGCGGGCCGCCCAGCGCAGGCAGAACGCCAGCGACGCCTGCTTGCTGGAGTCGATCAGCACCGCCGCGCCGGACTCGGCGGCCACGGCGCGGTACAGCCGCAGGTAGTGGTCGACGTACTCGGCCACGAGCGGCGACCGGTCGGCCGGGAGCCGGTCGCGGGCGAGCATCGGGATGTGGCGGGTGCGGTCCACCTCGGCGCGCAGCTCGGCGAACCGGTCGAGGTCGACCGCGTCCCAGCCGCCGAACGCGGCCTCCCCGACGCGCCGCCAGAACGGGCACTCGCCGAACGGGACGCCGCAGCCGCAGCGCTCCCCCGCGTGGGCGCCGCGCTCCCACAGGTGGACGACCTCGCCGAGCGCCATCGCACCGGGCAGCTCGCCGAGCAGGCGCTCGACCAGCGTGGTGCCGCTGCGGCCGAGGCCCCCGAGGAACAGGACGCGGGGCCGCTCCGCCCCGGCGGCCGGCCCGGGGGCGGGCTCAGCGGACACGTCCGCACTCCGGTGGGGGGACACGCGTCATTCGGTTCGACCTCGCGGGCGTTCGGGGGGTGGGTGTTCGGGAGCCCATTGTCCCGCACCGCGGCGGGCGGTGCGGGCGGGTCCGAACTACTTCGCCCCGATGATCATGCCGGCCGCGACCGTGTTGTTGGTGGCCTCGTCGATCAGGATGAAGCCGCCGGTGAGGCGGTTGCGGCTGTAGTCGTCCACGAACAGCGGCTGCGTGACGCGCAGCGACACCCGGCCGATCTCGTTCAGGCCGAGCGCGGCCGCCTCCTCGTCGCGGTGCAGGGTGTTGACGTCCAGCCGGTAGTGCAGGTCCTTCACCATGGTCTTCGCGGTGCGGGTCGTGTGCTTGATGACCAGCTTGGAGCGCGGCGTGAGGGTGCGGTCCGGGGTCATCCAGCAGACCATCGCGTCGATGTCCTGCGCGACCTCCGGCCGGTTGTTCGGCCGCGCGATCATGTCGCCGCGGGAGATGTCGATCTCGTCGGCGAGGCGCAGCGTCACCGACATCGGCGCGAACGCCTGCTCCACCGGGCCGCGCGGCCCGTCGATGCGGGTGATCGTCGTGGTCAGCCCGGACGGCAGGTGCACGACCTCGTCGCCCGGCTTCAGCACGCCGCCCGCGACCTGGCCCGCGTAGCCGCGGTAGTCGTGCAGGTCCGGGTCCGTGGAGGCGTGCGGCCGGATCACGTACTGCACCGGGAACCGCACGTCGATCAGGTTGCGGTCGGAGGCGATGTGCACGTGCTCCAGGTGGTGCAGCAGCGACGACCCCTCGTACCAGGGCATGTTGCCGCTGCGCTCGACGACGTTGTCGCCGTGCAGCGCCGAGATCGGCACGAACGTCAGGTCGGTCACGTCCAGCTTGGACGCGAACGCGGTGAACTCGTCCACGATGCGCTCGTACACGCCGCGGTCGTAGTCGACGAGGTCCATCTTGTTGACCGCCACGACCAGGTGCGGAACCTGCAGCAGCGTCGTCAGGAACGCGTGCCGGCGCGACTGCTCCAGGATGCCCTTGCGGGCGTCCACCAGGATGATCGCGAGGTCGGCGGTCGACGCGCCCGTCACCATGTTCCGGGTGTACTGGATGTGCCCCGGCGTGTCCGCGATGATGAACTTGCGGCGCGGCGTCGCGAAGTAGCGGTACGCCACGTCGATCGTGATGCCCTGCTCCCGCTCGGCGCGCAGGCCGTCGGTCAGCAGCGCGAGGTTGGTGTACTCCTCGCCCCGCTCGGTGCTCGTGCGCTCCACCGACTCCAGCTGGTCCTCGAAGATCGACTTGGAGTCGAACAGCAGCCGCCCGATCAGCGTCGACTTGCCGTCGTCGACGCTGCCGGCGGTGGCGAACCGCAGCAGGTCCATCGGCTTGCCCGCGGGCTCCTCGTTGCCGGCCATCAGAAGTAGCCCTCCTTCTTGCGGTCCTCCATCGCGGCCTCACTGGTCCGGTCGTCGGCGCGGGTCTGGCCGCGCTCGGTGATCCGGGTCGCCGCGATCTCCTCGATCACCTCGTCCAGCGTCGCCGCCGACGACTTCACCGCGCCCGTGCAGGACGCGTCGCCGACCGTCCGGTACCGGACCGTCGCCTCGAACTCCGGCTCGTCGTCGCCGCGGTTCGCGAAGCCCGTCTCGGCGTCCAGCAGCAGCCCGTCGCGCTCGAACACGCGCCGGGTGTGCGCGAAGTAGATCGAGGGGAGGGCGATCTCCTCCCGGCGGACGTAGTCCCAGATGTCGAGCTCCGTCCAGTTCGACAGCGGGAACACCCGGACGTGCTCGCCCTGCTCGATCCTGGCGTTGAACAGGTTCCACAGCTCCGGGCGCTGGTTCTTCGGGTCCCACTGGCCGAACTCGTCGCGGAACGACACCACCCGCTCCTTGGCGCGGGCCTTCTCCTCGTCGCGCCGCGCCCCGCCGAACGCCGCGTCGAACCGGTGCTCCTCGATCGCGTCCAGCAGCGGCACGATCTGCAACCGGTTCCGGGACGCCCGGCGCCCCTTCTGCTCGGCCACCCGGCCGCTGTCGATCGCGTCCTGCACCGACGCCACCACCAGCCGCACGCCGAGCTCGGCCACCCGCCGGTCGCGGAACTCGATCACCTCGGGGAAGTTGTGCCCGGTGTCGACGTGCATCACCGGGAACGGGATCGGCGCCGGCCAGAACGCCTTCTCGGCCAGGCGCAGCATCACCAGGCTGTCCTTGCCGCCCGAGAACAGCAGCACGGGCCGCTCGAACTCGGCCGCCACCTCCCGGAAGATGTGGATCGACTCGGCTTCAAGGACGTCCAACTGGGACAGCAGGTAATCGGAACGCTGCATGGTCTAGGGCTCTCTCCACGCTGATCTGGCAGATGCAACCGGTCGCGGCGGCGGGACGGGACGTCCCGCCGGGTCGAACGCCGGCCCGCGGCGGATCAGTCCCGCCGGGCCGGACGAGCTCGGCGGGCGTCAGCCCGGCCCGGCACCGGCGGCCGCCGCGATGCCGCTCAGCAGCATCGACGCCGACGCGGGGTGGCACACCAGGATATCCGGCAGCCGGGGATCCTCCCGGTTGTACTCCAGCGGCGAGCCGTCGACCCGGGACGCGTGCGCGCCCGCGCCGAGCGCCACCGCCGCCGGCGCCGCCGAATCCCACTCGTACTGGCCGCCCGCGTGCACGTACGCGTCGACCTCGCCGAGCAGCACCGCGGAGATCTTCGCCCCCGCCGAACCGATCGGCACCAGCTCCACGTTCACGTCGATCCGCTCGGCCAGCTGCCGCACGAACTCCGGCGGGCGCGTGCGGCTCACCGCGATGCGGAGCTTGCCCGCGTCCGGCGCCGGGACGTGCAGCGGCACCTCGCGCGGCTGCGCCCGCACCGGACCGGCCGTCACCGGGTCGGGGGCGCCCGCGTCCGTCCGGACGAGCGCGGCACCGCCCGTCGCGTCCGTGCGCAGCGTCAGGCCCTGCGCCGGCAGCGCCACCGCGCCGGCGGCCAGCCGGCCGCGGCCCGCGGCGTCCCGCTCCCACAGCGCCACGTGGACCGCCCAGTCGCGGCGGCCCTCCTCGGAGAACTCCCGGGTGCCGTCCAGCGGGTCGACGATCCACACCCGCGCGGCGGTGCGCCGCTCGTCGGCCGAGGTGTTGCGGGTCGGGGCGCGGTCATCGCCCTTCGACCGCTTCCCCGCGACGGAGGACCGCCCCTCCTCGGAAAGGACGGCGTCGCCGGGACAGCGCTCGGCCAGCGCCGCCATGAGGTACTCGTGCGCCCGCAGGTCGCCGGTGTCCTTCAGGACCCGCGCGTCCGCGAAACCGACCTCGTCACGCACGCCGAGCAGCAGCCGCCCCGCCGCGCCGGCGAGCTCCGCGGCCAGCGCGTGGTCGTCCACATCCGTCATCCGCTGATCACATTCCCGACTCGCACGGTCTGTTCGGTCTACTTTCTCATGCCTACCCGACCCGCCTCGATGCCCGGTCCCGGTCAGCGGGGTCAGCCGGTTCCGGTCAGCGGGTCAGTAGGCGCCGGAGCCCCGGAACACCGCGTTCCAGGTCTTCCACATGATCTGCAGATCGAGCGCCAGCGACCAGTTGTCGACGTAGCGCAGGTCGAGCCGGACCGACTCCTCCCACGTCAGGTCGGAGCGGCCGCTCACCTGCCACAGGCCCGTCAGCCCCGGCTTCACCACCAGCCGCCGGTACACGTCGCCGCCGTACTGGGCGACCTCCTCCGGCAGTGGCGGACGCGGCCCCACCAGCGACATCTCGCCGCGCAGCACGTTGAACAGCTGCGGCAGCTCGTCCAGCGAGTAGCGGCGCAGCCAGCGCCCCACCCGGGTGATCCGCGGATCCTCCCGCATCTTGAACAGGACCCCGTCGTTCTCGTTGGCGGGCAGCAGCTCCACCCGCCGCGCCTCCGCGTCCTGCACCATCGTGCGGAACTTCAGCACGGTGAACTCACGGCCGCCGCGCCCGACCCGCGTCTGCCGGAACAGCACCGGGCCGCGGTCCCCGTCGAACTTGATCAGCAGCGCGACCAGCGCCAGCAGCGGGCTCAGCACCACGATCCCGCTGAGCGCCGCGACCCGGTCGAACAGGCCCTTGAAGAGCTTGCGGCCGCCGTCCAGCTCCGGGTGCTCCACGTGCAGCAGCGGCAGCCCCGACACCGGGCGGATCGAGATCCGCGGGCCGGTGACGTCCATCAGCGCCGGCGCCACCACCAGCTCGATGTCGTCGCGCTCGATCTGCCACGCCAGCCGGCGCAGCGCCACCCCGTCCATCTCCGGGCAGGCCAGCACCGCCACCGAGTCGGCGCCGATCCGCTCGGCGGCCGCCGCCGCCTGCGAGAAGTCGCCCAGCACCGGGACGTCCTCGACCTCGGCGACCGCGTCGTCACCGGACGCCAGCGCCGGCGGGAGGCACACGCCCACGATGTCCATGCCGTGGTAGCGCTTCGTGCGCAGCAGCCGGATCAGGTCGGACACCGACGTCCGGTGCCCCACCGCGACCACGCGCCGCATGCACTCGCCGTTCCAGCGCTTCTTGTGCAGCCACTTGCGCAGCCGGTAGCGCGCCACGAGCGCCAGGAACGTCCCGAGGGGCAGCGCCATCACCACGTAGCCGCGCGCCACCTCGGTCTTCGTCGCGTACGCGACGATCGCCACCGACGCCGTCAGGACGAACCCGGCCCGCAGGACCCGGTGGAACTCCTCGTAGCCGACGCCGATGTACCGCGGCTGGTAGGCCCGGCACAGGACCAGGATCGGGATCCACAGCAGCGGAAGCACGACGGTCAGCGCCACGTACGGCGCGTTCGGCTCCGTCGGCGCTCCCGGGAACCGCAGCACGAACGCGATGACGCCGGCCATCAGCATGCTGAGGAAGTCGAGGCACCGGGCGACCCGGCGGTACGACCCGCTCCAGTTCTGCGACTGCGCAGATCTCTGCTCATGGCGGATCGATGACTCGGCCTGGACCTTGTCAACGACGGCCATAAACCACTCACCAATCTCCTGTAACGCGCGCCCCCATCAGCGCGGTTCACCTCGAAGACGGCCGAACACCGCATCAGGTTCACATGCAACGCGAACCTCGTGCGAGCAGCATCTTACGGCGGTTTGCCATGGTCACTGGGGGAACGCCGCCATCGACTCAGCGGGATCGCCGAACCGTAACGAACACCGACAAAAAGACCATCACGACGGCAGGTTCGGCCGCCGTCCCGCCACACCCGTGGCCGGAACCGGTCAACCCGCGTGGAACACGTTCTGGGCCGCCTCCAGCCCGTCCGACAGCAGCGCCTCCACCGCGTCGGCCGCCCGGTCCACCTCCAGGTCGAGGCTCTTGCGCTCGGCCGCGGAGAAGTCCTTCAACACGAACGCCGCCGCGTCCATCCGCCCCGGCGGCCGGCCCACCCCGAACCGCACCCGCAGGTACTCCCGCGTCCCGAGCGACCGCGTCACCGACCGCAGCCCGTTGTGACCATTGTCACCGCCGCCGCGCTTCAACCGCACCGCCCCGAACGGGATGTCCAGCTCGTCATGGACGACGACCACCCGCTCCTCCGGCACCTTGAAGAAGTCCCGCAGCCCCTTCACCGGCCCGCCCGACTCGTTCATGAACGACCGCGGCTTCGCCAGCACCGCGCGGCTCCCCGCGAGCCGGCCCTCCAGCACGTCCGCCCGCGACCGGTGCGACTTGAACCGCCCCCCGGCCCGCGCCGCGAGCACGTCCAGCACCATGAACCCCGCGTTGTGCCGGTTCCCCGCATACGACGGCCCCGGATTGCCCAGCCCCACGACCAGCCAGAGATCCGTGCTCACCCGAACTCCTCACCGACGCGCGCGACCCCCGCCGGTGCACACACCCGCGGGGGCCGCGAAAGAACCCTGCGGCCGCACGGCCGCGCCTGCGCTACTCGCCGGCGGGCTCGCCCTCGCCCTCGGCGCCGCCCTCGGCAGCGGCCTCCTCGGCGCCCGCCGCCGGCTCCGGCGACGTCGCCGCCGTCGCGTCGGAGATCTGCAGGATCAGCGTGTCCTCGTCCGCCGCCAGCGTCGTGCCCGACGGCAGCTTCAGGTCCTTCGCCAGCACCTGCGAGTCGACGCCCAGGCCGGAGATGTCCAGGTCGACCGACTCCGGAATGTGGGTCGCCTCCGTCTCCACGGAGATCTCCACGACCGTCTGCGCCACCTGGCCGCCCGCGACCACGTCACCGATGACGTTCACCGGCAGGTCGACGACGACCTTCTCGCCGCGCTTCACCAGCAGCAGGTCGACGTGCTCCAGGAACCCCTTGACCGGGTCGCGCTGCACGTCCTTCGGCAGCGCCAGCTCCGAGCCGTTGCCGAGCCCCTCGATGGTCAGCAGCACGTTCGGGGTCTTGAGCGCCAGCATCAGGGCGTGACCCGGCAGCGAGATGTGCTGCGGGTCGGTGCCGTGACCATAGAGGACGGCGGGCACCTTGCCGGCCCGGCGGGTGCGCCGCGCGGCACCCTTACCGAACTCGGTGCGCGGCTCGGCGGCAATGCGTACCTCGGACACGGCGAAAACTCCTCGTTGTTGCGATCCACGGCCGTCCGGCACTGGACGTCCGCTACGGACAGAGCGAATCAGGCGATGCTCGATGCGTCAGGCGCCTCGAAGATTCTTTGCGTTCCCCGGGGAGTGCGGCCCCTGAACCGGCACCGCACTGAACGACCCGAGACATGCGCGATTCAAAGAGTCTAGCCGATCGCAGAAGGACTATTGGCCCACGGGGACGACTGTGCCGGCCCAGGACGGCGCCCCCCTGGACCACCAGGGTCCCAGGGGGGCGCCCCTGCGAATCAGCTGTGCCCGCCGAAGAGGCTCGTCACCGAGCCGTCGCTGAAGACCTCGTTGATGGCGCGGGCGACCAGGGGGGCGATCGGCAGGATGGTCAGTTTGTCGAACTGCTTCTCCTCCGGGATCGGCAGCGTGTTCGTCAGCACGACCTCGGAGATGCGCGAGTTCTTCAACCGGTCCACGGCCGGGCCGGACAGGACGCCGTGCGTGGCGGCGACGACGACCTTCGCGGCGCCCTGCTCGAACAGGGCGTCCGCCGCCTTCACGATCGTCCCGCCGGTGTCGATCATGTCGTCGACGACGACGCAGACCCGGTCCTTGACCTCGCCGACGACGTCGAAGACCTTCACCTCGTTGGCCACGTCCGGGTCGCGCTTCTTGTGGATGATCGCCATCGGCACGCCGCCGAGCCGGTCCGACCAGCGCTCGGTCACCCGGACGCGGCCCGCGTCCGGCGCCACCACCGTCACCTGCGAGGTGTCCAGCCGGCTCTCGAAGTGGCGGGCCAGCAGGTCCAGCGCGAACAGGTGGTCGACCGGGCCGTCGAAGAAGCCCTGGATCTGCGCGGTGTGCAGGTCCACGGTGATCAGCCGGTCGGCGCCCGCCGTCTTGAACAGGTCGGCCATCAGCCGCGCCGAGATCGGCTCCCGGCCGCGGTGCTTCTTGTCCTGCCGCGCGTACCCGAAGAACGGCGCCACGACGGTGATCCGCTTGGCGGAGGCGCGCTTCAGCGCGTCCACCATGATCAGCTGCTCCATGATCCACTGATTGATGGGAGCCGTGTGGCTCTGGATCACGAAGGCGTCCGACCCGCGGACCGACTCCAGGAACCGCACGAACGTCTCGCCGTTGGCGAAGTCATACGCGGACGTCGGTGTGAGCTCGATGTGGAGGTTGTCGGCGACTTCCTTGGCCAGGTCCGGGTGGGCTCGGCCGGTGAAGAGCATCAGCTTCTTCTGACCGCTCGCTTTGATCCCACTCACCTCTGACAACTCCCCCTCAATGGAACTGTGCCTTACATGTGGGTTGTTGTCCCCACTCCCCGCGCACCACAAGACTCCGGCTCACGGGTTGCTCTGTTGTCACGGAGGACACCGGTGTCCTCCACATCCCCGCCCGGCGGCGGGAAGGTACTTCGCGCGCGGGACGCGGCGCTACGGCGCGCCCTCGTCCTCGCCCTTCGCCCGCCGGGCCGCGTCCGCGGCCGGCGTGCCCGGCCGGCGGCGCTCGACCCAGCCCTCGACGTTGCGCTGGCGCGCCCGCGCGACCGCCATCGCCCCGGGCGGGACGTCCTGGACGATCACGGACCCGGCCGCGGTGTAGGCGCCGTCGCCCACCGCCACCGGGGCGACGATCATGTTGTCGCTGCCGATCTTCACGTGCGAACCGATGACGCTGCGATGCTTCTCGACGCCGTCGTAGTTCACGAACACCGAGCTCGCGCCGATGTTGGAGCCCTCGCCGATCTCGGCGTCGCCCACGTAGGTCAGGTGCGGCACCTTCGTGCCCTCGCCGATATCGGCGTTCTTGGTCTCGACGTACGTGCCGACCTTGGCCTTGCGGGCCAGCCGCGTCCCCGGGCGCAGGTAGGCGTAGGGCCCGACGGACGCCTCCGGCCCGATCTCCGCCTCCACGCACACGGCGTTGACGACGGTGGCGCCCTCGCCGACCGTCGTGTCGGTCAGCGTGCAGCCCGGCCCGACCCGGGCGCCCTCGCCCAGGTGCGTCGTGCCGTGCAGCTGCGTGCCCGGGTGGATCTCTGCGTCCGGCTCGGCGGTCACGCCCACGTCGATCCAGGTGGACGCCGGGTCGATGATCGTGACCCCGGCCCGCATGTGCGCCTCGAGGACGCGGTCGTTCAGCTGCCGGCGCGCCTGCGCGAGCTGGACCCGGTCGTTCACGCCCTGGGTCTCCACCCAGTCGGCGGCCAGGTGCGCGCCGGCCCGGTGGCCGTCCGCGCGCACGATCGCCACGACGTCGGTGAGGTACTCCTCGCCGCCCGCGTTGTCGGTGGTCACCCGCTTCAGCGCGTCCGCGAGCAGGGCCCCGTCGAAGGCGTACATGCCGACGTTGATCTCGCTGATGGCCCGCTGCGCCTCGGTGGCGTCCTTGTGCTCGACGATCGCCTCGACGCCGCCGTCCGCGGCCCGGACCATCCGCCCGTACCCGGTGGCGTCCGGCATCTCGGTGGTCAGGACGGTGGCGGCGTTGCCCTCGCTCTGGTGCGTCCGGACGAGCGCCTGCAGCGTCTCGCCCCGCAGCAGCGGGTGGTCGCCGTTCGTGACGACGACGGTGCCGTTCAGCGCGCCGGTCTGCTCCAGCGCCATGCGCACCGCGTGGCCCGTCCCGCCCTGGTGGTCCTGGACGACGGGCTCGGCGTCCGGCGCGTGGACGGCGAGGTGCTCGACGACCTGCTCGCGCCGGTGCCCGACGACCACGACGAGCCGCTCGGGCTCCAGCTGCCGCGCGGCGGCGAGCACGTGCCCGAGCATGCTGCGCCCGCACAGCTCGTGCAGGACCTTCGACTGACGGGACTTCATGCGGGTGCCCTCGCCCGCGGCGAGAACGATGACGGCGGCCGGTCGGCTCGCAGCGCTCACAAGGAGGCTCCTCGGCATCGCGGACGGGAACGGTCTCGGACGCGCCCACCTGCGAGTTCACGACACGGCAGGCCGGAACGCACCCGACACGGGCAGGATACCGCCCACTCGCGACCTGTCACCCCGCCGCCCGCCTCGGGGCGGCTACCTGGGACATCTCAGACAGCTCCGGCGCAAGGACTCGAACCTTGTCTAAGGGCACCAAAAACCCTTGTGCTGCCAATTACACCACGCCGGAATAAAGCGGACGGCCCGGACAAGGTCTCGCACCGACCGGCCCCAACGATACCGACACCCGCCCAGCGAAACCCACCTCATTCCCCTGCGGCGGCTTCCGGGCCGTCCGCGGACCTGCGGCCATGCTGATCGATTCGTCGTGATCTGTGTAGAACGTCCGTCTTGGAGCATGACACTCCCCAGTTGCCCAACCAGGGCCACGGCGCCGGCGGGGATGCCCGCCTCCGCGAAGGCCCGTCCACCGGGGGCGTCTCGGGGTTGCCTCGCGGCGCGGGCGGGCGGCGGGGACTGTGAGGGGTTTGTGGCCTGAGGGGCAGTTTCTTGCTGAATTTACGGTTCGACTCTGGGCAACCTACGCTGGCGTAGGTTACGTTGGCGTAAGTAAGGCTCACCTAGTCGCAGGAAGTGGTGACGCATGACAACGGCTCCGACCATGGACCCCCCTCGACCGCAACCGCGGCCAGAGTTCGCGCCCGAGGCGCGCGGCACCGCGGAACGGGTGCTCATCGCCGCGTTCACGGGCGTGCCGTTCCTGGCACTGTTCGCGGCGGTCCCGCTGGCGTGGGGCCGGTTCCTCGGCTGGACGGACGTCGTGCTCACCGCGGTGTTCTACGTCCTGTCCGCGGGGGGCATCACGGTCGGGTACCACCGGTACTTCACGCACGGGTCGTTCAAGGCCAAGCGCGGCCTGAAGATCTTCATGGCGCTGGCCGGGAGCCTGGCCGTCGAGGGGCCGGTCATCACGTGGGTCGCCGACCACCGGCGGCACCACAAGCACTCCGACAAGGAGTTCGACCCGCACTCGCCGTGGCGGTTCGGGGACGACTGGAAGGCGCTGGCGAAGGGCCTGGCCTGGGCGCACTACGGCTGGCTGTTCGACGCCAACCGGACGTCCAAGAAGCGGTTCGCGAAGGACCTGCTGAACGACCGGGACATGCGGCGCATCCACCTCGCGTTCCCGGGGCTGGTCGCGGTGTCGTTCCTGCTGCCGGCGGTGCTCGGCGGGCTGATCACGATGTCCTGGACGGGCTTCCTGACCGCGCTGTTCTGGGCCGGGCTGGTCCGGATCACGCTGGTGCACCATGTGACGTGGTCGATCAACTCGATCTGCCACACGTTCGGCACCGAGGACTTCGAGGTCCGCGACAAGTCCCGCAACGTGTGGTGGCTGGCGATCCCGTCGCTGGGCGAATCGTGGCACAACCTGCACCATTCGGACCCGACGTGCGCGCGGCACGGCGTGCTGAAGGGGCAGGTCGACATCAGCGCGCGGATCATCCAGGCGTTCGAGAAGGCGGGCTGGGCGCACGACGTCCGGTGGCCGAACAGCGACAGGCTGGCGGCGAAACGCACGAAGCAGGCGGTTTGACCGCCACAATTGATCCCGTGACAGATCCCGCTCCCAGGTCCCGCAGAAAGCGGATGACGGGCAAGGAACGCCGCGAGCAGCTGCTCGACATCGGCCGGTCGCTGTTCGCCGACCGCGGCCTGGACGGCACCTCGGTGGAGGAGATCGCCTCCGCGGCCGGCGTGTCGAAGCCCGTGGTGTACGAGCACTTCGGCGGCAAGGAGGGGCTCTACGCGGTCGTCGTCGACCGCGAGTTCGAGCGGCTCCTGCGGCTGGTCACGGACGCGCTGAACTCGGCCATCCACTACCGCGGGAAGCTGGAGAAGGCGGCGCTGGCGCTGCTGGAGTACATCGAGAGCCATCCGGACGGGTTCCGGATCCTCGTCCGCGACTCGCACGGCGGCACGGGCACCGGCAGCTACGCCAGCCTGCTGAGCGAGATAGCGGGCGAGGTGGAGTACGTCCTCGCGCAGGAGTTCGACCGGCACGACTACGACGACAAGTTCGCGCCCATGTACGCGCAGATGCTGGTCGGCATGGTCGCGATGACGGGCCAGTGGTGGCTGGACGTCCGCAAGCCGCGCCGGGAGGAGGTCGCCGCGCACGTGGTGAACCTCGCCTGGAACGGCCTGGCGGCGCTGGAGCCGAAGCCGTCGCTGGACCCGCGCCGGCGGCGCAAGGAGCTGGAGCGCCGGGAGCGGGCCGCCGAGAAGGCCGCGGCGAAGGCCGAGAAGGCCGAGGAGAAGGCGGCGGCGAGGGCGGAGAAGGAGCGGCGCCGGGCGCGCCGGGAGCTGGACGGCATCGCCGACCCCTCGACGTGAGACGGCCGGTGGCCGCCGGAGTTCGTCCGGGCGGCCACCGGCCAGGGGTCGCCGGGCTCGGGTCGCGAGTCCGGGAGCTACGGACGCCGCCCTTCCGTCCGAGTCGAGCACCGCAGGGGAACGAGTCGCTTCCCTCGGCGGCGGGGCGGCATCCCGTCTAGGTGGTGTTCCGGGTGGCGATCACGAAGATCCTCCGGAACGGGAACACGGTGCCGTAGGGGGCCGCGGGGTAGGCGCGGCGGAGCCGTGCCGCGTAGTCGGCGAGGAACTCGGCGGCCTCGCCGGGGTCGAGCGCGGCGAGGACGGGCCGCAGCGCGCTGCCCTTGACCCATTCGAGGACGGGGTCGTCGCCGTGCAGCACCTGCGCGTAGGTGGTCTCCCAGGCGTCGACCGAGCAGCCGTGGCGGGTGAGGAGGTCGAGGTACCCGGCCGGGTCGAGGACGGGCGCGTCGTGCTGGAGGTGCCCGAGCTTGGCGCGCCACCGGTCGGAGCGGCCGAGTTCGCGCAGCAGCACGTGGCTGGGCGCGTCGAAGTTGCCGGGGACCTGGAAGGCGAGGCGCCCGCCGGGGGCGAGGGCGTCGGCCCACCGGGGCAGCAGGTCGGGGTGCTCGGGGACCCAGTGCAGGGCGGCGTTGGAGACGATCAGGTCGACGGGCCGCTCGGGGCGCCAGGCGGCGAGGTCGGCGACGCGGAAGGCGAGCCTGCCGGGGATCTCGTGCGCGCGGGCGGCGGCGATCATGTCGGGCGAGCTGTCGAGGGCGTCGATGCGGGCGCCGGGCCAGCGGGCGGCGAGGGTGGCGGTGAGCTCGCCGCTGCCGCAGCCGAGGTCGGTGACGCGGGCGGGCGCGGCGCCGCCGAGGCGGGCGACGAGCTCGGCGAACGGCCGGGCGCGCTCGTCGCCGAAGATCCCGTACTGGACGGGATCCCACACGGCAGCGGTTTCTCTCGACATCAAGACAGAGCATGCCCGGCCCATATCTTGATGTCAAGAGTCCTTCCGGCGTGTCGCGGACGGCCGGGCCGCCGGACCTAGGACGAGCGGCCGATGGCACGCGGCGCCCCGGCGTTCCTAGGCTCTCGGCCATGACTTCGAGCGAATGGGCCCTGGTCCTCGGCCCCGGCGGCCCGGTCGGAACCGCGTGGCTGCTCGGCCTCGCGGCCGGGCTGCGCGAGGCGGGCACCGATCCGGCGGACGCGGACCTGATCGTCGGGACGTCCGCGGGCGCGATCGCGGGCGCCGCGATCGCCGCCGGACGGGATCCGGCGGAGCTGGCGGAGCTGCCGCCCCGGGACGGGCCGCGCCCGCCGGCGGACCTGACGGCGATGACGCGGGTGTTCGAGCTGACCGCCGACCCGGACCTGGCGCCGGACGAGGCGCGGCGCCGGATCGGACGGCTCGCGCTGGGCGCGGCGGCGCTGCCCGCGCGCGAGCACCGGAAGAGCATGCGGTTCCTGGTCGGGACGGACGAGTGGCCGCCCGGACGGCTGCTGATCACCGGGGTGGACGCCGCGTCCGGCGAGCCGGTGGTGTGGGACGCGGCGAGCGGTGTCCCGCTGTCGGCGGCGGTCGCGGCGAGCAGCGCCGCGCCGGGCTTCGCCGCGCCGGTGCCGATCGGCCGGCGGCTCTACTTCGACGGCGCGTTCGGCGGCGGGTCGAACGCGGGGCTGGCCGCGGGCGCCGGGACGGTCGTCCTGGTCGAGCCGCTCCCCCACCTGTCGGACGGCGCCGGGGCGGACGTCCGGATCGTCCCGGACGAGCGGTCGCTGGAGGTGTTCGGCGGGAACGTCGGCGACTTCTCCCGCTGGACGCCGGCCTACCGGGAGGGCCGCCGGCAGGCACCGGAGGCGGCGCGCGCGATCGGCGGCGCGGTGGCGGCGGCCGCCGACCCGCTGCCTGGGTGATCGGGTTCCGGGCGATCGGATTCCGGGGAATCAGGGAGTGTGTCTCGATATCGAGACAGGTAGTGTGGCGGGATGCGCGATGAGGTCGACGAGCTGGTCGAGGCGTGGCGGGCCGAGCGCCCGGACCTGGACGTGCGGCCGCTGCAGGTCCTCAGCCGCGTGTCCCGGCTGGCCCGGCACCTCGACCGGGCCCGGCGGGCGGTGTTCGTCGCGCACGACCTGGAGTCGTGGGAGTTCGACGTCCTCACCGCGCTGCGCCGGGCGGGCGCGCCCTACCAGCTGAGCCCGGGGCGGCTGCTGCGCGCGACGCTGGTGACGTCCGGCACCATGACGAACCGCATCGACCGGCTGGCGGCGGCGGGGCTGGTCGAGCGGCACCCCGACCCGCAGGACAAGCGCGGCGTGCAGGTCCGCCTCACCGAGGCGGGCCTGACGCGCGTCGACGCGGCGTTCGCCGATCTGCTGGACCGGGAGCAGGCGATCCTGGAGGGCCTCAGCCCCGAGCAGCGGGACGTGCTGGCCGGCCTGCTCCGCACCCTGCTGGTCCCCTTCGACCGCGACTAGGCCGAGGGCCAGGCCAGCCCGGGAGGTCAGGCCAGCGCGGCCTCCAGCGCGGCGGCCAGGCCGCAGAGCCGCTCCTCGCCGCCCGCGGGTCCGATGAGCTGGACGGACGCGGGCAGGTGCGACCCCGGGAGCGGGACGGGCAGCGCGAACGCGGGCAGCCCGGCGACGTTGACCTGGCCGGTCAGCGTGGTCAGCTCCAGGTCGGACTCGTCGGCCTCGCCGGGTTCGGGGGCGACGCAGGTCAGCACGGGCAGCGCGATCGCGGCGTGCCGGGCGAGGATCGCGTCCAGCTCGGCCCGCAGCTCCTTGCGGGCGCCGAGGGCCCAGTCGAGCAGCCCGGCCTCCGCCACGTCCCCCATCTGCTGGATGCGGCGGTAGATGCGGCCGCTCAGCTTCGACGGGTCGTCGAGCAGGCGGCCGTTGTGCCGCCAGCCCTCCGCGCTGACGATCACGCCGTTGACGGTGGCGGCCTCCTCGTAGTGGGCGGACGTGACGTCGGTGACGGGGCCGAGGCGGCGGAGCGCGTCGTCCACGGCGGCGTCGATCGCGGGGTCCACGCCGGGGACCCGCAGCCGCGCGACCGGCAGGGACGCGTCGTACGGGACGGGCGTGAACCCGGGTTCGATGAGGCCCATGCCGAGGACGACGGCGGCGACGTCGCGTCCCATCGGGCCGACGACGTCGAGGGTCTCCGACAGCGGGTGCACTCCTTCGAGGGACACCCGCCCGTGCGTGGTCTTCAGCCCGGCGATGCCGCAGCAGGCGGCGGGGATGCGGATCGACCCGGACGTGTCGGTGCCGAACGCGACGTCGGCCTCGCCGGTGGCGACGGCAACGGCGGAGCCGCTGGACGAGCCGCCCGGCACCCGGGACGGGTCGAGCGGGTTCACCGGCATGCCGGACCACGGGTTGACGCCGTCGGCGGCCATGCACAGCTCGTTCAGGTTGGCCTTGCCGGCGATGCGGGCGCCCTGGGCGCGGGCGGAGGCGACGACGGGCGCGTCCGCGGCGGCGGGCTCGGCGCGCTCGGCGATGGCCCGGCAGCCCGCCGTGGTGGGCAGGCCGGCCACGTCGATGGCGTCCTTGACGGCGAGCCGGGGGCCGTCGCCCGGCGCGTCCGTCTTGATGATCCAAGTCGTCATTGAGGGATGATGCCCGGTCCGGGGCGGTGCGCGCACCGCGGCCGTCCTGCTAGTCGAGATCCTCGGCGAGCATGAGCCACTCCTCCTCGACCCGGGCGGCCTCGGCCTGGATCTCGCGGAGCCGGCCGTCCAGCTCCTGGAGCTTGGCGTAGTCGGTGGCGTGCGCGGCGAGCTGCTCGTGGAGCTCGCCCTCCTGCGCGGCGAGCTTCTCCAGGCGGCGTTCGAGCCGGTCGAGCTCCTTGCGGGCCTTCCAGTCCTGCCCGCCCTTGGGCTTGGGCGGCGCCGGCCCGTCGGCGGCGGGGGCGGCGCCCGTCTTCGGGGCGCCCGGCTTGGGCGCGGTCCCGGCGGCGCGGCGTTCGAGGTACTCGTCGACGCCGCCGGGCAGCATCGACACGCGGCCGTCGCCGAGCAGCGCGACGACGTGGTCGGTGATGCGCTCCAGGAAGTACCGGTCGTGGCTGACGACGACGAGGGTGCCCGGCCAGCCGTCGAGGAGGTCCTCGACCTCGGTGAGGGTCTCGATGTCGAGGTCGTTGGTGGGCTCGTCCAGCAGCAGGACGTTGGGTTCGCCCATCAGCAGCCGGAGCAGCTGGAGGCGGCGGCGCTCGCCGCCCGACAGGTCGCCGACCGGGGTCCACTGCCGGTCGCCGGAGAAGCCGAGCCGTTCCAGGAGCTGGCTCGCCGTCCAGTCGCGCTTGCCGACGGTGATGCGGCGCCGGATCTCCTCGACCGACTCCAGGACGCGCCGGGCCGGGTCGAGCTCCTCCAGGTTCTGCGACAGGTGCGCGAGCTGGACGGTCTTGCCCTGCACCACCTCGCCCGACACCGGCCGGACGGCCCCGTCGAGGAGGCGCAGCAGGGTGCTCTTGCCGCTGCCGTTGACGCCGACGAGGCCGACCCGGTCGCCGGGGCCGAGCCGCCAGGTCATCCGGGTGAACAGCTCCCGGCCGCCGACCTCGACGGTGGCGTCCTCGATGTCGTAGACGGTCTTGCCGAGCCGCGCGGTCGCGAACCGGGTCAGCTCGACGGAGTCGCGCAGCGGCGGCTCGTCGGCGATGAGGGCCTGCGCGGCGTCGACCCGGAACTTGGGCTTGGACGTGCGGGCCTGCGGGCCGCGGCGCAGCCACGCCAGCTCCTTGCGGAGCAGGTTCTGCCGCTTGGCCTCGGTGGCGGCGGCGATCCGGGAGCGCTCGGCCTTGGCGAGGACGTAGGCGGAGTAGCCGCCCTCGTAGCGCTCGACGCGGCCGTCGACGACCTCCCACGTCCGGTCGGTGACCTCGTCGAGGAACCAGCGGTCGTGGGTGACGACGAGCAGCGCGACCTTGCGCGCCTTGAGGTGCCGGGCGAGCCAGTCGATCGCCTCGATGTCGAGGTGGTTGGTCGGCTCGTCCAGGATCAGCAGGTCGGACTCGGGGACGAGGAGCCGGGCCAGCGCGACGCGGCGGCGCTCGCCGCCGGACATGCCGTCGAGCGGGGCGTCCAGGTCGAGGTCGGCGAGCAGCCCGGCGAGGACGTCGCGGGCGCGGACGTCGCCCGCCCACTCGTGCTCGGCGCGGTCGCCCAGCACCACGGACCGGACGGTGGCGCCCTCGGCGAACGCGTCCCGCTGGGTCAGGTAGCCGAGCCGCAGGCCGCGCGCGTGGGTGACGCGCCCGGCGTCGGGTTCGGTCTCGCGGGCGAGGACGGCCACAAGGGTGCTCTTGCCGCCGCCGTTGCGGCCGACGACGCCGACGCGGTCGCCCTCGTCCAGGCCGAGGGACACGGCGTCGAGCAGCGGCTGGGGCCCGTAGGCCTTGGCGACGTTCTCAAGGTTGATCAGATTCACGGCACCGTCAACCCTATTGCCCCCGCCGTACCGCTCGGACGGTCAGGCGCCCGGCGGCTGCCCGGGCGGCGACTGCTGCCCCTGCGGGTCGGGGGGCGGTGGCGGGTATCCCTGCTGGCCGTATCCCTGCTGCCCGTATCCCTGCTG
This sequence comes from Actinomadura geliboluensis, assembly GCF_043197915.1. NCBI lineage: Bacteria > Bacillati > Actinomycetota > Actinomycetes > Streptosporangiales > Thermomonosporaceae > Actinomadura > Actinomadura geliboluensis. The sequence continues at coordinate 388,400 of NZ_JBICUA010000002.1, read as the reverse complement.
GCCGTACGGCTGCTGGCCCTGTCCCGGCGGGCCGTACCCCGGCGGGACGTATCCGCGAGGGGCTCCGGCGCCGCGGGACCTGCGGCTCGCGGCCACGATGACGAGCACGACCCCGACGATCAGCAGCACGAAGACGAACAGCAGCACGATGAGGGACAAGAAGCCCAAACCTCCTCCAATACGCGCCACCGTCGTCGCCCTTTCCCGGCTGCCGCGCTCTCAGCGGACGGCCGGGGGCACGGACCGGTCCCCGGCATGCCCCTGCACAGTAGCGTTCGGCATCACCGCGCCCGGGGCGTTGTGGCGTATGTCACGGTCGCGGCGCACGGCCAGCACGACGAGCGCCACCATCATGGCGAGCGCGACCAGACCGAGCAGCCCGGACAGAATCGTCATCGCTCCACCTCGCCGGAGGGATCGGTGCGGGAGTGAATCGCTGTCACGGAGAGTAGGACGTCCGTCGCCCGCGGGTGGTTCGCTTGTGTGCCGAGCGCACCTAATTGGCGCCCTGACAACGCGGCGGCACGTCAGAGCACGGTCGCGCCCGGTACCGGGCCTGACGCCCGGACGACCTGCGCGGCGACGCCCGCGCCGTCCAGCGCGCCCGCGAGGTCGGCGGCGTCCTCGTCGGTCTCGGCGAGGAACGCGCAGGTCGGGCCGGACCCGGAGACCAGCGCGCCGATCGCGCCGAGGTCGCGGCCGGCGTCGACGGTGCGGCGCAGCGACGGACGCAGCGACAGCGCGGCGGGCTGCAGGTCGTTGGTCAGCGCGGCGCCGAGGGCCTTGGCGTCGCCGGTGGCGAGCGCGGTCATCAGCGCCTCCGACACCTCCGGCCGCGCCGGCGGCCGGCCCTCCTCCAGGCGGAGCCGGTCGCACTCGCCGTAGACGGCGGGCGTGGACAGGCCGCCGTCGGCGGTGGCGAACACCCAGTGGAACACGCCGCGGGTGAGGGCGGGGGTGAGGTGCTCGCCGCGCCCGGTGCCGACGGCGGTGCCGCCGAGGACGGCGAACGGCACGTCGCTGCCGAGCTCCGCGCCGATCTCCATCAGGTCGTCGCGGGACAGGGAGGGCCGCTCCCGGTCGTCCCAGAGCCGGGCGCAGGCGACCAGCGCGGCGGCGGCGTCGGCGCTGCCGCCCGCCATCCCGCCCGCGACGGGGATCGCCTTGCGGATCCGCAGCGCGACCCGGGGTTCGGCGCCGAGTCTGGCCGCGACGGCGCGGGCGGCCTTGGCGGCGAGGTTGTCGTCGTCGGTCGGGACGCCGCCGATCTCCACCCGCGAGTACGGCGCGGCCTCGACCCGGATCTCCAGCCGCTCCGCGGGCCGCGCCGTCACCTCGTCGAACAGGGACACGGCGTGGAACACGTTGACGAGGTCGTGGTACCCGTCCTCGCGAAGCGGCCCCACGCCGAGCTGGAGGTTGACCTTGGCGGGCACGCGTACCGTCACTGCGCTCACTTGCGAAACCCTACGGGACCGCTAGCCCCCGCTGATGACGGGGAGGTTGCGGGGATTGAAGTAGGGCGCCGTCGCCAGCTCCCTGAGCGCGGACATCGCGTGCGCGTCCCCGGTGACCGCGTAGGCGCGGCGCGTGTCGCGGGCGTCCTGCGCCTCCTCGTTGGAGTTGAAGTACACGACGGCCTTGACCTGCGGGTCCTGCAGGGTCTTGGCGGCCTCCCGGAGCCATTCGGCGCGGCGCGTGCCGTAGGACTTCGGCACCCCGAACTCGGCGACCATGATGGGCTTCTGCCGCTTGCGGGCCCACTCCAGGAACATCTTCATGACCTCGGACAGGTCGCGGTAGTCGTAGCCGCCGGTCGCGTCGGCGTCGGCGCAGATCCAGTCGACCTGGTCGTCGCCCGGGTAGTAGCCGCCGGCGCCCCCGCCGAACCCGCGCGCGGTGGGGCACCAGACCCAGGCGACGTTGTCGACCTTCTCCCGCTTGAAGATCTCCCGCAGGTGCTTCCAGGCGGCGATGAAGTCCGCCGGGGAGTGGACGCGCTTGTTCAGCGACCCCTTGTCCATGTCGCGGGACCAGCGCAGGAACACCGGCTTGCCGAGCGCCTTGACGGCGCGGGCGCGGCGCGCGATCAGGTCGTCGTGCTCGCCTTTGACGATCTCCCGGGTGTCGGCGCCGCCCCAGGTCAGCAGGAGGTACCGGTTGCCGTCCGCGACGGACTTCTCCAGGTCGCCGGGGAAGTCGCTCTTCCAGCCCCGGTAGCTCTGCACGATGTCGAGCTGCCGGCCGAGCCGCTGCTCGAAGCCCGCGACGGGCGCCATGCCCGGCTTCCCGGCGTCCTTGGCCGACGGCGACCCCGACGGCGTCTCGGAGGGCGTCCCGGACGCGGACGGCTTCGGCCCGGACGTCGCCAGCCCGGTGCCCTCCGGCGGCACCCACGCGCCGAAGTAGGCGCCCTCCTGCGGCGGGACGGGCGCGACGCCGGCCCGCGCCGTCGTCGTGATCTTCGGTACCGCGTCCGCGCCGTCCCCGCAGCCGGCCGCCACCGTCGCGACCACGACCGCGGTCGCGAGCAGCGCCGTCCCGACGAGGGGCAGTCTCGACCCCCCGAAGGGCACTCTGGTCCGCGCCGTCCGCGAACGCGCCTTCACATCGACCTCCGGCTCGTGCTGGTGTTGTGCCGCCCCGTGCGGGGACCGCCCCCGAGGGAGATGCCCGCCTCTAGGGGGCTGGGGACCGATCTCCCCGGCGGAAAGGACCATACTCGGCAATGCGGGCGAAGGCGGCCACGTCCAGAGCTTCGCCCCGGGACCTGGGGTCCACGCCCGCGGCGCGCAGCGCCTCCTCGGCGGCGGCGGCCGAGCCCGCCCACCCGGCGAGGGCCGCGCGCAGCGTCTTGCGGCGCTGCGCGAACGCCGCGTCGACCACGGCGAACACCTCCTCGCGGGACGCCGCGGTCGGCGGCGGGTCGCGGCGGGTGAACGCGACGAGCCCGGAGTCGACGTTCGGCGCGGGCCAGAACACCGCCCGCCCCACCGCCCCGGCGCGGCGCGCCTGCCCGTACCAGGCGAGCTTCACCGACGGGACGCCGTAGATCTTGCCGCCGGGCGCCGCGACCATCCGGTCGGCGACCTCGGCCTGCACCATGACCAGCGCGGACCGCAGCGACGGCAGCGAGGCCAGCAGGTTCAGCACGACCGGGACGGCGACGTTGTAGGGCAGGTTCGCGACGAGCGCCGTCGGCGCCGGCCCCGGCACCTCTGTGATCTTCATCGCGTCGGCCCGCACGACCTCCAGCCGCTCCGCGAGGCCCGGTTCGCGCGCCGCGACCGTGGCGGGCAGCTCCGCGGCGAGCACCGGGTCGATCTCCACCGCGACGACGCGCCGCGCCGCCGGCAGCAGCGCGAGCGTGAGCGACCCCAGCCCCGGCCCGACCTCGACGACGACGTCGTCGGCGGACAGCCCCGCGGTCCGGACGATGCGCCGGACCGTGTTGGCGTCGATGACGAAGTTCTGCCCGAGCGTCTTCGTCGGCCTGATGCCGAGCCGCGCCGCCAGCTCCCGCACGTCCGCCGGCCCGAGCAGCCCCCGTGTCTCCCCCATCCGCCGATTGTTTCAGCTCAGGAGAACAGGAACTTGCCGCAGTTGGGCCATTGGCCCTGCCAGCGGCCGTTCACCTTGTTGTAGAGCATCTGCGCCCGGTAGGTCTGCTCGCCCGCGCTGGCGTCCGACGGCTTGCCCGAGCCGCCGACGGACGTCCAGGTCTGCATGGAGAACTGGTAGAGGCCGTAGTACCCGGCCGGGTTCACCGCCTTGGGGTTGCCGCCCGACTCGCACTTGGCGAGCCCCGCCCAGTTCAGCCGCGCCGCCGACCCGGTGCCGGCCGACTTCGGGCCGACCGCGAGGATCCGCGTGACCGGCTCCCGCTTCACCTTCTGCGCGAGGACCTTCGGCACCTTCTTGCCCTTGCGCCGGACGTACGCCCACTTCACGATCTTGATGCCGTCCTTGCCCTCGCGCAGCACCTTCTCGCTCCACGGCGGCACCGACGAGCTGTTCTTGCGGATCGTCTTGGCCGGCGTCCGGACGACCTTGAGCTTCGGCGCCGACAGCAGCCGCATGATCGTGATCTTCTCGCCGGGCGGCTGGTCGGCGGCTGGCTCGACCAGGTCGTGCGGGCCGAGCGCGATCTTCGCCTGCTCCAGCACCTGCTGGACGGTGGTGCCGGTCGTCATCGTCTCGGTCGGCTTGCCGTCGACCAGCACGACGATCTTGCGCGGCGCGGGCGCGTCGGCCTTGGGCGCGTCCGCGACCGGGGCGGTGCTCTTCGGCGCGGCCGTCTCGCCGCCGCCGCACGCCGAGGCCAGCAGCGCCGCCGCCACGACGACGGAGGCTGCGGGGAGCAGGGGCGTACGGCGCGGGGTGGCGCGCAGCACTGTGTTCCGAAGCGCTGTGTTCCGAAGCACGGGGGGTTTCCTCCAGGGGGGCCGGGCTCGGGGGCGCCCGCTCGATGGCCAGAGATTAGAGGCACGCGGACGTTCTCCGCCACCTCATCGCCCTCACACGCCACATCCGCGGGCTACATCCCCTCTTGGAGGCGGTGCCGCAAGAATCCGTTCCAATCCCACTAAAATTGCCGATCATGGTCTGGCGGCGCCAGTGTGGTTCCTCGGCGTGCTCCTGGACCCGTAGGGCCAGGCACCCGCACGCCTACCGGCTGCTGGACGCCACCGCGGCGTGCCGCGGACGGTCCTGGGTGGTGCGCGTGGAACCGTCCGCCACTCCCCTGCTGCGGGACGCGAGCCTCGTCATCGCCTTCCTGCAGCACCGCCTCGGCGACTGAGACCCGCCCCGTCCAGGGTCACCAGGGGCCGAAGACCCGCTCCCCGTTCGCGGCGATCGCCGCGCACAGCTCCGCCACGTCCACGCCCTTGGCCTCGGCCATCGCCCGGACGGTGTGCGGGATCAGGTACGAGGCGTTCGGCTTGCCCCGGTGCGGGATCGGAGTGAGGAACGGCGCGTCGGTCTCCACCAGCAGCAGGTCGAGCGGCGCCGCCCGCAGCGCCTCGCGCAGCGGCTCGGCGTTCTTGAACGTGACGTTCCCGGCGAAGCTCATCACGTAGCCGCGCTCGGCGCAGACCTCCGCCATCGCCGCGTCGCCGGAGAAGCAGTGGAACACCACCCTCTCCGGCGCGCCCTCCTCCTCCAGGATCGCGAGGACGTCGTCGTGCGCGTCCCGGTCGTGGATGACCAGTGCCTTCCCGGTCCGCTTCGCGATCTCGACATGGCCGCGGAACGACCGGTGCTGGTCGTCCTTCGGCGCCCAGTCGCGGTAGTAGTCCAGGCCGGTCTCGCCGATCGCGCGGACCTTCGGGTGCGCGGCCAGCCGCGCGATGTCCTCCAGGACGGCGTCGGAGATCCCCGTCGTCTCGTTCGGGTGCATCGCGACCGCCGCGTACACGTCGTCGAACTCGGCCGCGGTGTCCACCGCGAACCGGGACGACGGCAGGTCGCAGCCGATCGTGACGATGCGCGTGACGCCCGCGGCCCTCGCCGACTTCAGCTGCTCGTCCACCGGCGTCTGGACGACGTCGAGATGGCAGTGGCTGTCGAAGACGTCCACGGGCAGGCGCTCGGGCAGCGGCGGGTAGGACCGGGCGGCCTGCCCGTCCCCGTCTCGGGTCACGTGTTCTCCAGCCTGGCGAGTTCCTCGTCCACGACGGACGCGTCCAGCTTCTTGAACAGCGGCGTCGGCTTGGCCAGCGGCACGCCCGGCTTGATCGGGACGGACTCCCAGCGCGCCTCGGTCGCGTAGTCGCCGGTGAGGACGCGGTAGTCGGGGCCGCCGTCCTCCGACACGGTCTCCAGCCGCGGCATGCCGCTCCACACGCCCTCGCCGCCGAGCATCTCGTAGACCTTCTGCGAGGAGGTCGGCAGGAACGGCGTCAGCAGCGTCTTGGCGTCGTCGACCACCTGGAGCGCGGTGTGCAGGATCGACTTGACCCGCTCGGGGTCGTCCTTCAGCTTCCAGGGCGCCTGGTCCGACAGGTACTTGTTGGCGTCGCGGACGACGTCCAGCGCCTCGGTGATCGAGCTCTTGAACCGGGACCGGCCGAGTTCGGCGCCGACCGCCCCGAACGCGTTGCGGCTGCGCTCCAGCAGCGCCCGGTCGGCGTCGGTGAGGTCGCCCGCGTCCGGGATCGCGCCGAAGTTCTTCGCCGCCATGTTCACCGACCGGTTGACGAGGTTGCCCCACGCGGCGACCAGCTCGTCGTTGTTGCGGCGGACGAACTCGGCCCAGGTGAAGTCGGTGTCCTGGTTCTCGGGCCCCGCGACCGCGACGTAGTAGCGCAGCGCGTCGACGTCGTAGCGCTCCAGGAAGTCCTTCACGTAGATGACGACGTTGCGGGACGAGGAGAACTTCTTGCCCTCCATCGTCAGGAACTCCGACGACACGACCTCGGTCGGGACGTTCAGCGCGCCGAGCGAGCCCGGCGTGCCGCCCTTGTCGCCCCGGCCGCTGTAGCCGAGCAGCATCGCCGGCCAGATCTCGGCGTGGAAGACGATGTTGTCCTTGCCCATGAAGTAATAGGACAGGGCCTCCGGGTCCTGCCACCAGGCGCGCCACGCCTCCGGGTCGCCGGACCGCCGCGCCCACTCCACCGACGCGGAGAAGTAGCCGACGACCGCGTCGAACCACACGTACAGCTTCTTCGCCGGGTTGTCGCGCCAGCCGTCCAGCGGGATCGGCACGCCCCAGTCGAGGTCGCGGCTGATCGCGCGCGGCTGCATGTCGTCCAGCAGGTTCAGCGCGAACTTCAGCACGTTCGGCCGCCACTGCCCCTGCTTGCCGCGCAGGTACCGGCCGAGGACCTCGGTGAACGCGGGCAGGTCGAGCATGAAGTGCTCGGTCTCCACGAACTTCGGCGTCTCGCCGTTGATCCGCGACACCGGGTTGATCAGGTCGATCGGGTCGAGCTGGTTGCCGCAGTTGTCGCACTGGTCGCCGCGCGCGCCGTCGTACCCGCAGATCGGGCAGGTGCCCTCGATGTAGCGGTCCGGGAGGGTGCGGCCGGTGGACGGCGAGATCGCGCCCATCGTCTTGGTCGGGAAGATGTAGCCGTTGTCGTACAGGCCCTTGAAGACCTCCTGGACGACCGCGTAGTGGTTCAGCGTCGTCGTCCGGGTGAACAGGTCGTAGGTCATGCCGAGGCCGTGCAGGTCCTCGGCGATCACGGAACTGTACCGGTCGGCCAGCTCGCGGGCGGTCACGCCCTCCTTGTCGGCCTGGACCTGGATCGGCGTGCCGTGCTCGTCGGTGCCGCTGACCATCAGGACCTTGTTGCCCGCCATCCGCTGGTAGCGGCTGAACATGTCGGCGGGCAGCGCGAATCCGGAGACGTGCCCGATGTGACGGGGCCCGTTGGCGTACGGCCAGGCGGGCGCGGTCAAGATGTGACGGCTTGACGAGGACATGCAATCAAGGGTAGTCGCGTCACGGGGGCCCCGGCACGCGAGTAACCTGGTCCGGGTTCCGGGGCAGGTTGATCAGCGGAGGCGGGGGACCCCAGGCATGGCCCAGACCACGTCCGAGGAGGCCGTCGGCCGGTCCCGGAGCGACCCCGCACCGGACGCGCCGGACGCGCCGTCCCGCGGCCCCGCCGCGCGGCTGCTCGCCCGGCTGCGCCGCACCCGGCGGGTGGTGTGGCTGTCCCTGCTGGTCTCGGCGTCCGCGGTGCTCGCCCAGTGGGTCACCATGACGCCGCCGCTGTACTTCGACCCGTACTACGTGTGGCTCGCCGCCCGCGACTGGCCCGACATCCCGCTCACCCAGTGGCCGTTCGACGAGGTCCCCCACCAGGTCACCCGGATCGGCCTGGTGCTGCCGGCGCGGCTCGTCCAGGAGGTCCTCGGCCCGGGGCAGGCCGCCTACTTCACGATCGCGGCGCTCGGCGGGATCGCGTTCTTCACCGGGACGTACCTGGTCGTCCGGTCCCTGTTCGGGGACGTGGCGGGCGTCGCGTCCGCGCTGGTCCTGCTGGTCCACCCGTTCTTCACGATGACGAACCCGTTCGGCCACGAGATCACCTGGTCGACCGGGGTGATGCTGCCGGACATGCCGGGCGCCGGGCTGTTCGCGATCGGGATGGCGGGCCTCGTCGTCGCGAGCCGCCGCACCGGGCGGGCGCAGACCCGGATGCTGCTGGCCGCCGGGGTGCTGCTCGGCACCTCGTTCCTCGTCCGCGAGTTCCTCGCGTTCCTGTTCCTCGCGATCCCCGCCTACCTGGCGCTGCTGCGCATCCCGTGGCGGCGCAACATCACGGTCGGCGCGCCGATGCTCGCGATCCTGCTGCTCAACTTCGCGCACAACCAGCTCGTGTGGGGCAGCCCGCTCGCGGGGCTGATGTCGGCGGCCGAGCACGGCGGCCAGTCCCGCGACTACGTGACCCGCGAGCTCGCCGCCCGCTCGTTCCTGCGCGCGATGCACGACTGGAACCCGCTCGGCCTCGTCTTCACCGTCGCGCTCGCCCTGACGATCGTCGGCTGGGCCGTCACCCGCGACCGGCGCCTCGCGCTCGTCCTGGTGTGGTTCCTGACGCTGGCGATCCCGCTGACGCTGTGCGCCGGCGTCCTCGACCCCGACGACATCAAGCTGCGGGCGTGGCTCCAGCGGTACTGGTTCGCGGTGCTGCCCGCGCTGCTCGCCGGCGGGTTCGGGTCGCTGATCCTGATGTTCCGGATGCTGCCCCGGCAGTGGGTCGCCCGGCTGCGGCTGACGACGGTGGTCGTACCGGTCCTCGCGGTCGCGCTGGGCGGGACATACGCGGTCGCCGCCGTCCGCGCCGTCCCCGACCTGGCGCGCGACAGGGCGTGGAGCGAGCTGCGCGGCTACCTCGCCGGCCACCGCGACATCACGCTGATCTGCGCCGACCGGCGGCTCGCGCAGACCCTGACGTTCTACACCCGCGACATGTGGGGCGACCCGGTCTGGCGCGGCGAGATCCGCGACTTCCCGCACTACATGCCGGTGCCGCGCAACGCGATGGAGGGCCCGATGCTCTACACGCGCTGGCGCGGCATGGAGTCGCAGATCGGCGGCGGCTGGCGCCCCGACCCCGCCCAGGGCTGGACGCTGATGTGGCGCTCCTCCGACGGCGTCCTGCAGCTGTGGGATCCCCCGGCGCGGGCTCCTTCCCCGTAAGGGGTCAGCGGGTCCAGGCGACCCAGTCGCCCTGGACGGTGCGGCGGCTGTCGGCGACGTGCCAGCCGGGCGGGGCGCCCTTCGGCCAGGACGCGGTGGCGGGGACGTCCTTCGGCCACGCCAGCACGACCATGTCGACGTTCTGCGGCGGGGCGACGTCGCGGGCGTTGAAGACGATGCCGTCGCTCCACCACGCCCAGTAGAACTGCGACAGCCGGATCGTCCACGGGACGTTCCAGTCGACGGCGACGGACCGCTGCGCGCGCAGGTCGACGCGGTCGCGCAGGTCGGTGTGCGCGGTCTCGGCGCGCACCAGCGGCTGCGCGATGCGGTCGGTGGCGGTGGCGCACATGGCGACCGCGACGAGGGCAAGCAGCCCCGCGAGCAGCGGCGGGCCGTGCCGGCGCAGCCGCACGGCCGCCACCGACAGCGCCAGCAGGACGAGGCCCGCCACGGTGGCGTGCCAGAGCCGGAACGACGTCCAGTCCCAGGTGAGCAGGGACGTCTCCGGGAAGTCGTAGGACGTGAAGGTGTACTGGCTGAGCAGGTCGCCCGCGTACCACTGGACGACGCACGCCGCGGCTACGGCCAGCGCTGCCGCCGCCGACGCGGCCCCCAGCAGCGCCTTGGCCGGGGCTCGCAGCAGCACCGCGACCCCGGCCACGAACAGCACCGGGGTGATGGACGCCAGATAGCGGCCGTAGACGTAGTTGCCGATGCGGTACTCGACGGGCAGCGCCGCCGACGTCGCGACCGCGATGCCCGCCACGATCCCGAGGACGGCGAGGGCCAGCGCGCGCGTCCGGCCGGGCGAACCCGGCAGCGCGCGCGGCGGCCGGGCCACGGCGTACACCGCCGCGATCAGGCCCACCGCGGCGATGCCGCCGGTCGCGACGGCCTGGTACCAGACCTGGCCGGTGCCGAGCGACAGCATCCAGCCCCAGCCGTCGGCGGTGGTGAGGCGCCGCACCACGTTGCCGCCGAGGTCGTTGTCGCCGTAGGGGTACATGTGCGGCAGCAGCGAGCGGTTCAGCAGCATCCCGGCGCCCGTCGCGGCGGCGAGGACGAGGCCGGCGGCGGACGCGTTCCGCCACGACCGCCACCGGAACACCGGCACGGCCAGGATCAGCGCCGCGTGCACGCCCAGCAGGATCGCGCCGCGCGTGTGGCAGGTGACGGCGTAGGCGACGATGAGGGACGCGCCCGTCCCGTACAGCAGGGGGCGGCGCGAGGCGGGGTCGCCGAGCCGCCGCGGGGCCGCGGCCAGCCAGGCGTGGGCGAGCAGCAGCCAGCCGGCGAACAGCACCGGCAGGATCGCGTCCGTGAGGACGAACTCGGAGTAGAACAGCACGCACGGCAGCAGCGCGGTGACGTGCGCGAACACGTACGACCAGCGGGGCCGCACCTGGAGGCGGCGCAGCAGCAGGTAGGCCAGCGGCAGCATCAGCGCGCTGAGCAGCGCGTTGATGACGAGGGCGGTCCGGTAGACGCCGACCGGGCCGGTGCCGAGCCAGATCGCGGGGGTCAGCAGCAGCGGGTAGCCGCCGCGGTAGACCGTCCCGAACGACATGTCGGCGCCGGGGCCGCCGGTGAGGACGCGGGCGGCGAACAGGTAGCCGGACTCGTCCGGCGTCGCGACCGGGACCGTCTGACCGGAGCCGAGCCACAGCCGCAGCGCGACCTGCGCGCCCCAGCCCAGCAGGAACAGCCAGGCCCAGCGGCGGCGGCCCGCCGGGGACGGCGCGGCGCGGGACTCCTCCGGGGCGGCCGGGGGCCGCGCGGCGGTGCGGGAGGCGGTGCCGGCGCCCGCCGGGGGGCGGGTGCTCATCGGGCCGCGGCGGGGGCAGTCGGTGAACGAAGATCCATCGCAGGTCAAGCCTGTCACAGTGCGGGCGGCGCACCGGTCTCCGGCCCGGAAACGCTCAGCGAGTTCTCTGCTGAGCGCCCGCCGGCGCCCGCCGCACCCGTCAGCGCTCGGCCGTGCCGCCCTCGCCGTCGGTCTCCTTCGCGGCCTCCGCCGAGCCCGCGGCGACCTTCTCCTCGGCCTTGTCCGCGGCCTTCTCCTCCGCCTTCTCCGCCTTCTCCGCCTTCTCCGCCTGCTCGGCCTTCTCAGCCTTTTCGGCCTGCTCCGCCTTCTCGGCGGCGCGCTTGGCCTTGTGCGCGGCGGCGTCCACGACGCCCGCGGCCTCCTCGGCCGGGTCGGTGAGCGGCGGGTGCTGGCGGCGGCGGATGCCGAGGATGCTGACGAACAGCGAGGCGAAGATGGCCTGGAAGCTCATCACCAGCGCGGTCGCGGCGGGCACGACGATGCGCAGCGAGTGCCGCGGGTCGAGCTCGCCGAAGCTGTTGACCCGCCAGTGCAGCAGCGACGCGACGAGGCCGGCGAGACCGGCGACCGCGAGCAGCCCGCCGATCAGCAGGCCGCGCTCCAGGCTCCACCAGTCGATGATCTTCTGCACCCGGCGGTCGTGCGGGAGGAATCCCTCCTGCATCGCGTAGACCTTCGTGAGCAGCGCGAACAGCACCGCCTGGAAGCCGATCACCAGCGCGGCGGACGCGCCGACCAGCGTGTCGACGTCGAAGGCGATCTCCCCGACGGTCACCGGACCGGTCGACAGCGCGATCCCGGCGACGAGGCCGAGAGTCATGAAGACCAAACCGGGGATGAGGAACAACCAGCGGGGGCTGTAGAGGAGGAGGAAGCGCAGATGGCGCCATCCGTCACGCCAGGTGTTGAGGTGCGGGGCCCGGGTGCGGCCGTCGGGCGACAGCGTGGTCGGCACCTCGCGGATGTCGTAGCCCTGCAGGGTCGCCTTGACGACCATCTCGCTGGCGAACTCCATGCCGCCGGTCTGCAGGCCGAGCCGCATGATGGCGTCCTTCTCGAAGGCGCGCAGCCCGCAGTGGAAGTCGCCGATCTTGCTGCCGAAGAACAGCCGGCCGATGAAGCTCAGCACCGGGTTGCCGAGGTAGCGGTGCAGCGGCGGCATGGCGCCGTCGGCGATGCCGCCCTTGAACCGGTTGCCCATGACGAGGTCGGCGCCGTCGCGCAGCTCGTCCAGGAACGGGCCGAGGGTGGTGAAGTCGTAGGAGTCGTCGGCGTCGCCCATCGCGACGTACTTGCCGCGCGCGGCCCGGATCCCGCCCATGAGGGCGTTGCCGTAGCCCTTGTCGATCACCGGCACGACGCGGGCGCCGGCGTCCCTGGCGAGCTGCTGGCTGCCGTCCGTGCTGCCGTTGTCGGCGATGACCACCTCGCCGTCGATGCCCTTGTCCTCGAAGAAGCCGATGGTCTTGCGGACGCAGGTCTCGACCGTTTCGGCCTCGTTCAGACATGGCATCACTACGGAGAGTTCCACGCGATCTCCTTCGTTACCCCTGGTGACCGTCTGCGGTGTTTTCCACTAATCTCAGTTGTTCCGCGGGGCGGCCCGTCGTCGTTCATGATGCCTGCCGAGGACGGGTAATGATGGCCGCTCTCGTCAAGAGCACCCGTATCGTGTTGCGCACTTGCAACCGAAAGACCCTCTCCGCCACGGTCGCGGGCGGCAGGCTAGGACGTCAAGCATACGGGCACGGCGGCCCGGAAAGGGTGGGTCTGCTGTGACGCGGGCCGTGGAACGCAGTGTCGGCGGAGAGAGCAGTGCCACCGGACCGGGGGCCGGACAGCGAAGGGGAGGTGCGGCAGTGGCGGGGGAAGCGCCGCGGGGCACCGCGCTGGAGACAGGGCTTGACACCGCGTCCGATGCCGCCGTGGACGGCGATGCGGAGGCGTCCGCCGAGGTCGGAGCGGTCACCGAGGCCGGTGACACCGCTGCGGGCACCACCACCGGAACGACCGGGAAGACCGCAGGGAAGAGCGGTGCCGGGGCCGACACGCCCGGCGGCGCGAGCACGGCGGGAAATTCTGGCAAAGCCATTGCGGACGCCCCCGAATCCCCCACCCGGACAGGCCGGAAGAAGGGCCGCGCCGCCGCCGGAAAAAAGACCGGAGATGCACCGCCGATTGACGGAACCTCCGGAGACGCACCGCTTTCGGGTGGTAAGCGACGCGCGCGCGGGCTGTGGGCGCTGGCGCGCCGGCATCCGGCATTCAGTGTGATCATTGCCACAGCGGCACTGCTCCGGCTCATCGCGATGCTCGGCTACCAGCCGGTCATGTACTTCAACGACAGCTTCGACTACCTGCACGTCGCGACCGACCCCTATCCGCATCCGCTGCGTCCCGACGGCTACGCCTTCCTGCTCTGGATCCTCAAGCCGCTGCACAGCTTCGCGCTCATCGCCGGGCTCCAGCACCTGATGGGCCTGGGCATGGGCGTGATGATCTACGCGCTGCTGCGGCGCCGGTTCGGGCTGCCCGGCTGGGGCGCGGCGCTCGCCGCCGCACCGGTCCTGCTGGACGCCTACCAGCTCCAGCTGGAGCACCTCGTCCTGTCGGACACGCTGTTCACCTTCCTGGTCGTGAGCGCGGTCACGCTGCTGCTGTGGCGGGACCGCCCGTCCTGGAAGATCGCCGCGGCGGTCGGGCTGATCGTCGGGATGGCGTGGCTGACCCGCTCGGTCGGCATGCCGGTGCTGCTCGGCGTACTGGTCTTCCTGCTGATCCGGCGGGCCGGCTGGAAGCCGATCGCCGTCACGCTCGCCGCGTGCATGCTGCCCGTGGTCGCCTACATGGGCTGGTACAAGGTCGACGGCGGCAAGTTCGCGATCACCGAGAGCAACGGGATCTTCCTGTACGCGCGGGTCTACAAGTTCGCCGACTGCCACCAGATGAAGGACCTGCCGGTCCGCGAGTACCCGCTGTGCACCGAGCCCGCGAACCGGCTGCCCAACTCCCAGGACGGCATCTGGAACGCCCAGTCCCCGCTCAACCGCTACACCGGCACCCGGTTCAGCCCCGAGAACAACGCGCTCGGCAACGACTTCGCCAAGCGGGCGATCATCGCGCAGCCCGGCGACTACCTGAAGGTCGTCGCGCACGACTTCTTCCGCGTCTTCCGGTGGGACCGGACGGTCTTCCCCGACCCGGCCACCTACTCGCAGTACGAGTTCGAGAAGACCAGCCGCCCGCTGCCGGACTGGCACATGCCGGGCGGCGGCGTCGCCTCCCAGGAGGCCAAGGCGTACGAGCGCGGCAACGCCCGGACGCAGGTGGTGGAGCCGTTCGCCGGCATCGCCCGCGGCTACCAGGACGTCTTCTACCTGCGCGGCACGATGCTCGGCGGCGTGCTGCTGCTCGGCCTGGCCGGGCTGGTCCCGCTGTGGCGGCGGTTCGGCGGCGCGGCGCTGCTGCCGTGGACGCTCGCGACCGGGCTGCTGCTCGCCCCGGCCGCGACCGCCGAGTTCGACTACCGGTACGTGCTGCCCGCCGTCCCGCTGGCGGCGCTCGCCGCCGGGGCGGCGTTCGCACCCGACGTCCGCGTGACCGTCGCCGGGTGGGGGCGCCGGCTGCGGCGCGGGCCCGCCGCGGCGGCCGCGCCGGCGGCGGACGCGCCGGAGATCGAGACCAAGGTCCCCGAGGTCGCCGCGAAGTGAACCCGGCCCTCACCCGGGCGCCCCGCGCCCGGGTGACGGCCGGGATCCGCTACCAGGCGTGCATGCGGCGCAGGTGGAAGACCATCGCCACGTCGCTGCCCGCGCGGGTCTGCGGGAGCTCGCCCTCCTTGCCGCGCATCGCCGACAGCGCCTTGACGTTCTGGCTGCCGCACTTCGGGCAGGTGCGGTCCGTCCAGGGCGTCGTGCAGGGCTGCCCGCCGCGCTCGTAGATGACGGCCTCGTTGCCGTGCCCGTCGCCCGCGTGGCGGACCTCGAACTCCTCGTTCCAGGTCGTCGTGCAGTTGAGGCACTCCAAGACCCATACTTCGTGGCTCGTCCATGTGTCCAGCACGGCACTCACCCCCTCGGAGACCGTCTCGGGCGCGTCCCGCTGACCGCGTCCCAGTTCCATGGTGGCCCCAACGTGCCCATAGTGCGCCCGCCGTGCGGCCACCGATAGGGGTTATTCCCAGAAAGAACCGGTTGGACCGGTCTGATGCCGCGCCTACGCCCTGGACTTCACAACGGCGTCGTAAACCACGCGCTTCGGGGCGCCGTTCTCCTTCGCGACCTCCGCGATCGCCTGCTTGCGGGGCGTCCCGGCCTCCTCGCGGGCGGCGACGGCCGCGGCCAGCTCGGCCGGTTCGCGCAGCCCGGACGGCTCCGGCGCGCCCCCGACCACCAGCGTAATCTCGCCGAGCACCCCGCCGGCGGCCCAGCCGGCCAGCTCGCCGAGCGTCCCGCGCCGGACCTCCTCGTAGGTCTTGGTCAGCTCGCGGCAGACCGCGGCGGGACGGTCGGCGCCGAACGACTCGGCCATCGCGCCGAGGGTGTCGGCCAGCCGGCGGGGCGACTCGAAGAAGACCATCGTGCGGGGCTCGTCCGCCAGGGCGCCGAACCGGCGGGCCCGCTCGCCCGGCTTGCGGGGCGGGAAGCCCTCGAAGCAGAACCGGTCGGTGGGCAGCCCCGACACCGCCAGCGCGGTCGTGACGGCGGACGGCCCGGGCAGCACCGAGACCGGCACCTCCGCGGCGACGGCCGCGCGCACCAGCCGGTAGCCGGGGTCGGACACCCCCGGCATGCCCGCGTCGGTGATCACCAGCACGTCCCGCCCGGCCAGCAGCTCCTCGACCAGGCTCTCGGCCCGCGTCCGCTCGTTCAGGTCGTTGTAGGACACGACGCGGCCGGCGGTCCGCACCCCGAGGTCGGCCACCAGCCGGCGCAGCCGCCGGGTGTCCTCGGCCGCGATCACCGGCGCGGCCGCGAGCGCCGCGCGCAGCCGCGCCGACGCGTCCTCGGCCCGCCCGATGGGCGCCGCCGCCAGCAGCAAGGTCCCGGTCACGCGGATCATTGTCCCACCCGACCGCGCCCCCGGCGCGCACGGAGGGGCCGTGCGGGGCGGGGCCGCCCGTACGATGACGGGATGGCGACGACGGATACGGCCCCCGCTCCTGCCACCGCGTCCGGGCGCCGGACGTCCCCGCTGCGGGACTGGCTCGCGCCCGCGATCCCGGGCAGCGCGCTGCTGTCCTGGCTGGGCCCGCTGCTGGTGACGGCGCTCGCCGGGTTCCTGCGGTTCGACGGGCTGGGCTCGCCGAAGGCGGTGGTCTTCGACGAGACGTACTACGCCAAGGACGCGCTCGCCCTGCTGAAGTTCGGCTGGGAGCACAACACCGTCGAGAACGCCGACAAGATGCTGATCGCCGACCCGGACGCGCACATCTGGGCGAACGGGCCGGCGTTCGTCGCCCATCCGCCGTTCGGCAAGTGGATGATCGCCATCGGCGAGTGGATGTTCGGCGCGACGCCGTTCGGCTGGCGGTTCATGCCCGCGCTGGTCGGGACGCTGTCGGTGCTGATCCTGTGCCGGGTCGCCCGCCGGATGACGGGTTCGACGCTGCTCGGCTGCGCCGCCGGGCTGCTGCTCGCGCTGGACGGGCTCGCGTTCGTGACCAGCCGGGCCGCGCTGCTGGACGTCTTCGTGATGTTCTGGGTCCTCGCCGGGTTCGCGTGCCTGGTGAACGACCGGGACCGGTCCCGCCGCGTCCTCGCCGACCGGATCGGCCGCGGCGAGATCTCGGTGTACGGCCCGTTCCTCGCGCACGGATGGCGGTGGGCCGCCGGGATCTGCCTCGGCCTGGCCTGCGCCACCAAGTGGACGGGCGTCTTCTACGTGGCCGCGTTCGGGCTGATGGTCGTCCTGTGGGACTACGGCGCCCGCCGCGCGGCCGGGGTGCGCGCCCCGTTCACCGGGACGCTGCTGCTGGAGGCCGTCCCCGCGTTCGTGCAGCTCGTCGTGGTGGGCCTGGTGACCTACCTGGCGACCTGGTCGGGGTGGATCTTCAAGCCGGGCGGCTGGGGCCGCGGCGACGCGTCCGGAAGTGTGCTGTGGCGGCCGTTCGAGGCGATGCCGAAGCTGTGGGACTACCACTCGCAGATCCTCGGCTTCCACACGGGGCTGCACGCCAAGCACCCGTACCAGTCGTGGCCCTGGGACTGGCCGATCCTGCGCCGCCCGGTCGCGTTCTTCTACACAGAGCCGAAGGGCGGTTGCGGCGCGGCGCGCTGCTCGCGGGAGATCCTCGGGATCGGCACGCCCGCGCTGTGGTGGGGCGCGCTGGTCGCGCTGGTCGTCGTCGCGTTCCTCTGGCTGATCCTGCGGGACTGGCGGGCCGGCGCGATCCTGCTGGGCTTCCTCGCGGGCTGGGCGACCTGGTTCCCGTCGGCGTTCGCGGACCGGACGATGTTCCTGTTCTACGCGACGCCGCTGATCCCGTTCATGGTGCTGGCGGTGGTGCTGGTGCTCGGCTACCTGATCGGCCCGGCGCCGGCCTGGGCGGCGGGCGCGCACGCGGCCCGTCCCTGGGAGTCCGGCGGCTCCGTGCCCGACGTCCCCGCCGGGCCCTACGGGGACGACGCCTACGAGGACGGCGCCTACGGGGAGAGCGGGGCGTACGCGCCCGTCCCGGCCCAGGGGCCGGGGGTGCGGAGGCTGGTCGGCGCCGCCGCCGCGGGGGCGTTCCTGCTGGTGGTGCTGGCGAACTTCGCGTACTTCCACCCGATCCTGTCGGCGCAGACCCTTCCCTACGACGACTGGCACGAGCGGATCTGGTTCCAGTCCTGGGTGTGACCCCCGGTCCCGCCGGCGTCCCCAATCTCACCAGGCAGTACGGCTAGGCGGTGACGGCCGCGCTGCGGCCGGGGCGCAGGGTCCGGCCGCCGACCAGGAAGAGGGCCAGCGCGAGCGCGCCGCCCACGCCGGCGCCCGCGAACGCGCCGGGGACGCCCGCCGCGTCCTGCCCGACGCCGGCGACGAACGAGCCGAGCGACCCGCCCGCGCCGATCGCGGCGACGACCCAGGCGAACGCCTCGGTGACGGTCCCGGCGGGCGCGAGCCGGTCGACGAGCGCGAAGCTGCACGCCAGCACGGGGGCGAGGGAGACGCCGGACACGAACGCCAGCACCGACATGACCGGCAGGGACGGCGCGAGGACGAGCGGGACGTACCCGGCGGCGAGCGCGGCGAGCAGCCAGCGCAGCCGGCGGTGCGGCTCGCCCGGCCACGGCCGGGCGCCGTAGCCGATCCCGCCGGCGAGGGCGCCGCCCGCCATGCACGCCAGCAGCAGCCCGGAGGCGATGTCGCTGCCCTGCTCCTCGGCGTAGGCGACGACGGCGACGGCGTAGACGCCGAGCGCGATCCCGGCGAAGCCGAGCGACAGCAGCAGCACCCGCAGGCCCGGGGAGCGCAGCGGCCCGGCCCAGTCGGCGGCGCGCGGCGCGCTCCGCCACCGGCGGGACGGCCCGGACAGCGCGACGACGAGCGTCCCGGCGATGCCGAGCGCGCCGGTGAGCACCAGCGCGGCCTCGGTGTTCAGCGCCGCCGCCGCGACGACGAGCAGCGGCCCGACGGTGAAGAGGATCTCCTGGGCGGCGGCGTCGAGCGCGTAGGCGGCGTCGACCTGCTCCTGGCCGTCCAGGACGTCCGGCCAGAGGGCGCGCAGCCCGGCCTCCAGCGGCGGGGTGGCGAACCCGGCGAGGACGACGGCGGCGACGGCGACCGGCAGCGGGTGGGCGCCGACGAGGGCGAGGAGAACGAATCCGGCCGCGGCGGCGCAGGCGGCGGGGACCAGCACGGGCGGCTGGCCGTAGCGGTCCATGACGCGGCCGAGGACGGGCTGGCCGGCGGCGGTGGCGAGGCCGAACAGCGCGGCGAGCGTCCCGGCGAGCGGGTAGCCGCCGTCGTCCGCGCGGACGTGCAGCACGACCGCGAGCATGCCCATCCCGTTGGGCAGCCGGCCGAGCAGGGTCCCGCCGAGCAGCCGCGCCGCGTACGGCCTCCGCAGGAAGACGACATAGCCGCGCATTCGATGGCCCCCGGAGATCCCCGTCGTACGCACTCTCGTCATACGTATTACTGAACCCGTCATACGTACCACTTCCGGGGCCCTCGGCTCTAGTCTGTTTTCGTCCCAATGTCCGCACAGGGAGGACCGGGTGCCGGCCATCAGCCGTCCCACCAGCAAAGACGTGGCCCAGGAGGCCGGGGTCTCGCAGTCCACGGTCTCGCTCGTGCTGGGCGGCAAGTGGAGCGGGCGCGTCTCCCCCGCCACCGCGCGCAGCGTCCGGGACGCGGCCGAGCGGCTCGGCTACCGGCCGAACCAGGCGGCCCGGAACCTGCGGCTCGGCACCACCCGGACCGTCCTGCTGATGGTCCCGACCCTCACCGCGCCGTTCTTCGGCCCCGTCTACACGGGCGCGGCGCGGGTCGCCGCCCGGCACGGCTTCGGCGTGGTGGTGTCGACGTGGCCGGACGACGCGGAGGGCCCGGCGGACAGCCCGTTCGGGTCGGAGGAGGCGATCGACGGGGTGCTCGCGTCCTCGATGGCGGTGGACGCCCTCGGCCGGTTCGGCGAGACCCCCGCCGTCATGCTCGACAGCGGCCCCGACCCGCGGACCGGCGGCACCGTCCCCACGATCGACTTCGGCGTGGCGGACGGCATGCGCGCGATCGCCGGGCATCTCGCCGGCCTCGGCCACCGCAGGTTCGGGCACGTGGCAGCCGCCGTCGACCAATGGACGTTCCGCGCGCGCGCCGCCGCCCTGGCCGCCGTCGTCACGGGCCTCCCGGGCGGCGCCCTGCTGCGGGAGGAGTGCGCGATCGACGTCGCGTCCGCGAAGGACGCCGCGCTGCGGCTGCTGTCGGCCGCCGACCCGCCGACCGCGCTCGTCTGCGACGACGACCTGATCGCCGCGGGCGCCTACAAGGCGGCGCGGGCGCTCGGGCTGGACGTCCCGTCCGAGCTGTCGGTCACCGGGTTCGACGACGTGCTGCTGGCGACCGCGCTGGAGCCGGAGCTGACGACCGTGCGGCTGCCCGCCGAGGAGCTGGGCGCGCAGGGCATGGCCGCGCTGCTCGACCTGCTCGCGGGCCGCCGCCCCGCCGCCCGGGTGCTGCCGGGCGATCTCGTCGTGCGCGCGTCGACGGCCCCGCCCCGGGCCGGGTCGCGCGCGAAGGAGGTGTGAGCCGTGGGATCCCATCCGTCCGAGACCGACGTCGAGGGGCATCCGGAGAACCGGATCGGCAGCGCGCCGCCGAGGACGCGGGCGTGGCGCGGCGGCGAACTCGTGGCCGAGGGCTTCCCCGTCGGGGAGGTGAGCGAGTACCTGGCCCGCCCGGACGTCGTCGTGTGGCTCGACCTGTGCGCGCCGCGCCACGAGGACCTGCGCGTCATCAGCGACGAGCTCGGCCTCGACCACGTCGCCGTGGAGGACGCCGTCTCCCGGCACGAGCGCGCGAAGCTCGACCGGTACCGGGGCTACGCGTTCCTGAACGTCTACGTCCCGTACGTCGCCGGCGGGCACCTGACGCTGCACGAGCTGTCGGCGTTCGTCGCCCAGCGCGCCCTGGTCACCGTCCGGCAGGACCCCGATCTCGACGTCGACGCGCTCATCGCGCGGTGGGACGCGAGCCCGGACGCCGGCCTGGCCGAGCCGACCGCCGCGTTCCTGCTCTACGGGATGCTGGACCTCGTCGTCGACCTGCAGCTGGCCGCCGTGCAGGCGCTCGACGAGGAGGCCGACGCGGTCGAGGACCTGGTGTTCGCCGACGCGTTCCCGGTCAAGGAGATCCAGCGGCGCAGCTACGCGCTGCGCAAGAACCTCGCCGCGCTGCGGCGGATCGCGCTGCCGATGCGGGAGGTGCTGAACACGCTGCTGCGCCGCGACCTGCCGATCGTCCCGCCGCCGCTGGTCCCCTACTTCCAGGACGTCTACGACCACACGCTGCGCGTCGGCGAGTGGACCGACGGCCTGCGCGACCTGGTCGCCGACCTGCTCGACACCCGGCTGGCGCTGCAGAGCAACCGGATGAACGAGGTGATGAAGAAGGTCACCAGCTGGGCGGCGATCATCGCGGTGCCGACGGCCGTCACCGGGTTCTACGGGATGAACGTCCCCTACCCCGGCTTCTCGCAGCACGCGGGGTTCATCGCCAGCACCGCCGTGATCGTGGTCTGCAGCCTCATCCTCTACACGGTCTTCAAGCTCCGGGACTGGCTGTGACAGCGGACGAGCGGCCAGGTCAGGCCGCATCCATATGACGGCCGATATCGCTCGCCGACCAATATCAATATTGGACACCGGCTTCGCGCCTCTGGTCTGCTCACCGGCATGACGAAACACGCTCCCGTCTTCCGGGCGGTCGCCGCCGCCGTCCTCGCCGTGTCCGCCGCCGCAGGCTGCGGCGCGGACGCGGACCCGGCCGTCAAGAGCGCGGCACCGCAGAGCAACGCGTCCCGGACCGCCTCGCAGGCCGCCGTCCAGACCGCCGCGACGCAGGCGGAGGTGACGAAGCAGCTGACCCGCCTTGAGACGACCCGCCGCACGCGCATCGGCGCGTACGCGATCGACACCGGCAGCGGGCGGGCCGTGGGGCACCGGGCGGACGAGACGTTCCCGTTCGCGTCCACGTTCAAGGCGATGGCGTGCGGCGCCGTGCTGCGCAAGGCCCGGCAGAGCGCCCCGGGCCTGCTCGACAAGGTGATCCACTACACGAAGGACGACCTGCAGGAGTTCTCGCCGGTCACCGAGAAGCACGTGGACACCGGGATGACGGTCGCGGAGCTGTGCCACGCGACGATCACCCAGAGCGACAACACCGCCGGCAACCTCGTGCTGAAGGAGATCGGCGGGCCCGCCGGCCTCACCGCCTTCCTCCGCTCCCTCGGCGACACGGTCAGCCGCAGCGACCGCATCGAGCCCGGCCTGAACGACTGGAAGCCGGGCGAGAAGCGCGACACGACGGCGCCGCGCCCCTGGGCGAACGACCTGCGCGCGCTCACCGCGGGCGACGCGCTCGTCCCCGCCGACCGCGCGCGGCTGATCGACTGGCTGAAGGCGACGGTCACCGGGGACAAGCGGATCCGCGCCGGGCTGCCGAAGAGCTGGACGGTCGGCGACAAGACCGGCACGGGCGGCACCTACGGCAGCGCCAACGACATCGCGATCGCCTACCCGAAGCCCGGCGGCGCCCCGCTGATCATCGTGGTCACCACGACCCGGAAGGGCGCGGAGGCCGACGCCGACGAGAAGTCGATCGCGCTGACCGCCGGCATCCTGTCCCGCGCCCTGCGTCCGGCGGGCTAGCGGCACGATGCTCCCCGGCCGCGCGACCGCCCCCGCCTCCGCCTCCGCTCCCGCCTCTCCCGCCGCCCCGGTCAGGGCCGCGTCCCGTGACCGGCGGGTCATCGCGGTGCTCGCCGCCGTCCAGGTGGCGATCGGGCTCGGCTACTACGCGGTGTTCGGGCACGTCGTCGCCCATCTGCGGGACGGCGTGGGGCTCGCGGCCGGGACCATCGGGCTGGTGCTCGGCACCCGCCTGCTCGTCCAGTACTCGCTGCTGCTCCCGGTCGGCGCGCTGACCGACGCGCTCGGCGCACCGCGCACCGGGGTGCTGGCCTGCGTCGTCCGCGCCGCCGGGTTCGCCGTCTTCGGCACGGCCGACGGCCCCGTCGGGCTCTCCGCCGCCGCTGTCCTGGTGGGGGTCGGCGGGGCGCTGTACCACCCGGCCGCCCAGTCGCTGCTCGCCGGCCTGTCCCCCAGGCGCCGGCCTGGCGGTTTCGCGGTGTACCTGGTGAGCGGGCACATCTCCGCCGTACTCGGCCCGTCCGCCGGGCTGGCGCTGCTGGCGCTCGGTGGCTTCCCCCTGCTCGCGGCAGGTGCGGCGGCGGCCTGGTGCGCCGCCGCCGTCCTCTTCCCGCTACTGCCCGCACGGCACGCACAGCCCGCGGCGCGCGCCCCGAGGACGATGCTGCAGGGCATCCGCGCGGTGGCGCAGGACCGCGGTTTCGTCCGCTTCGCCGTGATCGTCGCGCCGTCCACGCTGCTCGTGACGGCGGCCGCCACGGTCGTGCCGCTGCGCGGGTTCGGCTCCGGCCGGACGACCGCGTTCCTCTGCCTGGCCGCCGCCGTGGTCGCCGCCGTCCAGCCGTGGTGCGCGTCCAGGGCGGGGCGGCCCGGCGTCCTGCGGGCCGGGCTGCTGCTCTCCGGCGCCGGCTTCCTCGCCCTCGTCCCGCTGGACGGGGACGCGGACGGCCCCTGGCAGGTCGCGGGGCTGCTCGGCGCGGCCGTGCTCACCGGGGCCGGGCAGGGGCTGATGCAGCCGCCGATCTTCCAGGCCGTCGCCCGGTACGCGCCGCCCGAGCAGGTGGGCGCCTACCTCGGGGCGTCGTCGTTCCTGGCCGGGATGACGGCGTTCGGCGGCGGCCTCGCCGTCGGCGCGCTGTTCGACCTCGGCTCCGGCGGCGCGGCGGCCGCGCTCGCCGGACTCGCCGTGCTCGGGTTCGGCGCCGCCGCCGCCCGCCCCCGGACGGCGCCGTGACCCCGGCCGCCGCGTCAGAGGGAGCGCAGGAACGTCGCGGCGATGGGCGCGGCCGCCTCGGCGCCGGTGCCGCCGTCCTCGACGATCACCGCGAACGCGACGTCCTTGCGGTAGCCGATGAACCAGGCGTGCGTGGGCGGGTTCTTCCCCTCGCCGAACTCGGCGGTGCCGGTCTTGCCGGCCGTGCCGGCCGGGAAGCCGACGCCGGACGCGGTGCCCTCGCTGACGACGGCGGGCATCAGGGCGTGCAGCGCCTTCTCGACGGCGGGCTCCAGCTTCTTCGGCCGCTCCGCCTTGCGGCCGCGCGCGTCGGCGGCCTGGCTCACCAGGGCCGCGTCGACCACCCGGGGCGACCGCCAGGTGCCGTCGGCCGCGGCGGCGGCGACGCTCGCCATGTTGAGCGGGCTGGTCAGCACCTGGCCCTGCCCGAACGACGCGGCCGCGAACGCGGTGTCGTCCTTGTTGGCGGGGAACGCGGCGCGGACGGAGGGCAGCCCGGAGACGATCGGGGCGTTGAACCCGAACTGGGCGGCGACCTCGGCGAGCCGCTTCTCGCCGAGCTTGTCGACCGCGAGCCGCGCGAACGTGGTGTTGCAGGAGTGCGCGAACGCCTCGCGGAACGGGACCGTCCCGAAGTCCTCGTGCTGGTAGTTGTGGAAGGACCGGCCGCCGACCGTCGTGGTGGCGGGGCAGCCGACCTTCGTGGACGGGGACACGCCGTCCGCGACGAGGGCGGCGGCGGTGACGACCTTGAACGTGGAGCCGGGCGGGTACTGGCCCATCAGCGCCCGGTTGTAGCCGCCGGGCTTGTTCGCCACGGCGAGGATCTCGCCGGTGGACGGGCGCAGCGCCACCATCGACGCCGGCTTGCTCGCGCCGGTCAGCGCCTTGCCCGCGGCGGCCTGGACCTTCGGGTCGATCGTCGTCTTGAGCGGCTGTCCCTCGGTGCCGCCGAACCGCTTCAGCGTCTTCACCGCGTTGCCGTCGGCGTCCACGATCTGGACGGCGAGCGCGGGCGTGCCGGCGAGCCGCCGCTCGTACTGCTTCTGCAGGCCGTCCGCGCCGACCGGGTCGCCCTTCTCGTAGGGCGCGCCGAACTGCTTGGCGGCCTCCGCCGACGCGGCGGCGACCGGCCCGGCGAGCTGCCGCGCCGACCCCGACGGCGAGGCGCTCAGGTCGCTGCCGTCCGCGGCGAGGACGGCAGCGCGGTCGGGCCAGGCGCGGGCGGCGCGCAGCCGCTGCCCCTCCGCGAGCTCCGGGTACAGCACCTTCGGCGACCACTGGACGAGCCATTTCCCGTCCCGCTCGACCATCGGCAGCGCGCCATCGTAGGTCCACTTCCGGTCGCCGGCGAGGGTCAGCTCGGCGGTGTAGGCGCCGCCGGCCTCGCCGCCGTCCGGGTCGCCCACCGAGGCGACGGTGAAGCGCTGCGCGGTGACGCCGAGCTCCTCGCGCATCTTGGTGAGCCGCTGCTCGAAGTCGGCGGGCGGCCCGTCGGTCAGCTTCCGCATCGCGGCGAGGTCGCCGCCGCTCCACGCCGCGAGGTAGCGTCCGGCGGTGTCCTCCGGGCCCTCTCCGTCGCGCAGGAACCACACCGCCCCCGCCCCCACGATCAGCACCGCCACCGCGATCGCGGCGGCGGTGAGCACACGGGATCGGCGCATCGTCGATCTCCCTTCCCCCTGGTATGGAGGCACAAGGACACCAGGCATCGCCCGGAAAGTCCAAGATTGATATCAATGTCACAGATATATCCGATTCGATATCATTCCTGGTCGTGAACCTCGTCGGGCATCTGCGGTGCTTCGTCGTCGTCGCCGAAGAACTCCACTTCGGGCACGCGGCGGAGCGGCTCGGCATGGCCCAGCCGCCGCTCAGCCAGCGGATCCAGCGGCTGGAAAGGGAGCTCGGGGTGCGCCTGTTCGACCGGTCCAGCCGGAAGGTGGAGCTGACCGCGCCCGGCCGGCTGCTGCTGGACGAGGCCCGTGACATCCTCACCCGCGTGGAACGCGTCTACTCCGTCGCCGAGCGCGCCCGGCTCGGCGAGGTCGGCGCCGTGCGCGCGGGCCTGCCGGGCGGCCTCGGCGGCCGGGTCGTCGCCGCGCTGATCGCCGCGTTCCGGGACCGCCGCCCCGACCTGCGGCTCGACCTGCGCGAGACGGGCACGGACGAGCAGGTGCGCGCGCTCGCCGACGGCACGCTGGACGCCGGGGTGGTGCGGCACCCGTGCGACTCCCGGGACCTGGAGCTCGGCCCGATGCTCGGGCAGCCGCTCGGCGTGCTGCTGCCCGCCGGCTCCGACCTCGCCGCCGCCCCGGAGGTGCACCTCGCCGACCTCGGCGGCCGCGACCTCGCCGTGGCGCCGCGCGAGGAGGCGCCCGGCGCGCACGACGAACTCCTCGCGGGCTGCCGCCGGCACGGGTACGCGCCCGCCGCCGTGCACGAGGCGCGCGACCCGGAGTTCGCGCTCGGCCTCGTGCTCGCGGGCACGGCCGTGGCGCTCGTCCCGCGCACCGGCGACGCCGCCGGGACGGTCTGGCGGCCGCTGGTGGGCGAGCCGCTGGCCTGGCGGACGTCCTGCGCGTGGCGGCGCGCCCGCGACCCCGAGCACGCCCGCGCGATCGCCGACTTCAGCGCGGTCGCGACCGCCGTCCTGCGCCGCGAGGCGGGCATGGCGCCGCTGGACGCGCCGCCCGTCCGCCGGGTCGTGCCCCGCCCGTCCTCCGGATTCCTGGCATGAGCGCGGCGCGCGGTGCGGGCGGGGCGGTCCGGCGGATCGAGGAGGAGTTCCGGTCGGCCGGGGTGACCGGGGTGCTGCACGTCGTCGACATCGACACCGGGCGGGAGGTCGCGATCGGCGCGGCCGAGCCGGTGGTGCTCGCGTCGGTGTTCAAGGTGCCGCTGCTGGTGGCGTTCCACCGGCTGGCCGCCGCGGGCGCCCTCGACCCGGCCGAGCAGGTCACGCTCCGCCCGCAGGACCGCACCGCCGGGCCGACCGGGGTGTCCGCCCTGCTGGACGAGGTGCGCATGTCGCTGCGCGACCTCACCTGCCTGATGATCACCGTGAGCGACAACGCCGCAGCCGACACCGTGCTGGACCGGGTCGGCGGCCGGGACGCGGTGAACGCGGCCGCCGCCGCGCTGGGGCTGCGCGACACGGTCGTCGAGGTCACCGGCCGCGAACTGCACGAGGGCCTGCTCGCCGACGCCGGCGCGGACACCTTCGCGGACGTGTGGGCGAAGCTGGACGACCCCGGCCTGCTCGGCCGCCTGCGCGCGCTGGACCCGGCCCGCACCAGCCGCAGCACGCCCCGCGACATGACCCGGCTGCTGTCGATGATCTGGCGGGACGAGGCCGCGCCCGCCGCGGACTGCGCGGCGATGCGGCGGCTGCTCGGGCTGCAGGTGTGGCCGCACCGGCTGTCGTCCGGTTTCCCCTACGACGACGTCGTGGTCAGCGGCAAGACCGGGACGCTGCTGACCGTCCGCAACGAGGTCGGCGCGGTCGAGTACCCCGACGGCGCCCGCTACGCCGTGGCGGTCTTCACACGGTCTCTGCTGCCGACCGCCGTGCTGCCGCGCGCGGACGCCGTGATCGGCACCACCGCGCGGCTGGCCATTGAGTTTCTCCGCCGGCCTTGACCCCGGGGTGCACTGGCCCCGGTGGAACGTGTTGCATCCGATACCTCGGAAGGGTCGGACTATTAAGCCACCACCGCTCCGGTAAACGTAGGCTGTACCCCGGTTTTGACTTCTTGGGGAGTGTTCTTTGCGGCTGCCGGAGCATCTGGAGCTACTGCTCACCGACGAGCCGGTGCTCGACGTCTACTCGCACGGTCCGTGGCGGGTCCCGGACGGGCTGTTCGAGGAGATCGCGGCGCGGATCGACGGGCTCGCGGCCGATCCGCGCGCGGTGGCGCTGACCACGGAGGAGCACAAGCTGCTCACGCTGCCGGCGTCGCTGGTCACCGCGGAGATCTTCGGCATGCTGGCGTTCCTGCCGGGCGGCGGCGCGATCAAGGCGGGGTCGTGGTCGCAGCTGCCGGAGCGGCTGCTGTACCGGCACCTGTCCGGGCCGGGGCCGCTCAGCACCCGGATGACGCGCTGGGACGCGCCCGGCGGCCGGTGGCGGCCGCCGGTGGACTGGCTGATCGAGGCCCCCGACCGGGGCCTCGCGATCGAGCTGGCGCGCGACTGCCTGTCGGTGCTGGAGGGCATCGAGCCGCTGGAGGAGCGCCGCAAGGCGCTGCTGCGGCTCTACGACGACCCGCCCGAGTGCGAGATCGGCCTGCCGAAGCAGGAGCTGCGCGAGCACTGGCACGCTCACGCCGGCGACGACATCGTCGCGGCGGTGCCGGAGCTGCTCGGCCCGGTCGGCTACCTGGAGTGGGTGTGCGCGGGGCTGCTCGCGGCCTTCGAGCGCGTGCTCGAGGCGGCGCCGCGGGACGAGAGCGTCGAGGTCCACCTGCTCCATCTGCTGCTGCAGGGCAGCATGGAGCACGTCCCGGCGGAGCTGGCGGTCGCGCTCGGCGAGGATCGGTACGGCGAGCTGCGGCAGCGGTTCGCCGCCGAGCGCCGCGGGTTCAAGGCGGGCGCGTGGCAGGAGCGGACGAGGGCGTGGCTGGCCGAGGCGCTGGTCGCGGGCGCGGCGGACGCGTGCCGCGGGTGGCTCGACATGGCGATGCGGTTCATCGCGACCGTGCAGGGGCTGCCGGGCGACCCGTGGTTCCCGAAGGCGGAGTGGATCCCGGTCGGCCAGTTCCAGACCGATCTGCGGCGGCTGTACGCGCCGCGCCGCCGGGTCGTGAACCCGCTGACCGAGACGCTGCGGAGCGTGCCGGGCGAGGGCGCCGGGGCCGCCGGGGCGGCGCGCGGTGCCCGGCCCGACATCGCGTCCGCGCTGGTCGAGCAGCCGGAGGCGGCGGCGGCGCTGGCGGAGCTGACCGGCGGCAGCGGCACCGGCGCGCCGGTCCGGCTCCTGCTGGCGGGCCCGGACGGCACCGGCAAGCGCGACGCCGCGCAGGAGCTCGGCCGGGCGCTCGCGCTCGGCCGCGACCCGCACTGGATCACCGAGAACCTGTTCGCGGGCCAGCGGCTGCCGGACGCCGTCGCCCGGCTGCACGCCGACGCCCGCGACTGCGCCGGCGACCGGCTGCTCGTCATCGACGGCCTGGACGGGATCGTCGCCGACCCCGGCAACGGGGAGGCGCTCGCCGCCGAGCTGCACCGGCTCCTCGCCGTCCACCCCGACCTGCACCTGGTGGCGCTGTGCGACGCGGGCGGGGAGGAGCGGATCCGGGAGATCAACCCGGTGCTGCCGCAGCTGTTCCGCGTCGCGCGGACGCGGCCGTTCACCGCGGACGGGCACGCCGAGCTGTTCCGCCGGGCGCTGGCCGCCCGCGGCGCCCGCGGCACCCGGCCGGCGGTCGCCGCGGCGGGCGCGCTGCTGGCCGCGACGCCGCCGATGCAGACGCTGCGCAACGCGCGGCTCGCGCCGCACCTCGCCGACCAGGTCGTCGCGGCGGCGCGGGCGCGGCAGGAGGCGGCGGGCACGGCGCCCGACGCCGAGATCGTCGTCCGCAAGCAGGACCTGCCCGCGGCGCTGGACACCGCGCGGGCCGCCGGGAACCCCCTCGCCGAGCTGAACGACCTCACCGGGCTCGACACCGTCAAGCACGAGATCGCGCTGCTCGTCGCCGGGACGCACGCGGCGCGGCTGCGCAGCGAGAACGGCCTGAAGATCACCCCGCCGACGCGGCACATGGTGTTCACCGGCAACCCCGGCACCGGCAAGACGATGGTCGCGCGGCTGCTCGGCCGGATCTACAAGCGGCTCGGCGTCCTGTCGTCCGGGCACCTGGTCGAGGCGTCCCGCGCGCACCTCGTCGGCGAGTACATCGGGCAGACCGCGCCCCGCACCCGCCGGCTGGTCGAGCGGGCGCTCGGCGGCGTGCTGTTCATCGACGAGGCGTACACGCTGACGCAGTCGCCGCTGAAGGGCGACTACGGGCACGAGGCGATCGCCGAGCTGGTGAAGCTGATGGAGGACCACCGCGAGGACCTCGTCGTGGTCGTCGCGGGCTACCAGCAGGAGATGGCGGAGTTCCTCGCCGCCAACCCCGGCCTGGACTCGCGGTTCCCCAAGCAGATCCACTTCCCCGACTACAGCGACGACGAGCTGATCACCGTGTTCGGGCAGCTCGCCGCCGCGGACGGGTTCGAGCTGGCGGCCGGCACCGAGGAGGTGCTGCGGGCGATGCTGCGCCGCGCGCCGCGCGGTCCGTCGTTCGGCAACGGGCGGCTGATGCGCAACATGCTGGACGTCGCCGTCGCCAACCAGGCCGACCGTGTCGCGTCCGCCGCCGTGCACGCCAGGAAGGCCGTGCAGGGCGCGAAGGCGGGCGGCGAGGAGGGCGGCGAGCCGCCGGCGGCGCCCTCGAAGGAGGACCTGGTGACCCTCACCGCCGACGACCTGCCCCCGCTCCTCGACCACCCGGAGGAGTTCTTCGGGCTCTACCTGTAGCGGCGGGTCAGCCGCGGGCGAGGCGCTCGGCGGCGCGGAACAGCACGTCCTCCGCGCCGCGCCGGGTGACGAGCTGCACGCCGGCGGGCAGACCGCCCACGGTCCCGGCGGGGACGGTCAGCGCGGGCAGTCCCAGCACGTTCCACGGCGAGGTGAGGCTGACCAGCAGCGCCGTCAGCGGGCCGAACTCGCACTCGGTCGCGCCGATCTTCGGGGCGGTGATCGGCATGGTCGGCATCGCGAGCAGGTCGTAGCGGTCCAGCAGCGCCGCGATCTCCGCGGCGTACCGGTCCCGCTCGCGCAGCGCGCGGACGAGCCGCCAGCCCGGCATGCGGCCCGCCTCCTCCAGCCGGCCGCGCGTCACCGGCAGGTACCGGTCGGGGGCGGCGGCGATCCGCTCGGCGTGCACGTCGTACGCCTCGCTGAACTCGATCGCGAGGAACACCTCGCGCAGCCCGGCGAAGTCGAGCGGCTCGGCCGGGGCGTCCGGGACCAGGGCCCGGACGGTCCGCACCACCTCGGGGTCGGCGGCGGGCGGCTCGATCCAGGCGGCGCGCCCGAGCGGTTCGCCTGCGCCTTCGGCGCCGTCCCGCGCAAGGGGGCCGCCGGTCAGGGCCTCGTAGGCGAGCAGGCAGTCGGCGGCGGTCCCGGCGAGGACGCCCACATGGTCCAGGGAGGGCGACAGCGGGAACACGCCGCCGGCCGGGACGGCGCCGTGCGCGGGCTTGAACCCGGCGACCCCGCAGAACGCGGACGGGATGCGCACCGACCCGCCGGTGTCGGTGCCGAGGGCGAGCGGGACCGTGCCGGCCGCGACGGCGGCGGCGCTGCCGCTGCTGGAGCCGCCCGACATCCGCTCCCGGTCGCGCGGGTTGCGGACCGGGCCGCTCGCCGACACGTCGCCGGTGGCGCCGAACGCGAACTCCTGCGTCCCCGTCTTCCCGACGATCACGGCGCCGGCGTCCCGCAGCGCCGCAACGCAGGCCGCGTCCGCCTCGGCGACGTGCCCGGCGAAGTGCGCGGACCCCATCCCGGTCGGCAGCCCGGCGACATCGATGATGTCCTTCACCGCGACGGGGATCCCGTGCAGCGGGCCCCGGTCGGTGCCGGACGCCAGCTCCTCGTCCGCCTTCCGGGCCGCGGCCGCGGCGCCCTCGGGGTCCAGGTGCGCGAACGCGTTCAGGTCGGGATCGACCGAGTCGAGGGCGCCCGCGACGAGGTCCCGCGCCGTCTCCGTCCCGGACCGCAGCCCCCGCCCGAGGTCCGCCAGCGTCCGCCCGGTGAAGAACCCGCCCATACCGCCTCCTACCTGATCAGCCGTCCCGCACTGCCTAGCACACCGGGGCCCGCGCGGGACAAGCCGAGCCACCCTTCGTAGCGGTCTGTCCGCAATTGGTCGCTCTGCGTGAGCCATTTGTCGCAGCCCTCCTACCGCCGGCCGACCGCACGCCCCGACCCGTGAACCTACGG
Organism: Actinomadura geliboluensis; assembly: GCF_043197915.1. Taxonomy (NCBI): domain Bacteria; kingdom Bacillati; phylum Actinomycetota; class Actinomycetes; order Streptosporangiales; family Thermomonosporaceae; genus Actinomadura; species Actinomadura geliboluensis. The sequence goes on along the minus strand of NZ_JBICUA010000002.1, from coordinate 356,831 downwards.
ACGAGTACGAGGCAGGCTTCAACACGCCCAGGAGACGCCTCCACCGGTTCGCTGGGGGGCGGGGCGGAGCCCGCGCGGGCACCGCCTCTGTAACCGGTCGCGTCCACCCTGATACCGCGGCGCCTCCGGTGCGCGGACGCCGAGCCGTCCGCCACCGGGGGCGCCGGCGGCACTCCGGGACCTTGGGCCCTGGGCGCGCCATCCCCCGCGTGATGGGGTTTCCGTGACGGTTCAGCCCGCCGATGCGGGGGACGTGATCCCCCTGAGACGGGACCGACAGCGGAGGGACGCGCCATGGCCGAGTCCGTGATGTCCGACGACGAGGTACGGGCGATCGATGCGTACTGGAGAGCCGCGAACTACCTGTCCGTCGGGCAGATCTACCTGCTCGCGAACCCGCTGCTGCGCGAGCCGCTCGCGCGACGGCACATCAAGCCGCGGCTGCTCGGGCACTGGGGCACCTCCCCCGGCCTGAACTTCTGCTACGCGCACCTCAACCGCGCCATCCGGGCGCGCGACCTCGACATGATCTACATCATGGGGCCGGGGCACGGCGGGCCGGCGGCGGTCGCGAACGCGTGGCTGGAGGGCACCTACAGCGAGGTGTACCCGGACGTCTCGCGGGACGGCGAGGGGATGCGGCGGCTGTTCCGCCAGTTCTCCTTCCCCGGCGGCATCCCGTCCCACGTGGCGCCGGAGACGCCGGGCTCCATCCACGAGGGCGGCGAGCTGGGGTACTCGCTCGCGCACGCGTTCGGCGCGGCGTTCGACAACCCGGACCTCGTCGTCACGTGCATCATCGGGGACGGCGAGGCCGAGACCGGGCCGCTCGCGGCGAGCTGGCACTCCAACAAGTTCCTGGACCCGGTGCGCGACGGCGCCGTCCTGCCGATCCTGCACCTCAACGGCTACAAGATCGCGAACCCGACGGTGCTGGCGCGGATCCCCGAGGAGGAGCTCGTCCAGCTGCTGGACGGGTACGGGTACCGGCCGCTGCTCGTCAGCGGCGACGAGCCGGCGTCCATGCACCGCAAGATGGCCGCCGCGCTCGACCAGGCCCTCGACGAGATCGCCGCGATCCAGCGCGGCGCGCGGGAGGGGCGCACGTCGCAGCGGCGCCGCTGGCCGATGATCGTGCTGCGCTCCCCGAAGGGCTGGACGGGCCCGAAGGAGGTGGACGGCCTCCCCGTCGAGGGCACGTGGCGCTCCCACCAGGTCCCGCTCGCGGGCGTGTGCGACAACCCCGAGCACCTGGCGCAGCTGGAGGAGTGGCTGCTCTCGTACCGCCCGGACGAGCTGTTCGACGCCGACGGCCGCCCGGTCGAGGCGCTGCGGGCCCTCGCCCCCGAGGGCGGGCGGCGGATGAGCGCCAACCCGCACGCCAACGGCGGCCTGCTGCTGAAGCCGCTCGCCCTGCCCGACTTCCGGGACTACGCCGTGCCCGTCGACAAGCCCGGCACGACGACCACCGAACCGACCCGGACGCTCGGCACCTGGCTGCGCGACGTCGTCAAGGCCAACCCGTCCAACTTCCGGATCATGGGGGCGGACGAGACGGCGTCCAACCGGCTCGGGGACGTGTTCCAGGCGACCGACCGCGTCTTCGAGGGCGAGCGGCTCCCGACCGACGAGCACCAGGCGCCGTCCGGGCAGGTCATGGAGGTGCTGAGCGAGCACCTGTGCCAGGGCTGGCTGGAGGGCTACCTGCTCACCGGGCGGCACGGGCTGTTCAACAGCTACGAGGCGTTCGTCCACATCGTCGACTCGATGTTCAACCAGCACGCGAAGTGGCTGAAGGTGACCCGGCACCTGCCGTGGCGGCGGCCGATCGCGTCGCTGAACTACCTGCTGTCGTCGCACGTGTGGCGGCAGGACCACAACGGCTTCACCCACCAGGACCCCGGCTTCCTCGACGTCGTCATGAACAAGAAGCCGGAGATCGTCCGGGTGTACCTGCCGCCGGACGCGAACACGCTGCTGTCGGTCGGCGACCACTGCCTGCGCTCCCGCGACTACGTCAACGTGGTCGTCGCGGGGAAGCAGCCCGCGCTGAACTGGCTGCCGATGGACGCCGCGATCGCGCACTGCACCCGCGGCATCGGCATCTGGGAGTGGGCCTCCACGGACGGCGGCGAGGACCCGGACGTCGTGCTGGCCTGCGCGGGCGACATCCCCACCCTGGAGACGCTCGCCGCCGTCGACATGCTCCGCCGCCTCTTCCCCGACCTGCGCGTCCGGGTGGTGAACGTCGTGGACCTCATGCGGCTGCAACCGCCCAGCGAGCACCCGCACGGGATGCCGGACCGCGACTACGACGCCCTGTTCACCACCGACAAGCCCGTCATCTTCGCCTTCCACGGCTACCCGTACCTCGTCCACCGGCTCACCTACCGCCGCGCCGGGCACCCCAACCTGCACGTCCGCGGCTACAAGGAGGAGGGGACGACGACCACGCCGTTCGACATGGTCATGCTGAACGACCTCGACCGGTACCACCTGGTCATGGACGTCATCGACCGCGTCCCGTCCCTCGGCGGGCGGGTCGCGCACGTCCGGCAGCGGATGGCCGACCAGCGGCTCGCGATGCGCGCCTACACGCGCGAGCACGGCGAGGACGCGCCGGAGGTCCGCGACTGGACCTGGCCGTACTAGGGAGGGCCATCCGATGCGCGTCCTCACGGTCAACCCCGGGTCGAGCAGCCTGAAGGTGAGCCTGCTCGACGCCGGCGACACCGTCCTCGCCGAGGACTCCGGCGCCGGCCACGAGATGGCGGGCCTGGTCGCGGACATGCCGCGCCCCGACGCGATCGGCGTCCGGTTCGTCCACGGCGGCACCGACTACACCGAGCCCGTCCGCGTCGACGCCGCCGTCACCGAGCGCCTGCACGCCCTCGCGGACCTGGCCCCGCTGCACCAGCCCGCGTCCCTGCACGCGCTCTCCGAGATCACCGAGGCGCTGCCGGGCGTCCCGGCCGTGGCCTGCTTCGACACCGCGTTCCACGCGACGATGCCGGACGCCGCCGCGACGTACGCGCTCCCCGCCGACTGGCGCGAGCGGTTCGGGCTGCGCCGCTACGGCTTCCACGGCCTGTCGTTCTCCTACGCCGCCCGCAGGACGGCCGGGATGCTCGGCGCCGTCCCGCCCCGGGCGGTGATCTGCCACCTCGGCTCCGGCGCGTCCCTGTGCGCCGTCGCCGAGGGCCGCTCGATCGACACCACGATGGGGTTCACGCCCCTCGAAGGGCTGGTCATGGCGTCCCGCGCGGGCAGCATCGACCCCGGCATCCCGCTGTGGCTGATCAAGCACGGCCTCGACCCCGCCGACGTCAACCGTGCCCTGGAACGCGACTCCGGCCTGCGCGGCCTCACCGGCACCGGCGACATGCGGCGCGTCCGCGAACTGGCCGAGGCGCGCGACGTGAACGCCCTGGCCGCCCTCGACGTCTACCACCACCGCCTGCGCGCCTGCGCCGCCGCCATGACCGCGTCCCTCGGCGGCCTGGACGCCCTCGTCTTCACCGGCGGCGTCGGCGAGCACGACCCGTCCGTCCGGATGCGCCTCGCCGAGGACCTCGCCCACCTCGGCGTCTCCATCGACCCCGGCCGCAACGCGGCCGCGGACGGCGACACCGACGTCACCGCGCCCGGCGCCGCCGTCCGCACCCTGGTGATCGAGGCCCGCGAAGACCTGGAGATAGCCGCCGGCGTCCGCTCCGCTATGGAGGCCCGTCCTCGGGAGTGAGACCGTGCCGGAGGGCGTAGATCACGGCGGCGGCACGGTCGCGGAGGGCGAGCTTGGTGAAGATGCTGCCCACGTGGGTCTTGACCGTCCCCTCGGCGATGCCGAGCCGGGCCGCGATCTCCGGGTTGGTCGCGCCGGCGCCGATGAGGGCGAGGACCTGGCGTTCGCGGATCGACAGCGCGCCGGGCGGCGCCGGACGCGGGCGGACGGTGCTCCGGTAGGCGTCCAGGACGTGCGGCGTGATCGCCGGGTCGAGCCAGCCCTTCCCCGCCGCGACGGCGCGGACCGCCTGGATGATCTCCTCGCCGGGGGCGTCCTTCAGCACGAACCCGGCGGCGCCCGCCGCGAGCGCGGCGGCGACGACCTCGGAGTCGTCGAACATGGTGAGGACGAGCACGGGCGGCGCGCCGGGCCGGGACCGCAGCAGCCGGGTCGCCTCGGCGCCGTCCACGCGCTTCATCCGGATGTCCATCAGGACGACGTCCGGGGCGCAGCGGGCGACGGCCCGCCCGACCTCGTCGCCGTCCGCGCACTCGCCGACGATCTTCAGGCCGGGTTCGCCGTCGAAGATGCGCGCCAGCCCCGCGCGGACGAGCTGCTGGTCGTCGACGAGCAGCAGCCCGGTCACCGCGCCGCCCCGGTGAGCGGGATGGCGGCGTGGACCGTCCAGCCGGCGCCGTCGGGCCCGGCGCGCAGCGCGCCGCCGAGGGCGGTGACCCGCTCGCGCATCCCGACCAGCCCGAGCCCGCCGGCGGACGGCCTCCCACGCGCCGGTCCCCGGTCGGTCACCGTCACCTCGGCGACGCCGCCGCCGACCGCCACGGTGACGTCGGCCGCCGCGCTGGGCGCGTGCCGGGCGGTGTTGGACAGGGCCTCCTGCACGACCCGGAAGAGCGCGAGCCCGACCGCCGGGTCCGGCGCGCCGAGGTCGCCCCGGGTGGTGAGCTCGACCGGGAGGCCGCCGGACCGCAGGTCGGCGACCAGGGCGCCGATGTCCTCGGCGGTGGGCGGGGCGGGCATGAGCCGGGCGGCGGAGTCGGAGTCGCGGAGCAGCACCAGTCCCCGGTGGACGTCCCGGACGCTCTGCCGCCCGACCCGTTCGGCCTCCGCCAGCGCCCCGGCGGCGGCCTCCGCGTCGCCCCTGCCGGTGGCGAGGCGGGCGGCCGTGATGTTCAGCATGACCACGCCGAGCCCGTGCCCGACCAGGTCGTGCACCTCGCGGGCGATCCTCCTGCGTTCCTCGGCCACGGCCTCCCCGGCGAGCCTGAGCCGCGCCTCGTACAGCATCCCGTGGATCCGGAACGCCGAGCCGAGCACCATGAACCCGACGCCCCACATGATCCAGGTCGGCCAGAGCGGCAGCCCGCCCGCCAGCGCGTGCCGGGCGGGCGCGAACGCCAGGGCCATCGGAACCGCCCAGGCCAGGTCGCGGCCCCGCGCGAGCACGATGAGATGGATCCAGATCGGCGCGGCGGCGACGGCCAGGGCCCCGTCGGCGTAGCTGCCCTCGGCGAACGGGAACGGCCGGAACCCGTCCGATCCGGCGTCCGGCGCCGACACGATGACGAGCAGCAGCAACGGCGCGAGCACGGGGACCGCGTTCACCGGGGGCTTCCAGGGGCGCACCGCCTGCCAGGCCCACAGTGCGGCATACTCGGCGATCAGGGCGGTCCGGACGGACGGCTCCGGGGCGAGCGCGATCGCGAGCAGGGCCCAGAACGCCCCCACCAGAGCGAGCAGCCGCAGCAGCGGCCAGGGCGGGGTCGTCCAGCGCATGGGCAGATCCTAAGATCGCCCGCCCTTCCCGTCATCAGACCACGGTCGCACCCCCGCCATGACCGCGGTCAGAGGCCGGGCGGGGACCTCGGGCCGATGCGCCCGCGGCGTCCCGGCGGCGACGCTGTCGGCATGCGAATCCAGGCACTCACCCGGCTGGCGAGGATGTCGGCGCTCCCGCTCGGCGCCGGCAGGCGGATGGCCGTGGCCGGCGGGCTCAAGGCCCTCGGCAGGCTCACCGACGAGACCTCGCTGGAACTCCACGAGCGCACCGCCGACCAGCTCTTCGACGTCCTCGGCGGGCTCAAGGGCGGGGTGATGAAGTTCGGCCAGGTGCTGTCGGTGTACGAGGCGGTGCTGCCGCCGTCGATCTCGGCGGTCTACCGGGAGCGGCTGGCCGGGCTCCAGGAGGCCGCGCGGCCGGAGGACGCCGCCCGGGTGCGGCGGGTGCTGGAGGACGACCTCGGCTCCGGCTGGGAGCGCCTCTTCGCGTCGTTCGACCCGGAGCCCGTCGCGGTCGCCTCGCTCGGCCAGGTCCACCGCGCCGTCCTGCCGGACGGCCGTCCGGCCGCGGTCAAGGTGCAGTACCCCGACGCCGCGGAGCAGCTCCTCGCCGACCGGGACCTGACGATCCTCGCGATGCGGCTGTTCACCTCCGCGGTCGCGCCCGGGCTGGACGGCCGGGCGCTGGCGACCGAGCTGATGGACGGCCTGGCCGCGGAACTCGACTACGCGCGGGAGGCGGAGGCGCAGGCCGCGTTCAGAGCGGGGTTCGCGGACGATCCCGATGTCGTCGTTCCCGAAGTGCTCCGCCAGGACGGGCGGGTCCTGGTCTCCGCATGGGTCGGCGGCACACCGCTGGCGCGGATCATCGCCGCCGGGAGCCGCGAGCAGCGCGACCGGGCCGGGCTGCTCCTGACCAGGCTGATGTTCGCCGGGATCCCCAGGACCGGCATGATGCACGGCGACCCGCACCCCGGAAATCTCCGCCTGCTGGAGGACGGCCGCCTCGGCGTCCTGGACTTCGGCGCGATGTACCGCCACGCCCCCGGCGCCATGAGCCCGCTCCACAAGTGGATGCTGATCCATCTCGCCGAGGACCCGGACGAGCTCGTCGCCGTCCTCCGCGAGATCGGATTCCTGCGGCCCGGCGTCCAGGCCGACGGCACGCGCCTCAGGGCGCTCTTCGAGCGTTCCGGAGCGGCCGTCCGGTCCGAGACGTTCCACTTCGACGGCGCCTTCCTGCGCGACGCCCTCCAGGGCATGACCGCGTCGCTGCCAGTCGGCCTCAGCCTCGCGTTCCCACCCGAATACGTCCAGGCTCAGCGCGCCCTCGGCGTCGGCATAGGAGTGCTCTGCCAGCTCAACGCGGAGGTCCCCTTCCAGGGCGAGGCGCTGCGCTGGCTCGGGGACGCCGCCGGTGCTCCCGGCTGACCAGCACCGACTATGCGTTCGGTTTGCCGTCCTTGGCCTGGCGGGCGCGGCGCTCCTCGTCCTCCAGGAGCGGGCCGAGGCGGAACGGGACCTGGTGGGTGAGGACGATCGAGGTGGTGCTGCGGCGGACGCCGGGGCAGGCGAGGATCGAGTCGATGACCTCGTGGAGCTGCCGGCCGTTCGGGGCGACCGCGCGGACGAGGAGGTCGCCCTGGCCGGTGATGCCGAGGACCTCCAGGACGCGCGGGATCGACGACAGAGCCACGGCGGCCTCGCGCAGCCGGCCCTGCGCGACCTCGAGGGTGACGAAGGCGGTCAGCTCGAAGCCGATGGCGCCGAGGTCGACCTCCCGGCCGCGGTGCCCGATGACGCCCTCGCGTTCCAGGCGCTCGACGCGCGCGTGCGCGGTGTTGCGGGCGATGCCGAGCTTGGCGGCCAGTTCGGTGACGCCGATGCGGGGCTGCTCCACCAGGCGGCGGAGTATCTGGAGGTCGAGGAGGGTGGCGCGGGTCACAATGCTCAGCTCCAGCGGGTAACTCGGTTCTGACTTGAGCAATCTGCTCAAGTATTGCCTCAACATCTTGCACACCGCTCAGACAAAGGGGCTCAATGCAAGCATGAGCACCACCGTTTCTTCCTCCCCGCTCCGGGACCGGCTGGAGCTGGAGCGCGGCCGGATCGCGCTCGGCGGCGTGCACGCGCTCGTCCGGCTGCTGCTCGACCAGCGGCGGGCGGACGCGCGGCGCGGCCTGCGGACCGCCGGGTTCGTGTCCGGTTACCGGGGATCGCCGCTCGGCGGGCTCGACCAGCAGCTGATGCGGGACGCGACGCTGCTGGAGGGCCACGACATCCGGTTCGTCCCCGGCGTGAACGAGGAGCTGGCGGCGACGGCCGTGTACGGGTCGCAGCTCGCCGAGCACCTGCCGGGGCCGCTCTACGAGGGCGTCTTCGGGCTCTGGTACGGCAAGGCGCCCGGCGTCGACCGGTCGCTGGACGCGTTCAAGCACGCCAACTGGCTCGGCACGTCCGCGCTCGGCGGGGTGCTCGCGGTGGTGGGCGACGACCCGTCGTGCAAGTCGTCCACGCTGCCGTCGGCGACGGAGGGCGCGCTGGCGGAGGCGTTCATGCCGGTGCTGGTGCCGGGCTCGGTCGCGGACGTGCTGCGGCTGGGACGGCACGGGTTCGAAATGTCCCGGTTCAGCGGCACCTGGACCGGTTTCAAGGTCGTCACCGACGTCGCCGACTCGCACGAGATCGTCGCCGCCGAGCCGGTCCCCGACCCGGTGCTGCCGGAGTTCGCGTGGCGGGGCCGTCCGTGGAAGCCGACCCGCAGGCCGGGCGTCGACCTGAAGGACACGACGTCCCTGGAGCCCGAGGTCCTGGAGGGACGGCTGCAGGCCGCGGCGGCGTACGCGGCGGCCAACGGGCTCGACCGGATCGAGGGCGCCGCCGGCGACGCCTCCCTCGGGCTCGTCGCCGCCGGGCGCACCTACCTGGAACTGCGCGAGGCCCTCGACCGGCTCGGGCTGGACGACGCGGCGCTCGCGCGGCGCGGCGTCCGGCTGCTGCGCCTCGCCATGATCCACCCGCTCGACCGGGACCGGATCCGCGCGTTCGCGCGGGGGCTCCGCGAGATCGTCGTGGTGGAGGAGAAGCGCGGGTTCGTCGAGGCGCAGATCCGCGACGTGCTGTACGACCAGGCGGAACGCCCCGCCGTGTACGGCAAGTACGGGCCCGGCGGCGCCGCCCTCGTCCCGCCCGACGGCGGCCTGGACGCGGACCGGCTCGTCACGGCCCTCGCCCGGCTCCTCGCCGACCGCGTCGGCGCCGAGCACGTCGACCTGCGCGACCCGGTGCTGGCCCCGCGCAAGCCCGCGATCAACCTGCTCGCGCCGGCGCGCACCCCGTACTTCTGCTCCGGCTGCCCGCACAACCGGTCGACGGTCGTCCCGGACGGGTCGGTCGCCGCGAGCGGCATCGGCTGCCACGTCATGACGGTGTTCCAGGACCGGAGCATCGGCACGACGCAGATGGGCGGCGAGGGCGCGATGTGGGTCGGCGCGGCGCCGTTCAGCGGCACCGGGCACCTGTTCCAGAACCTCGGCGACGGAACGTTCTTCCACTCCGGAAGCCTCGCCGTCCGGCAGGCCGTCGCGGCGGGCACGAACATCACGTTCAAGCTGCTGTACAACGCGGCGGTCGCGATGACCGGCGGGCAGGACGCCGACGGCGGCGCCGACCCGGCCGCGATCACCCGGATGCTGCACGCCGAGGGCGTCGCGAAGATCGTCGTGGTGGCGGACGACCCGTCCCGCTACCCGCGCGGCACCGACTGGGCGCCCGGCGTCCGGGTCCGGCACCGCGACGACCTCGACGCCGTGCAGCGCGAGCTGCGCGAGATCCCCGGCGTGACCGTGCTGCTGTACGACCAGGCGTGCGCGGCGGAGTCGCGGCGCAAGCGCAAGCGCGGCCTCGCCCCGGACCCGCAGACCCGGGTGCTGATCAACGAGGCGGTCTGCGAGGGCTGCGGCGACTGCGGCGTGAAGTCGAACTGCCTCAGCGTGGAGCCGGTCGAGACCGAGTTCGGCCGCAAGACGCAGATCAACCAGACGTCCTGCAACAAGGACTACTCGTGCGTGGACGGCGACTGCCCCTCGTTCGTCACCGTCACGCCGGGCGAGCGGAAGGCGCGGCCGTCGCTGCCGGAGATCGGCGAGCTGGACGAGCCCGAGGTCCGGCCCGACGCGGCGGACGTCCTGCTCGTCGGCATCGGCGGCACCGGCGTCGTGACCGTCAACCAGGTCCTCGCCACGGCGGCGCTGATCGACGGCCGGCACGCCCGCGCGCTCGACCAGACCGGGCTCAGCCAGAAGGCCGGCGCGGTCGTGTCGCACCTGCGGATCGGGGACGCCGACCGGGACCGCCCCGGCATGGTCGGCGCGGGCGGCGCCGACGCCTACCTGGTGTTCGACGCGCTCGCCGCGACCACCGAGCCGAACCTGCGCCGCTGCGCGCCCGGCCGGACCGCCGCGGTCGTGTCGACCAGCGAGGTCCCCACCGGCCGGATGATCACCGACACGTCGGCGGCGCTGCCGCCGAGCGCGTCGCTCGTCCAGCGGATCGCCGCCCGCACCGACGCGGGCCGCCTCGTCGCGCTGGACGCCCTCGCGCTCGCCGAACGCTGGTTCGGGAGCACGACCACGGCCAACCTCATCGTGGTCGGCGCCGCGTACCAGGCGGGGCTGCTGCCGCTGTCGGCGAAGGCCATCGAGGAGGCGCTCGCGCTGAACGGCGTCCAGGTGGCGGCGAACGTCCAGGCGTTCCGGGCGGGGCGGCGCCTCGTCCTCGAACCGGACTGGGCCGCCGAGCCCGCCCCGGCCGCCGCCGCCGCGGTCGCGCCGCGCCCGCTGGACGCCACCGCGCCGGCGGCGACGGCGCTGGTCGAGGCGGCCGGCGTGGACGGCGAGCTGGCCCCCGTGCTGCGGATCCGCGTCCCCGACCTCGCCGCCTACCAGGACCTCGCGCTCGCCGAGCGGTACCTGAACGCCGTCCTGCGCGTCGACCGCGCCGAGCGGGACGCGGGCGGCACCGGGCAGCGGCTCGCGGTCGCCGTCGCGCGCAACCTGTACAAGCTGATGGCCTACAAGGACGAGTACGAGGTCGCGCGCCTGCACCTCGACCCCGAGCTCGCGCGCCGGGTCGAGGAGCAGTTCGGGCCCGGCTCGACCGTGTCGTACATGCTGCACCCGCCGCTGCTGCGGGCGGTCGGCCTGGACCGGAAGATCGCGCTCGGCCGGACGGCCCGCCCGGCGTTCCGCGCGCTGCGCGCCATGCGGCGGCTGCGCGGCACCCCGTTCGACCCGTTCGGCGCCGCCGCGCAGCGCCGCGCCGAGCGCCGCCTCGTCACCGGCTACGTCGCCGTCGTGAACGAGCTGGTCGCGGGCCTGCGCGCCGGGGCGGACGCGGACCGCCGCGACCTCGCCGTCCGGATCGCGGAGCTGCCCGACGTGATCCGCGGCTACGAGGACGTGAAGACCGCGAACATCGCCCGCTACGAGGAGGGCCTCCGCGAGCTGCTCGCGGCGTGGCGCGCGGAGCGCGCTGCGGCGCGGGTGTGATGATCGGGTGATCGCGCTGGTCACCGCGCCGACCAGCGCGATCACCCGCTCCCGCCCGCCCGTCGAACCGGGCGGGGACGGCCGCGCGTACTCCCCCACGTGCCGGGGATCGCGCCCGGGCACCGACGTGCGGACGCCGACATCGAGCGCGGACGAGGGTGACGTCCAGTGGAATCGGGCTTGCGGCTGACGGAGCGCTACCGGCTGGTGGAACGCCTCGGCGACGGCGGGACGATGGAGGTCTGGCGCGCCTTCGACGAGTTGCTCGACCGGCCCGTCGCGGTCAAGCTCCCGGCGCCCGGCGGGCCGCCCCGCGCGTTCCAGGAGGGCGTCAACCGCGCCGCCGGGCTGTCGCACCCCGCGCTGGAGACGGTTTACGACAGCGACCTGACCCGGGACGCCGCCGGACGCCTCGTCCCCTACCTGGTGACCGAGTTCCTGGACGGCGAGTCCCTCGCGGACCGGCTTCGCCGCGGCCGGCTCACCGCCCGCGAGGCCGCGTCGGTGTGCGGCCGGGTCGCCGCCGCCCTGGGCGCCGCGCACGCGGCCGGCGTGACGCACGGCGACCTGCGGCCCGGCAAGATCATGCTGCTGCGGGACGAGGTCAGGCTGGTCGACACCGGCATCGGCGGGATCGTCCGGGGCGCCCCCGCGCCGGCCACGGCGGCGGCCGACGTCCGCGCGCTCGGCGCCGTCCTGGCCGCCTGCCTGCCGTCCGGGACGTCCGGGGAGCTGCCCGCGCTCGCCGCCCGCTGCCTGAGCGAGGACGCCCCGTCCGCCCGAGAGGTCGCCGACGCGCTGGCCGGTGACGACGCGCTGGCCGGTGGCGACGTGCCGCCGCGCCGCGTCCGCATGGCACCCGCCGCCGCCGCCGTCCCGCAGGCGACGAAGGCCCTGCCCCCGCCCGCCCCGCCGCGCCCGCGCCACCGCCGCGGCGCCCGCATCGCCGCCGCGACCGTCGCCGCGGCGGTCCCGGCCGCGGTCGCCGCGGTCCTCGCCTCGGCGCCGCGCGCCCCGGTGACCGTCGCGCCGCCCGTCCGGTCGGCCGCCGTTCCACCCGCCACGGCGCCCCGGCGCCCGCCCGCCGCCGAGCCCGCCGAGCGGTCCGGGACGCGGGTGCGCGGCGCGCTCGGCCGGCTGCGGCCGATCGTCAGCCGCGGCTACGCCTCCGGCCAGATCCGCTCCGACGTCGCGCTCGACCTCACCAACGTGATCACGAACCTGGAGCACGACCTCACCGCCGACCGGGACGTGGACGTCGGCCGCCGGATCGCCCTGCTGCACGCCAAGATCGCCACCCGGCGGCGCGAGAACGCGCTCAGCCCCGGTCTCGCGGACGAGCTGAACCGCGTCCTCGCGACCATCGCCGCATGAGCGCCGAGCCGGAGCCCGGCGGCTGGCGCCGGGAGGAGGTCCGCCACCCCCGGCGCGGCCCGCGGGTCCCGTGGCTGGCGCTCGCGGGCGCCGCCGCCACGGCCGTCGCCGCCGCCGTCCTGGTCGCCGGGATCGGCGACGCGCTCGCCGGCCCGGACGGCTCCACCGGCCGCCTCCTCCCGCTGCAGGCCGCCTCCCCGCCCGCGACGAAGACCCCGTCCCCGCCGCCCTCCTCGCCACCGGCCGCCGCACCGGCCGGAACGCCCTCCGAGCCGCCCTCCGGCAGCCCGCCGCGGGAGCGGGTCCCGCCCGGCCTCCTCATCGACGAGGCGCTGGTCAGGCTGCGCGCGTCGGTGGACCAGGGCGTCGCGGCCGGCGACGTCCGCGACGACGTCGGCCTCGACCTGGCCAACGTGATCGACGCCATGCTGGAGCGCCGCCACTCCCCGCTCGACCGCCGCCGCGCGGACGTCGCCGCCCTCCGGCGGAAGATCTCCACCCGCGCCCGCGAGGGCGCCATCGCCGGCGGCCGCGCCGCGCGGCTGCACGGCATCCTGGCCGCCGCCGGCTAGACCCCGCCGGTCAGACGCAGCCGGTCAGACGCAGCCGGTCAGACGCAGCCCTCGAACTGCGGCACCTCGATGATCGACAGGTCGAGGCCGGTGCCGCCGAACCACTTCTCCGCCAGCCGCTCCGCCGTGCCGTCCTGGTACATCCGGGTGATGACCCGGTTGAGCGCCTCGCAGCCGTCGGTGTCGCCCTGGCGGATCCCGATGCCGGTGTTCTGCTCGCTGATCCGGGCGTTCACCAGCCGGAAGCCGCCGCCCTCGCGACGGATGAGCCCGGCGAGGATCACGTCGTTGGTGGTGATGGCGTCCACCGTGCGCGCCTTGATCATGCGCATGCACTCGTCGTAGCTCTTGGCGGGGACGGTCCGGGCCGTCATCCCGCTCAGCGCGCGGAGCCGCAGGATCGGGTCCGCGCCCTCGACGGCGCAGAACCGGCGCCCGCTCAGATCGCGGATGCCCTTGACCCCGCGCTCGTCCGTCCGCACGAGGACGTCCTGGTAGGACATGTAGTACGGGCCCGCGAACGCGACCCGCGTCTTGCGCTCGGGCGTCACCGACAGCGTCGCGAGGACGAGGTCGGCGCGGCCCGACGTCAGCGCCGGAAGCCGCTCGGACGCCAGCACCTGGGTGAACTCGATCTTCTTCCCGAGCCGCCGCCCGACGTACCGGGCGACGTCGATGTCGAACCCCTCGAACTCGCCGTCGGGATGCCGCAGCCCGAGCCCCGGCAGGTCCGGCCGGACGCCGACCACCAGCGTCGACTTGTCGAGCAGCGACTCGTCCGCGCCCCGCCCGCAGCCCGCGAGCAGCCCGGCGGCCAGCAGCACCGCCGCGAGCGTCCGCCCCATGCCCATCCCCCGAACCTCCAGCGAGTCGACCATTCGGGCGTTGCACTCAGAACCGGAGCAGCCCGGGAATTCGGTAGGGGCACTCTATTTCCCCCCACGGTGATCGTCACGGGTTCGGCCGAAGTGCGGCGGACGCCGCCCGGCCCGAACACGCAGAGTCCCGAACACGCAGGGTGAAGTAGCATCGGAGCACCACAGACCGGACTCTCACCTCCAGGGACGGGGTACGCGTGCAGCAGCTCAGCCAGGAGGAGTTCACGGCGCTGCTCGCCTTCCGCACCGGGCTGCGGCGCTATCTGCGCTGGAGCGAGGAGGCGGCGCGCGCCGCCGGGCTGACGCCGGCCCAGCACCAGTTGCTCCTCGCCGTCAAGGGGCACGCCGCCGCGCGCCCGCCCACCATCGGGGACCTCGCCGACTACCTGCTGCTGCGCCACCACAGCGCCGTCGAGCTGATCAACCGGGCCGAGCACGGCGGCCTCGTCGTCCGCGAGCGCGACCCGGACGACAACCGGGTGATGCGGGTGCGGCTGACCGGCGCCGCCGAGCGCGTCCTGGCCGAGCTGACCCGCGTGCACCTCGCGGAACTGCGCGACCTCGCGCCGATCCTCGACCGGCTGACCGCCGAGCTGAAGACCCTCGAAGGGGGCTAACCGGCCACCGCGGCGGTGATCGCGCCCAGCACGGCGACCGACACCACGAGCACCGCCGTCAGGATCCAGCACAGCCGCCGGTTCGGTTCGAGATCCTCCCGGCGGGGCGGCGGTTCGCCCGCCGCCAACCGGTTGAACATCGCGAACCGGGCCGCGAGCTCCCGGTCGTCTCGGCACAGTCCCATCTCGATGAGCGCGAGAACGCGGCTCTCGTGCAACGGCAGGCTCATCGCTCGCTCCTCCGGTTAGACCTTCCTGACTGGCGTAACCGGGAGAAGCAAGATCTATCGTCCGAATCAATCGCAAGCCGATACGAACCGGGCAGATTACTCGTCGCGCGGGCCGAACTCGACGCAGCAGTAGCCCTCCTGCGGGGCGAGCGCGGCCTGGACGCCGGACGCGCCGAGGCCGTCCACCAGACCGGACAGAAAAGCGTGGTTCATCCCGCACACCAGGCCCGGATCATCCGCCGCCATGGGGTGGAACGGGCAGTTGCGCAGCCGCAGCCGCTCCGGGCTCTCCCGCTCGGGCTCGAACCCGTGCCGCTCCAGGACCTCCTGCGCGCGCGTGAGAGCGCGCTCGGTGCCGAGCCGCCCGCCGCGGACGGGCCGGCGCTCCGCCTCGCCCAGCGCGCGCCCCCGCTCGCCGGCGGCCCGCAGCGCCGCGTCCTGCCCGCTCTCCCCCGGCTCCTGCCCGCGCACGGCGTCCAGCAGGATGCCCGCGAGCAGCCCGTGCTCGCGCTGCGGGATGCTGACCCGCACGTCGAGCCCGGACGGCTCGTACACCTTGGGCGCCCGGCCCACCCGCCGCACGCCGGACGGGTTGGCGTAGCGGGCGCACAGCAGCCCGGCGTCCACGAGCTTGTCGAGGTGGAAGGCGGCCAGCTTCCGGGAGATGCCGACGCTCGCCGCCGCCTCGTCCCGGGTCACCGGCGCCCTCGCCGCGCGGATGAACGCGTACATCCGGCGCCGCAGGTCGTCGCTGAGGATCGCGGCGGCCTCCAGCCCGGCGGAGTCCGAAGTCACCCCACCACCCTAACCGGCGATCACCTTAACACCCAAAAACCGGTCCAAACCAAGATGACATACCCACCGACCTCGCCACCGTTGACGCGCTCCTGCTATAACACCAATACTTGTTGGTGAAATAGGAGGTCGTCATGGACGATCCGCAGCGGCAGTCGAAACGCCCGGTGAGCGCGCTCGCCGGGAGCTACGGCCACCCCCTGCACCCGGTCCTCGTGACCGTGCCGATCGGGGCGTGGGTGGGCAGCCTGGTGTTCGACGCCGCCTCGCACCTGGTCGGCGACCCGGACTTCCTGGCCAAGGGCTCGCTGTGGCTCATCGGGCTGGGCATCGCGGGGGCGCTCGCCGCCGCGGCGACCGGGTTCCTCGACCTGCTCGCCGTCCCGCCGGGGACGCGCGCCTTCCGCACCGCGCTCGTCCACATGTCCCTCAACCTCGCCGTCACCGCCGCCTACGCGGGCGGCTTCGGCTGGCGCTACGGGGACGTCACCGGAGCCGTCGCGCCGGGGCCGATCGCCCTGTCGGCGATGTCCCTGGCGGCCCTGGCCGTGTCCGGCTTCCTGGGCGGCAGGCTCGCCTACCGCTACGGCGTCCGCGTCGCCGACGAGCAGACCCAGTCCGAGGGCTTCGCCCGCACATCCCGTCCCACCGCCGACCAAGGAGAACGACCA
This sequence comes from Actinomadura geliboluensis, assembly GCF_043197915.1. Taxonomy (NCBI): domain Bacteria; kingdom Bacillati; phylum Actinomycetota; class Actinomycetes; order Streptosporangiales; family Thermomonosporaceae; genus Actinomadura; species Actinomadura geliboluensis. Next base: position 340,624 of record NZ_JBICUA010000002.1, on the reverse strand, counting down.
TGAGCATCGCCGCACTCGTCACCTGGCTGATCACCGCCCTGGGCGGCTTCTACATGCTGGGCACCTGGATCGCCCGCGGCGGCGTCCGCGGCGGCACGTCCCGCCTCCCCGTCCCGGTGATCTTCGGCCACTTCCTGCTCGCCGCCGCCGGCCTGGTGGTCTGGATCATCTACCTGTTCGCCGACGCGGCCGCCCTCGCCTGGACGGCCTTCGGCCTGCTGCTGCCGGTGGCGCTGCTCGGCTTCGCGATGTTCTTCCGCTGGCTGTCGGTGACCCGCACCCCGTCCGTCCGCACCGTCGGCGCCCCCGGCTCCGCCCAGGCCGCCACCCCGCCCGAGCGCGCCTTCCCCGTCCCGGTGGTCCTGGGCCACGGCCTCTTCGCAGTGGCGACCCTGCTCCTCGTCGTCCTGTCCGCCCTCCAGTCCTGAACAGACCGACAACCCCAGCCACCACCTCAACCCCGCGCAGACCGGGACCGTCGCGATTGCGACCGAAGGCAGGTTCGAGCGAAGCGAGAACCTGATCGCGCAGCGAGCCGCAAGGCGAGCCGAAGCGATGCAGCAATCGCACGTTCTGCCCGCCGAAGGGAGGGCCGCCAAGGCCCGACCGCCAAGGGCAGGACAATGAATACAGCAGGCACCTCTCCGGATGAGGTGCCTGCTGTGTGTCGGGCGGTCGGGCGAACCGGGCCTTTCGGTCCGGGTCAAGGCTTCGTCCGATGCCCGGGTTCTGCGGTTCTCTGCAAGGCGGGGGTTAGGTACCGGCGACCACTTCCTTCTCTGGCTCGGGGACGGTTGGGGAGGGCTGCGGACGGCGCGGGGTCATGCCAAGGGCGGCGATCGCTGCGATCACCATGAACCCGCCGACCATCAGCCAGGCGTTCGTGTAGGCGGTGTGGGCGTCGGGCCAGCCGCGCGGGGTGCCGAGGGCGGCGACGGCGAGGCTGACGCCGAGGACGGTGCCGATCTGGCGGCTCATGTTCACCACGGCGCTGCCGGTGGCGTAGCGGTGCGGCGGCAGTTCGACGGCGGCGGCCGACAGGATGGTGGGGAGGGCGAGGCCGACGCCCGTCCCGCCGATGAGCCAGCCCGGCAGCAGCTGGGTGGCGTAGGCCGGTGCCGGGCCGAGGCTCATCGCGATCATGACGACGCCGAACGCGCACAGCATGCACCCGGCGGCGGTGATCAGGCCGACGGGGACGCGGGCGGCGGCCAGCCGGCCGGCGACGAGCGCCATGACGGGCACCATCAGCGGGCCGGGCGCGACGGCGAGCCCGGTCCTGATGGGCGAGTAGTGCCAGACCTGCTGCATCCACAGCACGCCGAGCAGGAGGTTGGCGGCGAACGCGACGGTGAACAGCAGGACCGCGGCGTTCGACCAGAAGAAGGTGCGGACGGCGAGCAGCGCGGGCTCGATGACCGGGGCGGGGTGCCGCAGCGAGCGCAGCCAGAACCAGGCCAGGCCGAGCAGGGCGGCGCCCACGACGAGGACGGTGTGCTCGGCGGGCCAGTCGTTGATCTTCACCAGGCCGAGCGCGAGCAGCGCGATCGCGGCGGTCAGCACCGCGGTGCCGGGCAGGTCGGGGACGCGGGCGGTGGCGCCCTCGCGGGAGTCGGGGACGAGCCGCAGCGCGAGCAGCACCGCGGCGATCCCGATGGGGACGTTGACCTCGAACACCCAGCGCCAGGAGACGTCCACCAGGACGCCGCCGACGGCGGGGCCGGCCGCGGCGGCGAGCGCGGACGCGGCGGACCAGATCCGCACGGCGCCGCCGCGCTTGGCCGCGGGGAAGGCCGACAGCAGCAGGCCGAGGCTGGTGGGGATGAGCGCGGCGGCCCCGGCGGCCTGCAGCACGCGGAAGCCGACGAGCCACCACAGGTCGGGCGCGGCGGCGCACGCCTGGGAGGCGAGGGTGAAGACGGTCAGGCCGAGGACGAGCCCGGCCTTGCGCCCGTACCGGTCGGCGAGCCGGCCGAGTGGGACGAGCAGTGCGGCGAACACGATCGCGTAGCCGTTGAGCACCCAGGACAGGTCGGCCATCGGGGTGCCGGCGAAGTCGCGGCCGATGTCGTCGAAGGCCACGTTGACGATGAACAGGTCGAGGCCCGCCATGAAGGAGGCGACGGAGAGCACCGCGAGGACGGGACCGGTGCGTACCTGACTTTGTTCCACCATAGTCAGGGACGCTAGCGCCCGACCTGACTTTGGTCAAGCAAAGTCAGCAGGTTTATAGTGGAGGCGTGACAATCGCACTTGAGGGGCACTTCGCCGACCGCGACGCGTGGTCCATGCAGAACTGCCCGGTCGCCCGGACCCTCGCCGCGCTCGGCCCCCCGTCGGCGGTGCTGGTGCTCAGCGAGGCGTTCTTCGGGACCAATCGTTTCGGCGACTTCGTGCGCAACCTCGGCATGACCGAGTCCGCCGTCACCGCCCGCCTGCGCCACCTCGTCAAGGCGGGGCTGCTCACCCGGGAGCCGTACCAGGAGCCCGGCCAGCGCACGCGCTACGAGTACCACCTGACGAAGATGGGCCTGGACCTCGCGCCCACCCTCGTCAGCCTCATGGAGTGGGGCGAGACCTACCTGCCCCACGAGGAGGGGCGCCAGGTCATGCTGACGCACGCCCGCTGCGGCGAGCGCGTCACGGCGCAGGTCCGGTGCGCGGACGGCCACGACGTCGGGGTGGACGAGATCGTCATGGGCCCGCCCGCCCCCGAGGAGGAGTAGCGGCGGCTCAGCCGGTCCGGCGGGGGCTCGCCCCGCCGGCGAGCCGCAGCGCGTGCTCGACCAGCGACACCAGCACCTGCTTCGCCGACACCGTCCGGCGCGCGTCGCACAGCAGGACGGGCACGTGCGGGTCGATGTCCAGCGCCGTCTGGATCTCCGCCGGGTCGTACCGGTCGGCGTCGTCGAAGCAGTTCACCGCGACGACGAACGGGGTGCCCTTCCGCTCGAAGTAGTCGATCGAGGCGAAGCTCGCCGTCAGCCGCCGCGTGTCGGCGAGCACGACCGCGCCGAGCGCGCCCCGCGACAGCTCGTTCCACATGAACCAGAACCGCTCCTGGCCCGGCGTCCCGAACAGGTAGATCGCGACGCCGTCGCGCAGCGTGATGCGGCCGAAGTCCATCGCCACCGTCGTGGTGGTCTTGGCGGCGACGCCGTCGAGGTCGTCGACGCCGACGCTCGCGTCGGTCAGCGCCTCCTCGGTGCGCAGCGGCCGGATCTCGCTGACCGCGCCCACCAGCGTCGTCTTCCCGACGCCGAACCCGCCGGCGACGAGGATCTTCAGCGCGACGCGCGGGCCGTCCTCCCGGTCGTCGGCGGGCTCGGCGGCGGCGGGGGGCGGTGAATCAGAGTGCACGGAGTTCATCGAGCACCATCCTGAGCAGGTTCTGGTCGGTGTGCGGGGGGACCGCCGCCGGCTGCCCGGTCGGCGAGGACGGCGTGGACCACCGCTGGACGTCCACGAGGCCCGAGTCGATCAGGTCGCCGGCCAGCACCCGGATCACGCCGAGCGGCAGGTTCAGGTCCGAGGCGAGGTCGGCGAGGGCGTGCGGGCGGCGGCACAGCGCCAGCAGCCGGCGCTGCTGGCGCGACAGCCGGCCCGGATCGGCCGGCCGCCGCCCGGTCGCGACGAGGATCGCCACGATGTCGAGCGGCTCGCCGGTCGGCCGGGTCCGGCCGCGCGTCACCGCGTAGGGGCGGACGATGGGCCCGGCGGCGGCGTCGAGCCACCGCTCGCGGCCCCATTCCCGCCCGGGACCCCGGGGAGCTCCGGGCACGTCGCTGGGGTCCATGGCGGGTCACCTGGGTCCGGGTCCGGCGGCGCCCTGCCTGAGTCCGGTGGACAGCTGCCGCCCGACGCGCTTGACCAGCATCGTCATCTCGTAGGCGACGAGGCCCGCGTTCGCGCCGACCTCGCTGAGCAGCGCCAGGCAGCTGTTGGCCCCGGCGGGCACCACGAAGAACAGGCCCTGGTCCATCTCGATGAGCGTCTGCCGGATCTCGCCGGACTCCAGCTGCGGCTTCGCGCCGATCGCGAGGCTGTGGAACCCGGCGGCCAGCGCCGCGAGGTACTCGCCGTCCTCGCGGCCGACGCCGCGCGACTTGCCCATCACGAGCCCGTCCCGGGACAGCACCACGACCTTGCGGATCTGCGGAACCCGGTCGACGAGGTCGTCGAGGAGGAAGTTGAGCTCGGCGGCGACTCCCTGCTGGGTCATGATCTTCCCTCCATGCCGTCGGCCGGTCCTTCGTCCTCGTCCCTGCCCCGCAGCCAGCCGGCCTGCAGGGAGGCGAACAGGTCCCGCGACGCCTCCGCCGAGCGCTCCTCCCAGGCCGCGACCGCGTCCTCGGGCGGCACGGCGGGCGGCTCGTCGAAGCCGTCCTGGTCGCGCAGCTGCGGCGCCAGGTTGCCGCCCCGCACGCGGCGCGGCAGCGGGGCGCGCCCGCCGCCCGCCTGGACCTGCGCGTCCCCGAACGACGCGGGGGCCTCGTAGCGGCCGGCGTCGGCGTAGGGGTCGTGCCCGTAGGCGGGGATGCGCGGCCCCGCGGCCTGGAACGGCCGCGTCGCGTCGAACGCGGGCGGCGGCCCGGGCCGCGCCCCGTACGACGGTGGGGTGCCGTACGACGTCGGGGTCTCGGTTCCGTCGTAGGCGTTGAACCCCACCGTCGCGCCGGGCTCCGGCCCGTCCTCCGGGGACGCCGGGGCGTCGGGCGCCGTGCTCTCGTAGGTCGGCGCCGGGTCGTACTGGGGCGCCTCATAGGCGGGCGCCGGGTCATAGGGCGGCGGGGTCTCCTGGACGGGCGGCGGGGCGGGCGGCGCGTCGTACACCGGCGCGTTCAGCATCGCCGTGGACGACGACGCGGGTGGCGTGGGCCACTGCCGCGTCGACCCGTTCAGCGAAGCGTGCCCGTTCCGCCCGGCTCCCCCGGCGACCGGGACGTCGCCGCCGGGTCCGGCGGCCTGCCCGTCCTCGTCCTCCGGCTGGTCGACGTCCACGATCAGCTCACGCGGGATCAGCACGACCGCGCTGACGCCCCCGTACAGCGACGGCTGGAGCGCGACCCTGATGCCGTGCCGTCCGGCGAGCCGGGCGACGACGAACAGCCCGAGCCGGTCGGTGACGGCGAGGTCGAACTCCGGCGGCCGCGACAGCCGCAGGTTCAGCGCGTCCAGTTCGGACTGGTCGAGGCCGATGCCGCGGTCGATGACGTCGACGGCGAACCCGTTGGCGCCCATCTCGCCGCGCACCAGCACCTCGGTCGGCGCGGGCGAGAACACGGTGGCGTTCTCGATCAGCTCGGCGAGCAGGTGGATGATGTCGGCGACGGCCTCGCCGATCAGCGCGGCCCGCCCGGAGACGACCACGACCTCGACGCGGGTGTAGTCCTCGACCTCGGCGACGGCGGCGCGGAGCACGTCCTCGACGTGCACCGGCCGGCTCCAGCCGCGGCCCGGGGTCGTCCCGGACAGGATGACCAGGCCCTCGGCGTGCCGGCGCATGCGGGTGGTGAGGTGGTCGAGCCGGAACAGGTCCTCCAGGGCCTTCGGGTCGGACGCGCCGCGCTCCATCTCGTCCAGCATCCGGAGCTGGCGGTGCAGCAGCGACTGGCTGCGCCAGGCGACGTTGAGGAACACGCGGCTGATGCCCTGCCGCAGGTACGACTCGCGGACGGCGGTGTCGATCGCGGTGTGCTGCACCTTGGTGAACGCGTCGCCGACCCGCGCGACCTCCTTGGTCTTGCCGATGACGAGCGGCGGCGCCTCGGCGTCCACGTCGACCTCCTCGCCGCGCCGGAGCCGGGCGACGACGCCGGGCAGCCGGTCCTCGGCGAGGTCCAGCGCGGCGCGCTGCAGCCCGCGCAGCTCGCGGGACAGGCTGCGGGCCGCGAGCAGCGACAGCACGATCGAGGCGATGACCGCGAGCAGCCCGAACCCGCCGGCGAGGACGAGCCGCATCACGATCCGCTCGCCGATCGGCTTCGCCAGCTCGTTCAGCGCGAGGCTCGCCTGCTGGACCCGCTGGCCCCACGCCTGCGACAGCAGCTGGGTGGTGGCCTGCCAGTCGGCCGCCTCCGGCGGCAGCCGGTCGCCGCGCGCGTCCACGATCGCGGTCTCGGCGGCCCGGTACCGCCGGAACTGCTCGGACGCGGCGAGCGCGCTCAGCGGCGCGCGGATCTGCTCGTCGAGGTCGGCGAGGCCGGCCTCGAACTCGCGCCGGCCCTCCGCCGCCCACTGGACGAACGCGGTGTGCTCGGCCCGGGTGAGCCGGCCGTTGCGCGCCATCGCGGCGGTGACGAGCGAGTCCTGGCGCAGCATGTAGGCGCGGGCGTTGCCGATGCCGATCAGCGCGCGGCCCTGGGTGAGGATCGCGACGTCGTTGACCGTCACCAGGCCGTCGAAGACCTTGATGACCTGGTCGAGCATCGTGCTGTAGGAGTTGATGACGTCGAGCGGCGCGGTCCTGCCGGAGTCGACCTCGCCGCGCAGCCGCGGCAGCCCGTCCAGCGCCTTGATCGCCTCGGCGAGGCGCTTCTTCGTCTCGGGCTGCGCCGCGTCCTGCGCGTCGGCCGACAGCGCCGTCCCGCGGAAGGACTTCTCGACCGCGCTGACCCGGGCGCGCTGCGCGCCGAGCTTCTGCCTGGCCCCGGCGTCGCGGGAGACGAGCGCGGCGACGCTGAGCGACCGCTCGGCCTGGAGCTGGTTCACCAGGTAGAGGCCGGGCAGGCCCATCTTCTCGTACGTCGTCGAGAAGTCGTACTTGTCGAAGGCGTCGCCGAGGGTGATGTTCGCGGCGAACGCCCACAGGGTGATGAGCGACACCAGCGGCACCAGCAGCAGCGCCGTGATCCGCAGGCGGATCGGGCGCCGCCGGCGGGGCCTGCCGCCGGGGACGCCGTCGCGGGGTGTCTTCGAGGCCATCTGATCACAACCTCATGCCGGGGACGGGCCGGGTGCGCCGGCCCGTGTCGTGGGGGATGCGGGGACGGAGAGCGGGGTCGTGGTGCTCGCGTCGGTGCGGGGTCAGGTCTTCACGGGGTCAGGTCCTCACGAGGTCACGTCCTCACGGGTCATCTCCTCGCGGGGTCATGTCCTCGCTTGGGGGCGTACCTCGTCCATGGCCGCGCGGGCGACCAGCCCGCGCAGCCGGCCGGAGATCATGGCGACGGCCTCCGCGTGGCCGCGCGCCGCCTGCTCCCGGGACGTGTACTGCCCGATGTCGGCGTGCATCGCGTGGTCGGACACGAGCGTCTGCCACAGCAGCGGCCGGCCGTTCGCGGCGATGCCGAGGTCGACGACGGTGAACCAGGTCGAGACGACCACGACGGCGGCGCCGACGCGGATGACGTCCTGCGCGAGCAGGCGCCCCCGCACGTCCAGCAGCAGCCGCTGGGCCTCCTCTGCGGTGGCCGGGGTCCCGTCCGACCGGTGGTAGCGCGGGGGACGGCGGTCAGCGGGCGCGTATTCGGGCATGGCACTTCCATTCGCCGAACCGGGGGTCTGCGAAAGGGGTGCTCAGTGCCCGGGGTACTCGTCCCGCGGCCAGGCGCGCACTTCGCACCACACCGACTTTCCGGCCGGGGTGTGCTCGGTGCCGTGCCCGTCGGCCATGACCGCGACGAGGAACCAGCCCCGTCCCGTCTCCTCCATGAGGTCGACCTGGCGCGGCCGGGGGACGCCGCCGCCCTGGTCGTGCACCTCGACGCGGAGCCGGGTGCCGGCGCGCAGCAGCCGCAGCCGCAGCGTGGAGCCCGTCGCGTGCCGGACGGCGTTGGTGACCAGCTCGGAGACCAGGACCTCGGCGTCGTCACGGATGTGCGCGATGCCGGAGGCGGCGGTGACGGACCGGCTGAACCGCCGCGCCCGCGGCACGGACTCCCGTTCGGCGGGCAGCGTCAGCTCGCCCAGCAGCAGCGGGGGCGGTTCGTCGATCGTGGGCAGGCCGTGCGGCGGTGTCGTCGTGGCCGTGCCGGTGGTGAGCGCGTCGCCGGGGAGTGTGTTGGGGAGTGGGCTGCTAGGGAGTTCGATGGTGTGGTGTTCGCCCGACATGGTGAACGCCTCCTTGACTAAGGCGTGTCGCCCGGGCCCAGCCCGGCCGGGGTGCGGGGCTGGTGAGGGCGTGGGGGGTCGGCGCCTGCGGCGCCGTGTTCGAGGAGGCCGTCATGACGGCTCGCCCTCCTCGGCCTGGGTGCCCGCCCGGCTGCGCAGCAGCCGGGCGGTACTGGTGAACCACTCGTAGTTCTCCTGCTCGAAGCGGCGGCCCCGCAGGCAGGTGAGGTACGGACCGAGCGGCGTCCCGGTGCGCAGGAACGCCTCCTCGTCCATGTCGCCGCGCAGGTGCTTGAGGGTGCGCTCGAAGACCTCGACCTTGGCGGCGGCCGCGACCGCCCTGTCCTCGAGCTGCGCGATGACGGACGCGGCGGAGATGTGGTCCACGGCCTGGACCATCACGAGCAGGTTCTCGCGGATGATCCCGGGTTTCGCGGGCGTCTCGGCGAACCGTTCGAGCTCGTCGACGCCGGCCTGCGTGACCGTGTACACCCGCTTGTTGGGACGGTCGTGCTGGATGATCTGCCGTCCGCGGATCAGGCCCTCCGTCTCCAACCTCGACAGCTCCGAGTAGAGCTGCTGCGGTACGGCATGCCAGAAGTTGGAGACCGACAAATCGAAGATCTTGGCCAGCTGGTAGCCGCTGTACTCGCCGTCGAGCAGCGCCGCCAGCACCGCGTGACGTAGCGCCATCGGCCTTCTCTCCCCGCCTTGACTCAGGGTTGCGACCGACGTTATCAGACAAAGACATGATTAGTCATGCTTTTGACTAGGATTGGTCGAGGGGAATTTCTGGATCTTCGGAATTGCAGGTCATGGGGGTCATGACGGCCGTGCGGACGGCGGTCATGCGGGGGTCCGCCGGAGTTCCGCGACGCCCGGTTCGAGGTCGTCCGCGAGTGCGGTGATCTCCCCGGCGAGGAACGCCTCGCGGGTCAGCCGGCGCTGCATCTTGCCGCTCGTGGTGCGGCGCACGGTGCCGCGCGCGGTGAGCACGACGCTCACCGCGGGCAGCTCGAACGCCCGTGCCACACGGGCCTTGAGGAGCGCCGCCAACTCGTCCAGGGGTGTGCCCGCGGCCGCCCGCGTGCTGATCTCCTGGACGAGGACGACGTGCTCCCGGCCCGCGTCCAGCCCGCCGTCCGGCCCCCCGTCCAGCGCGCCGTCGAGGGCGAACGCGGCGCCGACCAATGCGGCCGGATGGGCCGCCCGCGCCGCCTCCTCGATGTCGTGGGCATGGATATTGCGGCCGTTGACGATGATCAGATCCTTGATCCTCCCGGTGACGAAGAGTTCGCCGCCGAGCTGGAATCCGAGATCACCGGTACGCAGATAGGGGCCGTTCCCGGAGTCCGTTCTCGCCCGGAAAGTCGCGGCGCTTTCCTCCGCGCTTCCCCAATAGCCCCGTGCGACGCTGCCGCCCCGCACCCAGATCTCGCCGACGCGCCCCTCCGGGCGCTCGGCGCGGGTGTCGGGGTCGACGATCCGCACGTCCAGCGTGACCGGCCGGCCGCTGCTCACCAGCCGCCGTACGGGCCCCGGTCCGGTGCCGGGGACGGCCTCGTCCTTGGTGAGGGCGTCGGCGTCGAAGTCGCGGATCACCGGGCCGCCGCCGAGCGGCGCGCCGGTGACGAGCAGCGTCGTCTCCGCCATCCCGTAGCAGGGCATCCACATCTCGGGCCGGAACCCGACCGGGCCGAACCGCTCGGCGAGGGCCTCCAGGGTCGCCGCCCGCACCGGCTCGGCGCCGTTCTTCACCACCGTCAGCGACGACAGGTCCAGCCCGTCCAGCTGCCGGTCGGTGACGCGGCGCAGGGCCAGCTCGTACCCGAAGTTGGGCGCCACGGTGATCGTGCCCCGGTACCGGCTGATCAGCTCCAGCCACAGCACGGGGCGCTTGATGAACGTGATCGGCGAGGTGAACACGTACCGGCAGGCGAGGTAGAGCGGCTGGAGGAACTGACCGACCAGCCCCATGTCGTGGTAGTGCGGCACCCAGCCGACGCCGATCGTGTCGGGCGAGCCCTCGATCCGGCGCTTGATCTCCTCGCCGTTGCACAGCAGGTTGCCGTGGCTGACCATCACGCCCTTCGGGTCGCTGGTCGAGCCGGACGTGTACTGCAGGAACGCGAGGGTGTCGGGGCCGAACTCCGGCGGCGACCAGTCGCCCGGATCGACGTCCTTGCCCGCCTGGGTGTCGAGGCAGTGCAGGCGGCTGCGCAGGCCCGCCGCCCGCAGCCACGCGTCGAGCGTGCCCCGGTGGGCGGTGTCGGTGAGGATCAGCGCGATGTCGGCGTCCTCGATGATGCGGCGAGTGCGCCCGAACCGTCCCGCGTCCAGGTCGGGCAGCGGCGCCGGGACGGCGATGACGCGCGCATACAGGCACCCCAGGAACGCCGAGATGAACTCCAGGCCCTCCGGATACAGCAGCAGGACGGCCCTGTCCCGCAGCCCGCGCGCCTCCAGGCGGCGGGCCAGCGCGCGCGCCTTGCGGTCGAGTTCGGCGAACCCGAGCACGTTCTCCTTATAGGTGCGCCCGGCCCCGGGGGGTGCGGGGGGTTGCCCCCCGGAAGAAGACGCCTCGCTGATGAAGGTGAACGAGCGGTCGTCACCGTGGGTCCGGATGTTGTCCCGGACCAGCGACACGAAATCCGTGTACACGGCCTATCACTCGTCCTCGGCGAGAGAGAGCAGGGAGAACCAGCGCCGTTCGTCGAAGCCGCGGAACATCGCGTCCTCCAGCGACGGGAGGAACTCCTCCGACAGGACGGCGTCGGGCTGCGCGCGCTGGAGCAGCCGCTGCAGGCACAGCACGAGCCACTGGCCGTCGGCGAACGCCCCGCCGAACGCGTGCCTGTTGTGCAGCCACGTCAGCATGCAGGAGGCCATCGCGTGCAGCTCGCAGTACCGCTTGGCGCGGGCGAGCGCGGCGACCGAGGAGATGTCGCCCTCGCTCGTCCGGATGCCCTCCTCCACCTTGGCGCGCAGCCCGCCGATGCTGGACGTGAGATCCTTCAGCTCCGCCGCGACGCCGGGCGCCGCGTGCGCGTTCGCCGCCGCCAGGACCTGCTCGGCGAGCTGCTCGAACCGCTGCCCGACCTCGTCGCGCCCCTCGTTGGTGAGCTGGAGCAGCCGCCCGTCCGGCTCCCAGGCGGGCGGGGTGCGCGTCCAGCAGAACAGGTCGGCGAGCAGCTCGTCCTCGCGCCCGGTCTCCTCTGGCGGCTCGATCAGGTAGGGGAGCTGCCCGGCGACGTTCGCCAGGTTCACGTGCGTAGTGCCCTCGAAGATGCTCGCGATCGCGTGGTCGCGCTGGAGCTTCTGGAACACCCCGTGCGCCACGCCCTCGCGCAGGTAGCCGCGCGCGGCGAGGACGGTGCCGATGCTCGCCACGACCTCCTCCCCCACCACGGGGACGAAGTACTTCACGATCGACGACCACAGGCTCAGCCGCCCCGGCGCCACCGTCAGGCAGCGCGCCACCGGGATCGCGACGCACTCGGCGATCAGCAGGTCCAGATGGGCCTTCAGCAGATGGTCCCGGATGACGGGGATCTTGTAGATGTCCGAGCCGTAGAGGGTGCGCTGCCGGGCGTACTCCATCCCGATCCGCACGACCGCGTCCATCGTGCCGACCGACAGCGCCGCGATCGCCGTCCGGGTGATCTGCAGCGTCTTCAACGTCTGGACGAGCCCGGACCCGCGCCGCCCGATCACCCGGTCGGCCGGGACCCGCGCCCCGGAGAACGCGACGCCGGACAGGTCGTGGCCGCGCAGCCCCACCGTCCGGACGGGCGGCAGCGTCGACCAGACCGCCGGGTCCAGTTCCCGCTTGTCCACCAGGATGAGGGAGAAGTCGCGCGGGCCGGTCCTGGCATAGGTGGTCACGAACCGGCCGCGGGTGGCGTTGCCGACCGGCCACTTCACGCCCGTCAGCACCAGCTCGTCGCCCTGGATCTCGGCCTCCGACTCCGACGCCATCACATCGCTGCCGTGGTCGGCCTCCGAGACGCCGAAGCAGGCCAGGTCGCCGCGCAGCACCCCGTCGGCGACCGCCTTGCGCTGCCAGGAGTTCCCCCACAGCCACACGGGGTTCACCGCGAGCAGCCCCGACCCGTACATCACCGCCACCGTGACGCTGCGGCGGGAGATGCCGCGGGTCACGAAGAACAGCTCCTCCAGGGTCGACAGCCGTCCGCCGAGCGGGGCCGGCACCAGGTACGCAGGAAAGCCCCAGGCCCGGACGGCGTCCACCGCGCCCGGCGGCAGTTCGTCGCGCTCCTCGGCCTCCACGATCGCCTTGTAGGAGAACGGCCCGGCCTCGTCGTCCATCGGATCGCCGAGGTAGCCGTCCAGGTCGGCGGCGATCCCGTGCGCCGGGGACAGCCCGGCGGGCGCCCGGCCCGGCGGCGGCGGGCTCCCGGACGCCTGCCGCGCGGACGCCTGCCGTTCGGGTGCCTGCCGTGCCGGTGCCGGCCGCGCGGGTGCCGGGTCCGTGGACGCCGGCCCGGCGGGGGCGGGGTCCGCGAGCGCCGGAACCGCGCGTGCGGGGCTCACGGGGTGTGCGGGGACCTTACTGTCCATCTTTCCTTCCACTCCCTTTGATCCTCGGTCGGCTCCAGCGGCCGCGGCGTCCGGCCGCACCGTCGGCCGCGCCCGCTGATCGGCGCGCCCTAGGGCGCCGTGCCGTGCGTGTCCCCCGAGCCGTGCGCGCCGCCCACCCCGGCGGCGTTCGCCGCGGCTCCCCCCGCGGCCTCCTCCATCCGCCTCCCCACCACCCGGGCGAGCGTCATCGCCGCGGGCAGCGGGCGCACCATGACCGTCAGGCCGGTGACGAGTCCCGTGTCGCCGAACCTGAGCCAGTCGAGCCCCTGCACCTCCTTGCCCAGCACCCGGGCATCGAAGATCAGCGCCTGCGCGGGCGGACCGGGCCCGTCCGGGACGCGGCTGACCAGGTCGTCGAGGTAGCGGAAGTCCTCGAAGACCTCGAACAGCACCGCGATCAGCGCGGTGACGGTGTCGCGGCCGCGATACGGCCGCACCATCACCGGGCTGCGGAACTCGATGCCCGGGTCCAGGGCGCGGGTGACGGCGGCGAGGTCCTTGGCCTCCACCGCCGTTCGGAACGTTCCGGCAGCCGTCATCCGAACTGCTCCCTTCGCTCGCCGTGCCGTCTCGGGCCGGCGTCGTGTCGGTCCGGCGTCGTCTCAGTGGGGAGCGGCCACGGCGTGCGCGAGGTCGCGCGCCCAGGCCCGGTAGCCGGCGGGCGACGGGTGGAATCCGTCGGAGGCGAACAGCCCGCGGTCGCGCGCCATCGCCTCGTCCATGGGAGCGTGGACCGCCCCGCCCGCCCGGGCCGCCTCCCGCATGATCCGGTCCATGGCCCGCGCGCGGGCGCCGAGCACGTACCGGAGCGGCTGCGGGAGGGCGGGGAACCTGTGCACCGGCGGCATGCCCGCGACCAGCACGGTCGCGCCCGCGTACCGGCCGCGCAGGACGCCGACCAGCTCGCTGACGTCGGCCGCCCAGCGGCGCAGCGGCCGCCGCCGGATCAGGTCGTTGATCCCCACGGTGACGACGACGAGATCCGCCGCGCACCCGCCGGCCGTGCCGTTGACCGCGCCGCCGCCCGTCCCGCCGCCCGCGCCGCCGGCGGTGCCGTTGAGGGTGCCGCCGGCCGCCGGGACGAGCCCGCTGGTGATCCGCCGGGCGGTGGCGCCGTTCTCACCGGTGACCGACCACGCGACGCTGCGCCGGAGCCGCTCGCGCAGCGCCTCGGCCAGGCAACCGGGCAGCGCCTCGGTGTGCCGGGACGCGCCGACGCCGACCGCGGTGGATTCCCCGATCACGACCACGCGGAACGCGGGCCGCCCGGTACCGGGGTTCGCGCCCTGCACGAAGCCGTGCTCGTCCCCGCCGGCGGGGTCGAGCCGCGGTGTCCGGCGCACCGTCCGCCACGCCTGGAAGGCCAGCACGGGAGCCAGCGGAATCAGCATCATCGACTGGGGGACGCGCGCGAGCGCGAATGGTCTCTTCATCTGTTTCCCACACTGCTGGAATCGGCCCCCGAGGCTCAGCTCACCCGCTCACCGAGCAGGTCTCCGGCTAGCTGTGCGATCACCTCCGCCACATAGGCGTGCCCGTCCGGATTAAGGTGGATTCCGTCGGGACTCCACATCGCGCGGTCAGCGACTTTCGCCACCGTCTCCGGATCGGGGAACGCCATTCCGTGGTCCCGGGAGACGCGGTCGAGCTCGGCGTTGAAGTCGTGAATGCGCTGGACGGTGCGTTTCTTGCGGAACTGCGAGATCGGGGACAGGTCGAGCAGCGGGGGCCGCGGCACCGGGATCGCCAGCGCCACCGCGCCGCGCCCGCGCGCCCAGCCGAACAGCTCGTCCAGCCGCCGCGCCGCGGCCGGCCGCTCGAAGCCGCGCAGCGCGTCGTTCATGCCGCAGCCGAGCACCACCAGGTCCGGCCGCAGGTGCCGGACGGCCGGCAGCTGGTCGCGGACCACGTCCTCGACCGTCGCGCCCGGATCGGAGGCGTTCAGCATCAACTCCCGGGGGATGCCCAGGTGAGCGGCCAATCGCCCGGCCCAGCCGAGCCACCCGCCGGCGGGGTCCGGATCGTCCTGGCCCTCGGCCACGCTGTCGCCGAGGACGACCAGCGCGGGCCCGTCGTCCGGCCGGCCGCCCATCACGCGACGAGTTCGAGCAGGTAGTCGGTGAGGGCGGTCACCGTCTCGCGGCGCCGGGCCTCGGCCACGTCGACCTCGACCTGCAGATGGTCCTCGATGTCGCTGATGATGCTGATCGCGTAGACCGAGTCCACTCCGTAGCGGGCGAGTTCCACCGCCGGGTCGATGTTTTCCGGGGGCCTGTCGAGGTAGAAGGCGATCCTGTCAAGAAGCCACGATTGCAGCTCGCCGTGGGAAATTGTTTCCGAACTGGTCACCGCACTCCTCCTTATGTCAGAGGATCTCGAATCAATCGCGATAGCTATCGAGTGACGAGCAACACGCAAGATACAACCAAAAGCAGGGCGTGTCTCAGATCGGTATGTGAACGAACGGACACGACCATGTCTCCGTCGCGTAAATTAAGTCAGCGGCGCGGTAAAAACGGCGCTTTGCTACCGCCGGGTAACCCCTGCCGATAAGGGGCCCAGCCGATCATGATCGGAAAACGCTGTCCCCGTCCGCCCCAGCGGTCCGCTTCTCCCCCGCGGGGCGCACCGGGGCACGCCACCTGCGCGGTTCCCCGGCGGGCGCGCCGCGGCGGGGCGCCGGCCCGCCCGGCACGTTCCATGAGAATTTCGGACAACCGGCCAGACGGGTCCATCGGGGCCGCGCGACGGCCCCCTTGCCCCGGAGACAGGGTCACCTGACCCCGCCGTGTCAGTCCTCACACCTTCCGGTAAAGAGCCGGGGCGGCGGCCGTCCGTCCGGCCGGCGTCTGGTCTGCGGCCGGTCAGCGCGCGGTCACCGTCCGGTCACCGCTCGGGCAGGGGCACCGGGCCGGTGAGGCGGGAGACGACGGGGTTGGGCTCGCGGGCCTCCGCGAGCCGGTCCCGGACGGCCTGCGCGTGCCGCGACCGCCAGCGGTGCGTCGCGAGCCGGTGGAAGCGCGCGAGGTGCGCGGCGGCCGGGCGGGGCACACCGGTCAGCTCGTAGCCGTGGTGGCGCAGCCGGTCGGCGAGGACGTGCTCGACGAGGTCCGCCTCCCAGTCCGCCATCCGGTCGCGCCACGCGCCGACCTGGCGGGTGTTGGGCGCCTCGTGCGTGCGCAGGTGCCACTTGCGCGAGGACGGGACGGTCTGGCGCGCGTGCCGGTACGCCTGCGTCATGACGGGGTCGTACTCCTCGCCGAGGAACGCGCACAGGCCCCTCAGCGCGTCCTCCGGCTCGGCGACGAGGTCCTCGTAGCGGAACTCGTAGAAGGTGTCCGGGCCGAGGCGCTCGCCGAGGCGCCGGCCGGTGTCGACCGCCTCCCGCCACGTCAGCGCCGCCGCGTACAGGTCGCCCTTGAACCACGGCATCCGCATCAGCGAGCTCACCGCGTCCCGGCCGTCGCGGACGAGGTGGACGAACTGCGCGTCCGGGAACATCCGCTGGAGCATCGGCACCCGCCGGAAGTAGCTCGGCCGCTTGTCGCCCCAGCGGGGCTTGCCGTGCCGCCGCGCGTAGGCGCGGAAGACCGCCGCCAGCGCCGACCCGAGCGTCGGCGGCCCGTGCACGATCTCCTCGACGACGCGCGCCGCGTCCAGGTCGAGGACGGGGAACTTGGTGTCGGCGCCGCCGGTGATCCACTCGGCCAGCGCCCGCCGGTTCGCCTCCTGCTCCAGGTCGCCGAAGTCGTGCCTGCGCTCGTAGGCGACGTGCACGAACCGCGTCTCGGACGGGAACGCGATCCCGGGGTGCGAGTGCAGCATCTGCTGCAGCAGCGTCGTCCCGGATCGCGGGCACCCGAGGACGATGATCGGCCGGCAGGACTCCCTGGTCATGGCGGGCGAACGTACCCCCGGGACCTGAGCCGAAGCTCCAGCGCGGCTCAAGGAAACCTGAACATCCGCGGAGCCCCGGCGGGCAGGGGCCTCGCGGGGCCCGGAAGCGCGAAAACCGGGGCGTCGCGGTGCCGCGAGGATCATCACTTTCGCCGTGAACGGCACGGCCGGCGGGCCTTATCAGACGACCCGTCGTTTAAAGACTTCCCTCTCGGCGAGAAATAAGCTAAAGTAACTATCGGTGTGCCGGGAAGCCTGGTCGGCGAGACAGGATGTGTCTCCGATCAGAAGGGTGCTCGATGACTCCCCGGCACTTTTTCTATGCCCCGCCGGCCGCGCCGGCGCGGCCGTTCCGCGCCCGCCCGCGGGACGTCAGGCCCTATGACCTGAGTCACATCACCTGGGCGCACGCCTTCCCGGATACCTGAGCACGACCCACCGCGTACTCCACCGCGTACCTCCCCCGCGCACTCAGCGAACCCGTTCGCATTACCGGAACGCCCTTTCGGCGGCCCGGTCGGTCAATGACGTCTCGATGCGGGAGCGTGCATTTCCATGGGCGAATTCCTCGACGCCGCGTTCGGTTTTCCCACAGCGCTGTTCAGCTTCTCTCTCCTGGTGGTCGCCGGGTACTGGACGCTCGTCCTGCTCGGCGGCCTCGGCGTCGACTTCCTCGGCGCCGGCACCGATGCCGATACGGGGGCCGGTGCCGGCGCCGGGGGCGCCGACGGCGGCGACGCCGACGGGGACGGGCTCGTCGCCGAGCGGCTCGCGATGGTCGGCCTCGGCGGCGTCCCGGTCACGGTCGTGCTGTCGCTGCTGATCGCGCTCGCGTGGTTCGTGAGCCTGGCGGCGTCGGCGCTCACCGACGGCCTTCCCCTGCGGCTCCTCGGCATGACGGGGGCGCTGGTGGTGGCCTGGACCGGGACGCGCCTCGCCGTGCTGCCGCTGCGCCGCGTCTTCCAGGACCAGGCGGGTGCGTCGCTGCGCGACTTCGTCGGGCTGCCGTGCGTCATCCGCACCGGGCGGGTCGGCCCCGACTTCGGCCAGGCCGAGGTGATCGCCCCGGACGGGTCGTCCGCGATCGTCCAGGTGCGGCGGCCCGCGTCCGACCTGCCCGTGGCCGGCGCGGCGAAGGACCTCGCGGACCCCGCCGACGACCTCACCGCCGGCAGCACCGCACTGATCTTCGATTTCGACCCGGAGGGCCGGTTCTTCTGGGTGATGCCGCACGGCACGGCGTCCGACCTGGCCCGCCGCCCGTCCCCCTGACCCCGCACCCCGCGCGCCTCCCCGCGCCCTCGACCCCGCGACCTCGTTCCCCCCAGCAGAGAGGGATCCCCTTGGACACCATCACCATCGGAGCCGGTGTGCTCCTCGCGCTCGCCCTGCTCATCGCCCTCGGCCTCGTGCTGATGGTGACCCGGCTGTTCCGCAAGGTCGACCAGGGCCGGGCGCTGATCATCTCCAAGCTCAAGAGGGTCGACGTCACCTTCACCGGCGCGATCGTCCTGCCCGTCCTGCACCGGGCCGAGCTGATGGACATCTCGGTCAAGACGATCGAGATCGAGCGGACCGGCCGGGACGGGCTGATCTGCAAGGACAACATCCGCGCCGACATCCGCATCACGTTCTTCGTCCGCGTCAACAAGACCGTCGAGGACGTCATCAAGGTCGCGCAGGCCATCGGGACCGAGCGCGCCAGCAGCCAGGAGACGCTCCAGGAGCTGTTCGCGGCGAAGTTCTCCGAGGCGCTGAAGACCGTCGGCAAGCACCTCGACTTCGCCGACCTCTACACCCGCCGCAACGAGTTCCGCGACCACATCATCCAGGTCATCGGCACGGACCTGAACGGCTACAGCCTGGAGGACGCGGCGATCGACTACCTGGAGCAGACGCCGCTGCTGTCGCTCGACAAGTCCAACATCCTGGACGCGCAGGGCATCCGGAAGATCACCGAGCTGACCGCGATCGAGCACGTCCGCACCAACGAGTACACCCGCAACGAGGAGAAGGAGATCACCCGCCAGAACGTGGAGGCGCGCGAGGCGATCCTGGAGCTGGAGCGCCGCCAGGCCGACGCCGAGCTCCGCCAGGAGCGCGAGATCGAGACGGTCCGGGCCCGCGAGCAGGCGGAGATCGAGCGGGTCAAGGCCGAGGAGCGGCTCCGCGCGCAGACCGCGCACATCCGCACCGACGAGCAGCTCGGCGTCCAGCACGAGAACAAGGAGCGCGAGATCTCCGTCGCGGCGAAGAACAAGGAGCGCGTCCTCGCGATCGAGAGCGAGCGCATCGAGAAGGACCGGCTGCTGGAGGTCATCGGCCGCGAGCGGGAGACGGAGCTGACCCGCATCGCCGCCGACAAGGAGGTCGAGGCCGAGAAGCGGGAGATCGCGAACGTCGTCCGGGAGCGCATCGCGGTCGAGCGGACCGTCGCCGAGCAGGAGGAGGGCATCAAGCGGCTCCGCGCGGTCGAGGAGGCCGAGCGCGCCCGCCAGTCGGTGATCATCCACGCGGAGGCCGAGGCGCAGGAGAACCTCGTCAAGGACATCAAGGCCGCGGAGGCGGCCGAGGCCGCCGCGCAGCACCGCGCCCGCGAGGAGCTGACGATGGCGCAGGCGCGGCAGGAGGCCGCGGAGATGGACGCGCAGGCCAAGATCCGGCTGGCCGAGGGGCTGCGCGCGGAGGCCGCCGCGGCCGGGCTCGCCGAGGTCCAGGTGCGCGAGCGCGACGCCGACGCCATCGAGAAGGTCGGCCGCGCCGAGGCCGCGGCCGCGACGGAGATGGCGGCGGCGGAGGCCGCCCGGATCCGCGAGACGCTGCGCGCCGAGGCCGAGGGCCTCACCGAGAAGGCCGGCGCGATGGCCGCGCTGGACGAGGCGTCCCGCCAGCACGAGGAGTACCGGCTGCGGCTGGAGGCGGAGAAGGACGTCCGGCTCGCCGGGATCGAGGTGCAGCGGCAGGTCGCGGAGGCGCAGGCCACCGTCCTCGCCACCGGGCTGGAGCAGGCCGACATCAACATCGTCGGCGGCGACAGCGTCTTCTTCGACCGGCTCGTCGGATCGATCGCGCTCGGCAAGAGCGTGGACGGGTTCGTGCAGAACTCGGAGGTGGCGCGGTCCCTCGCCGGGCCGTGGCTGGACGGGACGTCGTCCTTCACCGACGACATGGCCCGGCTGCTCGGCTCGATCGACACCGGCGGCGTCCGCGACCTGACCCTCTCGGCGCTGCTGCTGCGGCTGATCAAGTCGGGCGGCCCGGAGGCGCAGGGCCTCCAGGACCTGCTGGACGCCGCGCGGCGCCTCGGCGTCGCCGACGCCCCGCTGTCGGAGCTCAATGGAACCGCCGTGACCGCGAATTGATCCAAGACCTGCGACGGGTCGCCGGCACCGGGGGCCGCCGAGGCCGGCGACCCGTCGCAGCCCACCGAACCCCCTCGCGCGACCGGTGCGCGGGCGAGGCGCCGCCATCACAGCGACACGCAGACGGGAGAGATGGGTGAGCATGGTCGTCAGGGACGCCGCGACGGAGACCCCCGAGACCGCCGGGACCGCCGGGGACGCCGCCGTGGCGGAGACCGCCGGGGCCGGGGCCGGGCGGGCGGGGCTGGACCACGGAACGTACGAGGTGCTGCGGGCGCGGCTCGCCGAGCGGGCCGCCGAGCTGGCGCGGCGCGCGGAGGCGCTGAACGCGCGGCGGCTGGAGGTGTTCGGCGGCACGGAGCTGCGGCTGGCCGGCACCGAGCGGATCCGCACGGCGCACAACTGCGTGCCCCGCGACGTGGTGGCGCTCGGCGGGGTGATGCTGTTCGGCTACAACGTCTTCCTCGGGCTGAAGCCGGAGACGACGGTCGACGACGTGTTCTCGCTGCACCGGTTCACCCGGACGGAGGACGGCATCGCGTTCGTCCCCGCCGGGCCGGAGGCGGTGCCGGGGCTGCTGGACGACCCGCGCTTCCTGCGCGACTTCGCCGACATGTACCGGTACTACCGGCAGGCGCGGCTGCTCCAGCTGAGGCTGGTGGACGGGCGGCTGCTCGCCGTCTTCCAGACGGGGCCGCGCCTGTCGGACCTGCGCGTCCTGCGGTGGCGGACGGCCCCGGACGGCGGCGTCGCCTACGAGGACAACCAGGGCGAGCGCGACCACGCGTTCCCGCCCGCGCACGACGTCGACTGGGTCGAGACCACCCGGGACGACCACGTCCTCGGCCGGCACCCGCACATCTCGATCGAGGGCGAGGTGTTCGTCGAGACGATCGGCGGCACCCTCACCGTCAAGATCGAGGACAACACCGACAGCGGCGAGGGGATCTACTCCGAGCCGGTGGACGAGCCGCTGCAGTCGCTCGCGGACGCCGACGTCCTGCACGCGCGGGTCGGCGCGCTGATCCTGCTGCGGATCCGCCCGTACAACGAGCGGGCGTGGCGGCACCTGGTGTTCAACGTCCGCACGAAGGAGGTCACGCGGCTCGACGGGATCGCGCAGGCGTGCCGGCGGCTGCCGGACGACCACGGGATCATCTTCCCGGGCGGCTACTACCTCGACACCGGCACCGCGAAGACGTTCGACACCGACGTGGCCGGGCTGGAGTACGAGCGGGTCATCCGCTCCCCCAACGGGGAGGACGTCCTCTACGCCTTCCACGCGCGGGAGGACGGCCGGTCGCTGCTGCTGCCGTACAACGTGATCCGCAAGCGGGTCGCGACGCCGATCACCTGCCACGGCTACTCGCTGTTCGCGGACGGGACGCTCGTCGTGATGCGGGCGTTCTCCGACGAGCCGTCGCGGGTGCACCCCATGCAGATCTGGGCGACCCCGTACGTCTCGGACGCCTACGCCGCCGCGCAGCCGGTCGGCACCGGGCCGCTGGAGCGGGTCGGGAACGCCGAGCTCGTGCGCGGCATCTCCGAATGCCTGTCGGTCACCCGGATGGTGGACGAGATGTCGCCGTCCGCGCGGGTGTTCGAAGCGCTGATCTCCGCCTGCACACGGGCCGCCGACCTGTACCACTGGCTGGCCGACGAGGACCTCGGCGCGGTGACGGCGCCGCTGGCGGACGTCCGCGCGACGGCGGGCCAGGTGCTGGACGAGTTCGAGAAGGTCCAGGCGCTCACCGAGCAGGCGGTCTCCGCCGTCGCCGAGGCGGCGGACGACATCGCCGCGCTGATCCGCCGGGCCCATGCGGAGCCGCCGGCCACGGCCGACGGCTGGGTGGCGCAGCTGGCCTCCTTCCGCCGCGCCCAGGGCCGGCTGGAAACGCTGCGCGACCTGCGCTACGTCGACGCGTCCCGGCTGGACGAGCTGTCGGAGACCGTCCAGGCCGAGTTGCGCGAGGCGGGCGAGGGCGCGGTCGCGTTCCTCCAGGGCGAGGACGCCTTCACCGGCTACCACGCCGAGGTCGAGCGCATCACCGAGGCGGCCGGCGCCATCGAGACCGCCGCCGACGCGGCGCCCCTCAGCGACCTGCTCGCCGCGCAGAACGAGGGGCTGGAGGTCGTCACCGAGGTCGTCGGGGACCTCGACATCACCGACGCGACCGCGCGGACGGCGATCCTGGAGCGGGTCGGCGAGGTGCTCGGCGGCCTCAACCGGGCCCGCGCCGTCCTCGACAACCGGCGCCGGGACCTGCTCGGCCGCGAGGGCCGCGCGGCGTTCGCCGCCGAACTCGCCCTCCTGGACCAGTCGATCGCGGGCGCGCTGGCGACCGCCGCCACGCCCGAGGACTGCGACGAGCAGCTCGGCCGCCTGCTGCTCCGCCTGGAGACGCTGCAGGCCCGCTTCGCCGAGCTGGACGAGTTCCTCGGCGAGCTGGAGACCAAGCGGACCGAGGTCTACGAGGCGTTCTCGTCCCGCAAGCAGTCGCTGCTGGACGAGCGCGCCCGCCGCACCGACCGGCTCACCGAGTCGGCGGACCGGATCCTGGCGGGCGTCCGCCGCCGCGCCGCCGCCCTCGGTTCGCCGGACGAGGTCAACACCTACTTCGCGACCGACGCGATGGTGGCCCGGCTCCGCTCGATCGCCGAGGAGCTGCGCGGCCTGGACGACGGCGTCCGCGCGGAGGAGCTGGAAGGGCGCGTCAAGGCGGCCCGGCAGGAGGCGGGCCGGGCGCTGCGCGACCGCCTCGACCTGTACGGGGACGACGGCGGGACGATCCGGCTGGGCCGGCACCGGTTCGCGGTCAACACCCGCCCGATCGAGCTGACGCTCGTCCCGCACCGCGACACGGTCGCGTTCGCGATCACGGGGACCGACTACCGGGCGCCCGTCCAGGACGAGGGCTTCGCCGCGACGCGGCCCCTGTGGAACCAGACCCTCGTCTCGGAAACAGCGGAAACATACCGGGCCGAGTACCTGGCGACGTCGATCCTGGCCACCTCGCCCCTGGACGACCTGTTCGCGGCGGCGGCCGACGGGCGCCTGCTCGGCCTCGTCCGGGACGCGGCCGCCGACCGCTACGACGAGGGCTACGAGCGGGGCGTCCACGACCACGACGCGGCCCGCATCCTGGAGGCCCTGCTGCGGCTGCGCGCCGACGCGGGCCTGCTCCGCTACCCGGGCCCGGCCCGGGCCACCGCGCAGCTCTTCTGGACGCACGGCCCGGACGAGACCGAACGGGGCATGTGGACGGCCCGCGCCCGGTCGCTGGTCCGCGCCCGCCAGGCGTTCGGGCGCGCCGACGCGCTGGCCGACCTGACCACCGAGCTGACGGCGTCGATCACCGAGTTCACCGAGCGGCACGACCTGCGCCTCCCCGACCCGCTGACCGCCGAGTACCTCGTCGAGGAACTGGCCGCCGCCCCGGACGGCTTCGTGACGAGCCAGGGCGCCCGCGCCCTCCTGAAGGGCTTCACGCAGGCGCTGGGCGACACGACGCTCGACGACGACCTGCGCGACGCCGGCACGCTGGCCGCCCGCCACCAGCTGGCCGAAGCATGGCTGGCCTCCTACCTGGCGACCGGCGACGGCGGCGACGAAGCGGACCTCCCCGAGGCCGTGGCGACGCTCCTGTGCCCGTCCGCCCGCTACGACTCCCCCGCCGCGCTGACGGCCGCGATCGAGGACCTCCTCGGCGACCACCCGCGCATCACCGACCGCCGCCTGGACCTGCGCCTGGACGAGACCCTCGCCCGCACCCACCGCTTCCGCACCGAGCGGGTCCCCGCCTTCCGCGCCTACCAGAAACAGCGGAACGACCTGATCGCCGTCGAGGAGAAGCGCCTCGGGCTGGCCGACTTCAAGCCCCGCACGATGAGCGCGTTCGTCCGGAACCGCCTGGTGGACGAGGTCTACCTGCCGCTCATCGGCGACAACCTGGCCAAGCAGCTGGGCGCCGCCGGCGAGGGCAAGCGCACCGATCAGATGGGCCTGCTCCTGCTCATCTCCCCGCCCGGTTACGGCAAGACGACGCTCATGGAGTACGTCGCCGACCGCCTCGGCCTGGCACTAGTGCGCGTGGACGGCCCGGCCCTGGGCCACGACGTCACCTCCCTCGACCCGGCCCAGGCTCCCAACGCGACGGCGGCCCGCGAGGTCGAGAAGATCAACCTCGCGTTGGAGATGGGAAACAACGTCCTGCTCTACGTGGACGACATCCAGCACACGTCCCCCGAGTTCCTGCAGAAGTTCATCCCGCTCTGCGACGCCCAACGCCGCATCGAAGGCGCCACCCGCACCTACGACCTGCGCGGCAAGCGCTTCGCGGTCTGCATGGCGGGCAACCCGTACACCGAATCGGGCCGGCGTTTCCGCATCCCCGACATGCTCGCCAACCGCGCCGACGTGTGGAACCTCGGCGACGTCCTGTCCGGCAAGGACGACCTGTTCGCGCTCAGCTATATCGAGAACGCGCTGACCTCGAACCCGGTCCTGGCCCCCTTGACGACCCGCGACCGCGAGGACGTCGAGTTGCTCGTGCGCCTCGCGTCGGGCGACCAGACTGTCCGCCCGGACCGCCTGTCGCACCCCTACTCCCAGGCCGAACTGGACGAGATCCTGTCCGTCCTGGAGAAGCTGATCCACGTGCAGCGGGTGGTGCTGACGGTGAACCGCGCGTACATCGCCTCCGCCGCGCAGGACGACGCGTCCCGCACCGAACCGCCGTTCCGCCTCCAGGGCTCCTACCGCGACATGAACAAGCTGGCCGAACGGGTCCTCCCGGTGATGAACGCACGGGAGTTGGAAGCGGCCTTGGACGACCACTACCGGGCCGAGTCGCAGACGCTGACCTCGGACGCCGAAGCCAACCTCCTGAAACTGTCCGAACTCCGCGGCACTCTGGCCACCGCCGAAGCGGACCGCTGGACGGAGGTGAAGGCGGCCTACCAGCGGTCCCGAACCCTCGCGGGCAACCCCGAAGACCCGTCCGTGGGCGCCTTGCTCCACCTGGCGGACAAACTAACCGCCATAGAAAAGGCCCTCCGCAACACCTAGCCACCGTTCACAGAACGTCCGCCAGGATTGACACTCACCAAGTGGACATCCGACGTGATCGAACCGGGGGGGACATCCAACCGGGAGGGGGCGCCCGACTGTGCCAGCGTTCGACCAGACCGACATTCAACCGAACCAGCGTTTGACAAGTCGATGTTCGACCACGCCGGACACCATGGCTTAAGTGTTGTTCGTGGAATTGTGGTGGGGGCGGCGCTGCGTACGGGGCCGCCCCTCCAAAGTCAAGGGCGCCTTCGGCGTCGCTTCGCGATGGGACTCCGTCCCACCCTTGACTTCGGAGCCTCTACGGCCCCTGAGTGCAGCTTTCGTCGGGCAGGCTCCGCCTGCCCTCTGCCCGACGCGCCGCCCCCACCCCAACCAGAAACACACACGACAACAAGACAGGTAGCCAATTCGAAATGCCCGAAATGAGCCTTTCGAGAAAACATGCGAGAGCCGATCAAGGAAGCTCAAAAGAATCATGGTCGATTTTCGACTCGAAAGGACGAAGTAGCGTCCGGCCGGATATCATAAGGCTATGAGTTCAATCGCGGTCGACCTCGACGCCGCGTCCACCATGGAATTGGTGAACGCGGCATCGGCGATCGCCGCCGAACTCGCCTCCCGCACCGCCCCCGAATCAGCAGCGGCGTGCCTGGAACTCACCGAAACCCTCGCCACCACCACCGATCTGCAGGAAGCCGCCCTCGCCGGGTTCATCGGCGTGGTGGACGGCGCGCGCGAGGTGCAGCGGTGGGGTTTCCCCTCCACCCGGTCCTGGCTGCGGTCCCGCCTCGGGATGCGCGAATCCCGCGCCAAGGAACGCCTGACCCTGGCCCGCCAACGGCACCGCCTGCCCGAGATGACCGGACGGTGGGCTGCCGGTGAGTTGTCGGCCGGGTACGCCGCCACCATCGCCGACGCCATCACCCGACTCGACGACGATGACTGCCCCGCGGCCGAGAGCATCCTGCTCGGCATGGTCGACCAGGGCTTCTCCGCCGGGAAAGTCGCCAGCTTCGGCAAGCGGATCCGCGACGTCATCGCCGAACGCGACGGCACCGAACAGGCCCCCGAGGACGTGGCGCGCGGCTACGAGCGATCCTGGATCGACTCGACGCGTTCGCTGGACGGTGGCCGCTACATCAAGGGCTGGCTGAACGCCGAAGACGCCGCGATCTGGGACGGCACGCTCGGGCCGCTGGCCAAACCCGCCGGGACCGACGACCACCGCGACCTGTCGGAGCGGACGGCGGCCGCGCTGACCACGGTGCTGTCGGGCGGGCACAAGGCCACCAAGGTCACCGTCATCTGCGACCTGGACACCCTCACCGGCGGCACCACCCCCGCCCGTCTCACCGACGGAACCCCCATCCCCGCCGCCCAAGCCCGCCGCATCGCACTGAACGCCGGAGTTTCACCGCTCCTACTAGGACGCGGAAACCTGCCCCTCTACCTGGGCCATCGAGTCCGGTTCGCTACCGCCCCACAGCGCCAAGTCCCTGGAAACCCTGTACTCCACCTGCGCCGTCCAAGACTGCGAAGTACCCGGGACACTCTGCGAAGTCGACCACGTCCACGGCTGGGCCCTCGGCCACAGCCCCACCGACATTGACCAACTCGCACTCACCTGCGGATGGCACAACCGCTACAAACACACCAACCCAGACCGCCTCCACATCACCAAAACAACGGACGGCCGCTACACCTACCGCCTCCACCCACCCGGTACAGGCCAGACCACAGGCCCACCAACATGGAGCCTCACCCCGGCCAGCCGCCCACCCCCAACAAGCCAAGCCGCCTGATCACAGACCCACAGACCACAGACTCGCGCCCCCGAACAGACCCGGGGCCGCGTGCCGCACCCGCATGCCCCGCGCCGAGCAACCCACCACCGCACACCCGGCCGGGCCCGAACCCGCGCCGACGGAAGACGACGCGAACACCGACTCACGCCCCCAGAGCCGCCCGACTCTCCCCACCCGCCACGCTCGTCCTAAGCACTGGCCGACAGCCCACCCCCGGGCAATCCCGCCAACACGGCCCCGAACCGATCCCCGTCCAGGCCGACCACCAAGCGGGGCCCGGCCACGCGAGCGCAGGCCCGCATGCACCATCACGGGCGGGGGTCGCCTCGCCCGCTACGCTCGGGCACGCTGAGCTAGGCGCCTGATCACGCCCGGCCATACCGCCAGCACGAGGCCGGGCCGTCGCCTGGCATGGCCGACTGCCGGTTGGGCATGGCCGCAGGTTCGCGGATGCACACCGCACGCTCGGCCGCATTGTCGAGGGGTAATCCGCTTCACCGCAACGCGCCCGCCCGTTCCTTCAGGCAGCGCGAGGCCGGTGCGCTCTCCCGTCCGAGCTCCGCACGATCGCCAACTCGCGGACCGGGGGGCGGCGTCCGCGCCGGCACGGGCTCAGGCGCGCCACCCACCTGATCCCCGCCGCGCCATCTCAAGAGCACGCCTTCACAAGGCACCGGTCCCCCGCCGGCACGAGTCGGGATCCCTTCCTCAGTCTGGACACCCATCGGGCTGGTTTAAGGCACGCGACCGCAGGTCCGCGCTCGCCCTCCAGCAACACAGGGCCGGAGACGCCCTCGTCCCTCCCCCCTCCGCCGAGCTGGTTCAAGGCGCGTGATCGGCAGCCTGCGTCCGGTCGTCCCACCATGCGCGGGTCGGGAATCGGCCCTAGCCCGGCCGGCCGCTGCGCGAGCTCAAGGCCACGTTGGCTCAGGTGCGTGTACCCCGCGCCCGGTTTTCCCGCCGGCGCGGGCTGGGGCCCGTCCGCCCAGGCTGATCGCCCACCATGCTGGGCTCAGGTCGAACGATCGAAGGCACAGGTCCCGTGCTTGGCCTTCACCAGCGCGGGTCTGAGGACGCCCTTCAGCGTTGTCACCCGACATGCTGGGGCACAGCTCCCGCGCATTCGCAGGCGCATACTTCACGCTCAGCCGCGTTCTCGACGCCCAGGGTCGTGTAATCCCGCTACGGCGCAACGCGACGCCCGCTCCTCTAGGCAGCGCCACGCAAGTGGATCACACGTGCACCTACGCAGGCCCTCCCCACCTGGGTATCCGCTAGTGCGTGGGGCACGGCTTCTGCACGTCACGCCAGGCTGCAGCCCCGGTCAGGTGTGGGTTAGGGAGCGGGTGGAAGCCTGGAGGATTTCGCCTAGGGCCGCGCGGGCCTGGACCAAGTCGGCTATGCGCGTGTCCAACTCGGCGCACTGGGTTCGGAGGTGGTCGAGGACACATGCCTGGACCTCTGTGCCGTCGCCGACGAAGCACGGCGTGAGTTCGCGGATGACTCGCGTGGGGAGCCCTGCCGCGAGCAGTGTGCGGATGCGGGCGACCGCAGCGGGGGCCTCGGGGCCGTAGTGGCGGTGTCCGCCCGGGCTGCGGTGGGAGGTGAGCAGGCCTTGATCCTCGTAGTAGCGCAGGAGACGGACGGCCACGCCCGTTTCGCGGGACAGATCTCCGATCTTCATGTGACCCACCCCATAGGCACGCGGCTTGAATCTCACATCGATGTCACATCCTAACGTTGCTCGCATGACAACTACTTCGACTGCACCGGCGCCCGTCTCGCTCTACGGATTCCTGATCCCCAAGCCCGGGCACGCCGAGCAACTCGGCAATCTCCTGCTGAACCTCGTCGAACCGTCCCGGCAGCACACCGGCAATCTCCAGTACCACCTTCACGAACAGGAGGACGGCCGGTTCTTCCTGTACGAGGTCTGGCGTTCGCAAGAGGACCTCGATCGGCACAATGCGACCGCGCTGCTGCGCGCCTTCATGGACGAGCTGCCCAAGCATGTGGAAGGTCCGCCCGAGGCCTACTTCGGCGAGATGAGGAGCGCCTACCCGGCCGACCTCACATAGTTCCGGACGGCTTGACCCACCGACGCCGCTAGATGACGGCCGAGGCGAGGTTGGCGGGGCCCAGGGCCTGCTTCGGAGTCGGTTGTGTGACGGGTGTCGTAATCGTTAAGTGATGGGGGCTTCGGTTGCCACCCCCACCGGAGACCTCGTGGCCGCCCTGGCGGTGACGAGGCGGGCCTGCCCTCGAAATGGACGAAACGGCAGCTCGATGGCGTTCGCGGGCGAGTCCGGGTCGGTGTCCTGTGGCGGGACGTGCCCGCCTGCTATGGCTCCTGGGAGGTGGGGTCCTCACTGTTCCGCCGTTGGCACTGCGACGGCACGGCCGGCGCAGTTCCGAATCCGGCCGTCCACCGCTGGCGCCACCCCCGCTAGTGCGGCATCAACCGGCTCGAACGTCATCGCGCGGTCGCCACCCGGTTCGCCAAACTCGCCGTCCGCTACCCCACCGTTTACCTCGACGCCGTCAACGAATGGCTCTGATCAACCCTGAAAAAGGGCCTAGCTGTGCATCTGCCGGAGCTTGGTTACACCGGGGCCTGGGTCTTCTGCTTGAGACGTTCGTAAGGGGTTTGGCCGCCGAGGGCTCCGTGCGGACGATCGTAGTTGTAGTAGTCCTCCCACTCGCGGAGCCTGTCGTTGAAGACGCCGGTGTCGTCGATGACGACGCCGTCGAGCATGCGGTAGAACTCCTCGGCGTCGATGCGGTGGGAGCGTTCGACCTTGCCGTTGAGGTGAGGTGATGCGGGTTTGATGTAGGTGTGGGCGATGCCCTTGTCCAGCACGTGCCAGTGGAAGCCGGACTGGAATTCGGCGCCGTTGTCGGTCTGGACGACCTCGACACGGAAGGGCAGCCGTTCCAGGACGTAGTCCAGGAACTGGATGGCGGTCTTCTGATCGCAGCGGGGGTAGACCCGCAGGATGCGCAGCCGGGTGCAGTCGTCGATGGCGGTGAACTGGTAGTACTTGGCCCGCCGCCGGCTCTTGGGGGCCGGGGTGAGCGGTTTCGGCGCGTCCTGGCGGTCTGTGGGTTCGGGGACGCCGACGGGTTCGATGAACTTGACGTCGATCTGGACGCGGTTGCCGGGCAGTTGCTTCTCGTAGCGCTGGTGGCGTTTGGTGTGGTGCTTGTGGCGCTGGGAGGCCGGCAGGCGGTTCAGGCCGAGTTTCTTGAGGATGCGGTAGACGGCCGAGGTGGCGATGTCGATGTCGTGGTACCGCTTGAGGTACATCTGGATCTTCATCGGCCCGAAGTGGTAGTGCCGCCGCAGGTAGACGATCTTGTTGACGACGTCGGTGTGGGTGGCGTTGGGGCTGTGGTGCGGTCGGCTGGAGCGGTCGCGCAGCCCGTCGATGCCTTCTTCCTGGTATCGGCGTTGCCACTTGTAGAAGCAGTTGCGGCTGATGCCGTAGTACCGGCAGGTCTGAGAGACGTTGCCGGTGACCTCCTCGGCGTGGCGCAGGACCGCCAGGCGTCGCTGTGCTTGGCGGTCCTGTTGCTGTTGAGGCGATGGGGGCATGAGAGATCTCCGTAGTGATCGGAGACCCCGGGTGTCAACAACCTCCGGCAGTTTTAGACCTAGCGGCGGTTGGCCTCGGCGAAGGTTTGGGGGTGGGTGAACCAGTCGGCGTCCAGTCTTTCGCCGGTCAAGGATTCGAGGGTGGCCATCGCCGTTTCCCAGTCCGGGCCGGGGCCGGGGTGGGCGCGGAGGGTGCGGAGGGCGTCCAGGTGGTCGGTCAACGCGTGCGGGGTGGTGCCCGATGGGTTCTGCGGGTCGAGCGGGTCCAGTTCGGTGATCAGCTCGCCGTCGGCCAGGTAGTAGAGGCGGCTGAAGTTGTTGATCAGCCAGAAGACCGAGTGCAGCGTGGCGCCCCGGCTCAGGCGCTGGAGTGCGTCCAGTTCGGCGGTGGCGGTGCCGTAGGAGACGATGACGACCGCGTCGCCGCGCTGTTCCAGGAAGAGCGCGTCGTCGGGGTCGTAGTCGTCGGCGGCCGGGCGGTGTGCGGTGAGGGTGGCCGGGTCGCCGTTCAGGCGGCGTACCGCCTCGTGGACGGTCATTCCCGGTCCGCGGACGACCGTCCAGGACAGGTTCTCCGACGCGCCGGGGTCCGGTGGGAGGCGGCTCAGGTGGTCGAGCACGCGCACGTAGTGCTGGATCTGCTCCGGTGACGGGCCGGCCATGATCGTCTCCTTCGGGGGTCGGCGCCCGCACGACCCTAGCGCCGCCTTGACCTCAAGATTGGTTGAGGTTGGAGAGTGGGGTGGAACGGTTTCGGAAGCGAAGGGGGCTGCCATGCGGGCGATCCAGGTGAAGGAGTTCGGTGGGCCGGAGGTGCTCGGCGTCGCGGAGGTGCCCGAGCCGGTGCCGGGGCCGGGGCAGGTCGTCGTCGGCATGGCCGTGGCGGACGTCATCTTCCTCGACACCCTCCTGCGCGGGGGCTGGGGGCAGGACTTCTTCCCCCGGACGCTCCCCTACGTGCCGGGCGGCGGTGGAGCGGGCGAGGTGCTGCGGACGGGCGACGGCGTCGATCCGGCGTGGATCGGGCGGCGGGTGGTCGTGCGGACCGGGACCGGGTACGCCGAGCAGGTCGTCGCCGGGGAGGGCGAGATCATGCCGGTTCCCGGCGGGCTGGCGGCCGGGACGGCGGCGGCGCTCGTCCACGACGGTGTGACTGCGCTCAGCCTGGCGCGGCTGGGGGCGCCGGCGGGCGGTGAGTGGGTGCTGGTGTCGGCGGCGGCCGGCGGGGCCGGGTCGCTGCTGGTGCAGCTCGCCGTCGACGCGGGCGCGCGGGTGGTGGCGGCCGCGTCGAGCGAGGCCAAGCTGGAGCTCGCGCGCGAGCTCGGGGCGGAGGTCGTCGTCGACTACACGCGGGCGGACTGGGTCGAGCGTGTGCGCGAGGCGACCGGGGGCGGGGTCGCGCTCGCCTACGACGGTGCGGGCGGGCCGCTGGGGTTGGCCGCGTTCGACGCCGTGGCCGATAGCGGGCGGTTCGTCACGTATGGCACTGCGGAAGGTTTCACCGACCCGGACAAGGACGTGGCCAAGCGCCGTGGCGTGCGGGTGCTCGCTCCGCTGATGGACGGGCCGCCGGACGAGGCGACCGTGCGCGAACTGCTGGGCCGAGTGCTTGAGCTGGCCGAGGAGGGGCGGCTGAAGCCGGTGATCCGGGCCACGTATCCGCTGGAGCGGGCGGCGGACGCGCACCGCGCGCTGGCCGAGCGCGCCACGGTCGGCAAGTCGCTGCTGGTCGTGGACGCCGAGCGGGCCCGCTGACGGAGCGGAGCACCCGGCCCCCATGCCGTGGGGGTGCGTCGGCGCCCTTCATTCGCTATAAATGTAGCGATACATCTGTAGCGAATGGAGGGCGCCATGGACGACGTCGTCATCGTGGGGGCCGGGCCCACCGGGCTGATGGCCGCCTGCGAGCTGGCCCTGGCGGGCGTGTCCTGCGTGGTCGTGGACAAGCGCGGCGGTGAGTCCGGCGTCACCCGGGCCTTCGGCCTGCACGCCCGCGCCCTGGAACTGCTCGACGCCCGCGGCATGGGCGACGAACTGGTGGCGCTGGGCAACCCGCTCAGGACGGTGTACCCCGCCTACGCCTCGCGCGTGGACTTCGGCCGGCTCGACACGCGGTATCCGATGCTGCTGATCGTGCCCCAGAACGGCACCGAGAAGGTCCTGCGGCGGCGCGCCGCCGAACTGGGCGTCGAGGTCCGCCGCGGCGCGGAGGTCACCGGCCTGGCCCAGGACGCCGAGTCCGTACGGCTCACGCTCGCGGACGGGACCGCGCTGGACGCCCGGTACGTCATCGGCGCGGACGGCGCCCACAGCACCGTCCGCGGGCTGGTGGGCGTCGGCTTCGCCGGCGCGGCCTACAGCCTGCCCATGCTGCTGGCCGACGTCCGCGTCCCCGGCTCTGAGCCGCCGCCGATCACGCAGGTCGGGCCGCAGGGCGTGGTGGTGACCCTCCCGTTCGGGGACGGCTGGTACCGGGTCGGCGCGTGGCTGCGCGAAGACCGGGAGGACGCCGATTTCGACCGGATCCGTACGGCGTTCCGGCAGATCGCCGGCACCGACTACGGCATGAGCGAGCCGCGCTGGTTCTCGCGTTTCGCCGCCGAGCGCCGGCAGGCCCGCGACTACCGGGCGGGGCGCGTCTTCCTGGCCGGGGACGCCGCCCACGTGAACTCGCCGATCGGCGGGCAGGGCATGAACACCGGCATCCAGGACGCCGCCAACCTGGGCTGGAAGCTCGCCGCCGACTTGCGCGGCTGGGCTCCGCCCGGGCTGCTCGGCACCTACCACGCGGAGCGGCATCCCGTCGGCTCCGCCGTCCTCGCCATGACCGACCACCTCACCGGGCTGGTGCTGAGCGGGTCACGGGTGCGGCTGGCGGCCAACCGGCGGATCATGGCGGCCCTGCTGCGCACCGGCGCGGGCCGCCGCCGCATCCTCGGCAGGCTGTCGGGGCTGGAGTTCGCCTATCCGCCCGGCGGGCCCGGCGCCCACCCGCTGGCCGGGCGCCGCGCCCCCGACCGCCGCACGGACGTGGGCCGCCTGTACGAGGTGCTGCGCGCGGGGCGGTTCGTCCTGCTGTCGGACGAGGCGGTGCCCGTCCACTGGCGGGACCGCGTGCGGCAGGCCAGGCCGGAGGACGCGACCGGGCCGGCGGCGACGCTGGTCCGCCCGGACGGGTACGTGGCCTGGGCCGGCGACAGCGCCGGCGTCGGGGCGGCTCTGGTGGAATGGTGCGGTCCGGCCGACCGCACCGATCTGGAGGGGCACCGTGCCACCGCCTAACCCGCAGCGACGCGCCCGGCTCGCGGACGCGGCCATCGCCGTGCTGGCCGAGCAGGGGTCGCGTGGGCTCACCCACCGGGCCGTCGACGCCGGCGCCGGCGTCCCGGCCGGGACCGCCTCGCGCTACTTCCGCACCCGCGACGCGCTCCTCGACGGGGTCATCGAGCGGATCACCGACCGGCTCGGGGACCGGGTGGCCGCCCACACCGTCCGGCCGATCTCGCCCGCGGACCTGGAGGAGGCGCTGGTCGCCGTGCTGACCCTGATGCTGGCCGAGGGGGGCCACGACCCGCTGGCCCTGTTCGAGCTGCATCTGGAGAGCACCCGCAACCCGCGGCTGCGGCGGATGCTGACGGACGCGCTGCGCGCCCGCGCCGATCTCATCGTCCGGCAGTGCCATGCCGCCGGGATGGAGGTCAGCCCGGACGACGCCATGCTCCTGGAGATGAGCGTCCTGGGCATCCTGTTCACCGCCCTGACCACCGGCGTCCCGGAGTCGCCGGGCGAGCCGATCCGCACCGCCGTGCGGGCTCTGCTGGCCCGTTACGGAAGCCCGGCGGCGACCTAGGCTCGCCGCCGTAGCGAAAAGGCACGGCGAAAAGGCATGACGAAAGGCGCGCCCGACCATTCGGGCGCGCCTTTCACTAGAGGCGGGGGCGGGATTCGAACCCGCATCACCAGGCTTATGAGACCTGCATGCTCCCGTTGCACTACCCCGCACCGGCCTTTCGATGGTAAAAGGCCGGTGCGGGGCGGAGCCAATGGTTTTTCGCGCCCGGGTCAGGTGGTGGCGTGGACGCGGGCGTCGGCCTCGACGGCCTCGCGCAGGTGCTGCTCGGCGTCCGCGCTGAGCGAGGTCTGCAGGATCTCACCGCCGTACTGGGCGACCTGCGGGATGACTTTGTCCGGCGTCACCTTGGTGACGAGGAGGAACAGCGCGGCGCCGCCGGGCTGGAGCTTCGCGCCGAGTTCGCGCATGAACGAGTCGTCCACGCCGACGTCCGACGCGGCGCCGCCCGCGGCGCCGGCGGCGGCGCCGACCGCCGCGCCGATCAGCGGGGCGAAGAACAGCATGCCGAGCAGGCCGCCCCAGACGGTGCCCCAGGCGGCGCCCCGGCCGGTGGTGTTGTGGATCTGGTGCAGCTTGATCTTGCCGTCGAGGCGCTTTTCGACGACGGCGGCGTCCGCGAGCGCGATCACGTTCTGCCGCTGCATGTCGATGAGCCGGTCGCGGACCTCGATGGCACGGTCGAGGTCCGGATAGGCGATGGCGATGAGATCGCTCATTGAAGTGTTCCCCCCAAGGATGTGACGCCTGAGCGTTCCGGGACGATGCCCACCCCAATGCCCGGCAATACACCGGTAGTAGAAAGATGCCCGATTCCAGTGGAGCCTTTGACCGTGCCGCACGGCACCGCCGCGGCACCGTCGCGGGCCCCGGGATCAGCAGATGCGCGGCAGCGGATCGCCCACCAGGAGGTCGATGATGCGGGTGCCGCCGAAGGCCGTCTTCAGCAGGACGGTGCCGGGCGGGTCGTCCCGGACGTGGCCGATGACGGCGGCGTCCGCGCCCAGCGGGTGGGCGTGCAGCGAGGCCAGCGCCGCGTCCGCCGCGCCGGGCGCGACCACGACGACGGCCCGGCCCTCGCACGCGACGTACAGCGGGTCGATGCCGAGGAGTTCGCAGGCGCCCCGGACGGCCGGGTGGACGGGGATCGCGTCCTCGTCCACGACCACGGCGAGGCCCGCGTCCGCCGCCAGCTCGTTGAGGACGGTCGCCACCCCGCCGCGCGTCGCGTCCCGCATCCGGCGGACGGTGCCCCGGCAGCGGGCGGACAGGTCGGCGAGCAGGCAGTTCAGCGGCGCGGTGTCGGAGGCGAGGTCGGCCTCGATGTCGAGGTCGCCGCGCGCCAGCATGACCGTGACGCCGTGCTCGCCGATCGGTCCGGTGACCAGGACGGCGTCGCCGGGCCGGAGCTCGCCCGTGGGCGGGGAGTGGACGACGCCCACCCCGGCGGTGTTGATGTAGCAGCCGTCGGCCTTGCCGCGCTCGACCACCTTCGTGTCGCCCGCGACGATGTCGACGCCCGCGGCGTCGGCGGCGGCGCTCATCGAGGCGGTGATGCGGCGCAGCGACGCCACCGGGAAGCCCTCTTCGAGGATGAACCCGGCGGACAGGTGCAGCGGGGTCGCGCCGGCGACGGCGAGGTCGTTGACCGTGCCGTTGACGGCGAGGTCGCCGATGTCACCGCCGGGGAAGAACAGCGGCGACACCACGTAGGAGTCGGTGGTGAAGGCCAGGTCGGCGCCGTTGACGGCGAAGCGCGCCGAGTCGTCCAGGCGGTCGAGCAGCGGGTTGCCGAACGCCTCCTTGAACACCGCGTCGACCAGGGTGCGGGTGGCCTTGCCGCCGGATCCGTGCGCGAGCGTGATCGCGTCCTCGCGCAGGCGGGCCCGGCGGCCGCGCGCCCGCGCGATGCGTTCGAGGACCTGCTCCTCGCGGATCGTCATCGGGTGGCCTCCTTGACGCGCTCCCGGGTGAACCGGCCGAAGTTGTAGTAGGCGGCGCAGGCGCCTTCGGACGACACCATGCAGGTGCCGATCGGCGTCTCCGGGGTGCAGGCCGTCCCGAAGACCTTGCACTCCCACGGTTTCAGGACGCCCTTGAGCACCTCGCCGCACTGGCACGCCTTCGGGTCCGCGACCCGGCCGCCCGGGATGTCGAAGACGCGCTCGGCGTCGAACGCGGCGTACTCGTCCCGCAGGCGCAGCGCGGAATGCGAGATGAACCCGAGGCCGCGCCACTCGAAGTACGGGCGCATCTCCATCGTGCGGGCGATGGCGTCCAGCGCCTTCGGGTTGCCCTCCCACGGGACGACCCGGCCGTACTGGTTCTCGACCTCGGCG
The DNA here is from genome assembly GCF_043197915.1 of Actinomadura geliboluensis. NCBI lineage: Bacteria > Bacillati > Actinomycetota > Actinomycetes > Streptosporangiales > Thermomonosporaceae > Actinomadura > Actinomadura geliboluensis. The sequence continues at coordinate 304,048 of NZ_JBICUA010000002.1, read as the reverse complement.
CGGCCCTCCGCGAGCTGGGTCAGCAGCATGCGCACCGACTGCAGCAGGTCCAGCGGCTCGAAACCGGCGACGACCAGCGGTTTGCCGTAGTCGCCGGGGATGAACGCGTAGGGCCGGCAGCCGATGACCGTCGAGACGTGGCCGGGGCCGAGGAAGCCGTCCAGGCGCAGGTCCGGCGAGTCCAGGATCGCCTTGATCGCCGGGAGGATCGTCACGTGGTTGCAGAACACCGAGAAGTTGGTGATCCCGGCCGCCGCCGCGCGCAGCACGGTCATCGCCGTGGACGGCGCGGTCGTCTCGAACCCGATCCCCATGAACACGACCCGGCGGGACGGGTTGCGCTCGGCGAGCTTCAGGGCGTCCAGCGGCGAGTACACCATCCGGATGTCGGCGCCCGCGGCCTTCGCGTCGAGGAACGAGCCGCCCCCGCCGGGCACGCGCATCATGTCGCCGAACGTCGCCAGGATCACGCCGGGCCGGGACGCGATGTGGACGGCGTCGTCCACCCGCCCCATCGGGATCACGCACACCGGGCAGCCCGGCCCGTGCACGAGGGAGACGTTCTCCGGCAGGTAGTCCTCGACGCCGTGCTTGTAGATGGTGTGCGTGTGGCCGCCGCACACCTCCATGAACTTGTAGTGCCGGCCGGGCTCGCACAGGGAGGCGATCGAGGCGGCGAGCGCCCGCGCCCTCCCCGCGTCCCGGTACTCGTCGACGAAGCGCATCAGCCGATCTCCGATTCCCGCAGCGCGTCGATCTCGTCGTCGTAGGCGGCGCCGAGGCCCTGGAGCAGTTCCAGCGTCGCCCGCGCCTCCGCCTCGTCGATCTTGGACATGGCGAAGCCGACATGGATGAGGACCCAGTCGCCCGCGGCGAGCCGCTCCCCGTCCAGCAGGCCGATGTCGACCGACCGGCGGACGCCGCTCACGTCGACCTCCGCCACCGGCCGGTCCGTCCCGACCGCCACGATCTCGCCCGGTATCGCCAGGCACATCAGCCTGCCTCCCCTGTGGTCTCGAAACGGGCCAGTTCGGACTGCGTCAGCTCCCACAGCGCGTGGTAGACGGTCGTCTGCGCCTCCTGGATCCGGTGCACCGACGACGACGGCACGACGAACAGGTGGTGCAGGCCCGGTGTCTCCGCCATCCGCCCGCCGCCGCAGCCGGCGAGCCCGACCGCCGTCATGCCGCGCCGCGCCGCCTCCCGCAGCGCGGCGACGAGGTTGTCGGAGTCGCCACTCGTGGACAGCGCCACCGCGATGTCGCCCGGCCGCCCGAACGCGGCGAGCTGCCGCGCGAACACCACCTCGAACCCGACGTCGTTGGACAGCGCGGTGATGGCGGCGGTGTCGTTGGTCAGCGCGAGCGCGGGCAGCGGGCGCGCCGCCCCGCCCGGGTTGAGGAACAGCGCGGCGACGTCCTGCGCGTCCGTGGCGCTGCCGCCGTTGCCGAACGCGAACAGCCGGCCGCCCGCGCGGAACGCGGCCGCCATCCGCGCGGCGCAGGCGGCGAGCTCGTCGGCGTACTCGGCGAGGACGGCCTCCCGGAGCCGGACGATCTCGTTGGCCTTGTCGGCCGTCGAGCGCCGGACGTCCTCCAGCAGCGTGTCCAGCCCGGAGCCGCCCGCGTACAGGAACGGGTAGAGCATCTCGGTCACGTCACGACCCCGATCGCCTCCTTGGCGTGGACGAGCACGGTGTCGCCGGCGGCGGCGTCCACCAGGGCCACGCTGATCCGCTCGATCCCCCCGCCGCCGGTGTCGACGTCGGCGAAATCGCCGTCGACAAGCCGGAGAACGGTGGCCGGGCGCGCCTCGTCCGCGCAGGTCGTGCAGTGGCCGTCTTCCTCGCATCCGGTCACGCGAGCACCTCCTCGCCGAGCACGCCCGGCTGCTCCAAGAACACGTGGACCAGCTCCCAAAGCAGGTGGTAAGCGGTGACGTGCACTTCCTTGACCACGCGCGGGTCGGTGGACGGCACGGTCACCAGGTGGTCGACGGCTCCGGGCAGCTCCCCGCCGTCGCCGCCCGCGAGCGCGACCGTCAGCATCCCGAGGCCGCGCGCGGCCTCCATGGCGCGCAGGACGCTGCCGCAGCGGCCGTCCGGCGAGATCCCGAACGCGATGTCGCCGGGCCCGCCGAAGCAGCGGACCTGGTGCGCGAACGCGTCGTCGAACCCCGGCCCGGCGCAGATCCCGGTGAGCGTCGCGACGTCGCCGGTGAGCGACAGCGCGGGCAGCGCCCGCTTCCCCACGATCACCGGGTGGACGAACTCGACCGCGACGTGCTGGGCGTCGGTGGCGGCGCCGCCCGCACCGAAGGCGAGCAGCCGCCCGCCGCGGTGGAACCGCGCCGCCATCGCGTGGCACGCGGCGGCGATCGCGCCGGCCTCGCCCGCGAGCGCCGCGCCCGGCGCGGCGCGCCGCGCGAACACCTCCGCCGCCGTGCCGCTCATCCGCCACCGCCCGGCGGCGGCGGGACGTCGCGGAGGCCGTGCTGGCGCAGCGACAGCTCCACGGCGAGGTCCCAGCGCTCCGACAGCTCCGCCGACATCGCGTGCGCGTCGTCGCACAGCGCCGTCGCGACCCGCGCCGTCTCGGCGTCCCCGGCCCGCTCGGCGACGCGGCGCAGCATCTCCGCGGACGCGATCTGCAGGTGCGCGGCGACGTAGGCGTCCCGGACGTGGCGGCCGGCCTGGTCCCGGCGGGTGCGCCCCAGCCCGGCCTCCAGCACGGACGCGAACAGCTGCCCCGCGTCCCGGACGATGGACGGCGCGGACCCGTGCGCCCGCAGCCGCGCCTCGATCTCGCGGGTGTGCGTCCGCGTCCGCTCGGCGTAGCGGCCGAGGCGCCGGCAGACGTCCGGCTCAACCGCCACCGTGGTGAGCAGCTCGCTCAGCGTGGCCTCGACATGCTCCTGCAGCGCGTGCGCGTCCTTCAGGTACCCGACGAGCTGCCGGTCGATGGTCGTCATGGCCCGTGTCCGATCCCGTGTCAGCGGCGCGGTCACATCGACTCGGCCTTGATGTACCTGCGGATCGCCGGCACCTCCCTGACCGCCGCGGCGACCACGGTGAGCGCGAGCAGCGCGACCGCCAGCCGGACCACGCCGGGCCCGATGTGGATTCCCTTCCTCATGCCACAGATCCCCCCTCTGTGTCGGTGTGCGTCTCCAGTTCCCTCGCGAGCAGCCGCTCGACCAGCCGGACGGCCTCGCCGACGGCCGCGCGGACCGGCGCGCTGAGCTCCATGTCCCAGGTGGCGTCGGTGGTCTGCGCCGACGGCTCGCACGCGACCAGCAGGATCCGCGGCGGCACCGGTCCGTTGCCGCGGGCCAGCCGCAGCACCCGCGCCGGGTCGAGCCCGTGCGCGTCGACCGCGGCGCCGCCGAAGTCGTCGGAGCCGGGCTCCGGCTCGATGAGCGAGACGGTGCCGGGCTCCTCGCCGCGGGCCGCCGCGTCGACCAGGAGCGCCGTCCGGTAGCCGTCGCCGAGCGCGTACATCAGGTCGATGCCGCGGATGCCGAAGTCGGTGACGGCCACGCCGGCCGGCACCGGCCGCTCCGCCAGCCGCCGGACGACCTCCACCCCGAACCCGTCGTCGCCGTGGAACACGTTCCCGATCCCGGCGACGAGGACCCTGCGGGCCGCGGCGTCCTGCGGCAGCGGCTCCACCTCGTCCAGCCCGACGAAGAACCGGTGGCCGAGCTGGTCGCGGGCGCCGAGGTCCCGGCCGGGGTCGTCGTCGACCGCGACGACCAGGTGCAGGCCGCCCTCCATGTCCTCCTCGACCCGCTCGACGGTCGCGGTGCGGCCGAGCAGCGCGAGGTCGAAGATGTCGGCGCCGCCCCGCGGCCGCAGCCGCACCCGGCTCCCCGCGGTCAGCTCCCGCCCGCCGACGACCGCCCGCGCGTTCACCACACGTCCCTGCGGGGATCGCGCATGGTGCCGTGCAGGACGAGCAGCTCGTCGGACGACAGCGCGCCGCACCGCTCCAGGATCCGCCGCGCCTTCGGGTCGGTCGCCGCCATCTCCCGGCGCTCGTCCTCGGTGAGGCCGAGCACGCTGAGGATGAGGAGCCGGTCGATCTCCGTCCCGTCGAACAGGTCGCCGGGGCTCTCCGGCGCGACCTGCGGCCAGTCGTACAGGACGATCGGCGCGGCCAGCACCGTGTCGAACCCGCCCGGCTCCCCCGCCAGCACCGGCCACAGCCCCTCGCTCGCGCACCCCGCGACGGCGGCGGCGAGCCGCTCCGGCGGATCGGTGGACGAGGCGAACGCCCCGCCGCCGCCCGCGCGCGCCACGACATGGGCGGACAGCATCCCGGCCCGGACCGCGTCGCCGTGCTCGGCGGCGTCGCCGCCGTTGACGACCTCGACCCGGACCCGCACGGCGCCGTCCTCCACCGGCACGGCCGAGACGTCGACCCAGCCGGTCACCCGCCCCCACGACCGCGTGAAGCGGGCACCGCCGCCGATCTCCTCGTCCTCGGCGCCCGGCGGCACCTCGACCGGGATCCGCACCGGCCCGTCCAGCAGGCGCTCCAGCGGGACGCGGCCCCCGGTGAACTCGCGTTCGCGGGCCTCCTGCCAGGTCGTGTACGTCTCCACACCCCGGCTGAGCTCGTCCACGGGGGTGTCGCCGTCCATGACCTGGCGGTGCACCTCGTGCAGGAACCGCAACGCGACCTCGACGTCGGTGTCGCCGCCGGGGTCCAGGACGAACTCGGCGCGCACCGTCCAGTGGTCGTCGTTGCGTTCGGCGTAGCGGCGCGGGTAGACGCCGCCGATCGTCCAGCGCCGCTGGTTCTTCAGCGCCGACCGCCGGTACGGCCACAGCAGGTATCCCTCGTAGAGGACCGTGTCCGCGACCGCCCTCACACGGTCCACTCTTCCTCCCCTTCGCGCGCCGCCTCCGCCTGCCGCAGCAGCTCGTCGACCGTGTCGTCGAACGAGGAGTGCGCGCGGCGCGCCCGGTAGGCGGCCAGCCGGCCGAAGCACGCGTCGTCCAGGCGGAGCCAGCGGGCGCCGCCGTAGTAGCGGTCCATCAGGTCACGCCACGCCTGGACGGGCAGCACGCCCGTCGCCTCGTGGTGCCACGGGATCTGCCCGGTGCGCAGCTTCCCGTCCTCGCCCGGGTAGAACACCGTGCCGTTGAACGTGAGGTCGAGGGGGACGTCGCCGTCGTCGAGCGCGTGCAGGTAGCGGTCGGCCGCGACCTGCATGTCATGCCCGCACGGCAGCGACAGGGTCACCTCCGTCTCCCCGCGGAACGTCGGCACCGTCGCGCCGACCCGCGCCCAGGTCAGCCCGCGCAGCGACCTCTCCCACATGTCCGGCGTGCCGAACACGCCGGTGAGCCGCTCCTGCTCGGCGTCTCCGTACTCCCGCCGCGCCGCCGCGATCGTCACCGTCGTGGTCAGCAGGACGCACTGCACGGACCCGCCGTCCAGCCGCCGCAGCCCGATCCGCAGGTTCAGCGTCGGCGTCGCCGCGAACGCCTCCGCCTCGACCCCCAGCAGCTCCAGCCCCAGCTCCGGCGCCCCGTTCCTCTCGCTCATGCCCTGCTTTCCCGAGGGGGGACGACCCCCCGCACCCCCCGGGCTCATGCCGGAGACAGGTTCGGCATCGAGTCGAGGATCGGCTCGCGGTGCTTCGCGTTGATCCCCGTGGAGCGGCGCTGGTTCGAGGTGCCGTCGGGCAGGTGGCCCGGCTGCTTCTCGTAGTTCCCCGCGGCGTTCCCCTCGCGGACGCCCCGCGTGTGCGACGGCGTGTCGGGTTTCACGTCGGGTCTCCCCAACCTGATCATCTGTCCCCCTCCAACTCCTCGAAGAACGTGCGGATGCGGTGCCGGACGGCGTCGCCGCCGGTGAAGCCCGTCCAGTGCGCGCGCAGCAGGGCGGTGAGCCGGAAGCAGTCGTCGACCGGGAGGATCCAGTGCTCGGCGGCGCCCAGCGCCCGGTGGACGACGAGCGCCTCCACGTCCGGGCGCAGGTCCGCCAGCACGGGGTTCGCGCGGGTCAGGCGCTCCCAGCTCGCGGCGTGCACGGGCGCGTGCAGCGCGCCCGCCGGGCTCGGATAGCGGGCGGTGACCTCGCCCGACGCGGCGGCGGTGAAGAACGCCAGGTCGACCGGGACGCCGAGGGCGGCCCAGAGCGGGCCGTCCAGGTGGAAGCCGGCCAGCCGGCGGCGCTCGTCCGGGACGAGCCGGTAGTGGCGCCCGCCCGCCGCGTGGTCGGCGAAAAGCACGGTGCAGGCCCCGCACGCGCACAGCGGGTCGCCCGTCCCCAGGTCGAGGAGGTGCCGGTGGACGTCCGGCAGCGGCTCGCCGCACAGCTCGCACCGCTCGGCGGCGGCGGCCGCCGGAGGGCGCGGCTCCCGGCGGGCCAGCGCGGCGAGCCGGGGCGTGGACAGGGCGGCGGTCATGCGCGGCTCCGCACCTGGTCGAGGGTGATCAGCACCGGTTCGGGGGCGGGCGCCGCGATGTCGACGCGGTCCAGCTCCGGCGCCGCCGCGCGGACGGCCCGCTCGACCGCGTCCAGCACGGGGCGGGGCGGCGCGGCCCGGCCCTCGGCGGCGACGGCCAGCCGCAGCGCGCCGTCCTCGATGCCGCCGAACTCGGCGGACGTGCGGTGCTTGGCGAGGAAGGTCTCCAGCGCGCCGAGCGCCCGCCGCACCCGCGCCTCCGCGGTCTCCGGGTGCAGGCCGTGGACGAGCAGCAGGTGGCGGATCAGCTCGTCCTCGATGAGGGCGCCGGTGTCGCCCGCGAGCCGCATGACCCGGTCGAGCGCCTCCCCGTACAGCTCCACCAGCGCGTGGACGGTGTCCGCCGCGGCCGGGTCGAGCCGTTCCAGCAGCCCCTCCAGGCGCTGGACGTGCTCGCGTACGCGCTCGTCGTCCCAGCTCATCGTTCCTGCGCACCGAACATCGGGGAATGGCGCTTCTCGATCGTCCGGCCGCCGCCGAGGTACATGTGGACGCCGCACGGCAGGCACGGGTCGAAGCTGCGGACGGTCCGCATGATGTCGATGCCCTTGAAGTCGTCCGGCCCGTTCTCCTCGAAGATCGGCTGGCCCTGCACGGCGTCCTCGTACGGGCCGGGCGTGCCGTAGGAGTCGCGCGGGCTGGCGTTCCACGGCGTCGGCGGGTACGGCTGGTAGTTCGCGATCTTGTGGTCGCGGATGACGAGGTGGTGCGACAGCACGCCCCGCACCGCCTCGTGGAACCCGACGCCGATCGCCTCGTCCGGCACCTCGAAGTCGGTGAACACCTTCGTGCGGCCCGCCCGCACCTCGTCGAGGGCCTTCTCGGCGAAGTACAGCGCCATCCCGGCCGCGTAGGCGACGAAGTAGGCGCGGGCCCGGTCGCGCTCGATCGTGTTGGCGAACGGCGGCGGCGTCCACTCCAGGTTGACCTCGGGCATGCCCGGCGTCTTCGGCAGGTCGATCTGCACGCTGCGCCCCGTGGACCGGACGTACGGCGTGTCCACCAGCCCCGCCAGCGCGGTCGTCCACAGCCGGGCGAGCGGCCCGCCGCCGGTGTCGAGCGCGAGGTGCTCCTCGGTCACCGGATGCAGCCAGCGCGGGCTCATCACCCAGCTGTACTTGCCGCCGTCCAGGTCGCGCTTCTGCGGGTGCGGCAGCGTCGTCTGGTTCCACGGGTGCCGCTGGTCGATGGGGTTGCCGAGCGGGTCCTGCTTGACGAACGTCTCCTCGTTCGCCCAGTCGTCGTAGTACGAGCTGCCGAGGAGGATCCGCATGCCGAGGTTGATGTCGACCAGGTCGGTGGTGAGGAGCTGGCCGTCGATCACGATGCCGGGCGTGACGTACGCGGCCCGGCCCCATTCGGACATGTGCCGGTAGTCGTAGTCGCAGACGTCGGGGTTCTGGAACGCGCCCCAGCAGCCGAGCAGCGTCCGGCGCCGCCCCACCTGGTCGTAGCCGGGCAGCGCCTCCAGGAAGAAGTCGAAGATGTCGTCGTTCATCGCGACGGACCGCTTGACGAAGTCCAGGCAGCGCGTCAGCCGGACGAGGTAGTCGGTGAACACCTGCGGCGTCGCGACCGTCCCCACCCCGCCCGGGTACAGGGTGGACGGGTGGACGTGCCGCCCCTCCATCAGGCAGCACATCTCGCGGGTGATCCGGCTGAGTTCGAGGGCCTGCTTGTAGACCGACCCCTCGAACGGGTTGAACGCCGCCATGATGTCGGCGATCGTCTTGAAGCCGTGCACGGAGCCGCGCGGCGCCTCGGTCGTCCGCGCCGTCGCGAGCAGGCCCGGGTTCGTCTCGGCGACCATCCGCTCGCAGAAGTCGACGAACACGAGGTTGTCCTGGAACAGCGTGTGGTCGAACATGAACTCGGCGGCCTCGCCGAGGTTGATGATGTAGTCGGCGAGGGGCGGCGGCTTGATCCCGTACGCCATGTTCTGCGCGTAGACCGAGCAGGTCGCGTGATTGTCACCGCAGATGCCGCAGATGCGGCTGGTGATGAAGTGGGCGTCGCGCGGGTCCTTGCCCTTCATGAACACGCTGTAGCCGCGGAAGATGGACGAGGTGCTCCGGCACTCGGCCACCTCCCGGTTCGCGAAGTCGATCTTGGTGTAGATGCCGAGGTTGCCGATGATCCGGGTGATCGGGTCGAACGCGACCTCGACGAGGCCCCCCTGCTCCGGGGACCGGTCGCTTCGCACGCTGGTGCCCTGCTTCATCGGTGAGTGCCCTGTCTCATCGGCGCGGCCTTTCGGTGACGACTCTCTGCGGTGACTGCTCTGCGGTGACGGTTTTGGCGTGTGCGGGTCAGGTGCGCGGCCAGCGGGGCTGGTAGCCGCTGGTCAGGCGGTCGCGGTTGTGGCGCCACCGCGGTTCCTCGTTGGCGCTCCGGTTGGTGATCGACCGCATCGTCCGGATGAACGGCCCGTAGGTCTTCAGCAGCGTCGTGGACAGGTTGCCGCCGGGCGGCTCGTCCATGAACGGCATGAACTTGTCCGGGAAGCCGGGCATCGTGCAGCCGATGCAGATCCCGCCGACGTTGGGGCAGCCGCCGACGCCGTCCATCCAGCCGCGCTTGGTGACGTTGCAGTTCACCACCGGGCCCCAGCACCCGATCTTCACCTGGCACTTCGGCGAGTTGTAGTCGAAGGCGAAGTCGGCCTGCTCGTAGTAGGCGGCGCGGTCGCAGCCCTCGTGGACGGTCTTGCCGAACAGCCACGTCGGGCGGAGCTTGTCGTCCAGCGGGATGACCGGCGCCTGCCCGGCCGCCTGGTGCAGCACCCACAGCAGGGTCTCCATGAAGTTGTCCGGCTGGACGGGGCAGCCGGGCACGTTCACGATCGGCAGGCCGCCGGCGGAGCGGAAGTCCCAGCCGAGGTAGTCGGCGAGGCCCATGCAGCCGGTCGGGTTGCCCGCCATGGCGTGGATGCCGCCGTAGGTGGCGCAGGTGCCGGCCGCGACGACGGCCCACGCCTTCGGCGCCAGCCGGTCGATCCACTCGTTCAGCGTGACGGGCTCGCCGGTCTCCGGGTCGTTGCCCATCGACGTCCAGTAGCCGTCGCCGTTGATGTTCTCGTTCGGGACCGACCCCTCGACGACGAGGATGAACGGGTCCAGCTCACCGCGCGCGGCCTGCCGGAACGCCTCCACGAACGCGTCGCCGGTCTCGTAGGCGAGCACCTTGTTGTGCAGGTGCACCTTGGGGAGGCCGGGGATCGCGCCGAGCAGCACGTCCTCGATGCTCGGCAGCGTGGCGGCGGTGACCGAGACCGTGTCCCCGTCGCAGCTCATGCCCTCGGACGTCCACAGAATGTGGATCTCCTCCGTCGGCGGCTGCGACGTCGGCGGTCCCGGCGCGGCCTGTTCCGGCGCGGTGCTCGCCATGACGGCTCCCTTCCCCCGAAGTGATCATCACCAGTTCGGGCCTGCCCTGCGGGATGGGCCCGAAACACCGCCCGAAGAGCCGTTAAACAGCGGTCCCGAATTCGGTCAACACACCGTTTGACGAGGGAAGATCGGGGGCACCGCAACAGCGCTCCCGCAACGGTTCCGGGGGCCCGGACGGGACGGAGGACGCGTGCACGAACTGGCCGTCACGGAGAGCGTTATCGCGGCAATAACTACGCAATTGCCCGATTCGCGGGTGGTGGTGGTCCACCTCGAAATTGGGAGACTTTCCGGAGTCATGCCGGACGCGGTGCGGTTCTGCTTCGCGCTCGCCGGGGAGGGGACCTGCGTGGAGGGCGCCCGGCTCGACATCACCGAGCCGGACGGGGTGGGCGACTGCGCGTCCTGCGGGCTCACCTTCCCGGCGCGCGCGCCGCTCGCCGTGTGCCCCTGCGGCAGCGCCGACGTGACGGTCAGCGGGGGCGCCGACCTGACGATCAAAGCGGTGGAGGTCGCCGACGATGTGTGAGACCTGCGGCTGCGACGCCGCTCCGGGGGACGCGCGCCTGACGACCCTCCCGCCGCCCGCCCCCGACCCCGCCCCCGACCACCGGCATGAGCATGAGCACGAGCACCGGCATGAGCACGCGCACGGCCTCGGGCGCACCGTCGCCCTCGGCCAGAAGGTGCTGGCGCACAACGACGACCTGGCCGGGCGGAACCGGGCCTGGCTCGCCGAGCGCGGCATCGTCGCGCTCAACGTGATGAGCTCCCCCGGCTCCGGCAAGACGACGCTGCTGGAGCGGACCGTCGCCGACCTCGGCGCGGACCGTCCGATCTCGGTGATCGAGGGCGACCAGGAGACGCTGCTGGACGCCCGCCGCCTCGCCGCCGCCGGGGCGCGGACCGTCCAGGTCAACACCGGCGCCGGCTGCCACCTCGACGCGGCGATGGTGGCGGAGGCGCTGACCGCGCTGGCGCCCCGGGACGGCTCGACGGTCTTCGTCGAGAACGTCGGCAACCTCGTCTGCCCGGCGCTGTTCGACCTCGGCGAGCGGGCCCGCGTGGTGCTGATGTCGGTCACCGAGGGCGCCGACAAGCCGCTGAAGTACCCGCACATGTTCCGCGGCGCGGACGTCCTGCTGCTCAACAAGATCGACCTGCTGCCGCACGTCGACTTCGACGTGGCCGCCTGCCGGGACGCGGCCCGCCGGCTGTGCCCCGGCCTCAGCGTCCTGCCGCTGTCGGCGACGCGCGGCGACGGCCTCGGCGCCTGGTACGACTGGCTCGCCACCCTCTGAGCGGCCGCCCGCGGGCCCGGATCGGCGCTTGACCTGGAGCGCGCTCCAGGTCATAGCGTGCTGCGCGGTCACCTGACGAGGGAGCGCAGATGCAGTACCGCAAGCTCGGCCGTACCGGCGTCGAGGTCAGCACCCAGTGCCTCGGCGCCATGATGTTCGGAGCCGTCGGCAACCCCGACCACGAGGACTCCCAGCGCATCGTCCACAAGGCGCTGGACGCGGGGATCAACTTCATCGACACCGCCGACATGTACTCGGCCGGCGAGAGCGAGGAGATCGTCGGCAAGGCCCTCAAGGGCCGCCGGGACGACGTCGTCCTCGCGACGAAGTTCTTCTTCCCGCTCGGCGAGGAGCGCAACGCCCGGGGCGGGTCGCGGCGGTACATCGTCCGCGCCGTGGAGGACAGCCTCCGGCGGCTCGGCACCGACCGCATCGACCTGTACCAGATCCACCGCCGCGACTGGGACACCGATCTGGAGGAGACGCTCGACGCGCTGTCCGACCTCGTCCGGCAGGGCAAGATCCTTTACGCGGGGTCGTCGTCGTTCCCCGCCGACCAGATCGTGGAGGCGCAGTGGGCCGCCGCGCGGCGCGGCGGCGTCCGGTTCGTGTGCGAGCAGCCGCAGTACTCGGTCTTCGCCCGGTCGATCGAGCGGGCGATGCTGCCGGCCGCGCGGCGGCACGGGATGGGCGTCATCCCGTGGAGCCCGCTCGCGGGCGGCTGGCTGACCGGCAAGTACCGGCGCGGCGCGCAGCCGCCCGCCGGGTCCCGGTTCGCCCCGTCGGACAACCCGGCGTGGCGGGACCGCACCGTGGACGTCGACCCGAGCGCCCCCGTCCGCTACGACGCCGTCGAGCGGCTCACGAAGATCGCCGAGGGGGCCGGGCTGTCGCTCACCCACCTGGCGCTCGCGTTCGTCGGCGAGCACCCGGCCGTCACCTCGACGATCATCGGCCCGAAGACGATGGCGCAGCTGGACGACCTGCTCGCCGCCGCCGACCTGCGCCTCGACCCGGCGGTGCTGGACGCGATCGACGAGGTCGTCCCGCCCGGCACCGACATCGCGGGCATCAACCACCGGGCGGGGGAGCCGGGGCTGCTCGCCGAGCACCGCCGCCGGCCCGCCGCGTCCGCTACTTGATCAGCGGGTCCCGGGGCAGCTTCAGGATCCGCTCGGCGATCTGGTTGCGGGTGATCTCGGACGTGCCGCCCGCGATCGACATGCCCCGGGAGCCGAGCCGCATCAGCCCGGCGAACTGGCCGAGGCCCTCGTTGAACGCGGTGCCGGGGCCGGCGAACGCGGCGAGGAGGTCGGCGGTGGCGTGGCCGTGCTCGGCGAGGACGAGCTTGGTGATGTTGCCCTCGGGGCCGGGCTCGCCGCCGGCGACGGCGCGTTCGGCGGAGCGCAGGTTCAGCAGCCGGAGCGCCTGCTCCTCCGCCAGGTAGGCGCCGACCCGCTCGGCCCCGGCCGGGACGTCCGCGCCGTGCTCGCGGTAGAGCGCGACGACGTCGGGCCCGGCGGGGCCGCCGGCGCCGCCGCCGATGCTGACCCGCTCGTTGCCGAGCGTCGCGCGGGCGACCGTCCAGCCCTGGTTCGGCTGCCCGACCACGTCGGCGTCGGGGACGAACACGTCGGAGAAGAACACCTCGTTGAAGTCGGACCCGCCGGTGATCTGGCGGAGCGGCCGGACCTCCACGCCCGGGTGCTCCATGTCGATCACGACCATGGTGACGCCGGCGTGCTTGGGCGCGTCCGGGTCGGTGCGGACGGTCGCGAAGCCCCAGCGGCAGTGCTGCGCGCCGCTCGTCCACACCTTCTGGCCGTTGACGACCCAGCCGCCGTCGACCTTGACGGCACGGGTCTTCACGGCGGCGGCGTCCGAGCCGGCCTCGGGCTCGCTGAACAGCTGGCACCAGACCTCGTCGCCGCTGAGCGCGGGCCGCACCCACCGGTCGATCTGGTCCTGGGTGCCGTGCTGGACGAGGGTGAGGATCACCCAGCCGGTGATGCCGAGCTGGACGCGCTTCACGCCCGCCGCGCGGAACTCGTCCTCGATGACGAGCTGCAGCCCGGCGCTCGCCTCGACGCCCCACGGGCGCGGCCAGTGCGGCTGCGCGTAGCCGGTGTCGATGAGCCGCCGCCGCTGCTCTGCGGCGGGCAGCGCGGCGATCTCGCGGGCAAGCTCGCGGATCCGGGGCCGCTCGGCCTCGGCCTCGGGCGGCAGGTCGAGGGTCGCCGCGCGGACGACGCCGGCGTCCCGCAGGCGGGTCACGTCCCGCTCGGCGGAGCGCGGGTCGAACACGGCCTCCAGGGTCGCGGCGCGGCGCATCAGCAGGTGCGCGTCGTGCTCCCAGGTGAAGCCGATGCCGCCGTGCACCTGGATGTTCAGGCCCGTGTTGGACGTGAACGCGGGCAGCGCGAGCGCCGCCGCGACGGCCGCCGCCAGCTCGAACTGGTCGGCGGGCCCGGACGCGGCGCGCGCGGCGTCCCACACGGCGGCCGTGGCCAGCTCGGCGGCGACGAGCATGTTCGCGCAGTGGTGCTTGACGGCCTGGAACGTCGCGATGGGGCGGCCGAACTGCTGCCGCACCTTGGCGTACTCGACGGCGTTCTCCACGCATTCGAGCGCGCCGCCGACCGCCTCGGCGGAGACCAGGGTGCGGGCGATGGCGACGGCCTGGGCGCGGGCGCCGGGCAGGACCTCGGCGGCGGCGCCGTCCAGGCGGACACGGGCGGACCGGCGCGACGGGTCCAGGTTCTCCGGGACCTCGACGCTCGCGGCGTCCGCCCGGACGATGACCATGTCGTCGCCCGCCGGGAGGACGAGCAGCTCCGCGAGGCCGCCGCCCAGCACGACGCCCGCGTCACCCGTCGCCGTGCCGTCCGCCAGGGTCAGCGCGCCGCCGGTGCCGAGGGCGGCCGGGGTCGCGCCGGACGCGAGGCCGGGCAGCAGGCGGGCCCGCTGCTCGTCCGTCCCGGCGGCGGCGATCACGGCGGACGCGATCATCGTGGGCAGCATCGGGCCGGGCGCGGCGGACCGGCCGAGCTCCTCGGCGACCACGACCAGCTCCTGGAGGCCGGCCCCGCCGCCGCCGTGCTCCTCGGGCAGGTGCAGGCCGAGCAGGCCGAGCTCGGCGAACCCGGTCCAGAAGGCGGGGAGCGTCTCCTTCTCGGCGTCCAGCAGCGCGCGGTTCGCGGCCCGCGCCTCGTGGTCGCGCAGGAAAGCGCGCGCCGTCCGTGCCAGCTCGCGGTGCTCCGCGCTGATGGCGATCGCCATGGCCCCTCCAGGCATCGTTGCGTCCGGACACCAGAATGGCATTCGGTTGCCGTCCGGGGCGAGGGGTCGTCCCGATCTCTTGCCCGGAGGCCGACGCCGCCGGCCGGCGCGGAGCCGCTACTGGAGCGCCGCCACGAAGCGCTCGGCCTCCTCGGGACGCATCCCGGTCTCCGCGCACACCAGCGCGACGGCCGAGGCGTAGTCTCCGGCCGCCTGGAACGCGCGGACCCGGTCCGACAGCGTCCCGCCGGGGTCGGCCACGGGCGCGACGACCAGCCCGTCCCGGAGCGCCTGGACGAAGTCCTTGGCCGCCTGCGACCCGAGCCCGGTCTCCGCGCGGACCATCTTGACCGCCGGCTTCGCCCGGCCCTCGGCGATCATCGCGCGCGCCTTCGCCTGCACCTGCGGCGGCACCTGCCGGGCGAAGACCTGCCCCTTCAGCCCGTCCACGTACTCCTTGGCCTCCTTGAGGCCGAGGCCCGTCGCCTGCCGGACGAGCTTGATCGCGGGAATGTACTTCTCCTCGGCGATGAGCCCGACCACGCGCTCGTACGCCTCGGGGAGCAGGTACCGGGCGGACACCGGATGCTTCACCGGGTCTCTCTCCTCTGGCCGGGGGAACGGACGGGACGATTCTCGCGGAACCCGTCCGCGCACGCATCCTCCGGCCGCGGGCCCGCCACCGGGCGGCGGCCGAGAAGGGCGACGAGCCGGTCACCGGGGGGCGCGTCCGGCGGCGGCTCCACCGGTTCGGCGAACAGCGGGCCGCGCGGCGGCGCGGGCAGCACCAGCGGGCACACCGCCAGCAGGTCGGCCGCGAGCACCGGCGGGATCGGCCGCCCCTCGCCGGTCGCCTGGGCGATGTCCCAGCCGTGGACGGCGACCTCGACCGCCCCGGCCGCGGCCATCAGGTCGCCCTGCAGGCGCCGGTCCCCCACGATCACCGCGCCGCGGGCGGCCGACGCCCGCAGCACGCGGACGGCCTGCACGCGCAGCTCCGACACCGGGTCGACCGCCCCGGCCGCCGGTTCCGAGCACCGTGCGACGTGCCCGCCGACCATGCCCTCGTGCAGCGCGGCGAGGGAGTCGGCGAGATGCAGGAGCAGCATGCCGAGGTCCCACGACGCGCACGGCGTGCGGCGGGCGAGCATATGCGGCATGACCCCCTGGGCGGCCGTCAGCGCGAAGCCGATCGCGCGGTCCAGCAGCCTGCCGCGGTTCGCGTCCACTCGCACACTCGGCCTCCGATCGGGTGACGCCCCATGCTCTGTAGACCGCGGCGGCGGCGGAAAATCATCACGGGCGGGCGATCGGAGACGCGGCCGGGCGCGGCGTGCCCCGCAGCGCCGCGTGCCGCCCCCGGAGCCGAGCGTCACCAGCGCCAGGTCATGCCATCATGGCGTGATGCCCCGGTCCCCCATCCCCGCCGCCGCATGGGACGAAGAGCTGCTGCCCCCCGCCGACTGGGGAAGGCCCCGCGGATCCACCCTCGGCGGAGCGCTGTGGCTGTTCGGCGCAGCGGCCGTCGTGCTGGTCGCCGGGCGCCGCTGGGTGGCGCCCGGCGTCTCCGCCCCGGCCCTGGACGCCTGGTCGACGATCTTCGTCGCGGTGTGCGTGCAGGCGCTGCCGTTCCTGGTGTTCGGCGTGGCGCTGTCCGCCGCGATCACCGCGTTCGTCCCGGCGTCGTTCTGGACCCGCGTGCTGCCCCGCCGCCCCGGCTCGGCCGTCCCCGTCGCGGGGGCGCTCGGCGCCGTGCTGCCCGGCTGCGAGTGCGCGTCCGTGCCGGTCGCGGGCGGGCTGATGGCGCGCGGCGTGGCGCCCGCCGCCGCGCTGACGTTCCTGCTCGCCGCGCCCGCCGTGAACCCGGTCGTGCTGGTCGCGACGCTGGTCGCGTTCCCCGGGCAGCCGGAGATGGCGGCGGCGCGGTTCGGGGCGTCGCTGCTCACCGCGGTCGTCGCGGGCTGGGCGTGGCTGCTGTTCGGGAAGGGCGAGTGGCTGCGCGTCCCGCGCCGCCGCCCCGCCGAGGGCGCCGCCCGCTGGACGGCGTTCCGGGAGGCGATGACCCACGACATCATGCACGCGGGCGGTTTCCTCGTGGTCGGCGCGCTGGCCGCCGCGACGATCAACGTGCTGATCCCGCCGGAGTGGGTGACGGGTGTCGGCGGGGTCCCGCCGGCGTCGATCCTGGTGCTGGCCTTCCTCGCGGTGCTCATGTCGATCTGCTCGGAGGCGGACGCGTTCGTCGCCGCGAGCCTGACCGGCTTCTCCCCGACCGCCAAGCTCGTCTTCCTCGTCGTCGGCCCGATGGTCGACCTCAAGCTCATCGCGCTGCAGACCGGGTTCTTCGGCCGCTCGTTCGCGATCCGGTTCGTCCCGCTGACCTTCGTCCTCGCCGTCGTCTGCGGCACCGCCGCCGGAGGGATCCTGCTGTGAACCGGCACGCGCAGTCGCTGCTGCTGATCACGCTCGGCCTCGCCGCCGTCTGGATCACGCTGCCGACCGGCGAGTACCTGAACTACGTGCGGCCGAGCTTCCGGATCCCGCTGCTCACCGCCGCCGCCGTGCTGATCGCGCTCGGCGTCGCCGGGCTCGTCCGCCGCCCCGCGCCCGCCGACCACGACGACCACGGGCACGACCACTCGCGCGGGCCGCGGGTCGCGTGGCTGCTCGGGCTGCCCGTGCTGGTCATCGCCGTGGTCGCGCCGCCCGCGCTCGGGTCGTACATGGCCTCGCGCGGCACCGGCCGGGCGCCCGCGCCCCCGGCGGACTCGCGGCAGTACGGCGAGATCGCCGTGTCCGTGGCGCCGACGCAGATGTCGATCGGCGAGTACATCGGACGGGCGTTCCAGGCGCAGCGCGGCAACCCGAGGGCGCTGGAGGGCGTCCGGGTGCGGCTGACCGGGTTCGTCACCCCGCGCCGCGAGGGCGGCTGGTACCTCACCCGGATGAAGATCGCGTGCTGCGCGGGCGACGCCGTCGCGTTCCGCGTCATCGTGCACGGCGTGCCGCAGCCGACCGCCGACCGGTGGGTGCAGGTGACCGGCACCTGGCGCCGCCCGCCGGCGGGCACCCCGCCGACGGACGAGCAGGCGATGGACGCGACGCAGACCGTCCCGATCCCCCGGCCCGAGCAGCCCTACGACTGAGCCCGCGCGACCGGGTCAGGCGGTCGCCTCCACCTCGTCCCGCGTGAGGACGGGGTCGGGCGCGGCCGGTGCCGTCGAGGCGACCGGGGCGGAGGCGCCGCCCGCGACACGGGCCTCGGCCTCGCGGTACTCCCGGATCGGGCCGGTGGCGTCGTGCAGGCCGTTGAGGACGAGCCACAGCGTCGCCCTGCGCGCGCGCAGGGCAACCGGGTTCGGCGGCTGGTACAGGCAGAGTTTCTGCGCCCACCTGGGGAGCATGTCGCGGGCGGCCCAGTCCATGAACGGGCTGCCGGGCTCCCACGGCTTGGCCTTGCTCTCGCGGAGGTTCGGGCCGGTCGCGAACGCCTTGATCGGGGTGACGGCCAGGCGCGGCAGGTAGGACTCCAGGCAGTCGGCGACCTCGGCCTTGGTGGCGGGCAGGTCCGTCCCGCCGAGGGCCTCGCCGACGCGGACGAACTCGCCGTAGTAGCGGTCCAGGGCGGGTCCGCGCAGGGGACGCCGGTGGTAGCGCTCATGCGCGGTGGCGAGCCCCCACACCACGGTGGCGTAGTTCCAGCGCAGCCATTCGGGGTCGTCGGCGTCGTAGGGCAGGCCGTCGGGGCGGGTGCCCTTCACGGTGTGGTGCATGGCGCGGACGGTGCGGGCGAGCCGCTCGGCGGTCGCGGTGGAGCCGTAGGCCGTCCCGATGAAGAACGACAGCGAGTGGCCGAGCCGGACGGCGGCGCCCTCCGGGTCGATGTTGCCGGTCGGGACGCCGTCCACGCGCTCGGGGATGCGGGAGTGGTCGTAGGCCATCCAGCTGATGCTCGGGTCGAGGCCCTCGATGTAGGCGGCGCCGACCAGGCCGAGGATCAGCGTGGGCAGGTGCGAGTGCACGTACCAGACCGCGCTGCCGGGCCCGAACCAGCCGGGGTCGCCGTCGGGGCCGGCGAAGTCCAGGCCCTTGAAGAACCTGGAGCGGATATCGGCGTCGAAGGCCCGCTCGAAGCGCGTCGCGACGACATTGCTCTTGCCGGGGCTGCTCTTGCCGGGACTCGTGGTGGCCGCCATCTGGACTCCCAATTCTGGCTACAACTGTGGCCAGAGTAAGTGTTTGGGTACACCCGTGTCCAGACTGGGGATGCCCGGCGCGGGCCGGGGGTATCGTCGGGGCATGGCGAACGCGCGCACGGCCACGTCCACCCGGTGGGCCGGGGTGCCCGCGAGCCGGCGGCGGGACGAGCGGCGCGACATGCTGGTCAGGGCCGCGTACCGGCTGTTCGGCGAGGAGGGCGAGGCCGCCCTCACGGTGCGCGCCGTGTGCCGGGAGGCCGAACTGCACACCCGGTACTTCTACGAGAACTTCCCCGATACCGACGAGCTGCTGGCCGCCGTCTACGACCGGGAGGCCGCGGCCCTCGGCGAGGCGCTGGCGGCCGCACTCGACGAGGCCGGGCCGAGCCCGGACGCCCGGACGCGCACCGGCATCCGCGGCGTGCTCCGCTTCATCAGCGACGACCCGCGCCGCGGCCGCGTGCTGTTCGCCGAGGCGCGCGGCAACGAGGTGCTGGCCGAGCGGCGCCGCGCCGCCCAGACCGCCCTCCTGGACGGCGTCCTCGCGATGAGCAACATCGAGAACCCGCGGCTCCCGGTCGTCGTCGCCGCGACCATGTTCACCGGCGCGATGACCGAACTGGCCCAGCGGTGGGCGGACGGGCGGCTCGGCGACGACCTCGACGCGGTCGTCGACAGCGCCGTGGAGCTCTCCCTCGCGCTCCACGGCACCGCCGCGGTCAGGTGATCAGCTCCAGGGCGCGGTCGAGGGAGACGACGTCGGCGTACTTGGCCTGGAGGTCGAGCAGGTTGGCGGCGTGCAGGCGCGGGTCGCGGTCACCGCACGCCTCGTCCACCACCAGCGGGCGGAACCCGTGCTGCAGCGCGTCCGTGGCCGTGGCCCGGATGCAGCCGCTCGTGGAGAGCCCGCAGATGAACAGGGTGTCGATGCCGGACGAGGTCAGCGTCGCCGCCAGCGACGTCCCGTGGAACGCGCTCGCGTACTGCTTGGTGACGACGGTCTCCCCCGGCCGGGGGGCGACCCCCTCGGCGAAGTCGCCGAGGGGGCTCCCCTCCTCGAACACCCGCAGCGCGGGCACCTTGCGGCGGAAAAGCCCGCCGTCCGCGCCGCCCGGCTGGTATGCCACCCGCGTGAACAGCACCGGGACGGCGGCGTCCCGCGCCGCGCCGATCAGGGTGATCGCCGCGGCAAGGGCGTCCTCGACGGGGGCGCGCAGGGGCGACCCGTCCTCCAGGTAGGCGCGGGCGAAGTCGACCACCAGCACCGCCGGGGCGTCGCCGCAGCCGAGGCTCTCGCCGAAGCCGGACTCCCGGTAGTCCGCCATCAGGTCGTCCGGGCCGGTCATCGGCGCAGCGCCTCCGCGGAGCGGACGTCGACCGGCGGGCGCGGCGCGGGCAGCCCGGTCTCCTCCTCGCAGCGGGCGAGGATCTCCGCCAGCGGCGGGCCCATGTCGAACACGGGGATCTCCGTCCGGTCGGCGGCCATCTTCGCCCTCAGCAGCTCGGTGGCCCCCACGTCGAGGACGCCGTCGTCGGTGCAGACGACGCCGTACCCGTCGCGGGCGCCCTCGGCCGTCACGAGGCCGCGCAGCACCTCCGTCGCGACCAGCTCGGCGGGACGGGCGAGCGGGTCGCCCCATCCGCCGCCGCCCCACGTCACGAAGTGCAGCACGTCGCCCGGCGCCACCGGCACGTCGTGGACCTTGCTGGGCAGCACCTCGCGCGTGCCGTCCGCCCGGTCGATCCACTTGCGGCCCCGCTCCCCCGGACGGCCGCCGTTCACGCCCCACGGGTAGGTGAGCCAGCGGTCGTCGTGGATCGCGATCGTGCCGGGCTCCTCGAAGTGGTACGCGACGTCGACGCCGTTGCCGCCCCGGTGCAGGCCGGCGCCGCCGGAGTCGGCGATCGTCTCCCACCGCTCGATGCGCAGCGGGTAGTACGACTCCAGGTACTCGCAGGGGATGTTGACGAACGACGGCCACAGCGAGTGCCCGTCGGGGCCGTCCCCGACCGGGCGCCCCGGCACGCCGCCGAACCCGATCGAGTACAGCTGGAACCACTCGCCCTCGCGCGGCCCGGACGTGTAGTGCCCCGAGTACATGAAGTGCGGCGAGGAGGAGAACCCGGCCGCGTTCAGGATCTCCGGGTTCGTCTGCCCGAGCAGCCCGCCGAACAGGTCGAACACGCGGCCGATGCCGTGGTTGCGGGCGTTCAGCGCGGCCGGGTGGCGCGGCTTCCAGAACGAGTCCTCGGGGATCGTCACGTCGATCAGCGGGTAGAAGCCGTCGTTCCACAGGATCTGCGGGTCCGCGACCGTGATCACGTAGATGCCGAAGAACATCCGGACGAGGTTCTCGTTGATGAAGTAGTTGATCGGCCCGACCGCCTGCGGCGCGGCGTGGCTGAAGTCGAGGTGGATCTTCTCGCCGGTGCGGGTGAGCGAGATCTTCAGCTCGTAGGGGCCGTAGCCGCAGCCGTCGTCGCAGATGTAGTCGGCGAACTCCAGCGTCTGCCCGTCCTCGAAGAGGGTCGCGAGAAGCACCTTCATCGCCTGGTAGTTGCGGTCGAGCAGGGCGTCCAGCGCGGACAGGTAGGTCTCGACGCCGAACCGGTCGCACAGCTCGGTCACCCGCCGCGCCGCCGTCGTGCAGGCCGCGACGAGGCCGTTCAGGTCGGCGCGGTTCCAGTCGGGCATCCGCACCTGGTTGAGGATGATGCGCAGCGCCGCCTCGTTCAGCTCACCGCCCTCGTACAGCTTGAACGGCGGGACGACCACGCCCTCCTCGTAGATGGTGCGGGCGTCGGCGGGCATCGACGACGGCGTCTTGCCGCCCACGTCCGACATGTGGCCGAACATCGACGACCAGCCGACGAGCCGGCCCCCGTGGTAGATCGGCACGACCAGCAGCCAGTCGTTGGCGTGGCTGATCGCGGCGCCGCACGCGTACGGGTCGGACGTCATGAGGATGTCGCCCTCGCCGATCGTCCCGTCGAAGTTCTCCAGGAAGTCGGGCACCGACAGGCCGAACTGGCCGACGACCATCTTCCCGGACGGGTCCGCGATCAGCGGGAACTCGTCGTGCTGCTCGCGGATCCCCGGGGACAGCGCGGTGCGGAACAGCACCTCGTCCATCTCGTGCCGCGCGTTGCGCAGCGCGTTCTCGATGATGTCCAGGGTCACCGGGTCGACCTCCACCCGGCCGACCGGCTCCGTGGTGGTCTGCAGGATCTCGGCCATCAGCCCTCCTCAGTGGGACGGATCAGCAGGCTGCCGCTCGGGTGCACGGTCGCGGCGTGCCCGGACAGGACGAGGGTGGTGGAGTCCATCTCGACCACGACGGCCGGTCCGGGCACCACGTCCCCGGCGCGCAGCTTGGAACGGTCGAAGATGCGGGCGGGCACGGACGCGCCGTCCATCCACACCTCGGTCTCGCGGACCAGCGCCGCGGCCGGGTCGCCGTCGCCCTCCGGGAGGGTGCGCCAGGCGACCTCGGGGCGCGGGCCGCTCACGGTGACCCGCAGGTTGATCACTTCGCGCTCGTTGTCGAGCAGGAACGAGAACAGCCGCTTGTGCTCGGCGTCGAACGCGGCGCCGAGCTCGGCGAGCAGGTCGCCGTCCACGGTCGCGCGGTCGACCTCGACCGGGATCTCGAAGCCCTGCCCGTGGTAGCGCAGGTCGAACTGGTACGTCGCGGTCTGGCTGTCGCGCGGGACGCCCTCGGCCTCCAGCCGCCCGGCGGCGGCGTCGGCCAGTTCGGCGAGCGCGGCGCGCAGCTCGGCGTCGTCGAGGGTGGAGAAGCGGCGCACCATCGTGCGGGCGCTCTCGTCGCGGGCGCAGGTCGTCGCGTCCCCGTAGGCGCACAGCACGCCCGGCGACGGCGGCACGATCACCGGCCACGAGCCGGTCAGCCGGCCGAGCGCGTTGGCGTGCAGCGGGCCCGCGCCGCCGAACGACATCAGCGCGAACTCGCGCGGGTCGAAGCCCTGCTGGACGCTGATCAGCCGCAGCGCGCCCAGCATGTTCTCGTTGACGATGTCGATGATCCCCGCCGCGGCGGCCTCGACGCTCGGCAGGCCCATCGCCTCGGCGACGGTGCCGACCGCCTTGCGGGCGGCCTCGACGTCCAGCGAGATCTCCCCGCCCGCGAGCTCCGTCGGCAGGTAGCCGAGGACCACGTTGGCGTCGGTGACCGTCGGGTCGGTGCCGCCGGTGCCGTAGGCGGCCGGGCCGGGGTCGGCGCCCGCCGACTGCGGGCCGACCCGCAGCGCCTTCGTCAGCTCGGGGACGTGCGCGATCGAGCCGCCGCCCGCGCCGACCGTGCGGACGTCCACGCTGGTCGCCCGGACGGTCAGGTCGCCGACGCTCGTCTCCCGGCCGATGCGCGGGCGCCCGCCGAGCACGAGCGCGACGTCCGTGGACGTCCCGCCCATGTCGAAGGTGAGGAAGTCGGGGAACCCGGCCTGCTCGGCGAACCACACCGCGCCGGTCACCCCGCCCGCCGGGCCGGACAGCAGCAGCGACACCGGGTCCTCGGCCGCCTTGTCGGCCCGCGTGAGGCCGCCGTCGCTGCGCAGTACCGCGAGCGGCGCCGCGATCCCGCTGCCCGTCAGCGACCGGTCGAGGTTGCCGACGTACCGGGCGACCTCCGGCTGCACGTAGCTGTTCGCCACGGTCGTGACGGTCCGCTCGTACTCCCGCATCTCCGGCAGCACGTGGCTGGACAGCGACACC
This sequence comes from Actinomadura geliboluensis, assembly GCF_043197915.1. NCBI lineage: Bacteria > Bacillati > Actinomycetota > Actinomycetes > Streptosporangiales > Thermomonosporaceae > Actinomadura > Actinomadura geliboluensis. Next base: position 280,668 of record NZ_JBICUA010000002.1, on the reverse strand, counting down.
GGCACGCCCGGCAGCTCCTCGGCCGCGAGCTCCGCGACCCGCCGCTCGTGCGCGTCGTTCGCGTACGAGTTGATCAGCGAGACGGTGAGCGCCTCGATCCCGGCCCCGGCCAGCCGGCGCAGCGCCGCGCGGGCGCGGTCCTCGTCCAGCGGGGTGACGACCTCGCCGTCCGCCGTGATCCGGCCGGGGATCTCCACGGTGTGCTCCAGCCGGGCCAGCGGCTCCGGCTTCGGCCAGATGATCCAGCCGGCCAGCCCGCCCGGCACGAAGGACCGGCCGATCTGCAGCACCTGCCGGAACCCCTCGGTCGTGACCAGCCCGACCCGCGCGCCCCTGCCCTGCAGGATCGCGTTGGTCGCGACCGTGGTGCCGTGCAGCACGTGCGCGACCTCGGCCGGTTCGATCCCCGCGTCCCGGCACACCTTGCGGATCCCGTTGAGGACGCCCTCGGACTGGTCCGCCGGAGTGGACGCCGTTTTGGCGCGGTGGCTGACGCCGGTCTCCTCGTCCACCAGCAGCACGTCGGTGAACGTGCCTCCTACATCGACGCCTAGGCGATAACCCATGTCGGTCTCCCGATGCCGTACCTGCTCTAGATGGCTCCGCGCTCGGCCAGCGCGGCGATCTCTTCTTCTCCGAGGTCCAGGAGGCCGCCGTACACCTCCCGGTTGTGCTCGCCGAGCGCGGGACCGGCGTGCCGCACCGATCCCGGCGTCTCGCTGAGCTTGGGGAACGCGTTGTGCATCGGGAGCTCCCCGAAGTCCGGGTGGACGAGCCGCACGATGGCCTCGCGGGCCGCGAAGTGCGGGTCGTCGAACATGTCCTTGGCCGTGTAGATGCGGCCGGCGGGGACACCGCCCTCGTGCAGCGTCTCCAGCAGGGCCTCGGTGCCGAGCGTCGCCGACCAGGCGGAGATCAGCTCGTCCAGCTCGGCCATGTTGCGGCCCCGGTCGGCGTGCCCGGCGAACCGGGGGTCCTCGGCCAGCTCGGGGCGGCCCATCGTCTTCGCGAGGCGTCCGAACACGGTGTCCTGGTTGGCGGCGATCAGGATCATCTCGCCGGACGCGGTCGGGTACACGTTGCTGGGCGACACGTTCGGCAGCACCGAGCCGGTGCGCTCGCGCTGGTAGCCGGCCACGGCCCACTCGGGCAGCAGCGACTCCATCATCGCCAGCACCGCCTCGTAGATCGCCGAGTCGACGATCTGGCCCCGGCCGGTGTTGCTCCGGTGGTGGACGGCGACGAGCGCACCGATCGTGGCGAACACGGCGGCGAGCGAGTCGCCGAGCGAGATCCCCGCGCGGGACGGCGGGTTCTCCGGGTCGCCCGTGACGTACCGGATGCCGCCCATCGCCTCGCCGATCGACCCGTACCCGGCGCGCGGCGCGTACGGGCCGCTCTGCCCGAAACCGGACACGCGGACGAGGATCAGCCCCGGGTTCGCCTCGCGGAGCGCGTCGAAGTCCAGGCCCCAGCGCTCCAGCGTGCCGGGGCGGAAGTTCTCCACGACGATGTCGGCCCGCTCGATGATCCGCCGCGCCAGGTCCTGGCCCTCGGCGGTGCGCAGGTTGCAGGTCACCGACTTCTTGTTGCGCGCGACCACCGGCCACCACAGGGACTTGCCGTGCGGCTTCTCCCGTCCCCACTGGCGCATCGGGTCGCCCGCGCCCGGCGACTCCAGCTTGATCACCTCGGCGCCGAAGTCGCCGAGCAGCTGGCCGCAGAAGGGGCCGGCGAGCAACTGCCCCATCTCCACCACGCGCAGGTCGGCGAGCGGTCCCCGGGCGTCCTGAGCGGCGCCGTCGTGCGTTGACATCTAGCGGATCCTCGTTTCGGTGTCGTCGTCTGGGTCGTCTGCGGGGCGGCGGGAGGCGCGGAGGAGGACGGCCTTCGCGGCGAGCACGTGCGCCCGCATCACCGACTCGGCCCAGGTGCCGTCGCCCGCCCGCAGCGCGGCGGCCAGCTCCCGGTGGTGCGCGGAGCTGCGGGCCAGGTCGTCCGGCGAGTACCGGTGGAAGGTGCGCATCACCAGCGGCAGCTGGACGACGGCGTTGAGCATCGACACCAGCCGGGCGCTCGCCGCCGCGGCGCGGACGATGCCGTGGAACTCGGCGTTCAGCTCCGCGACGCGGTCGAGGTCCTGGCCGTCGCCGGGGCCCGCCGCCCGCTCCATGAGGCCGCACAGCTCGTCCATGCGGTCCACGTCCTTCGGCTCGATCCGGGTGGCGGCCCGCCGCGCGGCGGCGCCCTCCAGCAGCATCCGCAGGTCGTAGATCTCCTCCAGGTCCTCCGGCGTCCAGTCGGGGACGCGGGCGCCGCGGTGCGGCAGCACCTCGACCAGCCCCTCGACCTCCAGCCGGCGCAGCGCCTCCCGGACCGGCGTCCGGCTGGAGCCGGTCTGCTCGGCCAGCTCGGCCTCGCCGAGCCGTGCCCCGGGCGGGTGGACGCCGTCCAGGATGTCGGCGCGCAGCCGTGTGTACACACGGTCCACGGCACGGACCATCCGAACCTCCTCAGCGGTCGATTGCATGCAAGATAAGCATTTCGGTCGCTTGACACAAGGGTTGTACCTGGCCGATTCTCGGCATGTCGTCAGATTGCATACAAGGGAAGGGCCCATGGCGGACGTCGAAGTCATCGAGGTGGGGCCCAGGGACGGGCTGCAGAACGAGGCCGCGATCCTGCCCACCGCCGACAAGGTGCGGCTCATCGAGCGGAGCATCGCCGCCGGGCTGCGGCGGATCGAGGCGGTCAGCTTCGTCAACCCCAAGCGCGTCCCGCAGATGGCCGACGCGGAGGCCGTGATGGAGCGCGTCCCCCGGCCGGACGGGGTGCGCTACGCGGGGCTCGTCCTCAACCCGCGCGGCCTCGACCGGGCGCTCGCCACCGGCGTGGACGAGGTCAACGTGGTGGTCGTGGCGACCGACGAGTTCAGCCGCCGCAACCAGGGCTGCTCGGTCGAGGAGGGGCTGGCCAACTGGGCGCGGATCGCCGCCGACGCGCGCGCCGCCGGGCTGTTCCGCAGCGTCACGATCGCGGCGTCCTTCGGCTGCCCGTTCGAGGGCGAGGTGCCGGCCGAGCGCGTCCTCGGCCTGGTGCGGCGGATCGCCGAGAGCGAGCCCGACGAGATCGCGCTGGCCGACACGATCGGCGTCGGCGTCCCGGCGCAGGTGCGCGCGCTGCTGACCGGCGCCGCCGAGATCGCGCCCGGCGTGCCGCTGCGCTGCCACTTCCACAACACGCGCAACACCGGCTACGCGAACGCGCTGACCGCGCTCGACCACGGGGTGAGCGCGCTGGACGCGAGCACCGGCGGGTTCGGCGGCTGCCCGTTCGCGCCCGCCGCGACCGGCAACATCGCGACCGAGGACCTGGTCTACGCGCTGGACCGGATGGGCGTCAGGACCGGCGTCCAGATGGCCCCGGTGACGGAGACGGCGGCCTGGTTGAGCGAACGGCTGGACAGCCCCGTGCAGGCGCTGCTCGGCCGCGCCGGGCCCTTCCCCGCGTCCTGACGGGCGCGGCCGGGCGGCCGGTCACCATTCGGGGCGCGTACCGTCCCGCTGCAGGAACTCCAGCCGGTTGCCCAGGTTGTCGAAGGCGTAGAAACGGCGGTGGCCTGGGAAGGCGTCGTCCCAGGCCACCTCGGTGCCGTGCTTCGCGAGCCGTTCGGCGAGGGCGTCCAGGTCGTCGACGCGGATGCCGGGATGCGCCTTGCGGGCGGGGCGGAAGTCCTCCTCGACGCCGAGATGGATCTCCAGCGCGTCCGCGCGCACCCAGAGTCCGCCACGCGCGGCCAGCACCGGCGGTTTCGCGATCTCCCTCATGCCGAGGGCGTCCACGTAGAAGGCGCGGCAGGCGTCCTCGCTGCCGGGCGGGATCGCGATCTGCACATGGTGCACGGCGAAGGTGAACGGCGACGCGTGGTCCGGTCCGTAGCCCTGCGCTGAGATCTCCGTCATGATCACATCATCGCGCGGGTGAAGTAGGCCCGGATGACGGTTCTGCCGGGTTCTGTCCGGATGCGGACGAAGTCGGCGAGCTTATGGACGAGCAGCAGCCCCCGCCCGCCGATCGAGTCGGGCGGCACCGGGCGCCGGCCCGCCAGCGGGTCGGCGATGTGGCCCGCGTCGCTGACCTCGATGACGAGGTGGGTGGCGTCATGCCAGATCCACAGCACCCCGGCGCCGCCGCCGTGCTCTATCGAGTTGGCGGTCAGCTCGCTGGCGATGAGCTCGGCGTCCTGGATCCGGTCCTCGTCGAGCCCGGCCTCGGCCGCGCCCTCGACCACCAGCGCCCGCGCCGCCTTCAGCGCGGCGGCGTCGAAGGGCAGCCGCCGCGGGCGCGCGGCCCGCTCGGCGGGCGGCGCCTCCGTGTCCGGCGGATCGCCGACGCGCTCCCCGCTGCCGGTCATGGCGTCCTCCGAGCGCACTCGTTGCCCCAGGGCAAGCGTCCATGGTCCCCTTCGCGAGCGAACGGCGAGGCCCGCCCAACGGGGGTCTTCCCTGATCACCGGCACGTTAGACGGGACCTTTCAGGTTCGGCATGCCCCGCCGCGCCCCGCGCCCGGCGGCGAGGTCGCCAAGCGGAGGGACGCCGGGGGTACTGCCTTTACCGCATTTTTCGCACACTGGGAGGAAACCTCATCGAGTGCCAGGGCCCCCGGGCCTCCCGACCAGCGTGAGGAACGCGTTCCCGTGGATTCCACCGCACCCGTGAACGGCGGCGCCCCCGCGAGCGGCGGCGCGGGCGGCGCCGCCGGCGCGCCCGACCGCACCCTCCGGCTCGGCGGCCGCCCGCTGCCCGTCGCCGGACCCGCCCGCATGTACGTCTGCGGGATCACCCCGTACGACGCGACCCACCTCGGCCACGCCCGCACCTTCGTCTGGGCGGACATCGCCGCGCGCGTCCTGCGGCACGCCGGCGGGACCGTGCGCGTCTGCCGCAACGTCACCGACGTCGACGACGTGCTCGACCAGGCCGCGCACCGCGCCGGCAGCCCCTACGACAGCTTCGCCGCCGTCCAGCAGTACTACTTCGAACGCGACCTCGACCTGCTCGGCGTCCACGCCGTCGACCACCAGCCGCGGGCCCACAACCACGTCCGGGAGGTCATCGCGCTCGCGCAGGGGCTCCTCACGTCCGGCCACGCCTACCTGCGGGACGGCGCGGTGCTCTTCCGCGGCGCCGACGTCCCCGGCCGCGTCGGACTCGGCGAGGACGAGGCCCGCGCGCTGCTGGCCGAGTACGGCGACGACCCCGGCGACCCCGCCAAGGAGCACCCGTTCGACGTCGCCGTCTGGCGGCCGTCGCGCGCGGGCGAGCCCGCCTGGCCCAGCCCGTGGGGCCCCGGCCGCCCTGGCTGGCATGCCGAGTGCGCCGCGATGGCCATGACCATCTTCGGCCCCGCCGTCGACCTGCACGGCGGCGGCGCCGACCTGCGCTTCCCGCACCACGCCTACGAGGCCGCCATGGCCGAGGCGCTGACCGGCGTGCGGCCCTTCTCCCGCGCCTGGCTGCACGTGGGCGTGGTCCGCCGGGACGGCGAGAAGATGGCCAAGTCCACCGGGAACCTGGTGCTCGTCTCCGACCTCGTCCCCGACCACCCGGCCGTCGCCGTCCGGCTCATGCTCATCACCGCGCCCTGGCGGGAACCCTGGGACTACACCCCGGAGGCCCTCGACGAGGCCGCGGCCGTCCTGGACCGGCTCCACACCGCCGCCGGGCGCCGCCCCTCGTCCGCCACCGCCGAGGAGGCCGTCACGCAGGCGCTTCTCGACGACCTGGACGTCCCCACCGCGCTGGCCATCGCCCAACAGGACGGCGCCGGGTCGGCACGGCTCGCCCTCCACCTGCTGGCACTCGCCTGACAGGGCCCGCTGGGCAGGGCCGCTAGGCGCGGATCACCCGGACGCCGGCCTCGGTGAACGCCGCGACCTCCGCGTCCGGCACCGTCTCGTCGGTGACCAGGACGTCGATGTCGCCGACGGGACAGATCCGGGCGAACGCCCGGTGCCCGACCTTGGAGCCGTCCGCCACCACGACGACCTGCTCGGCGCGCTCGGCCATCAGCCGGTTCACGTCGGCCTCGCCCTCGTTGTGGCAGGTCGCGCCGTGCCGGGCGTCCACCCCGTTCACCCCGATGATCGCCACGTCCAGCGTCACCTGGTCGAAGATCCCGGTGGCCAGCGGCCCGGTCAGCTCGTAGGACTGCGGCCGCGGCACCCCGCCGGTCAGCACGATCTTCACATGCGGCCGGACGGCCAGCTCGTTGCCGATGTTCAGCGCGTTCGTCACGATCGTCAGCGCCGGCGTCGCGCCCTCGGCGTGCAGGTCGGCGCGGGTGGCGAGGACCCGGGCGACCTCCGAGGTCGTCGTCCCGCCGTTCAGCCCGATGATCGACCCGGGCACCGCCAGCTCGGCGGTCGCCGCCGCGATCCGCTGCTTCTCCGACGCGCGCCGCGCCGCCTTGTAGCGCAGCGGCAGGTCGTAGCTGACGCTCTGCGCCACGGCGCCGCCGCGGGTGCGGGCCAGCATCTGCTGCTGCGCGAGCTGGTCGAAGTCGCGGCGGATCGTCGCCGCCGACACCCCCATCCGCCGGGCCGCCTCCTCCACCGTCAGCCGGCCCGCGTCCGCGAGCAGTTCGAGCAGCGCGTTCCAGCGCTCGTGCCGGGACACACCGGCCCCCTTTCCGGCGTGCGGGGAACCGTCCGGGGCGAAGGTCATCCGAGGATTCTAGCCTGCGCGCCCCTGGCCTTACCTGCACGTTCCCGCGGTGGAACAATCAGCAATGATCAGCGGCGAGCAGCGAAGGAGTCCCATGTCGAAGCCGGCCCCCGGGCTGACCCTGACCAACGCCCGGATCGTCCTGCCGGACGGCGTCCGGCACGGGGACCTGCACATCGCCGACGGCAAGATCGCCACCGCCGCCGCGGGCGAGGAGATCGACCTCGCCGGCCGCCACGTCGTCCCCGGCTTCGTGGACATGCACGTCCACGGCGGCGCGGGCGTGTCGTACCAGCGTCCCGACGGGGCCGACCGCGCCGTGTCCTTCCACCTCGCGCACGGCACCACGACCACGATGGCGAGCCTCGTCACCGGCGACGCCGACGAACTCGCCGACGCCGTCACCGGTCTCGCCGACCTCGCCGCGGACGGCCTGATCGCCGGGATCCACCTGGAGGGCCCCTACCTGTCCCACGACCGCTGCGGCGCCCACGACCCGGCGCTGCTGCGCGACCCCGACACCGCCGAGTTCCAGCGGCTCGTCCGGCTCGGCCGCGGCCACCTGCGCATGATCACCGTCGCGCCGGAGCTGCCGGGCGGCCTCGACCTCGTCCGGGACGCCGCCGCCGCCGGCGTCATCGCCGCCGTCGGCCACACCGACGCCGACGGCGCCACCGTCCGCGCCGCCTTCGACGCCGGCGCCCGCGTCGCGACGCACCTGTTCAACGCCATGCGGCCGCTGCACCACCGCGAGGGCGGGCCGATCGCCGCCGCGCTGAACGACCCCCGCGTCACCGTCGAGCTGATCAACGACGGCGTCCACGTGGAGCCCGCCGTGGCGCGGCTGGCGTTCGCCGCCACCCCCCGCGTCGCGCTGATCACCGACGCCATGGCCGCCACCGGGATGGGCGACGGCGCCTACCGCCTCGGCGTCATGGACGTCGAGGTCCGCGACGGCCGCGCCGTCCTCGCCGGCGGGACCTCCATCGCCGGCAGCACGATCACCATGGCGGACGCGTTCCGCCTCGCCGTGACGAGCCTCGGCCTGCCGATCGAGGACGCCGCCCGCGCCGCGTCCCTCGTCCCCGCCCGCGCGCTGGGCCTGGACGACCGCACCGGCTCCCTCGAACCCGGCAAGGACGCCGATCTGGTCGTCCTCGACGACGACCTCCGCGTCGACTGGGTGATGAAGCGGGGACGCCGGGTGTGACGATCGTCCCGGGTGCCCGAATTCTCGGCGAGAATTGATGGCGTCCAGACGTCCGACAAGGGAATCATGGAACCGTGGAACGTCTACGGGGATGGCCGGTCACGCTGACCGAGGGTCCCGTCGGGCTGCGCCCGCTGCGGCACCGCGACGCCGCCGCCTGGCGCGAACTGCGCGTCCGCAACGCCGACTGGCTCCGCCCCTGGGAGCCCACCAACCCGGAGACGCCGCTGTTCCGCAGCGGCCTCGGGCCCTACATCAGCATGGTGCACACCATGCGCCGCGAGGCCCGGCAGGGCCTCGCCCTGCCCTGGGTCGTCACCCACGACGACGAGTTCGCCGGCCAGCTCACCATCGGCGCGATCGTCTGGGGCTCCGCCCGCTCCGCGCAGATCGGCTACTGGGTCGACAAGCGAGTGGCCGGACGCGGCGTCATTCCCACCGCCGTCGCCCTCGCCGTCGACCACTGTTTCTTCACCGTCGGCCTGCACCGCCTCGAAGCGAATATCCGCCCGGAGAACACCGCCAGCCGCCGCGTCGTCGAAAAACTCGGATTCCGCGAAGAGGGAATTCGGCGCCGCCACCTGCACATCGACGGCGCCTGGCGCGACCACATCTGCTACGCCCTCACCGTCGAGGACGTCCCCGGCGGCCTGCGCGCCCGCTGGCTCGCCGACCGCAAACAGGCATTTCCCCGAGGCGGCTGAGCCGCCCGTGACTTTCCGGCCGTAAGAATCCTGCGAACGAGAAGGCCGGGCAAACGGAGAGTAACGGCGAGATCGATCTCGCGACACACCGCCCCTTATGCTCGTCAACCTCTGACAGCCCCTCGTACCGTGCGGGGCGTGACCCTGCTCCCATTGCACGTTCGCGCGCCGAAAGTCGGCCCGCCTACTGAGCGTGCCCTGGGACGGTGGGGCCGGTGAGCAGCACCGTTCTGTACCTCGCCATCGTCGCCGTCTGGGCGGTCGTCCTCGTGCCCATGTGGCTGCGCCGCGACACCGAGGCGTCCGGGATCTCCCGCCTGCTCCACAAGCGCGACGACGAGGCCGAGGAGCCCGAGGAGACCGCGGCCCCCGAACCCCGCCGCCGCGTGACCCGCGCCACCGTCATCGCCCGGCGCCGCCGCCGCACGACGGGCCTGGCCGCCCTGCTCGTCACCGCCGGCGCCGTCGTCGCGTCCGGCGTCGCCCCCTGGTGGGTCACCCTGCCCCCGGCCGCCCTCCTGGCCGGCCACCTGGCCCTGCTCCGCGTGGCCGTGGGCATGGACGCGGCCCGCCGCCGCGCCGCCGCCGAGGCCGCCCGCGCCGCCGCCGCCCGCGCCCGGGCCCTCGAAGCCCGCCGCGCCGCCGAGGAGGCCGAACCGGCCGAGGTCATCGAACTCGTCACCCCCGACGAGGTCTTCGACCAGTACGCCGACGACCGCCGGGCCGTCGGCGAGTAACCGATGCGCGAGCACCCCCGGATGTTTGCTAACCTTACGGAGTCGTTGGGGCTGTAGCGCAGTCCGGTAGCGCACCTCGTTCGCATCGAGGGGGTCAGGGGTTCAAATCCCCTCAGCTCCACCAGGAACACCCAGGTCAGAGGCCGGTTCAGGAGAAATCCTAGACCGGCCTCTGATCATTTGCCACCACGTTGCCACCAAGACCAAGCGGCACCAGATGACACGCCCTGGCCACCCAGACACCCCACCTCATGCCACAACGCCACGGTCACGGCCTCGTGATGTAGCCCTCAGCCGCTGCGGCGCAAGGTCATTAACTGAGGATGCATTTGCGCCCCGCCACCCCGGCCCACCGCCCACCGAGCGACTCAGCTGCTGATACGGGACGGCGCGGCCGTGCACCCAACCCCGCGCCCATCGCACACGTGATGTCCCCTTCCAGTCTGCCGCGGCCAGCACCTCGTAGGATCAAGCCAACCCGGTGGGCGGTGGTTGCGTGTGGCGTGCAGGTGGGCTGCGCATCGCGGTCACGGGGTTCGGATTCCCTTAAAGGCGGCTTCTGGTCGGTCGTCGAGGTGTTCGACGAGCTTGCCGTTGATGAAGGTCGCTCCTGCGCGGACGAGGACGACGAGGTGGGGTGCGTTGACCGCCCGCCGGGGGTCTGGCCGGACTCGATGAGCTTGAACGCCATGGCCAGCCGCCGGCCCGTGAACCAGGTCCCTTGGTGACCTTGGTGCGGTGGCGGACCGTGGCGAGGGTGATCTCGATCGGGTTGGTCGTGCGCAGGTGGATCCAGTGCTCGGCTGGGAAGTCATAGAACGACAGCAGGTCGTCGACCAGCCCGGCGACGGCCTCGCCGGACTTGGCGCCGTAGGCCGCCTCGAATGCCTTCACCGCGGCAAGTGGGTGGTCCTTGTCCTCGGCGTTCCAGATCTCCGCCAGCGCCTTCTTCGCCCCCGGATGCGCCGACTCCGGCTCGCTTCGCCCAAAGGCGCCCGGTCAGACCGGCTCGGACCAGGTAGACTCTCACTATGTTGGAGCTGCCGTGGGACGTAGTGGTTCCGGGCACTCCTGCCTCCGTCCAGGGCAGTTCGGCACGGCGTAGACAGTGGAAAGCGGCGGTCACGGCTGCGGCACGGACCGCGTGGCCGGCGGGCATCCCGCCACTGGCCGAACCGTTGTCACTGAGAGTAACCTGCTTCCACCTGGGCGCTCCGCTCGACGTCGACAACATGCTGAAGCCGATTCAAGATGCTCTTGTTGGCGTGGTGTACGACGACGACAAGCACCTAACCGACGTTCAAGGAAGCCTCCGCGATCTCAACGGCGCATACATCGTCCGGGGGATCACTCCGCAGCTCGCCAAGGGATTCACTCAAGGCATCCCATTCGTGCACATAAAGCTTGATTCCCCACCAGACCATAAGGAGTTGCCATGAGTGCGACCTCCCGGTCTCGGTACTGGGAAAATAGAATCAATTCAATTGTTAGCCAGTACATCGAGGACGGCTACACGGTAACTTCTTCGGACGATTTTTCCAAGAAGCATGATTTGCCTGTCCAGGTGCGCGATCTCGAGCCTGACCTAATTGCACGTCGCGAGGACCAAGTAGTGGCCATTCTGGTCAAGTCTTTTGGCAATGCCAAGGACCTTGAAACGCTCGCTGTCGACAATGAAAAGACTCGTCTTCCTGACGGCTATAGGGTCGACTTGCTTTGGATTGGAAGGCTTCCCGAAGGCGTCGACCCTGAAGAGCCAGTGCGCTTGGTGAACCACGCGGCACGTATTCGCGAAGTAGATGAGGCCGCAGCCGTTGCGCTCGCATGGCTTGCCCTCGAAGGCGCCCTTGAGGTAGTGGCAGACTCCTTCTCGGTCAATGTTTGGACGCGAGACGTCACCATACAGGCTGCAGAGCTCCGCAGCCATGGGGCAATCTCTGAGGATGATCTCTTCCGACTGGAACGGCTCGCACGCAGTCGCAATCACCTGGTCCATGATTGGCGCTATGCCGTGAAGAATCCAGATCTATTCGATGAGATTAATTTTTGTGTGAGAAGATTTTCAAGCCCTGACTTTATCTCACCCGATAACATGATTGACTGGATCGAGGGTTCCCTGTCAGACCGTCCGATTTCTTCCGATAAGCGGGCACGCAGACGAGAAGCTGAGCATATTAAGAAACTAGTTACGACTGCTTTTCCTGGCGCCTCTAACGAGCTGAAGGAAGAAATCGTTGGACGCATTCTCGATAGAGACTAGCCAGAGAGTTTTTCGTTAATCACGACTATCCGTGCTGCCACAGGACGAAGTCGAAGCTGCAGTCGTGCCAGTTGGGAGCGTCGACGGACGGCGACGGAAGCTCAGCGCAACCAATCGTTGCTCCGGATAGTCGTTCAAAGCGCCGCTATGCAGTTTGAACCTGTCTCTCAACGTACGTCACGTGGATCTGTCGCAGAATACCAAGCACGGTGACAATCATGCACATCCGGACGTTCGTCGCCCACCAGGAGAGTTCGGCTAAGCTCGGCCGGCCGAGCTCTCTCGCCTATGTCTCGTGATTCACGCTGAGGCATTTGAAGACATTAACTTCCCCACCTAGATTGGGGACGGGGGATTCGCCATATGTAGTTCGAGTTGCATCGATAGCGCGCCGCTAACAATGAGGGTGAGGTTGACCCTTTAGTGGCTTTGTCAATACCGCCTTGACTATGGCGTCATAGTTTTGCAAACTATCCTCTTTGATATTGGCACCGCCAGAACCACTCACACGAAGCGCGAGCGGTCTCGTCTGCATATCAACGTCCCTGAATCCGTGTGGGATAAATATGCGCGCAGCTTCGGCGGTTAAGACCGTGGATATCGCGATTGCCGGATGATATGGGTGCACATCGGCGCCAGCGAGCTCTTCTTCTTCCCCTGCACGCGGGGCCGCCAGCCATATGTTGCTGCTGGGTCAAATGTTATCCTCGCGGCAGTTCGAGTTGCTGGGGCATCGGAGCACTGTCCAGGGCGTCGCCGTGGAAGAAGACGTCGATCTCGGCGCGGCTTTGAGCTCTATTACGCCATCATGCTCGAGCCAAACTCGCTCACCGTCCTACGGACGCATGTGAGCAGAGTATCCGGAAGCGGCTGTAAGTTTGGGTGAAGCCAGGAATCTCAGGAAACCTCAAGGTGCCTCGACCGGCTTGTCAGTGTGTCCCTCTTGCAAGTAGAGGGTCTTGCCCTCTTGCAGGCCACTCAGGGCTGCGTGTGTGCGGCGCCAGACGTATGGGCGGAGGCGTTTGGCGGCTTCGTTCTTGGTGCAGAATATGAAGGCTTTTAGTTCGTCGTCGTTCAGGCTGAGGTTCGCGATCTGGCTCCCATCCAGGATGCCGCCGTCGAAGATGAACATTATCGAGTCGTCCCACGGACCGTGCGGGGGTACCCAGTCGATGCATAGGAGCTGTCCAGGACGTAGGTCGAGGTTGAGTTCTTCCTTTAGCTCGCGACGGACGGTCTCGGTTGGTGGCTCGTTGGCCTCACTCATGCCGCCGGGCAGGTCCCAGTCCGGCTTGTATTTTGGGTCGACGAGGAGTATCCGACCGGCCGGGTCGCGGATGAGGGCGTCGGCGCCGACGCGTTTGCGGGGCTGGGTGGCGTTGCCTTCGGCAAGGTGAGCGTGCCATGCCTCGGGGTCACGCTCGTAGAGCGGTTCTTGTGGAGGCATCGATTCTCCTCGGCCTAACCTGCTCGGGTGGCGTTGCTACTGAGCCAACTGTAGAGATCGCGTCGGCTCCGGAGGGTACCTTCTAGGCGGGGCAGGAACTCAGCGACTGTGGTGTTCCTCCGGTACGGCCCGAGCAGGGCATGCAGCTCGTCGAGTTGTTGCGTCACGAGGTGTGAACTCAGTCCCTGGATGAGGTCGAGTATCTCGCGTGCTTGAGAGCAGGCCTCGTCTGGTCTTCTTTGTGCGATGAGCACGGTCACCAAGAGCAGCTTGGCGAAGACTCGACTGCGGGTGTGGCTGTCGGCACGAAGCTCGATGATGCGTCGGGCTTGGCGCTCGGCTTCGGTCAGTTCGCCGAGTTGGCGCATGCAGCGGGCGGCTTCGCTCGCCAGCGAGCCTGCGTCAAAGGGGCTGACCCACGGTGACGGCCTCTCGTCGCAGCAGCGTTCGAGCGCTTTTTCGGCCTTCTTCAGCGCGCCTGCGCAGGCGGTTTGATCGGCCAGCGCGGCCAGGCCGCGTGCTTCCATCGCGTAGAGCCGTGCGGAGAGTACCGGCGCTGGCGGGTTGTCATCGAGTGCGGCGTGTCCTTGGCGGGCCAGGGCTATGGCCTGGCCGGGCTCGTCTTGGTGGAGGGACAGGTGGCTCATGCTGGCGTAGACGTGGGCGGTGAGTTGCGGGTCTCCACCCATCTGGGCCAGGTCGAGCGAACGGCGGAAGTGCCGGCGGGCGATCTGGTCGTGGCCGGCGTCGTGAGCCATCCAGCCGGCCATCTCGGTGAAGCCGCCCGCTGCGGTGAAAATGCTGGTGGGTGCGCGGCTGGTCTGGCTGCCGAACAGGCGGGGTGCGAGTGTGGATTGCAGGTAGCTGGTGACCGTGGGGTAGAGGTGGCCGCCGCCGACCTGCCGGTCTGCCGCGCGGAAGGCATACAGCGTTGTCATGTCCGGATCGTCGCTGGGCGGCTCTGCGCTGCCGAGCGGGTTGAGCGCGGCGTACTGAAGGGCTGCAGGTAGCGATGGAGCGACGAGTGACTGCGGGCGGTGGGCTGCGGCAGGCGGCCGCGGCTCCTCTGGGAGCTTGAACCACAGCAGGCTTGGTGGGACGCCGAGGGTACGGGCCCAGGGGATGAGGCGGTCGAGGTCGGTCACCGGCGGGCCGCTCTCGATGCGGCTGAGTTGGGTCTGGGTGATGTTGAGCCAGCGCGCGACAACGTCCTGGGGCAGTGCGCGGGGGCCATGGTGAGGGTGGTGCCGGTATGCCCGGATGAGCCGCCCCACGTGCCAGTCGCTCAGGGCTGCTCGAAGCGGTTCGGCGCTCCAGAAGGCAGCGGGCACGGTCGGTGGCTCGATGAAGCGGTCACGCGCCTTGGCCTGGCAGGGGGCACATTTCGCGTCCGGGTTGCTGCGTGCCAGGCGTGCGCCACAACTGTGGCAAATGCGGGCATTATCCCCGGATTTCATAGCCGACGGTGACTTCCTGTTGATCGTTTTCGGTCGGTGCTTGTCGCCTGCTGGTAACTTCCTCTTCGTTATACCTTAAGCGCATAAACGGTATGCCGAACTCGCGTAGCTTGCCAGCGCTCCAGATCGGAAGCTAGTCACACACCGCAAGGTCAACCTCGCGCGGAGGGTGCAATGCGCACGGCTGGCAGGCGAACTGGAGGGGAGCCTGCCAGCCGTGCCTCAAGCGCAGGGTCGGTGCCGTCGGCAGATGTTGTTTCCCCCATTGCGACGTCTGCGTGAACCCGGGCTTCGGCACCGACCCTGCTTCTAATCGATCTGGTCATATGGGAGCGGCATAGTGAACACTTGGACGCATCAGAGTGGGCTGACACTGATTGCGCTTCCCAACGCTGCGTACTGGGCGCGTCGCCATGCCGAGGAGGTCTTGAAGCGATGGGACGCCTGCGTCCCGCTCGGTGACGCAAAGCTTGTGATCACCGAGTTCATCAGTAACGCGGTGAGGGCGACCGGCACGCTCGACGTGCGCCAGCAAGAGGCATACGCCAAGGCCCCGCTCACCCTCCGCTTCACTGAACTTTCACAACTCGCGAGGGTACGGCTGCAGCTCTCCTACGGGCCGGCCATGCTGCTTGTCGAGGTGTGGGACAGCAGCGACGAACCGCCGGTCGAGCAACTGCCCGACTTCGAATCCGAGGGTGGACGCGGGCTGTTCGTCGTCCGCGCCTACTGTGACAAGTGGGGCTGGTACCCGACCCAGGGCGGTGGCAAAGTGGTGTGGGCAGAGCTGCCAGCTTCATGACTCTCGCGCGCCGGAAGTACGAGACCCGTCATCACCTCTGTGAAGAGAGTGGCGAGCGATGACTTGGCCTGCTGGAGGAAATTCCGGCACAGGTGACGATTGCGGCGGTTCTCGTTGTTGCTGCGCGTAGAGTACCACGGGAGCCTCTCCTGGAACGTGGACGTTTTGATAGTTCTCGGCACTGCACGTCATTCGTGAATCGCGTTTGGAATTAGCGCGCCAGCTAGACCGAATTCCCAACCGGTCCAACACGGGATGCAAGATAGCTGGTAGAGCGCTACCTGTTGTGGATAACTTCCGCTCGGAAGATCACACTGGCCAGGCAGGGGACCGAGCGCGGTCCCTCAAAAGCCAGGGGCGGAGGTATATGCCGACAGCCAAGCGAGGCGGCGACGGGTCGGGGCCGCTGGAGCGTCGAGCCAAACTCGGCGGTGGACGACGGCGGGAGCGGGAACTGAGAATCCGCGTCAGCGATGCGGAGTACAAGGAGATCCATAAGGCGGCGACGCGAGCGGGGCTCGCTTGTAGCGCGTTCGTCATAAGGATGGTGCGCACCGCGATCCGGGAGCAGCGGCCCCTGGACGGGGCACTCGTGGCGATGCATGCGGAGTTGCGGAATGCCAGCCGTCAGGTCAACGCAGTTGGGGTCAACCTCAACCAGCTTGTGCGCCATGCCAACGCCCGCGGCCAGGTTCCGGAATCGGTGACGTGGTTGGCGGAGTATTGCTTCCAGGTGGTGCGGCGGACCGAGGCCGTCATCGTGGAACTCGGTCGACGGCTGCCGTGATCGCGAAGGTCACGCGCGGCGCCGATGTCGGCAACCTGCTGCGCTATCTTTTCGGGCCGGGCAACCGCAACGAGCACACCGATCCTCACATCGTTGTCGGGTACCGGCACCCGGCCGCCCTGGAACCAGCCAGGCGCGCGGACGGGAAGCGCCGTCTCCGGCCGCTGGCCGAGGTGCTGCGCTCTCCGCTGGAAACGATGAGGCGCAGCCGGCCCGCCGAGCCGGTCTGGCAATGCTCGCTGCGGACCGCCCCGACCGATCGTCTCCTGACCGATGAGGAGTGGGCCGACGTCGCCGAGGAGCTGATGCACCAGACCGGCATCGCACCACGCGGTGACGTCGAGGCATGCCGATGGATCGCCGTGCGCCATGCCGACGATCACATCCATGTCGTGGCCACACTCACG
Organism: Actinomadura geliboluensis; assembly: GCF_043197915.1. Classification (NCBI taxonomy): domain Bacteria; kingdom Bacillati; phylum Actinomycetota; class Actinomycetes; order Streptosporangiales; family Thermomonosporaceae; genus Actinomadura; species Actinomadura geliboluensis. The sequence continues at coordinate 264,131 of NZ_JBICUA010000002.1, read as the reverse complement.
CGCGAGGACGGGCACCGACCGAACATCACCCGCGACTACCTCAAGGCCCGCACCGCGTGCCAGGTCGTCGAGCAACGGTACGGGCTGTGCCGGACCGCGCCCGCGGACCGGACGGCGGCACCGCGTCCTTCGCGGGCTGAGCTGGAACGGGCTCAGCGCGCCGGGCTGCAGGAACCGCCCCGTGTCGTGCTGCGTCGGCACGTGGCCGCAGCCGCTGCAGCATCCGGCAGCGAGGAGGCGTTCTTCGCCGGCCTGCGCGAGCGCGGACTGGCGGTGCGGCTGAGATTCAGCGTCCGGACGCCCGGGGAGGTCACCGGGTACGCCGTCGCGGTGCCCGAGTACACCAACTCGGCGGGTGAACCGGTCTTCTTCTCCGGTGGCAAGCTCGCCGCCGACCTGACCTTGCCCAAGCTGCGCCACCGGTGGACGGACAGCGAGGCCCGGCGGCCGCCGGCCCGGTCGCGCAGGTGGATGCCGGGTTGGTCCGCCGACCACGACGTGCGAGCTGCGGCCTACCGGGAGGCCACCCGAGCGGCCGGGACAGCGGCCTGGCAGATGCGAACGCTCCGTGATCCGGGTGTCCGCGCTGACCTCGCGGCGGCGGCCGCCGACGTTCTGCACGTCACGGCGGACATCACCGGCAACCGTGAACTGGCCGAGGCCGCCGACGCCTACGACCGCGCCGCCCGGGAACCGTACGGCCGCCCGCCACCAGTCACACCGTACGGAAGCGTCCTACGAGCAGTAGCGCGGATGCTCGCGGTCACCAACGTCGGCTGGGGAGACCGACGCGAGCAGAAAAGGGACCTCACCGTCGATCTGCTGTTCCTCATAGCGAACATCGCCGACCTCATCGAATCGGCGGCCGAGCATCGTCTTGCCCAGCAGCGCCTCGCCCAGGCTGATGCCGCACGCCGGGCCGCCGGGCGGCTGCACGCCATTCGGCGGATGGCGGCTGGGCCGACCGTACCGATGCCGCCAAGCGTCTCGGAGACGCTTGAGGAGGGAAGGGAAATGGCTCGGCTTGCGGCCGAGTCCTTCCCAGTACCCCTGGGCGAGGGGTTGGTCGCGACAGCCGCACCTTCTGTCCGTCCAAACCAGGGACCACAGTTTCGCAGGGGAGCGTCCAAGCGCTGACCGTGCAGGGCGTGACTCGCCGAGGCCTCTGGAGTCGTGGAGTCATGATCAAGGCACGGGCACAATTACGGAGCGTAAACAACGTCATGGAGCGGCAGAGCTATCTGCCTGCTGCTCCTCAACAGGAAGGACGGTCATGTCCACGATCAACTCTGGCCCTCCCGCAGAGGGCCTGCAGCCCAAGGAGTGCACTTATGGCTCACGACCACACCCAGACCGACCATGAGACCGAACAGTTCGCCCACGACCTCGAAAGCGCCGCCCGCTCACTGAAGCGGGCCGTCGGCCAACCGGGCGGCCTTGCCGAGCCGGCAACCGTCTACGGAGTGTTGGACGCCGTGCACACGGCCGTCTCCGGCCTCGATCAACTCTTCCTTCAACTCGAGCGCTTCCTCGTGCGCCAGCACTTGGACGGACAGCTCGTCCATGACCACGGTGTGAGCCTCGATGAGACTCTCGAAACGTTCAGCCGCGCCGTTCTTCACGCCCGCCACTTGGGTGCCGGATGCAGCGAGGCGGTCGACCAGGCCAGGAGCACGATCAACCACGTTCACGGCAAGAGCCTGCCGCGCGCGGCCGGGGCAACGCCGTCCCCCGCCCAAGTCGCCGAGCCAGCACCCGCGGCTCCGCTCCGACGAGCCGAGCCACGAGCGAGAGGTCCCGAGAACGGACGGCTACGCACGAGATGGTTCGGCAACTCTCGGAGAGGGGCCGGAGCGTGAAGCAGATGAGCCACGATGAGCTGCTCGCCCTCCCCACCACCGTCAGCGTCGAGACCGCAGCCCGCGCCATCCGGCTAGGGCGCACGCGTGCCTACGAACTTGCCCGCCGAGGGCAGTTCCCCTGCAAGGTGATCCGCATCGGCACGAGCTATCGCGTCGTCACGGCTGACCTCCGCAGGCTCCTCGGTATCGAGCCGAACTGACGAACCGCCAACCATTCGCACGAAGGTCCGGTTCTCCGATGGAGAGCCGGACCTTCTGTGTTGATGGTGAGGGACCGTGCCATCTGAAGCTTGGCCACGAAGACGTGAGGCTTCCTGGGAAGTTGATATCCCCAGGAAGCCTCGTTGGTTGGATTCAGACAGCTCGGATCGAAGTGGGTTTCGAGCGGTTACGGATCTTGTCGAAGGCGTCCAGGGCTGTGTCGTCCTCGTCGGGGAGGGTGTGCAGGTACTTCTCGGTAGTCGTGATGCTGGCGTGGCCGAGGCGTTCCTTCACAGCCTGGAGGTCGGCTCCACCGGCCAGGAGCCAGGACGCGTGGGCGTGCCGAAGGTCGTGAGGGCGGAGATGGATGCGGAGGTCGGCCGCTTTGATCGCTGGCTTCCAGACGTGGTCACGGAACCAAGTCCGGGGGATGTGGCCGTCGGTGTTGATTGTTCGACGGCGTCTTGGGGAGTCCTTGCCGGCTTCGCGTCGACGGGCGCGGTAGTCAGCGTAGATGTCCTTGCAGTGTTGGCAGCGGCACTTGCCCGCGGAGTACCCGCTCAGCGTCCCGTGTCTGTAACGGCAGTCGGGCTCGATGAAACCGAGGGTTTCGGGGTCGAGGAGGACGCGTAGTCGTCGTGGCCGCGGAAGTTCGTCCTGGCGCAGGAAGAAGAGGAGGTCGTTCTCCTGGATGCCCTCTTCGCTGATGTACGCCTGGACCTTGCAGACGATCTGCCTGCTGAGGCGGACGCTGCGGTGCTCCCTGTCCTTCGGGTAATCCTTCACTAGGAAGCGGCCGCCTTCCGGATGGTGCCTCGGGTTGAGTTCGATGATGACCCGGCTGACGGTGAGGGTCCGCGTCGCGAAGTCGATGTCCTTCGGCCTCAGTTCGGTGAGTTCACCCCAACGGAGGCCGGTTTCGACCTTCAGTTCCACGAGCAATTTCATGCGCGTGTCGGTCAGTGACTCGTAGAGAGCGTCGAACTGCTCGGGCGTGATGATGGTGCGCTTCTTCTTGGGGACGGGCGGTGTTTTCACGCCCTTGCAGGGGTGGAGGACGATGACGAGGTCGTTGAGCGCTGTCGTGAAGATGGCGCTGAGAACCGTCATGCAGTAGCGGATGGTCGGTGGGTTGACCCCCTCGTTCTGCAGGTGCGTGACCCATTCGCGGACGTCCACGGGCAGGATGTCGATCATTCGCATGCTGGCGAACCAGGGCATGATGTGGCGGTGGATCTCGTAGTCGTAGTTCTCTCTCGTCCGTAGTTCGACGACATGGTTGGGGAACCAGACGTCCTCGACGTAGCGGCGGAATCGCTGGCGGCCCTTGGTGGCGTCGGGCAGGCGATCTAACGCGAGTTTCGCCTCGGCCTTTTGCCAAGCTTTGTCTGCTTGGCGCTCGGACGAGTAGGTACCGGCGGATCTGACCTTGTTGCGCTGGTCTCGATAGAGGGCGATGTAGCGGACTCGGCCGTCCTTGGCCGTGCGTGGCCGCGCGAAACCCATGGGAACCTCCAGGAAGCAGTGATCGCCCGTGTCATCGAGATGTCATCAAGGACGGTGTGGTCGATCTTGAAACCCGGTGACACGGGGCGGCATCAAGGGCCGCTCTCACCTGCAACTTTACCCTGAAGTTGTTGAACGTCCGACTCTGTAAAACTTGATTCATCCCGTTCGCATCGAGGGGGTCAGGGGTTCAAATCCCCTCAGCTCCACCAACGAATACGCAGGTCAAGGGCCTGATCGGAACATACTCCGATCAGGCCCTTGATCGTTTGTCATCAAGACCAACCGGCACCAGATGACACACCCCGGCAGGCTACGTCTCACCCCTCCGCAACTCGGCGACTCCCGTGGCTCCGGCGCAGCTCGGACTGCCCGTCCCCCGCTGGCATGTCGCACAACCACGAGTCAGCGTGCGATCCCAGCGGCGTTCTACGCCGGCGCCGCAACTTCGATATCGACGCCGACGCATCGAAGGCATCGGCAGGAGAAGCGTCACGTTGTTCCTGGGCTCCCAGCCGCGGGCTCAGACAAGGCTGCCCTTCCAGCTCCAAAGTGAGCCGCTCAGCGACCCCGTCGTTGTGAAGCTCTAGTCCGTCCATACGAGGTGCTCGCCTGGTCAACCTGAATAGGGACCATGTAGGACGCCTTTCTGCCAGCATCAGACAGGTCGGGAGTTACCTCGGCATGGAACCTGCGGGCACCTCGCACGGCACCAGCCGATGCCGCTCGACGAGTCCACCGGTCGAGGGTCACGCACTCCTCGAGACTCCTGCCCGTAGGCACTCAGAAGTCGAACGATCGCCAATTCGGGCCGGTCGCAGCCTGAGCCGGGGGTCGCCGGGTCGAGCGCCGTCGGCAGCGAGGTTCGGCGCCTCGGGGACGACGCTTAACCTCGCCGACGCCTCGGCCGCCATGCCGTGCCAGTTCATGTCGCGTCAATGACGGCGAAGACGACCTTGCCAGCGTCCTCAGCAAGAGCGCGGATGCCCCAGCAGCGGGCGTACTGATCGACGATGAACAGCCCCCCGGCCCGTCTCGCTGACCGCGTCCGTCTCCAGCATGCGCGGCAGGTCGTTGGTCGCGTCTTGGACTTCCATCCACAACGCGCCGTCCTCGGTGCGGTCCAGCCGCAGCGTCACGTCGCCGTCCTTCTCGGACGCACAGCGGAGCGCGTTGGTGACCAGCTCGCTCGCCACCAGGCACGGAACGAAGTCATCCATGCCGTACTGACCGGTGAACAGACGTACGAACTCCCGGACCTCCGCGACGACCTGTAGATCCTGCTTCGCTGCCATCTCGCTCGCGTACGCCGCATGACCCAAGACCTCTCCTCACTGTGTGTGTTGAACGACACACAGTGAGCCACTATCCGGGCTACCGTTTGACTTGCCGCACTCAAGTGGCGTCGAGCGGTAAGCAGCACAAACAAGCGGCAAGTTGCCGAGAGGAGAAAAGGATCATGGCGCCGGTACGACGGCAGCGCCCCAGGGAGTCGGCTGCGCTCATCGCCTTCGGTCGGCAGATGCGCCGGCTACGGGAGGCCAAGGGCATCAAACAGGAGACGATCGCCCATCTCACAAAGGTCAGCCCCGCCCAGGTGAGCCGCATCGAGGCGGGGAAGAAGCACGCCACGCGGCCCTTTGTGGAGATCATCGACGACCACCTGGAGGCAGGCGGAGCGCTGATCGCTCTGTGGGAGGACCTGAAAGGACGGTCACCCTGTACCGGTCTGGTTCGACTGGCCGCAGATAGAGGGTGATGCGGTGATGCTGGTCTGCTGGGAGCACGGAGTGATCCCTGGACTGCTACAAACTCCGGATAACATGTCGGTCCTGCTGAAGGGCAACCAGGAGGCGATAGACCTCCGCCTGCGACGTCAATCCATCCTCACCAGGGACGATGGAACTCCTCCCACGCTCTTTGTGCTGCTCCTCGACGAGCATGCCCTGTACCGGCAAGTCGGTTCCGCCGAGACGATGAGCGAACAGTTGGAGCACCTGCTCACCATAGGCATGTTGCCGAACATCACGATCCAAGTAGTCTTGGCAAGCGGTGAGCACACCGGCAACTCGGGTGACTTCATGATTGCAACGATGGAGGACCGCAGCGAGGTTGCCTACGTCGAGACGGCCATCCGCGGCATCGCAACGGACAACCCGACGGACCTGGCCACTCTGGCACGAACTCTGATCGAGCTTCGTGCACGAGCACTCACGGAAGATGCGTCGCGAGAGGTCATTAGGAAGGCAATAGAAAAATGGACCTGAGCAACGTTACTTGGCGCCGGAGCAGCCGCAGCACCTCAAGCGGAGGCAACTGCGTCGAACTAGCGGACGTGACCAATGCGGTGGTGGCAGTACGAGACAGCAAGGACCCGGATGGCCCCGTCCTCCTCCTGACCCACACGGCCCTGCGCACAGCCGTCCGATCCCCCGCCAACACCCACTGACAACCCGGCACCCCCACCCCCGCCAGCGTGACGGCCCACGCGGCTGAACGTCCGGTATCGACGTCTGCGGCGCCTCCGCCGAGCACCGCAGGCACCACTGTCAGCGGCTTCCTACTCAAGTTGGCACGCGTCTTCGAGGACGTCGTCACGCTCGCCCTACGCGAGGCACTCAGCGCGAGCACCAGCCACTGCGTACTCCAAGCCCCCGACCACCTAGACGAGAACCACGCGATCCCGATCGTGCCCCACTCGTCCACTACACCGTTGACGGCACCCCGCACGCCGTGGCCCGACGCCAAGTACAAGGCCGAAAACCCCGAGGGCTTCCCCGACTCCGCCCTGTACCAGATGCTCGCCTACTGCACCGCCCCTATCTCCCGAACGGCCACCGCGTCCGGCTCACCGGCATCACCATCTACCAACACACGCTCGCCCTCGGCCAGCCGCCGGCCCCCTGCACGCCGACGTGCGAAGCCTCGCCGCGACCTCCTGCCACAAACAACCGGGACAGCACAAAGCGGATGATCAGAAATGGGTCATCCGCTACCTGCCGCGATCGAGGCCACGTCCCGCAGCACGATCGACCACCTCCTGCATCAGCCGACTCTTCCCATGGGCCAAACGCCCCCTCATGCCGATGTGCGGAAGTTGGGCAATAGCAAGTGGTCGATGGCTCCCGCCTGAACTGTCTGGCGGTGAGGGGGCAGAAGGCTTCCGGTGTCAGCCGGTGAGGTCGGCGTCATGGGCGAGCAGAGCGACCTGGGTACGGTTGTTGAGATCGAGTTTGGTGAATATGCGGGAAATGTGGGCTTTCACGGTGGCCACGCTCATGAACAGCTCGCCCGCGATCTCGGCGTTGGACTTGCCCTGCCCGACGGCGATGGCGACCTCGCGTTCGCGTTCGCTGAGCTGATGCAGCGCGGTGGTGGCGTGCTGTTGCCGGGCGGCGGCGCCGGTGTCGCTGAGGTGGGCGATGAGCCGTCGGGTGACGGTCGGCGACAGGATGGGTTCGCCGGCCGCAACCCGCGCGATGGCGCGCAGGATCTCGGCGGGTGGCGTGTGTTTGAGCAGGAAGCCGCTGGCCCCGGCGCGCAGGGCGCGCAGGACGTATTCGTCGGCGTCGAAGGTGGTCAGGACGATGACCTCGGGTGGGTCGGGTCGGGCGCGGAGTCGTTCGGTGGCGGCGAGGCCGTCGAGGGTGGGCATGCGGATGTCCATCAGCACCACGTCCGGGGCGTATGCGTCGACGGCGGCGGCTACTTCGCTTCCGTCGCCGGCCTCGCCCACCACGGCGATGTCCGGCGAGCCGCCGATGACCATGGTGAGGCCGGCCCGCACGAGCGGGTCGTCGTCGACGATGAGGACCCGCAGCGGTGCGTTCACGTTGGGCTCCTTGTCTGTGCTCACCTGGGACGGAGGCCGGTTCCGACCGCGATCAGGGGGTAGGCCACGGTAGCCAGGCCCTGAGCCGGAAGTCACCGGCGGGGGTGGGGCCGTGTTCGAGGCGTCCGCCGGCGAGGGCGGCCCGTTCGGTGAGCCCGATGAGGCCGATGCCGGCGCCGGGGATGCCGGCAGGGCTGGTTTCGGCCGGGTACGGGTTGCGGATCTCGACGGTTAGGCCGTCGCCTGGGGCTGCCCGGACGGTGACGGCCACCTCGCCGTCGGGGGCGTGCTTGCGGGCGTTGGTCAGCCCTTCCTGCACGATCCGGTACGCGCTGCGTCCCACACCGGCCGGTACGGCGGGAAGCGCGTCGGTCCGCCAGTCGAGCCGTACCCGCATCCCGGCGCGCCGCGATTGGTCGACGAGGTCAGGGAGGTCGGCCAGGGTGGGCTGCGGCCGTTCCGGCGTCTCGTCGGACCGGTCGACACCGGTGCGGAGGACGCCGATCACCTCCCGAAGGTCCTCCAGCGCCTGGTAGGCGCTGTCGCGGACCACCCCGGCGGCACGGGCGATCTCCTCGGGCGCGGCGTCGGGGCGTAGCTCCAGCGCCCCGGCGTGCAGGCTCAGCAGGGACAGGCGGTGGGCGAGCACGTCGTGCATCTCACGGGCGATCCGGTTGCGTTCGCTCTGGCGGGCTTCGGCGAGGCGCAGTTCCTGTTCGGCCTCGACCCGACCGGCCCGCTCCCGCAGCGACTGGCGCCGGGCCCGTACGAACATGCCCCAGGCGAGCACCGCGGCCGCGAGGACGACGCCCAGCACGATCTCCGACGGGGACCCGGCTGGGACGTCGGGCCGGACCAGCAGCGTCAGGAACGGTACGAGCGCGTACCCGGCCACGATCGGGGCGACCACCGCGAAACGCCGGTGCACCGCGACGGTGAACAGCGCGACGAGCGCCGCGCCCGCCGCCGACGTCGAATAGACGCTGACCAGACCCACGACCACGGCCAAGCCGACCGGCCGGCGTCGGCGCAGCCACACCCCCAGACTGCACAGGCCGCCGAGGACGAGGTCGACGGTGAGCGGGACCGGTGCGATGTGTTGCGCGAGGCCGTCGGCCAGGGCGAGCATCGTGAGGCCGACGGCCAGCAGGAAACACGTGGCGTCGGCCACCCGGCCGCGGATCGTGCGCTCGGCGGGGCGTACCGGATTGTGGTCGGCATCGCTGGTCGCGCCCGCCGGTTGCGGACTCCGATCCTGCGGGTCCGCCGGGACCATCATGATCGAAGGGTACGGCCGGGTCGGGCCCCACGGCATCCGACCAAAGTCGATTCCGCGGTGTAGACCTTGGGCCCACCACCACCGACCTGGGCTCGTAGCGGCGTATCCGGCCGCTCCAGCAATCTGTTCCACATCACTGGAACGGACAGCCGAAGAAGACTCCGAAACCAATTCCGACCATTCCTGCGCCAACGAATGACGTGGTGTTACACCGATCAGCCGACCGCAACGAAGGAGTGAGAGATGAGATCACCGCATAACCCCGCCACCGCGCTGGAATCCCTGCACGTGCCCGTGAGCGCGGCAGCGCCAACGACGGGGCCCACCCCGACCCGAGCGCTCCGAGAGCGGGTCGTGGGCGCGACGGCGGTCGCGTTGGCAGCGTCGGTGGCGATCCAGAACGCGGTGGTGGTCTGGGCCGGAGCGCCGGACTACGGGGCCCCGATCAAGGAGGTGCTCGCCTTCCACACCGAGCACCGGGTCGCGGTCGCGATCGCGGTCGGCCTGGAGGCGCTGAACCTGCCACTGCTGCTCGGGTTCCTGACCGGTCTCCACGGGCTCGTCGAGCGCCGCGGGCGTGCGGGCGCGGACTGGTCGCGCCTCGCGGTGGCCGCAGGCGCGACCCTCTCGGCAGTCTTCGCGCTCTACGCCGTCCTGTGGAACGGTGTCGTGCTGTCCGCCGGCGAGCTCGCCGAGCCGAGCCCGGAGTTCGAGCTCGCCTGGCAATTGCATGCAGCAGCCTTCGCGTTGGCGCTGCCGGCGCTCGGCACCACATTCATCGGCGCTGCGCTGGCGGCGCATGCGAGCCGGCTGACGCCGCCGTGGCAGCGTCTGCTCGCAGTGGCCGGGGGTGGCCTGCTGCTCGCCGCCGGGGCGGCCAACCTCGCGATCGCGGACGGCTCACGGCTCCTCTTCGTGGGGATGCCCGGCTACGCCGCCTGGCTCGTGTGGCTGCTCGCGACCGGCGTACGGCTGGTGCGCGCTCGAACAGCTGACCGTCCTGACGACGCATCGACCTCCGACGAGGAGGGATGATGAGAACGACATCGAGGCAGCTGCGGTCGCCGCAGCGCTTGGGGCGTTCGCCGGCCGTGCGCCGGAGGTGCAATCGCCGATGCCGCGCTCGAGTTCGAGGAGCGGCAGCGGGCGTTCTCGGTAGCAGCGGCGGGCCTCGCCGCCCTGGGCGGCAAGGCGGGCGAGCCGCCCGCCTTGATGCCGCTGCACGGACCGCGGCGGGACAGCTGATGGCCGGCGCAGACGTCACGTCGGCCGCCGCCGGGGCGCAGTGTCCGCGCTCCGAGGCCGTCGTCTCGATCTACGCGGGACCTCGTTTGCGAGACGTGGCCGTAGTATCCGGCAGTACTGCCATGCGTGCTATTTACCACCACCGCGCCACCGACCGCGCAGGAACAGGCCCGCGGAACTGATCGGAAGCCTGGCGTTCACGCGCTTCCCCTACCGAGGCTGCCGGCCTCGAACCCAACGAAACATCCTCATCTGCCGCCGATCGCGTCGTGATCACGACCGGCCAAGCCTCGACCCCACTTTCCAGGGCATGATCAGTAATGCGCCCGGAGGACCACCCAGCGCAGGAGGAACACCGCTCCGCCGGACCGGCCGGGGACTGTACGTACTGACCGACCCACCCGGAACCACTCTCAACAACAGCGGCAGGGCAGGACGCTGATACAACGGCGCCCCGAGCCGCCTTCGACCTACTGATCGAGCACGGCATATAAGAGTTCATGGGGTCTGGGATCTCGTCGCCGTTGCACCGGTACTGGCGTCCTCTACTACCGCGATCAGTGCGGCCGAGGCGGTGCGTTCATTGCATGCTCATCTGGTGCGGGTGGTCGTGGGAAACGGGGCAGGTGAAGATCCACAGGCCGTAACCCCGGCCGATCGTGATGTTGGTCGGACTGTTGAGATGCGGATAGCGGTGGAACTGCTCGGCCGCTTCGATCTCGATGTCCTCAACCGGTTGCCAGGTGCGCTTGCCGTCCCATTCGGAACCGTCGATGCACAGCAATAGTTCAAGGTCGGCGCCGCACTCACAGATCATGGGGTAGGGATCGGTGAGGTGCCAGGAGGACCAACCGCCGACCTTCATCCCCGAGGCGATCGACAGGTCCTGGTAGCTGTGGCCGGTCTCCCGGCTCCACTCTCTCAGCCTGCGGTCCAGGTCGGCGGGCAGAAAGTCGGCGTACTGATACTCGACGATCTGCTCCGGATACAGGACGCATGGCTCGGGCAGATAGGTGTTGTACTCCATCAGTTCCGGTTCGGGCTGCGAATCGAGCGCGACGGTGACCTCGTCCGCCCGCCGCCACCGCAGAATCACCGCCGGACACGACAGGTAGTCGTGGTCCCACGGACACCACAGCACCTGCAGCAGATCGGCGTGCGGCGGCGGTGCCAAGTCAGGGACGTCACGTGCGTACAGCTGCGCGAAGGCCAGGAAGGGCACCGGCCCGTCCGGCGGTGGGGGCGGCTCGTTGTCATCTAACCAGGGTTAATGGGTCATGGCGGTTTGGTGAGTGGACGGGCCGGTGGTGTGGGCGTATGCCGGTGGCATGGCCAGATACCCCCAGGGCGGCGGGATGACCGACGCGGGCCGTGAACGGCGGGAACAGGTGCGGATGCAGGCCGCGCAGTGGTTCGCAGATGGGCGGCCCAACGTGTGGATCGCCGCGCAATTGCGGGTCGGTGTGCGGCAGGTGGAGAAGTGGCGGCAGGCCTGGCGCCAGGGCGGGCCGGAGGCGTTGCGGTCCAAGGGTCCGCATCGGCGGGCGCGGCTGGACGATGCGGCGTTCGCGTGGTTGGAGGCCGAGTTGAACCGCGGGCCGGCCGCGCACGGGTATGCCGATGACCAGCGCTGGACGCTGGGCCGGATCGCGGCGCTGATCAAGGGCCTGTTCGGGGTCGAGTACACCCTGCCGGGGGTGTCGCTGCTGCTGCGCCGCAACGGCTGGTCGGTGCAGGTCCCGGGGCGCCGTGCGATCGAGCGCGACGACCAGGCCGTCGAGGTGTGGAAAGAGCAGGTGTGGCCGCAGGTGGAAGCACCGCGGGCGACCTGGGCGCCTGGATCTGCTTCGAAGACGAGACAGGTCAAGGGCTCAGGCCGCCGCGCGGACGCTGCTGGTCGCGGCGGGGGCACCGGCCGCAGGTGAGGGTGCACGGCGGCCACCACGGCGGGCGGGTCTCGGTCGCCGGGATGGTCTGCTATCGGCCCGGGCACCGGCCCCGGCTGATCTACCGGCTGCACCACTACCGCCGCCGCAAAGGCGAACGCGCCGCCTTCACTCTCAACGAGTACAAGAGCCTGCTCCAGGCCGCCCACCAGCAGTTACCCGGCGGGAAGATCGTGCTGGTCTGGGACAACCTGGGCATCCACCACTCCGCCGCGATGCGCGCGTTCATCGACGCCCACGCCGACTGGCTGAAAGTGTTCTACCTGCCCGCCTACGCCCCCGACCTCAACCCCGCCGAGAGCGTGTGGTCCCTGCTGAAACGCTCCATGGCCAACTTCCTGGCCACCGACCTGGACCACCTCACCGGCATGATCAAGCACCGCCTCAAAGTCATCCAGCACCACCCCGACGTGATCGACGGCTGCCTGACCACCACAGGCCTCACCCCCACCACCACACCCGCCAACACCAATTAACCCTGGTTAGGCGGTTCAACTCCGCCCGCTGCTGCGGGGTGAAGTCCGCTCTCGAGCCGAGCGGAATCCGGCTCCAAGCTTCCGCGAGGACCTCGCGACGACGGCGTTCGTGGTCGAGCCGCTCGACCAGCCCGTAAGGGTCGTGCTTTTGCGTACACATCGGCCAAGGCTCGTCGGCCGGCCACAACAGGGGGCCGCCGATCGAGCTTTCCCGTACTCGCGGTGAGCCGGGCCGAGGATGAAGCCGTGTTGCCGTCCGCGCGTAGCGAGACAGTTCAGGGAAAACGGAGACAAGGTCGACGGGCCGTGGCGGCGTGGTCCGAGTCATACGGGGAGCGTAGAGGCTTGGTCTGACGGCGAGACTGGAGTGACGGCAGCATGGAACCGGGGCCGCCGAATGACCCCGCCGCCCTGACCGAACCGATACCGAACGTCACCCAGCCGCACCGACCGCGAGAACTCCTCAAACACGCACCGCCGGTCTGCCATGCAGCCAGGGCTACTCCGTGTTTCGAACGCACTCATTTGCCGCTGATGGTGCGGATCCGTTCCGAGCGTTGTTCAGCCTGTGGCCTGTACTGGGACGAGGAGCCACCGGGCGAAGCAGTTGTCCTCGTCGAGTTCGGTGTACCAGCGAACCTTGAGCTTGTAGGCGGTGTGCGCGGTGGCCAACAGGAGGCCCGGGTTCACACCGCAAGACGGCGGGCCGTGGATGGCCGGCACTGGTCCGGGCTGGGCCGCGAGCAGGGGTACGGAATGCGGACCGGCACCATCGACCGCGCCACTGAAGACGGCAAGCGCGCCACTGCGCACGTTCAGCGTGTCTCCGTCTTCGTCCTGTGCAGTCGGGTACTCAAGCGCTCTGGCCAGCGCTTCCGAATAGTCTCCACCGGAGGCCTGCACGATGGCGACGGTGCCGCTCGCCGCCTGGAAGACCTCGATCCAACTGTCGTCGCGGACGACCCCGTCGCCGCCGACGAGGGCTGCTCGCTCACTGCCGACGAGGATGCTGGTTTCCTGCGGGCCGAGTTCGACGATCCGGTCGAACTCGTCGTCGCTGGAGCCGTGCCAGCCCCCACGAAGTGCGGCGTCGAGCGCGAGAAACGGTTCGCCGTTGGTCCAGAGCCGACCAACGTGTACCCACGAGTCTTGCATTGCCCCAGTATCACGTTCGCGAGCGCCGCCTACGGCTTTGGAGCCAGCCCGAACGGTTAAGCTCGGGCACCGACGGCGGCCCCAGATCGTCAACCCAAGCGTCGACCGTTGATGCGATTCGCTGTCATGCCGCAGATCGTGCGGTGCTGCCGAGAAATCGTGCGGTGCTGCCGAGAAGCGGACGCGGCACCTGGACGCCTCCCTGACCCGATTCGTGGACGCCTCCAAGGCGAGGGTGCCGTTGCGGTCGCTGCTGGGCGGCTTTGGCCGGGCGTTCGCCCTCATAGCCCAGATGGTCGTTCATCTCGGTCTCCAGCCCGGCCTGTAGCACAGTCCGAGAGTTGTCGGACAACAGCCGAGCAATACTGCAAGCCCTGATCTGGTGCTGTTCTTCGCCGACATCCGCAGCAAGCACAACGGCTCAGCCCAAGTGCCTGGGCCTGGGCTCTTGCCTGGCCTCATCCTGTTCCAGGATGTACCTGATCGTTTCCCGGCTGATGTCATGGCGCATGCGGCGGAATCGCGCGAAGATGCGTTCAATATCCACGCCACGCTGCCTGCCGAGTGCCCTAATCTCGTCTTGGATCTCCTGCGACGGGAGCTTTGACGGTCTGCCGATAGGCGTTCGCCGATCTGTGCCGGGGATCGTGAACTCGACGCGCTTGCCGGTGTCGTCATCGTGGACCATGGGCACCGCCCCCCTTTACCGAGGACGCTAAGAGCGCCGAGCGGTGCGGGTCCACGGCCGATGATGGCATGGCTCTGTCGAGATCTGGCGTGCTCCCGCCCCTGAGCTATCGGCGATTCAGGTTAGATGCAAGGATCCACAACGCCTACGCCGAGACACTGGAAGAAGGGATTCGCCGATCCGGTGGCCGTTCGCATCGCCGTTGTCGAGCCGTTGCCGATGTTCCGGCAGGGGGTCGCGACCGTCCTGAAGGAGGCCGGGCATGCGGTGGAGACTCCTGCCGATGTGGTGGCATGGGTATGCCAGCGTGCCGGAACCCTCGTGCTACTGACAGTGGCGATGGAACCGGACTGGGAACTGCTGGGACGGCTCTGCGTCAGCACCGAGGCCATACCGGTGATCGCACTGCTGGACGACGTGACGGCCGGGCCTCGTGCGGTACGGATTGGAGCGCGGTCCGTCCTGCCACGTGATGTGACCGATGTGATTCTGCAGCGGACCGTAGCCGCGACCATCGAAGGTCAGGCCGTGATGCCGGCGGCCGTCGCGACCGCACTCGCCGCGCCTTCTGCCGCCGTCGCGACTCCCTCAGTAGAGCAGTTGGCCTGGCTGCAGAGACTGGCGACAGGTTGGACGGTCGGCCAACTCGCGGATGAGGCCGGGTATTCCGAGCGCGCGATGTTCCGGCTGTTGCAGGCGCTATATAAGCAGATGGGCGTTGAGACGCGGCTTCAGGCGATTATGCACGCGAAGGAGGTCGGTTGGCTCTGAGTTACCTAGCGGCCATCAGTTCGGCGATGACGTGACTCACCCGGCCTGAAGGCCGGCACAAGTTGAGCCGGGTGAACATGACTTCCAGACGTTTGTCCAGTGAAGCGCCCCGGGTCGGATGGAGGTGGTGGTGTGCCCCGGGTTGCGTGGAGTGGGTGGTGTGCCCCGGGTTGCGTGGAGTGGGATTGTTGGACCTCATGCCACGGTGGGTGTGTTTTCGAACTGTATCGGGGTGAGCATTCCGAGGGCGCTGTGGCGGCGTTGGCGGTTGTGCCAGATCTCCAGGTACTCGAAGATCGCGTTGGCGAGCTCGATCCGGGTGCGCCACCGCTGCCGGTCCAGCAGTTCGACCTGCATCCGGGACCAGAACGACTCGATCATGGCGTTGTCGTAGCAGTCACCGACACTGCCCATCGAGGGAACCAGGCCCGAGTCCTTGGCCCGTTGGGTGAAGACCCAGGACCCGAACTGGACGCCGTGATCGGAGTGGATCAGGGTGCCTGCCCGGGGCCTGCGCGTGTCGATGGCCATGCCGAGGGCGTTGGTGACCAGTGCGGCGTTGGGTGAGGAGTCGATGGACCAGCCGACGACCCTACGGGAGTAGGCGTCCAGGACCACGCAGCAGTACACCTTGCCTTCGCGGGTGGGGTGTTCGGTGATGTCGGTGACCCACAGCTGATCAGGACCGGTGCGGCTGAACTGCCGGTCGACCAGGTCGGTGGCGGTCTGGTCTGGCTTGACGCGCCGCCATTTGGGGCGGCCGGTGACGCCTTGCAGGCCGGCTCGGCGCATCAGCAGCTCGACTTGGCCGTGGCCAATGGTGATGCCGCGGCCGAGGGTCAGCTCGGCATGGATGCGCCGGGCTCCGTAGACGCTGCGCGAGGCCTGGTGCACCTCAGTGATGACGTCGGTCAGCCAGGCGTGTCGGACCGCGCGCTGTGACGGCGGGCGGGTGAGCCAGGCGTAGTAGCCCGACACCGACACATCCAGCACGCGGCACGCCGCCTCGACGGGGATGCCCTCGCCGGCCATCACCGCAATGGCTTGGAACCTCCTTTTGGGGGCACCACCTCTCGCACCAACTGGATCGCTCGCTGGGTCGCCGCCAGCTCAGTCTCCAACTCCGCGATGCGGGCCTTGGCCGCGGCGAGCTCAGCTTTCTCCGCACTGGTCAGCCCCGGTTCCAGGCCCCGGTCAATCCGGTCTTGGCGCCGCCACAGATAGACCGTCTGCTCGCTGATCTCCAGGTCCCGGGCCACGTCAACGACCTTGCGGCCCGCCTCCAGCAGGTCCAGCACCTTGCGTCGAAACTCCGGCGGATACCCACGACGTCCCATGCCACTCCTTCAACTCAAATGGCACAAGAATCCACTAATCCACCTCCACTACACCCGGGGCACACCAGCCTCCATCGAAACCGGGGCGCTTCAGACATTGAAATCCTCGCCGGCTGAATCGCCCCCGGGCCACGTCCGCCCATGCCGCTGGTCGCTCGCAGGTACTGATGAGCGGTGTGGGCCAGGCCAGGGGCCGGAGACCGGGTACCGCCATGGTCCTGCTCGGGCGGCGCGGCGGCTGCCCGCCATTTCTCGGCCGGTCGTGGCCGTTGCTGCTGCGCGCATACTCGGAATCGACCGCTGGCCTAGAGTCAGCCGCGTGTATTTCGTGTCTCGGTGGCGAGAGGAATCGCCGTTCAGTAAGCGGGTGGTCGCGGTACCCGACACCACCGTGCTCGGTTGGTTCCGCCGCGGCTGGAAATGCGACGACCCGGAAGCATGGATCGCCAGCGAGCTGGGCGGCCATGTCTACGGCCTCGACTCGATCTTCGACGAGGCTCAGAAGCGAAACCTGCCCGAGCCGCAGAGCATTGACGAACTGCGCGAGCTGCTGCACGAGCACCTGTGGGTCGAGGGGGACGCCGACTTCATCCGGCTCGGCGAGCATGCCCTGAGAGTGCGCACCGATGACGACGAAGTGGACCTCGCCTACTACTTCATCGACGATGAGAGCGCCGCCGCTCTGCCCGAGCGGCTCGCGTTCCTGCTGCACGACAGCTGGCCGCTGCCCACCGATGCCGTCGCGTCCGGTGCGGTCTTCAGCCCTGACGTACCGGTCCGTAGCGTCCGGCTTGCCCCACCGGGGCCCGAATCGGTCTTCTCTGTCCGCCTGTGTTGGGAATCGCCCGACGTCCATCGGAACCTGAATCTGGTCGGCGCCCTGGTCTTCCCCGGTCTGGCCCTGCCGGATCTCGCCGCTCGATTGCGGGGCACCGACGGACCCGGTGTCCACCGCTGGCCGCATGACGCCCGCCTGCTGCGGGCACTGGTCGCCCCTGGAGAGGACGACATCCGCCCAGCGATGGAGCGCTACGCCAGGCTGGGCGGATACGCTCCGGCGCCCGCCGGCATCGACCGGCCACTCGCACATGAGGCGATCCACGGCGAGATGGCGGCCATGCTTCGCTCGGTGCGGCCCGTCGAGTCCCTGACCCGGCTGGACGTCCACATTACGCAGGTCGCCCGGTACATCGACGGCTTCTTCGGGTTCGATCAATGGTTCCTGTTCGATACCCGATGGGCCGCAACCCACCCAGACCTGGCTCGCTCGCTGCTGCGCTACGCCACCTACTGGGACCCATACGCGGTATAAGGGCTTCGCCGACACCCCAGAGCCGGACGACCAGCGGCCACTCTCTCAGAAGTACGCGAGCGGCGCATCGCCGTGGCGCTGTCCCGCTACGGCAGTGGTTCACTTGTGCAGGTGTCTCGCCTCCTCGAAGCATTCCCGTACCGCCATGCGTTCGGGAGCGTGGGGCGGTGAAATCGTCGAGCAGTTGCCGGGCAGAGTTGGCGTTGGGTCAGCTCTACTGCCCTACCGAGGCCACCGACTCCCGCGTCCCGCGGATGCCGCCTGCGGCGGAGCGGGCGGCGTCAACGACCTGAAGCCGATCGCGGCAAGCAGTCCGCGACATCGTGATCGCGCGGGCTGGCCCTCGGCCGACCGTTCCGGTCAGGCGTGGCGTGCCGCACGCCGACCGGGGTCGGCCTGGCCAGGGTGACGGCGTCCGACACGAGATTGACATTGTCGCAACCTATGACTCATCCTGTTAAGACAAAGCTTGCGACATACGGAGGTGGCGGTATGCGCCAGGCCGATCACACGGAGGCTAGGCGGTGGCTGATCCGGCACGGCTTGGCCGACGCCGAGCCGTCCCCGCTGCTCGTGGCGCGGCTGGCGGTGCGGCGGCGCGCCAAGATCGCCGACAGCCTCCTGCTGGCCGCGTTCCTGATCGGCGCGGCGCTCACGCACGCGTTGGCGCTCCCCGTCCAGGTCACGTCCTCCTGGCGGCCGCTGCTAGTGCTGGCGGCGTTGGTGGCCGGGCTGCTGGTGGCGCAGTGGCTGCTCGGCTGGTGGGTTCGGCGCGTCGACCGGCGGGCCGGCGCGCAACTGTCCCGGCGGGTGGCCCATCCGGTCGAGCTCGGATGGCAGACGGTCCTGGGCCGACCGTATGCCCTGTTCACAGCCGCCACCTTCACCAGCGCCCTGCTGCTCGCGGTGAGCGTGATGCCAGTTTCGGACCCCGGCTTGCGGTACGGGGCGATCGTCGTGCTGATCGGCCTCGCCGGCACCGGCGCCGGCACCATCATGCAGCTGCGCCAAGTGCTGGCAAGCCCCGCCGTAGCCGAGGACGAGGCGTCGCTCACGGCCGATGTCATCATGCGGGTCGAGGACGCCCGTGCCCTCGTCACACCCGGCCTGGTGTGGTCAATGCCGGCCATCTTCCTGTACGGGGAATCGCTCGGCTGGTGGAACGCGGTCTCGCTGGCGCTCGTGGTCGCGGGTGCCATCGCGCTCTGGCTGATCCAGCGCCGGACCACCTGTGTCGCGACGGCGGCACGACGGGCCATGATCAGCCGATGATCGTCATCGACGCGGCCTCGCCGACGCCGCCGTACGAGCAGCTCCGGGCGCAGCTCGCGAGGCAGATCCAGGACCGCTCGCTCGCCGTCGGCACGAGACTGCCGACGATCCGCCGGCTCGCGGCCGACCTCGGCCTCGCCGTGAACACCGTCGGCCGGGCCTACCGGGAGCTGGAGGAGGCCGGGCTGATCGAGACGCGCGGACGGGCCGGCTCATTCGTCTCCGCCGCCGGAGAACCGGCCCGCGAGCAGGCCCGCCGCGCCGCCCGCGAGTACGCGGCGGTCATCGCCAGCGTCGGCATCGATCCCACCGAGGCGATCCGGATCGTCGAGGCGGCACTGGGCCATGCTTCAAGCCCATAAGACCACCGGGCTGGGCCGGAGTGGCCGCTACAGGCGGGCCCCAGTCAGGAAGGGCCGAGCAGGTCCCAGCGGTGCCCGCGATGTCGAGGAACACTGTGATACGCCCGGAGTTTTCGGTGCGCGGTGCGGTGACGAACTGGACCCGGCTGCCGTCATGCGGGCGTGGGCGGCCTCGAAGTCGTCCACCTGGAAGAAGAACCCGACGCGTCCCGCAACTTGACCGCCGACATCGGCGGACGGCCGCTCACCGTTCGCACGCGCCAGCAGGATGCCGCCGGATCATGTCGTTCCTGAATCGCCGCGCTCCGGACTACGCCGACTCTCGACGACTGTCGATCGCGTGCGGCGCACACCGGTCAGACGATCAACTGTGCGCGTCACGCGATCAACTGCGGCCGCGCGGACGAGGCGAGGCTGGAAGGCATGTCAACGCCTCAGTCCTCGCCGCCGTCCGCCGACACCGCGCCGCCCGGGTCCCCGGCACGGTCCGGCGGCTCGGCGAACTGGTCACCGATCGTCGCGCTCGCCGCCGGGATCGCGGTGCTCGTCGCCAGCGAGTTCCTGCCGGCGAGCGTGCTGCCCGCGATGGCCGCCGACCTCGGGCTCAGCGAAGGCACCGCCGGCCTGGCGGTCGCGGCGACCGCGGTCGCGGGCGCGGTCACCGCCCCCAGCATCGCGGTGCTGCTGCCGCGGACCGACCGGCGCACGGTCCTGACCTGGCTGCTGGTCGCGGCGGCCGTCTCGAACCTGGCGGTGGCGGTCGCCCCCGGTTTCGCCGTCCTGCTCCTCGGCCGGCTCGTCCTCGGCGTCGCCA
Source organism: Actinomadura geliboluensis (assembly GCF_043197915.1). Taxonomy (NCBI): domain Bacteria; kingdom Bacillati; phylum Actinomycetota; class Actinomycetes; order Streptosporangiales; family Thermomonosporaceae; genus Actinomadura; species Actinomadura geliboluensis. The sequence goes on along the minus strand of NZ_JBICUA010000002.1, from coordinate 244,073 downwards.
TCGCCGGGTACTGGTCGTTCGCGTTCGGCGCCGGAACCCGCGCCGTGCCGGGACGCGACAGCGTGGTCTCAACGTCCATCGCGCTGGGCGTCACCCTCGCGACGATCGGCGGCGTCCCGTTGGCCTCCCTGCTCGGGGACGCGGTCGGCTGGCGGCTGGTGTTCGGCGTCGCGGCGGCCCTCGGCATCGTCGCCGCCCTGGCCGTGGCCCTGACGTTGCCGCCGGTGCCCCCGCACCCGGCCGCCGGACTGGCGATGCTGCGGGCGGCGCTCGCCAACCGCCGGCTGATGGCCGGGGTGCTGGGCGTGGTCTTGGTCGCGTTCGGCAACTTCGCCGCCTTCCCCTTCATCCGGGTCGCGATCGAGGACGTCGACGCGGGCGCCACGGTATGGCTGCTGCTGGCCTGGGGCGTGGGCGGGTTGGCGGGCAACCTCGCCGCCGGGCGGTTCGCGGGACGGCTGCGCGCGGTGGTCGCCGCGGCCCCGCTGCTGCTGGCCATCGGCCTGCTGGTCACCGCGACCGCGCCGTCCCTGCCGATGCTGGCCGCGGGGGTCGTCGTGTGGGGTCTGGCCTTCAACATGGTCCCGGTCGCCACCCAACTCTGGGTGACCCGCGTCGAGCCCGAGCGTGCCGAGTCGGCCCTGTCGTTGCAAGTCACCGCATTCCAGGTGGCGATCACGCTCGGGTCGGCGTCAGGAGGCGCGCTCCTGGACGCCCGCGGCGTGCAGGCGGCCTTCCTGCTCGGCACGGGGTTCGCCGCGGCGGCCGGGCTGCTTTTCGCCGCGCTGCGCGTCCCGCGTAAGTGACGGCTCCCGCCAGGCCTGCGGCGCGACACCGTGGTGGGACGAGAACGCCCGGCTGAAGGCGGCGCTGGAGCCGTACCCGACGGCGGACGCGATGTACTCCACCGGACGCGACGGGTCTGCGAGCAGCCGGCGCGCTTCCCGCATGCGTATCTCGCGGAGCACCTCCGCGGGTCCGCGGCCGAGTGCGCGGCGGAACCGCTCGCCCAGGGCGGAACGCGACAAGTGGACCAGGCGGGCCATCCCCTCGACGGTCCACGGCTCGGCCGGACGGGCGGCCACGGCGGCCACCACCGCGGTGACGGCCTCGTCCGGAGCTCCGGCGTCGCCGCCCTGGTCCTCCTGCCAGGAGGTGGTCATCGCCGCCCCGATCAGGTTACCGTAGCTGGCGGCGAACAGGGTCGGCCGGCACGCACGTTCGAGCGGGCACCGCGTGACGAGCGCCATGACACCGCCATGCCGGGTGCCGAAGCCGCGGACCACCAGCGGGCTGGGGAGCCGCCGGACCGGGACGGCCATGCGCAGGTCCGCCACGACCAGGGCGGACTCCTCGTGCCGCCGCGACGCGGTGAGCCGGTGAGCGGTGCGGGCGTCGACGAGGACGGCGTCCCCCTCGGCGAGCGACTGCGCCTCGAACGCCGTCTCAAGCGTGAACTCGCCCGACAGCACCAGCGCCCACAGCGGGACCGGTGGTTCGGTGAGCACTGCGCCCGCCGGCAACTGGACATGGTCCATGCCCGACATCTCCCACGCCGGTTCCGAGGAGGAGGTGCCGACCTCGTCCGCCCGTGAGACATCCACGATGTTCGCCACGTGAGCTGAAGCACATGAAAGACGGCGGCCTATTCCCGCGCGCCCCGGATGGCGTCTCCAGGAGCGACGCAAACCGGATGCGCTCCGCGATACGCCGCGAGAATGTCGTGCGACAACAGGCGGGACAGGGGGCTTGACATGGGACGGGGGCTTGACATGGGACGGGCCGTATTCGTGTCAGCTTTCTCATCCAGTTCGAGGAGGACGTGTGGCCCGTGACGATGGGCCCCGAGTCCGGTCCAGGCGGATGAGCTTCCCAAGTCACGCCGGGCGTTGCCGGCCATGTACCAGCGCGTGCGCTGATACGCCGTACCGGCGTGGATGATCGACGGCGTCCGGACACGGGGACGTCGCTCGCGTCCTTGGCCGTCCTGCCCGGGCAGGTCAACCAATCCGCTACCGGCCCGTCGCCGTGTGGCACCGAATCCCAGGTGACATAGCGGTCGCTATCAGGACATCCTGGTCGCCATGGGAGCTGCCTTCGATCCGGTGACCGATGCGAGCAGGCTGGACTTCCAGTTGATGATGTGGTCACCGGTGCGGTGGGTGCACAGCCGGTCGCGTCTGGACGAGACCACCGGTTGGCTTCGGGAACACGACTACCATGTCGTTTCAGTCGACGCGTCCTGGTTGATCACGTCACACATGTTCCGGGATCTCGCTGCAGCGCTCGGATACGCCTGCCACGATCAATGGCAGTGCCTGCGCGAGGGAATGGCAGAGGCGGTCGGCGACGCATTGCGCCATTCCGCAGGCTTCGCGCTCGCCCTCAATGACTTCGACCTGTTTGCCGGCCGCCATAGGGATGAGGCTGAAGTTCTGCTCGGACTCGTAGCTCATAGCTCCTGGCAATTCGCATTGCTTGGTCGGCGCGTGCTGTGTCTGGTGCACACCGAAGACCCGAATCTCGAAATAAGACCGATCAGGATGTGGTGAGCCCCTTGCACCGTTTATTCATCAAGGACGGTGTGGTCGATCTTGAAACCCGGTGACACGGGAGCACCAACAACCTCTCTCACCTACGACTTTATCCTGAAGTTGTTGAAAGACTGAAGCAGTAAAACGCGATTTATCCTGTTGCGTTGAGGGGGTCAGGGGTTCAAATCCCCTCAGCTCCACCAACCTCAAAGGCCGGTCCCGATCACCGGAACCTGCCTTTTCAGTGCCCGCGTAGCTACGACCCCTCCCGCGGGGAGTCGAGCCGCTTGAGCGCCTTGCGCGTCGCGTCCGTTGACACCTCGCTGTAGACGTTCCACCGATGGCGCAGCACCGCCGCCCATCCCTGCTCCGCCACATCTCATTCGGGGCCGACCGGCACGACCGCCGCACCGATCTCTATCTCACGCCTCACCCGCCGATGCCAGGCCAACGGCACGGATGTGACGTCCATCTGGGTCCACAGCGACCTGGACACCATGCGCGAGTACATCAAGGAGAACTACATGTCGGATTGCTGCAGAGAGTCTGCGTTCTCGTCCCTCTCGGGTCCGCCTGGCACATCAGCGAGCCATCGATGATGTAGGGCAAGGACCAGGATCGCGACGCACGAAAACCCCGACGCCGTGACACAGACCCACAAACGACCGCCTGAGGCCACAGCGACCTGACCCGCCAAGATCATGACGGAGACGGAACCGAATATCACGCGGGAGTCATGACGGACGGCAACGCCCGCTCTGGACGTCGTGACACCAACAACACCAACAACACCAAGCCAGCCAACCGCCGCCAGCGCGGCCAGCACCAGAACGCGCCAGTCGTTCACTAGCACGACCAGCGGCATGAAACCAACAGGGAGCATGACCGCTGTCCGCCCCCAAGACGCTCGGTTGCTAGCAGGCAAGGGAGAACGCACAGCCCGAGCATACTGATCCGCAAACTGGTGCGCTCAAGCCGACCGGCCAACGCCCCATCGACGCACATCAGGGGGAATAGCCAAGACATTTGAATCAAGTCAGCCGTGTTGGTGACCTTGCTGACGGAGCCGTTGGCTGGCTGCCGCCCGAACCCGTCGTGCCCTTCCTTGGCCGGCAAGGAGGGCAAGGGCATCGGGTGATGCCAGGACTTCGACAGCCTTTCGCTGGAACCAGTCGGATGCCGAGGTGACTTGGGCGGGCGCCCATGGTCTGTCCTGGGCGATAGCAGCCAGCAGCGTCCATTCGGTCAGGCGGCGGGTGAGGAAGTCCCGCTCGCCGATGACGCCGGTCATGGTGTGGGCCCAGCCAGGAAACCGTTCGTCGGTCAGCAGGAGGCGTGCCCGGTCGTCGATGTGGCGGGCCACTGCGGCCTGTGCCATCACCGGGTCGGGATCCTGCAGGATCTCGCTCACCAACGCGGGCTCATCGCCGGCGCCCAGGGCCCGCAGGTGGCAGGCGTAACGGCGGTGCTCGTCCGGCTCGGCGGGGCCCTCAGTGGGGCTGCTCACGCGGCCGCTTCTTTCGGGACGGTCGGCGCGCGCGCCGTTGACCTCATCGATCGACGACGGCGACACGGAAGCCTGTCCGGACCGATCACCTTCGGACGGATCGGGGACTGCGGTGAGCATCTGGGATGTGCCTTCCGGACGACGCTGCAATCCCGGCTTGCTTGAGAACCTCATACGATCCGGGAAGGTACACCTTTTCCCGGGCGATCCACAGGTCTCAAGCATTGCTCCACATCAGGGAGCCCACAGCCTGCCGGTCACCACCACTTCTGAACAGCGGAAAGTCGGCAGTTCGTCCCGCCGCTGGACACGCTTTTGAGCGTTGAAGGGTTCGACGTGCACGCGGATTGAGCCATCGCCGTTTTCGTCGGCTCCCGTAGGCTTCCGATCATGTACCGTCCGAGCGCACGCTTCAGACGTACCAACGCCGAGCGACAGGATCAACTGCTCTCGTGGAACCGGGATGACGTGGCGTTCTTCGCCGCCGGAGCTTGCCACATCCTGGCGTACGCGTTCCTGGAGACCTATCCGGATGCCGGCTTTCAACCTGTAGGGCTTTGGCCACGCGATGCGCCGGACCCCGGTCATGTCTACGTCACGGATGGCACCTGGGCCTTCGACCACGACGGATGGACCCCGCAGGCAGAACTTCTGAGTGCCACACGCGCTGCCGAACCGCAGAGTGGCTTTCAGCCGTGTCTGATCCACATGGATCTCGACACGTTCTGCGTGCGCCACCACCACCGGCCCCGGCAGTTCTTTGCCTTCGATCCGTGGGAGCGGGCTGTGCGGTACATCGCCCAGTTTCCCGCCCCGCACGCTAACGCCAATGCCAACAACAGGTGGGTCGCGAGCGGGTCAGCGGACAATTAACGCCCATCGGGATAGAAGTTCGGGTCGTTCTCGTCAGGGCTAACCGGTGCGTACTGGCGCAACTCGCCATCCCTCAGCATCCACAGTCTGAAGAACGACTCCTCCTGGTCCATCACGAAGACTTGCAGCGCGTTGGGGCACCGCCAGGGCATCTGCGCGATGTGATCCAGGACTGCGTTCAAGTCGGCATGGTTGAGCGCGCCGGCCCACACCTCGCACTCCGGATACTTCCATCCTCCCCATGCTGAGTCCCGCCCAGTGGTTTCACCGAGAAAGCCGACACCACGTTCCGGCGTATCCCACCCCCGCGGGGCTTCCCTCCTCAGCCACTCGCTGAGCGACTCCACAAGCGTGCGGTCTTCCATATCTACCGACACCATCACGTTGGCCACCCAGCTCACATCCCGATTGTCCACCCGGTCGTCCCACCAGAGCGACCCGAACTCACTGGAACCGCTCGCAACACCGGAGGTACGTCGCGGCGTGGACCAGACAGAAGTGAGCTGTCAGCCGACCCGCGCACGTTGCTCGTTGATCGCCAACAATGCCGAGCCAGGCAGCACCTGCGGCATGTGCGGCGGCTCAAAGCATGGCCGCGAGCGTCATGAATGTCGCGTAGCGGCGGGTGCCATCGGGGAATCGGACCGTGGCATCGGCTTCTTGCGCCGTCAGCGGGTCCTGCCCCTCCCACCGAGGGATCACCAACTCGAACGAGGGATCGACGACGCGGAAGAAGCCTCCGTCCACCCGGATATCGATCACGCCCCGATGCTAACGCTGGTGCTAGCAACATCTGTTTGACGAGCACGGACAGTCCCGGACGCCTTCGGTCTTGCTATGGATCAGAAGTTTTGAGCTGAGGCCTCGGGCTCAGAAAGCGGCCAACAGTGGCTTTGCTGTGCAGCGCACGTTGGCGCCTTGGCTGACTGCCGATGCGAGGTACGTGACCGTCGCCCAGAGGACATCTTGTGGTGCGTGCTGAGGGCTGGGTGACTGGAGGCTCACACCCGATGCGGACGGTGCGTCCGAGGTATCCATGCGGAGGAGCGGATGACGGGGCTTTCGGCGCAACTTCCGGCCCTCGTGGGTGTGGTGGTGGGTGCGGCGTCGTCGTACCTGGCTACTTCAGCGACCGAAAGAGCCCGCTGGAAACGGCAGACACGGGTGCGTTGGGACGAGCAACGCGCCATCGTGTACACCGAGTACGGTCATGCGGTCATCCGTTGTGTTGCTCTCGCACGCAGAGTCGCATCCGGACGCGGCGTCGGCCACTACCCGCATCCGCTGATCCTCGATGAGGGCAGGACCGAACTGTCGGCCGCAGAAGCTGAGCGCGAGGTTCGGTGGGAGTCGGTTCTGCTGCTGGGCTCGGCAGAGGCGATCCTTGCCGCAAGGTTGTGGCATCGGACCGTATGGACGCTACGACGAGCGGCATTGGGCGAAGTGGACACGGATTGGTCTTCGACGCTCGCCGAAGCCGGCCGTCGGCGCCGGGCCTTCTACGAGGCGGCGCGGCGAGATCTCGGTGTCAAGGGATCGCTGCCCGACGTGGGAGATGAGGGACTCTGACACAGAGGCGCACAACGGCATACGGGATCACGTGTGCGGCGCACGTTGTAGCTGGGGTGGGCGGTTGTGGGGGCGGGGGCCGGTCGGTTGCGTCGAGGGGGCGGGGGCGGGTCTTTTCGGTTTTGCGGCGCTTGGGAGGGGTGAGGCCGACCCGGGGTTTTGGGTCGGCCTCTGGGGTTAGGCGACGGCGGTTGCTTCTAGTTCGACCATCAAGGGTGGGAGTGCCAGGCGGGTCACGCCCAGCATGGTGGTGGTCGGGGCTACTCCGGCGGTGGCGAGACGGGAGGCCAGGACGGCGTAGTGCTGGAAGAGTTGGTCGACGTCGGTTGTGTAGACGTTGAGCCGGATGAGGTTTTCCAGGGTCATGCCGGCCTCGTCCAGGACGGTTTCCAGGTTGTCGAGGCTCAGGGTCAGTTGTGCCTTCATGTCGTCGGGGTGCTGGGGGTTGCCGTCGGCGTTCATCGCGGTCTGGCCGGAGATGTAGAGGGTTCGGGTCTCACCGGAGACGGCTTCGGCCTGGTTGTAGCCCATCTGGACTGACCACGGCCAGGGGTTGACCGGCGTGCGCTCTATGGTCATTGCGGCTCCGTTCGTTGGGAGTAGTCGGCTCTGGTGGCCGACGTGGTGAGAGCCTGCCAACTAATCACGACATCCTGTGTCATGTATTCGCTAGGGTTTTCGGGTGCGTGCCGACCGGTTGGTTTCGCTGGTGCTGCTGCTGCGCCGGCGCGGTCGGTTGTCCGCGGCCACGCTGGCTCGCGAGCTGGAGGTGTCCACGCGGACCGTCCTGCGGGACATCGAGGCGTTGTCGGCGGCCGGGGTTCCCGTGTACGCCGAGCGCGGGCGGCATGGGGGTTTTGAGCTGCTGCCCGGTTTTCAGACGGAGCTCACCGGGCTGAACCACGATGAGGCGCTGGCATTGCTGATCGCCGGGTCGCGGCGGGGCGCGCAGGCGTTCGGGCTCGGGTCGGCGCTGGCGTCGGCCATGCTCAAGGTCGTTGACGCGCTCCCGGAAAGCCAGCGGGACGTTGCGGCGGGGGCGGCTCAGCGGTTGCTCATCGATCCGGAGATCGACCTTCTTTCGCGGCGGCAGGTCGCCGAGGAGGTGCCCGATGTCGTGGTGGCCGAGGTTCGGCAGGCGGTGTTCGCGGGGCACAAGTTGCGCATCCGCTATGTGGCCAAGGGTGGGGCGCCCCAGTGGCGGACGGTGGATCCGGTTGGTCTGGTGACCGTTCGGGATCTGGGCTACCTGCTTGCGAGGAGGGACGGTGAGGACCGCACCTACCGGCTATCTCGGATCCTGGCCGCTGAGGAGCTCGACGAGCCCGCTCAGCGGCCGGAGCAGGTCGATCTGGACCGGGTCTGGCAGGAGCGCAGCACGCGGTTCCGGACCGGGGGCGACCAGGTCGCCGTGCTGGTGCGGGTGAATCCGGCGCGGCGGGACGAGCTCGTCGGTACCGCGCTGGCCGTCCTCGACGAAGAAGCCGAGCCGGATGGGTGGGTGCGGCTAGAAGTGACCTTCCAAGACCGGAGGCACGCCGAGTGGGCGCTTTGGCAGCTCGCCACCAGCGCGGAGGCATTGGAACCGGAGTGGTTGCGTACTTCGCTGCGCGATCGGGCTGCCGCTATCGCTGCTTGCTATGGCGTCGGCCCTAGCGGCGCACCTTGAAGCCCAGGTGCAGGACGCCGTCGCCCTGGATGACCGTGTGCGGGTGCTCCAATAGGTGCTGGCCGTTGACGGTGCCGAAGTAGCGTTTGCCCGTTCCGAATACTGCGGGCACCAGGTCCATGGCCACCTCGTCCACTAGGCCGGCTTCGAGAAGTTGGCCGCCCACGTTGCCTGCGTTCACGCTGATGGTTCGGTCGTCGGCGAGTTCTCGGGCCTTGGCGATCGCCGCCGTTATGTCGTTCACGAAATGGTAGGACGCCTCGGGGTGCCAGCCTTCGGGCTTTGGCCGGTGCGAAACCACGACCACGTGGTCTCCGGCGGGCGGATGGCCCTCCCAGCCGTTCACCAGGTCGAACAGGGTGCGGCCCATCACGATGGTGCCGATCCCGTCCCAGATCGGCCGGATGTACTCCGCCGATGCTCTGGAGACCTTGAAGGCGGTTCCGGCTCCGGAATGGTCGAACTGCTCGTCGCCGGTGTCGGTGATCGGGGTGTCTCCGTTGAAGTACCAGTCATGGAGCGGCCCGACGTCGTCGTTCTCGTCGGCGATGAAGCCGTCCACCGACACCGCGCAGTGCATGATCACTGGGCCCATGAGGTCTCCTCCGGTCGTTTGCGCCTCGGCCTGCGATCCTGGCGCCCTGGGGAGCGGGCGGGATTGTAAAAAATCAATCGGCGGGCATCGGGCCGCTGTCCGGCGGGAACGCCGCGTCGGCGGGGAAGCGGCGCCGCAGGGCCAGGTATTGCGTCGGGGTGTGGCCGGTGAAGTCCTTGAACTCCCTGATGAAGTGGGCCTGGTCGAAATAGCCCGCCATATGGGCGAGGTCCGGCCAGTCGACCGGACGCCGGGCGTCCACGGAGAGGATCAGCCGCGCGAAGCGGTAGATCCGTGCCACCCGCTTCGGGGTGACGCCGACATGGGACTTGAACTGCGCGGCCAGGTGGTTTCCGCTTACCCCTGCGGCATCGGCCAGCGCGCCGACCGGTATCGCGCCATGGCCGGTCTCTAGGCGCCCGGCGGTGTGCTGGACGAGGTCGAGGCCGAGCGAAGGTGTGTCGATGAGTCGCGCTCGCAGTTCGTTTTCCACGGCGCGCAGTGTCTCGGCGGCCGATGTGATGTCGCCGATCTGGTTTCGGATTCGGTCTACGGAGCGTTGCCAGACTGCGTCTACCGGCACCCATCGGTCACGTAGTTCGGACGCCGGAATGTCGATGAACGGCGAAAGCCCCCACGGTTTGAAGTGCACCCCGACCAACCGCACTCGTGCGGGGTATTCGATGAGGAAACGCCTCGTCCATATGCCCATGAACCAGCCGTCGGCGACCATCGCCGGCGGCACAGAAGGGTCGGAGTCCCGCAGGCGGGCGGGTTCACCCAGGTTGATGAACAGGTGAGCCGACGGCATCGGCGGCACGTTCAGCCGGCGGTGGCGCGGCACTCCGGACATGCAGTAGATGTCGTCGATGAACCGGTCCAGCGGCGGCGCGGGCACCCGGCCGACGTAGTCCATCGAACCAGTGTGGACGAAGACGGTTCAGGTCAGGCGTTGTTTGGCCTGCGGCCACGGGGTCAGATCCGTGGCGTCCTCGCTCATCATGACCTCCTCCTCGTACCAGCCGGTTCCCGAGAGCCAGGACTGGAGCCAGGAGGCGATGCTGTCGGCGTCCTCGTACCAGGCAACGCTCCAGTCGTCCTCTACGGCGTTGGGTTCGTAGAGGAGGACGGGGCCCCGGGGGTCGGTGCAATCGACCGCCGCGTACATCGCGCAGCCCCAGTCGAGGATGGGGACGACTCCGGCCGGCCATTCGCCGGGGACGTATTCGGCGTGATACGAGCCCACGACGGTGCGGCCTTCGCCGATCAGGGGCAGGAGTTGGTAGTCGGGGCCGAAACCGCCATTGCCGACCTCCTGGTAGAGGCGAGCGAGGAGGGGCGGCAGGGGAAATCCCAGAGCCGTTTCCGCTTCTCGCACCTGCTCGGGGGTGGCAGGGGTCAGTTCGGCCGATGACTCCTGGGCCGCTCGTTCCGCGACCAGCTTCAGCAACTCGTCGTGCTCCGTCACCCGACTCATTATGGCGATCGCCTCTGACATTGGAGGGCGGCCCTCGGCAGTCAGGGGGTGACGATGGGGAAGTTCGGGTCGGGCGTGTCCAGGACGGCGACGAGCCGCCGCAGGGCGGCGCCGTCTCCGGAGGCGGCCACGCCGCCGGGGTCCTCGCCGGACGCGAGCTTGAACAGCATCGGCCTGGTGAGCGTCAGCGTCAGGTCGGCGCCTCCCGTCTCGCCGGTGGGGCGATGGGTGAGGACGCCGTTCGACAGGGTCATCCGGTAGCGCTCACCGCTGTCGGTGAAGTCCCAGTCGATGGTCAGGTGCTCGTCCCACGCCTTGGGGCCGTCCACCCGGATCGCCATCGAGTCGAAGACCTGCTCGACGGTCAGCCCGGCGGTCATGCCGCCGGCGATGCTCATCGGGAGCGGCCTGACGCCCTCGCGCAGTTCCATCGCCCCGGTCAGGAAGAAGTTGCGCCAGGTCCCGTTCTCCGCGCCCTCGCCGAGCCGCCGGTAGACGTCCGCGAGCGCCGCCTTCCCGTCGTCGTTGGACGGGTCGGCGAACACCACATGGTTCAGCAGCGTCGCGGCGAACCGGAGATCGCCCTGCGCGGCGTAGTCGCGGGCCATCGCCATCACCTTCGACGCCCCGCCCATGCACTCGACGTACCGCTGCGACTCCTGGACGGGCGGATGCCGCCACAGGTGCGCCGGGTTCCCGTCGAACCAGCCCATGTACCGCTGGTAGACGGCCTTGACGTTGTGGCTGACGGAGCCGTAGTAGCCGCGCGCGTGCCACGCTTCGGCCAGGGCCGGCGGCAGCTCCATCATCTCGGCGATCTCGATGCCGGTGTGGCCCTGGTTGAGCAGCCGCAGCGTCTGGTCGTGCAGGTAGGCGTACAGGTCGCGCTGCTGGGACAGGTACGTGACGACGGCCTCGCGGCCCCAGGTCGGCCAGTGGTGGGAGGCGAACGCGACGTCGGTGGCGTCGGCGAACAGGGTGATCGCCTCGTCCAGGTACCGCGCCCACATCCGCGCGTCCCGGACGAGCGCGCCGCGCAGAGTCAGCAGGTTGTGCAGGTTGTGGGTGGCGTTCTCCGCCAGGCACAGCGCCCGCCGTCCGGGGAAGTGGAAGTTCATCTCCGCCGGGGCCTCGGTGCCCGGGGTCAGCTGGAACGCGATCCTGACACCGTCGATGACCTCTTCTTGGCCCGTCCGGGTGACGTCAGTGTTCGGCGGAAGCAGGGAGACGCGTCCGGTCGAGGCGGTCTGGCCGAGTCCGGTGCCGACCATCCCGGCCGGGCCCCGGTCGAGGTTGGCGCCGGTGTGGTAGGCGCCGCGGCGGGCCATCGCCGTCCCCGCGTAGACGTTCTCCGCGACCGCGTGCTCCAGGAACCCCGCCGGCGCCAGGATGGGGATCCCGTCCGGGTTCCCGGCCGGGACGACGCCCTCCGCGCCGCCGAAGTGGTCGACGTGGGAGTGGGTGTAGACGAGCCCGGTCACCGGGCGGTCCCCGCGGTGCTCCCGGTACAGGGCGAGCGCGGCCTCCGCCGTCTCCACCGAGACGAGCGGGTCGATCACGATGACTCCGCGGCCCCCCTCGACCAGGGTCATGTTCGACAGGTCCAGCCCGCGGACCTGGTAGATCCCGTCCGTCACCGCGAAAAGACCCTGCTTGGCGCACAGCTGCGACTGCCGCCACAGCGACGGGTTCACGGTGTCCGGGCACGGCCCGTCGAGGAACGCGAAGGCGTCGCAGTCCCACACGACGCGCCCGCCGGCGTCCCTCACCTGACCGGGAGTCAGCGGGGCGACCAGGCCCCGCTCGGCGTTCTCGAAGTCGGTCCGATCGTCGAAAGAGAGTCCGCCCATGGTTCTCATTTAGCGCGACGACGAGTAGATCCCGGGTCACCGGCGGGCAAGTCCTTGGCCGAGTTCGGCGTCAAGGGCGGGGGTGGTCGCCGCCCTTCAGCTGGTCGACCGCGTGCGGGAGGACGCGGGCCAGCACGGCCATGCCGTCGCGGACGCCGCCGGTGGAGCCGGGGAGGTTGACGATGATGGTGCGGCCCGCGACGCCGGCCAGGCCGCGGGAGAGGATCGCCGCGGGCACCTTCTCGCGGCCCTCCATGCGGACGGCCTCCGCGATGCCCGGGATCTCCCATTCGAGGACCTGGCGGGTCATCTCCGGGGTCTGGTCGGTCGGGGTGAGGCCCGTCCCGCCGGACGTGACGACGACGTCGTAGCCCTCCGCGACCGCGTCGCGCAGCACCTCGGCGACCGGCGGGCCGTCCGGGATCACCACCGGGCCGTCCACCTGGCAGCCGAGGTCCTCCAGCAACTCGACCAGGACCGGCCCCGACTTGTCGGCGTAGACGCCCGCGGCGGCGCGGTTGGAGACCGTGACCGCCATCGCCCTGATCACCGGCGCCACACGCCCTTCTTGCCGCCGGTCTTCTCCTCGACGCGGACGTCGGTGATGACGGCGGCGGGGTCGACCGCCTTCACCATGTCGACGAGGGCGAGCGCGGCGACGCTGACGGAGGTCAGCGCCTCCATCTCGACGCCCGTGCGGTCGGCGGTGCGGGTGACCGCCTCGATCGCGACGCCGTCGTCCGTGATCTCCAGGTCGACGGTGACGCCGTGCAGCGCGATGGGGTGGCACAGGGGGACGAGGTCGGGGACGCGCTTGGCCCCCATGATCCCGGCGATGCGGGCGACGGAGATGGCGTCGCCCTTGGGGATGTCACCGGCGCGCAGAAGGGCGACGCAGTCGGGCGACAGGCGGACGAAGCCCGTCGCCGTCGCCGTCCTGGCGGAGACGTCCTTCGCCGACACGTCGACCATCCGGGCCGCGCCGGTGTCGTCCAGGTGGGTGAACTCAGTCACGAGGGCAACCTCAGAACGTTGACGTTGGTACCGGCCTGCACGGCCTCTGTGTCTTCTGGAAGCTCGATCAGCGCGTTCGCCGAGGAGAGGGACGCCAGCTGGTGCGAGCCCTGCACCTCGGCGGGGGCCACGCTGTAGGAACCGCGGTCGAACGACAGCTTCCCGCGCAGGTAGTGGCGCAGCCCGGCGGGTGACTTGACGTCCTCGGCCAACACGGCGCTCACGGTCGGCAACGGCTCCGGTGCCAGCCCCTGCATGGCGAGCAGCGCGGGACGGACGAACACTTGGAACGACACGTACGCGCTTACGGGGTTCCCAGGGAGCGTGAAGACGGGCGTGCCTTCAAGGAGGCCGAACCCTTGCGGCTTGCCCGGACGCATCCGCACCTTGTGGAAACCCACCGTGCCGGTCAGCGCTTCCTTGACGACGTCCCTGGTGCCCATGGAAACGCCGCCGGTGGTGATGATGGCATCGGCTCGGACGAGCTGGTCGTGGAGCATTTCCAGGACGTTGCCCGGCTCGTCCTCGACCGTGGCGTGGCGGAAACCCACTCCGCCTGCCTCGACCACGGCGGCGATGAGCATGAAGCTGTTCGATTCCCAGATCTGGCCCGGGGCCAGGGTGGCGCCTGGCTCGCGCAGCTCATCGCCTGTGGAGACCACCACGACGCGGGGTTTCGGACGTACCGTCACCCGGGATCGTCCCACGGCCGCGACCATGCCGAGCTGGGGCGCGGTCAGCCGCGTGCCCACGGGCGCGACGACCTCCCCGGCGCGGACGTCCTCACCGGCGCGCCGGATGTAGTTGCCCGGCGGGGCCGCGCGGAAGACCCGCACGTTGGCGTTCCCGCCGTCCGTCCACTCGACCGGGATGACCGCGTCGGCGCCGGCGGGCAGCGGCGCGCCCGTCATGATCCGCGCGGTCAGGCCGGGCCGGATCGCGGACACGCCGGAGTCGCCCGCCACGATGTCGCCGACCACGGGCAGCGTGACCGGGGACCCGTCGGCGGCCGCCGCGATGTCGGCCGCGACGACGGCGTAGCCGTCCATCGCCGAGTTGTCGAACGGCGGCAGCGGCACCGGCGCGGACACGGGCTCCGCGAGCACCGTGCCCTGCGCCTCCAGCAGCGCCAGGTCCAGCGGGGGCAGCGTCTTCACGCTGCCGAGGATCTCCTGCAGATGCTCATCGACCGTTCTCATGACCACGCCTTCCAGTGTGGCGCGTCGTCACGCGTCCCCGGAGCCGCCCACGCCGCCCGCGCCGTCCTGGGACTGGACGAACTCGCGCAGCCACGGGATGAACTCCGGAGCCAGGTCAGGACGTTCCGCGGCGAACTGGACGACCGTCCGCAGGTACTCCAGCTTGTTGCCGGTGTCGTAGCGGCGCCCCCGGAACTTGACGCCGTAGACGCCGCCGCCCTGGCCGGCGGGCGTGTCGGCGAGGGTGCGCAGCGCGTCGGTCAGCTGGATCTCGCCGCCGCGCCCGGGCGGGGTCTTCTCCAGCACGTCGAACACCGCGGGGTCACAGACGTAGCGGCCGATGATGATCCAGTTGCTCGGCGCCTCCTCGGCGGCGGGCTTCTCGACGAGGTCGGAGATGCGGACGACGTCGTCCTCGTCCGTCGCCTCGATGGCCGCGCAGCCGTAGGCGGAGACCTGGTCGGGCTCCACCTCCATCAGCGCGATGACGCTGCCGCCGTACTGGTTGCGCACCTCGATCATGCGGCGCAGCAGCTTGTCGCGGGCGTCGATCATGTCGTCGCCCAGCAGCACCGCGAACGGCTCGCGGCCGACGTGCTGGCGGGCGCAGTGCACGGCGTGCCCGAGGCCGCGCGGCTCGCCCTGCCGGACGTAGTGCATGATCGCGAGGTCGCTGGACTCGCGCACCGCGTCCAGCCGCCCGTCGTCGCCCTTCGCGCGCAGCGCCTCCTCGAGCTCGTAGGCTCGGTCGAAGTGGTCCTCGATGGACCGCTTGCTGCGCCCGGTGATCATCAGCACGTCGCTGAGGCCGGCGTCGACCGCCTCCTCGACGACGTACTGGATCGCCGGTTTGTCGACGATGGGCAGCATTTCCTTGGGAGTCGCCTTGGTGGCGGGCAAGAATCGGGTACCGAGGCCGGCCGCCGGGACGACCGCCTTGAGTACAGGTGCAATGTCGGCCATGTACCGACCCTAGCCATCCGTGAGGACGACAGCGTGCAGGACATCGTTTCGAAGACCGATCTCCGGACGGAATTGCTGGCCCGGCGTGCGGCGATGCGACCGGAGGAGCGCTCCGCCGCGGCGCGGCCCATCCGGGACGCGCTGCTGTCGCTGCCCGAGGTGGAGATGGCGGGGACCATCGCGGCGTACGCGTCGATCGGCGACGAGCCGGACACGCGCAGCCTGCTCTTCGCGCTGTGGAAGCGCGGGACGTACGTGCTGCTCCCCATCCTGCTCCCGGACGGCGACCTCGACTGGGCGTCCTACGAGGGGCCCGACTCGCTGGTGCCGGGGGCGCGCGGGTGCCTGGAGCCGTCCGAGCCGCCGCGCGGGCCGAACGCCATCGCCGGGGCGGACGTCGTCCTGACCCCGGCGGTCGCCGTCGACCGGACCGGGGTGCGGCTCGGCCGCGGCGGCGGCTCCTACGACCGGGCGCTCGCGCGTGTCGGCCCGGCGATCCTGACGGTCGCGCCGCTGTACGACGGCGAGCTGGTGGAGGCGCTGCCGGTCGAGCCGCACGACCAGCGCGTCCGCGCCGTCGCCACGCCGTCCGGCGGGTTCGTCCGGCTGAGCTGACCCGCGTGCCTACCGGGGAACGCGACATCTGGAGCGGGGACGCGCTGTCGGAGCCGGTACGGGGACGTGCGGAGCGGGACGTGCGAAACATCGCGTTCAGGGTAAAACCGCAGGCCATACGGCGTTCGGCGGCGTTTCCGACATGCCGATGCTCAACCGGAAATGCGCGATCGACCGTTGAATCTGTAGGATTGCTAAACGTTCAACTTTGACGACCCCGAAGGGCGGGATGTGCATCTCGACATCTGGCTACTCCTCGGGGCCGCGCTCGTACTCTGCGCCATCATCGCGGTCAGGCTGTCCCACAAGGCGGGACTCCCGACCCTGCTGGCGTACATGGCCCTCGGCCTCTTCATCGGCGAGTCCGGTCCCCTCCACATCCGCTTCGACGACGCCGAACTCGCCGAGACGCTCGGGCTCGCCGCCCTCGTCCTGATCCTCGCGGAAGGCGGCATCACCACCGACTGGCGGCGCATGCGGCCGTCGGTGCCCGCCGCGGTCAGCGTGTCCATCATCGGCACCCTGATCAGCATCGGCATCGTGGCGGCCGCCGCCATCTGGCTGATCGGAATGGACTGGCGCCCCGCGTTCCTGCTCGGCGCCGTGCTCGCGCCGACCGACGCCGCGGCCGTGTTCTCCGTGCTGCGCCGATTGCCCCTGCCCTCGCGGCTGATGGGCCTGCTGGAGGGCGAGTCCGGCTTCAACGACGCCCCCGTCGTCATCATCGTGGTCACCCTCAGCGCCCACAGCGCCGCCCCCAACCTGGCCGAACTGTTCGGCGTGATGGTGTACGAACTGGTCGCGGGCGCCGTCATCGGCATCGCGATCGGCTGGCTCGGCGCGCAGGGGCTGCGCCGCATCGCGCTGCCCGCGTCCGGCCTCTACCCCATCGCGGTGATGTCGCTGGCCGTCGGCTCCTACGGCATGGCGTCGCTGCTGCACGCGAGCGGGTTCCTCGCCGTCTACGTGAGCGCGCTGGTCCTCGGGAACTCGCGGCTTCCGCACCGTCCCGCCACCCGCGGCTTCGCCGAGGGCGTCGGATGGCTCGCCCAGATCGGGCTGTTCGTGATGCTCGGGCTGCTGGCCGACCCCGGCGACCTCCCCGGCCAGATCCTGCCCGCGCTGATCATCGGGTTCGTGCTGCTGCTGATCGCCCGTCCGGTATCGGTCGTGCTGTCCACGGTCGGGTTCAAGCTGACCTGGGGCGAGAAGATCTTCACCTCCTGGGCCGGGCTGCGCGGCGCCGTGCCGATCGTCCTCGCCACCATCCCGATGGTCGCCGACATCCCGAACGCCGACCGGCTGTTCGCGATCGTCTTCAACATCGTCGTCCTGTTCACCCTGCTCCAGGGGCCGACGCTGCCGCTCGTCGCGCGCTGGTGCCGGCTGTCCGGCGACGAGCAGACCCGCGAGCTGGACGTGGAGGCCGCGCCGCTGGAGGAGCTGCACGCCGACCTGCTGGAGGTCCGGATCCCCGCCGACTCGATGCTGAGCGGCGTGGAGATCTTCGAGCTGCGGCTGCCGCCGGGCGCGTCCGTCACCCTCATCGTGCGGGAAGGGTCGAGCTTCGTCCCCGAACCCACCACGCCCTTGCAGTCCGGTGACACCCTCCTGGTCGTGACCACCGACTCCGTGCGCGAGGCGGCGGAGCGGCGGCTGCGCGCGGTCAGCCGCAAGGGCAAGCTGGCGGGCTGGTTCGGCGAGACCGGCACCTGATGCGCCCGCCCACGGCCCGCCCGCGGCCCGCCTTGGGACGAACCCGCAGGTCTGAGGTACGGGGCTTCGAGGGACGGATTCGTGACCGGCCTGGGAACAGGCCGGGGGCGAATCCTGTTCCACGCATGGGTACCATTAGCAGTCGTTCAGAGTGAGTGCCAGTCCGGACTCCGCCGGGCTGAGTCAGCTAGGAGGAACCGTGCCGACGTATCAGTACGTTTGCACCGAGTGCGGCGAGCCTCTGGAGGTCGTGCAGAAGTTCAGCGACGACGCGCTGACCGAATGCCCGGCGTGCAGCGGCAAGCTCCGCAAGGTCTTCTCCGCGGCGGGAATCATCTTCAAGGGGTCGGGCTTCTACCGCACCGACAGCCGCGGCTCCGGCAAGTCGTCCTCGACCGCGGGCTCGTCGTCGAGCGCCTCGTCCAACGGCTCGTCGGGCGGCTCCGCCAACGGCTCCTCGGGCGACTCCGGCTCGGCGGGCTCGTCCTCGTCGCCCTCCGGCGCGTCGGCGTCGTCCGGCGGCGACTCCTCGTCGTCCAGCAAGTCCTCGTCGTCCGAAAAGGTCGCCTGACCTCCTAGGACTCCTTTACGCCCGACCCGGCGGAACCCCTGCGGATCCGCCGGGCCTTCGGCGTTCCCGGGCGCCGGCTACATCTCAAGACGTAGCCGGTGCCCTTCTCATGCCCCGCGCGGGGTAGCGGAGTTCCCTTCTCGCGCCGGACGCGCACGGCACGCCTCCTCGCGACGATGAGGAGTAGGGAACGGCCCGCCCCGGGGCTCCGGCCGCCTCCGGCCGACTCCGGCCCGCTTCGGTCCGCTCTGGATTCCGTTCCCGCCGCAGCGTCCTCGGGGATTTCGAGATAGTACTTGACATCTCTCGGGGAGCGAGACATTCTGAGTCATCGCGACATATCTCGTCTTTCAGCGCCCCAGGAGAGGAACATGAGCGCACCGAGCCCGGCTCCCCCCAGACCCCCGTCCCACCGGCTCGCCGGACTGATCGCCGGACGGCGCACCAAATGGGCCGTCCTGGCCCTGTGGATCGTCCTGCTGATGGCCCTCGGCCCGCTCGCCGGCAAGCTCGGCGACGTCGAGGAGAACGACGCGGCCGCCTGGCTCCCCGCGGGCGCCGAGTCGACCCAGGTCGTCGAGCTGGAGGAGCAGTTCCGCAAGGACGAGACGATGCCCGCCGTCATCGTCTACGAGCGGTCCGGCGGGATCACCGCGGCCGACCGCGCCAAAGCCGCCGCGGACGTGGGCGCGCTGCAGAAGCTCCCCGGCGCCCAGAAGGTGGCGGGGCCGTTCCCGTCCGAGGACGGCAAGGCCCTGCAGACGCTCGTGCCGCTCACCGACGTGGACATCACCGCCGCCGTCGACGAGGCACGCGACATCGCCAAGCGCGGGCCTCCCGGGCTGACCGCCCACGTCACCGGCCCCGCCGGCAGCGGCGCCGACATGTTCAAGGTCTTCAACAGCCTCGACGGCTTCCTGCTCATGGCCGCGGGCGCCGTCGTCATCGTCCTGCTGCTCTTCATCTACCGCAGCCCTCTTCTGTGGATCGTCCCGGTACTCAGCGCCGTCTTCGCCCTGGGGCTCGCCCAGTCGTCGGTGTATCTGCTCGCCAAGTACGGCGACCTCACCGTCAACGGGCAGAGCGCGGGCATCCTGACCGTCCTCGTCTTCGGTGTCGCGACCGACTACGCCTTGCTGCTCGTGGCCCGCTACCGGGAAGAGCTGCACCGCCATGAGGACCGGCACGAAGCGATGGCCTTCGCGCTGCACCGCGCGGCGCCCGCCATCATCGCCTCCGCCGCCACCGTCGCGGTCGGCCTGCTGTGCCTGCTGCTCGCCGACATGAACTCCACCGCGGGCATGGGTCCCGTCGCCGCCGCCGGCGTGCTCACCGCCCTCGCGGCCATGACCACGCTGCTGCCCGCCCTCCTGGTCATCTTCGGCCGCTGGCTGTTCTGGCCGCTCGTGCCCCGGTACGACGCGAAGTACCTCAAGCCGGAGGCGTACGACGCCGAGCACAACGTGTGGAGCCGCATAGCCGCCTTCGTCGGCAGGCGCCCGCGCGCGCTCTGGGCCGTCACCATGCTCGGCCTGATCGTCCTCACACTGGGGCTGGGGTCGCTCAAGGCGGACGGCCTGACCGACGCCGGACAGTTCACCGGCACTCCCGACTCCGTGAAGGGCTCCAAGGTCGTCGCCCAGCACTTCCCCGCGGGATCGGGCTCCCCCGCCGTCGTCATCGGCCGGGCGCCGGCGTCCGACCAGCTGGCCCAGACCCTGCGCGGGACGTCCGGCATCGCCGAGGTCTCCTCGCCGGTGACCGTGAACGGCCTGGTCAAGTACGAGGCGGTGCTGAAGGACCCGGCCGACGGCGAGGCCGCGCGGAAGACCATCGACCGGCTGCGCACCGCCGTGCACGCCGTCCCGTCCGCGGACGCGAAGGTCGGCGGCACCACCGCGACGTCGCTCGACATCAAGCGCGCCTCCGCCCGCGACAACAAGGTGATCATCCCGATCGTGCTGGCCGTGGTGTTCCTGATCCTCATCGCGCTGCTGCGCGCCGCCGTCGCGCCGCTGCTGATGATCGGCACCGTCGTGCTGTCGTTCCTGGCCTCGCTCGGCGCCTGCGCGCTGATCTTCGAGCACGGCTTCGGCTTCGAGGGCGCCGACGCCGGGTTCCCGCTGCTGGCGTTCATCTTCCTGGTCGCGCTCGGGGTCGACTACAACATCTTCCTGATGCACCGGGTGCGGGAGGAGGCGCAGACCCTCGGCACACGCCGCGGCATCCAGCGCGGCCTCACCGTCACCGGCGGCGTGATCACCTCGGCCGGGCTGGTGCTGGCGGCCACGTTCGCGGCCATGGTCACGCTGCCGCTGGTCAGCATGGTGGAGATGGGCTTCGTGGTCGCGTTCGGCGTCCTGCTCGACACGCTCATCGTCCGGTCCCTGCTGCTCCCGGCCCTGGCGCACGACATCGGGCGGCGGATCTGGACGCCGGGACGGCTCGCCCGCGAGGAGCCGGCCGCCGAGCCCAAGGTCCTGGACCCGGTCGGCTGACGGCACCGGGGGGAGAGTGCGCGCGTGCCCTCTCCCCCCGGGTTATCCACAATCGGCGGACGACCTGCCGGGCCCGGTGGGCGGGTGGCTAGTGTCGGCGCCATGTCCACTTCCGGTTCCCAGCCCACCGCCGAGATCGGGGTCGTCGGCGGCTCGGGCTTCTACTCGTTCCTCGACGACATCGAAGAGGTGCGGGTCGACACCCCCTACGGCCCGCCGAGCGACCCCATCGCGGTCGGCGAGCTGGCCGGCCGCCGCGTCGCCTTCGTCCCCCGGCACGGCCGCGACCACCGGTTCCCGCCCCACCGGATCCCCTACCGGGCCAACATGTGGGCGCTGCGATCCCTGGGCGTCCGGCAGGTCCTCGCGCCCTGCGCGGTCGGCTCCCTCACGCCGCAGTACGGGCCCGGCACGCTCGCCGTCCCCGACCAGCTCGCCGACCGGACGTCCGGCCGCGAGCAGACCTACTACGACGCCGGCGGCGCGGTCCACGTGTCGTTCTCCGACCCGTACTGCCCCACCGGCCGCCGCACCGCCCTCGAATCGGCCCGCGCCACCGGCTGGGACCCCGTCGACCGCGGCACGCTCGTCATCATCGAAGGGCCCCGGTTCTCCACCCGCGCCGAATCCCAGTGGTTCGCCTCCCAAGGCTGGACGCTCATCGGGATGACCGGCCACCCCGAGGCGGTCCTCGCCCGCGAGCTGGCGCTCTGCTACACCTCCCTCTGCCTCGTCACCGACCTCGACGCGGGCATCGAGGAAGGCGAGGGCGTCACCATGCAGGAGGTGCTCCGCGTCTTCGGCCAGAACATCGACCGGCTCCGCGCCCTCGTCGCCGACACGGTCAAGGCGCTGCCCACCGAGCGCGCCTGCCCGTGCCCCAGCGCCCTGGACGGCCTGGAACTCCCCCTGGACCTCCCATGAGATTCGCCCGCCTGCGGCGGCCGCTGGCGGCGCTGTTCGCCGCGGCCGCCGCGGGCCTCGCCCTCCTCGCGCTGCGGCCTGGGCCTCCCCCGTCCGTCCGCGTCCTCGCCGCCGCCCGCGACCTCCCCGCGGGGACGACCCTGACCGCCTCCGACGTCCACCGCGTCGCCGTCCCGCCGTCCGCCGTCCCGTCCGGCGCCCTCCGCAGGGCCGCCGGCCACACCCTCGCCGGCCCCATGCGCCAAGGCGAACCCTTGACCGACGCCCGCGTCCTGGGCGAGGCCCTCCTCCACGGCTACGGCCCCGGCACGGTGGCGACCCCCGTCCGCATCGCCGACCCGGACGCCGTCCGCCTCCTCCACCCCGGCGACCACATAGACGTCCTCACCGCCCCGCCCCCGGAGACCCCCACCTCCACCCAGCAACCACCGGACACCCCCACAGACACGGCCAAGCTCGTGGTCTCGGACGTCCCCGTCATCGCCACCCCACCGGCAGACAACGACAACCCTCAAGAAGGAGCACTGCTCGTCCTGGCGACCACCAGACCCCAAGCCCTGACCCTGACAACCGCCGGCCCCCACCTCTCCCTAACCATCACCACCCGCTAACCCCCGAGCGTTCACGGCGCAGACATGACCTCGGCACCTCCGGCCAGTGACCACAGTCCCGTCCACACGCCCCGCCCGAGCGTCCACGCCGCACGCGTAACCTCGGCACCTCCGGCCGATGACCACAGTCCCGTCCACGCCCCCCGAGCGTCCACGCTGCACGCCTGACCTCGGCACCCTCCGGCCGGTGACAACAATCCCTTCCGCAAACGGCGTTAGCGGTTGAAGCTCTGCCCCTGGTTCCTTTGGCAGCCGTCGGCCGTTGGCTCTGCGTCAGTTGTGGTGGTGCGTGCGGTGTTTGTGGGACGGGAGTTGCCTGAGGTCAACTTGGCTAAGCGGGGAGTGTTCATTACCATCCGCCGTTCCGGCGCCCTTGTCGATCTATGGGCGTTCCCCGACACCCCCTGGAGTGCTCATGAGCGGATTCAAGAAGTTCCTCTTCCGCGGGAACCTGGTCGACCTCGCGGTCGCCTTCGTCGTCGGCGCGGCGTTCGCGGGCCTCGTCAAGGACTTCGCGAACTCGTTCATCACCCCGCTGATCGCCCTCCTCGGCGGGAAGCCCGACTACACGCGGCTGGCCGTCACCATCAACGGCACGACGTTCCCCTACGGCATCTTCGTCACCTCGGCGATCGCGTTCACCATCACCGCGGCGATCGTCTACTTCCTGGTCGTCCTGCCGACCGCGAAGCTGATCGAGCGGATGGACCGCGGCAAGGAGGCCACCGAGCGCGAGTGCCCGCAGTGCCTCAGCGACATCCCGGTGAAGGCGAGCCGCTGCCGCTACTGCACCTCGGAGATCGTCCCCGCCACCGAGGTCCCCTACTAGACCCCGGTGGCGCGGGGGCGGGACCGGTCAGTCGTTCTCGGTCCCGAACTCCCAGTGCCAGGGCTCGAACGGGTTGCTGTAGGCCCATGCCGGGTGGATCCAGCCGTACCTTCCGGCGTGGGCCTCCATCCAGTTGAACTGGAGGGAGCCCGAGTTCTGGACGCCGCCGCACAGGTCGAGCGCCTGCCCCTTGCCGTGGTTGCTCGTCCCGGGGACGGCCGCGAAGCCGGGGCGGCGGGCGTAGACGGAGTGCTGCTCGGCAAGGCTCCGGTACGCGTCCGTCACGCACATGTCGCGGCCGAACCGGCGCTTGTACGCGGTGTTCAGTTTGTAGAAGGAGAGCGCCGCGTCGGCCCGCAGCTTGTGGCCGCCCTTCTGCGGCAGCGCGCACAGGTACTTCGCCGGGATCAGCCCGTTCGGGAACTTCTTCGCGTCCGCGGCGAGGCTCTTGTCGCAGCCGAGCTCCAACCGCTTCTGCCGGCTCACCGCGAGCTTGTCGAGCATGTCGTTGAGCTGCTTCGTCAACTGCGCCGACTTGGTCTTCAGCCCGTCCACCTCCTGCTGGAGGCGGGTCTGCTCGACCGCGTTGCGCGACTGCAGGTCCTGCGCGGTGGAGGCGAGCTGCTGGCGCCGGTTCTGCAGCTCGTCGGCACGGTCCACGAGCGCCTGCTGCGACCGGGCGAGCAGCGTCACGTCCGCCGTCGAGCGCAGCGCCTGGCCGGGGTCGCCGCCGCCGAAGATCGACATGGATCCGGCGGCGCCGCTCTGCTGGTAGGACGTGTTCGCCAGCCGGGCCAGCGGCTCCCGGATCCGGTTCAGCTCGGCCTCGGCCACGGCGAGGTCCTTCAGCGTGCCGCGCAGCTTCACCTGCGAGGCGGCGAGGTCCTTCTGCCGGCCCTTCATCTGATCGGTGGCCTTCTCCAGCTCGTCGCGAGCCTTGGACGCCTCGCGCCGCAGCGACTCCAGCGAGTCGGCCCGGCCCGCGGCGGCGGCGCCGTGCGGTGACAGCACCGCCATCACCAGGAAGACCGCGGTCAGCGCCGCCGACCGGGTGTACGGCACGGTGGTTTTCCTCCAGATGCCCAAATGCGGAACAGCGGCAGAACGCTACTACAGGTTCTACGATGACCTGCGCGTAACCGGTTCAGCGGTCACCGTAACCGTGGCGCTCGCACCAGCGGCGCATCCACCAGACATCATCCCAGCCCGCCGGGCACGGTCGCCGCACCCGCCTCGTCGGGGTCGGCGACGGCTCCGGCGACGCGGTCCGCCGCGGCTTCGTCACCGGTGCGGGCGCCCGCTTCGGCACCTTCGTCGCGATCTGCGGCTCCGACTCGGGCGGCACGTACTCGCCGTACGTCGGCTCGGTCTCCGGCGTGGCCGGCGTGGCGTTGCGCGCCGTGGTCCCGGCGGTCTCCGGCCGCTCCCGGACGGGCTCGTCCCGCATCCCGACCGCGATCACGGACGCCACCAGCACGGGCACCAGGAAAGCGGCGGAGATCACCGCGATCTGTCTGCCCCGGGACGCACCGCGCTCTTCCACCTCGTCTTCGGCGCCCTTGAGCCTCGGCTGACCGCGATGCCGTCCCGTCACGGGACCGAAGCGTACAGACAGGGGGCCCACCCGGCCTAGAGCCCCGGGTCACCCATAAGAAGAAGCGTTCACCGCTCCCTTTCCCCTACCCTGTACCTGCCGTCCGCTACGCTCTAGCGCGAGCGACGACATGCCTCCGTAGCTCAGGGGATAGAGCACCGCTCTCCTAAAGCGGGTGTCGCAGGTTCGAATCCTGCCGGGGGCGCACAGGACGTGGAACTCAGTCCCATCCCGCTTGGGCGGCCAGGGCGGTGCGGTAGAAGGCGTCCATTCGGAATTGCTCTGGAGCGGTGGGGTCGGGCATCCCGTGGGCGGGTGCGGTCGCCTCGGTCTCGTCTTCCCTCGGTTTCAGCATGCCGGGGTTGCGGGGTGGTGCCTCGTGAACGTCCTCTAGGTGCTTCGTCCCCAGCAGGACGGTGCCGCCGAGCACCACGATCCTCATGTCGGGCCCTCCTTTTCTCGCTCTCACCAGGTACGACCGGGCACCTCGCGGGCCTGTGACAGCTCGGCCGGAGTCGCCGCGGGGCGGGGGCCGCCGGCCGATGCCCGGGGTCACGGGGGCGGGTCCCCTAGGGGGTCACGGATGCGAACGGGGCACGGGCCCGGGGAACCTGTCTTCATGCGCAGATATCCGGTCGTCAAGCACGTACCGTTCGGATCAGAGGAGAAGGAAGCCCGCCGCATGGCCGACCTGGACTATGGGTGGCGTCTCCGCGAGGTCATGGCTGAGCGCGGCATGTTCTCCACGACGGAACTGCGTCCGCTGCTGGCCGCTCGCGGCGTCGAACTGTCGGCGAGCCAGGTGTACCGGCTCGTGGTCGACAAGCCGGAGCGGCTGAACCTCCGCACGCTGATGGCGTTGCTGGACATCCTCGACTGCGCGATGGACGACCTGATCAAGCCGCCCTCCACACGGGCCCCGCGCCGGCCGGAGTGACGCGGAGTACCGCCTCACTGACGGTGCGGGAGTCGTCACAAGGTAAGCGTGTGGTTCGCGTACCCGGGCGGTGCCCCGGGTCTTCCTAGGGAGACTGCCCAGGCTGTCCCTGATGCGGTCGCGCCACGTGTCCGCACAGAGTTGTTGTGTCGGCGAAAGGTGTCCACCGGCGGGCTGAACGGAGGGGTCATGGCGGTCGAGCAGATGATTCGGGGGCGGAGCGGCGGCCTGGGGCGTACTCCCGGCACGGTCGGTGATCTCCCGCTCCGCGGCCGTGACCCCGAGCTGGGACTGCTGCTGGAACGGCTGTCCGCGCTGGCCGGCGGGGAGGGCGGGGCGGTGGTGGTCGAGGGCCCGCCGGGCTCGGGGCGGACGCGGCTGCTCGCGGAGACCCGGGCGCGCGCCCTCGCGGCGGGGATTTCCTGCCGGCACGGGGCCGGCGCGTTCAGCGGCCTCCCCGTCCCGCTCGGGCCGCTGCTGGAAGCGCTCTCCACCGGCCCGGCGCCACTGCTCAGCGCCACGGCTCCGGTTGCCGCCGACCCGGCTGACCTGCGCTCGTGGACGCTGCGGGAGGTCCGGAGCAGCCTGGTGCACAGCGCGGCGCAGCAGCCGTTGGTGGTCTGCCTTGACGACGTGCAGTGGTGCGATCCGGTGACGCTGGAGGCCCTGGCCATGCTCATGGACGGCCTGGCGGACGCCTCGATCCTGTGGGTGGCGGCGGTAGGGCCCGCGCCCGCGGACACGTCCGGAGCGCTGGATCTGATCCGGGAGAGCGCCGGGCATCGGGTCGTTCTCGGTCCGCTCTCCGATCGCGCGGTCGTCGCGCTGGCGGCCGATGTGCTGCGGGCCGAGCCCGGTGAGACCGTGATGCGCGCCGTCCAGGGTGCGCAGGGCACGCCGCGGCTGGTCGTCGAGCTGCTCCGCGGCCTGCGGGAGGAAGGGCTCGTGACGGTCCGGGACGGCGTGGCCTCGGCGGCCGGTGCGACGATCCCGCGCCGGGTCCGCGCCATGGTGCGGGGGCGGCTCGACCAGCTGCCGCCGGACGCGCGGGAGGGCCTGCGCGTCGCGTCGGTGCTCGACCGGCCCTTCACCGCCGGGGAGCTGGGCGACCTCACCGGGGTTCCGGCGGACGAGGCGGCCGTGATGGCAGACGAGGCCGTCCGCGCCGGGTTCCTCCGTCCGGCGGGGGCGCTGCTGGCCTTCCGCCATGACCTGGTGCGGCAGGCGGTCTCCGAGACCCTCTCCGCGGCGCTGCGCCGCTACCTGCGGCGCGAGGCGGTCGACGTCCGGCTGGCGAGGGGCGGCAGTGCGGTGGACGTCGCCGCCGCGCTCGCCGAGGCCGCGGTGCCGGGCGACCGGCGGGCCGTGGAACTGCTGCGCGAGGCGGCGGCCGAGTTGGCGGCTTCCGCTCCTTCCCGGGCAGCGGCGCTGAGCCGCAGGGCGTTGGAACTGGCGGCGCCGACCGGTCCTGACACCGCCGATATCGCCGCTGAGACGGTGGAGCTGCTCGGCGCGGACGGCCAGTACGCCGAGGCCAGGGCCCTGGCCGACGCTGCGCTCGACGACTGTCTCACCGCGGACGGCGAGGCGCGGCTGCGGTTGGCGGTGGCTCGTCTGGTGAGCCCTTCCTCCTCTGTCGAGGCGGTTCGCCAGTGCCGGGTCGGTCTGTCGCTGCCGGAGTTGCCGGACGCGCTGCGCGCCCGGCTGTCGGCCGCCGAGGCGCTGTACCTCTCCCAATCGGGGGACGCCGGGCAGCCGACCGCTGCGGCCGGAGTCGATGACGCCACGGCGCTCACCGCGGACGCCTGGGCCGCACTGTCCCGGCTGGATCCGCGTCTTGCTCTCGATCTCCAGGCTTGCGCCTCCGCCCGCTCAGGTCAGCCGCAGTGGACGCCCGAGGTCTGCGGGCGCGCGTTCGCCCTCACCGCGTCCGGGCATACGGGGGCGGCGCTGCGGGAGACCGACGCCGGCGCCCGCGCCGCCCGGCGGACCGGGCACGCGACCGCGGCGGCCCTGTGGTCGATGAGCCGCGCCCGGATCCTGTTCGACGCGGGCCGGCTCGCCGCCGCGCGCACCGAGGCCGGTGCCGCCCTGGCCGGTGCGGGCGCCCTGGCCGAGGGCGACTTCGCCGACACCACGGCCCGGTACGCGCTCGGCCGCGCGTCCGTGACGCTCGGGGACCGGGAGGGCATCCGCCGCTGCGCCGCCGACGGGGCGCGGATGATGGACGCCGAGGCGGCCGCGGTGCGGCGCACCGGCGCCTGGATGGCCGCGCTGGCGGCGGACGCCCTGGGCGACACCGCCCGCGTCGCCGAACTGCTCGAACCCGCATGGGACGGCGCCGACCGGTCGCCCGGTGCCCCACCCGACCCCGCCGACCTCGTCGTCCTCGCGCGCCTGGCGCTGGGCGCAAGGCGGCCCGGCCTCGCGGCCGCCGCCGCCGAGCGCGCCGCCGGTCTCGATCCCGCGTTCCCGCTGCTGCGGGGCGTCGCGGCGCAGGCGCGCGGAGTCGTCGACGACGACCCCGACCTGCTGCTGCACGCGGTCAAGCTGTTCGAGGACGCGGAACGGCCGCTGGTCCACGCCTCGGCGGCCGAGGACGCGGGCCGGGTCCTCGGCGCGGCCGGCGACCCCGCCGCGCAGGACCTCCTGCACACCGCGCTCGACCTGTACGAGGAGGCGGGCGCCGCACGTGACGCCGCCCGCGTCCGGCGCCGGCTGCGCCAGCTCGGCGTGCGCCGGGCGCCCCGGACCCAGGACGGGTCGCGGGAGGGCCGGTGGGGGCTGACGGCGGCGGAGGTCACCGTGGCCCGCCTGGTGGCACAGGGCGCCACCAACAGGCAGGTCGCCGAGCAGCTGTTCCTGTCGCGGCACACGGTCAACACCCACCTGCGGAACGTCTACACCAAGTGGGGCATCAATTCCCGGGTGGACCTGGCCCGCCTCGTCCTGGCCCGCGAAGCCGCGTAACCCAGCGTCCCTCACCGCTCACGCCGGGCCGCCTGACCCGTCCGCAGTAGTACCGCCAATGGCCCTAACTCTGAACAGTCGATGCGCGCTTCGGGGTGGCGTTGCGCGTTTTTCGACATATTGCATTGGATAATGGGATGTTGCATTAGATGACAGTCCGGTCGTCCTGGCGCCACCGGTGCTGCGCGGCACGGAAGACAGGGTTGAATGCCCGAAAAGTCGGATTCTGCGAGTGGCCGGTCCGCGTTCGGGATGGAGCGGCCGCCGCCGCTGGTGGGCAGGGCCGCGGAGCGCGGGATGCTCGAACGGCTGCTCACCGACGTCCGGAGCGGCGGAAGCCCGGTGCTGGTGCTGCGCGGTGCGGCCGGAATCGGCAAGTCGGCCCTGCTGGACCACCTCACCGCGGAGGCCGCGGGATGCCGGGTCGCGGCGGCCGCCGGGGTGCGGACGGAGATGGAACTGCCGTTCGCGGCCGTCCACCAGCTGTGCGTGCCGATGCTGGATCTGCTCGACGGCCTGCCCGCGCGGCAGCGGCACGCGCTCGGCACGGCGTTCGGGATGCGCGCCGGTCCGGTCCCCGACCCCTCCGTGCTCGGCGCCGCCGTCCTCGGCCTACTGGCCCGTGCCGCCGAGCAGCACCCGCTGGTGTGCGTGGTCGACGACGCCCAGTGGCTCGACCCGGCCTCGGCACGGCTCCTCACCGAGGCCGCCCGGGGTCTCGCGGTGGCGAGCGCGGCCCTCGTCTTCGCCGTCCGGGAGCCCGCCAAAGCGGATGTCCTGCCGGGTCTGCCCGCGCTGGAGGTCGGCGGGCTGCTGGACGACGACGCGCGCATGCTCATCAGCCGGGCCGTCCCGGGGCCGCTGGACGAGCGGGTCCGCGACCGGATCCTGTCCGAAGCGCGCGGCAATCCGCGCGCGCTGCTCGAACTCCCCCGCACCGTGTCCGCGGGCGGGTTCCCGACGGCGGCCACTGGCGCGGCGGCGCCGGACCGGCTCCGGCGAAAGCTCGACGGCCTGCCGCCCGGCGCCCAGACGGTGCTGCTGCTGGCCGCCGCCGATCCCGCCGGCGATCCGGACCTGCTGCGGCGCGCCTCAGCGCTGCTCGGCGCCGACACGGCGGCGCTCGACGCGGCAGGCGAGCTGGTCGAGGTCGGCGACCCGGTGCGCTTCCGGGATCCGTTCGACCGCTCCGCGGTGTACGGCGCGGCCGGTCCGCGGGAGCGCCGCCGGGTCCACCGGGCGCTGGCGGAGGCGACCGGCGACGCCGACGCCGACCGGCGCGCCTGGCATCGCGCGCACGGCGCCGCGCACCCCGACGAGGGCATCGCCGCCGACCTCGAACGCTCGGCCGGGCGCGCCCGGGAGCGCGGCGGCCTGCCCGCCGCCGCGGCCTTCCTGGAGCGCGCGGCGGCGCTCACCCCCGAGGCCGGGCGGCAGGCCGAACGCGTCCTCGCCGCCGCCGAGGCCGCGCACCTCGCCGGCGCGCTCGCGTCGGCGCGGGCGCTGCTGGCGGCGGCCGGGACCGGGCCGCTCGGCAGGCTCCAGCAGGCCCGCGCGGACGTCCTGCGGGGCCGGCTCGACTTCGCCGCGCACCGGGGCGGCGACGCCCCGCTGCTGCTCGTCCGGGCCGCCGAGCGGCTCGAACCGCTCGACGCCGGCCGCGCCCGCGCGGCCTACCTGGACGCGGTGTCCGCCGCGATGTTCGCCGGACGGCTGGCCCGTCCCGGCGGCGGCGTGCAGGAGGTGGCCCGCGCCGCCGGCGCGGCGCCCCGGCCTCCGCACGCACCCCGTGCGTCCGACCTGCTGCTGGACGGGTTCGCGATCCTGGGCAAGGAAGGGACCGCGGCGGCGGCACCCGTGCTCCGGCAGGCCCTGGCCGCGTTCGGCGACGGCCTGTCCGCCGACGAGGAGCTGGGCCGGCTGTGGCCGGCCTGCGTCGCCGCGTGGCATCTCTGGGACGACGCCCGCCTGGTGGAGCTGTCCGCCCGGTTCGTCGAGCTGGCGCGCGGCGCCGGTGCGCTCGGTGAGCTGCCGCTCGCCCTCACCATGCGCGCCCAGGTGCTGCTGCTCACCGGCGACCTGGCCGCCGCCGAAGCCCTGATCGACGAGGTGCCGGACGCGCTGGAGGCGGCGGGCGGACGGCTCGCGCCGTACGGGGCGCTGGCGCTCGCCGCGTTACGCGGCCGGGAGGCCGAGACGTCCGCGTTGGTCGAGGCCACCGCCGCGGAGGCGGCCGAGCGCGGGGAGGGCCTCGGGATCGCCGCGGCGGAGCTGGCGACCGCGGTGCTCGGCAACGGCCTCGGCCGCTACGGCGACGCGCTGGCGTCCGCCGAGCGGGCCGCCGGCCACGAGCGGGACCCCGGCGTGGGGAACTGGGCCGCGGTGGAGCTCGTCGAGGCGGCGGCGCGGTCCGGGAGCGGCGAGGCGGCGGCCGGGGCGCTGCGCCGCGTCACCGAGACCACCGCGGCAGGGGGCACCGACTGGGCGCTCGGGGTCGCGGCCCGGTCACGGGCGCTGCTGGCGGACGACGCGGACGCCGAGCGCCTGCACCTGGAGTCGATCGACCGCCTCGGCCGGACCCGCGTCCGCGCCGACCTCGCCCGCGCCCACCTGCTCTACGGTGAGCGCCTGCGCCGCGAGCGCCGCCGCGCCGAGGCCCGCGAGCACCTGCGCGCCGCCCTCGACCTGTTCACCGGGAGCGGCATGGCGGCCTTCGCCCACCGGGCCGCGCGCGAGCTCCGGGCCACCGGGGAGGCCGTGCGGGAGCGGACCGCCGAGACCGCGGAGGCGCTCACCCCCCGGGAGGCGGAGATCGCCGGGTTGGCCCGCGCCGGCCTCACGAACAAGGAGATCGCCACCCGCCTGTACGTCAGCCCCCGCACCGTCGAGCACCACCTGCGCCAGGTCTTCACGAAACTCGGCATCACCTCGCGCCACCAGCTCGAAGACCGCCTCTGATCCCCGCGTGCCGCCGCCCCGCACTCCCTGGGGGCACTGGGGCCTGCCTAGGGCCCCGGCCAGGTATGTCCCTGATGCGACCGCGCCCCATACCCGGCGAGAGTGTGGGATACCGGCGGCGATGGCTCGCCGGGCCGGACGGAGGAGGCGGCGGGGCATGGCGGTCGAGGAGACGGCGCGTGAGGCGGGAAGCGGCGTGCGCCCATCGACCGGCGTTCTCCCGCTGCGGGGCCGCGACGCCGAGGTGGCCGAACTGACCGGATGGCTGGCGCGGCTGCGCGCCGGGCAGGGCGGGGTCCTGCTCGTCGAGGGGGCTCCGGGGGCCGGCAAGAGCCGCCTCGTGCGGGAGGCCCTGGCCATCGCGGAGGACCTCCCGGTGCGTGTCCTCGCGGGGGCGGGCGAGCGCGCGCGGCGGAACGTTCCGTTCGGGGCGCTGTCGCGGGCGCTGGCCTCGGACGGAAGCCCCGCCGCCGGCGCGCTCCGGACGCTCTCCGAGTCCGCCGAGCAGCGGTACTGGCTGTTCCGGGCGCTGCGCGACCAGGTGGAGCAGGCCGCGCGGGACCGGCCGCTGCTCGTCGTCCTCGACGACCTCCAGTGGTGCGACGCCGGGACGCTGCTGGCGCTGCGCACCCTGCCGGCGCGGCTGTCCGCGCATCCGGTCCGCTGGCTGGTCACCGTCCGCACCGGGTCGCCCGGCACCGACGTGCGAGCCACCGTCGCCCGGCTCACCGACCTCGGCGCCCGCACGATGCGCCTCGGGCCGCTGCCGGCGGACGCCGTCGCCCGGATCGCCGGCGACCTGCTCGGCGCCGAGCCCGGCGCGGACGTCCTCGCCCTGGTCCGGCGGGCCGAGGGCCGGCCGCTGCTGGTGACCGAGATCGTCCGCGGGCTCACCGGCGAGGGCGCCGTCACCCGGACGGACGGGACGGCGCACCTGACCGGCCGGCACTCGCCGGTCCACTCCTACGGCTCCGCACGGCGCATGCTCGGGCACCTGTCGCCCGTCGCCCGCGACGTGCTCCGGCTCGCGTCGGTGCTCGGCCGCGACCTGGACGCCGGACGGCTCGCCGACCTCGGCGGGTACGGCGTCGCCGAGGTCGTGGCGGCGCTCCAGGAGGCCGTCGACGCCGACCTCGTCCGCCCCAGCGACCCCCTCGCCTTCCGGCACGACCTCGTCCGCGAGGCCGTCCGCGGGACGGTCCCCGCGGCGCGGCGGCGGGAGCTGCGCGCGCGGGCCGCCGAGCTGAGCCTGGCGCAGGGCATGCCCATCGGCCAGGTCGCCCTGGCCATGGCGGAGACCGCCGAGCCCGGTGACGCCGACGCCGCCGCGCTGCTGCGCAGGGCCCTGGCCGAACTGGCGGAGACCGCGCCGGAGGCCGCCGCGCCGATCGCCCGGCAGGCCGTCGCGCTCGCGCCGGCGGGCTCTCCGGAACGGGCCGCCGCCGTCGCGGAGGCCGTCCCGCTGCTCGCCCGCGTCGGCCGGGGCGGCGAGGGCCGCAGGCTCGCCGACTCGGTCCTGGACGGCCCGCTGCCAGCCGCCGTCGAGGGCCGGATCCGGCTTGCCGCAGGGCTGTCGGCGTTGCAGGGATCGTTCACCGAGGCGCTGCGGTACAGCCGGGCGGGGGTCCGCCTCAACGGGCTGCCCGGCGGCATGCGCGCCCAACTGATGGCGGTGCAGTGCGTTTCCACCGTCCTGTCCGGTGACATGGCCGCCGCCGAACGGCTGCTCGCACCCGCCGCCGAGGCCGCCGAGCAGACCGGGGACGGCGCGGCCCTGGCGCTGGTCCACACCGCCGACTCCATCACCCGGGCCCGCCATCTGGACTTCGCGGCAGCCGAGCGCCTCGCCGCCGCGGCCGTCGCCGCCATGCCCGGTCCGGCCGCGCTGGTCGGGCCGGCCGTCTGGAGGGCGTCGCTGCACGGCATGACCGGGCGCGTGGACGAGGGGCTGCGCGACGCGGCGGACGGCATCGCCGCGGCGCGCCGCCCCGGCCGCGTCCAGGGCCTGACCCTGTGGCTGGCCACGCACGCCCGCCTGCTGCTGGCGGCGGGCCGGCTGGCCGAGGCGCGGGCGCAGGCCGAGGCCGCGCTCGCGATGGCCGAGGAGTCCGGCGCGGGCGAGGCCATCTTCTTCGACGCGCTGAGCGTGGTCGGACGCGTCGCGGCGCTGACGGGCGAGTCCGCCGCCGCGAACCCCGCCGCCGCCGCGTTCGCGTCCGCGCACCCGTCCGCCCGCGCGGGGCGGATGGTCGGCGCGGGCGAGGCCGACGGGCTGCGGCGGCCGGGCACCTGGCCGGCGGACGATCCCCGCTTCGTGCGGATGGCGCTGGGCGCCGGCCGGTCCGACCACGCCGCGGCCGTGGTCGCCGAGGCGGAGCGCAGGGCCGCGCTGAACCCCGCCGTCCCGTTCTTCGCGGCGGTCGCCGCGCACGCGCGCGGGCTACTGGACGACGACGCCGCCCCGGTGCTGCGGGCCGTCGGGATCCTGCGCGGAGGCCCCTACCCGCTGGCGCTCGCCTCCACCCTGGAGGACGCCGGGCGGCTGCTCCTGGACACCGACCGCGACGCGGCCGTCGCGCACCTCACGGAGGCCGGGGACGGCTACGCCCGGACGGGCGCCGAGAGCGAGGCGGCGCGGGTCCGGCGCAGGCTGGGCGGCGCCGGGCGGCCGCAGCGGCGGCGGCCGAAGCCCCGCCGGGCGGCGCGGGGCTGGCACGCGCTCACCCCGGCCGAGCGGCGGGTCGCCGCGCTCGTCGCCGAAGGCGCGACCAACCGCGAGGCCGCCGCGCGGCTCTTCCTGTCCCCCGCCACGGTCGGCACGCACGTCATGCACGTCTTCCAAAAGCTCGGAGTGAATTCGCGCGTGCAGCTCGCACGCCTTTACCTGGAGCACAAGGAGACCGCCGGCTGACATACCGGCGAGCAAAGTCGGAACCGTTCCGAACGGACGGTTCCGTCCTTTCCGTGTATCCATCTCGACTCTCAGTCAAGGCCGTTCTCATAACGCATGTTCCATTCTCCCTAAGCACCATTCTCCGATCTCATGCGTTCGTGTCATGCCACGTCATGACACTCAAGAGAAGGTAAGGGAGGTAAGCCTGGTTCGTCCGGTGAAGCGCCTGCCCTGGGAGGACGGAATGACATACGACCACCACAGCGAAGGCCACCGGACGACCGGTACCGCATACGGCGACGGAACTATTGTTTCGAGGGCTGCAGTGAGCACGCATTGCGCAGAACAGGACCGGGCGAGTTCCCTCGACGGGGCCGCCGCCACCTTCATCGAAATACGTCCGCGGCTCTTCGGCATCGCCTACCGGATGCTCCTCAGCAGGGCCGAGGCCGAGGACATCGTCCAGGACGCCTGGCTGCGCTGGCAGCACACCGAGCACGCCGCGATCGCCAACCCGGCGGCGTTCCTGACGCTGATCACGACGCGGCTGGCCCTCAACGCCCTGCAGTCCGCCCGGGTCCGCCGCGAGACCTGCGTCGGCTCCTGGTTCCCCGAGCCCGTCGACCACGGCGCCGATCCGGCCGCCGGGGCCGAACGGGAGGAGGCGCTCGGACGCGCGCTGCTGCTCCTGCTCGAACGGCTGACGCCGGCCCAGCGCGCCGCCTACGTCCTCCGGGTGGCCTTCCTCTACCCCTACGAGCAGATCGCCGAGATCATCCAGCTCAGCCCGGCCAACGTCCGGCAGCTGGTGAGCCGCGCCCGCAAGCACCTGAGCACCGGACGGGCCGAGCCCACCGACACCGGCGAGCACCACCGCCTCCTGGCGACCTTCCTCGCGGCCCAGGACGGGGACATCGGGGCCCTGGAGGCGCACTTCGCCGCGGACGTCGTCAGCCCCGCCCCCGGCGGGACGGCGCGGCTGCCGCGGATCGGCGTCAGCCAGTGGCGCGGCCCCGCCCGGCGCACGCAACGCGCCGGCGCCGCCCGCCCCGGTCCCGCCCGTCCCGGCCAACCGCGCCTGCCGCAGCCGGCACCCGCCTGACCGACGCTCCAGCCGCGCGGGCTCACCTCTGCCGAGGCCGCCGCGCGGCTTCGGGGGCCTGGTCGCCCTCACTGCCGTTCCCGCCGTGCTGCCGGCTGTGCGCCCGCGCACTGCGCTCACCCGGATGACCAGTTGAACCGCGGCGCTCCGCCGCGCCTGAGGAGGTACTCATGAGTGGGAGACCGGCTCGCCGGAAGTTGGGGTTGTGGATGGCCACGGCTCTGGTGGTGGGCAACATGATCGGGTCGGGTGTGTTCCTGCTGCCCAGCTCGCTGGCGGAGTTCGGGCCGATCAGCCTGGTGGCGTGGGGGTTCACCGCGGCGGGGGCGATCCTGCTGGCGCTGGTGTTCGCACGCCTGTCGCGGGCCTACCCCCGAACCGGGGGCCCGTACGCCTACGCGCGGCGCGCGTTCGGTGATTTCGTGGGGTTCCAGACCGCGTGGGGCTACTGGATCGCGGTGTGGGCGGGCAACGCCGCGATCGCGGTGGCGTTCGTGGGCTACCTGGCGCACTTCTGGCCGTCGCTGGGCGAAGACAAGGTGCTGGCGGCGGCGGTGGGGGTCGCGACGATCTGGCTGCTGACCGCGGTCAACGCCTACGGCGTCCGCGAGGGCGGCGCCGTCCAGGTCGTCACCACCGTCGTCAAGCTGGTGCCGCTGCTGATGATTGCGGTCGGCGGGCTGTTGTTCATCGAGCCGGGCAACTTCGGGGAGTTCAACGCCGGTGGCGGCAGCGCGTTCGGCGCGGTGACCGCGGCGGCGGCGCTGACGCTGTGGTCGTTCATCGGACTGGAGTCGGCCACCGTCCCCGCCGAGGACGTCCAGGAACCGGGGAAGACCATCCCCCGCGCCACCGTGGCCGGGACGGCGGTGACCGCGCTGGTCTACATCCTGGGGACGGTGGCCGTGCTGGGGCTGGTCCCGGCCGCGGCGCTGGCGACCTCGACCGCGCCGTTCGCCGACGCCGCCGACGCCGCGTTCGGCGGGTGGGCCGCCGACCTGGTCGCGGCGGGCGCGGCGATCAGCGCGTTCGGCGCGCTCAACGGCTGGATCCTGCTGCAGGGCCAGAT
Organism: Actinomadura geliboluensis; assembly: GCF_043197915.1. Classification (NCBI taxonomy): domain Bacteria; kingdom Bacillati; phylum Actinomycetota; class Actinomycetes; order Streptosporangiales; family Thermomonosporaceae; genus Actinomadura; species Actinomadura geliboluensis. The sequence goes on along the minus strand of NZ_JBICUA010000002.1, from coordinate 207,536 downwards.
CCCGTTCGCCGCCGCCCGCGACGGACTGTTCCCGCGGGTGTTCGCCCGCACCGGGCGGGGTGGGACGCCCGTGGTCGGGCTGGTGGTCTCCAGCGTCCTGGTGACCGGGCTGATGCTGATGAACTACAACGCCGGGCTGGTCGACCAGTTCACCTTCATCATCTTGCTGGCCACGCTGACCACCGTCATCCCCTACGCGTATGCCTCGCTGGCCGAGCTGGTGCTGCTGGCCACCGACCGGGTCGCGTTCTCCGGCCGGCGGCTGGCCCGCGACGCGGTGATCGCGCTGCCGGCGTTCGGCTACACCGTCTGGGCCATCGCCGGCGCCGGCTACGAGGTCGTCTACAAGGGCACCCTGCTCATCTTCGCCGGCATGCCCGTCTACGCCTGGCTGAAATACCGCGAGCACCGCGTCCAGGAGGAAGAGGTCGAGGCCGAGATCGAGGTCGCGGTGGAGGAGGCCGAGGAGTACGGCCCGGCACCCGGCCCTTCCGAACCCTCCGGCCCGTCCGGCCCGTCCGGCAAGCCCGGTCCGTCCGGCAAGCCCGGACCGTCCGAACCGCCCGTGCCCGCCGTCTGAAGGGATCGATGCCCGTGTTCACCGTCTCCTCCGAGGTCGGGCGGCTGCGGCAGGTACTGCTGCACCGCCCCGACCTGGAACTGCTCCGCCTCACCCCCGCCAACAAGGACGACCTGCTCTTCGACGAAGTGCTCTGGGCCAAACGCGCCCGCCAGGAACACGACGTCTTCGCCGACACCCTCCGCGAACGCGGCGTCCACGTCCACTACCTCGCCGACCTGCTCACCGAAACCCTCAAAAACGACCAGGCCCGCACCCACGTCCTCGACCACACCGCCTCCCAGACCGCACTCGGCGCCACCCTCGCCGGACCCGTCCGCGCCGCACTGCAGGACATGGACCCCCACACCCTCACCCGCCACCTCATCGGCGGACTCACCAAACAAGAACTCGGCCTGGCCGCCCACAGCCTGCTCCTGGCCTCCCTGGACGACGGCGACTTCGTCCTGGCCCCCCTGCCCAACCACCTGTTCACCCGCGACCCCTCCGCCTGGATCCACGACGGCCTCACCCTGCACCCGATGGCCAAACCCGCCCGCCGCCGCGAAACCATCCACCTGGACACCCTCTACCGGCACCACCCCATGTTCACCGGCACCGACATCCCCGTCTGGTACCCCGGCACCGACTTCGCCCTGCCCTCCATCGAAGGCGGCGACATCCACGTCCTCGGCAACGGCGTCGTCCTCATCGGCATGAGCGAACGCACCACACCCCAAGCCATCGAACTCCTCGCCCAACGCCTGTTCACCGCCGGCCGCGCCCACCACATCATCGCCGCGCAACTGCCCAAGCAGCGCGCGTTCATGCACCTGGACACCGTCATGACCATGGTCGACCGCGACGCCTTCGCCGTCTACCCCGAACTCCCCCCACTGCGCTCCTACACCCTCACCCCCGGCACCCCCGGCACCGGCGACACCGTCACCGTCACCGACAACGACGCGCTGTTCCCCGCCATCGCCCGCGCCCTCGGCCTGCCCCGCGTCCGCGTCCTGTCCGCCCAACAAGACGTCCGGGCCGCCGAACGCGAGCAATGGGACGACGGCGACAACGTCCTGGCCCTCGAACCCGGCGTCGTCGTCGCCTACGAACGCAACATCACCACCAACACCATGCTCCGCCGCAACGGCATCGAGGTCATCACCATCCCCGGCGGCGAACTCGGCCGCGGACGCGGCGGCCCCCGCTGCATGAGCTGCCCCCTCCAACGCGACGAAGCGGCTCCCGGCGGCGGAGCGACCCCCGAGAACGAGGTGGCATCGTGAAGGACCTGCTGCGCATCGCCGACCTGGACGGCGACGACCTGACGCTGCTGCTGCGGCTGTCGGCCGACTTCCACCGGGTGCCCGACTCCGCGCACGACCTGCTCGCCCATCAGATCGTGCCGATGTACTTCGCCAAACCGTCCACCCGCACCCGGCTGTCCACCGCCGCAGCGGTCACCCGGCTCGGCGGCACACCCATCGCCGTCGGTCCCGACGAACTACAGCTGCGCCGCGGCGAGACCATCGGCGACACCGCCCGCGTGATGGGCTCCTACTCGGCGGCGATCGTGATCCGCACGTACGCCGACGCCGACGTCACCGACCTCGCCGCCGCAGCGCCCATCCCGGTCGTCAACGCCCTGACCGACGGACACCACCCACTCCAGGCCATCGCCGACCTGCTCACCGTCCAGCAGCACTTCGGCCGCCTGCGCGGCCACCGCGTCGCCTACGTGGGCGACGGCGGCAACGTCGCCCGCAGCCTGATGGAGGCCGCGGCCCTCGCCGGGATGGACGTCGCGATCGCCACCCCGCCCGGCTACGCGCCGCCCGAGGAGGCCGTCGCCTTCGCCACCGCCGAGGGCCGGCGGCGCGGCAGCGCCGTCCTGGTGACCGATGACCCGGCCGAAGCGGTCAAGGACGCGAGCGTCGTCTACACCGACGTCTGGCTGTCCATGGGCGACGCCGAGGACGAGCGTGCACGCCGCACCGCCGCGCTCGCGCCCTACCGGGTGGACGAGCGGCTGATGGCCCAGGCCCGCGACGACGCCGTCTTCATGCACTGCCTGCCCGCCCACCGCGGCCAAGAGGTCACCCCCGGCGTCATCGACGGCGCCCGCTCCCTGGTCTTCCAGCAGGCCGCCAACCGGCTCCCCGCCACCCAAGCCGTGCTGGCCGCGCTGCTCACCGAGCGCCTGGACGGACGGCCGTGAGGGTCGTCGCGGCCCTCGGCGGCAACGCGCTGCTGCGCCGGGGCGAACCGCTGGACGCGTCCGTGCAGATCGCGCACGTGCGCGAAGCCGTCGGCGGGCTGGCCGCGCTCGCGGACGGCAACGAGCTGATCGTCACGCACGGCAACGGACCGCAGGTCGGGCTGCTGGCCGTGGAAAGCGCCGCCGACCCGGCACTCTCCGCCCCCTACCCCCTCGACGTCCTCGGCGCCCAGACCCAAGGCATGATCGGCTACTGGCTGGCCCGCGAACTACGCCGCGCCCTACCCGGCCGGGAGATCGCCGCGCTGCTCACCGAGACCGAGGTCGACCCCGGCGACCCCGCGTTCGGCGACCCGACCAAGTTCGTCGGCCGCACCTACGACGCGGCGGAGGCCGAGCGGCTGCGCGCCGAGCACGGCTGGACGATGCGCCGGGACGGCGACGCCTGGCGCCGGGCCGTCCCCTCCCCCGAGCCGCGCGCCATCGTGGAACTGCTGACGATCGCGCGCCTCACCGACGAGGGGTGCCTGGTCATCGCCGTGGGCGGGGGCGGCGTCCCCACCGACGGCGGCCATCGCGGAGTCGAGGCCGTCGTCGACAAGGACCTCGCGGCGGCGCTGCTCGCGACGCGGCTCAAGGCGGACGTGCTGCTGCTCCTCACCGACGTCCCCGCGATCGAGCGCGGCCACGGCACCGCGCGCGCCCGGCCCCTGCGCCGCGTCACCCCCGCGCTGCTGCGGCGGCTGCCGCTGCCGGCGGGGTCCATGGGGCCCAAGGCGGAGGCGGCGTGCCGCTTCGCCGAGCACCGCCGCGGCGCCGTCGCCGTGGTCGGCGCGCTCGCCGACGCGCCCGCGCTCCTGTCGGGGGCGGCGGGGACCCGGATCGAGGACGACGGAGGAGAACGGCATGAGTGAGCAGGTCGATGTGGTGGTGGTCGGGCTCGGCCCCGGCGGCGAGTACGCCGCGGGCGCCCTCGCCGAGGCCGGGCTGGACGTGGTCGGGATCGAGGCGGGGCTCGTCGGCGGCGAGTGCCCGTACTGGGGATGCGTCCCCAGCAAGATGATGATCCGCGCCGGGAACGCGCTCGCCGAGGCGGGGCGCGTTCCCGTGCTGGCCGGCGAGGGCAAGGCGGTCCCCGACTGGAGCCGGGTCGCCGCGCGCGTCCGGTCCGAGGCCACCGACGGCTGGAACGACGAGGCGGCCGCCGACCGCCTGACGGCCAAAGGGGTGCGGCTCGTGCGGGAGCGGGGGCGGCTCGCGGGCCCGCGCCGGGTCGCCGTCGGCGACCGCACGTTCGAGGCCCGGCGCGGTGTGCTCCTGGCGACCGGTTCGCAGCCGCGCATCCCGCCGATTCCGGGCCTGGAGGGGACGCCGTACTGGACGAACCGGGAGGCCATCGAGGCGGCGGAGATGCCGGCCTCCCTGCTCGTGCTCGGCGGCGGCGCGATCGGCGTCGAACTCGCGCAGGTCTACGCCCGCTTCGGCTGCGCGGTCACCGTCCTGGAGGGCGGGGAGCGGCTGCTCGCCCGCGAGGAGCCCGAGGCCGGGGAGCTCGCCGCGCGGGCGCTGCGGGCCGACGGCGTCACCGTCCGCACCGGCGCCGGGGCCGTCGACTTCGAGCACGACGGGACGACGTTCGAGGCCCTGCCCGACGGCGGTCTGGAGCCGGTCCGCGCGGAGCGCCTGCTGGTCGCGACCGGACGCGGCAGTGACCTGGCCGCGCTGGACGTCGGCACCGTCGGCCTCGACCCCGCCGCCCACGCGGTGCCCACCGACGGGCAGATGCGGGCGGCCGAGGGGCTGTGGGCGGTCGGCGACATCACCGGCCACGGCGCGTTCACGCACATCTCGATGTACCAGGCGCAGATCGCCGTCCGCGACATCCTGGGCCGCCCCGGCCCCGACGCCGACTACCGGGCGCTGCCCCGCGTCACGTTCACCGACCCGGAGATCGGGGCGGTCGGGATCACCGAGCGGCAGGCGCGCGACCGGGGGATGCGGGTGCGCACCGGCCTGGCGCCGATCCCGGAGTCCGCCCGCGGCCGGATCCACGGCCCCGGCAACGCGGGGTTCATCAAGCTCGTCGAGGACGCCGACCGCGGCGTGCTGGTCGGCGCGACGTCGGCCGGGCCGGCCGGCGGCGAGGTGCTGTACGGGCTGAACGTCGCCGTCCACGCCGAGACGCCGACCGATCTCCTCAAGCACATGATCTACACGTATCCGACGTTCCACCGGGCCGTGGAGGCGGCGCTGCACGCCCTCCAGTGACACCACCGAAAACCGTGCCCCGCCGTGGAGAAATCTTGACATTTCTACATGGGAATGTGTCACAGGGGCAGCCGATATCCGGTCATTAATCATGAGTCGATCGCCCCGCGATCGATCCGGGCCGGACGGCCGCCACGGGTGCGAACGGAAATGGCTCATAAAGCCGATTCACCCATTGCCGTCGCCGTCCCAACGGGCCCGTCCATCGAACAGGAGAAGACATGACCAGTTCTCCCGGCCAGCCGGCCGGCCGTCTCAGGAGGAGACCCGCCGCGGCGGCCCTCGTGCTGGCGGCCGCCCTCGTCCTGACGAGCACCGTCCAGACGCAGAGCGCGTTCTCGCAGGAGAAGCGGCATCGGACGGCGAAGCCCACGATCGTGCTCGTGCACGGGGCCTGGGCCGACGCGTCGAGCTGGAACAAGGTCGTCACCAGGCTCCAGGACGACGGGTATCCCGTCGTGGCGGTCGCCAATCCGCTGCGGTCATTGTCCGACGACGCCGCGTTCGTGCGCACCTTCCTGGAATCCCAGAAGGGACCCGTCGTCCTCGTCGGCCATTCCTACGGCGGCGCCGTGATCACCAATGCGGCCACGGGGAGCGCGAATGTCAAGGGGCTCGTCTACGTGAACGCGTTCGCGCCGGACGAGGGCGAGTCCGCCACCGCGCTCGCGGGCCCGGATTCCGCACTCTCGGTGGACCCGACGACCGTTTTCGACTTCGTTCCCGGCACCCTGCCGCCCACCGCGACGACCGACCTCTACCTCAAGAGGTCGACCGTCTTCACCTCGTTCGCGACCGGGCTGGACGCGCGGGACAAGGCGCTCGTGACGGCCACCCAGCGGCCGGCCACGGTCGGTGCGCTCAACGAGCCGTCGGCGGCCCCGGCCTGGCGGGGCATCCCGTCCTGGTACCTCATCGGGAAGAACGACAAGATCATCCCGGCCGCCGCCGAGCGGGCCATGGCGAAGCGGGCCGGCTCCACGGTCGCCGAGTACGACGCCGGGCACCTCGGCCTGATGACGCAGCCCGGGACCGTCACCCGGGTCATCGAGCGGGCCGCGAGGTCGAGCGCCGGCTAGCGGTAGGACGCACGGCCGGCGGGTCCGGGGCCCAGGGCGGACTGGACCCGCCTGGTCGCGTGCCTGGGTCAGGCCGTCAGCCCGCTGCCGTCGCCGAATGCCGGTGGCGGCCAGGGGAGGCCGCCGTTACCCGGGGCGGCCGCGGTTCAGGTGGAGTCGCGGACGATGAGCTCCGTGGGAAGGACCACCGGCTCGGCCGGCCCCTCGCCGCCGGTGAGGAGCATCCGGACGGCGGCCCGCGCCACCTCGGCGACCGGCTGGCGGACGGTGGTCAGCGGCGGGTCGGTGTAGCGGGCGGCGTCGATGTCGTCGAAGCCGACGACGGCGACGTCGTCCGGGACGCGCCGCCCCGCCTTCCGCAGCGCGTGCAGGGCACCGGCCGCCATCAGGTCGTTCGCCGCGAACACCGCGTCGAGACCGGGGTCGTCCTCCAGGAGCTGCGCCATGGCCGCCGCCCCCGACTCGCGGGTGAAGTCGCCCAGCGCGGCCAGGGACCTGCGGTCGGTGCCGGAGAGGACCTCGCGGTACCCGGCGAGCCGGTCCAGCCCGGCGGACATGTCGGGCGGGCCGGTGATCGCGGCGATGCGCCGCCGCCCCGTGGCCAGGAGGTGCTCCACGGCGGCGCGCGCGCCGCCGACGTTGTCGGCGTCGCAGTACGGCGGCCTGGCCGTGGACACGGGGCGGCCGTGCGACACGACGGGCACGCCCGTCCGCAGGAGGGCCGCCGGCAGCGGGTCCGCGCCGTGCTGGGAGAGCAGGATGACGCCGTCCACATGCCGGCCCGCGACGTACCGCTCCACCCTCGCCTGGCCCGCCGGCGTGGACGGCATCATGAGCACGACCTGCTTGTCGGCGGCCTCCAGCTCCTGGCTCACGGCGCGGACGACCGACAGGAAGAAGGGGTCGTCGGAGAACACCCGCGCGGGCGGCTCGGAGACGACGAGCCCGATCGACCCGGTACGCTGGGTCACCAGGCTGCGGGCGGCCGAGTTCGGGATGTAGCCGAGCTCCTCCACGGCGCGCAGGACGGCCGTGCGTATCCGCGGGTTCACCGTGGCGGAGCCGTTGACCACGCGCGACACCGTGGCCCGCGAGACCCCGGCCCTGGCCGCCACGGCCTCCAGCGTGGGACGTTTCATGCCCGCCTCTCCACCATCAGGGATCGACCTTACGCGCGCCGGCCGGGCGCGAACCCGCGCCTTCACGAGAGAGCGATTTCTCAAAAAGAGCAAAACCGAGTTGGTGAACATAGGAGACCTGGTCATAGGCATATTTGCAAGCTCTCGGCCTTGAGAGAGCGCTCTCACGACCTCTTGACGGAGGTCCCCGGGCGGGTGACATTGAGCGCACCAGAGGCAGGCACCCCGCGCTTGCTCCCACCCTCTCTGGAGGTTCCCGCCATGACCCCACCGAGACGTCCCCGGTTCTGGCGCCGGCCCGCGCTCGCCGTGCTCGCCGCCGCGCTCCCGGCCGCGGCCGCGGTCGCCGTCGCCGTGACGCCGCCGACGGCCGGCGCGTCCGTCCCACCGCCCCCGTCCGGCTGGAGCCTGGTCTGGAGCGACGACTTCGACGGCGCCGCGGGGGCGCGTCCCTCGGCGGCCAACTGGATCATCGACACCGGCCACGGCTACCCCGGCGGGCCGGGCAACTGGGGCACCGGGGAGATCCAGAACTACACCGCCGACCCCGCCAACGTCAGCCTGGACGGCGGCGGCAACCTGCGGATCACCCCCGTCAAGACCGCTTCGGGCGAGTGGACGTCGGCCCGCATCGAGACCCAGCGCACCGACTTCAAGCCCGCCGACGGGCGCGTGCTGCGCATCGAGGGGCGCATCCAGATGCCCAACGCGACGGGCGCGCAGGCGCTCGGCTACTGGCCCGCGTTCTGGGCGCTCGGGTCCCCGTACCGGGGCAACTACCAGAACTGGCCGTCGATCGGCGAGTTCGACATCATGGAGAACGTCAACGGGATCAACTCCGTCTGGGGCGTCCTGCACTGCGGGACGAATCCGGGCGGCCCCTGCAACGAGACGAACGGGATCGGCGCGAGCCGTGCCTGCCCGGGGACGTCCTGCCAGGCGGGCATGCACACCTACCGCTTCGAGTGGGACCGCAGCGTCAGCCCCAACCAGCTGCGCTGGTACGTGGACGGACAGCAGTTCCACAGCGTCGGCCAGAACCAGCTCGACGCCGGGACGTGGGCGAACATGACCGGCCACGGCGGCTACTTCCTGCTGCTGAACGTGGCCATGGGCGGCGGTTTCCCCAACGGCGTCGCCGGGCGCGGCACGCCCACCGCGGACACCGTCTCGGGGCGTCCCATGCTGGTCGACTACGTCGCGGTCTGGCAGAGCGGCGGCTCGACCACGCCGCCGCCGACGGGCGACACGGTCGACGCCCGCTCGACGATCCAGGCGGAGAGCAGCGACGCGCAGTCGGGCACGCAGACGGAGACCACGACCGACACCGGCGGCGGCCAGAACGTCGGCCACATCGGCAACGGCGACTGGCTGCGCTATGACCGCGTCGCGTTCGGCGGCACCCCGGCGACGCAGTTCAAGGCCAGGGTCGCCTCGGGCGCGGCGGCCGGGGTCAGCGGCCTGGTGCAGGTGCGGCTGGACAGCCCGACCGGCCCGGTGATCGGCGACTTCGCGATCGCGAACACCGGCGGCTGGCAGAGCTGGCGGACGGTCCCCGCCAACATCGCCGGAACGACCGGCACCCATACCGTCTACCTCACCTTCAGCAGCGGCCAGCCGGCCGACTTCGTCAACGTCAACTGGTTCACCTTCGCGAGCTGACCCCTCCACCGCCCGGCCGCCGCCCTGCCGAGGGGCCGGCGGCCGGGCCAGTTCTTACGGACTGCGAACGGCCATCCGCCGGCGGGGCGGACGGCGGCCGAGCGGCCGTACAGTCCCAGGTAAGTGATCTTGAGGGCGCCGGTAGGACGGCTTGGGGGGACGCATGGAGCCGGTGATCCGGGTGCGGAATCTGCGGGTGGGCGGCCGGGAGAAGGCCGCGGGCGTGTCGTTCGACGTGGCGGCCGGGGAGGTCTGCGCGCTTCTCGGCCGGTCGGGGTCGGGCAAGACGGCCGTCCTGGAGGCGGTGGCGGGGCTGCGGCGCCCCATGTCCGGGTCGGTGCGGGTGAAGGGGGTCGACCCGTACGGGGGCCGGGACGGACTCCGCCTGGGCGCGGTCTGGCGGGAGGGCGGCGACCACGCGGGCTTCACCGTCGAGGAGATCGCCGAGTCCTTCCGCCGCTGGACGCTCGACCCGCTGACGAGTGCGGACGCGCTGGAGCTGACCGGTCTCGGCGGCCTGGCGGCGGTGCGCTTCGAGCGGCTGACCGCCGGGCAGCGGCGCCTGCTGGATCTGGCGCTGGCCCTGCTGAACCGCTCCGACGTCCTCTTCCTGGACGATCCCCTGGCGGGCCTCGACAGCGGCACGGTCGAGCGGATCTGGGCGGTGCTGCGCGATCTGGCGGGCTCGGGCGCGGCGATCCTGCTCTCCACGCGCTCCCTCGCCGAGGCGTCCCACGCCGACCGGACCAGCGTCGTCGACGAAGGACGGGCGGGCCCCCGCGCGGTGTCTCCGCGTTCACGGGCCGCGTAGCCGCCGACCCGCACGATCGTCGCGGTCACCGGACGCCACCCGGCCCTCAGTTTTCATGCGGCGGGGCGCGTTCGGGCTGGTGGGCGGGGCCCGCCATGAAAGGCGGACACCGGGCGTTGACGGATCGAAGCGCTTCGATCAGCCTCCTGGGCACCGGGACACCAAGGAGGCGCCATGCCCGCACGAAGATCGTTGACCGCCGCCGTCGCGGCGGCACTGGCCGCGCTCGCGCTGGTCGCCGCGATGGTCGCGGTGATGGCGGCCGTCGCTCCCCGCCCCGCCGTGGCGGCCGAGACCTACACCTGGCGGAACGTGCGGATCGACGGGGGCGGGTTCGTGCCCGGCATCGTCTTCAGCCGCAAGGAGAAGAACCTCGTCTACGCCCGCACCGACATCGGCGGCGCGTACCGGTGGGACCAGGCGAACGGGCGGTGGATCCCGCTGCTCGACTGGGCCGGCTGGGACGAGTGGGGCTACAACGGCGTGATCAGCCTGGCCGCCGACCCGGTGGACGCCGACCGGGTGTACGCGGCGGTCGGGATGTACACCAACGACTGGGACCCCAACAACGGCGCCGTGCTGCGCTCGGCCGACCGGGGCCGGACATGGGACGTCGCGGAACTGCCGTTCAAACTGGGCGGCAACATGCCGGGACGTGGCATGGGCGAACGACTCGCCGTCGATCCCAATGACAACCGGGTGCTGTATCTGGGCACGCCGGAAGGGCATGGTCTCTGGCGCAGCACCGACCGGGGTGCGACCTGGGCGAAGGTGAACAGCTTTACCAATCCGGGCGACTACTCCGACGATCCGAGTGACACGACCGGTTACGCCAGTCACCGGCCCGGCGTCGTCTGGGTGACCTTCGACGAGAGCACCGGAACGTCCGGCACGCCCACCAGGACGATCTACGCGGGCGTCGCCGACAAGGCGAACACCGTCTACCGGAGTACGGACGCGGGCGCGACGTGGGAGCGCTTAGCGGGTCAGCCCACCGGCTACATCGCGCACAAGGGCGTACTGGACGCGTCCACCCACGCGCTTTACATCGCCACAAGTGACACGGCCGGTCCTTACAGCGGCGCCAAGGGCGATGTGTGGAAGTACAACACGCAGTCGGGCGCGTGGACGCAGATCAGCCCTGTGCCGTCCAGCAGTTCCGACGACTATTTCGGCTACAGCGGCCTCACCGTCGACCGGCAGCACCCGGGGACGCTGATGGTGGCGACGCAGGTGTCCTGGTGGCCCGACATGATCATGTGGCGGAGCACCGACGGCGGCGCGTCCTGGACGCGCATCTGGGACTGGACGAGCTACCCGAACCGCAGCTTCCGCTACACCCAGGACGTCTCCTCGGTGCCCTGGCTGACGTTCGGGACGAACCCGGCGCCGCCCGAGGTCACGCCGAAGCTCGGCTGGATGAACGAGTCGGTGGAGATCGACCCGTTCGACTCCGACCGGCTGATGTACGGGACGGGCGCGACGATCTACGGCACCGGGGACCTCACCCGGTGGGACGCCGGCGGCAAGATCTCGATCAAGCCGATGGTGACGGGGCTGGAGGAGACCGCCGTCCTCGATCTGATCAGCCCGCCGTCCGGCGCGCCGCTGGTCAGCGGGCTCGGCGACATCGGCGGGTTCCGGCACGCCGATCTGGGCGCGGTGCCGTCGTCGATGTTCACCCAGCCGGTGTTCACCAGCACGGCCAGCCTCGACTACGCCGAGGGCGAGCCGAGCGTCATGGTGCGTGCGGGGAACTTCACCGATTCCGACCGCCCCGACGACAGCCATGTCGCGTTCTCGACCGACGGCGGGGCCAACTGGTTCCAGGGCACCGAGCCGAGCGGCGTCAACAGCGGCGGCACGGTCGCGGCGGCGGCGGACGGGAGCCGGTTCGTGTGGGCGCCGGGCGACGCCGGGCAGCAGGTCGTGCACTCGGCCGGGTTCGGCAACTCCTGGAGCGCGTCGTCCGGCGTCCCGGCCAACGCGATCGTCGAGTCCGACCGGGTGAACGCGAGCAAGTTCTACGCCTTCTCCGGAGGACGGTTCTACGTCAGCGCGAACGGCGGCCAGTCGTTCGCGGCGACGGCGGCGTCCGGGCTGCCGTCCAGCGGCGTCCACTTCAAGGCGCTGCCCGGCAAGGAGGGCGACATCTGGCTCGCCGGTGACACCGGCCTGTTCCACTCGACCGACTCCGGCGCGAGCTTCACCAAGGCCGGGGGCGTCTCCAAGGCCGTGAACGTCGGGTTCGGCAAGGCCGCCCCCGGCGCGAACTACCCCGCGCTCTATCTGGTCGGGACGGTCAACGGCGTCACCGGCCTGTTCCGGTCGAACGACGCGGGCGGTGCCTGGACGCGCATCAACGACGACCAGCACCAGTACGGCAACGCGGGCGAGGCCCTCACCGGCGACCCGCGCGTCTACGGCCGCGTCTATCTCGGCACGAACGGGCGGGGCATCATCTACGGCGACACGTCCGACACGACGCCGTCGAGCCCGCCGGTGACCAGCGACCCGCCCACCACGGACCCGCCGTCCGACGGAGGCTGCACGGCCACCTACAAGACGACCGGTTCGTGGGGAGGCGGCTTCCAAGGCGAGGTCACCGTCAAGAACACCGGGACGGCCGCGACCAAGGCGTGGAAGGTGTCCTGGACGTTCGGCGGCGGCCAGACGGTGTCCCAATCCTGGGGCGCCAAGGTGACGCAGGCCGGTGCGTCGGTCACCGCGGCGAACGAGTCCTGGAACGGGACGCTCGCGCCCGGGGCCGGCACGACGTTCGGTTTCATCGGCACCGGTTCGCCCGAGTCCGTCACTCCCGCCTGCGGCGGCGAGTGACACGGGGGGCGGGACGGCCGGACGCGCTCCCGTCCCGCCCCCTTCAGCCGCCCACGAGGGCCGCCTCGGCGGCCGGGGCGGCGGGCGGTCCGGGGAACGGGACGCCGAGCAGGCGGAGCAGCGGCGCGGCCTTGACCGCGGTCTCCGCGAACTCGTCGGCCGGGTCCGACAGCGCGGTGACGGCGCCGCCGACGCCGAACTCGACGCGGCCCGGAGTGGCGACGGCGGTGCGGATCACGATGCTGAAGTCGGCCGCCCCCGACAGCGAGAAGTAGCCGAGCGCGCCGGAGTACACGCCGCGCGGGCCCTCCTCCAGCCGGTCGATGATCCGCATGGTGCGGATCTTCGGGGCGCCCGTCATCGAGCCGCCGGGGAACGCCGCCCGCACGCACCGCACCGCCGAGACGTCCGGGCGGAGCCGGGCCCGGACGGTGCTGACCAGCTGGTGGACGGTCGTGTAGCTCTCCACGGCGAACACCGGGTCGGCGGTGACCGACCCCGTCTCGGCGACGCCCCCGAGGTCGTGCCGGACGAGATCGACGATCATCAGGTTCTCCGCGCGGTCCTTCGCGCTCGCGGCGAGGTCCGCGCGCAGCCGCCGGTCCTCGGCCGGGTCGGGCGAGCGCGGCCGGGTGCCCTTGATCGGCTTGGACTCGGCCGCCCCGTCCGCCGACACGCGCAGGAAGCGCTCGGGCGAGGAGCTGAGCACCGACAGGTCGCCGAACCGCAGCAGCGCTCCGAACGGCACGGGATCACCGCGCCGGAGGCGGCGGTAGAGGTCCCACGGGTCCGCGCGGACGGCGGCGGTGAGCATGTTCGTCAGGCAGACCTCGTAGGTCTCGCCGGCGATGATCTCCCGCAGGCATTCCGCGATCTTGTCGAGGTAGCGGGGGCGGCCGTGCCTCAGGACGATCTCGGACGGCGCCGCGACCGGGCCCGGCTCGTCCGGCGGCGCGAGGTCCGCCAGGCGGGTCTCCATGGCGTCCAGCCAGGCCAGCGCGTCGCGCTCGTCCCCGGCAGGGCAGAGCGCCAGCAGGTGGACGGCGCCCTCCGCGTGGTCGAACGCCACGGCCCGGTCGGCGAAGACCATGGCGGCGTCGGGGTGCGGTGAGGGGTGCGCCCGCGCGCCGCCGGTCTCGGCCTTGAGCTCGTAGCCGAGGTAGCCCACCCAGCCGAGCGCGAACCCGAACGGCAGGTCCGGGACGTCGGCCGCGTGGGCGCGCAGGTCGGCGTCGAGCCAGTCGAAGAAGGACGCGCGCTCGACCCGCTCCCGCCCGCCCGCCGACTCGATCGTCAGGTCTCCGGTCTCCACGTCGAACACGGCGAACCGCGCCAGCGGGCCGGAGGCGTCGCCCATGAACGAGAACCGTCCGCCGTGCTCGCCGGTGCGGCTGCTGTCCAGCCAGAACGCCCGGTCGGACGCGGCGAACAGCGCGCCGAACACGTCCTCGGCCACCGCCGGCGCGCCCAGCCGCCGCGCGATCACCCGGTAGGGCGCGGGTCGCCGCGCCGGAGCGGCGGCCCGGTCCCGCGCGGGCTTCGCACCGACCGGCCCGGCCTGCGCGAGGAAGTTCGCGATGATGCGCCGCCCATGCTCCGTGCACACCGATTCCGGGTGGAACTGCACGCCCCAGATCGGCCGCCGCGTGTGCCGCACGCCCATCAGGACCCCGTCGGACGTCCAGGCGATCGGCTCCAGCACGGGCGGCAGGTCGTCCGCGACGAGCGAGTGGTACCGCACCGCCGTGAACGGGGACGGCACGCCCCGGAACAGGGCGTCGCCGGTGTGCTCGACCGGCGAGGTCAGCCCGTGCCTGACCTCCGGGGCGGGCTTGACGCGCCCGCCGAAGTGGTGGCAGATCCCCTGGTGCCCGAGGCAGACGCCGAGCAGCGGGATCCGGGCGTGCTCGATCACGTCCGCGCAGATCCCGAAGTCGCCCGGCCGGTCCGGCGAGCCGGGGCCGGGCGAGATGACCACGGCGTCGAACGGGTCGAGCAGGTCCGCGCGCCACGCCGCCTCGTCGTTGCGCAGCACGGCGGGCTCGGCGCCCGCCTCGGCCACGTACTGGACGAGGTTGCCGGTGAACGAGTCGTAGTTGTCGATGATCAGGGTCCGCACCGACCGCGCCGCCTCCGCATTGATGTCCGGCCTGACCTGGTTACGCCCGAAACGGTACTCGACGCGACCGGGACGGCCCCGCCCAAGGTACGCGCCGCCCTCCCGCGTACGGAACGCGTGAAGGATGGCCGCGTCCGCGTATGGATCGCGTCAAGACGGGACGGATCCGGGTGCGCCGGGCGTTTCCTTCCAGGTGACGCCACCAAGGGTGGGTGGTCTTCGGCCTGGAAGGATGGGGGCATGGCCAGGGGGCAGCTCCGCGTCTACCTGGGGGCCGCCCCCGGCGTGGGGAAGACGTACGCGATGCTGGCGGAGGCGCGGCGGCGGCTCGACCGCGGCACCGACGTGGTCGTCGGCTACGTCGAGACGCACGACCGTCCGCGCACCGAGGCGCTGCTGGACGGCCTGGAGGTCGTCCCGCGCCGGACGGTGACCTACCGGGGCGCCGCGTTCGCCGAGCTGGACGTCGCCGCGGTGATCGAGCGCGCGCCGGCGGTGGTGCTGGTCGACGAGCTGGCGCACACGAACCCGCCCGGCGCCGGGCACGCCAAGCGCTGGGAGGACGTCGAGCAGATCCGCGACGCCGGGATCGACGTCATCTCGACCGTGAACGTCCAGCATCTGGAGTCGGTCAACGACGTCGTCGAGCAGATCACCGGGGTGGTGCAGCGCGAGACCGTCCCGGACGAGGTGGTCCGCCGCGCCGACCAGGTGGAGCTGGTCGACATGGCGCCGGAGGCGCTGCGGCGGCGGATGGCGCACGGCAACGTGTACCGGCCGGAGAAGGTGGACGCGGCCCTCTCGAACTACTTCCGGGTCGGCAACCTGACGGCGCTGCGGGAGCTGGCGCTGCTCTGGCTGGCCGGCAAGGTGGACGACCAGCTCGACCGGTACCGGGCCGACCACGGCATCGGCGGGACGTGGGAGGCGCGCGAGCGGATCGTGGTCGCGCTGACCGGCGGCCCGGAGGGCGACGCGCTGCTGCGCCGCGCCACCCGCATCGCCGCCCGGTCGAAGGGCGCCGACCTGCTCGCCGTGCACGTCGCGCGCGGCGACGGCCTCGCCGGGGCGCGGCCGGGCGACCTGGCCCGGCAGCGGCAGGCCGTGGAGGGGCTCGGCGGCACCTACCACCAGGTGGTGGGCGACGACGTGCCGGGCGCGCTGCTGGACTTCGCGCGCGGCGCGAACGCGACCCAGCTGGTGCTGGGCGTGTCGCGGCGCGGGCGGTTCGCGCAGCTGCTGCGGCCGGGCGTCGGGGTGACGACGACGGCGCGGTCCGGCTCGATCGACGTGCACATGGTCACGCACGACCAGGCGCGGCGCGGCGTCGCGCGGCGCGGCCGCGCGGAGGGCCTGCCGCCGAGCCGCCGGCTCGGCGGGTTCCTGCTGGCGCTCGCCGGGCTGCCGCTGCTGACGTTCGGGCTGCTGGCGGCGCGCCCGGCGATCTCGCTGCCGTCCGACATCCTGTTCTTCCTGGCGGCGGTGGTCGCGATCGCGCTGGTCGGCGGGATGCGGGCGGCGCTGTTCACGGCAGTCGCCGGGTTCCTGCTGCTCAACTGGTACTTCACCCCGCCCGTCCACCGCTTCACCGTCGCCGCGGAGGAGAACCTGCTGGCGCTGGCGGTGTTCGTGCTGGTCGGCGTCGGGGTGAGCGTCGTGGTGGACCGCGCCGCGCGGCGCTCCCGGGAGGCGGCGCGCCTGGGCGCGGAGGCGGAGGTCCTGTCGACGCTGGCGGGGGACGTCCTGCGCGGCGAGCACGCCCTGGACGCGGTGCTCGGCCGGCTCCGCGAGACGTTCGGGCTCACCTCGGTCACGCTGCTGGAGCGCCCGTCCGGGGACGGGGACTGGCGGATCGTCGCGACCGTCGGGGGCCGCCCGTGCGGGGCGCCCGGCGACGGCGACGCCGAGATCCCGGTGGGGGACGATCTGACGCTGGCGATCCGGGGCCGTCCGATGCCCGCCGGGGACCGCCGCGTCCTGGAGGCGTTCGCGGTGCAGGCGGCGGGGGCGCTGCGGCAGCAGCGGCTGCGGGCCGAGGCGGAGAAGGCCCGCCCGCTGGAGGCCGCCGACCGGATGCGGACCGCGCTGCTCAACGCCGTCAGCCACGACCTGCGCACGCCGCTGGCCTCGGCGAAGGCCGCGGTGGACAGCCTCAGCAGTACCTCGATCGCCTGGACGGAGGAGGAGCGCGCCGAACTCCTCGACACCGCACAGCTCTCCCTGGAGCGGCTGGACCGGCTGGTCGCGAACCTGCTCGACATGAGCCGGCTTCAGGCGGGCGTGCTCGGCATCGCCGCCCGCCCCCTGGCGCTGGACGAGATCGTGCCGCGCGCCCTCGACGACCTCGGCGGCGGCGACGTGACGGTCACGCTCGCCCCCGACCTCCCCGAGGTGTCGGCCGACCCGGCGCTGCTCGAACGCGTGCTCGTCAACCTGATCGCCAACGCGCTGCGGCACAGCCCGCCCGGCGCGCCCGTCCTCATCACCGCCGGCGCCATCCTGGACCGGGTGGAGCTGCGCATCGCCGACCGCGGCCCCGGCATCCCGGAGGCCGAGCGGGAGCGGGCGTTCCTGCCGTTCCAGCGGCTCGGCGACCGCGACAACCACACCGGCGTGGGGCTCGGGCTCGCGCTGGCGCGCGGGCTGACCGAGGCGATGGGCGGCGCGCTGATCCCCGAGGACACCCCGGGCGGCGGCCTCACGATGATCGTGTCGCTGCCCGCGCACCGGAAGGAGACCGCATGACGCGCGTGCTCGTCGTCGACGACGAACCCCAGCTGCTGCGGGCGCTGCGAATCAACCTGCGCGCCCGCGACTACGAGGTGGACGTCGCCGCCGACGGCACCACCGCGCTGCGCCGGGCCGGTGCGTGGCATCCCGACCTGGTCGTCCTCGACCTGGGGCTGCCCGATCTGGAGGGCATCGAGGTGATCCACGGGCTGCGCGGCTGGACCGAGGTCCCGATCATCGTGCTGTCGGGGCGGGCGGGCAGCCGCGACAAGGTCGAGGCGCTGGAGGCCGGCGCCGACGACTACGTCACCAAGCCGTTCGACATCGAGGAGCTGGTGGCCCGGATCCGCGCGGTGTCGCGCCGGGCGCCGTCCGCCGAGGCGGCGGCCGCGACCGTCGAGGTGGGCGGGCACACGATCGACCTGGCCGCGAAGACGGTGTCGGACGGCGTGCACCTGACGCCGACCGAATGGCGGCTGCTGGACGTCCTGCTCCGCAACCCGGGCAAGCTCGTCGCGCAGCAGCAGCTCCTCACCACGGTGTGGGGCCCGGCGTACAAGAGCGAGACGCACTACCTGCGCCAGTACATGGCCCAGCTGCGGCGCAAGCTGGAGGACGACCCGGCCCATCCCCGGCACCTGCTGACGGAACCGGGGATGGGCTACCGCTACCAGCCCTAACGGGCGGGGTAGGCGTGGTCTAGGGCGAGGTTGAGCTTCAGCACGTTCACGGCCGGCTCGCCCATGAAGCCGAGGGCGCGCCCAGTGGTGTTCTGCTGGACGAGCTGCTCGACCTGCGCGGCCGGGACGCCGCGCGCCTCGGCGACCCGCGTGACCTGGAGGTCGGCGTAGGCCGGGGAGATGTGCGGGTCCAGGCCGCTGCCGCTCGCGGTGACGGCGTCCGGCGGGACGGCGGGGTCGGCCGGCGCGTCGCCCCGGACGGGGACGGTCAGGCCCTTGGCGTAGTCCTCGCCGAAGCGGGCCAGGTCGACCTTGACGCCCTTGTAGGACGCGATGAACGGGGCCTTCACCACCCCCTGCTCCTCGTTCACGCTGACGACGCGGGTCGGGTGCGGGACCGTCCCGTCAGCGGTGCGGTCTCCGAAGACGGCCAGCACCGCGCCGACGCCGCCGGGCGTGCAGTACGGGCGCGCCCCGCTCACCCCGTTGAACTCGCCGACCGCCTTGCTGCGCTCGCAGACCTGGGTGAGGAGGCTCTGCCGCGCGTCGGGGTCGTCGGCGCCGAGCTTCGGGTCGGGCAGGGTGTCGACGACGTCCTCCGGGCCGAGGTTGCTCGCCCCGGACGCGGCGGGGTCGTAGTCCCCGGCGGACGGGCGGCTCTGGAAGTACCGCCGGAGCGGCTCGCCGTCCTTGCCGGTGAAGGACTGGCCGATCAGGGCGCTGCCGGCCGTCCGGCCGTTCGCGGAGACGAGGGAGCCGTCGGCGCGGTCGTTCAGGCCGGGCAGCCGTCCGGCCGCGTAGACGGCCAGCGGGTAGGCGGCGCCGAGCAGCACGGTCAGCGCGAGCAGGGCCCGCACCGCCGCCAGATGCACCCGGAACCAGGCAGGAAACCGCATGTCACGACACCCCCGGAAGGAACTGGACGAACAGGTCGATGATCTTGATGCCGACGAACGGGGCGACGAGCCCGCCGAGCCCGTACACACGCAGGTTGCGGGACAGCAGCCGGGACGCGCCGCCGGGCCGGTACGGCACCCCGCGCAGCGCGAGCGGGATCAGCGCGACGATGATCAGCGCGTTGAACACGACCGCGGACAGGATCGCCGACTCCGGGCTGTGCAGCCGCATGACGTTCAGCGCGTCCAGCCCCGGATACAGGCCCGCGAACAGCGCCGGGATGATCGCGAAGTACTTGGCGATGTCGTTGGCGATGGAGAACGTGGTCAGCGCGCCGCGCGTGATGAGCAGCTGCTTGCCGATCTCGACGATCTCGATGAGCTTGGTCGGGTCGGAGTCGAGGTCGACCATGTTGCCCGCCTCCTTGGCGGCGGACGTGCCGGTGTTCATCGCCACCCCGACGTCGGCCTGCGCGAGGGCGGGCGCGTCGTTGGTGCCGTCCCCGGTCATCGCGACGAGCCGGCCGCCGGCCTGCTCCCGCTTGATCAGGGCGAGCTTGTCCTCGGGGCGGGCCTCGGCGAGGAAGTCGTCCACCCCGGCCTCGTCGGCGATGGCCCTGGCGGTCAGCGGGTTGTCGCCCGTGATCATCACCGTGCGGATGCCCATCCGGCGCATCTCGTCGAACCGCTCCCGCATGCCCTCCTTCACGACGTCCTTGAGGTGGACGACGCCGAGGACGCGGGCCGCGCCGCCCGTCCGCTCCCCCACCACGAGCGGGGTGCCGCCGGACGCGGAGATGCCGTCCACGATCGAGGCCAGGTCGGACGGGACGGCGCCGCCGTTCTCGCGCACCCACTCGGCCACCGCCCCGGCGGCGCCCTTGCGCAGGTGCCGCTCGGGCGCGCCGTCGAGGTCGACGCCGCTCATCCGGGTCTGCGCGCTGAACGGCACCCAGGTGGCGTGGCTCAGCTCGCCGGGCGTGCGCTCGCGCAGGCCGTAGCGCTGCTTGGCGAACACGACGACCGAGCGGCCCTCGGGCGTCTCGTCGGCCAGGCTGGACAGCTGCGCGGCGTCGGCCAGCGCGTCCTCCCCCACCCCGGCGACGGGGACGAAGGCCGCGGCCTGCCGGTTGCCGAGCGTGATCGTCCCGGTCTTGTCGAGCAGCAGCGTGCCGACGTCGCCCGCCGCCTCGACCGCGCGGCCGCTCATCGCGAGGACGTTGCGCTGGACGAGCCGGTCCATGCCGGCGATGCCGATCGCCGACAGCAGCGCCCCGATCGTCGTCGGGATCAGGCAGACCAGCAGCGACACCAGCACGATGCCGGTCACGCCGTGCCCACCGAGGGCGGGGCCGTCGGGGACGCCCGGATTGACGTCCTTGGCGTAGATCGCCATCGGCTGGAGCGTCGCGACCGCCAGCAGGAACACGATGGTGAGCGCGGCGAGCAGGATGTTGAGCGCGATCTCGTTCGGCGTCTTCTGCCGGCTCGCGCCCTCCACCAAGGCGATCATCCGGTCCACGAACGACCGGCCGGGCTCCTGGGTGATCTCCACGACGATCCGGTCCGACAGCACCCGCGTCCCGCCGGTCACCGCGGACCGGTCGCCGCCGGACTCGCGGATCACCGGCGCGGACTCGCCGGTGATCGCCGACTCGTCCACGCTGGCGATGCCCTCGACGACGTCGCCGTCCCCGGGGATGATCTCCCCGGCCTCGACGACCACCCGGTCACCGCGGCGCAGCTCGGGCGCCGGGACCCGCTCCTCGGCCGTGCCGGCGAGGCGGCGCGCGACCACGTCGGTCTTGGCCTTGCGCAGCGAGTCGGCCTGCGCCTTGCCGCGCCCCTCCGCCACCGCCTCCGCGAGGTTCGCGAAGAGCACGGTCAGCCAGAGCCAGGCGACGATCAGCCAGCCGAACACGCTCGGGTCGAGGACGGCGAGGACGGTCGTCCACACGGCACCGACCTCGACGATGAACATGACGGGGTTGCGCCACAGCGTGCGCGGGTCGAGCTTGCGGAACGCGTCCGGAAGCGACCTGGCCAGCTGTGCCGGGTCGAGCAGCCCGCCGGGCCCACGCTCGGCCGGCCGCGCGGGCGCGGGTTCGATGGTCTGCGTCGTCATGAGCCGATCCCTTCGGCGAGCGGGCCGAGCGCGAGCGCGGGCAGGAAGGTCAGCGCGACCAGGACGACGGTGACGCCGACGACCATCCCGACGAACTGCGGGCGGTGGGTCGGCAGCGTCCCGGCCGACTCGGGCACGGCGCCCTGCCGTGCCAGCGACCCGGCCAGCGCGAGGACGAACACGATCGGCAGGAACCGGCCGAACGCCATGCACAGGCCGAGCGCGGTGTCGTAGAAGACGGTGTTCACGGTCAGCCCGGCGAAGGCGGACCCGTTGTTGTTGGACGCCGACGTGAACGCGTACAGCACCTCGCTGAAGCCGTGCGGGCCGCCGTTGAGCATGCCCGCGCGGCCCTCCGGGAGCGCGATGGCGACCGCCGTCCCGGCCAGCACGAGGGCGGGCGTCGTCAGGAAGTACAGGGCCGCGAACGTGATCTCGCGGCGGCCGATCTTCTTGCCGAGGTACTCGGGGGTGCGGCCGACCATGAGCCCGGCGACGAACACGGTGACGACGGCGAGGATCAGCATCCCGTACAGGCCGGAGCCGACGCCGCCGGGCGCGACCTCGCCCAGCATCATGTTGATCATCGTCATCATGCCGCCGAGGCTCGTGTAGGAGTCGTGGAAGGAGTCGACGGCGCCGGTCGAGGTCAGCGTGGTCGCGCCCGCGAACGTCGCGGAGTTCGCGACGCCGAACCGCGTCTCCACGCCCTCCATCGCCGCCCCGGCGGCGGTCGGCACCGTGCCGTGGTGCGCGAGCTGGAAGGCGTTGACGAGCGAGACGCTGATGAGCGCGATCGTGCCCATCACGGCGAGGATCGCGTAGCCCTGCCGGTTCTGCCCGACGAGGCGGCCGAACGTCCGGCACAGCGCGATCGGGATCAGCAGGATGAGGAAGATCTCCAGCCAGTTCGTCCAGGCGGCCGCGTTCTCGAACGGGTGCGCGGAGTTGGCGTTGTAGAAGCCGCCGCCGTTGGTGCCGAGGAGCTTGATGACCTCCTGGCTCGCGACCGGCCCGCCCGGGATCAGCTGCCGCGCCCCGGTGATCGTGTCGGCGGCGTGGCCGCCGCCGAAGTTCTGCACCAGCCCGCCCGCGATCAGGAGCACGGCGCCGGCGAAGGCGATGGGCAGCAGGACGCGCAGGCAGGTGCGGGTCAGGTCGACCCAGAAGTTGCCGAGCCGGTCGGTCTTCTTCCGCGCGAACCCGCGGATCAGCGCGACCGCGACGGACATGCCGACGGCGGCGGACACGAAGTTCTGCACCGCGAGGCCCGCCATCTGCACCAGGTGGCCCATCGTCGCCTCACCGGAGTACGACTGCCAGTTGGTGTTGGTGACGAAGCTGACCGCGGTGTTCCACGCCTGGTCCGGCTTGACCGGCCCGAACCCGAGGCTGAGCAGCAGGTGGTTCTGCAGGCGCTGCAGCCCGTACAGGAAGAGGATTCCCGCCACGGAGAAGGCGAGGACGCTCCGGGCGTAGGCGCCCCAGGTCTGCTCGGCGTCCGGGTCGGCGCCCACGAGCCGGTAGGCGGCCCGTTCGGCCCGGCCGTGCTCCGGACGGCTGTAAACGCGGTACATGTAATCGCCGAGCGGCCGGTAGACCACGGCCAAGGCGATTACCAGGGACCCGAGGAAAAGGATCCCCGCGAGGGTCGTGTCCATTCAGAATCGCTCCGGGAACAGCAGCGCCGCGACCAGGAAAAGGATCAGTACCGCCGCGAGCCCGAGCCCGACGGCGTTCTCCGCGGTCACAGCTTCTCCACGCCCTTCACCAGCAGGCCGAGCAGGGCGAACACCGCCACGGTCAGCAGCACGAAGACGACGTCTTGCACGATCGGTGCCCCCATCGAATTCCCGGCGCGCGTTTCGGCCGGACGAATCCGACCATAGGGACGAATTTCCACCCGGCCGCCGTTCGCTACGCGATATTGACACCGCCGACGCCGATCCTGACGCCGCCCTGACGCGCCCAGCGCCGCCGTGGGTTCAGGACCAGGTGAGGCGGTCGGCGAGCAGGGCCTGCTGAGCGGGATTCGCGGTGAGCGCGAGGGCGCGGCGGTCGGCCGTGTGGGCGTCGCGCTGGCGGCCGACGTCGCGCAGGAGTTCGGCGCGGGTCGCGTGGTACAGGTGGTGGCCGTCCAGCGCCTTGGCGAGCGGGTCAAGCTCGGCCAGCGCGGCCTCGGAGCCCTGGACGTAGCGGAGCGCGATGGCGCGGTGGAGCCGGACCACCGGGGACCGCGTCATGCCCAGCAGCATGTCGTACAGGACGAGGATCTGCGTCCAGTCGGTGTCGTCCCAGGTGGGAGCCTCCGCATGGCACGCGACGATCGCCGCCTGCACCTGGTACGGGCCGGGGCGGCGCATCGCGGCGGCCCGTCCGATCAGCCGGGTCGCCTCCTTGACCGCGTCGTGGTCCCATTTCGTCCGGTCCTGGTCGCGCAGCAGGACGAGGTGCCCGGCGGCGTCGAAGCGGGCGGGCGTCCGGGCCTGGTGCAGCCTGATCAGGGCGAGCAGGCCGAGCACCTCCGGCCGGCGCGGCATCAGCCAGGCGAGGCTCTCGGCGAGCCACTGCGCGTCGTCCGCGAGGTCGCGGGCGTGCGGGCGGTCGCCGCCGCTCGTCAGATACCCCTCGTTGAACAGCAGGTACACGACGGCGAGGACCTGGTCGAGGCGCTCGTCCAGCTCGCCGTCCGGCGGGATCCGGTACGGGATGCGCGCGTCGGTGATCTTGCGCTTGGCGCGGGTGATGCGCTGCGCGACCGTCGTCTCCGGGACGAGGAACGCGGCGGCGATCTGCCCGGTCGTCAGCCCGCACACCGTGCGCAGGGTGAGCGCGACCTGCGCGGGCACCGGCAGCGCGGGGTGGCAGCAGGTGAACACGAGCTTGAGCCGGTCGTCGGGCTCGCCGGGCACCGGCCACTGGAGCCGGGCCAGCTTCTCCCGGTAGTTGGCCTGGCGGCGCAGCAGGTCGATGCCGCGGCGGCGGGCCGTGGTGAGCAGCCACGCGTCCGGGTGCTCGGGGATGCCCTCGGCGGGCCAGCGCTTCAGCGCGGTCTCCAGGGCGTCCTGCATGACGTCCTCGGCGGCGGAGAAGTCGCCGAGGGTCCGGATGAGGGACGCCGTGAGCCGGCCCGCGTGCTCGCGCAGCACGCGGGTCAGCTCGGCGTTCACCCCCTCGGTCACGCGGCGCCCGTCAGGTGAGCGGGCGGACCTCGACGATGGGGCAGGCGGGCCAGGACCGGGCGATGGCGAGGGCCTCGTCCAGATCGGCGACCTCCACCTCGGCGTAGCCGCTGACGACCTCCTTGCCCTCGACGAACGGGCCGTCGGTGAGGATCGGCTCGGGGCCGTCCAGGCGCATGGTGGTGGCGGTGTGCGCGGGCTGCAGGTGCCCGTGGTGGGTGATCTGCGCCGCGTGCCGCGCGAACCACTGGGCGACCTGCTCGTAGGACGCCTGGCGCTCGTCCTCGCTCATCGCGGCGAGCTCCGCGGCGAACTCCTCGGTCTCGACGAACATCAGCACGTACTTCATGTCGGTCTCCCCCTCAGCTCGCGGGCAGCGGCGCGTACAGGTCGATGCCGTTGCCGTCGGGGTCGAGGACGGTCGCGTAGCGCATGCCCCAGAACGCGTCCCACGGCTCCTTGGCTCCGGTGTACCCCGCTTCGGTCAGCTCGGTGTACTTGGCGTCGACGTCCGCCGGGGACCCGGCCTGGAAGGCGAGGAAGGTGCGCGGGCCGCCGGACGGCTTCGTCCAGCCGTCGACGGTCGGCCCGCGGAACTCCTCGGCGTCCAGCATCAGGTGCAGCCCGCCGGGCAGGTCGCAGCCGGCGTGGCCGGGGTAGGCGGCGTCGGTCTTGAACTCGACGCCGAGCCGGCGGTAGAAGGCGATGGCGGCGTCCATGTCGGCCACCACGATGTCGATCGTGTTCATCGTCAGGTCCATGACACGCTCCTTCGGGACGCCCCGGAGTCCGGGGCGGTCGGTTGCTGTCACCCCCTAGACGATCGGCGGACGTCCCGATCAGACATCCCCCGCGAAGAATCATGGTTCCGCGAGCATGCCTCCTCGCAGGGCAGAATGCGGGCTGTGGCCAAGAAATGTCCGTGCGGTGTCGGCGCCCGGTATCGGGACTGCTGCGGCCGGTTGCACCGGGGTGAGGGGTCGGCGGAGACGGCCGGGGAGCTGATGCGGTCGCGGTTCAGCGCGTTCGCCGTCGAGGACGAGGCGTACCTGCTGCGCACGTGGCACCCGGCGACCCGCCCGGAGCGCGTCGGCTTCGAGGGCGGCACCCGCTGGACGGGGCTCGACATCGTCCGGGAGGAGGACGGCGGCCCGGCGGACGAGAAGGGCGTCGTCGAGTTCCGCGCCCGCTACCTGGCGGACGGGCGGCCCGGCGAGATGCACGAGGTCAGCCGGTTCGTCCGCCGGGACGGCGACTGGGTCTACGTCCGCGGCAAGATCATCGAGCCGGGCGGCTAGGCCCGGTTCCACTCCGGGACGGCGCCGGGGTCGTGGCGGCAGAAGTCGGGGGCGCCTTCGAGGGCCTTCTCCTCGCCGCCCGGCGTGTACGTCACGATGAGGCGCAGCGGCCGCCACGTCGTGTTGTACGTGGAGTGCCAGACGCCCTTCGGGATGTGGACGGCGTCGCCCTCGCGGATCGGGAAGGGCTCGCCGTCGTCCACCATCTGCGTCGCCTCGCCGGAGATCACGTAGATGACCTCCTCGGCGCCGGGGTGGTTGTGCCGCGCGTGCCCCTTGCCGGGGTTGACGATCACCTCGCCCAGCGTGCTGCCCGCGCCCTCCACGCTCGACGGGGTGACGAACCACTTGATGGACCCCCAGTCGAACGACATCGTCGCCACGTCATCGGGACCGACTCGCATTCACAGCTCCAGGTTCTTGAAGGCGGCGACCTGCTCGGTGATCGCCCGCTCGGTCGGCAGGCGCTCGACGGAGGACGCGCCGAAGAAGCCGACGACGCCCTCCGTGTGGGACAGGACGTAGGCGGCGTCCTCGGGTTCGGCGATGGGGCCGCCGTGGCAGAGGACGACGATGTCGGGGCGGACGGCGAACGCGGCGTCCCGCATGGCCTGCACCCGCTCGACCGCCTCGTCCAGCGTCAGCGCGGTGCCCGCGCCGATGCTGCCCTTGGTGGTGAGCCCGACGTGCGGGACGAGGACGTCCGCGCCGGCCTCCGCCATGGCGCGCGCCTGGTCCTCGTCGAAGACGTACGGGGCGGTGACGAGGCCGCGCTCGTGCGCGAGCCGCACCATCTCGACCTCCAGGGCGTACCCCATGCCGGTCTCTTCGAGGTTCTGCCGGAACACCCCGTCGTAGAGGCCCACCGTGGGGAAGTTCTGGACGCCCGCGAACCCCATCGCCTTCAACTGGTCGAGGAAGACCGGCATCAGCCGGAACGGGTCGGTGCCGCACACCCCGGCCAGGACGGGCGTGCTCTTGACGACCGGCAGCACCTCCGACGCCATCTCCACCACGATCTGGTTGGCGTCCCCGTAGGGCAGCAGCCCGGCCAGCGAGCCCCGCCCGGCCATCCGGTACCGGCCCGAGTTGTAGATGATGATCAGGTCGACGCCGCCGGCCTCCGCGCACTTGGCGGACAGCCCGGTGCCCGCCCCCGCGCCGATGATCGGCTTGCCCTCCGCGGTGGCGTTCCGCAGCCGGAACAGGACCGTGTCGCGGTTCACCGCGCCCCCTCCGTGATCAGCTTGTGCAGCCGGTCGGCCATCGCGCGGCCGAACGCCGGGTCGTTGATGTTCATGTCGAGCCTCTCGGTCTCCACGGTGCCCTCCAGGGCCGCGAAGCACGCCTCGTCCGCCTCCGGATCGTGGAAGGGCATCCCCGGCGCGTCCAGCGCCGACACGCCCTGGAGGGGCAGGAAGAGCACGGTCGGGCCGGTGGCCGCCGCGAGCTTCCCCGCGACCCGCCGCCCGAGTTCGGCCATCTCGTCCCGGGTCGTCCGCATCAGCGTCACGGTCGGGTTGTGGACGTAGAGGTTGCGGTCCTGGAAGCGCTCCGGGACCGTCGCGAGCGGGCCGAAGTTGACCATGTCGAGCGCGCCGGGCGCCACGACCTGCGGGACGCCGGTCTTGCCCGCCGCCGTGAGCCGGTCGGGCCCGGCCGACAGGACGCCGCCGACGAGGTCGTCGGCGAGTTCGGTCGTGGTGAGGTCCAGGACGCCGGCCAGGAGCCCGCTCTCGGCGAGCCCTTCGAGGGCCTGCCCGCCGGCGCCGGTCGCGTGGAAGACGAGCACCTCGTAGCCCAGCTCGTCCAGCCGCTCGCGCGCCGCCTCGACGGCCGGCGTGGTGACGCCGAACATCGAGGCCCCGACCAGCGGCCGGTCGTCCATGACCGGGGCGGGCGCTGCGTACGCCTTCGCCATCCCGGCCGCCGCTGCCGCCGCGTTCCCGAGGACGAGCCGCGACACCCGGTTCACGCCCGCGATGTCGACGACGCTGTACATCATCGCCACGTCCTTGGCCCCGACGTAGGGCGCGACGTCCCCGGCCGCCATCGTGGACACGATCAGCTTGGGCACGCCGATGGGCAGGTCGCGGACGGCCCGCGCCGCGATCGACGACCCGCCGCTGCCGCCGACGGCGAGCACGGCGTCGACCCGGTCCAGCTCGGCGAGGACGGCCGCGGCGCCCTCGCCCATCACGGTGACGGCGGCTCCGCGGTCCCCGGCGTCGCGCAGCACCTGGAGGGACGCGCCCCCGGCCCGCGCGACCTCGTCGGCCGGGACGTCGGCCTCCGTCTGCGGCGGCCCGACCCCCGCGTCCACGAGGACCACGTCGCAGCCGAGCCGGCGCAGCCGCTCGCGCAGCCACGCGTACTCGTCCCCCTTGGTGTCGAGCGTCCCCACCAGAACCACGGTCGCCATGAACGATCACTTCCCGCCCGATCGCCCACCCAACCGGCGCAACGTCCGGGCAACGGATCGGCTGCGATCATTCCGGCAGGAACACCCACAAAACGATCATCCACGTCGCCAGCCGGAGTGACCGTGACCAGACCCGCATACCTCCGCATCGCCGATGACCTGCGCCGGCAGATCGCCGACGGCCGCCTGGTCCCCGGCGACCGGGTCCCCTCCCGGTACAAGCTCGCGGGCGAGCACGGCGTCTCCGACCGGGTGGCGGTCGAGGCCGTCCGGCTGCTGGTGTCCGAGGGCTACGTGGTGTCCCGCTCGGGCAGCGGCACGTACGTGCGGCGGCGCCCGCAGGTGCGGCGCCTCACCAGCGCCTGGTATCGCGCCAACGGCCGGGCGGGCTCCCCGTTCCGCGCGGACATGGAGGCGCAGGGCCACGAGGGGACGTGGCTGTCGGGCTCGGAGACGGACAAGGCGTCGCCGGACGTCGCCGAACGCCTCCGCATCCCGGTGGGAGAGCCCGTGATGGTGACGCGCTACACCTTCTTCGCCGGCGACCAGCCCGTCATGCTGTCCACGTCCTGGGAGCCGCTCGACCTGACCTGGGGCACACCGGTGATGTTGCCGGAGGAGGGGCCGCAGGCCGGGGCGGGCGTGGTCGCGCGGATGCGGGCCATCGGCCGGGACGTGGCTCAGGCCACCGAGGTCGTCACGGCGCGGCCCGTCCTCGCGGACGAGGCCGAGCGGCTCCGCGCGCCGAGGGGGTCCGTCGTGATGGTGATCCGGCGCACCTACACCGGGGACCGGCCCGTCGAGACCGCCGACATCGTGGTCCCAGCCGACCGCTACGAGCTCTCCTACACGGTGCCCGTCGAGTGACTCAGCCCGCCGGGACGGTCGCCTCGGTGATCACGCCGTCCTCCAGGCTCAGCACCCGGTCGGCCTCGGAGAGCAGCCCCTGGTCGTGCGTGGCGACCAGGACCGTGACGCCCTCGCTGGCCACCACCGCGCGCAGCAGCGGCATGATCGCGGCGGCCGTCTCGGAGTCGAGCTGGCCGGTCGGCTCGTCGGCCAGCAGCAGCCGCGGGCGGTTGGCGAGGGCCCGCGCGATCGCGACGCGCTGCCGCTGCCCGCCGGACAGCTCGTAGGGTCGCTGGGCGGCGTGGTCCCCGAGCCCGACGAGGGCGAGCAGGACGCGGACGCGCTCGTCGCGCTCCTTCGGGTCCGTCCGGACGAGCCGCAGCGGCACCTCGACGTTCTCGGCGGCCGACAGCACCGGGATCAGCCCGTGCGACTGGAAGACGTAGCCGATGTGGTCGCGGCGCAGCGCCAGCAGGTCGTTCTCGGGGAGGGCGCCGACGTCGCGGCCGTCGACGCGGACGGTGCCGCCGTCCGGGGTGTCGAGGCCGCCGATCAGGTTGAGCAGCGTCGTCTTGCCGGAGCCGGACCGGCCCTTGATCGCGACGAGCTGCCCCGCGTCGACGCTGAACGACGCGCCGCGCAGCGCCGGGACCTCGATCTTGCCGGTGCGGTAGACGCGGGTCAGGTCCTCGACGGCCACCATCGGGTCACTCATGCGGTTCCTCCCGGTCCGGCCAGACGCCGACGTGGTCGCTCTCCAGCGCGAGGCGGACGCGGTCGCGCATGTCGAGGGACTCGGTGAACGCGGCGGGCAGCTGGACGCGCCCGGCGCGGTCGAGCAGGGCGTACTCCTCGGCGGTGCCGCCGCCGCGGCGGACCTCGACACTGGTGCGGCCGTCGCGGATCCCGACGGTCCGGTCGACGCGCTCGGACACCTGCGCGTCGTGGGTGACGACGACGGTGGTGGTGCCGAGCTCCTCGTTGACGCGGCGCAGCGCGGCGAACACCCCGGCGGCGGTGGCGGTGTCGAGCTCGCCGGTGGGCTCGTCGGCGAGCACGACCTTGGGCTCGTTGGCGACGGCGACGGCGATCGCGATGCGCTGCTGCTGGCCGCCGGACAGCTCGGCGGGGCGCCGGTTCGCGCAGTCGCCGACGTCCAGCATGCCGAGCAGCTCGGCGGCGCGGGTGGCGCGCTCGCGCCGGGACCGCCCGGCGAACCGCATGGGCAGCTCGACGTTCTGCACGGCGGTCAGGTACGGCAGGAGGTTGCGGGACGTCTGCTGCCAGATGAACCCGACCTGCTCGCGGCGGAACCGGAGCCGCTCCTTGGACGCCATCGTGAGCAGGTCGGACCCGGCGACGCGGGCGACGCCCGCGGTCGGCACGTCCAGCCCGGACAGGATGTTCAGCAGCGTCGACTTCCCGGAGCCGGACGCGCCGACGATGGCGACCAGCTCGCCGGGGTCCACCAGCAGGTCGAGGCCCTGGAGCGCGACGACCTCGATGCCGTCCGTCTTGTAGATGCGGACCAGGTTGTCGCAGACGATGTGGGCGCCCTCGCCGTAGACGGGCCCGCGTTCGGCTGCGCGGCGTTCCAGTTCCGCGAGGTCGGGTGCGTTGGTCATCAGTCCCCCGTTCTCAGGACGGTGCCGGGGCGGGCGTCGAAGAGCCGGTCGACGGCGACGGCCGCGGCGGCGGCGAGCAGCAGCGCGCCGACGAGGCCGAGCAGCGCGGCGAGGCCGGGCGTGTGGGCGGTGACGGCGAACCCGCCGGTGTAGGGGCGCAGGTCGACGACCGGCCCGGTGATCTCCGGCAGCAGCAGGCCGAGCACCCAGCCGGCGCCGACCGCGCAGAGCAGCACGGGCGCGATCTCGACGAGCGCGAGGCCGCGGCTCTGCCTCCGGCTGAGGCCGAGGGCGCGCAGGTGGGCGACGGTGCGGCCGCGGGCGCGCGCGCCGACGACGAGGACGAGCAGCACCGCGAGCAGGCCGTACGCGCCGCCGATGAGCGCCCCGTCGCGGAACGTCTCGTGGACGACCGTCACCAGCGGCGTGTCGGTCATGGCCTTCTGGACGTCCCGGCGCATCCGCACGTCCCCGCCGGGGGCGGCGGCGCGCAGGGCCTTCGCGTCCACGTTCCCGGTGACGAACACCTGGGACGGGAAGCCCGTCTCGCCGGCGATCAGCTTGTACGGGACGACGACGAACGCGGTGCCGGTCCCCTGCCCGGGGAACCGCTCGACCTGCCCGGCGGGCTTGACGTCGATCGAGGTCATCCCGGGGCGGCCCAGCGTCACCGGGCCGTTCCCGAGGGTGCGGGCGGCGAGCGGCGACAGGTAGGCGCCCGTCCCGGACGGCAGGCCGGGGACGCCGGGTGCGAGCTTGCGGTAGGCGTCGAGGTCCACGCCGACCAGTGTCAGCGGCGCCGGGTCGGAGGCGCTGGTGACGCCGGTGATGATCCGGGCCGGGACCGCGCCCGTCACGCCGGGCAGGGCGCGGATGCGGGCGAGTGCCGCCTCGTCCACCGGCCCGGCCTCGATCCGCGCGTCGCCGCCGGTGTCCGACCAGGACGCGCGCACCTGCCCGTCCCGCAGGGCGGTGTCGACGGTGGCGGTGAAGCCGGCGACGGTCGCGGCCAGCAGCAGGACGGCGAGCGGCAGCGCCCCCACGAGGCTCTGCCGGGACGCGCGGGCCACGCCGAGGAACGCGACCGCGCCGCTGCGCCGCCGCAGGAACGGCCCGGCGGCGCGCAGCAGGTACGGGTAGCCGCGCAGGACGAGCACGCCGAGCGCCGCGCCGAGCAGCACCGGGACGGCGGCGACGAGCGGGTCGGTCCCGGCGGACGCGCCGCGCCGCCGCAGCAGCACCACGCCGATCACGGCGAGCGCGACCAGCAGCACGTCCAGGACGAGCCGCCGCGCGGACGGCCGCACGGACACCAGGTCGTCGCGGCGGTCGGCGACGGAGCCGAGGCCGCCGCCCCGCTCCCGCCACACCGAGGCGGCGGAGACGAGCAGCACGGCGGCCACCAGCGCGGTGACCGCGTAGGCGGACACGGGCTGCGGCGGGCCGGCGTCCAGCAGCCGTCCCGCGAGGTAGCCGAGCAGGGCGGCGGGGACGGCGGCGAGCGCGGTGAGCCCGACGGCGGGGCCGGCGAGCTGCCGCAGCGACGCGCCGCGCGCCCGCATCGTGCCGAGCACCGGCCGGAGCCGGTCGCCGAGCAGCCCGGCCGCGAGCAGCAGCGCCCCGGCGGCGACGGCGGCGAGCCCGCCGAGCGCGAGGCCGAGCACGGACCGGGCGGTGTGCAGGCGTCCGGCGAACTCGTTCAGCCGGTCGTCGAGCGCGGTGATGACGTCGCAGGAGAAGAACGCGGCGCGGCCCCGGACGGCGGACCGGAGCGCGTCGAGGTCGGCGGCCAGGGTGCTCGCGTCGTCCGCGCCGACGGCGCCGACGCGGATCGGGAAGCGCCAGGT
Organism: Actinomadura geliboluensis; assembly: GCF_043197915.1. Taxonomy (NCBI): domain Bacteria; kingdom Bacillati; phylum Actinomycetota; class Actinomycetes; order Streptosporangiales; family Thermomonosporaceae; genus Actinomadura; species Actinomadura geliboluensis. Next base: position 175,186 of record NZ_JBICUA010000002.1, on the reverse strand, counting down.
GAAGGTGAACTGCGTGGCGCCCCCGCGCGCGAGCCGCGAGTACGCGCCGGCGTCGATCAGCGCGGTGCCCGCGTCGCCCTGGATCCCGTCGCCGCCGAGGCTCTCCTTGACCGGGTGCAGCATGCGGGTGCGGGGCGACCAGAACGGGTCGGCGGCGTTCACCGGTTCGTACAGACCGGTGATCCGGACGGTGATGCCGCCCAGGGCCATCCGGTCGCCGGTCTTGTAGCCGAGCTGGTCGGCGTACTTCTTGGCGACCATGACCCGGATGTCGCCGCTCGTCTCGGTCGCCGGGTTGATCGCGGGCGTGCCCGCCACGAGGCGGACGCGGCTCAGCGCGCCGAGGTCCCAGCCCAGGTAGAGCAGGCGCGGGGCGTCGAACTTCCCTTCGACGGACATCCGCTCGGCGGTGGCGGACGCCTCCGGCTCGCCCGCGACGGCGCGCAGCGAGGCCGGCAGCATCTGCTGCCAGGTGACGTTGTTGGCCTCCAGCGCGGCCCGGCTCGGCACCGCCGCCCACGCCTCGTTGCCGCGCGCCTTGCCCTGGATCAGGATGTCGGCGTCGGCGCCGGCGGCGGCCGCGGCGGCGCGGTCGTAGCCGGCGGCGGTGCGGGCCGGGACGGCGACCGCGAGCAGCGCCGTCAGCAGCGACAGCACGGCCAGCGCGGTGAGCGGCGCCCACTGCGCCCGCGCCAGCCGCAGGGCGGTGCTCCTCATCGGTCCTCCCCCACGCGCAGGCCGGCGCCGACGTCGCGGCGGCGCAGCATGCGGATCACCGGTGGCAGCACGAGGCCGAGCACCGCCGCGACCCCGGCGAGCATGGCCAGCAGGATCGGCCACTGCACGACGAGCTCGGCGGGCGGGTACGGCTCCGCGGCCTGCACGCCGAGCACGATGTGCGGGACGACGAGCCGCGCCACGACGAGGCCCAGCACCGTCCCGCCGAGCAGGCCGAGCGCGACCAGGTACGCCTGCTCGATGGCGAGCATCCCGGCGACCTGCCGGGGCGGGACGCCGAGGGCGCGCAGCACCGCGAACTCGCGGGTCCGCTCGCCCGCGGTCACCGCGGCGTTCACCGCGAACGCGATGACCGCGAAGGCCAGCGACGCGCCGAAGCCGAGCACGAGCGCCCCCTGCAGGGCCGCGCCGAGCGGGGCGTCCCGGAGTTCGGCGCGCGTCCGGACGCGGTCGCCGGCGACCTCGCCCCAGGAGGGGTGCTCGGCGAGCGCCGCCGCGGCCGGGGCGGTGCGCCCGCCGCGCACCGCGGCCCACCATTCGCCGGGTTCGATGCTCCCGCTGATGAAGCCGCCCGCGGCGAGCCGGCTCTGGGTGAGCGTCGGCAGGTCCACGAGGACGCCGGGGGCGCCGGCCGGCACGGTCGGCAGCGCGGGGGCGATCCCCGCGACCTTGACCGGCTGGTCGCCGTCCACGGTGCTGAGGGTGATGGTCCCGCCGACGCCGACCTTGGCGCGCGCGGCGGCCTCCTCGGTGACGACGCCCGGCACGGCCGGCAGGAGGTCGGCGTTCCGCGGGTCGTGGGCGGGCGGCGAGGGCGTGCCGAGCACCCCGTGGACCACCGTGCCCGTCTCGGATCCGAGGACCTCGCTCGCCCTCTCGTGCAGGAGCGGCGACATGGGGATCACGAGGCCCACCAGGGCGCCCCGCGCGCCGGTGGCGTGCGGCTTGAGCGGGTCGACCAGGTTGGGCTGCTCGGCGAACACGTCCCAGCGGCTTCCGGCGGGCGCCTCGGCCTTGCCGGTCCCTTCGCCGCGCACGTCCAGCAGCCGGAGGTCGAGGGGGCCGGTGAGGGCGTTGTCGTCGTAGGCGAAGTGGACGCCCCGGACCGACAGGGGGTAGGAGAGCACGCCGTCCGGCCCGGCCATCTGCGCCGTGTCGAGGGCGAGGGTGTGCACGTCGCCGTCCGCGTCGAACGGGGGCAGGTCGAACCGGCGGGCCAGCCCGGCCCCGTCCATGACGGTCACCGCGATCTTGTGGTCCGGGCCGGGCGGCGGCGCGTAGTCCTCGGGCATCGGGGGCACCCGCCCGGCGTGGCCGAGCCGCACGTCGAACAGCAGCCGCTTCGGCCGGCCCGGGACGGTCAGCGCGGGCGCGGGCGGCCTGGCCTTCGCCAGCTCGTCCAGGCGCAGGTCGTCGCGCAGGCCGGGCTGGACGCGCAGCAGCGGGCCGAGCGCCTTCGCGTCGGCGCCGAGCAGGGTCGCCGGGTCGTTGCCGAGGTCGGCGTCCGCGCGCAGCACCGGCACCGTCCCGGTGACGCCGGGCAGCGCCGCGAACCGCCCGCCCTGCCCGAGCGCCGCCGGGCCGCCGGCCTGGGCGGTGCGGGCGAACCGCAGGTCGGCGCCGCTCTGGAAGTCGGCCTGGTCGGTCTGCGACGCGCGCCAGGTCGCCATCGTCGTCACCGACAGCACCCCGACGGCCATCGCCATCACCAGCAGCAGGACCGGGCCCGCGTAGCGGAGCTGGCGGCGCCCGACCTGCCGGGTGCCGAGCACGGGCACCAGCCCGCGCGCCCGGGTCGCGACGCGCTCGGCGGCGCGGGACGCCACGGGCACGACGCGCAGCAGCAGCACCCCGCCGGCGAGCAGCGCCAGCGCGGGGCCGGACACGATGAAGGGGTCGATGCCGGACGCGCCGTCCCCGGTGTCGCCCGCGCCGTCCGCCCCGTACCGGGTGAGCTGCCAGATCGCGAGGCCGGCGACGAGCAGCAGCGCGAGGTCGACGCCGGAGCCGCGCAGGCCGCCGCGTCCCTGCCGGCCGATCCCGGCCTGCGCCTCGACGAACGTGCGGTTGGCGCCGCGCAGCGTCGGGATCGTCAGGACGACCGCGCAGGCCAGCGCGGTCAGCACCGACACGGCCCACAGCGGCGCGAGCGGTCCGGCGTCCAGCCGCAGCCCCGCGGACCGCAGCGCCGGGGCGTGCCCGGCGAGCCGCAGCAGCGGACCGGCGAGCAGCGGGCCGAGCACGGCGCCGGGCAGCACGATCAGCAGCCCCTCGGCGATGCCGAGCCGGGCGAGCTGCCGCATGCCCATGCCGCGGGTGCGCAGCAGCGCCACCTCGCCGCGCCGGTGGTCGGCCAGCAGCCGGGCGACCAGCAGCCACGCGCACCCGGCCAGCAGCACCAGCTGGATCACCGGGATCAGCATCGTGGACCGTGCCACCTGGACGGCGCCGCGCAGCTGCGAGGTCAGCTCGGGGAGCTCGGTGACGACGGTGAACTGCTCGCCGCCGCCGATGTCCTCGAAGGTGCCGGCGGCGCGCGTCACCCGGTCGCCGAGCGGGCCGAGGTCCCCGGCGGCGACGCCGCGCAGGTCGGGCATGACGGTGAAGCGGGCGTCGGCCCCGGTGCCGGTGAAGCGCTCCGCGAACACCTCGGGCGGCACGACGAACGGCCCGTACGTCGTGTAGTCGAGGCGTTCGGCGCCGGTCGTGACGAGCCGGTCGCCCTGCCAGAAGTAGTGCTGCGGGTCGGGGACGTCGAACAGCCCGACCAGCCGGACCCGCACGACGGACTTCTTGTCGACGCGGCCGTGCAGGGTGAGGACGTCGTTCACGCGGGCGCCGATCGCGCGGGCTGCGGCGCCGGGCAGCACCGCCTCGACCTCACCGGACGTCGCGGCGGCGGGCCAGCGGCCCGCGGTGAGCCGCGCGTGCTTCTCGATGCCGGTGTAGGTCCCGAACGCGGTCAGCTCGGGGTGGTCGCTCTTCTCCTGCCCGGGCAGCGTGTAGGAGTCGCTGCGCACGCTCATCGAGACGGTGAGCGGCACGTCCCGGTAGATCTGCTCGAGCCCTCGGGAGACCTCGTCCTGCACGGTGGGGAGGCCGTTCGCGGGGACGTGGGTGCCGAGCGTCGCCCCCACCGTGGCGAAGGTGGCGTCGGCGAGCGTGCGCCGCAGCCCCTCGCGGGTCACCGACCCGGTGTAGCCGACCAGCGCGGCGAGCACGGTCGTGGCGAACAGGGCCGTCGCGCACGCGGCCAGGACCAGCATGCGATCGCCGGCCATCCGCCTGAGTACCAGCCCCCGTCGCCCCACAGCCGCTCATGATCAAGTGTTTGTGGCACGGACCACAAGGGGCCGCAACCTTTCCGTGACTTTCCGCAATGCTGTTGCAATATACGACAAATCACCCAACGTTCCGCCAGGTGGGACGGCGTAATGATCCGGTAAACGACGTGCGCGGCGGCGGTGCCATGCGGGACAAGAGCAGGCGAGAGGCAGGCGCGGCACCGGTCGGATCCCCTGGAGGACGAGCATGCGCAAGATCATCAACTCGACGTACGTGTCGCTCGACGGCGTCGTCGAGAAGCCGCAGCACTGGACGCCGGCCTACTTCGGGGACGAGGCCGCCGCCTACGCGCGGGAGCTGCTGTTCTCCTGCGGCGCCCTGCTCATGGGCCGCCGGACGTTCGACGGCTTCTCCCAGGCGTGGCCGGCGATGGAGCAGGCGACCGGCGACTTCGGCGTCCGGATGAACACCCTCCCCCACTACGTCGTGTCCGACTCGCTGAAGAAACCGGGCTGGGGCGACACGACGGCGATCCCCCGGGCGGAGGCCGTCGCCGAGATCACCGGGCTCAAGGAGCGCGACGGCCAGGACATCCTCCAGTACGGATTCGGCCCGGTGACCCGGACGCTCATCCGCAACGGCCTGCTGGACGAGCTGCGCCTGTGGATCCACCCCGTCTTCGCCGGCCCCGCCGACCCGGAGCACCTGATCACCCGCTCCGGTTTCAAGGCCGCGTTCGAGCCGGCCGGCATCAGGACGTTCAAGACCGGCGTCGTCATCGCGACCTACGTCCCCGTCCGGCAGTAGCGGCCGGCGACCGCCTACCGGTCCTCCCCCATGCGCAGGTCGGCGGCGAGGTCACGGCGGCGCAGCGCACCGATCATGACCCGCAGCACGAGCCCGAGCACCGCCGCCACCCCGGCGGTCATCACCAGCAGGGCCGGCCACGGGAACACCGCCTCGACGGGCGGATACGGACGGGCGGCGCGCACGCCGAGCACGATGTGCGGGACGGCGGACTCGCGCGACCGCTCCCCGGCCGTCACCGCCGCGTTCACCGCGAACGCGATGGCGCGAGGGCGGCGGGGTCCGCTCCGGTCACGGCGAGCCGCCGCTCGGTCAGCGTGGGCAGGTCCACCAGGGCGCCCGCCGTGCCGCCGGGCACGCTCGGCAGCGCCGGGGCGACGCCCACCACCGTGATCGGCTGCTCGCCGTCGGCGGTGGACACGGTGACGGTGCCGCCGACGCCCGCGTCCGCGCGCCGGGCCAGCTCGCTCGTGACGACGCCGGGGACGGCGGGCAGCAGGTCGGCGTTCTCCGACGGGTGGCCCGGCGGCGGCCCGGCCCCGGCGGCCATCGCGTGGACGGACACCCGGGGCACGGGCACGGCGTCCCCTTGGTAGGTCCGCTGGTACGGGGTCGCCGGGATGCTCAGCCGCAGCAGGCCGCCCTCCACCGCCAGGGCGGCGGGCGCGACCCTCGTCCGGTCCCGCACGCCGGGGAGGCCGTCCGCGGGGACGTGCACGCCGATCGTCGTCCCCGCCGACTCGAACGTCGCGGCCACGAGCGTGCGGCGCAGCCCCTCGCCGGTCACCGATCCGACGTAGCCGGTCAGCGCCGCGAGGACGGTCGTGGCGAACAGCGCGGTCGCGCACGCGGCCAGCACCAGCGTCCGGTCGCCGGCCATCCGGCTGAGCACGAGCCCGCGTCCCCCCACCCTGGTCGCCGTGCGCACCGAGGCGGGCCTCGCCTTCGCCGGCACCTGGGCCCACCGCACGTCCGACGTCCTGCTCGCGGGCCCGGAGCCGGGCGTCCGCGAGCGTATCGCCGCTGTCAGGGGATAAGGAGGTCGCGGATGTCAGGGGATGAGGAGGTCGCGGAGGATCTGCGGGGTGCGGGACGGCGGTTCGGCCTGGACGCCGATCCGGTCGAGGACGTCGCGGTAGCGGGCGATGTCGGCGGCGCGGTCGGGGTACAGGGCGCCGGTGAGCTGCTCCAGGTAGACGACGTCGGGCAGTTCGGGCTCGGCGAACCGCAGCAGCGTCACCGGGCCGCTCTCGGCCGCGTGGCCGCCCGTGGTGAACGGCAGGATCTGCACGGTGATGTTCGGCCGCTCCGCCATCGCGATCAGGTGCTCGATCTGCGCGCGCATCGTCCGGGGGCCGCCGACGACGCGGCGCAGCACCGCCTCGTCCAGGACGGCCCACAGCTTCAGCGGGTCGGGGCGCTCGAACACGCGGCGGCGCGCCATCCGCAGCTCGACCCGGCGCTCGACCTCCTCCTTGGAGGCGTCCGGGTGGCGGGCGGCGAGCAGGGCGCGGGCGTAGCCGGGGGTCTGCAGCAGCTCCGGGACGTCCTGGACCTCGTACACGCGGGCGACCAGGGCGCCCTGCTCCAGCCCGAGGTAGGGCTCGTACCAGCCGGGCACCACGTCGCCGTACGCGTGCCACCAGCCGGGGGTGCTGGCGTGCGCGGCCAGTTCCAGCAGCGTGTCGCGGACGCCGGGGTCGGTCACACCGTAAAGGGTCAGGAGGTCGGCGATGTCGCGCTCCTTGAAGCCGACCCGGCCGAGCTCCATCCGGCTGATCTTGGAATGCGAGCCGCGGATCTCGTACCCGGCGTCCTCGGTGGAGATCCCGGCCGCCTCGCGGAAGCGGCGCAGCTGCGCGCCGACCACCATGCGCAGCACGGTGGGCCCGGCGGCCCGCAGGTCCGGCGCGGTGCGCAGCGGCTCGTCCGGGCGGGGGCGGGCGGTCATGATCTCTTCACGCCCACGGCGCAGAACTCGTCCACCTCGTCCGGCTCGCCGAACGGGCCGGCCTCGGCGCGCCACCGCGACACCGGCACGACCCCCGGCTCCAGGATCTCCACGTCCTCGAAGAAGCCGGCGATCAGCTCGGGGGTGCGCAGGTGGTAGGGGGCGTCGCTGGCCTGGTTCCACATCTCGATGGCGCTCCGGAACGCCTCGCCGGTGACGACGTCCGTGCCGTCGGCGATCACCAGGTGGCTGCCGGGCGGAAGCGCTCCCACCAGGTGCCGGACGACCGCGCGCGCCTCGTCGTAGTCGGCGACGTGCCCGAGGATGTTCAGCAGCATCAGCCCGACGGGTTCGCCGAGGTCGAGGGTGCGGCCGGCCTCGGCGAGGATGCGGGCGGGGTCGCGCAGGTCGGCGTCGACGTAGCTGGTGGCGCCCTCCGGCCTGCTGGTCAGCAGCGCGCGGGCGTGCGAGAGGACGAGCGGGTCGCTGTCGACGTAGACGATGCGGGACTCGGGCGCGACGCGCTGCGCGACCTCGTGGGTGTTGTCGACGGTGGGCAGGCCGGTGCCGATGTCGAGGAACTGCCGGATGCCGACGGTGCCCGCCAGGTAGCGGACGGCGCGGGAGAGGAAGGCCCGCGAGTGCCGGGCGATGTCCACGATCTGCGGGTAGGCGGCGACGAACTGGTCGCCGGCGGCCCTGTCGACGGGGTAGTTGTCCTTGCCGCCGAGCCAGTAGTTCCAGATGCGCGCGGACTGCGGCACCGTGTCGTCGATGTCGGGCTCCGGTCGCGGACCGGTATCCGGTGCCGAATCTCCCACGGAACTCCTCCTCGACAGGAAAGAAAACTACCTACGGAGAGAAGTTACTCGACGCCGGGCCGCTTGCCCACCGGTCCCGAACCGCCCGTTTTGTCGTGATCTGCGGGAATATCTGGCGGCCAGGTCGTCCCGCTGGCGGGCTGACCTGGCACGATCCATGCTCCGAAGAAAATCCGAAAAAAGTCGATCCGGGATGTCGATCCGCCCTCCCCCTCTTCGACGCGCCAGTGAAGGCTGGGGATGACCCCGGACACCGACCACAGGAGGCAGCCATGCGATTCATGATGATGACCACCGACACCGGCCCCGACACCGCTCCCCCGGACGAGCGGATGCAGCAGGAGATGGGCGAGTTCATCGCGGAGATGGCCAAGTCGGGGGTGCTGCTCGCGACCGGCGGGCTGGAGCCGGACGGCACCCGCATCAGCGCGGTCGACGGCAAGATCACCGTCACCGACGGCCCGTTCGCCGAGTCGAAGGAGGGCGTCGTCGGCTTCGCGCTGATCGAGGTCCGCACCCGCGAGGAGGCGATCGAGCTGTCCAAGCGGTTCTACGGGATCGTCGGGGGCGGCGAGGGCGTCATCAAGCAGGTGTTCGGCCCGGACGACCCCTACCCGGGGCAGTGACCGCGCGCTGAGCTTGCGCGGCGGCCGGTGCGGATGCTCTCATCGGCGGCGTGACGGCTTCGAGAGGGCCCGATGGGCACGCGCCCGGCGTGCGGGCGAGCGTCGACGCGGTGTGGCGGCTGGAGTCCGCGCGCATCATCGGCGGCCTCGCGCGGATGGTGCACGACATCGGGCTCGCCGAGGAACTCGCGCAGGACGCGCTGGTCGCCGCGCTCGAACAGTGGCCCGAGTCAGGCGTCCCGGACAACCCGGGCGCCTGGCTCATGGCCGTCGGCAAGCGCCGCGCCATCGACCGCATCCGCCGGCAGCAGCGCTTCGCGCACAAGCTGGAGGAGATGGGCCGCGACCTGGAGAGCCAGGCGCCGCCGGAGCTCGACGTCCCGGACGAGGGGCACATCGAGGACGACGTCCTGCGGCTGATCTTCACCGCCTGCCATCCCGTGCTGTCGGTGCAGGCGCGGGTGGCGCTGACGCTCCGGATGCTCGGCGGCCTCACCACCGACGAGATCGCGCACGCGTTCCTGGTCTCCGAGTCGACCGTGGCGCAGCGGATCGTCCGGGCCAAGCGGACCCTGGCGGACGCCGGCGTGCCGTTCGAGGTCCCGCAGGGCGACGACCGCGCGGCGCGGCTGTCGTCCGTCCTGGAGGTCGTCTACCTCATCTTCAACGAGGGCTACGCGGCCTCCGCGGGCGACGCCTGGGTGCGGACCGACCTGTGCCAGGAGGCGCTGCGCCTCGGCCGCATCCTCGCCGAACTCGCGCCGGGCGAACCCGAGGTGCACGGGCTCGCCGCACTGATGGAGATCCAAGCGTCCCGGACACGCGCGCGCACCGGGCCGTCCGGCGAACCCATCCCGCTCTTGGAGCAGGACCGCGCCCTCTGGGACCGGCTCCTCATCCACCGGGGCTTCGCCGCCCTGCTCCGCGCCAAGGCCATCGGGCAGCCTCCCGGCCCTTACGTCCTGCAAGCGGCCATCGCCGCCACCCACGCGCAGGCCCTCGCCGCCGAGGACACCGACTGGACGCAGATCGCGTCCCTCTACGAGATCCTCGCGAGCGTCGCCCCGTCACCCGTCGTGGAACTGAACCGGGCGGTCGCGGTCGGCCGGGCGCACGGCCCGGAGAAGGGCCTGGAGATCACCGACGCGCTGCTGGACGAGCCGTCGCTGCGCGGCTACCACCTGCTGCCGAGCGTCCGCGGCGACCTGCTCGAACGCCTCGGCCGCCGGGAGGAGGCCCGGGAGCAGTTCGAGCGCGCCGCGGAGCTGACCCGCAACGCTCCGGAGCGCGCGGTGCTCCTCGACCGGGCCGCCGCGCTCGGCGACACGGAGTGACGCCGCTCCCGGCCGCCCGACGCGTCGTCATGCGCCAAACTGGGATTGACCGCTGAGGCCGGGAGGAAGATCGATGATCGCTGAATCGGACGTCCGGGCGGCGGCCCGCCGCGTCGCGGGCCGCGTCCGCCGCACGCCGCTGATCGAGGTCGACCCGGCCCCGCTCGCGCCCGCCGGGCGGATGTGGCTGAAACTCGAACTCGCCCAGCACACCGGGTCGTTCAAGGCGCGCGGCGCGTTCAACCACGTCCTCGCCGCGCGCGACGCGGGGCGGCTCCCGAGCGCCGGCGTCGTCGCCGCCTCCGGCGGCAACGCGGGCCTCGCGTTCGCGTACGCGGCGGCGGAGACCGGCGTGCCCGCCGAGGTGTTCGTCCCGGAGACGGCGCCGGCGGTGAAGGTCGCGCGGCTGCGCGCCCTCGGCGCCGCGGTCGTCCAGGTCGGCACGCGGTACGCCGAGGCGCAGGACGCCGCCCTCAAACGCGCCGCCGACACCGGCGCGCTGTTCTGCCACGCCTACGACCTGCCGGAGGTCTGCGCCGGCCAGGGCACCCTCGGCCTGGAGATCCTGGAGCAGACCGGCGGCGAGGTCGACACCGTGCTGCTCGCGGTCGGCGGCGGCGGCCTGATGGCCGGGGTCGCCGCGGCCCTCGACGGGCGGGCCCGCGTCGTCGGGGTGGAGCCGGCGACGATCCCGACGCTCGAACGCGCCCTGCACGCCGGCGGCCCGGTCGACGTGGCGGTGTCCGGGGTCGCGGCGGACTCGCTCGGCGCCACCCGGCTCGGCGACATCGCGTTCGCGGTCGCGTCCCGCACCGGGGTGCGGCCCGTCCTCGTGTCCGACGAGGCGATCATCGAGGCGCGCCGCTTCATGTGGGACGAGTACCGCCTGGTCGTGGAACACGGCACCGCCGCCGCGGTCGCCGCCCTACGCGCCGGCGCCTACCGCCCGTCCCCGGACGAGCGTGTGCTGATCGTCCTCTGCGGCGCCAACACCAACCCCTCCGACCTGGCCTGACGCCCCGGCACCGAGCCCTACGGAGCGGCGAGGTGGGCGGACAGCGCGCGCGCCTCGCGGACGACGTTGGACGTCCCCTTGCGGGCGGCGAGCTGCTCGACCTGCGGGACGGGTCCGCGGGTACCGGACCAGCGCGCGGTCTTGAGACCGAGGGCGAGCAGGCGGTCGAGGGAGTTCACCGGCCGCTCGCCCGGCCCGGGGCACAGGACGGGCAGGGCCGCGGCGATCGCCGTCCAGACCTCGGCGTGGGCGCCCGCGTCCGCCGCGCGGTCGAGCGCCTCGATGATCCGCACCGGGCGGATCTCGCCGGCGCGGACGAGCCCCCCGATGTGCCGGCCGAGAGCGGCGGCGGGCAGGTCGCCGCGGGCGGCCATGGTGAGCAGCGCGTCACCGGCGGCCCCGCCGCGCCGTCCCCCGAGGTGGCGGGCCAGGTGGTGGGCGATCGCCTCGGCGAACGGCCCGTTCCCCGCGGTGAGTCCGGTGAACTCGCCGATCGGCGCCCCGGAGCCGAACCGGCCGCCGGGAAGGTGCGGGAGGACGTGCGCGGCGACGACCTCGGGATGGGAGGGCAGCTGCCGCGCCCAGTCGTGCCGGTAGAAGCCGTGCCGCCCGCCGGAGTACATGGGCGGTGCCGTGAACACCGCGTCGACCAGCGGCAGGCCCGTCGGCGGGGCGTCGATCACGGGCTGTGCCCGGCCCTTCACCAGCGGGCCCATCGACACCTCGGGGACGGGCAGCCCGCCCTCGGCCAGCCAGCGCGCGGCGGTGCGCCCGGCGGGCGTGGTCAGCGCGGACGCGCGCCGCACGGCGCCCTGCGCGATCTCGCGCGGCAGCCGCAGCAGGGCCTGCTGGAGGTCGGCGGGCCCCGGTTCGACGCCCGCGGACCGCAGGATCTCCAGCCGGTCGACGAGCGCGTCCGGGGCGATGTGGCCGGTCGGCTCGGTGGGGGTGGCGAGCAGCAGCGGCGGCGGCGTCCCGTCCTCGATGGCCGCGGCGATCTCCGCGCACCGGGACAGCAGGATGATGTGCGGGGACGCCCCGCCCTGGAGCGCGGGCAGCCGGTGGCGCCAGTCGGCGGGCACCGGACCGGAGCCGGTCAGGAGACGGGCGGCCGCGTCGAGCCACTGGCTCGGCCAGGTCCAGTACCGCTCGTCCGGCCCCGGATACGGGTCCGGCCGCGGACCGTCCGCGAACGCGGCGCGCAGGCGGCCGGCGTCCTCTCGGGCGAGCCGGGCGAACGCCACCAGGACCGGTTCGATGATCGGCCATTGGAGGTGGTGGTCGGCGAGCGCCGCCACCAGTTCCGCCGGCCGGTCGATCGGGTCCGGGAGCGGGGGAGGCGGGTCCGGCGGCGGGGGCGAGACGAGGACGGGCGGCGGGCCGTCGTCCGGTTCGGGTTCGGCGACGGTGCCGCCGAAGCGTGCGGCGGCCTTCGCGCCGAGGTCCGGCGGCAGCAGCGGAACGGCGTCGGCGAGCACGGCCGCGTCCGTACCCTCGGGAAGCTTGAGCGCGATCCCGACCGCGCGCTCCTGGACGGCGTACGACTCGTGCCCGAACGCCCGCGCGAGGGCGGCGGCGCAGGCGCCGGCGAGTTCGGGCCTGTCCCCGAGGGTCGCGCGCAGCCACGTCAGCCCTGTGTTCACAAGCCCCGACTCCGCGCGGAAGAGCACCCCGTCCAGCGCCTCCACCACGTGCCGGGACGGCAGCTCCTGGGGCTCCATCAGCAGGCCGAGCGCGAGGTCGGCGACGGTGCCCGGCGCGACGGGCAGCAGCCGGACGTAGTCGCGGGCGTGGTCGAGGATCTCGCGTTCCCGCGCGGCCGGGTCGGCGGGCATGAGCAGGCCGTGCAGGCGGACGAAGAAGCGCAGGTCGAGGACCGTCCCGCCGCGCAGGAACCGGCGGACGCAGCCGTCCAGCAGCATCCGGCGGTCGACCGCGCCCCGCTCGGCGAGCGTCGCCAGCGTCCGCGGCCAGGACGAGTCGTCGCGCAGTTCCCGGCCGACGCCGGCGGCCTCGAAGACGCGCGGCAGCAGGAGCGGCAGCAGCGGATCCTGCGCGCGGGGCGGCGCGGACGACACCCAGCCGACGACGAGCGGATCGTGGTCGGGCGGTTCGATGCCCGTCTCGGCCAGCAGCGCCAGGACGAGGTCGAGCCCGATGTACCGGGGGCCGCGCAGCCGGAGCGTGAGCCGGCGCGCGAGGTCGGCGAGCCAGGCGTCGTCGCGGTCGGCCCACATCTCCATCAGCAGGCCGGTGTCGTGGTGGCCGCCCGACCAGCGGGAGTTGAACTCGCGGCGGGTCAGCCAGGCCGCGACGGCGGAGGCGCCGCCCAGCGCGACGGCGCCCGCCGCGCGGAAGGAGGGCGCGAAGTCGTCGATGTCCTCCCAGAGTTCGCGCCGGGCGCGGACGGCCGTGACGTGCCCCGGCAGCGCCCTGGCGACCGCGCGCCGCCCGGCGGCGTCCAGGTCGCGGACGGCGGCGGCGACCGCCCCGGGGTTCCGATCGTCGATGAGGGCCGCGATCTTCTCCCAGGCGGGGTCGTCCATGTCGGTCGCGCTCGGCATGCCGGGAAAGCTAGACGTTCCCACCGACATTCGGCGTCGGCGATCAGCGCACGGTTCGCGCGAACTGGAGCGGCAGCAGGCGGAGGGGGGCGCCGGGGGTTGTCGTTGCCGTTGCGGGGCGGGTGCCGCAGAGGGCCTCCACGACGTGGGCGGCGAGCGCGTTGTCGATCGGGTGCGGGACGGGCGCGCCGTTCGCGTCGAGCTGCTGGTACTTCATCAGGTTGAAGGCGACCGAAACCTGGCGCGCGCCGCCGGCGGACGACAGCGCCTGCGTGCCTGCGCCGAAGACGGCGCCGTCGTGGCCCCAGAACGTCCCGCACGGCAGGTCGAGCGCGTAGAGGCCGAGGCCGTAGTCCATCAGGACGTTGCCTTCGGCGTCCTGCACGGGGACGGTGCGTTTCATCTGGGCCAGCGCGTCCTTGCCGATGATGCGGCCGGTGAGGAGCTTGCGGTAGAAGCGGTTGAGGTCGTCCATGGTGGAGACCAGTGCGCCCGCCGTCCATGCCCAGCTCATGTTGTAGACGCTGTAGTCGCGTGGGGGCTGCACGTGCTGGTACAGCGATTCGTACATGCGCGGGTGGGGCTCGGCGATCCAGGGTGAGGACGGGAAGTAGGTGTCCTTGAGCCCGGCCTTCTCGATGACGTTGCGGGTGATGTACTGCTCCGCCTTGGTTCCCGTCACCTTCTCCAGGAGCTTCCCGGCGATGATGTAGTTGGTGTTGGAGTACGACCAGCGCTCCCCCGGCATCCCGGTGCGCGGTGCCTGCACGCCCCACGCGATGAGCTGGTCGGGCGGAACGTTCCGGAAGCGGTAGTCGTCGAGGCTCTTCGGCGACAGCTCCGTCCACGATGGGAACGCCGTGCCGACGTAGTCGCCGATCCCGCTCGTGTGGTTCAGCAGCATGCGGACCGTGACCTGGTCGCCGAGCCGCCCCGGAAGCAGGCCCGGCAGATAGTGCCCGACCGGCACGTCCAGGCCGATGCGCCCCTTCTCGGTTTCTTGGAGGACCGCGGCGGCGACGAACGACTTGGTGATGCTGCCGACCCGCTGCCGCATGCCGGGCGTGACCGGGCGGCGCGTGCGCGCGTCGGCGACGCCGGACGCGCCGTCCCACGCGGTGCGCCCGTCGCGCGCCTGGGAGAAGAGCCCGTACATGCCCGCGTCGCGGGTGGCGTCCAGGGTGGCGCGCAGCTTCGCGGCGTCGAACGCCACGGTCGGCGGCCGCAGCGTCGTGGTGGACGTGGGCGGGGTCGCCGCGGGGGCGGTGGACGCGGTGCCCGGTCCGGCGGCCCGCGCAGGGGCCGGAACCGCCAGGAGCGCCAGTGCCACGGCCGCAGCCGCGGCCCGCCCGAACCGCCTCGCCATCATCCCCAACTCTCCACGCACCCCAGGACGTCCAGAGAAAAGTGTCCTCGGCGATCAGCCGCTCTGTCATCCCAATACGTGAGAATTCAACGGCCCGGTTCACCGGGTGAACCGGGCCGCACTCGGGGTCCGCCTCAGCCGAGCAGGTCGGCGAGGGTCTCCCGGCGGGACGGGTGGCGCAGCTTGTGCATGCCCTTCGACTCGATCTGCCGGATGCGCTCGCGCGTCACCCCGTAGACCTTGCCGACCTCTTCGAGCGTCTTCGGCTCGCCGCCGGACAGCCCGAAGCGCATCGAGATGACGCCGGCCTCGCGCTCGGTGAGCGTCTCTAGCACCGCGTCCAGCCGCCCGCGCAGCATGGAGGACGCGACGACGTCGGCGGGGTCGCCGCCGTCCGGGTCCTCGATGACGTCGCCGAGCTCGCCGTCGCCGTCCTCGCCGAGCGGGGTGTGCAGCGACAGCGGCTCGCGGGCCTGCCGGCGCAGCCACTCCACCTTCTCGGGGGTGATGTCCAGCTCGACGGCCAGCTCCTGCGAGTTGGGCTCGCGGCCGAGGTCCTGCATCATCCGCCGCCGGACGCGCGTCATCCGGTTGAGGACCTCGACGACGTGCACGGGGATGCGGATGGTGCGGCTCTGGTCGGCCAGCGCGCGGCTGATCGCCTGCTTGATCCACCAGACGGCGTAGGTGGAGAACTTCAGGCCGCGGCGGTACTCGAACTTCTCCACGGCGCGGATCAGCCCGAGGTTGCCCTCCTGGACGAGGTCGTTCAGCGGGAGGCCGTGGCCCATGTAGCGCTTGGCGAGCGACACGACGAGGCGGAGGTTGGCCTCGACCATGTGCTCCTTGGCGCGGCGCCCGTCGGCGGCGATCCACTCCAGGTCCTCCTTGTCCTGGAGGGGGAGGTCGTCGCCGAGGGTCTCGAGACGTTCGCGGGCGAACAGGCCGGCCTCGATGCGCTTGGCCAGGTCGACCTCCTGCTCGGCGGTGAGCAGCGGGGTGCGCCCGATCCGGGACAGGTAGTCCTTCATCGGGTCGACGAGGTTCACGGTCGCGCGGGGGGACGCGCTGGGCGCGTGGCTGGCGTTCAGGGCGGTGTCCTTTGCTCGTCCGGCCGGGAGGGAACGGGTCACCCGATCTCGGTACCCGTCTGCCTTGCGACATAAACTTAGGACGAACCTAGAGATGTGTCAATGACAAACTTAGGTCGGTATGCAATGATGTCCGCATGGGACTGCGGGAGATGAAGAAGCAGCAGACGAGGCAGAACATCTCGAACCAGGCGACGCGCCTCTTCCTGCGGCACGGCTTCGACCGGGTGACGATCGCCGACGTCGCGGCGGCGGCGCAGGTCGCGAAGATGACCGTGACCAACTACTTCCCCCGCAAGGAGGACCTCGCACTCGACCTGCACGAGGAGTTCACCGGCCTGCTCGCCCGCACGGTCGCCGGCCGCGCCCCCGGCGAGTCGGCACTGGCCGCGCTGCGCCGCGCGTTCCTCGCCGCCGCCGACCGGCAGGATCCGGTCATCGGCTTCTCCGGCCCGGACTTCGCCCGCATGATCGTCGAGAGCCCCGCGCTGGTCGCCCGCCTCCGCGAGTTCCACGAGGAGCGCGAGGACGCCCTCGCCGCCGTCCTCGCCGAGGAGACCGGCACCGCCCCCGGCGACCCCCTCCCCCGGCTGGTCGCCGCCCAGCTCGGCACCGTCCACCGCTTCCTGTTCCAGGAGACCCTGCGCCGCACCCTCACCGGCGAGAGCAACGACGAGATAGCCGCCGCCCTCACCAAGACGGCCCGCACCGCCTTCGACCTGCTGTCCCCGTCCCTCAACGACTACGCGGTGCGCTAACGCACAGCGGGGTCTTGCGGCACCGCCAGTGCGCCGCAAGACCCCGCTGTTGTGTTCGGGTTAAGCCTCCTGGATGACGAGGAGGAGGTCGCCCGCCTGGACCGGCGTGGCCTCAGGGACGGCCAAGCGGGTCACGGTGCCGGCCACGGGCGCGGTGATGGCCGCCTCCATCTTCATCGCCTCGATCGTGGCGACGACGTCGCCGGCGGCGACCGTGTCGCCCTTGGACGCGCGGAGGGTGACCGAGCCGTCGAAGGGCGCGGCGACGTGGCCGGGTTCGGACGGGTCGGCGCGCTCGACCGGCGGCGCGTCCGAGACCACGGACTTGTCGCGGACGGACAGCGTGCGGAGCTGGCCGTTCACCGTGCAGATGACCTGCCGGACGCCCGCCTCGTCGACGTCGCCGACCGCCTCCAGCCCGGCGAGCACGCGGACGCCGGGTTCGAGGTCGAACGCGACCTCGTGCCCGGTGCGCAGGCCGTAGAGGAACGGGCCGGTGGGCAGCACGGAAAGGTCGCCGTAGGCGGCGCGTGCCTCGCGGTAGTCCTTCGCGGGGCCGGGGAAGAGGAGCCGGTCGAGAGTGTCGCGGACCTCTGGCCCGGCCAGGGCCTTCTCTTCGGCGCCGTCCAGTTCGGCCCTGGGCGGCGTGTAGTGGCGTCCGGCGAGCGCCTTGGTGCGGAAGGGCTCGGGCCAGCCGCCCGGCGGGTCGCCCAGTTCACCGTTGAGGAACCCGATGACGCTGTCGGGGATGTCGTAGCGCTCCGGGTTCGCGGCGAAGTCGTCGGGGTCGGCGCCGGCGGCGACGAGGTGCAGGGCCAGGTCGCCGACGACCTTGCTGGACGGGGTGACCTTCACCAGCCGCCCGAGGATCGCGTCGGCCGCCGCGTACAGCCGCTCGATCTCCTCGAAGCGGTCGCCGAGGCCGAGCGCGACCGCCTGCTGCCGCAGGTTGGACAGCTGCCCGCCCGGGATCTCGTGCCGGTAGACGCGTCCGGTCGGCGACGGCAGGCCCATCTCGAACGGCGCGTACAGCTTGCGGACGGCCTCCCAGTACGGCTCCATGACGGTCAGCGCGTCCAGGTCGATGCCGGTCGCGTGGTCGGTGAAGTCGGTCGCGGCCACGATCGCCTGGAGGGGCGGCTGGCTGGTGGTGCCCGACAGAGGCGCGGCGGCGCCGTCGACGGCGTCGACACCGGCCTCGATGGCGGCGATGTAGGTGCCGATCTGCCCGCCGGCCGTGTCGTGGGTGTGCAGGTGGACGGGCAGGTCGAACCGCTCGCGCAGCGCCTTGACGAGCGTGCGCGCGGCGGGTGCGCGGAGCAGGCCGGCCATGTCCTTGATGCACAGGATGTGGACGCCCGCCTCGACCAGCTGCTCCGCGAGCCGCAGGTAGTAGTCGAGTGTGTAGAGGTTCTCGTTCGGGGACGAGAGGTCGCCCGTGTAGCAGAGGGTGCCTTCGACCAGGGCGTGGGTCTGGAGGGCCGCGTCGATGGCCGGACGCATGGCCTCGATGTCGTTCAGGGCGTCGAACACACGGAAGATGTCGACGCCCGTACTGGCCGCCTCCTTCACGAAGGCCCGCGCCACAGAGTCGGGGTACGGGGTGTAGCCGACGGTGTTGCGGCCCCGCAGAAGCATCTGGATGCACAGGTTCGGGGCGGCCTCGCGGATCGCGGACAGCCTGTCCCACGGCGACTCACCGAGGAACCGGAGCGCGACGTCGTACGTCGCCCCGCCCCATGCCTCGATGGAGAGCAGCTCAGGGGTCATTCGGGCCAGGTAAGGCGCGGCGGCGAGCAGGTCGTAGGTGCGTACTCGCGTCGCCAGGAGTGACTGGTGTGCGTCCCGGAACGTGGTGTCGGTGACGGCCAGGGCGCTCTGGTTGCGGAGCTGCTCGGCGAACGCGCGCGCGCCGAGGGCGAGGAGGCGGTCCCTCGACCCTTCTGGGAAGGGGGCGTCCATGTTGAGCGGCGGCAGCTTCGTCGACGGGTCCAGGTCGGTAGGCGCGTCGCCGTGGGGCTTGTTGACGGTGACGTCCGCCAGGTACCGGACGAGCCGCGTCGCGCGGTCGCCGCTGGACCGGGCCGTCAGCAGCTCGGGGTGGTCGGCGATGTAGGACGTGGTGACGCCGCCCGCGCGGAAGTCGGGCTCGTCCAGCAGCGCCTGGAGGAACGGGATGTTCGACGCGACGCCGCGGATGCGGAACTCGGCGACGGCCCGGCGCGCGCGCCGCACCGCCTCCTCGAACGTCCGGCCGCGGCAGGTCAGCTTCACCAGCAGCGAGTCGAAGTGCGGGGAGATGATCGCGCCGCCGTAGGCGGTGCCGGTGTCGAGCCGGACCCCGGCGCCGCCCGGCGAGCGGTACGCCGAGATCTTGCCGGTGTCGGGGCGGAAGCCGTTCGCGGGGTCCTCGGTGGTGATGCGGCACTGCACGGCGAAGCCGCTGACGGTGACGTCCTCCTGCGCGATGCCGAGGCCGGGGAGCGTCTCGCCGCCCGCGATGCGCAGCTGGCTCTGCACCAGGTCGACGCCGGTGACCTCCTCGGTCACGGTGTGCTCCACCTGGATGCGCGGGTTCATCTCGATGAACACGTGCTCGCCGCGGTCGTTCACGAGGAACTCGACGGTGCCCGCGTTCTCGTAGCCGATCTCGCGGGCGAACCTCACCGCGTCCTCGCAGAGGCGCTGCGCCACGACGGGGTCGAGCCGGGGCGCGGGCGCGATCTCCACGACCTTCTGGTGGCGGCGCTGCACGGAGCAGTCGCGCTCGCGCAGGTGGACGATGTGGCCCTCGCCGTCCGCGAGGACCTGCACCTCGATGTGGCGCGGCCGGTCCACGGCCTGCTCCAGGAAGACGGTCGGGTCGCCGAACGCGCTCTCCGCCTCGCGGCGCGCGGTGTCGACGGCGGCCTCCAGCTCGTCGCGGTGGTCGACGCGGCGGAGCCCGCGCCCGCCGCCGCCGGCCGCGGCCTTGACGAACAGCGGGAAGCCGACCTCGTCGGCCGCCGCGAGCTCCTCGCCCGGCGCGGGGGTCGCCGAGCGCAGCACGGGCAGGCCCGCCCGGCGCGCCGCCGCGACCGCCTCGATCTTGTTGCCGGCCAGCCTCAGCACGCGCGACGGCGGGCCGACGAACTTGATCCCGTTGCGCTCGCACGCCTCGGCCAGCTCGGGGCTCTCGGACAGGAACCCGTAGCCCGGGTAGACGGCGTCGGCGCCCACCCGCAGGGCGGTCTCCACGATCCCGTCCACGTCGAGGTAGGCGCGGACGGGGTGGCCGTGCTCGCCGATCTCGTACGCCTCGTCCGCCTTCTGCCGGTGCAGGGACAGCCGGTCCTCGTGCGCGTAGACGGCGACGCTGGCGATGCCGAGTTCGTAGGCCGCGCGGAAGGCGCGCACGGCGATCTCGCCCCGGTTGGCGACGAGCAGCTTTCTGATCAACGTATCTCTCCCAGGAGACGGCACGGGCGCGTCCGCCCGCACCCGACGGTCTCCTGGGGCTCCACGCTGAGCCGCTCTGAGGCGGGACCAGCCCGGCGGGCGAACCGAATCTTCGGATACCTACCCAGTTGAGCGGTCCGGCGAGCCTGGCACAGCAGTCCGGACGCGTGAACAAAGCGACAGATGACGCTTAGTGGGAAAAACGCACGATTGTTCTCACCTCGACGGGTTCCCCTTCCGGCCGCACCGGGTCCGACCCCCGGAAAGCCCTGGATCGCTAGGCTTTCGCACTGTTTCGTGGACCTCGGGGAGGAGCAGCGGGTGCGGCTGCCAGAACACTTGGAACTGCTCGTCACGGACGAGCCCGTCCTCGACCTGTACGCGTCCCGCCCGTGGCGCGTCCCCGACGGGTTCTACGACGAGGTCCGCGGCCGGGTGGACGCCCTCGCCGAGGACCCGCGCTGCGCCGGGTTCACCGTGGACGAGCACGGGCTGATGGCCGTCCCCGCCCCGCTGATCGTCGCCGAGATGATGACCACGCTCGGTTTCCTGCCCGGCGGCGCCGCCGTCCTGTCCGGGTCGAGCGCGAAGCTGTACCACGAGGTCTTCGGCCCCTACATGGCCGAGCCGCTGGACCCGGGCGAGGAGGACGTCGACTGGAGCGCCGGGGCCGGCGCCTTCCGGCCCTTCGACTGGCTGGAGGAGACCGGCGACCAGGACCTCGCGCTCACCCTGGCCCGCGAGGCGGCCGGCGTGTTCCAGGGGCTGCAGCCGTTCGAGCGGCGGCGGCGCGCCCTGCTCAAGCTGTACGACAACCCGCCGCCCGGGAACTGGCTAGCGCTGCCCTTGGAGAAGCGGCGCGACGCGTGGGCCGCGCAGGCCGACGACGATGTCCTCGCAGTACTGCCTGAACTGGCCGGCCCCATCGGCTATCTGGAATGGGTGTGCTCGGGGCTGCTGCCCGTCCACGAGCACCTGCGCGAGGTGGCCCCGCACGGCGAGACCGCCGACGGGCTGCTCGTCCACTTGCTGCTGCAGGCGGGGCTCAAGCAGGTCCCAGCCGAACTGTCGGTCGTGCTCACCGAGGACCGGTACGGCGAACTTCTCGGACGGTTCGAGGACGCCCGCGGCTCCTCCTTCGACCCCGACGAGTGGTGCTCGGACGAATGGGCGTGGCTCGGCCGCGCCCTCGGCGCCGGGGCCGTCGACGCCTGCCGGGGCTGGCTCGACATGGCCGCGCGCTTCACCGGCTGCGTCCAGGGGCTGCCCGGCCCGGCGCGCTCGCCCGACCCCGTGTGGATCCCCGTCGGCGGCTTCCAGGACGACGTGCGCCGCCTGTTCACCCCGCGCCGCCGCGTCGCCAACCCGCTCGCCGCGAGCCTCGGCACGGCGCCGTCGCGGCGGCGCGGCGACCGCACCGCCGAGATCGAGACGGACCTGATCGGCCAGCCGGACGTCGTCGCGGCGCTGGCGGACATCGCGGCGGGCGACGGCCCGGTCCGGCTGATGCTCGTCGGCCCGGACGGCACCGGCAAGCGCGACGCCGCCCAGGAGGTCGCCGAGATCGTGCAGCGGCGCGGCATCATGGAGCCGCCGCTGTGGCTGGCCGGCGACTTCTTCGCCGCCAAGGAGGTCTCCGCCGCGACCAGCCAGCTCTACGCCGAGGCCCGCGACTGCGCCGGCGTGCGGCTGATGGTCATCGACGGCCTGGACGACATGTCCCACGACACGCAGAGCGGCGAAGCCATCGTCGAGCAGCTGCACCGGACCCTGGACGCCCACGACGACCTGCACGTCGTCGTCTTGTGCGAGCCGGGAGGCGACGAACGGATCCGCGAGGTCAACCCCGCGCTGGCGCTGCGGTTCCAGATCGTCCCGACGCACCCGTTCACCGCCGAGGGCCACGCGGAGCTGTTCAACCGTGCGATCCAGCAGCGCGGGGCGCGCGCGCACAAGCGCGCCTTGACCGCCGCGGGTGAGCTGCTCGTCCGCACGCCGCCCGTGCGGAACCTGCGCAACGCCCGCCTCGCCCAGCACCTCGCCGACACCGTCGTGGACGCCGTCCGCGCCCGGACCGAGCCCGGCGCCGAACTCGTCGTCACGCACGCCGACGTCCCCGCCTCGTTCGACACCGCCGGCGACGACCCGATGGCCGAACTCGCCGCCCTCACCGGGCTCGGCACCGTCAAACAGGAGATCGAGCTGCTCGTCGCCGCCGCGAAGGCCGCGAAGATGCGCCGCGACGCCGGGCTGCCCGTCCCCGCCCCGCCCGCGCGGCACATGGTGTTCACCGGCAACCCCGGCACCGGCAAGACCGTCGTCGCCCGGCTGGTCGCCCGCGTCCTGAAGGACCTCGGCGTCCTGTCGTCCGGGCACCTGGTCGAGACGTCCCGCGCCGGGCTCGTCGGCCGCTACGTCGGCGAGACCGCCGGGAAGACCCGCGCCGTCGTGCAGCGCGCCGTCGGCGGCGTCCTGTTCGTCGACGAGGCGTACGCGCTCGCGCCGACGGGCTCGGAGGACGACTACGGGCCCGAGGCCGTCGCCGAGCTGCTCAAGGGCATGGAGGACCACCGGGACGACCTCGTCGTCATCGTCGCGGGCTACGAGCGCGAGATGCAGCGGTTCATCGCGTCCGACCCGGGCCTGGCGTCCCGGTTCCCGGGCACCGTCCGGTTCCCCGACTTCAGCGACGCCGAGCTGATGGAGATCTTCACCGGGCAGGCCGCGGCGGCCGGGCTCGCGGTGTCGGACGGCGCGCGCGGCAAGCTCGCCGGCCTGCTGCGGCGGGCCCCGCGCGGCCGGTCCTTCGGCAACGCCCGCGTCATGCGCAACCTGTGCGAGCGCGCCACCGCGCTGCAGGCCCGCCGCGTCACCGCGCTGGACGCGCCCACCGCCGCCGACCTCGCCGAACTGCGCGCCGACGACATCCCGGACGGCCTCGGCGGCGCCACGCGGGTCCCGCCGGCCACCGACCCGCTCGCCGAGCTGGACGCCCTCATCGGCCTCGCGTCCGTCAAGGAGGAGGTGCGCCGCCTCGCCGCCGAGGCCCGCGCCGCCGACCTGCGCCGCGCCGCCGGGCAGCCGGTCGGCGCCCCGTCCCGGCACATGGTGTTCACCGGCAACCCCGGCACCGCCAAGACGACCGTGGCGCGGCTCGTCGCGTCCGTCTACGCGCAGCTGGGGCTGCTGTCGTCCGGGCACCTCGTCGAGGTGACGCGCGCCGACCTCGCCGGCGCCTACGTCGGCCAGACCGCGCCGCGCGTGCGGGCCGCCGTCGAGCAGGCGCTCGGCGGGATCCTGTTCATCGACGAGGCGTACTCCCTGGCCGGCGA
The DNA here is from genome assembly GCF_043197915.1 of Actinomadura geliboluensis. Taxonomy (NCBI): domain Bacteria; kingdom Bacillati; phylum Actinomycetota; class Actinomycetes; order Streptosporangiales; family Thermomonosporaceae; genus Actinomadura; species Actinomadura geliboluensis. The sequence continues at coordinate 152,060 of NZ_JBICUA010000002.1, read as the reverse complement.
CGCGTACGGGCGGGAGGCCGTCGCGACCCTCGTCCAGCTGATGGAGGAGTACCGCGGCGACCTGGTCGTCATCGCGGCGGGCTACGAGCGCGAGATGGACGCCTTCCTGGACGCCAACTCCGGGCTGCGGTCCCGCTTCCCCAAGCGGCTGGCGTTCCCCGACTACTCCGACGGCGAGCTGGTCGCGATCTTCGAGCACCTCGCCGCGCGGGACGGGCTCCGGCCGGCGCCGGACGTCCCCGGCCGGCTCCGCGAGATCCTGCGGGACGTGCCGCGCGGCCCGTCGTTCGGCAACGGCCGCCTCATGCGCAACCTGCTGGACGACGCCCTGGCCGTCCAGGCGGAGCGGCTCACCGCCGCTTCCGGCCCGGAGGAGCTGGCCACGCTGGAGGCCGCCGATCTGCGGCCGCACAAGCCCGGGTCGTCCGATCCGTCCAAGAGCGTCGGCCTCTACCTGTAGCGCCGGCCACCTGTGGCGGCGGGCGTCACTGCACGCGGCGATGGGCGTGCCTCAGGCGCAGGCCCATCAGCGCGAGGGCCACCACGCCGCCGGTCAGGCAGCCCGCGATGAAGATGAAGTGGGAGTCGTCCGGCGCGAAGACGATCCAGGCCGTGCACATGACGGCGAGGAAGACCGCGTAGCCGGCGAGGAACAGGTAGAAGCGCCTGCTCCAGTAGGTCGCCTTGGCCGGGGCCTCCGGCGTCAGATCGAGTTCGCCCTCCAAGCCGAGCGTGACCGCCTTGGGGCGCTTGAAGTACTCGAAGTGGAACCACGACCCGCAGGGCTCCCAGCCGTCCGGCGCGAGGCGCTCCGCGACGGCGGCGCGGTTGCGGGGCAGGACGGTCTCGCGGCGGTACTCCCAGCGCAGCGGGTGGTCGCCGGCGCGGCGGCTGACGAAGCGGCCGACGGAGTCGACGCGCTCGACCTCCCACCCCTCGTCGCCGTAGCGGTTGAGCACCTCGCGCTCGTGGAACGCGTCGGCCCGCCACGTCCACGTCTCGGCCTCGGCCGGCGGGGCGGCGGGGCCGGCGGGATCGCTCTCACGCTCGCCCGCTCCCGCGAGATGCGCGGCGAACTCGTCCGGCGTACCGAACTCCTGTTCCGGGTCGGTGCCGGACTCGGCCGCGAAGGCGGCCAGGTCGGCCACCGTCCGGGTGACCTCCTTCTCGGGCAGGCCGCGGTCGCGCAGGCTCCGCGTCAGTTCGTCGAAGTAGGGGTGCGTCATCGGTCGGCTCCCTCGGTGAGCATCTTCCGGACTGATTCGTCGAAGGCGAGCCACAGGCCGCTCTGCTCGGCGAGCGTCGCGCGGCCGGCGGCGGTGAGGCGGTAGTAGCGGCGGCCGGGCCCGCGGTCGGCGGCGCGGAACTCCGAAGAGACCAGCCCCGCCTCCTCCAGCCTGTTGAGGACGGGGTACAGGGTGCCGCCCTTGATCTGCCCCAGCCCCGCGTCGGCGAGGGTCTTGGCGATCTCGTACCCGTAGCTCTCGCCGCGGGTCAGCCCGGCGAGGACCAGCAGGTCGAGCACGCCCTTGAGCCAGCTGGCACGGCGGTCGAGAGCCATGGCGGACGGCACCTCCCCTTCAGTTAGCGCAACGACCTAAACGGTAGAGCAACCTAGTTAGGAATACAATCTAGATAGCGAGACCGAACCGAGGCCGGGGAGCGCCGCGGCCGGAACCGGTCGCGCATAAACGGAACGATCACTCGGAATAGCCGGAAGGATCTTGCGGTTGCAACTACCGTGCGAACACCGGCGCACCGGGTAGCACCCATGTCCACGACCCATGGAGGTGACCGTGCCGAGCAGCATCCCCCGCACCCGCTCCACGAACGGACGCAAACACGTGAAGACGACGTCGCTGCGAGCCCTCGCGGTGGCGGCCCAGTTGGAACGCAACCACGCCCCGGAGGGACCACCGGGCAAAGTGGACGGCCGGGAGGAGTCCCGCCCCGAGCGAGCGACTCCCGACCCGGCCTGACCTCAGCCCCCCGCACCCTCCGGCAACTTGTCCGGCCTGACCCGGTCTTGGTCAGGCGTACGACGCCGAGCCCCCGTGCATCGCGCACGGGGGTTTTGTCGTCTCGTACTCAGGGCCGGACGTGGGTCACGTTGTAGAGCGCGTGGACGGCGGCGCGCGCGCGTTCCGCTCCTACGAGGTCGACCATCGCGGCGAGATGCTCCGCTCCGAGGACGGCCAGAAGCGCATGCGCGGCCGCATCCGAGTCAACGCCCGGCTCGCCGGAGTCCGGGACCGTTCCACCCAACTGGTCGAGAAGGATCATCAGGTGCCGGTGCCAGAACCCGTAGGCGCCGATGCGGTAGCGCGCTCCCGGCGCGGCGGTCTCCGACATCCGCACCAGGGAGAGATGGGCCAGCGCGTAGTCGAGATACGCGTCGGCGAAGGCGTGCAGCCGGTCGGACGGCGAGACGGCCGCGTCCCCATCACCCGGACCCAGCGGGGCCGGGCCGGAAAGGATCGCATCCTGGAGGTCGCGCTCGCGCTGGTTCAGGAGGGCCGCCGCCAGGCCGGCCTTGTCGCCGAACCGGCGGAAGAGCGTCCCCTTTCCGACGCCGGCCGCGGCGGCGACGGCGTCCATCGAGACCGACTCGACCCCGTGCCTGGCGAAGAGCCCGGCCGCCGCGTCCAGCACCTTCACGCGGTTGCGGGCGGCGTCGGCGCGCTCCTTGGGCGGCGGCGTCCGCATCAGTTCGAGGTCGACACGACGGCCGCCCGCGGGTCCCCGCTCCATCGGCGCCTCCTCATCGAATTAACCGGACTATAGTCCTATTTTGCGTTCGCGCGTGCCCAGATCATGCCGGATCAGGGCCGGAGCGGATCCGGGGCGCGGAGATCGATGATCGCGCGGAGCGTCTACCATCGTGTGCCCAATAGTCTTGCTCCACGGTCTTGCGAACGAGCCGGGAGCAACGGGGAGCGAGTGGTGTGACGGACAGGACGATGCCGGACGCCCTTCCACTGAGGTCGGGCGACCCGACTGAGCTGGGCGGATACGAGATCCTCGGCCGCCTCGGGGAGGGCGGTCAGGGCGCCGTCTTCCTCGGCAGGCGGGCCGGCGAGACTGGAACGATCCGGTCCGCCGACCACGTCGCGATCAAGCTGCTGCACGGCGGCCTCGCCGGCGACGAGGCGGCCCGCGCGCGCTTCGTCCGCGAGCTGGAGGTCGCCAAGCGGGTGGCGCGGTTCTGCACCGCGCAGGTGCTCGACGCCGACGTCGCGGGCGACCAGCCCTACATCGTCAGCGAGTACGTGCCGGGCCTGTCGCTGCACCATGTCGTGCGGACGGAGGGCCCGCGCACGGGCGGCGCGCTGGAGCGCCTCGCCATCAGCACCCTGACCGCGCTCACCGCGATCCACCAGGCCGGCATCGTCCACCGTGACTTCAAACCGCACAACGTGATGCTGGGCCCAGACGGCCCTCGCGTCATCGACTTCGGAGTGGCGCGCGCGCTGGGCGCGGCGGGTGAGACGCAGAACGTCGGCACGCCCGCCTACATGTCGCCCGAGCACTTCACCGGCGGGGAGGTCGGCCCCGCGGCCGACATGTTCGCCTGGGGCACGACGATGGCGTTCGCCGCCACCGGGCGTCCCGCGTTCGGGAACGACGAGATGGCCACGGTCATGCACCGCATCCTGACCGGCGAGCCCGATCTCGGCGACCTGCCCGACCCGATGCGCGAACTCGTCCTGGCGTGCCTGGCCAAAGACCCGGCGCAGCGCCCGACCGCACGGCAGGCGCAGGAGCGGCTGGTCGGCGCCGCCACCGGGACGTTCGCCGGCGGATCGCCCGTCCCGCCGCTGCCCGCCTTCCCCGGCCTGCTCGCCGACGCGGCGACGGGGCCCGGCGCGGGGACGCCGCGGAGCTCCACGGACCCGTACGCCTCCCCGTCGGCGATGGCGGGCGCCCTGCTGCCTCCCGACCACGTCACGGACCCGTCCGCCCCCCGGAACAGGACGGCCCCGCAACCGCCGCCCTACGAGGAGCTGAACCCGCCGCTGGTCATGCCGGGGCAGCCGCAGGGCGCGCCCCCGCCGGTCCCGCCCGCCGCACCGCCTGGTCAGGGCCCGCACGGACAAGGCCAGCACGGACAAGGCCAGCACGGGCCGGAGGGCAGGAGGCGCGGGCGCCTCCTCGTGCCCATCGCGGCAGCGGCGGCGGTGGCCGTCGTCCTCGCGGGCGGCGCCGCCTGGGCCGCGACGAGGGGCGGCGACGACAAGGGCAACGACCACCAGACCGTCGCCTCCGACGACAACCAGGGCGCGCAGGGAGGCGCCGGGCCCACGGACAGTGCGGGCAACGCCGCGCAGAGCCCGTCCAAGCAGAAGTCCGGGCAACCGCAGAGCACGAAAAGCGGAAACCCGGCGTCCCCTGGGCCGTCCAAGAAGCCGGGGGAGGCACCGCAGCAGCCGGGCCAGCCCGCGCCCACGCCGGGCACCGGCGGCGGTGGCGGTGATGATGGCGGCGGCGGTACGCCCGCCCGGGAGCCCGCCAACAAGTACACGCCGCAGCAGGCGTGCAACAGCGGCGGCCATGGGAGCGGCTACTACGTGCAGCGGTCGCTAAGCGTCTCCGGCGGCGTGGCCTACCTGCTCTACAACAGCTCGGGCTACAACTGCGCGGTCACCATGAAGACGGTGAACGTCGGCAAGTCGTCGCCCGTCTCGGTGTGGATCCAGAAGCAGGGCGGCAGCTCCATCGCCGACAGCGGGTCGTTCGCCTGGTACGCGGGACCGGTGTACGTGAAGGCGCCCGGCGCCTGCGTCAGGTTCGGCGGCAACGGCCGTAGCGCTCCCTACGGCAACTGCGGCTGAGCCCGCGGCCGGAACCCCGCGGTGGCAGAAGAAAGGCCACCCTCGCGCCGGGGTGGCCTGTGAGCGATCTGGTGCCGTCCGTACCGCGGTCGGGTCGACGTTCGGTGTTCCGGAGCCGACCCGCCGCCGTTCGGGCGTGCCGTTCGTTGTGAGAGCCGGTCAGTTACGGGAGGCGATGAGATGGTCGAAGTCGCCGTCCTTGGCTCCAAGGATCAGCGCCTCTATCTCCGGGCGGGTGTAGATCAAGGCGGGTCCGTCGGGATGACGGGAGTTGCGCATCGCGACCTGCCCGCCGGGCAGCTCGGCGATTTCCACACAGTTCCCCTGGGAGTTGCTTCGCCGGGACTTCAGCCACCGCGCTCCGAGGAGTTCGGCGGCCGGCATCCCGTTGTCGTAATCGGTCTGGAGCATCATGTCTCTCTGAGAAGATCACCGAGAAGCTCGACGGTGCGCTCCGGGGTCGCACTGTCGACGCACAGGCGTTCCATCGCCTGCAGATAGGTGTCGACGTCGTCGCGCTTGTCCAGGTACATCGCGCCGGTGAGGTTCTCGACGTAAACCACGTCCGGCAGGTCCTGCTCGGGAAAGCGCAGGATGGTGAAGGCCCCGCCCTCGGCGGCGTGGCCGCCGAACCTGAACGGCATGATCTGGATGGTGACGTTGGGCAGCTTGGACATCTCGATGAGGTGCTCGAACTGGCCCCGCATCACCTCCGGACCGCCGATGGGGCGCCGGAGCGCCCCCTCGTCCACCACGGCCCACAGGCGCGGTGCGTCCGGGCCCGTGAGGCGTTCCTGACGTTGCAGGCGCAGTTCCACGCGCTGGTCGATCTCGTGTTCGGCGGCGCCGGCGTTGCCCAGGCGGATCACCGCACGCGCATACCCCTCCGACTGCAGCAGTCCCGGGACGAACTGCAGTTCATACGTGCGGATCAACGCCGCCGACTCCTCCAGGCCCACATAGGTCTGGAACCAGCCGGGCAGCACGTCGTTGTACCGGTGCCACCAACCGGGGGTGTTGGCCTCCCGCGCCAGTTGCAGCAGCGCCTCGCGCTCGGTCTTGTCGCTGACGCCGTACAACGTGAGCAGGTCGTCCACGTCGCGTTCTTTGAAGCTGACCCGGCCGAGCTCGAGACGGCTGATCTTCGACTCCGACGCACGGATGACGTAGCCGGCGTCCTGACGGGTCACGCCCTTCTGCTCGCGCAGACGGCGCAGCTGCGACCCGAGCAGGATCCGACGAACCGTCGACCCGCTTCCCGGCGTCTCTGGAGTCACGCCCAACCTCCCGGCTATTCGGCGGACAGCGAACCTAGTGTGCCACTGGCCTGAGTGTCCTGCGGTTACCTCCGTTCACCCGCGTGCAATCCGCGTCGCCCCACACCCACACAACCCGGATGCACGTGCATTGGGCCTTGCATTCGCACGCTACGATGCGCAGGATAACGCACGAGACTTCCGAGCCACGGCTGCACAACGAGATCACTCTGCGGGGTCCGGTGGAATGACGTCACGCCACGCGCACGACGACACGCGGTGGGAGCTCGGCCCCATCGCGGGGCCGAGCGAGCCACGGGACCACGCTGGGCTGTCGACGCCCGTCCCCGAGTCGGTGAACCTGCCGCCCCGGCTGGACACGGCCGTCACGGCGCTCACCGAGCTGCGGGGCACCACGGTGTCGTTCACGGTGCAGCCCGACCCGGAATCGGTCACCGAGGCCCGGCACTTCGCCGTTTCCCGGCTCACCGAATGGAACCTCCCCGAGCTCGCCGACGACGTCGGCCTCGTCGTGTCCGAGCTCGTGACGAACGCACTGCGGCACAGCGGAGGGGTGAACTCCAGCGGGCGGCCGGGCGTCGACGTGCACCGCGAGGGCGTGTACGGCGACCCGGCCGACCCGCTGGGCTCCGCGCCGTCCGCGATAAGGCTGCGCCTGGGGCACGAGGCGCCCTGGCTGCTCTGCGGCATCATGGACGCCAGCCGGACCGCGCCGCGCCGCAGGGAACCCGACTACATCGCCGAGACGGGACGCGGCCTCCACCTCGTCGAGTCGTTCAGCGTCCGGTGGGGGTGGCGGGGGCTCGACCACGGCAAGGTGGTGTGGGCGCTGTTCCGTTCCCCGTGACGCAGCGCGTAACGGCGCGCGACAGGGGTAACTATCCAATTCCCCCGCGGGCACCTCGCACAGGGCCCGACGAGCCATGCGGATGAGAGGAGCACCTGTGGACTTCGCCGTCGAGCACCGCGTCGAGAGGGGCCTCACGGTCGTCAAGATCAGCGGTGAGATCGACGTCTTCACCAGCCCCCGGCTGCGCGAGGCACTGCTCGACATCATCGACAACGGCGGCACCCACCTCGTCATCGACCTCGGCGAGGTGACGTTCCTCGACTCCACGGGCCTGGGCGTCCTGGTCGGCATCTACCACCGGCTCCGCGCGCGCGACGGCTCGATGTCCTTCATGGGTGTCAACGACCGGGTGCGCCGGGTCTTCCACGTCACCCAGCTCACCAAGATCTTCGTCCTGCACCGCTCCCTGGAGGACGCGATAGCGGCCCACGAGGCCGCCACCTCCTGACCCGCCGCTCCCCGCCTGACCCACCGCTCCCCCAGACCCCCGCCCGGAACGACCCCAACTTCCGCTCCCATTCGCCCGCTCTTGTCCGGCTTTGTCGACCTGGTCATCCACAGGTCGGCGTGGACGCGACCGCGGCCGGACGTACCCGGTACGGTGAGACCGAGATCAAGCCCGCCGCCCGGGCACGTCCCGCCGACGCGCGCGGTGCTGTCCGCCAGCCGACCCATCGAACGGACGGGAGCGCTCCGTGGCAGAACAGCCGCTGCATGAGCACACGCTCGGCAATGGCCTGCGCGTGGTGGTCTGCGAAGACCACGTCGTACCACTGGCCGCCGTGAACATCTGGTACGGGGTGGGCTCACGGCACGAGCGGTCCGGCCGGACCGGCCTCGCCCACCTCTTCGAGCACCTGATGTTCCAGGGCTCCGCGAACGTCGCCGAAGGCGAGCACGCCGCGCTGCTGGAGAGCGCCGGCGCCGCCTTCAACGCCAGCACGTCGTTCGAGCGCACGAACTACTACGAGACGGTGCCGGTCAGCCACCTGGAGCTCGCGCTCTGGCTGGAGGCCGACCGGATGGGCACGCTGCCCGCCGCGCTCACCCAGGCCAACCTCGACAACCAGCGCGACGTCGTGAAGAACGAGCGCCGCCAGCGCTACGACAACCAGCCCTACGGGACGGCCTTCGAGCGGCTGTGCGCGCTGACGTTCCCCGGCGGCCACCCGTACGCGCACACACCGATCGGCTCGATGGACGACCTCGACGCCACCACCCTCGAAGACTGCGCCGACTTCTTCGCCACCTGGTACGCGCCGGGCAACGCCGTCCTGTCCGTCGTCGGCGACGTCGACCCGGCCGCGACCATCGCGGCGGTCGAGCGCTACTTCGGCGGCATCCCGGCCGGCCCGGCCAAACCCGCCGCCCGCCCCGGCGAGCTCGGGCCGCTGACCGGCGTCCGCGAGGAGACCCTCACCGAGGACGTCCCGTCCCCCGCCTACTTCGCTATGTTCACGCTGCCGACCGACGGCGGCGACGACGTCGAGGCCGCCGAGCTGGCCGTCGAGATCCTCGGCGGCGGCTCCGGCTCCCGCCTCTACGACCGGATGGTCCGCCGCGACCAGATCGCCACCGAGGTCTGGGCCGGGGTGACCCGGCTGGCCTCCGGCCCGTCGCTGGCCATCGTCGACGCCATCGGGCCGGAACCGGACAAGATCGCCGCCGTGCTGGACGAGGAGCTCGAGCGGTTCGCCGCGCACGGCCCCGACGCCGACGAGACCGCCCGCGCCACCGCGCAGGCCGAACGCGGCTTCCTGGAGCAGACCGAGACCGTCACCGGCCTGGCCAACGCGCTGTCGCAGAACGCCACCCAGTTCGACGACCCGGCCCGGGTCTTCACCGCCCCCGGCCGCGCCGCCGCCGTCACCGGGGACGCGATCAAGGAGATGGCGGGCCGCTGGCTGGCCCCCGGCGCCCGCACCGCCCTGACCTACGGAGGCACCTCGTGAGCAGCGGCCTGGCACTGCAGCCCCGTCCCGTCCCCGGCCCGGCCCCGGCCTGGGTGTTCCCGTCCGGCGTCGAGGGCCGCGTCCCGGCCGGCCCGGCCACGCTCCGCTGCGACCTGCCCGGCCGCCGGCTCGCCGCGGTCCGGCTCGTCCTGCACGCGGGCGCGGGCCGCGAGCCCGCCGGCCTGGACGGCGTCGCCACCCTCGCCGCGCACGCCCTGATGGAGGGCACCGAGCCCGGCGGCGGCACCGCGCTGACCGCCGCGTTCGAGCGCCTCGGCGCCAGCTTCTACGCGACCGCCGACCTCACCGCGCTGCGCATCGCGCTGGACGTCCCGACCTCCCGCCTCGGCGCCGCCCTCGACCTGTTCTCCGGCGTCGTGCGCCGCCCCGCGCTCGACGACGCCGACGTGCGCCGGCTCGTCCGCGAGCGCCTGGAGGAGATCGCCCAGGAGGACGCCGACCCCGGCTCGCGCGCCATGCGCGAACTGCGCGCGGTGATGTTCCCGGCCGAGGCCCGCGCGTCCCGCCCGACGGGCGGCGGCCGCACCTCGGTCGGCGCGCTGCAGGGCTCCGACGTCCGCGCCTTCTACGGCTCCATCGTCCCGGCCGAGGCCACCGCGGTCGTCGCCGGCGACCTCTCCGGGACGGGCGCCGACGCGTCCCTCGCCGCCGCCCTGGAGTCCTGGGCGGCCACCGGCGAGCCGCTGCCCACCGCCGACCGCGTCCTGCCCGACTCGGCGGCGCGCATCGTCGTCGTCGACCGCCCCGGATCCGTCCAGACCTACCTCAGCTTCGGGCACGGCGTCCCCGACCGCTCGCACCACGACTGGCCGTCCCTGACGGTCGCGGCCCACGTCCTCGGCGGCGGCCTCACGTCCCGCCTGAACGCGGTGCTGCGCGAGGAGAAGGGCTACACCTACGGCATGCGCGCCGGCCTGCTGCGGATGCGGCACTGCGGCCTGTTCATCGCGCAGGGCTCCGTCCACACCGAGGTCACCGCCGACGCGGTCGGCGACGCGCTGACCGAGCTGCGCAGCATCGTCTCCCGGGGCATCGACCCCGAGGAGCACGGCCTCTCCGTCCGCGCGCTGGCCGACCGCGCGCCCGCCGAGTACGAGACGTCCCGCGCCGTCGCCGCCGAACTCGCCGACGCGTCCGCGAACGGCCTCGGCGCCGGCTACCCGAGCGCCTACCTGGCCGCCGTCCGCGCCTCCACCCCCGACGGGGTGGCCCGCGCCTACCGCAAGCACGTCGACCCGGAGGGCCTCACCGTCATCGCCGTGGGCGACGCGTCCAAGATCCGCGAACCCCTGGAGCAGCTCGGCTACGCCCCGGTCACCGTGACCTCCAAGGAGGACTGACCCCGGAGCCGCCCCGCCGACCAGCGGCGGCACCCCCGCGCGCGAGAAGCCCGGGCATGTCCCTTGCGAGCGGCCACGCCGAGCATCACGCAGCGCCGCGACGAAGGCGTCTCCGGCCCCCACGGCCGGAGACCCTTCAATGTTCCGCTTCGGGGGTGAACCGATGGCATGGTGAAGTAGGTCTAACTTGCGTGGCCCAGGGCTGGCGCGGTGGGCTGGGGGCGGGGCGAACGTCCTCGCGAACTGAAGAAGGGAACGGCCGGTGTCCTACGGGCAGATGGCGGGTGGCGGGCCGTCCGTCGACACGATCCTCGCGGAGCCGAACTGCAAGCCGGGCGGGGTCGTGGCGGGCAAGGTCCACCTGCGCGGCGGGCCCGGGCCCGTGGAGATCCGGCATGTGACGCTCGCGCTCATGCCGCGCATGCAGAACGGCTACGGCGGCGAGACCGCGGGGCCCGAGGTGTACCGGGGCGCGCTCACCCGCCGCTTCCGGCTGGATCCCGCGCAGCAGCGCGACCTCGCGTTCTCCATCCCGCTGCCGTACGAGCTGCCGTTCACGACCGTCCTCGGGCATGAGCTGCCCGGCTTCACGATCGGCATGTGCACCGAGGTCGACGCCGTCGGGCAGCCCGACCCCGGCGACATCGACCCGATCTCGGTCGAGCCGCTGGAGTCCCAGCAGTGGGTGCTCGCCTCGATCGCGCGGCTCGGCTTCCAGATCACCAACGTGACGTTCGAGTCGTCGAAGCTGCGCGGCGTCGCGCAGCAGCTGCCGTTCCACCAGGAGATCCACCTCAACCCGCCGACCGCGTACCAGGGGCGGATCGACAAGGTCGGGCTGAGCTTCGTCGCCAGCCCGCGCAGCATGGCCTTCGTCCTGCGCGCGGAAGACCGCGACACCCCGCGGGACGAGTCGTTCGGCGTGTTCCAGGTCGCGCACGCCGAGGCCGCCGAGACCGACTGGAACGCCAAGATCGGCGAGTGGCTGGAGGCCGCCGCCGCGCTGCCGCGCTCGTCCGGCTCCGGTGGCGACGCCCGGGCGCCGCTGCCGCCGCCCGGCGGTGCGCCCTTCCCGCCGCCGCCCCCGGCCAACGCCTCCCCTTACGGGCAGGCCGAGAACGCCCAGTTCCCGCCCCCGGCGCCCGCCCCGGGCGAGGGACCGGCCGCCTACTCCTCCAGCCCCGGCTATCCGGGCGGGCCGGGCCCCGCGTACCCGCCCCCGGGCGCTCCCGCGCACGCCGCGCACTCGCCCATGCCCCCCGGGCCCGGAGCGCCGCCTCCGCCCGGACAGATGCCGTACGGCGCCCCGCCTCCCGGCCAGACCCCGCCTCCACCGCCCGGCGGCGCGCCCATGCCGCCCCCGCTGCCCGGACATATGGGGCATGGGCACACGCCGCCTCCGCCTCCCGGCGGAGCGTTCGCGCCCGGGCACGCCGGGCCGCCGCCCGCTCCCCACGGAGCCGTGCCACCGCCCGCACCGCCGGGCCCCGGCGGCATGCCCGGCCACACCGCTCCGCCGCCCGCACCGCACGGTGCCCCGCCGCCTCCCGCGCCCGGCGGCCCGTACCCGCCGGCGCCGAGCCACGCGGGCCCGCCGCCCGCCTACCCGCCCGCGATGCACGGCCACCCCGCGCCGCCGCCGCACGTCCACCACGGCTACCACGGGCATCGCGGCCACCACGGCATCGCCGCGGCGGGCCTGGTCGGCGGTGCCGCCGCGGCCGGTGTCGCGGGCGGCATGGCCATCGGCGCCATGGGCGACGTCGCCGGGCAGGCCGCGAACGTGGCGGGCTACGTCGCGGGCGCCCCGGTCGACGCGTTCGGCAACGCCGTCGCCGGATACGCCGGCAACGTCGCCGGCGGCATGATCGCGGACGCCGCCGGCGGCGTCGCCGGGGACATCGCGGGCGACGTGGCCGGCGAGATCGCGGGCGGTGCCGCTGAGATCCTCGGCGGCCTGCTCGGCGGCCTCTTCGGCTGACCGCCCGCACCGAAATCACCGGACCTTTCGGACGAGATGCGCCGCGATCTCGTCCAATCCGGCCACGGATGGTTATCGTCGAAGGCGCAGCCGCTTCCCGAGGAGTCACATGACCACCGTGATCCTGGTCCTGCTCTGCCTTGCGATCGCCGGACGCGAGCTCTACCTGGCGTCCGACAAACGGCTCCCCCGCGCCCAGGCGGAGCTGGGCCGGCTGCGCAGGCAGCTGGACGACCTCGCCAGGGACCACGAGGCGCTCAAGACGGTGGTGGACGAGGCGACGGAGCCGGCGGGCATCCCCATCCCGCCGCCGGAGCCGCCCGCCGAGATCCTCGAACGGCTCGACTCCGCCGTCGGCCGGGTGGAGCGGCTGGAGAAGCAGTTCGGCGACATCTCCGCGGAACTGACGGGCGCCGACCTCGACCGCGACGCCCAGCGCGCGCTGGCCCGCTCCCTCGACGCGGTGGAGCAGGACGTCCTCGAACTGCACCGCGAGATGCTCGACCGGCTGGACCGCGAGGAGGGCGTCGTCACCGGCGTCCTGCTCAGCGAGGAGGGCGAGAACGAGACGCTGCTCGCCGAGGCGTACGAGAAGTGCGCCGCCGAGTGCGGGCTGCGCGTCCGCATCCGCGACCGGCGCTCCGCGCAGGCGACCGGCACCTACTGGGGCACCGTCTACCACATGTCGGGCCGGCGCCCCGACGTCCTCGCCGAGGACCTGTTCTCCTACGTCCGCGCCCTCTACGACCCGCGGGACGAGTCCGCCGTCAACGCGCTGCTCACCGAACTGGCGTCGCTGCGCGGCGGCGGCATCGCGCAGTTCGGCCCGTTCGTCGCGGTGGGCACGCCGAGCGCGCTCCTGTGCGGCGTGCTCCCCGACGACGAGAGCACGCCGCCGACCGAACCGTGGCAGCTCGTCGACCGCATCCGCGAACTGCCCGCCGACCGGCAGCGCGACCTGTCCTGGCTGCGCCCCGACGAGTGATCACGGGCGGACGAACAGGGCCGCGCCCTCCTCGTCCACCCCGAACGCCAGCAGGCACCGCGGCACCCGCGCCGCGTCGATCCGCAGGCAGAGCCCGAGCCGCAGGTCCGGGTCGACGACCACGACCTGCCGCAGCGCCCGCAGCGCCCGCCGCACCCGCGCCCGCGTCTCCGGACGCCCCGGTTCGTGCAGCGTCCCGGTGACGACCCGCCCCGCGTACCGCCACAGCGCCGCCGAGTCGAGCACGCGCACGCCCGCCTCCGTGAGCTTTGCGACGACCACGACCCCGCCGTCGTCCTCGTCCGCCCCCGGCGGCACCCGCAGCGCGCCCTCGCCCGACAGGTCCCGCGGCGCTCTCGGCCCGCCCACGGCGCGGTGGTAGCGCAGCGGGTCCAGCGTGTCGATGACGAAGGCGCCCGCGTAGGGCCTGGACGCGCGCGGCGGCGCGGCCCGTCCCGGCATGGGCGACCGCACCGGGCGCCTGCCCTGATGCGCGCTGAGGTCGAACACCATCCCGGCGTCGTCCAGCCAGGCGGGCACTCCGAGGCTCGCCGCCGCCTTCCGGTCGAGCACGCCCACCGCCACATCGCTCCGCCGCGAGAGCGCCGAGGCGATCCCGAGCCCCGGGAACGCGCTCTCCAGCACCGCCAGCATCGCCCGCCACGTCGTCCCGCCGACGAACTCGCCCACGAACGCGTCCGCCATGGCCCCGCGCGACCCGGTCTCGACCACGTCCCCGTGCCGAGGCGCCGGCACGCTCACCGCCGGCGGCTCCGCCGACAGCCCCTTCACCGGCAGGAACGGCTCGTCCTGCCCCGGCCGCGCCACCGCATCGGGCCTGGTCTCCCGCTCCGCCTCGCCACCACCCGGCGCGGACCCGAACGCCCCAGGCGACTCCTCCCCGGAAGCACCGGACACCGCTTCCGAACCGGCTGGACGACCACCGCCCTCCCCCGAAGGCACCGAACCATGCGGAGCCCACATCGGCGTCAACGCGTCATCCGCAGACCCACCGGCTCCGTAAGGCGTCCAAGGCTCCGCTGCCCCGGCCCCCTCCGCACCAGACGCAGAGCCTGCCTCCTGCGAGGACTGCGACGACATCGCCGCACTCTGATCATGCGGCGCCCACCCCTCAGAGGACGCACTCGAAGGTTCACCCTCAGGAGTCGCCGGGGAAACAGCAGCGTCCCGCTCCGTCGATCGCCCACCCTGCTCACGCACGGACGACGCCCCGCCCAGCGAGCCTTCACCCTCAGAAGGCACGGCACCGTACTCAGCCGACGCCGACGTTCCAGCACTCGCACCGTGCGGCGCCCACCCCTGAGCGGACGCAGTCGACGACGGATCGGGCTGTTCGCCAGCGGGATTCGCCGGGGAAGCAGCAGCGTCCTGCTCGGTTGATCGCCCGCCCTGCTCATGCGTGGACGACGGGCCGCCTAGCGAGCCTCCGCCCTCTGAATCTCCTGCGCCGGGCGCAGAGTACTGCTCAGCAGACGGCCCGCTCGAAGCCTGCGGGTACCACGACGCCGACTCACTTCCCGAGGGCGCAGAACCGCGGTCAGGAGGCAGGGACGGCGAGGTGCCGGACGGGTGTCCGCCCGTGGCACCTGAAGGCCCCTCTTCAGCCGACGGCCCAGCGCTGGAACCTAGCGGCGTCCAGCCTTGGGAGGGCGCGGGCGACGACTGGCTCGAAGGTTCACCTTCAGGGATCGCCGGGGAAGCAGCAGCGTCCCGCTCCATTGATCGTCCGCCCTGCTCCCGCAGGGAAGAGTTGCCTAGCGGAGCTTCGCCCTCTGAGGCTGCGGTGCTCTGCTCAGACGACGGCGCCACACCGGGACCTAGCGGCGTCCAGCCTTGGGAGGGCGCGGGCGACGGCTGGCTCGGAGGGTCGGTTGCAGGGGGCGCCGGAGTAGCCGTAGCGTCCCGCTCCATTGATCGTCCGCCCTGCTCCCGCAGGGAAGAGTTGCCTAGCGGGGCTTCGCCCTCTGAGGGTGCGGCGCTCTGCTCAGAGGACGGCGCCACACCGGGACCGAGCGGCGTCCAGCCTTGGGAGGGCGGGGGTGATGGCGGGCTCGGGTGTTCGTCGGTGGGGTTCGCTGGGGTCGCAGAGTGCTGCTCTGTTGATTGCCCTGCCTG
The DNA here is from genome assembly GCF_043197915.1 of Actinomadura geliboluensis. NCBI lineage: Bacteria > Bacillati > Actinomycetota > Actinomycetes > Streptosporangiales > Thermomonosporaceae > Actinomadura > Actinomadura geliboluensis. The sequence continues at coordinate 136,686 of NZ_JBICUA010000002.1, read as the reverse complement.
CTCCTGTGGGTACCACGTTGACGGTCCAGTGCTCGCATCGTGTGGTGTCCACGTGGGGGACGGCTGGCTTGGCTGTTCGCCTGCGGGAGTTGGCGGTGAGGCGTTCCGTTCTGGGGGGCGGGCGGTCTGGTCCTGGGGGTACCAAGACGGCTGCGGGTGTTCGGGCGTGGGGGGTGCGGGGGGCGTCGTCGGGGTGGATTGCTCGGGGTACCACGTTGACGCCGGCTGTCCGGCGGGTGGATTGTGCGGCTTCCATGGCTGGGTCGGCTGGTCGCCTGCGGGAGGTGGCGCGGGTGTCACGTCCCGCTCTGGTGGTTGGGCGCTCGGGTACCACGGTGGCGGCAGGGCCGGGGGTGTGGCGGCGGGGTCAGGGGGCGGGCTCGCGGGTGCGCCGGGGTCGGGCGGGGTGGGGTGGGGGACCCAGTCGGACGTGCGCTTGCCTGCGACGTGGACGTCTCCGGGGTGGGGAACTTGGACGGGGTCCCCGGGAGAGTCGTCTGGTTCGGGGCTGGGGCGGTCACGCGGGCCGAATCTCACGGTGTCGATCCTGCGCTCCTATCAAGATCATCGGCAAGGTCGGCCGCCGAAGAGGGCGGTGCAGAGGGGGGCGAGGGTGTCTGGGGCGCCGGCGGTGAGGACGGGGCCCGGGGCCAGGCGGAGGCGGACGGGCACCTCGCGGCTCGTCGGGTCGCGGGTGCCCTGGGCGGCGGCGATGTCCTGGAGGCCGACCGGGACGGTCTCGGGGATGTCGGCGGTGAGGGCGCCCGCGTGCAGTTCGGCCAACCACAGGTCGAGGACGCGGTGGGCGAGGCCGTTGAGGACGCGGCCCCAGGGTTCGAGGAGGTCGGGCGGGACGTCCTCGGTCTGCAGTTCGGGGAGGCCGAACCGGGCGAGGCCCTTGGTGGTGACGAAGAGGCCGTCCGGGCCGTCGGTGTGCGGGAGGAGCATCCAGTCGGTGAGCCGGACGGTGCCGTCGGGGCCGGGCAGGGAGCGCCGGAGGTGGTCGGGCGTCAGGATCTGCGGGGTGAACACGTCGACCACCGGGGCGCCGGTGATGGCGCCCAGGGCCCCGGCGACGGCGCGGGACGCCCATTCGTGCGCGGGCGGGCGGCCGGGGCGGTAGGCGGCGCGGACGGCGATCAGGTGGGCGGCGGACGTGATCGCCTCCAGGTCGGGGGCGGCGGCGCCGTAGGCGGCGAGCAGGTCGCGGGGCAGCGGCGGGAAGGCGGCCGCGGGGCGCTGGTCGAGGGTCAGCATGGGGCTGCCGAGCATGCCGAGGACGAGGTCGCGCAGCGGCGCCGCGGTGTGCCGGGCGATGTGGTCGCGGGCGAGGGCGGCGGGGTCGGTGAGCGGTTCGGCGAGCGCCACGGCGTAGGTTCCGTAGAGGGTCTCCGGCACGGGCAGCGTCAGATGTTCGCCCAAACTCGTCCCCCGGGGGTAGTCGGCACCATTCGATCAGAGCCGATGGGGACGGCGGAGCGGATCTGGCGGCAACGGAACATTTACCTCACATCAGCGCGGCAGCCGCTGCTCGAACCACACGATCTTGCCGGCGGCGGTGCGGTGGGTGCCCCAGCGGGCGGCGAAGTGGCCGACGAGCTGGAGGCCGCGGCCCGACTCGTCGGTGGCCTCGGCGTGGCGGAGGTGCGGCAGGTCGTGGCCGTCGTCGTGGACCTCGCAGAGCAGCGTCCGGCCCTTGATCAGGCGGACGGCGAGGGAGCCTGCGCCGTGCACGAGCGCGTTGGTGACGAGTTCGCTGACGAGCAGCTGCGCGGTGTCGGTGAGGGCGTGCAGGTCCCAGCCGGCGAGCCGGGCGGCGACCTGCGCGCGGATCCACGGGACGCTGTTCGGCTCGGGTTCGAGCTCCCAGGCGGCGGCCTCGTCCTTGGGGATGCCGTCGCAGCCGACCGCGACGATGGCGATGTCGTCGGCGGGGGTGTGCGCGGCGAGCGCGGCGAGCAGGTCGTCGCAGGCGCCGTCGAGGTCGGTGGACGCCCCGGCGAGCAGCGCGCGCAACTGCTCCAGGCCCTCCTCGATGTCGCGGTCGCGGCGTTCGAGGAGGCCGTCGGTGCACAGGACGAGCTGGGAGCCGTCCTCGACCTCGACCTCCATCGTCTGGAACGGTTCGCCGCCGACGCCGATGGGCACGCCGGACGGGACGGCCAGCACGCGGCTCTCACCGGCGGCCGACACGAGCACGGGCGGGATGTGCCCCGCGTTGGCGAACGTGCAGCGCCGCTCGACCGGGTCGTACACCGCGTACAGGCAGGTGGCGAGGTAGTCCTCGCCGAGCCGGCGGGCGAGGCCGTCGAGCTGGCGGAGCACCCGGTCGGGCCGCATGTCCTCGGCGGCGAGGGTGCGCACGGCGGTGCGCATCTGGCCCATGATCGCGGCGGAGGTGAGGCCGTGCCCCATCACGTCGCCGACGACGAGGCCGAGCCGGCAGCCGGGCAGCGGGATGGCGTCGAACCAGTCGCCGCCGACCTGCGCGGCCTGCTCGGCGGGGCGGTACCGGTAGCGGACGCGGGCCCCGGCGACGTCGGGCGGGTCGTCGGGCAGCATGCTGCGCTGGAGCTTCTCGGCGACCTGGACCTCGCGCCGGTAGAGCCGCCCGTTGTCGACGCACAGGGCGGCGCGGCGGGCGAGTTCGTCGACCATGGCGAGTTCGAGTTCGCCGAACCCGGGCCGGTCGGGCTTGCGGAGCAGCTTGAACGTGCCGAGGACGCGCCCCCGCGCGATCAGCGGGACGACCAGCATCGCGCGCCCGGCGAACAGGTGGCGCAGCTCGGGGTTGCCGAACGCGATGGCGAGCTTGGCGGCCTGCCCGGGGCCGACGCGCCGGATGTGCACGGGGAGCCCGGTCCGCATGGCCTGGACGAACGGCGTGCCGGACGGCAGGAACAGCGGCTCCCCTTCGCGGACGGCCTCGTCCCAGCGCCCGTGGTCGTCGTTGTGGGCGACGGCGACGCGGCGCATCGGGGTGGTCTCGTCGACGTCGTCGGCGGGCGGGGCGGAGTCGGCGACGACGCGTTCGAGCAGTTCGACGGCGGCGAAGTCGGCGAGCCGCGGGACGAGGACCTCGGCGAGCGCCCGGGCGGCCTGCAGGTGGTCGAGGGAGCTGCCGATCTGCTCGCCGGCCTCGCTGAGGTAGGCGAGGGGCTCCCAGGCGGCGGGGACGTCGGCCCCGGCGGGCCGCCGCCGGCGGGCCGGGGCGGGCCGCGGCGCCGGGACGGCCGGCGGCCCCGCGGCGTGCGGGACGATCGGCAGCCGGATCGTCAGCCCGAGCGAGACGGCCGGGCAGCCGAGCCCGATCACCCGCTGGGTGATCTTCTCGGCCGCGGCCGGGTCGAGCGCGGGCAGCAGTTCGGCGAGCCGGCCGGCGAGCGAGCCCGCGACGGCGTCGGCGCCGTCCCCGGACGGGCCGGCGAGGGCGGGCTCGACGCGGAGCAGCCGGGCGGCCGGGCGGCGGACCGGGACCGGCCCGTCCGGCGGGGAGAGCAGCCGGTCGCCGATGGTGATGCCGATCCCGTCGCGGCGGAGCCGGCGCAGGTCGGCGGCGAGCGCCAGCACGCTGACGCCGCGTTCGCCGGGGGCCCGGTCGATGGGGTAGACCCACCACGCGATCTCGGCGGGCTCGCCGGTGTCGACCCGCGGCAGGGTGCAGGAGCCGCACCAGACGTGCCCGAAGGTCTCCGGTTCGAAGGCGCCGCGGTGCTCGGGCGGCAGCCGCAGCAGCGCCGCGGGCGGCCGGCCCAGGGCGCGCGGCGGCCCGACCCCGAAGAGTTCGGCGGCAGTGTCGTCCCAGTGGTTGATGTGGCCGTGCTCGTCGAGCGTGATGGCGGCCATCTTGGTCACTCCCAGCAGGTCGGCGATGACCATGCTGTCCCCCTTCCGGGCGCAGGACGCCCGAAGTCCCCGGCAACGCCTGGTAAAGGGGACGTTACCTGCTGTAAGGCAGGTGCGCTGCGACTCCGCCGAAAATGGTTCGGCTAAGGGCCCACCCGCCTGCGGGCGGGTGTGGACGGGCCCGAATTGCGCGGCGAACGCGATCAGGGGCAGCGCGGGAACGGCGAGCACACGGGGGCGCGTCCGCCAAGGCGCCCGCGCGGACCGGAGCTGGCCAGAACGCCAGAATGCACCACCCGGGGTTATTCAGCGGCCAAATGCGGGCTTAGGCAACTATTGCCCCATTGACACCCTTTGCCCTCCGGCAGACGATCGCGCAACCCCCCGTTGTGATCCCTGCCAGGAGGCGCAATGCCGCGCACATCGGTCCGGCATCGAAGACTCACGCCCATCGCCGCCACGGCCGCGCTGCTGATCGGAGCGCTCGTCGCGGCGCCCGCGGAGGCGGCGCCGGGGTCGGCCGCCTCCGGCCCCGCCGTGGGCGTCTACACCGCGGAGCTGACCCCCGACCAGGTGAAGGTCCTGAACGGCTCCGCCCTCGACCGGGAGGACGTCGGCTTCTCCAAGAGCGCGCAGAAGGACCGCGTGCACGTCGAGGTCGTCATGAGCGGCACCGAAGCCGCCGCGCTCAACGCGCGGGGCCTCGGCCTCACCGCCGTGAAGGGCGCCCGCCCGCGCGCGAAGGCCGCCGCCCAGAACGTCTTCCGCCCCTACAGCGGGCCCGGAAATCTCCGCGAGGAACTGCTCAAGGTCGCGGCCGACCACCCGTCCATCGCGAAGGCCGTGGACATCGGCACGTCCATCAAGGGGCAGCCGATCACCGCCGTGCGGGTCGCCGGCAAGGAGCGGCGCGGGCAGCACAAGCGGCCCGTCGTCGTCTACCAGGCCGCCCAGCACGCCCGCGAGTGGATCACCCCGGAGATGGTCCGCCGGCTGCTGCACCACTACGTCGGCGGGTACGGGACGGACGCCGCGCTCACCAAGGTCATCGACACCACGGAGCTGTGGTTCATCCCGGTCGTCAACGTCGACGGCTACGACCTGACGTTCCAGGACGGCTTCCGGCTGTGGCGCAAGAACGTCCGCGACAACAACGGCGACGGCCAGATCACCGGCGCGGACGGCATCGACCTGAACCGGAACTTCCCCTACAAGTGGGGCTACGACAACGAGGGCTCCTCGGACCTGCCGTCCAGCCAGACCTACCGCGGCAGGTCGCCGGGGTCCGAGCCCGAGACGCAGGCGCAGCTGAACCTCTACAAGCGCGTCCGCCCCACCTACCTGATCAACTACCACTCGGCGGCGCAGCTGCTGCTGCACGGCGTGGGCTGGCAGGCCCTCACCCGCAGCCCGGACGACGCGATCCACGACGCGCTGCTCGGCGACATCGACCACCCCGCCGTCCCCGGCTACACGCCCGAGCTGGGCGCGCAGCTCTACACGACCAACGGCGACACCGACGGCCAGGTCGACAACCAGTACGGCACGCTCTCGATCACGCCCGAGATGGCGACCTGCACGACGGCCGCCAACGAGGACCCGGACGACGCCTGGGAGCCCGGCGACTGCGGCAGCGACTTCGAGTTCCCGGACGACGAGGCGCTGATCGAGCGCGAGTTCCGGAAGAACCTGCCGTTCGCGCTGTCGATCGGCACGTCCGCGCACACCCCCGACGAGCCGGTGTCGTCCGTGGGACGCACCGCGCCCGACTTCGAGACCGACGCGTTCGGCACGTCCTACGGGACGTCGCAGGAGGTCGCGTCCGTGATCCGCAGGTCGCTGCGGAACAAGGAGCTGCGCTACCGGGTCAACGGCGGCCGGGTGCAGCGCGGGAACGTGCGCGAGTGGCGCGGCGGCGAGCGGTTCGGCCACGACAACAAGGTCTACTACGCCGAGTACCGCGGCGAGATCAAGCGGCAGCGGCCCGGCGACCGGGTCGAGGTGTGGTTCACCGGCAGGAAGGGCCACAAGCAGGTGGAGAGCAAGCACTTCACCTACACCGTGCGCGACCAGAACAGAGCGGACGTCCTGATCGTCGCCGACGAGGACTACACCGGAATCAACCCGACCTACCCGGCCGAGGCGCCCCGGTACACGGGCCAGTACGCCGACCTGGTCAAGGCGGCGGGCCACCGGCCGCTCGTCTGGGACATCGACAAGGACGGCGTCCCGCACGACCTCGGCGTCCTGAAGCACTTCAAGGCCGTCGTCTGGTACCTCGGCGACAACCGCCTCACCCAGGACGCGGCCGACGACCCGGTGAAGACCTACATCGGCAACGCCCCCGACTCGCAGGTGGCCGACCGCGAGAAGGACCTCGTCCTCTCCGTCCGCTCCTACCTGAACGAGGGCGGCAAGCTCCTCCACACCGGCGAGACGACCGGCTACTACGGCCCGATCAGCCGGCTCAACGGAGGCGGCATCTACTACGGCCTCAAGGGCCACCCTGAGAAGCCGTGCGTGGTCACCGGCAACTTCCGGGACGACTGCGAACTGCTGTCGGACGACTTCCTCCAGTACTACCTGGGGGCCTACGACAGGCAGCGCGTGGGCGCGCCCACGGGCTTCGTCGGAACCGGCGCCCCGTTCGACGGGGTCACGTCCAAGCTCACCGGCACCGCGACCAACCCGGTGAACGAGGCCGGCGGGTTCCAGGTCACCTCGACCGTCCTGCCCAAGGCCGACTTCCCGCAGTTCACCAGCTGGAAGGCCGGCGACTACACCGGCGCCGCCGCGCCCAGCGAGCCCGTAGAGGGCCAGTGGTACGTCGCGGGCCCGCACCAGGACGGCGCCTACCGCCGGCTGACCCGCACGATCGACCTCACGTCGGTCACCGCGGCCCAGGCCCCCACCCTGCAGGCCCAGCTCTCCTACAGCACCGAGACGGGCTTCGACAACATCATCGTCGAGGCGCACACCGCCGGGGCCGAGGACTGGACCACGCTGCCCGACAAGAACGGCCGGACGAGCAACACCGTCCCGGAGCAGTGCGAGCAGGGCTACTACCTGGACATGCACCCGTTCCTCAGCCACTACCTCACCGGCGGCAACCCCTGCGGCAACACCGGCACCTCGGGTCAATGGAACGCCTTCACCGGCAACTCCAACGGCTGGGTCCCGGCCGCGTTCGACCTGTCCGCCTACGCGGGCAAGAAGGTGGAGGTGTCCATCTCCTACGTGAGCGACCCCGCCACCGGCGGAACCGGGCTGTTCATCGACGACACCCGGCTGACCACGTCCGGCGGCCAGCTCGACGCCGAGGGCTTCGAGACGGGACTCGGCCCCTGGACGATCCAGGGCGCCCCCGCCGGCAGCCCCGGCAACGGCGCCGAGTACGTCCGCTCGCAGGCCCTGATCGACTCCGTCTCCGCGGTGGCGACCCGGGACACCGTCCTCCTCGGCTTCGGCGTGGAGCAGTCCCCCGACGCCCCAACCCTGATCACCAAGGCCCTCGACCACCTGCTCGACTGACCGCGAACGCCCCCGAACGCGGCCCTCGTCCCGGAGCCTCGACGCTCCGGGCGGGGGCCGCGGCCCGCGTCCGGCCCGTCCTCCCGGCGCCGGGAATAGCCCGGCGTTCGCGGGCCTTATAGCAAGGGTTCACAGCGGGTTCGCCGACACGCCATGCGGATGTGATGAGCGACACCCCAGGTGAGGCAACCTTTTGGACCCTTCCATGCGTCTTACCTAACAGGAAGACCACCGGCGGGTGGTCAAGCGCCTGATCGAGCACCGCCCGCGACGTCCCGGACCACCGGGGTCGCCCTGGCACCGCCGACCCGCGCAGAACCCTCGGCCCAGCCTCCGCGCGAGACCGGGGACCTTCTCCGAACCCGCCGGGAACGGTGGCACGTACCACTCAACGGGGGGCGGCATCATCCGCCCGGTCCGCGCGTGCCCCCGACCACGCGCCATGCAACCGGCCCGTTGCACCGGGCCCTACCACGGGGAGCGACGATGACCGCTGTCACCACGCCTGTCCGCGACAACGGCCGCGACGCCAGCCGAACGATCCGCACCAGCGGCACGATGAGCATCAAGACCACCGCGAGCACCGCCACGACGAACGACCGCGCGAAGAGGAGCACCACGAACATCGAGAGCACCCAGCGCTACGAGCGGGACGTGCTTCCGCTGGCCGACCCGCTCTACGCCAGCGCCGTCCGGATGACCCGCAACTCCGCCGACGCCGAGGACCTCGTCCAGGAGACCCTCGCCAAGGCCTACGTGAACTTCCACCAGTTCCAGGAGGGCACGAACCTCAAGGCCTGGCTGCACCGGATCCTGACCAACAACTTCATCAACACCTACCGCAAGAAGCAGCGCGAGCCCCAGCGCGCCGGCTCCGAGGAGCTGGAGGAGTGGCAGCTCGCGCAGACCGAGGCGGACGCCTCCGGCTTCCGGTCCGCCGAGTCCGAGGCCCTCGACCGCATCCCCGACTCGCAGGTCATCGACGCGCTGCGCGCCCTGCCGAAGGACTTCCGCGACGCCGTCTACCTCGCCGACGTCGAGGGCTACGCCTACAAGGAGATCGCCGAGATGATGGGCACCCCCATCGGCACGGTGATGTCCCGCCTGCACCGCGGCCGCAAGCAGCTCCGCGAATCCCTCGCCGACCACCGCCGGGCCGCCCACATCCTCGCGGCGTGATTTCTTGTTCTGCCCTCGGCGGTCGGGCCTGGCGGCCCTTCCTTCCACGGGCAGAACGCGATCGCTGGCATCGCTCCGGCTCGCCTTGCGGCTCGCTTCGCGATCAGGTTTCTTGCTTCGCTCGAAACCTGGCTTCGCACGCGATCGCGAATGGGGGTCGCCGCGGGCTGGAGTTACGGAAGTGTGCCTTTCCGTTCGTGCGTGGCTTGGCGAGGAAAATGATCAAAACGCGATGATCGAAAAGCGTGGTCCCGCAGCTGCCCCGTGGCTGCGGGATCACTTGTTTCTCCGTACAGAACGTCATTGAGTCGCTACTCTGAGTTCAGGGTCCCTCGACCACTCGGAGTCTTTCGTGTCGAACCTCCTCACCGGGGTCATCGCGGGTGCGGTGATCGCCCTTGTGCCCGTCGTCCCGTCGGAGTCGACGGTGCGGCTCACGCTCACCCATCCCGGACGCGACACGTCCGGGACGCGGACCGTCACGCTGCGCTGCGATCCGCCGGGAGGCGGGCATCCCGCGGCGGCGCGGGCGTGCGCCGAACTGGAGGCGTCCGGCGGGAAGTTCGAGCATCCGCCGGACGGGCGGATGTGCACCGCCGTCCACGCGCCGGTCATCGCGCGAGCCGAAGGGCAGTGGAACGGAGAACCGGTGCGATTCCGCGCCGAGTACGGCAACGACTGCGCGATGCAGTCGCGGACCGGTACCGTGTTCGCCTTCTGACCATGGGAAACGGGGCGAAGCGGTGGCCGATCGCGGATATGTCCGAATAGGCGCGCCGACCTTGGGTAAGGCGCGCACACGGGCCACGCGAGCCGCCGGCGATTCGGGAGGATGTGCGCGCGATGCCACCAAGGGTCAGCGATGTGATGACGGAGGCCCCGCTGTCATTGCCGCTGGACGCGACGCTGTACGAGGCGGCCCGTGTGATGCGGGACGAGGGGATCGGCGATGTGCTCGTCACCTATGCCGGCCGGCTGTGCGGAGTGGTCACCGACCGCGACATCGTGGTCCGCGCGGTGGCGGAGAGCCGTGACACGTCACTGACGCCCCTCGGCGACGTCTGCACGGCGGAGCTGACCACCGTCCGTCCCGACGACGACACCGGGACCGTGGCGCGGCTGATGTGCGAGCAGGCCGTGCGGAGGCTGCCCGTGGTGGACGCCGAGCAGCGCCCGGTGGGCATCGTGTCCATCGGCGACCTCGCGATGGCGAACGGGGACGCGGGGCCGCTCGGAGAGATCAGCAAGGCACCGCCCAACAACTAGGACCCCCATGGACCACGAGGGCCGCCGGGTGCGCGGGCATGCCCCGGAGCCGCCCGGCCAGGATAATCTCGGAGGGGTGACGGCCACCGAAACGGTCCTGACGGACCAGCTCGCGCTCGAGATCGCCCGGCTGGGCATGGTCGGGGAGTCCTCCGACGTCGGCACCCTGCACCGGGTGACCGAGCTGGCCGCGCGCGCCGTGCCGGGCTGCGCCGGAGCGGCGAGCGTGCGGTGGGCGCTGCCGCCGGCGGCCGGCGGGGCGACCGCGTGGCCGGCGGCCGAGGCCGCGGCGGACGCGGCGACGGCGGCGGGCGCGGAGATCGCCGTGGACGCCGGCGCGCCGGAGGACGCGCGGCCCGAGCCGCTCGCGGCGGCCGCGAGCCATCCCGATCTCGCCGAGGTGACCGACCGGCAGCTGTCCCGCGGGCACGGGCCGATCTTCGACGTGGTGCGCGGGCGCCGGGTGCTCACCTCCGACGACATCCTCGCCGAGACCCGCTGGCCCGAGTCCATGTCGGACATGCTGCGCCGCGGGGTGCGCTGCTTCAGCACGACCCCGCACGTGAACCCGCCCGTCCTGGTCACGCTGACGCTGTACGGGGTGCTGCCGAAGGCGCTCGGCCACGGCCGGCACGCGCTCGCGGCGCTGCTGCTCGCGCAGGGCACCGCCGCCGTCTCCAACAGCCAGCAGTACGACGACGTGCACCGGACCGCCGTCCAGCTGCAGCAGGCGGTGGAGGCGCGCGCCGTCGTCGACCAGGCGAAGGGCATTCTGATGCACGCGCTGGGGTGCGACGCCGACGAGGCGTTCGCCGAGATGCGCCGCATCTCACAGACGCGTCATGTGAAGCTGACCGCGCTCGCACAGCGTATCGTCGGTCATCAGGGCCTTCCTTAGGCCGTGCTTACAGACGCATGCGGGTGAGGCGAATAGGCTGCTCGAAGCGGTTCCGCGGATCGTGGTCGGTCCGGGCCGGAACCGAGCTGGTTCCACCGTGTGACGCGGATGAGAGGGAGACCAGATGCACGATCAGCCCGACCAGCTCGAACCCGAGTCGCTGACCCGGGAGATCTCGGACCTCGAGGGGCGCATCGGCGAGCTGCGCCAGGCCGCCGGCGTCCCGGAGCCCGACCTGCGCGCCACGCTGGACGCGGCGCTGGTCGAGCTGGAGCTGGCGCTGACCGTGCTGCGGACGATGGGCGGCGAGCAGGCCGGCGAGCAGGGCGGATCGGCCGCGGCGGAGAACGAGCGCCGGGTGCTGCGCACCGTGTTCCAGGACGCCCCCGTCCCGCTGTTCCTGCTGGACCGGACGACCAGCGTCCGCCGCGTCAACCGGCAGGCGGCGATGCTGCTCGGCACCTCGTCCGGGTACGTGTCGGGCAAGCAGTTCACGGCGTTCTGCGACATGGCGACGCGGGCGGCGGTGCGGTCGCAGCTGGCCGCCGTGGTCCGGACGGGGCGGCGCCGCCGCGTCAACGTCCGCTTCCTCGGCCGGGACCGCCCGGTCGACGCGGTGGTGACGCTGGCGCGGGTGTGGATCCGCGGCGAACCCGACCCGATGGTGGTGGTCGCGGCCGGGCCGACCACCACCCCGACCGAGGACGAGCCGCGCAAGCAGCCGACGCGGGGCCGGGGGCGGACGGCGCAGAACGCGCCGGCCGACGACGAGGCCGTGGCGACGATCGTCCACCGGATGGACGTCCTCGCCACCGCGAGCGAGCTGCTGCTGGACGAGCCGGTCTTCAACGAGACGGTGGCGGTGCGCCGCTGCGCCCGGCTGCTGGCCGCGGAGCTGGCCGACTGGGCGTTCATCGACCTGACCGGCTCGGGCGGCGGGCCGGGCGGCGCGCCGCAGGGCGGCATCCACGCGGCGGGCGCGAAGCCGGAGCTGCGCCGCCAGGTGGTGATGGGCCCGGAGGACGAGCACTCCGTCGAGGCCGCGCGGATGCTGGAGGAGGTCGAGCCCGGCCAGGGCACTCTCCCGCACACGGTGTACGTCACCCGGCAGAGCGCGCTGCGCCCGCATCTGGAGAACCTCGACGTGCTCGGCGTCTGCCCGGACGGCCAGCCCGTCTGCGGCAAGATCGGCGCGACGTCGGTGCTGAGCGTGCCGATCGAGGACGGCGACCGCGCGATCGGCACGATCACGCTGGCGGCGAGCGGCGAGTACGGCCCGTTCGACCTGATGGACCTCGGGGTCGTGCAGCGGCTCGGCCGGTACCTGGCGCTGGTGATCCGGGCGGCGCGGCTGTACCGGCGGCGCGCCGAGGTCGCCGACACGCTGCAGGCGGGGCTGCTGCCGAAGACGCTGCCGTCGATCCCGGGCGTGCGGGTGGCGGCCAAGTACCTGACGTCCACGCACGGCTCGGACGTGGGCGGCGACTTCTACGACGTGTTCCGCACGGAGAGCGGCTGGGGGCTCGTCCTCGGCGACGTGTGCGGCAAGGGCGAGGACGCGGCGGCGGTGACGGCGACGGCGCGGCACTGCGTGCGGCTCGCGTCGCGGTGGAAGTCCTCTCCAGGGGACGTCCTCGGCATCGTGAACGAGGCGCTGCTGGAGGAGGACCGGTTCGTCACGGCGGTGATGGCGGGGCTGACGCTGGAGACCGAGCGGGTCGTCGTCGCGCTGGGCACGGCCGGGCATCCGCCGGCGATCGTGGTGCGCGCCGACGGGGTGATCAGGTCGGCGTCGCGGGGCGGTGTCCCGCTCGGCCTGTTCGAGGACTTCGAGGCCGGGCTCGACACCATCGACCTCACCGTCGGCGACACGCTGATCCTGCATTCCGACGGGGTGCTGGAGGCGTGCGACATGACGCGGCAGGAGTTCGGCCAGGAGCGGCTGCTGGAGGCGCTGGCCGGGCACGCCGGCGACACGCCGGAGGGCATGCTCGCGGGGGTGGAGCGGGCGCTGCTCGATTTCTGCGACGGCGACCTGCGCGATGACGTGTCGATGCTCGCGCTGCGGGTGGAACAGCCCACGCTGAACTAGCCCGCACGGGCAAGATGTCGGGATGATGGTCGTTTAGCCGGGTAGATCGGGAACATGACCGTCGATCCCGCCGACAAGCCCCGCAACGAGACCGAGCACGAGCGGCTGGACCGGCAGCTGATGGAGCTGCTCCAGGGCTTCCGGGTCGCGACGACCGGGGTGCAGGTGCTGTTCGCGTTCCTGCTGACCGTCCCGTTCTCCGCCGGTTTCGACAAGGTCGACGGCGCCGGGACGACGCTGTTCTACATCGCGCTGTTCGGCGCGGCGTTCGCGTCGATCTGCTTCATCGCGCCCGCGTTCCAGCACCGCATCCTGTTCCGGCTCGGGCAGAAGGAACTGCTGATCAAGCGGGCCAACCGGTACGGCATCGCGGGCGCGTTCGCGCTGGCGGTCTCGATCACCGCGGCGACCATGCTGATCGTCGAGTCGCTGTCGGAGCGGACGGTCCCGGTCGTCCTCACGGCCGTGGGGATCATGGCGCTGAGCGGCTGGGTGTGGTTCGTCCAGCCGTACCTGACCCGGATGAAGGCGAACGCCCGCGCGGAGGGTGACACGTGACCGCGCGGGCGCCCCTTCTCGATCAGTAGGCGCGGCCGAAGATGACGCGCTTGCCGTAGGCGGACGGGCGGCCGCACTTGACGCAGGCGCCGGTCTCCGCGGGCGCGTCCGCCGGGATGACCCGCGGGGTCGCGGCGGTGTCGGCCTTGATCGCGTCCTCGCACTCGGTCTCGCCGCAGTGGAAGGCGCGGGCCCAGCCGGTGGCGACCTGCGCGGCGAACGCGTCCCAGCCGTCCACGACGGCGGTGTTGTCGTCGCGGAACCGCTCGGCCCTCGCCAGCAGGAACGCCTGGAAGTCGGCGAGCATCCCGGGCAGCACCTCGGGCACCTTGGCGAGCGGGATCTGCTCCTTGCCCTGCCCCGCTCCATGCATTACACCGCCCGAACCCACCTCGGGCAGCCGCCGGACGACGGTCGCGACGCCGTTCTCGATGTCGCGCATGCCGAGCTCGACGCGGACCGGGACGCCGCGCATCTCCCACTCGTTGAACTTGAAGCCGGGCGACAGCTGCGGACGGTTGTCGTCGACGTGCACCCGGATGCCCATCGCCTTGATCGCGGCGCCCAGCTTGCGGGCCTCCGCGGCGGCCTGCTCGCCCTGCTCCTTGCGCCCGATCGGGACGATCACGACCTGGTAGGGGGCGAGCCGCGGCGGCAGCACGAGGCCCTTGTCGTCCCCGTGCGTCATGATCACGCCGCCGATCATGCGGGTGCTCATCCCCCAGGACGTCGTGTGGGCGTGGGTGAGCTTGCCCGCCTCGTCCTGGTACTGGATCTCGAACGCCTTGGCGAAGTTGGTGCCGAGGTAGTGCGACGTGCCGGCCTGCAGGGCCCGGCCGTCCCGCATCATGCCCTCGATCGTGTAGGTGCGGACGGCGCCGGCGAACCGCTCGCCGGGCGTCTTCTCCCCCGGCACGACCGGCATCGCGGCGAGGTCGCGGGCGACGGCGGCGTAGGCGTCCAGCGCCCACATCGTCTCGCGCATCGCGTCGTCCTCGTCGATGTGCGCGGTGTGGCCCTCCTGCCAGAGGAACTCGGTCGTGCGCAGGAACATCCGGGGCCGCATCTCCCACCGGACGACGTTCGCCCACTGGTTCAGCAGCAGCGGCAGGTCGCGGTGGGAGTCGATCCACTTGGCCATGTACTCGCCGATGACGGTCTCGGACGTGGGCCGCACGACGAGCGGCTCCTCCAGGTCCTTGCCGCCCGCGTGGGTGACGACCGCGAGCTCCGGCGAGAAGCCCTCGACGTGCTCGGCCTCGCGCTTGAGGTAGGACTCCGGGATGAACATCGGGAAGCAGGCGTTGTCGTGGCCCGCGTCCTTGATGCGCCGGTCCAGGTCGGCCTGGAGCAGCTCCCACATCCGGAAACCGTACGGTCGGATGACCATCGTGCCGCGCACCGGGCCGCGGTCGACGAGCTGGGCCTGCACGACCACCTCGTTGTACCAGGCGGAGAAATCCTCGCTCTGCGGCGTCACACCTTCTCGACTCACGGCAAACAAGGGTACTGACCCTCGGCATCGGTCCGGGCACCTTCGCTACCCTCGCGGGATGCGCTGGTCCCAGATGTTCGCGCCCACGCTCCGCGAGGACCCGGCGGAGGCGGACGCGGCGAGCCACCGGCTGCTGCTGCGCGCCGGGTTCGTCCGGCAGCTCACCGCCGGGCACTACTCGCTGCTGCCGCTGGCCGTCCGCGTCCGGTCGAAGATCATCGCCATCGTCCGGGAGGAGATGGACGGGATCGGCGCGCAGGAGATGCTGCTGCCGGCGCTGCACCCGGCGGAGCCGTGGCGCAGGTCGGGCCGCTGGGAGCTGATGGGCCAGGAGATGTTCCGGCTCCGCGACCGGCGCGGCGCCGACCACGCCCTCGGCATGACGCACGAGGAGATCTTCGCGACGGTCGCGCGGGAGCTCAGCTCCTACCGGCAGCTGCCGCAGCAGTGGTACCAGTTCCAGACGAAGTTCCGGGACGAGCCGCGCCCCAAGGGCGGCCTCATGCGGACCCGCGAGTTCACCATGAAGGACGCCTACAGTTTCGACGTCGACCCCGCCGGGCTCGACGCGTCGTTCGCGTCCTACCAGGGCGCCTACACGCGGATCTTCGCGCGGCTGGGGGTGCCGACGCTGGTGTGCGAGGCGTCCAGCGGCACCATGGGCGGCTCCGGCTCGACCGAGTTCATGTGCCCGTCCGACGCCGGCGAGGACCTCGTCGCCCACTGCCCGTCCTGCGGGTACGCGGCGAACGTCGAGCGGGCGACGTCGGCGCTGCCGGCCGCGTCCGACGGCCCCGGACTGCCGGGGCCGGAGCGGTTCGACACGCCCGGCGTCCGCACCATCGAGGATCTGCTGGCCTACGGCGCGCCGGGCGACCGCCAGATCAAGACGCTCGTGTACATGCTGGACGGCGCGCTCACGCTCGTCCTGCTGCGCGGCGACCATCCGCTGAACGAGCAGAAGCTCGTGGACGCGACCGGCGCGGCGGAGATCCGGGCCGCCGAGCCGCAGGAGATCCAGGACGCGCTCGGCGCGCTGCCCGGCAGCCTCGGCGCGGTCGGCGCGGCCCTCCCGGTGATCGCGGACGAGGCGCTGCGCGGCCGCCGCGACATGTTCACCGGCGCGAACACCGACGACGTCCACCTGCGCGGCGTGGACGTCGGGCGCGACATCGAGGTCGGCGCCTGGGCCGACCTGCGGGAGGTGGCGGCCGGGGAGCCGTGCGTCCGCTGCGGGACGCCGCTGGAGATCGTCCGCGCCATCGAGGTCGGACACATCTTCAAGCTCGGCGACCGCTACTCCCGGGCGCTCGGCGTCGAGGTCCTGGACCCGGACGGCCGGCGCGTCCCGGTGGTCATGGGCAGCTATGGGATCGGCGTGGAGCGGGCGATGGCCGCGATCGTCGAGACCCACCACGACGAGCGCGGCATCGTGTGGCCCGTCTCCGTGGCGCCGTTCCAGGTGGTGGTCGTCCCCGCCCAGTCCGACGACCCGGGCGTGTCGGGGGCGGCGGAGGGCGTCTACGCCGCGCTGTCGGCCGCCGGGGCGGAGGTCGTGATCGACGACCGTCCCGAGCGGGCGGGCGTGAAGTTCCGCGACGCGGAGCTGACCGGCATCCCGTTCCGCGTGACGATCGGCCGCCGCGGCCTGGCCGAGGGCGTCGCCGAGGTGACCACCCGTGCCACCGGCGAGACGTCCAAGATCGCCTTGGACGCGGTGGCCGCCCACGTCGAAGCACTGCTGGCCAAGACGGCCTGAAGGGTCACAGCAGGGTGCCGCCCAGCTCCCCCGTCTTGACCACCACCAGGACGGCCAGCAGGACGAACACGGCCGCGGCGGCACCGGCCTGGACGAGAAGCCGCCGTTCCCGCGGGGCGTGGGCGAAGGCGATCGCGACGGCGCCGCCCGCCAGAAGGCCGCCCAGGTGCCCCTGCCAGGAGGCGATCCCGGCCGAGACGACCAGCCAGATCAGGGCGAGCACGACGAGCCGGTTCGCCTCGTCCATGCGGTGCCCGAGCCGGCGCATGAAGATCCAGTAGGCGGCGGTGAGCCCGAACACCGCCCCGGACGCGCCGACCGCGTTCATGCCCGGGTCGATCAGGTAACCGAGCACCGAGCCGCCCAGCGCGGACAGCAGGTACAGGGCGAGGAACCGCCCGCGGCCGAGCATCTCCTCGGTCGGCCGGCCGAGCCGCCACAGCCACCACATGTTGAACACGATGTGGAGGATCCCGAACCCGCCCTCCGTCGGCGGCAGATGCACGAACGCCGACGTGATGAGCCGGTACCACTCGCCGTGGGCCACCCCAACGGACTCGAACCCGGCGTAGGCCGTCCCGTCGGCCACGAAGAGGTCGCCGTCCGGCCCGACGAGCCCGATGCCCAGCGACCCGAGCTTGTCGACGAGATCCGGCTTGGCCAGCTCACCCAGATAGACCAGCACGTTCACCGCGATGAGCACGTACGTCACCCACGGCGTGACCGAGACCGTGCCGCCGAAGACCGTGCGCCCCTGCCGGACGGTCTTGTTGCCCTCCCGTACACAGTCGACGCACTGCTGCCCCACCGCCGCCGTGCGCATGCAGTCCGGGCAGATGTAGCGGTCACACCTCGAACAGCGGACGTACGTCTCACGCTTGGGGTGCCTGTAGCACGCGGGGGCCTCTTGTGTCGCCGTCATCATCCAACCTCTCCGGGAGCCGGAGATCATAGCCGCAACCGCCGACACGCCCCGCGAAAACCGTTTGACGCCCCCGCCGTCGCCTCCGGAGACTCGATGGGTCATCGAGGGGGAGAAACGTGGGACACGTCGAAGTCGGCCATATCAGCCATGTGCTGCCGGACGGCCGCACGCTCCTGGACGACGTGTCCTTCCGCGTCGGCGAAGGCGTCACGGCGGCCCTCGTCGGCCCGAACGGCGCCGGCAAGACGACCCTCCTGCGGCTGATCGCCGGGGACCTCGTCCCCCAGTCCGGGACGGTCGGGCACAGCGGCGGCATCGGCGTGATGCGGCAGTTCATCGGCAGCATGCGGGACGACTCCTCGGTGCACGACCTGCTGCTGTCCCTGGCGCCGCCCCGCGTGCGGTCGGCGGCCGAAGCGGTCGAGGCGGCCGAGCTCGCGATGATGGAGCGCGACGACGAACCGACGCAGCTCCGCTACGCCACGGCCCTTTCGGGCTGGGGCGACGCGGGCGGCTACGAGATCGAGGTGCTCTGGGACGCCTGCTGCGTGGCGGCGCTGGGCGTCTCCTACGACTCGTGCCGCTGGCGTGAGGTGCGCACCCTCTCAGGCGGCGAGCAGAAACGCCTAGCGCTGGAAGCTCTGCTACGCGGCCCAGACGAGGTCCTCCTCCTTGACGAGCCGGACAACTACCTGGACGTCCCGGGCAAGCGCTGGCTGGAGGAACGACTCCGCGAAACCCCGAAGACCGTCCTGCTCGTGTCCCACGACCGCGAACTCCTCGACCGCTCCGCCGACCGGATCGTGACCGTCGAGGCGGCCAACGTGTGGATCCACGGCGGGCGCTTCGCCACCTACGCCGCCGCCCGCCGCGACCGCAACGAACGGCTCGAAGAGTTGCGCCGCCGCTGGGACGAGGAGCACGCGAAGCTCAAGGACCTCGTCAACATGCTCCGCACCAAGGCGACGGTCAACGACGGCTTCGCGTCCCGCTACCGCGCGGCGCAGACCCGCCTGCGCAAGTTCGAGGAGGCGGGCCCGCCCGAGATCCCGCCCCGCGACCAGAACCTCAAGATGCGCCTGCGCGGCGGCCGCACCGGCAAGCGCTCGGTGATCTGCGAGAACCTGGAACTGACGGGCCTGATGAAGCCCTTCGACACCGAGATCTGGTACGGCGAGCGCGTGGCGGTCCTGGGCTCCAACGGCTCGGGCAAGTCCCACTTCCTGCGCCTCCTCACGGCCATCGCGGAAGCACTCCCCCGAGGCGCGACCCCGGTGGAACCCGTCGCCCACACCGGCGTGGCCCGCCTGGGCGCGCGCGTCGTCCCCGGCCTGTTCGCGCAGACCCACGCCCGTCCCGACCTGGCCGGACGCACCCCGTGCGAGATCGTCATGACCGAGCACGCCCGCCTCCGCAACGACGCCATGAGCGCCCTGGCCCGCTACGAGCTGAGCGTCTGCGCCGAGCAGCCCTTCGAGACCCTCTCCGGGGGCCAGCAGGCCCGCCTGCAGATCCTCCTCCTGGAACTCGGCGGCGCCACGCTCCTCCTCCTGGACGAGCCCACCGACAACCTGGACCTGGCCAGCGCCGAAGCCCTCCAGGAGGGCCTGGAGTCCTACGAGGGCACGGTCATCTCCGTCACCCACGACCGCTGGTTCGCCCGCGCCTTCGACCGCCACCTCATCTTCGGCGCCGACGGCACCGTCTACGAGTCCCCCGAACCCGTCTGGGACGAAACCCGGGTGAACCGCCCCCGCTGACCCCTCGCGAAGGCGCGAAGGATCTGTCGCGGACGGGTGCTCGCGATCTGAACGGCGGCATCCCGTGGTGGGAGCACCGATGAGTTTTCCGGAGGGCCGGAGTCAGCATCGCCGGTGAAGTCATGCCGGACGGCTCTTGGAGGGGGCACCATGACCGGGGTTCGGGTTCTCGTCGGTACGCGGAAGGGCGCGTTCATCCTCACGGCGGACGGCGCGCGCAGGGACTGGGCGGTCAGCGGGCCGCACTTCGGCGGGTGGGAGATCTACCACGTGGCGGGGTCGCCCGCCGATCCGGCGCGGCTGTACGCGTCGCAGTCCACGGGGTGGTTCGGGCAGATGATCCAGCGGTCGGACGACGGCGGCGCGTCCTGGCGGCCGATGGGGAACGAGTTCGCCTACGACGGCGTCCCCGGCACGCACCAGTGGTACGACGGGACGCCCAGGCCGTGGGAGTTCAAGCGGGTCTGGCATCTGGAGGCGTCGCCCACCGATCCCGACACCGTGCACGCCGGGGTCGAGGACGCCGCGCTGTTCCGCACGGTCGACGGCGGGGCGTCCTGGCAGGAGCTGCCAGGGCTGCGCGAGCACGGGTCGGGGCCGTCCTGGCAGCCGGGCGCGGGCGGGATGTGCCTGCACACGATCGTGCGGGACCCCGCGGACGCGGCGCGGATGTACGCGGCCATCTCGGCGGCGGGCGTGTTCCGGACGGACGACGCCGGCAAGACGTGGCGGGCGGTCAACCGCGGGCTCCGGTCGGAGGGCATCCCCGACCCGGACGCCGAGGTCGGGCACTGCGTGCACCGCATCGCGATGCACCCGTCGCGGCCCGAGGTGCTGTTCATGCAGAAGCACTGGGACGTCATGCGCAGCGACGACGCGGGCGAGACGTGGCACGAGATCAGCGGCGACCTGCCGAGCGACTTCGGGTTCCCGGTCGCGGTGCACGCCCACGAGCCGGACACCGTGTACGTCGTCCCGATCAAGAGCGACTCCGAGCACTACCCGCCGGAGGGGCGGCTGCGCGTGTACCGCAGCCGGGTCGGCGGTGACGAGTGGGAGCCGCTGACCGCGGGGCTGCCGCAGGAGCACTGCTACGTCAACGTGCTGCGGGACGCGATGGCCGTCGACTCGCTCGACGCGTGCGGCGTCTACTTCGGCACGACGGGCGGGCAGGTGTACGCGTCCGCCGACGCCGGGGACACCTGGGCGCCGATCGTCCGCGACCTGCCGGCGGTGCTGTCGGTGGAAGTCCAGACGCTGCCGTGATCCGCGTCGTGCTGCCCGCGCACCTGCGCGTCCTGGCGGAGGTGGAGGGCGAGGTGGAGCTGGACGTGCGCGAGCCGGTCACGCTGTGCTCGGTGCTGGACGCCCTGGAGGCGCGGTACCCGGTGCTGCGCGGCACGATCCGGGACCGCTCCACCGGTCGCCGCCGCGCGTTCGTCCGCTTCTTCGCCTGCGAGGAGGACTTCTCCCATGACCCGCCGGAGACCGTCCTGCCCGCGCGTGTCGCGGCGGGGGCCGAGCCGTTCATGGTGGTCGGCGCCATGGCCGGCGGATGAGAATCCAGGGCCGGCGGGTGAGGGGCCAGGGGCGGCGGACCGCCCCTGCCCCCGGATCCGGCTCGGCTAGCAGCGGTGGACCTTGCCCTTCACGATCCGGACGTAGGCGCCCGAGACGTAGTCCTTGGGGCTGCTGTACCCCATGCGGTACCAGACGCGGGTGTGGCGGACCTTCTGCCCCCGCGTCCAGCACTTGACGAAGAACCGCTGGCCCGGCTTCAGCCAGCCGACCCACTTGGAGTGCGTGGTCGGCTTCGACCGGATCGCGAGCCGGTGACGGCTGATCACCTTCCCCGTCGCGTACTGGTACGCGGCGGCCGTCGGCGTGCTCGTCCCTTCGGCGGCCGGCGGAGCCGACGCCTGCGCGGCGGGCGCGCCGGCGAGGCCGGCGCCGACGGTGCCCGCGAGCAGCAGGGTTGCGAAACTATGGCGTAGTTTCACGAACTCTCCCTTTCATAAGTGTGTTGACAGGCATGGCAGTCCTGCCCCTCTGTGACCGAAAACTAACCCTAAGTAACGACAGTGGGCGGCTATGTTCGCTCCATCCGTCCCGGTGATCGTCCTGGTTGAGCTGGGACGCGAGCCCTGTCCGGGTTCGGGGTCCTACGGATAAAGTGCCCGGGTGCGGGTGGTCGTGACGGGTGCTGCGGGGTTCATCGGGAGCCATGTCGTCGACGCGTGCTCGGGGGCCGGGCACGAGGTGCTCGCCGTCGACGCGCCCGCGCGGTCGCTGACTCCGGAGCTCGCCCGGCGGACGTGGGCGCGGGTCGCGGCGCGGCCCGGTGTAGTCGCCGCCGACGTCGATCTCGCGGTGGACGAGCTGGACGCCGTCGCCAGGGCGGACGTCGTCCTGCATCTGGCGGGGCGGCCCGGCGTGCGGGATTCGTGGGGGCCGGGGCGGGCCGTCGCCGAGCGGGACAACGTGACGGCGACGCGGCGGCTGCTCGCGGCGTGCCTGACGGCGGGGCGAAGGCCGAAGGTGGTCGTCGCGTCGAGCTCGTCGGTGTACGGGTCGGCGGGGCGGCGGCCGAACCGGGAGGACGACCGGCTCCGGCCGGAGAGCCCCTACGCGGTCAGCAAGGTCGAGGGGGAGCGGCTCGCGGGCCTCGCGGCGGACGCCGGGCTCCGCGTCGTCGTGCTCAGGTACTTCTCGGTGTACGGGCCCCGGCAGCGGCCCGACATGGCGTTCCACCGGTTCGTGGAGGCGGCGCTGGACGGGCGCCCGCTGCCGGTGTTCGGCGACGGGCACCGGTCGCGCAGCTTCACGCATGTGCGGGACGTGGTGGCGGCGACGCTCGCGGCGGCGGCCGAGGAGCTGCCGTCCGGCATCGCCGTCAACGTCGGCCATCCCGAGCATGTGGCCGTGCGGGACGCGATCGCGATGCTCGTCGACGCCCTTGGCGTCCAGGCGGAGATCCAGCGGGAGACGCCGGTGGCCGGTGACGCGCACCGGACGTGGGCCGACACCGGGCGCGCCCGGGAGCTGCTCGGCTGGGAGCCGGCGATCGGCCTGCGGGAGGGGCTCGACGACCAGATCGCCTGGCATCGGGCGTCGGCGGAGGTGCGCGTCGGATGAGGCACAGAGCGGCCTACGTCGCGTTCGATCGGTTCCCGTCCAGCAAGGGGTCGGCGGTGCACATCGCGCAGATGGCCGACGAGCTGTTCGAGCGGTACGGCGGCGGGCTCCTCGGCGTGATCGGCGGCGGTGACCTGCCCCGCTACCAGCGGGAGGGGACGCGCGAGATCGCGCGGTTCGACACGCCCGTCCCGAACCTGATCGACCGGGCCGAGGCGTTCTCCGGCTGGGTGGCCGACCATCTGGCGCCGCACTGGGAGACCCTTGAGGTCTGCCATGTGCGGGACCCCTGGAGCGCGCTGCCGGCGGTCGCGGACGGCCGCCGCCACAAGGTCGTGTACGAGGTCAACGGCCTGCCGTCCATCGAGATGAGCCACACGTGGCCGTGGGCGGCGCCGAGCACGCTCGGCAAGATCCGCGAGCTGGAGCGGTTCTGCCTGGAGCGCAGCGACGCGGTCGTGGTGCCGTCGCGGGTGATCGGCGACGCGGTCCGGGAGCGGGGCGTTCCCGAGCACAAGGTGCGTCTGGTGCCGAACGGCGCGGACGTGCCCGGTGAAACCGAACGGCCCGCCGATGCGCCTGAGCGTTATGTCATCTATGTCGGCGCGATGCAGCCGTGGCAGGGGCTGGACGTGCTGATGCGCGCGTTCGCCCGGCTCGCCGACCTCGACGGGCTGCGGCTGGTGGTCTGCGCGTCCGTCCCGGAGCGGCGGGCGAAGCCGGTGCGGCGGCTCGCCGAGCGGCTCGGGGTCGCCGACCGGATCGACTGGCGGTTCACGCTGCCGCACCACGAGGTCGCCGCCTGGCTGGCGCACGCCGAGGCGTCGCTGGCGCCGCTGACCGGCTGCGCCCGCAACCTCGACCAGGGCTGCGCGCCGCTGAAGGTCATCGAGTCGATGGCGGCGGGCGTCCCGGTCGTCGCGTCGGACCTGCCGGCGGTGCGCGAGCTGATGGCGGACGGGGAGCACGGGCGGCTCGTCCCGGCCGACCGTCCCGCCGAGCTGGCGCGGGCCGTCCGCGTCCTGCTGGAGTACCCGCACGAGGCCGCCGCGATGGGGCGACGGGGCCGCGAGCACATCGAGGAGAGCCTGACCTGGGCGCGGTCCCGCGCCCGGCTGGCCGAGGTCTACCGCACGCTAGGTCGATAGGTGGTTCGACATGTTCTGGCGTAAGCAGAAGGCCGCCATCGAGCGGTTCCATCCGCTGCACAAGGCGCTCACGCTGGAGAAGGGGTTCTCCGTCTCGCTGCGGCGCGACGACTGGGAGCCGGTGATCCAGAGCCTCGCGGGGCACCGCACCGTGGTGAAGCGGCGCAAGTGGCAGCTTTCCGGGCGGGTCCCGGCCGTCCTCGTCCCGCTGCTGCGGGTGCTGGCCGCCGACATGCCGCCGGACGGTGTGCTGTCCGTCGCGGCGGACCTGCGCGGCTCCGACCTGCCGGAGAAGTGCGGCCCGCAGCACGACGTGCCCGTCCAGCGGCCGGTCATCTCGATGAAGCAGTGGTACGCGTTCGACCCGTGGCTGCGGATGCGGGCGGAGCTGCGCGACGGCAGCGTCCTGGAGCTCGCCGTCACCGACCGGGTCCGCTACCGCCGGCGCAAGAAGCGCAACCCGCGCGGCAAGGTCAAGATCAAGACCAAGACGAAGACCACCCAGCTCGTGCGGGTCACCCGGCGGCTGGGCCGGGACGCGGTCGTCCGGCAGCCGTCGTCACCGCCGCCGCGCTGGCTCAAGGTGCAGGTCAAACCGGGGAAGCGGATGGTGATCCGGGTGGACGGGAAGCTGCGCGGCGTGCAGGAGGGCAAGGCCATGCTCGACCGCATCCTGGACGTGTCGACGGAGCCGTTCCGGTGGACCCCGCCCGGCACGGCCGCGAGGAGGGCCAAGTGACCCGCTGCACCGTGACCACCGGTTTCTTCGTCCTCGGCCGCTGCGGCCAGGCGGCGGTGGCGACCTGCCCGCACTGCTCGCGGCCCGTCTGCGCGGCGCACGCGGCGCCGGGCGGGGCGTGCCCCGCGTGCGCGGCGGCGCGCGGGTACCGCACGCAGGACCCGCACGACCCGACGTGGGTGGGCAACCGCCGGCGCGAGTACTACCACCGCAGCTCGCAGACCTACCAGGACACGTACTGGTACTCGTCGTTCGACGAGTACGACCGAGGCGCGTTCAACCCCGGTGACGACTACTCCTACGGCGGCGACTGGGGTCCGGACGACGACACCGGTTTCGTGGACAGCTGATGCACCGCGTCCTGTGGCTCACCGAGCACTACCCGCCGAGCCAGGGCGGCATGGCGCAGTCGTGCGACCGGATCGTGCGGGGCCTGCGCGGCGCCGGGGTCGAGGTGGACGTCGCGCACCTGACGCGGCGCGCCCGCCCGTGGGGCGTGAAGCGGGAGCACGGCGGGCGGCTGCTGACGGCCCCGCTCGGCGACGACTCCGAGCACGCTCTGCGCCGGCTGTGGACGACGATCAACGCCGAAGACCTCAGCGGCTACAGCCATGTGGTCGCGTTCGGCGGCGTGTACGCGATGCTCGCCGCGCCCGTCCTGTCCTCGCTGCTGCACGCCCCGCTGGTCACGCTGCTGCGCGGCAACGACATCGACGTGGGCGTGTTCTCGATGCGGCGGCGCGGCGTGCTGGCGGACGCGCTGCGCGCCTCGGCCCAGGTCTGCGTCGTCGCCCGGTCGCACGCGCCGCTGGTGGCGGCGCTCGCCCCGGACGCGGCCGTCGAGTTCGTCGCGAACAGCGTCGACACGGCGCAGTGGCGGATCCTGCCGTCCGAGCGGGCCTCGGGCCTGGCGTGGCGGGACGCGAACGTCGAGCCGGGCCGCCGCACGATCGGCCTCATCGGGCAGCTCAAGGTCAAGAAGGGCGTCGGGTTCCTGCTGGACGCGCTGGCCGCGTCCGGGCACGCCGGCGCGTTCCACCTGGTGCTCGTCGGCGAGGTCGAGGAGTCGGTGCGGGAGTGGCTCGCCGCGCACGACGTCCCGCACTCCTTCCTACCGTTCATGGAGCGCTACGACCTGCCCGCCGTCTACGCGGGCTGCGACCTCGTCGCGCTCCCGTCGTTCTATGACGGGATGCCGAACGTGGCGCTGGAGGCGGCGGCGCTCGGCGTGCCGCTGCTCGCCTCGGACGGCGGCGGCCTCGCCGACCTGGTGGACGACGAGATCGGGTTCGCGTTCCCCGCCGGGGACGCGCACGCCTGCCGCGCGGCCGTCGACCGGGCCGCCCGCGCGGGCGCCGACGAGCTGGCGAAGCTCGGCGCGGCGGGCGCGGAGCGGATCCGCCGCGACTTCACCCCGGCCGCCGAGACCGCCGGCTACCTGGCCGTCCTCGACGCGGCCCGGTGATCGTCTGCTACGCCGCCGGGGACGGGCTCGGCCATCTGACGCGGCTCCGGGCGGCGCTGCTCACCCTGGGCATGGACGGCCCGGTGACGGTGGTGACCGGTTCGCGGTTCGGCGGCGACGCGCGCGTCACGGGCGGTTGGCAGGTCGTGGAGAGCGCGGCGGGGCTCGCACCGGACGAGGTGGTCGTCGACGCGTTCCCCGCCGGGCTGAAGGGCGAACTGACCCGCTTCCCGTCCGGGACGAGGGTCACGCACCTGGCCCGGCTGCTGCGCTGGGACGCGTACCGTCCTCTGCTGCCCGCCGACCCGCCGCGCTTCGACCGCACGTTCGTCCTGGAGCCGCTGGCCCCCGCCCATGACGCCTATCTGCGCGAGGTATCGGACGAGGTCTCGCCGCTGGTGCTCACCGATCCCCCATCGGAACCGGTCGATGTGGACGGCTGGCTCATCGTCCACAGTGGGCCCGACCTGGAGACCCTTGAACTCGTCGCCTATGCGCGGGACATGGCGTCCGCCGAAGGGGTCCGCCCGCCGATGACGCTGGTGTCGCCCCAACGGCCGCATGGTCTGCCCCAAGGCATCGCCCATCTGGACGTCTACCCCGCCTACGCGCCGGGTCCGAACGTCGAACGCATCATCACCGCGGCCGGGTTCAACGCCGTCCGCCAGTACGCGCCCTGGCGCGAACGGCACCGGATCCTGCCGTTCCCACGCAGCCTGGACGACCAGTTCGCGCGCGCGGCACGCGCCCGGCGGGAGACCGCTACTCGGGAAGCCTGATGTCGAACTCCACCTCGACGTCGTCGGCGAGCCGGAGCGCGCCGAAGAACGCCGAGTAGGGCTTGACGCCCCAGCGGGTCTGCGTGACCGTGGCGGAGCCCCGCACCCGGCCGCCGTCCAGGGAGGCGGCCACCCGCACCGGCTTCGTCCGGCCCATGATCGTCAGATCGCCCTCGACGGCGTCCTCCCCGACCGCAGTCGAGACGAACGTGATCTCCGGGTACCGCCCGCTGTCGAGGACCTTGCGCAGGTTCCTGCGGATGTCCGCGCGGTCCTGGTCGGACAGCGGCAGCGCGCCGCCGCTGCCCTCGCGGACCTCCAGCCCGTCCACCTCGACGGTCACCTCGACCGACGACGCGGACAGCGGCTCCCCGGCCCGCACCGCCGCCGACCACCGGGTAGCCTCGATCGTCAGGTCGTGCCCCGCCCGCCGGCCGAGCCCACTGCGGCCCGTGCGCAGCAGCAGGTGCCCGTCGTCCGGTCCCAGCTCGAAATCTCCCCGCATACTTCCCACCCTGCCACGCGGCATTTCCGCGCTCTGCGATAGGGCGCCTCCGCGCCCGTCAGCGGCACTTCACCTTCGGCTGCGGCCGGTACTCGGTGTGGAACTTCTCCCTGCGCACCTTGCGGCCCTCGGCGTACAGCGTCCGCCACACGTCGATCTTGAAGCCCTTCCGGCCCGTCATCGGCACGCACTTGCGGCCGTGCCCCACACCCGCCCCGTACGGGGTGAACCCGTACCGCTCCGACGTCGTCGACCGCACCTCGTACTTGCGCTCCCCCCACAGGTTCACCGTCAGCGACGACCCCGTGTAGCCCGCCTCGATCCGCACGGCGCGGCCGGTGTCGTTCTTCCAGGTGAAGTCGAGGTCGGGGTAGGAGACCGCGGCCTCCCGCCCTTCCGGGTACTCCGGCATCCACATGGTGTGCGCGCGCGACTTGCGAATGTCCAGGCCCGCCCTGAACACCGCGTTGAACAGCGTCGTGGACACCTGGCAGATGCCGCCGCCCACATCGTTCACCAGCCGCGGCCCCACGATGGCGGGCGCGGGCACGTACCCGCGGCTGCTGGTGCGCGGCCCGACGGCGCCATTGAACGAGAACGTCCCGCCGGGCTCGACGATGTGCCCGTCCAGGATCTGCGCCGCCAGCTCGATGTTGCGGACGCGCGGCTCCCCCGGCGTGAAACGCGTCGTGTAGGTGCTCATCAGCCGCTCCGCCGGGTCCCGCGACGCCGCGTCCGGCCGCTTCGGGGCCGGACGGCCGGGGGCGGCCAGCGTCGCCGCCCCCTTCTGGCGCGGGACCTCCAGGTAGGCGCCGAGCAGGAGACCGGTCGTCGCGAGCGCCCCCGCCACGATCGGCCACCACTGCCGGACGCACTGCAGCAGCTGCGGCTGGCGCTCCTGACATCGCCGGTACCGGTCCCGCCGGGTCCGTCCCACGGCCCACACCCCCAGTTGATCCCCTAGCGGGATCCTGCACCGGACCCTGCCGCCGCCGGACGGGCGACTCCCACGCCTTTACCCGAACAAGACCGGCACCCGGCCAACACGGGAACGCGCCTTGACGCGCCACCCGTCCGGGAACCGCTACCGAGCCGCTACCCGGGAGCCGGGGGCGCCGTGGGGCAGAACACCGCGAGCGCGCCCGTGTGCTTGCCGAACCGGACCGCCGCCGGCAGCGACGAGACCTCGCCGTCACGCGCGAGCCGCAGCCCGCCGTCCGAGGAGACGACCTCCAGGCCGCTCGTCCGCCACTCCCGGTACCCGGGCATGACGTGCAGGGGCCCGGCCAGCACCGCGGCGACCGCGCGGACCCGCGGCACCCGCCGCCCGGTGACGATCATCCGGACGTCGAGCCGGCCGTCGTCCAGCCGCCCGCGCCAGGTCGGCGCCGCGCCGCGCGAACCGAAGACGCAGTTGCCGACGAACGCCAGCCACACCCGCAGCCGGCGCCCGTCCACCAGCAGCTCGACCGGCTCGGAGTGCCGCAGCGTGCGGACCGCCGCGACCGCGAGCGCCGGCCACTTGCCGATCCGCCGCTCCAGCCGCTCGCGCCGGTCGACGAGCTCGGTGTAGGCGCCGAAGCTCGCGGTGTTGAGGAAAAGCCCCTCCTCGTCCCGGCCCGCGCCGGCCACCGGGGCGGCGTAGGCCACGTCCACCCGGCCGAGCCGCCCGTCCCGGTACGCGCCGATCGCCTCCGCCGCCGACTCGATGCCGAGCGCGCGGGCGAAGTGGTCGAACGTCCCGCCCGGGACGACGAGCAGCGGCACGCCGTGCTTCAGCGCGGCCCCCGCCGCCGCGTTCACGGTGCCGTCGCCGCCGACGACGCCGAGCACGTCGGCCCGCTCGGCGGCCTCGCCGAACGCCTTGTCGAGGTCGGCGTCCGGGTCGAGCTGGACGATCTCCGCCGCCGGAAGCTCATGGCGGAGCAGGCCCAGCGTCACCTCCGGGCGCCCCGGCAGGGAGATCCCGGCCGCCTCGCCGCCCGCGCCGGGCCCGGCGCCGCTGTTGGCGACCACGACGAGCCCGCGCCCGTCCTCGGCCACCTTCGCCGGCCCGGCCGCCGGCGCCACCTCGGCCACCGGGGGCCGGGCCGGCCACACCAGGCGGGTCCCCGCCCCCGCCAGCGCGCCGATCCCGACACCGGCGAGGACGTCCCCCGGGTAGTGCGCGCCGGTGTAGACGCGGGAGAACGCCACCGCGGCGGCCGTCGCCGCGACCGGCACCGCCAGCCGCCGCGGCGCCTCCAGCGCCACACCGGTCGCGAACGCGGCGGCGGACGCCGAGTGGCCGGACGGGAACGCGTGCGAGGTCGGCAGCTTCCAGCGGATCCGGATCGGCGGGACCAGATCGACGACGGGGCGCTTGCGGCGGAACGCCTGCTTGCCCAGGATGTTCACGGCAGGGCTCGCGACCGCGATCGCGATCGCGCCGCGCAGCGCAGCGCGCCGCAGGCGGGGCCGCCCCGTGAGGCCCATCACCCCGGCCGCGGTGAACCAGAGGACCCCGTGGTCGGCGAACCGCGACAGCCGCGGCAGCACGTACTCCAGCCCGTGCAGCCGCGCGGCCGCCACCCGGTCGAACGCCCACCGGTCGGCGCGGCCGAGCCGGCGCAGCAGGACGGATCGGGGGGAGCGGGCATGGGCGGGCTCATGACGACGCCTGATGGCGGACCGTGATGGCACGACGATGCTCCGTGAGTGGTTGACCCGCATCTCCGGGGTATCCCCAGGGACGCCGACATGATTCCGTAAAGATCTCAAATCGGGGGTCACATGCGGGCGAACGTCACTCTCGACTCATCGACTGCAATAGGCTTCGCGACATGAGTCACCCGGAACGGCTCGGATCCCCGGGTGGCGAGTCGGTCGGAACGATCGCGGAGCCTCATCACGTGAACGGGTCCCTGGCCGACTACGCCGCACGATACGGGCTGAGGCAGAGCGCTGCGCGCCCCCCGCTGCGCAAGTACATCCAGGATGTGTGGGCTCGCCGCCATTTCATCTGGGCGTTCGCGTCGGCCAAGAACATCTCGATGTACTCCGACTCGCGGCTCGGCCAGGTGTGGCAGCTGCTGACACCGCTGCTGAACGCGGCGGTGTACTACCTGATCTTCGGGCTGCTGCTGAACACCAAGCGCGGGGTCCCGGACTTCATCCCCTTCCTCGTGACCGGCGTGTTCCTGTTCGGATTCACCCAACGCTCGGTCACGTCCGGGGCCAAATCCGTCGGCGACAACCTTTCGCTGATCCGGGCGCTGCACTTCCCCCGGGCCACGCTGCCGCTGGCGATCGCGGTCGTCGAGCTCCAGCAGCTGCTGCTCTCGCTCATCGTGCTCTTCGCGATCATCTTCGCGTTCGGCGAGCCCCTCAGCTTCAACATGGCGCTGTTCGTCCCCGTAGTGGCGCTGCAGCTCATGTTCAACGTCGGCATCAGCATGGTGATGGCGCGGCTGGGCGCGTTCAACCGCGACATCACCCAGCTCCTGCCGTTCGTCATGCGGACCTGGCTCTACATGTCCGGCGTCATCTTCAGCCTCCCGTCGCTGATGCAGCCCGGCTCCAAGCTCGCGGAGTACCCCATCCTCGGGGAGCTGCTGAAGGCCAACCCGGCCTACGTGTACGTCGAGCTGAGCCGCCACGTCCTGCTCGGCGAGTACCGCGAGCACGTCTCCAAGGAACTCGGCGTCCAGGAGACGGGCCAGTTGTGGTTGTACGCCGTCATCTGGGCAGTGGTGATGCTGGTCGGCGGATTCACGTACTTCCACCGCGCTGAGGAGCGATACGGCCGTGGCTGACACGAAGGTGCGCATGAACCCGTCCGGAAACCAGGTCACCATCGACCCGTCCCGGGAGCCGATCGTCGTCGTGGACGATCTGCACATCGTCTACCGCGTGTACGGCGCGGGCGGGAAGGGCAACGCCGCCTCCGCGTTCTCGCGGGTCCTGCGCCGGCAGAAGCGCCCCTCGATGACCGAGGTCCACGCGATCAAGGGCCTGTCGTTCGTGGCCTACCGCGGCGAGGCCGTCGGGATCATCGGCACCAACGGCTCCGGCAAGTCGACGCTGCTGAAGGCCATCGCCGGGCTGCTGCCCCCGCACCGCGGCGGCGTCTACACCGACGGCCAGCCGTCCCTGCTCGGCGTGAACGCCGCCCTGATGAAGGACCTCACCGGCGAGCGCAACATCGTGCTCGGCTGCCTCGCGATGGGCATGTCCCCGGCCGACGCCAAGGCCCGCTACCAGGACATCGTCGACTTCGCCGGGCTCAAGGAGGGGTTCATCCAGTACCCGATGCGGACGTACTCGTCCGGCATGGGGGCCCGGCTCCGGTTCGCGATCGCGGCGGCCAAGACCCACGACGTCCTGCTGATCGACGAGGCCCTCGCCACCGGCGACGCCAAGTTCCGGACGAAGAGCAAGCGCCGCATCGACGAGCTGCGCAAGGAGGCCGGCGCGGTCTTCCTCGTCGCGCACCAGCTCGACACGGTCAAGGACATGTGCGACCGGGTCATCTGGATCGACGAGGGCCGCATGCACATGGACGGCGACCCCGAAGAGGTCATCGCCGCCTACATCGAGGCCACCGGCAAGTAACCCGGGCGCACTCCCGGGGTTGTCGTGGCCGCCGAGGCCATTGTGACGCGGAGTTACCGGATCGTCTCTGGATGAAGTCCCCTCGCCGATCTACCGTCGAGGGGAGACCTCCAGCGGCGAGGGAGACTCCCCATGGCCGAACGGTTCGACACCCCCGGGATCAGCAGACGCGGCTTCCTGTCCTCCACGGCGCTCGCGGCGGGCGCGTACGGTGCGCTGGCGGGCTGCGCCAGCGAGTCCTCCGGCCCGCAGGCGAAGAACACCGGGAACGCCCCGAAGGAGGTGTTCACCGCCCCCGCGAAGAAGCTGAGCGGCTCCCTCAGCATCCTGATGTGGAGCCACTTCGTGCCCCGGCACGACAAATGGTTCGACACGTTCGTCTCCGACTGGGGCAAGAAGGTCGGGGTGGACGTCCGGGTCGACCACATCAACACCGTGGACGTCCCCCGCCGGGCCGCGTCCGAGATCCAGGCGGGGCGCGGCCACGACCTCATCCAGCACATCGCGCCGTTCTCGCAGTACGAGCCGTCCGTCCTCGACATGACCGACCTCGTGCAGGAGGCGACCCGGCGCTGGGGGCAGCAGCTGGAGCTGTGCCGCAAGTCGAGCTACAACCCCAACACGAAGAAGTTCTACGCCTACTGCCCCGGCTGGTCGCCCGACCCCGGCGACTACCGCAAGTCGATGTGGCAGAAGGTCGGCATGCCGAACGGCCCGTCGAGCTGGGACGACCTGCTGCGCGGCGCCGCCGAGATCAAGAAGCAGACCGGGGTGCCGTGCGGCATCGGGCTGTCCCCGGAGACCGACTCGAACATGGCGGCGCGGGCGCTGCTGTGGTCGTACGGCGGGTCCGTCCAGGACCAGAACGAGCGGGTCGTGCTGAACTCGGACGCGACCGTCGCGGCCGTGGAGTACATGGCGCGGCTGTTCAAGGAGGCCGAGACCAGCGAGGTCTTCTCGTGGACGCCGGCGTCGAACAACCAGGCGCTCATCGCCGGCAAGTCGTCCTACATCGTGAACTCCATCTCGGCGTGGCGCACCGCGATGGGCACGAACCGGGCGATCGGCGACGACATCTTCTTCGTGCCGGCGCTGCGCGGCCCGAAGGCGGCGATGGCGGCGCAGCACGTGATCCAGCAGTGGATCGTGCCGAAGTACGCGGGCAACGCGGACGCGGCGAAGGAGTTCCTGCTGCACTACACGGCGAACTTCCCGTCGGTGTCGTACTACTCGGAGCTGTACGACCTGCCGGGCTGGCCGTCGCTCGTCCCGCAGCTGAACGGCTGGCTCGACGACGACCCGTGGGGCGCGAAACCGGCGAACAAGCTGGGGCTGCTGAAGACGGCGACGTCGTGGAGCGCGAACATCGGCTACCCGGGCCCGTCCAACCCGGCGATCGGCGAGATCTTCAACACCAACGTCCTGCCGACGATGTTCGGCCGCGCCGCCCGCGGCCAGACGTCCCCGCGCCAGGCGGTCGCGGAGGCCGAGCAGCGGGTCAACGCCATCTTCAAGAACTGGCGCGACCGCGGCCTCGTGGGCGGCTGAGCAATGAACACGGTCGAGGTCAAGGGGCTGGTGAAGACCTTCGACGGGCATGTGCGGGCTCGGCGGGGGCGGGCCGAGCACGTGCGGGCGCTGGACGGTGTCGATCTCGCGGCGGAGCCCGGGGAGTACCTGGTGCTGCTGGGGCCGTCCGGATGCGGGAAGACGACGCTGCTGCGCACCATCGCGGGCCTGGAGCAGCCCACGGAGGGCGAGGTGCTGATCGGCGGGAACGTCGTGAACGGGCTTCCGCCGAGGGTCCGGCAGATCGCGATGGTGTTCCAGTCGTATGCGCTGTACCCGCACAAGACGGTGAGGGACAACATCGTCTTTCCGCTGCGCGCGGAGGGCATGCCCAAGGAGGAGCGCGAGAAGAAGGCGCAATGGGCGGCGGGCCTGCTGGAGATCGAGCCGCTGCTGCGCCGCAAGCCGCGCCAGCTGTCGGGCGGTGAGCGGCAGCGGGTGGCGCTGGCGCGCGCGCTGGTCCGCGACCCGGCGGTCTTCCTGCTGGACGAGCCGCTCTCCAACCTCGACGCCAAGATGCGGGCGACGGCACGGGACGAGCTGAAGCGCTTCCAGCAGCGCGTCGGCACCACCACCATCTACGTCACCCATGACCAGGCGGAGGCGATGGGTCTCGGCGACCGCATCGCGGTGCTGGAGCACGGCCGCGTCCGGCAGGTCGGGACGCCGCAGGAGGTGTACGACGACCCGTCCGACACGTTCGTGGCGACGTTCATCGGGTCGCCGCCGATGAACCTGGTCGAGCGCGGCGACATGCTGGTGGGGTTCCGTCCCGAGCATCTGCTGCCCGCCGAGAACGTCGTGTCGCCGGAGCGGGTGACGATGCCGCTCCGGGTGGAGCGGATGGAGTACCTGTCCGGCGACCGGCACGTGTACGGGACGGTCACGGGCATCGGCGCGGAGACCCGCGTGATCGCCCGGCTCCCCGCGACCGTGGGAACGCCGCTGGAGGCCGGGGAGACCCGCGAGTTCGCGGTGCCTGCGGAGCGGCTCCGGTTCTTCGACGCCGCGTCGGGCGCCCGGCGGGCCGCCGTGCCGCTCGGGGACGCGCGGTGACGCGGGCGGAGGCGGCGGCCCCGGAGCACAGGGCCGCGGCCCCGCGGGCGAAGGCCGGGCTCGCCGACCGGGAGGGCTTCCTCGCCTGGGTGATGCTGCTGCCCTCGGTCGTCTACATCGCCGCGCTGGTCGGCGTCCCGTTCCTGCTGGCGATCGCGTTCGCGTTCTCGGACGTGACGACCGGCGACCCGTCGTTCGACCTCGTCGGGTTCCGCAACTTCGACGCGGTCTTCGCGGACGGCGTGTTCTGGCGGGCGCTGCGCAACACGCTGGTGTTCACGCTGGTGAGCATGGTGCTGATCGTCCTGTTCGGGAAGATCCTCGCGAACATCCTGGTGGCCGAGTTCCGCGGCAAGTGGGTGGTGCGGTTCCTGGTCCTGCTGCCCTGGACGACGCCGGTCGCGCTGTCGACGATCTCGTGGCTGTGGTTCCTCGACTCGATCTACTCGCCGGTCGACTGGGTGCTCCGGCACCTGGGGCTGATCGACGCGAACGTCGTGTGGCTCGGGCAGCCCGGCACCGCGATGGCGTCGGTGATCGCGGTGCAGACGTGGCGGCTGACCCCGCTGGCCGCCGTGATCGTGATGGCCGGGCTGGTCGCGATCCCCCGCGACATCGACGAGGCCGCGCGGATCGACGGCGCCGGGTTCTGGCGCCGGATGTTCGAGGTGACGATCCCGCTGACGCTCCCGGTGATCGCGGTCGCGGGCCTGTTCGGCGCGATCATGACGTTCACCGACATGACCGTCCCGTACGTGCTGACCCGGGGCGGCCCGACGCACTCGACGGACGTCCTGGCCTCCTGGGCGTACTTCCGCGGCGTCGAGGGCGGCGACGTCGGCCAGGGGGCGGCGATCGCGCTGTTCCTGTTCCCGCTGCTGCTGGCCGGCGCGGTCGCCATCCTCCGTGCGGTCCGGCGGTTGGAGGCCCAATGACCACGGACGTGGCGGCGCTGCGGCGGAAGTACGCGCGGCGGCATGTGGCGGCGCGGTGCGGCGTGTACGGGGCGGCGGTGCTGGCGGCGCTGGTGTGCGCGCTGCCGTTCCTGTGGAGCGTGATCAGCGCGTTCAAGCAGAACCAGGACCTCTACAACCCGGAGAGCAACCCGTTCTTCTTCAACAAGCCGGCGACGCCCGACCATGTGACGTTCCTGTTCACCGACACGCCGTTCCTGACGTTCGTGGTGAACACGCTGATCGTCGGCGCGGCGGTGGTGGCGGTCACGCTGGTGCTGGCGCTGCCGGCGGCGTACTCGCTGGCGCGGCTGGACCGGCCGTGGGGCACGCCGATGGGCATCGCGATCTTCATGGTGTACCTGGTGCCGCCGTCGCTGCTGTTCCTGTCGCTGACGCGGGTCGTGGTGGCGCTGCACCTGGAGGACACGCTCTGGTCGATGATCGTGGTGTATCCGACGATCACGGTCCCGGTGTCGGTGTGGCTGCTGATCGGGTTCCTGAAGGCCGTCCCGAAGGACGTCGAGGAGCAGGCCATGGTGGACGGCCACAGCCGCCTCGGCGCGTTCCTCCGGGTCGTCCTGCCGCTGGTGTTCCCGGGGATCGTCGCGGTGGTCGTGTTCAGCTTCACGCTCACCTCCAGCGAGTTCGTGTACGCGCTGGCGTTCGTGTCGGCGAGCCCGGAGATGGTGGTCAGCACCGGCGTGCCGACCCAGCTGGTGCGGGGGGACGTGTTCTTCTGGCAGTCGCTGCAGGCGTCCACGGTGATCACGGCGGTGCCGATCGCGTTCCTGTTCAACCTGTTCCTGGACCGTTTCGTCACCGGGTTCACCATGGGCGCGGTCAAGACGTGACGCCCACTGGTAGAGATGGAGGGACACGAAGATCCTGATGTAGGAGGTCGCCATGGCCAAGCCGCCGCTTCCGCACGAGCACCTGCCCGAGGTCCCGTCCTTCACCGTCGAGAGCGACGACGTCGCCGAGGGCGAGCGGCTCGCGGACGAGCACGTCTTCGACGACTGGGGGTTCAGCGGCGGCAACAGGTCACCGCACCTGCGCTGGTCGGGGTTCCCGGCGGAGACGAAGAGCTTCGCGGTGACCTGCTACGACCCGGACGCGCCGACCGGCAGCGGCTTCTGGCACTGGAGCCTGTTCGACATCCCGGCCGGCGTGACCGAGCTGCCGACCGGCGCCGGCACCGCCGACTCCAAGATCGGCGTGCAGGCCCGCAACGACTTCGGCACGAAGGCGTACGGCGGCGCCGCGCCGCCGCCGAACGGGCCGCACCGCTACGTGTTCACCGTGCACGCGCTGGACGTGGAGTCGCTGGGCATCGACTCCGACGCCTCCCCCGCCGTCGTCGGGTTCAACGTCACCGCGCACACGCTGGCCCGCGCCTCGATCGTGCCGGTCTACGAGTCCTGAGGTTCCCGGCCGCCCCCGGCCGGGGGCGGCCTCAGCCGGCGCCCACGAGGACGTCCCCGACGGCCGTGCGCCGGTAGAGGACGGACCGGCCGCTCCGCTCCCGCGTGACCAGCCCGGACTCGCGCAGCACCGCGAGGTGGCCGCCGATCCCGCCGAGGCTCATCCGGAGCCGGGCGCTCAGCCAGGTCGTCGTGGCGGGTTCGGCGAGCAGGCGCAGCAGTTCCGCGCGGGTGCGGCCGACGAGCCGGTCGAGGGCGTCCTCGCCGCGCGGCTCCCGGCTCTCCCAGAGGGCCGCCACTCCCCGCGCCCGGTACATCAGCGTGTACGGCCAGTCCTGTTCGAGGGCCAGGCCCAGCTCGGAGAAGACCACCGGCACGAGGGTCAGCCCGGCGCCGCCCAGCCGGTAGGTCACGTCGCCCTGGATGTCGGCCTCGATGACGCCGTCCCGCCAGCGCACCTGGCGTGACAGGCCGTCCAGCGCCGCCGCCCAGCCGTAGGCGGCGAGCCGCCCGGCGCGGTGGACGATGTCGCGTTCCAGGATCGAGCGCAGCACCGCCCAGTCCGGCTCCAGCAGGGTGCGCCACGCGGTCTCCAGCCCGGCGGCGAGCCGCTCGGGCATGTCGGGCGCGTCCAGGACGCCGCGGATCTCGGCGTCCGGCTCCGGCAGGCCCACCAGGTTGCGGGCGATCTCCCGCCGCGCCTGGCCGAGCGGCGTCGCCCGGACGGCCGCCAGCTGCTCGGGGACGGTGAGGTTGGGCCGGGCGGGCGGCGGGACGACGAAGTCCGCCATGTACCCGTGCGGGCGGCGCAGGAAGACCAGCGCCCGCACGGCCGGGTCGCCGGCGATCTCCCGGTATGCGGGCCGCGCCCGCTCCACCCACGGCCCGAGCGGCCCGACGGGCATCCGGCCGGCGACCAGGCCGAGTGCGGCGTACACCTCGATCAGCGGGCCGACCCCGAACCGGCTGGCGGCGATGTCCCCCGGCCCCACCACGATGCGGTACATGTTTCGCTCCTCCCCGAAACATTGTCGCGGACGAGATCCGGGGCCGCAGAGTCGGCGGCATGACCGCTCCGCCGTCCACCGCCGCCGCGCGGTACCGCGACGTCTTCGGCGTCGCCGAGTTCCGGACGCTGTTCTCCCTCCAGACGCTGCAGGTCGCCGGCGACTCCGTCCGGACGATCGCGCTGTCGGTGCAGACGTTCGAGCGCACCGGGTCGTCCGTCGCCGCGGCGCTCGTGTTCGCCGCCGGGATGCTCCCGTACGTGATCGGCGGCGCGCTGCTGCTGTCGCTCGCCGACCGCCTCCCGGCGCGGCGGCTGCTGACCGGCTACCACGTGCTGCGCTTCGTCATCACGGCCGTCCTCGCGCTGGGGGTCCTGCCGCTGCCGGCGGTCATGGCGCTGCTCGTCGCGGTGGGGCTGTTCGCGCCGGTCGGCGCCGCGTCCGTGCAGGCGCGGCTGCCCGCCCTGCTGCCCGGGGACGGCTACGTGCTGGGCCGGTCGCTGTTCACGATGACCAGTGCGGGCGCGCAGATCGCCGGGCAGGCGGCGGGCGGGCTGCTGCTGGCGGCGATCTCCGCGTCCGGGGCGCTGTGGCTGGCGGCGGCCGGCGCCGCGCTGGCCGCGCTGCTCGCCCGCACGCGGCTCCCGGACGCTCCGCCCGCGGCGCGGCCGTCGTCGTCCGGCCTGGCGAGCGAGACATGGCGGACGAACCGGCTGCTGCTGGGCCACCGCGGCACGCGCGGGCTGCTGCTCGCCGCATGGCTGCCGATCTCCCTCTCGGTCGGCGCGGAGGGCGTCGTCGTGCCCTTCACGGCCGATTCGGGGCGCCCGGACGCGGCGGGGCTGCTGCTCTCCGCCGCGGCCGCGGGCATGTTCGCGGGCAACCTCGTGGTGGGGCGCTGGATCCCGCCGGCGACGCGCGAGCGCCTCACCCTCCCGCTGGCGATGCTGACGGGCGCGCCCCTCCTGCTGTTCGCGTTCGACCCGGGCCTGCCGGCGGCGTGCGCGCTGATGGCGGCCGGGACGTTCGGGCTGGGCTACGAGTTGACCGTCCAGCGCCGCCTGGTGGACGCGGTGCCCGAGGAGATCCGCGGTCAGGCGCTGGGGCTGTCCGGCAGCGGGCTCATGACGGGCCAGGCCGCCGGGATCGGCGCGGCGGGCGCGCTGGGCGAGTTCCTGGCGCCCGGCCACGTCATGGCGCTGTGCGGCGCCGCCACCGTCGCCGCCTGCCTGTGCCTGGCCCGTTCGCTGCGCTGACCCTCCGGGACGGCCACAGCAGCCACGCCTGGAGGAGGCCGGGGCCGGTCGTCGCCGCGAAGAACACGGCGATGTCGAGGGGGCCGGGCAGCTCGCCGAGCGGCATGATGAGCGTGATCCCGAGGACCGACAGCGGGCTGGTGACGAAGACGAGCCAGACGCCGATGAAGCCCGGGTCGTCGGAGAAGAGCATGACGCCGAGGACGACCGCGCTGACCGCGAGGACGGCGACGGTGTAGCCGGCGGCCAGCACGAGCCGGATCCGGTCGGCCGGGCCGCGCCCCTCGAAGGAGAGGATGTGGGGGGACATGCGGGCATCGTCGCCGTGCCGCGGCGACCGCCGCATGGGCGTTCGTGCTCAGCCGGGGGCGGCCACGTACTCAGTCCGGCCGTGGCCGGCCCCCGGCTCCTGGCACGGCTCGGCTACTTCTCCCAGGGGAAGCGGTCGGCGAAGGCGGGCTTCAGGTCGTCCAGCCAGACCGCGTCGGGGTCGTAGTGGGCGAAGAAGGGCTTGCCGACCAGATCGGAGTCGCGGCACTGGATGAAGTGCAGCGCGAACACCTTCTCGCCGAGCAGGTCGAGGACGCCGTCCACGCAGACCTTGCCCGGCGTCGCGGACATGGACGGGCCCCGGACGGTACGGGAGAGGCCGGAGACGTTCCTGTAGGCGTCCCGGAAGATGTCGTAGGCGCGGGCGAGCGGGACGGCGAAGTAGTCCTGCGGCCCGGTGTCGCGCTCGACGAACATGTAGTAGGGGATCAGACCCATGCGGGTCTGCGTCCGCCACATGCTCTCCCAGGTCGCGGCGTCGTCGTTGATCGTCCTGATCAGCGGGGCCTGGGTGCGGATGATCGCGCCGGTGTCGCGGATCCGGCGGCACGCCTCGGCGACCATGAGGGGTTCGAGCTCGCGCGGGTGCGAGAAGTGCGCCATGAACGCGAGGTTCTTGCCCGACTCGACGACCTGCTCGAACAGCCGGAGCATGTCGTCGGCGTCGGGGTCGGTGACGAACTTCTGCGGCCAGTAGGCCAGCGACTTGGTGCCGATCCGGATGGATTCGAGCTGCTCCAGGTCGAGCAGCGGCTCGACGTAGCGGCGCAGCACCGGCTCACCCATGATCATGGCGTCGCCGCCGGTGAACAGGACGCTGGTCACCTCGGGGTGGGCGATCAGGTAGTCGCGCAGCGCCGTCGGCTCGTCGCCGGCCATCTTCAGGTCGGCCTCGCCGACGAACTGGGCCCAGCGGAAGCAGTAGGTGCAGTACGCGTGGCAGGTCTGGCCCTGCTTGGGGAAGTACAGCACGGTCTCGTCGTACTTGTGCTGCATCCCGGGGATCTTGCCGTCGCCGAAGCTCGGGATGTTGAGCTCCATCTGGCCGGCCGGGTGCGGGTTCAGCCGCATCCTGACCCGGTGGGCGGCGGCCTCGATCTCGGCCTTCGGGGCCTCGCGGCGCAGCAGGTCCGACAGGTGGGCGACGTCCTCGGCGGGGAGCATGTCCGGGCGCGGGAAGACGAGCCGGTAGATCGGGTCGTCGGGGGCGGCCGTCCAGTCGATGAGCTCCTCGATGACGTAGGCGTTGGTCCGGAAGGGCAGGACCGTCGCCACCGCCCGGGTCGCGAGCCGCTCGTCGGGCGCCAGCCCGGCGCGAGCGGTGAGTTCGTCCAGGTGCTTCGCCGTGAAGGCGCGGAACTTGCGACCGGTGGATCGCACCGCGGGAGCCGCGTCGTTCACCAGTGTCACGTGTTGGTACTCCTTGCTGTCAGCGGGGGAGGCGCGCCCCGGGGCGTCATCACGGTCTGTGATCAGGAGTGCGCGGGACACCCCCATTCAACCGTTTGGGACGGGTTCATGCCGAATTGATACCCCCTACCGGGCCGGGACAAAGGCTGGTCAAGGACGATCCAGACAAATCGCCTGGACATCATCGTTGACGCCCGGTACCCAGTACAACGACTACGGGACGTCAACTTCTCCGTCATCGGGCGGTGAGATGCGCCGCAACCCGCCCGGCGCACGGACACTGCCAGCGGATACACCGCGACTCGGCACCCCCGGTCCCCGCAAGTCGCGATCTTGGGAAATACTGGGCGGGGCGGGCAGGACCGAAGCGGCGGGACCGGGGCGTGCGGCAGGGCGCGGACGCGGTCACGCGGCGTGAGGGGGGCCGGTGGACGCTGTCGAACGGGACGGGCCGGGCGTCGTCCCGCTGCGGCTGGTCGTCCTCGCGACGATCGCCGGGATCAGCTACGCGACCTTCGTGCTGGAGAACCTCCTCAGCCCCAAGCTCGACTTCTTCAACGGCTACGTCAGCGAGCTGTCGGCCGCCGACCAGCCGTTCCACCTCGTCTACAGCGCGGGCGACTTCGTCACCGGGGTGCTGTCGATCATGGTGGCGGTCGGCACGCTGCGCCGGCTCACCCGCAGGCCCCTCGCCACGGCGGGCTGGGCGTTCCTCGGGCTGTTCGGCGTCTGCGCGATCGGCGACGCGTCCTTCCCGCTGGACTGCGCGCCCAGCCTGGAGACCTGGTGCGCGCTGCGGGAGCGCTCCGAGCACGTCTCGTTCTCCCACGAGTTCCACTCGGTGACCAGCAGCGCCGTGATCGTCTGCGGGGTCGCCGCGCTGCTGCTGCTCTCGCTCGCCGCCCGCCGCTACGGCTGGTGGCCGGCGCTCGCCCGCTGGGGCTGGCTGCTCGCGCTCGCCGAGTCGGTGTCGGCGCTGGGCACGCTCGTCGCGATGTACCTGGGGCAGTGGCTCGGGGTCGTCCAGCGCGTCCAGATCAGCATCCTCGTCCTCGGCCTGCTGGTCATCGCCTGGGCGCTGTACGCCGACCGGCGGGACGCGGCGCGCGCCGCCCGGGACGACACCGCCGCCGTGACGGAGGAGGCCCGGCTGTGAGCACGAGCGGAACCCCCCTGCCGGACGGGCGGATCGTCAACGCCGGGCGCGAGCAGGTGCACGTGATCGAGACCGGTCCGCAGGGCGGGCCGCCGCTGCTGCTGACGTCCGGGCTGGGCGGGGCGTGGTTCGACTGGGTGCCGAGCATCGAGCAGCTGCGGGCCGGGCACCGGGTCACGGTGTTCGACCGCCCCGGCCTCGGGCTCAGCCCGGCCGCGGTCGCGCCGGCGTCGCTGCGCCGCGACACGGCGATCCTGGAGGCGCTGGCGGAGCGGGCGGGCGGGCCGGTGACCGTCCTCGCGCACTCGATGGCCGCGTTCCCCGCCGAGGCCCTGGCCCGGCTGCGGCCCCGGCTCGTCCGGGGCCTGGTGCTGCTCGACCCCAGCCACGAGCGCGACCCGCGGGTGCGCGTCCGGACGGCCGCCGCGCTGACCCCGCTCGCCACGGCCGCCGGCGCGCTCCTCGACGCGACGCGGCTGGCGAGGGTCGCCGGGCCGCTCGGGCGGCGGCTGGTCCTCGACCACACCAGCCGGCGCGACGAGGCCGTCCCGAACCGCGTGGTCCGGTCCGTGTACGGGCGCGGGACGGTGATCGGCACGGTGATCGCGGAGGAGCTCGCCTACCGGGAGATGGCCGCCGACCTGGCCCGGCTGCGGGAGCGGCGCCCGTTCCCGCACATTCCGCTCGTCGTGGTGACCGCGCTCGGCGACGTCGACGACCCCGGCGGGAAGCGCGACTGGGCCGAGGGCCACGAGCGGCTCGCCCGGATGAGCCCGCTCGGGAGCCGGATCGAGCTGCCCGACGCCCTGCACATGGTCCCGCTCGACCGTCCCGACGTGGTCGCCGACGCGGTCGGCCGCACCGGCCGGATCGAGGAGTCCGCATGAGAAGGTGGCCGGTCCTCGTCCTGGCGGCGCTGCTCGCCCTGACCCTGTCGGGCTGCAAGGTGATGCAGCGCATCTCGGAGGGCGCGTACCGCAACGCGGTCTCCGACGGGGTCGTGGACGAGCTCGAGATCCGCGGCATCGAGCTGCGGGAGCGCCCCTCCTGCGAGTCGCCGGTGCCCGCCACGAGCTCCGTGGTGCGGGTGGCCTGCACGGCCCGCACCACCGCCGGGGAACCGGTCACCGTGGACGGGGTCGCCTACAACGCCGACACCGACCGTCCGCGCGAGACCTACGTGGTCACCGTCGGCGGCCGCGAGGTGCTGCGCAAGGGCTGCCTCGGCCTCGGCTGCGAGCACCCGAACACCTGACCCGGACGGCAACGAATCCGCCTGCGGACCTTCAAAACCCACCACTCGACGCATACGTCCGCGTACTGTCGGTGACGTAACCGTTGTGAAGATAAGTCGCAAGAAGGCCCTGATCCTGGGGTCCGCCGCGCTCATCGTGCTCGCCCTCGCCGGCGGGATCTCGTACCTGGCGCTGTCCGGCGGCAAGGAGCTGAAGTACAAGACGCAGGCCGCGCTGCGCAACGCGCTGCCGGTCACGGCCGCCGCCGAGCTGCACCAGCGCGGCGTGACCCTCGCCGCGCCGCTGAAATGCGCCGACCTGCCCGGCTGGACGAAGGAGCGGCTGCGCGTCTCGTGCACCGGCACCACGTCCGACAGCAAGCGGGTCGAGGTGCTCGGGAGCGGCGAGAAGAAGACCGCAACGACCTACTACACGATCCTCGTCGGCGGCCGCCCGGTCGTGCAGAACGCGACCTGCCTGGGCGCCGACTGCCACAGCCAGGAGGCCGGCAGCCGCGGCTGACGCCCGGAGGGTGATGATCGCCACTCCGGCCGGGCGCTGCCAAGGCAGGTGAAGGAACGCCATACGATG
Source organism: Actinomadura geliboluensis (assembly GCF_043197915.1). Classification (NCBI taxonomy): domain Bacteria; kingdom Bacillati; phylum Actinomycetota; class Actinomycetes; order Streptosporangiales; family Thermomonosporaceae; genus Actinomadura; species Actinomadura geliboluensis. The sequence continues at coordinate 93,026 of NZ_JBICUA010000002.1, read as the reverse complement.
CGATGAGCTGCGTTGTTGCGGCACACCGCATTTTCCTTCCATCTCCCTGGAGCGGCCATGACCGGCACTGGCGAGCCGTCGCGTGCCGGGTCGCCTCGCCGCGTGCCGCCGCGTCCGCTGCCGGTCGCGGTCGACACGATGGGCGGCGACCACGCCCCCGGGGAGATCGTCGCCGGGGCGGTGGACGCCGTCCGCGAGCACGGCGTCCGGCTCGTCCTGGTCGGGCAGGCCCCGCGGATCCGGCGCGAGCTCGACCGGTACGGCTATATCGGCAAGATCCCGATCGTGCACGCCGACGAGGCGCTCGACATGGGCGAGGGCGCGCTCGCGAGCTGGCGCAAGCCCCGCTCGTCCATCGCGATCGCCTGCCACCTGATCAAGCAGGGGCGGGCGTCGGCCCTGGTCTCGGCGGGCAGCACCGCCGGGGTGGTGGCGACGTCGCGGCTGCGGCTGAAGGGCCAGCAGGGCGTGCTGCGCCCCGCCATCGCGGTGACGCTGCCGACCCGCCCGCGCCCGACGATCCTGCTGGACGCGGGCGCCACCGCCGACGTCAAGGCGGAGACGCTCGTCCAGTTCGCGGCCCTCGGCACCGCGTACGCGCAGATCCTGCTCGGCCCCGACCGCCCCACCGTGGGGCTGCTCAACATCGGCGCCGAGGCGGGCAAGGGCAACAAGCTCGCCAAGCGCGCCCACGAGCTGCTCGCCGGCGGCAGCCACGGCATCGAGTTCGCGGGCAACGTGGAGGGCCACGACCTGCTCGCCGGGCGGGTCGACGTCATCGTCACCGACGGGTTCACCGGCAACATCGCGCTCAAGACGATGGAGGGGACGATCGGCACCGCGTTCACCGAGATCCGCGACGCGATGACCTCCACCCCCGCGGCGCGGATGGGCGCGCTGCTCCAGCGCCGCCGCCTCCAGGACCTCCGCGACCGGCTCGACCCCGACACCTACGGCGGCGGCGTCCTGCTCGGCCTGAACGGCACCGTCGTGATCGCGCACGGCGCCTCGCACGCCCGCGCGATCACCTCGGCGTGCGAGCTGGCGCACCGGCTGGCCGCCGGGCGGATCGTCGAGCGGATCCGGGAGCAGGTCGCCGCGACCCGCACCTCCCGGTTCGGCCGCTGGACGCACGGCGAGCGCGACGCGAGCGACAAACCGCCCGAAAAACCCCCGGAAGGGGCGGCGCAGCCCGTCGAGGGGCCGCCCGCGCCCCGGCAGCCGGTCAGCGGTCCCGCCGGCGACACCGTCCCCGACCGCACCGAGCCGCCCGGCGCGCCGTAGCGGAAAACCGGGTCCGGTCGGGCGTCCCGCGCCGATAACCTTGGAACATGCCCGATCCGCAACTCGTACTCGCCGCTCGGGTCCAGGCCGCGCTCAGCGCCGCCTTCGGACCGTCATACGCGGACGCCGACCCGGTCATCCGGCCGTCGCAGTTCGCCGACCTTCAGGCCAACGTGGCGCTGCCGCTGGCCAAGAAGCTGGGCCGCAAGCCGCGAGACGTGGCCGACGAGATCGTCAAGAACCTCGACACCGCCGACGTCGTGGCGAACGTCGAGGTCAGCGGGCCGGGCTTCATCAACCTGACGCTCAGCGACGGCTGGATCGCCGCCGAGGCGCAGCGCGCCCTGGAGGACGAGCGGCTCGGCGTCCCCGCGGCCGAGGAGCCGCAGAAGACCGTCGTCGAGTACTCCTCGCCGAACGTGGCGAAGGAGATGCACGTCGGCCACCTGCGGACCACGATCGTCGGCGACGCGATCGCCCGGATCCTGGCGTTCCTCGGCCACGACGTCGTCCGGGACAACCACGTCGGCGACTGGGGCACCCCGTTCGGGATGCTGATCGAGCACCTGCTCGACCTCGGCGAGGACGCCGCCGCGCGGGACGACTCGTCCGTCAGCGACCTGACCGCGTTCTACCAGGCCGCGCGGGAGAAGTTCGACGGCGACGAGGAGTTCGCCGACCGGTCTAGGCGGCGGGTCGTCGCGCTCCAGGCCGGCGACGCCGAGACCCTCCGGCTGTGGAACGTCCTCGTGGACGTGTCGAAGCGGTACTTCAACGCCGTCTACGGGCGGCTCGGCGTCACGCTCACCGACGACGACATCAAGGGCGAGAGCTTCTACAACGACCTGCTGGCCCCGACCGTCCAGGAGCTGGAGGACAAGGGCATCGCGGTGATCAGCGACGGGGCGCTGTGCGCGTTCCCGCCCGGTTTCACCGGCCGCGAGGGCGAGCCGCTGCCCGTGATCATCCGCAAGAGCGACGGCGGCTACAACTACTCCACCACCGACCTCGCCACCATCCGGTACCGGGTCGACACCGAGCACGTCGACCGGATGATCTACGTGGTGGGCGCCCCGCAGTCACTGCACTTCCAGATGGTCTTCGCCGTCGCCCGGATGGCGGGCTGGCTGAACGACGAGGTCGAGGCCGAGCACGCGCAGATCGGCAACGTCCTCGGCACCGACGGCAAGATCCTGCGGACCAGGGCGGGCGGCACCGTCAAACTCGCCCAACTCCTCGACGAGGCCGTCGAGCGGGCCGGTGCGGCGTTCGACGAGGTGCAGCACGACGACTCGTTCGACGACGAGACCCGCGCGGCCATCGTGCAGGCGGTCGGCATCGGCGCGGTGAAGTACGCCGACCTGTCGGTGGCGCGCGACAGCGAGTACGTCTTCGACTTCGACCGCATGATCTCGTTCCACGGCAAGACGGGCCCGTACCTGCAGTACGCGGCGGCCCGGATCCGGTCGATCTTCCGCAAGGGCGGCGTCACCGTCGAGGACGCCACGGGCCCGATCGCCCTGGGGCATCCCGCTGAGCGGGCTCTGGCCCTGGAGTTGCTCAGCTTCGGCGCCGTCCTGAAGCAGGCCGGTGACACCGCGGAGCCGCACAGGCTGGCGTCCTACGTCTACGCGGTCGCCGACGCCTACACGACCTTCCACGAGAACTGCCCGGTCCTGAAGGCCCCGGACGAGGCAACGAAGGCGTCCCGCCTGGCCCTGTGCGCGGCGACCCTGCGCACCCTGGAGACGGGCCTGCACCTCCTGGGCGTCCCCACCCCGGAACGCATGTAAGCCCGAACCCCAACCGCCACGCATGACCCGCCGGGGGGGGGGGGGGGGGGGGGGGGGGGGGGGGGGGGGGGGGGGGCGCCCGCCCCGGGCGGGCGGGGGGGGGGGGGGCGGCCCCCCCCCCCCACGTCCGCCGGCGAGGGGGCATGCGGCGGCGATCGGCACTAGTCTCTGCCGGGA
>NZ_JBICUA010000002.1:0-89762 GCF_043197915.1 Actinomadura geliboluensis | reverse complement strand
GCCCCCGGCCCGGGGGGCGCGCGCGCCCCCCCCCCCCCCCCCCCCCCCCCCCCCCCCCCCCCCCCCCGCCCGTGACGGGGGTTCCAGGGGGTCGCCCCCCTGGGCGAACACAGGGTCACGGAACTCCCGAACCGTGGGGTGAGGATTGGCCGGCTCGTGACGGGGGTTCCAGGGGGTCGCCTCCCTGGGTGAACCCGGCTCCGTCTTTCAGGACGACTCGTTCCTGGGCCATCTTCTCTCGGACTTCGGGGACGACCTCCAGGGCGAAGACCGGGAGGTTCGCCGGGTCGCCGGCGTAGAGGAATGAGTCGACGCCGTGGCCGATGGCCAGTTCGGTGAGTTCGTAGACCCACTGGCGGGGCGGGCCGTGCAGGAAGCCGTGGGAGTCCCGTCCGTCCAGGGCGCCTTCGAGGATGTAGACGCGGCGGATGGCGGCCGGGTCGCGGCCGGCCCGGGCGGCGGCGTCGTCGAGGCGGCGGCGGCCGTCCGCGAGGCGTTTCGGCGGGACGTGGGACGAGGGCACGATCCAGCCGTCGGCGATCCGGCCGGCGAGGTCGATGCCGCGCGGGCCGGTGACGCCGAGCCAGACGCCGATCTGCCGCCGCGGTGCCGGACCGGCGTCCGCGGCGGCGAACCGGTAGTGGTCGCCGTCGAAGCGGAGTCCGGGCTGGTCGCTCCAGTGCAGCCGGATGAGCCGCACCGCCTCCTCCAGGGCGCGGAGCGCCGCCGCGCCGCCGGGCCGGGTGCCGCCGTAGGATTCGATGCCGGCCGGGTCGGCGCCCGCGCCGAGGCCGAGTTCGACGCGGCCGCCGCTGAGCAGGTCCATGGTCGCGATCGCCTTGGCGAGCGCGGCGGGCGGGCGCAGCGGCAGGCACGCCACCGCGGGCAGCGCCCGGATCCGGGACGTGCCGGTCAGCACGGCGGCCAGCAGGGTGAGCGCGTCGGCGGTGCCGCGCCGGTGCGGCAGGTCGCGGACGCCGAGCAGGTCGAGGCCGTAGCGGTCCGCGTCCTGCGCGGTGCGGAGCAGCGGGGCGGCGGCGGCCGGGTCGAGGCAGGCGCCGAACCGCAGCCGCCGGCGTGGTGGGTGCGGCGGCGTCACTGGAGGTAGCCCTCGACCTCGTCCGGCGGCCGGACGCCGGCGGCGTCCGGGTCCTGGCCGGCGTCCAACCGGGCCCTGCGGCGGCGCAGCAGGTCCCAGCACTGGTCGAGGGCGACCTCCAGCTGCTCCAGCCGCCGGTGCTCCTCCTCGCGCCCCAGCTCGTCGCGCTGGTAGCGCTCGCGGAGCCGCTGCTCCTCGCCGACGTACTCGTCGATGCGCGCGAGGATGTCCTTCTCGTCCATCCTCAGCGCTCGCGGCCGGCGTTGGTGAGCCCGCTGAGGAACCCGCCTTCGCTCCGTGTCGAGTGCTGGAACGGGCCGGTCTTCGGCTCGACCATCGCGGACGCGGACTGCGCGGCCGCGGCGGTGGTCCCGGCCGCCTCCATCGCGCGGCGGGCGGGCGTCTTGCGGGCCGTACTGGACCGCGATGACGTCCCCGACCTGGTGCTCGTGGCGGTCTTGGACGAGGTCGTCTTGCGGGCCGCCGACGTCCGCGACTTGGGCGTGGACGCCTTCTTGGCCGTGCTCGACGGCTTCGACTTCGCCGTGCTCGACTTCGACGAGCTGGTCCGGGCCGAGGTGGTCGGACGTGACCGGCTGGACGCCGCCGAGGTCGTCTTGCGGGACGAGCTCGACTTGGACGTGCCCGCCTTCGCCCTGGACGTCCCCGACTTCGAGGTGCTCGCCTTCGAGGTGCTCGCCTTGGACGACGTGCTCCTGCTCGCGGGCGTGCTCTTCTTCGCCGTGCTCGACTTGGCGGTGGTGGTGATGACCTTCGCGGCCGCGTCCATCGCCTTGGCGGCGTCGGACATCGCCTTGGTGGCGCTGGTCATCGCCTTGGTCATCGCCGTCATGGCCTTGGCCGACGAGGACGCCTTGGTCGCCACCGACTTCATCTGCGTCGCGGCGGTCTTGGCCTGGCTCGCGGCCTTGGTGACGCGGGTCGCGGCGGTCGACGACGTCCGGCTGGACGCGGTCGACTTCTTCGCCGTGCCGCTCTTGGTCCCGGTCGACCTGGTTGTGGTCGACCGGGACGACGAACTCGCCGCCGACGTGCGCTTGGCCGCCGGCTTCTTGGCGGTGGTGGACTTGCTGGCTGTGCTCTTCGCGCGACCGGCCGTCCCTCGGCTCGCGGTCGTGCGCGATGCGGTTTTCGTTGCCACTGATCTCCCCCCCGAAATGATCAGTTACGGGGAGATCTATTCCACACTTTGTGACCCTCTACACGCGGAGCGTCAAATCGAATTAGACGCCCACCGGGTGCCAGACGGTCTTCGTCTCCAGAAATGCCGTCATACGGGCGGTTCCCGGCTCCTCGGTCCAGTCGGTCTCCGCGGGGCGCAGGACGCGTTTCAGGTTCTCGGCGGCCTTCTCCTCCAGGCCGCCGACCTGGTCGTCCGGGACGCCGGCGAGGTCGATGGCGTTGACGTCCATGTGGGTCGCGAGCCAGGGCGCGATCTCCGCGCGGCGGCCGGTGAGGACGTTGACGACGCCGCCCGGCAGGTCGGACGTGGCCAGCACCTCGGCGAGGGTGATGGACGGCAGCGGCGCCGGCTCGGAGGCGACCACCACGGCGGTGTTGCCGGACACGATCGCGGGCGCGACCACCGACACCAGCCCGAGCAGCGGCGAGTCGGGCGCGACGACGGCGACGACCCCGGTGGGCTCGGGCGTGGAGAAGTTGAAGAACGGCCCGGACACGGGGTTGGCGGCGCCGGCGACGGCGCTCAGCTTGTCGGCCCAGCCCGCGTACCAGACCCACCGGTCGACGGCGGCGTCCACCTCGGCGCCCGCGGCGCCCTTGGAGGCGCCGGTCTGGCGCAGCTCGTCCACGAACTGGTCGCGGCGGCCCTCCAGCATCTCGGCGACCCGGTACAGGATCTGGCCGCGGTTGTAGGCGGTGCGCCCGGACCAGCCGGGGAACGCCTTCCGCGCGGCGACGACCGCGTCCCGGGCGTCCTTGCGGGACGCCTGCGAGGCGTTGGCGACGAAACGGCCCTTGGCGTCGGTGACCACGTACGACCTGCCGGACTCCGATCGGGGGAACGCGCCGCCGATGAACAGCTTGTAGGTCTTGCGGACGGCGAGACGGTCAGGCATTGAGGTAGGCCTCCAGTCCGTGGCGTCCGCCCTCGCGGCCGAACCCCGATTCCTTGTAGCCGCCGAACGGTGAGGCCGGGTCGAACTTGTTGAACGTGTTGGCCCACACCACCCCGGCGCGCAGCCGCTGCGCCGTCCAGAGGATCTGCGAGCCCTTCTCGGTCCAGATGCCGGCCGACAGCCCGTAGGGGCTGTTGTTGGCCTTGGTGACGGCCTCGTCCGGGGTGCGGAACGTCAGCACCGACAGCACCGGCCCGAAGATCTCCTCGCGGGCGATCCGGTGCGACTGCGCGACGCCGGTGAAGATCGTCGGCGCGAACCAGAAGCCCTGGGACGGCAGTTCGCACGGCGGCGACCACCGCTCGGCGCCCTCGCTCTCCCCGGCCTCCGACAGCTCCTTGATCTTCGCGAGCTGCGCGGCCGAGTTGATCGCGCCGACGTCGGTGTTCTTGTCGAGCGGGTCGCCGACGCGCAGCGTCGCCATTCGCGCCTTCAGCCGCTCCAGCACCTCGTCGGCGACCGACTCCTGGACGAGCAGCCGCGACCCGGCGCAGCACACGTGCCCCTGGTTGAAGAAGATCCCGTTGACGATGCCCTCGACGGCCTGGTCGAGCGCCGCGTCCGCGTAGACGATGTTGGCGGCCTTGCCGCCGAGTTCGAGGGTGAGCTTCTTGCCGGTCCCCGCCAGGGAGCGGGCGATCTGCCGTCCCACCTCGGTGGAGCCGGTGAAGGCGACCTTGTCGACGCCCTCGTGCTCGACCAGCGCGCGGCCCGTCTCCCCGGCGCCGGTGACGATGTTGACGACGCCCGGCGGCAGTTCGGCCTGCCGGCAGATGTCGGCGAACAGCAGCGCGGTCAGCGGCGTCGTCTCGGCGGGCTTGAGCACCACCGTGTTGCCGCAGGCCAGCGCGGGCGCGATCTTCCAGGCCAGCATCAGCAGCGGGAAGTTCCACGGGATCACCTGGCCCGCGACGCCCACCGGCCGCGGATCCGGGCCGAACCCGGCGTACGGGAGCTTGTCGGCCCATCCGGCGTAGTAGAAGAACCAGGCCGCGACCAGCGGGACGTCCACGTCCCGGGACTCGCGGATCGGCTTGCCGTTGTCGATCGACTCCAGCACCGCCAGTTCCCGCGACCGCTCCTGGATGATCCGGGCGATCCGGTACAGGTACTTGGCGCGCTCGCGGCCGGGCATCGGCCCCCACACCTTGTCGAAGGCCGTGCGCGCGGCCTTCACGGCGCGGTCGACGTCGCCCTCGTCGGCGCACGCGATGTCGGCCAGGACGCTCTCGTCCGCTGGGTTGATCGACTTGAACGGCTCGCCGTGCCCGTCGGTGAACTCGCCGCCGATGAACAGCCCGTAGGAGGCGCGGATGTCGACGACAGCCCGCGACTCGGGCGCCGGCGCGTACTCGAAAACCATGGTCAGTCCAGCGTGAAGTAGTCGGGACCGGAATAGACGCCGGTGGCCAGCTTGCGGCGCTGCATGAGCAGATCGTTCAGCACGCTGGACGCGCCGAGCCGGAACCACTCGGGGGTGAGCCAGTCCGGGCCGGCGGTCTCGTTCACCAGCACCAGGTACTTGATCGCGTCCTTGGTGGTCTTGATGCCGCCGGCCGGCTTCACGCCGACCTGCCGCCCGGTGGCCGCGCGGTAGTCGCGGACGGCCTCCAGCATCACCAGCGTGACCGGCAGCGTCGCCGCCGGCGCCACCTTGCCGGTGGAGGTCTTGATGAAGTCGGCCCCGGCCCGCATCGCCAGCCACGACGCCCGCCGCACGTTGTCGTAGGTGGCGAGCTCGCCGGTCTCCAGGATCACCTTCAGGTGGGCGTCCCCGCAGGCGCCCTTCACGGCGGTGATCTCGTCGAACACCTTGGCGTAGTCGCCGGCCAGGAACGCGCCGCGGTCGATCACCATGTCGATCTCCGCCGCGCCCGCCGCGACCGCGGCCCGCGTGTCGGCGAGCTTGGCCTCCAGCGGCGCCCGGCCCGCCGGGAACGCCGTCGCCACGCTGGCGACGCCGATGCCCGTCCCCGCCAGGGACTGGACGGCGACGTCCACCAGGTCCGAGTAGACGCACACCGCCGCGACCTTCGGCACCGACGCGTCCGCCGGGTCCGGGTGGGCGGCCTTGGCGCACAGCGCCCGCACCTTCCCGGGCGTGTCCGCGCCTTCCAGCGTGGTCAGGTCCACCATCGAGATCGCCAGGTCGATCGCCGCGGCCTTCGCCGTCGTCTTGATCGACCTGGTGGCCAGCCGCGCGGCCCGCTCCTCGGCGCCCACCCGGTCCACGCCCGGCAGGCCGTGCAGGAAGGCGCGCAGCTCGGCGGCGCCGTTCAGAGTCTCCGTTGACACTCCCCAAGCATCGCCGAACTACGTCCCCGGCACAAAACGGACGACTAACGAAGCGGTGTCGCCGTCCACCCTTCGGGGTCGGAGCCGAGCGGTTCGATCCGCCGGAACAGGCCCGTCAGTCCCCCGCCCGCCTGGAGCCGCCGCAGCGGCTCGCCCCGCGCGTCGATGCCGATGTCGAACCCGCGCACCCCGAACACGCGGAGGATCTGCGCCTTCGACGCGGGCACCCGCCCGGCCGTCGGCCCGGCATGCGGCAGCCGGGTGTCGAAGGCGGGATGCCCGTCGATCACCGTGTTCGCCGCTGACCGCGCCCTGGCGACCCGACTCGCCGGACTCACCGAGATCATCAGCTCGTCGCCCGCGCCGGGCCCGCCGAGCGAGAACATGACGTCCGGCCCGGCACCGAGCCACACCCGTCCGACCTTGAGCCCGTCCGGAAGACCGCCCACCCGCACCGGAAACGCCACCGGCCCGCCCCCGCCGAATCGCACCCCAGCCGCGATCCGGTGGACGGTCTCCTCCGTCGCAACACCACGGTCGTTGACCGACAGCAGCGCCCACGTCTTCGGCCGGTACTCCCACCGGAACTCCGCCGCCACCTGCGCCGACCCGGGACCGCCCGGCCTGATCGACCAGTACGCGGGCCGCCCGTTCACCGGCGCCGCCTTCGTCAGCCACCCCTTCCGCGCACCCGGCAGCAGCGGGATCGCCGGCCGCGTCCCCAGCGGCAGCACGGTCAGCTCAATCGACTGGCTCCCTGGCCCGCGCCCCGCGCTCACCTTGAAGGCGGGGACGCGCCCGCCGTCCTGCGTGACCCGCGTCCGCGCGAACCCCGCGGGCAGCCACCCGAACCGCGCCTTCTCGATCAGCGGACTCGGGTACTTCGCCGGCTCCACGACCTTCGGGACACGCTCCTCCTGCGGCGACGGCAGCACCACCACCCCCACCGCGACCGCCGCGACCCCGACCACCACCGCGAGGACCCCCACCCGCCGCCTCCGCTTCACACGCCGCCCGGCGACCACCGCCGCCGCGACGTCCACCCCGGACGCCGGAGCGGGCTCCCCGGCGAGACGCTCCAGCTCACCCCTGAGACCGTTCATGCCGGTTCCCCCTCCAGCACCCGCCGCAACGCGTCCAGGCCGCGCGCGGTCTGGCTCTTGACCGTCCCGGCGGAGCACCCCAGCACACCGGCGGTCTGCTCGACCGAGAGGTCGCAGTAGAACCGCAGCACCACGACCGCCCGCTGCCGAGGCGGCAGCACCGCGAGCGCCGCCCGCAGATCCACGCCGCCCGCGTGGTCGGCGGGCTCGACGGCCGCATCGGGCGGCCGCTCGACGACCCGCACCCGCTGCCGCCACCCGCCCCGCTGCTCGGCCAGGAACACCCGGACCAGCACCGTCCGCGCGTACCCGTCCACGTTGTCGGCCGCCGCCGCCCGCCGCCAGTGCACGTACAACCGCGTGATCGCGGACTGCACCAGGTCGTCCGCCCGGTGCCAGTCCTGGCACAGCAGGTAGGCGACCCGCCGTAACCACCCCATCCGCGCCGTCACGTAAGCGGTGAACTCCTCGTCCCGCCCCGCCATCCGCCCACCCCTCCCCTGCCCCACACCCCCCTGATGCACCAACCCCCACAAAAGGTTGCACGCATCGGCCACCCAGTACACCGACCTGATCCGTCGGGCGTCCCACCAGGGACGACGGAGGTGGAACGATGGGTTTCGGGTTCCGTGTGGGCGTGCCGGGGATGAGCGTGCGGGTGTCGAGCCGGGGCGTGCGGACGTCCGTCGGGCCCCGCGCGGCACGCGTCCATGTCGGCGGCGGGCGCAGGACGACCGTCTCCAGCGGCATGGGGCCGTTCTTCGCCTCGACCTCGGTGGGCGGGGCGCGGCGTCGTTCCACCGCGAAGCGCCCGGCGCGCCCCCGCAACACCGGGCCCACTCCGGCCCAGCTCGAACGGGCCCGCCGCCAAGCCGAACGCGCCGAGCAAGAAGCGCAGCGGGACGCCGCGATCGCGCACCTGGAGGAACTGCGGCGCCAGACGACCAGCGTCCACCTCCAGACGTTCCCGCAGGCGCAACCGCCCTTCGTGCCGCCCCCGCCGCAGCTGGCACTCCCCTGGGCCCTGGCGGAGGCCCAGGCGTTCCACCTCGCGGGCATCGGCCGCTTCGCCCGCGCGGACCGCGCCGCGGCCCGCCACGCCGCCGAGCAGGACGCGCCCGTCTACCTGGCCGCCGAGCAGGCCCGCCTCAACGACCTCTACCGGCAGTTCCGCGCGGCCGCCGGCGAGTGGTGGCGAGCCCTCAACGACAACGACGAGGACACCGTCTGCGAAGCGGTCAACACCGCGTTCTCCGACAACCCGGCCGCCGGGAGCGCGGTCGGTCTTGACGGGGCGGTCCTGTCGATCGTGATGCGCCAGCCCGACCTGGACGCGCTCCCGACCCAGGCACCGGGCCTGACCACCGCCGGCCGTCCCACGTTGAAGACGATGACGAAGCGCGACCGGCTGCTGTGGTGGCTCACGTCGATGGGCTCCAACATCGTCGCCACGCTCAAGGAGGCGTTCACGACCGCGCCCGGCGTCACCGCGATCGGCCTTGCCGTCCTGACCCCCGCATGTCCGACACGCAGCGTCTCGGCATCGTCGCCTACGGCCGCTGGACGCGCCAGGCCGTGGCATCCGCGCCGTGGCGCCGCCCGGAAGACGCGCTGCGCTTCCTCGACGTCGCCGAGGACGTCGACTGCTCAGTCCGAACCACCGCGTCCGGCAACCTCTCCACCTCTGTCAAGCCCCTCGACACCACGAAGATCCCGGGCCTGGAGGCTCTCCTGGCCCGGATCGAGGACGTCCCCGAAGCGCCACCAGAGCCCGCCGCGCCCCCGCCGTCCGACCCCTACGCCATTCGCCCGTTCACCGAGTGGAAGCAGGCGACCGCACCCGCACCACCGCTTCAGGCTCCACCGCCGCCCTGGTCTCAACCCCCGGCGCCCCACCCCGCGCCACCGCAGCACGCCGCGCCCGTTGAGCTCGCGCCGGGGCAGACACTCGTGCTGCCCGAGGAGGCGCTGCAGGGGCTGCTGATCACGTTCGCGTTCACCGGAGCGGACGCCGACCTGACGCTCCTCCTGCTCGACGCGTCCGGCAAGGTGCGGGGCGACGAGGACTTCGTCTTCTACCACCAACCGGCGGCGGCAGGTGGCGCGGCGCGCCTGCTGGGGAAGCAGCCCGAAGCACAGGTCGTGACCGAGCGCGCCGGGCTGCACCTGTCCGCGCTGCCCGCGGACGTCCACCGGGTGGCCGTGTCGATCAACATGGACGTCGACACCGGCCTGACCTGCGCCGCCCTCGCCCATGCGGCACTCGACCTGCGCTGTGTCACCGGCATGACGTGGACGTTCCGCCCGCCGTCGGACCCCGCCGTGCGCGCCATGGTGATGGCCGAGTTCTACCGCCGCACCGTCAACGGACGAACCGTGTGGAAACTGCGCGCGCTCGGCCAGGGCTGGGCGGACGGCCTCGGCGGCCTTGCCCGCGACCATGGCGTCGACGTCGAGTGACCGTCAGGGCGGTCGGCGCGATTCCCCTCGTGGTCAGCGGGGGGTGAGTCTGAGGGTGGTGTCTCTGGGGCCGGGGCGGGTCATCGGCTCGGCGTAGGGCGTGCTGCCGTACTTGGTCATATTGGCGGCGTCTACCTGCTCGTTGACGGTCGGGTCGGGCTCGTCGATGAACGCCACGTCCACGGTCGTGCCGTCGGCCTTGATCTGGCCTCGGTGGGTGTTCTCGGCGGTCTGGTACCAGTGGCCGTCGGGGCCGTTGACCGAGCGTACGTACATCTCTTCGCCGCTGCGGACGATCCAGATCGTGGTCGGGTCGCGCAGCGTGCCGTCGCTCTTCTCGGGCGCGATCTGGATCTCGGCGGCGCCGCCGAGGCGGGTCAGGTCGTCATTGCTCCAAGTGGACATGTCGGGGTCATGCCCGGCCGGCCGTTCGATGCGGCCCGTATTGCCCGAATTTGGCGATGTTCTGAGGGTCTTCGTTCCCGCGCATTGACATCGGGAAAGACTACACCTCTAAAGTACTAGCATCCTAGTTAAATGGAGGTGGCGGTGATCGAGTTCCATCTGGACTCCGGGTCGGGGGTGTCGCCGTACATGCAGCTCGTCCGGCAGGTGCGGCACGCGCTGCGGCTCGACCTGCTGCGGGTCGGTGACCAGCTGCCCACGGTCAAGGACGTGGTGGCGCAGCTGGCGATCAACCCGAACACCGTGCTCAAGGCGTACCGGGAGCTGGAGCACGAGGGGCTCGTCGCGCCGCGGCCGGGGGTCGGGACGTTCGTGACGCGGTCGCTGGCCGGCGAGTCGCTCGCCGCGCACGGGCCGCTGCGCAAGGACCTGGAGCGCTGGCTCGCCAAGGCGCGGCTGGCCGGGCTGGACGACGAGAGCATCGAGGCGCTGTTCATGACCACGTTTCGGTCCGCCCGCGAGGAGGACATAGCGTGACCGCCGTTCTGGAGGCCCGGGGGCTGGGCAAGAGGTACGGGCAGCGGTGGGCGCTGTCCGACTGCACGCTGGACATTCCGGCCGGACGGGTCGTGGGGCTCGTCGGGCCGAACGGGGCGGGCAAGAGCACGCTGCTGAACCTCGCGGTCGGCCAGCTGGCGCCGACGGCCGGGAGCATCCGGGTGCTCGGCGAGCGGCCGGCCGCGGGGCCGGAGCAGCTGGCCAGGGTCGGGTACGTCGCGCAGGACACGCCGACGTACTCCGGGCTCAGCGTCGGCGACCACCTGGCGCTCGGCGCCCGGCTCAACCCGCGGTGGGACGACGCCCTCGCACGCGAGCGGATCGGGCGGCTCGGGCTCGGCCTGCGGCACAAGGCCGGGAAGCTGTCCGGCGGGCAGCGCGCCCAGCTGGCGCTGACGCTGGGCATCGCCAAGCGGCCGGAGCTGCTGATCCTGGACGAGCCCGTCGCGGCGCTCGACCCGCTGGCCCGGCGCGAGTTCCTCCAGGGGCTGATGGAGGCCGTCGCCGAGCATTCGCTCAGCGTCGTCCTGTCATCCCACCTGGTGTCGGACGTGGAGCGGACCTGCGACTACCTCATCGTGCTCGTGGAGTCGCACGTCCGGGTCGCCGGGGACATCGACGACCTGCTCGCGACCCATCACCGGCTGACGGGGCCGCGCAAGGAGAAGCTGCCGGCGGACCAGCACGTCGTGTCCGAGAGCCACACCGACCGGCAGAGCACGTTAGTCGTCCGGACGGACGGCCCGATCCACGACCCGGCCTGGACGGTCGGGCAGATCGGCGTTGAGGACCTCGTCCTCGCCTACATGGCCCAGGCGCCGAGCCGTCCCACGCTGGAGGCGATCCGATGATCTGGTTGACGTTCCGGCAGTTCCGCGTCCAGGCCGCGGTGGTGTTCGGCGGGCTCGCCGTCCTCGGCGCGGCCCTCGCCGTCAGCGGGCCCGGCCTGGCCGATACCTACGACAGAGGGCTCACGTCCTGCGGCACGGAGAACGCCTGCGCGCACTTCGCCAGGCGGTTCTTCACCGACCACCAGGTGGAGTACGGCGCGCTGGTCGTGATCGTGACGGCCCTGCCCGCGCTCATCGGGATCTTCTGGGGGGCGCCGCTCGTCGCCCGCGAGCTGGAGAGCGGCACGCACCGGCTCGTGTGGAACCAGAGCATCACGCGCAGCCGCTGGCTGGCCGTCAAGCTCGGCCTCGTCGGGCTGGCCGCGATGGTCGCCGCCGGGATCGCCGTCCGCGCCGCCAACTGGTGGGCGGGCCCGCTGGACAGGGCCGCGGCCGAACGCTTCCCGCGGATCGCGCCGCTCGCGTTCGGCGCGCACGGCATCGTCCCGATCGGGTACGCGGCCTTCGCCTTCGCGCTCGGCGTGACGGCGGGCGTCCTCACCCGGCGCACCGTGCCGGCGATGGCGATCACCCTCGCCGTCTTCGTCGGCGTCCAGGTCGCGATGCCGGTGTGGATCCGCGCCCATCTCGTCCCGCCGGAGACCGCGACCGTGGCGATCACGTCGAAGAACATGTCGCAGATGACGCTGGACCAGGGTTCCGAGGCCATGACGGTGCAGACGGACGCGGCGCCGGGGGCGTGGACGCTCGCGAACCACACGGTCGACGCGTCCGGGCGCGCGGCCGCCCTGCCCGGCGCCCTGATCACGGGAGCGTGCGCCCCGCCGGGGCCGCCTCCGATGCCCGCGCCGAAGGCGGGCGCGCCGGAGGCGGGGCCGCCGGACCCGCCCGACGGGCCCGCCGAGAAGTGCTTCACCGAGATCGCGCGGCTCGGCTACAAGCAGAAGGTGGTCTACCAGCCCGCCGACCGCTTCTGGCCGCTGCAGTGGGTGGAGACGGGGCTGTTCGCCGTCCTCACCCTGGGGCTCTGCGGCGTCTGCTTCCACTGGACGCGCCGCCGCCTCTCCTGAAGGCCGTCCGACGCCGCGGCCACGCCTCAGAAGCGGAAGGTCTCGACGAAGCGGTGGAGGAGGCCGGGGTCGCCTTCGACGCGGACGGTGCCGTCGGCCAGCGCCTGGTCAGGGGTCTTCGCACCGGTCATCAGAGCATGGACGCCCTGGTCGGCGAGCCGCTCGATGACCAGGTCCGGGGCCGGGTGCGGGCCGACGCCGACCGCGAGGACCCCGCCGGTGATCTGCAGGCGGAGCGTGAAGTCGCCCATGCGGACCTCGTAGCCGACCGTGGCGCCCCGGGCGGCCTCCGGCCGGTAGGTGGTGCGGAAGGCCATCGCCACCGACTCGGCCGTGACGGCCTCGCCGGGGCGGGGGGCGGTCATGGTCCGCGCGCCCCAGCGGCCGAACGCGACCAGCGCCGGTTCGAGGTCGCGCCCGTAGTCGGTGAGCTCGTAGACGACGGCGCGTTCCGGGTGCGGCAGCGCCCGCCGGGTGGCGAGTCCGGCCTCTTCGAGCTGCTTGAGGCGGGCCGACAGGATGTTGGTCGGGATGGCGGGCAGGCCCTTGCGCAGGTCGGTGTAGCGCTGGGGCCCCGACAGCAGGTTGCGGACGATCAGCAGCGTCCAGCGCTCACCGACCATCTCCATCGCGCGGGCCAGGCCGCAGAACTGTCCGTACTCACGAGCCGCCATGCTGCACATCCTAGCGCGCACTTCGATTGACAAAGCGTGCTTGCAAAAGACAAGCTTGCACTCCAACGGCGTCGTGGCGGCGCCGACGCGTCGACGGAATGGAGCACCAGCGCATGAGCACACCGTCCAAGGGCAACCCCGCCAGCTACTTCCCCGCGATCGAGAAGAAGTACGGACGTCCGATCCAGGAGTGGATCGACCTCATTGAGTCCTCACCTTTGACCAAGCACATGGAGCTCGTGGGCTGGCTGAAGGCCGAGCACGGGTTCGGGCACGGCCACGCGTTCGCGGTGGTCGCCCACACCCTCGCCGCGAGGAGCTAGCGCGGCCCGCCGGCCACCGCGCCCGCCGCGTCCGTCACCGCGACGGCGGGCCGGAGCCGGGCGGGCAGCCGCTGCGCCCGGCCCTGCTCGTACAGCGTCTCGACCCGCTCGCCGAGCACCCAGACGCCGTCCGGCAGCCGGGTCGCGTAGCCCTCGTGGGCGAGGGTGCGCAGCAGGTGGTAGGTGGTGGCGAGCGGGAGCCGCGCCTCCCGGGCGAGCTGCTTGGCGGGCGCGCCGCCGGGATGCGACGCCACCGCCTCCATGAGGTGCAGGGCGCGCTGCACCGAGGCGATGAGAGTGGGTTTGCGTGACTCGCTCATGCGCGCGGTGCACCCCTCTGGTCCGAGCCGGTCGAGCCTCCGGCGCCGGTCCGTCCATTGGATCACCTCCCGTCGGGGGACGCCCGGGGTTTCCCGATCCGGTCACGGGAAATGCGGTCACCATGAGTCAGCAGACGTATGCGCATGTCGACGAGCGGACGGCCCGGAAGGTCGCCGAAGAGGCACGGGAGACCGAATGGCGGCTGCCGAGCTTCGGCAAGCAGCTGTTCCTCGGCGATTTCCGGCTGGACCTGATCCACCCGCATCCGCGTCCGGATGCCGAGCAGCGGCGCAAGGGCGAGGCGTTCCTCGCCCGGCTCACCGAGTTCTGCGCCACCCGGGTCGACTCGGCGCTGATCGAGCGGGAGGCGCGCATCCCCGACGAGGTCATCGCCGGGCTGCGCGACCTCGGCGCGCTCGGCATGAAGGTCCCGGAGAAGTACGGCGGGCTCGGGCTCAGCCAGTACTACTACGGCCGCGCGCTGATGGTCGTCGGATCGGTGTGCGGGGCGCTCGGGGCGCTGCTGTCGGCGCACCAGTCCATCGGCGTCCCGCAGCCGGTCAAGATGTTCGGCACCCGGGAGCAGAAGGAGGAGTGGCTGCCGCGCTGCGCCCGGCAGGTCAGCGCGTTCCTGCTGACCGAGCCCGACGTCGGCTCCGACCCGGCCCGGCTGCGCGCCACCGCCGTCCCCGACGGCGACGACTACGTCCTCAACGGCGTCAAGCTGTGGACGACGAACGGCGTCGTCGCCGACCTCGTCGTGGTGATGGCGCGCGTGCCGAAGTCGGCCGGGCACCGCGGCGGCATCTCCGCGTTCATCGTGGACATGGACACGCCCGGCATCACGGTCGAGAACCGCAACGCGTTCATGGGGCTGCGCGGCATCGAGAACGGCGTGACCCGGTTCCACGACGTGCGCGTCCCGAAGGCGAACCTGATCGGCGCGGAGGGCGCCGGCCTGAAGATCGCGCTGACCACGCTGAACACCGGGCGGCTGTCGCTGCCCGCGATGTGCGCGGCGAGCGGCAAGTGGGCGGCCCGGATCGCCCGCGAGTGGTCGCGGGAGCGGGTGCAGTGGGGCCGGCCGGTCGGCGAGCACGAGGCCGTGTCCCGCAAGATCGCGTTCATCGCGGCGACCGCGTACGCGATGGAGGCGATGCACGACCTGTCGAGCCAGCTCGCCGACGACGAGCGGGGCGACATCCGGATCGAGGCGGCGCTGGCGAAGCTGTGGTCGTCGGAGATGGCGTGCCGCGCCGCGGACGACCTGATGCAGCTGCGCGGCGGGCGCGGCTACGAGACCGCGGCGTCGCTCGCGGCGCGCGGCGAGCGCGGCGTCCCGGTGGAGCAGGTGGTGCGCGACCTGCGCATCAACCGGATCTTCGAGGGCTCCACCGAGATCATGCACCTGCTCATCGCCCGCGAGGCGGTGGACGCGCACCTGTCGGCGGCCGGCGAGGTCATCGACCCGGACGCCTCCCCCGCGCGCAAGGCGCGGGCGGCGGCGAAGGCCGGCGGGTTCTACGCGCGCTGGCTGCCGACGCTCGTCACCGGCGCCGGGCAGCGGCCGAACTCCTACGCCGAGTTCGGGGTGCTCGCGCGGCACCTGCGGTTCGTGGAGCGGGCGTCCCGCAAGCTGGCCCGGTCGGTCTTCTACGCGGCGGGGCGCTGGCAGGGCGGGCTGGAGCGCAAGCAGGGGTTCCTCGGCCGGATGGTCGACATCGGCGCCGAGCTGTTCGCGATGAGCGCGGTGTGCGTCCGCGCCCACGCCGACGCGTCCGGTCAGAGCGGGCTCTCGGACGGGGCGCCCGGCAAGTCGGCGCTGCTGCTCGCCGACGCGTTCTGCAAGCAGGCGCGCGTCCGCGTGGACGAGCTGTTCGACGGGCTGTGGCGCAACACCGACGCGATGGACGCGAAGCTGGCACGGGCCGTCCTCGCCGGCGACTTCGCCTGGATCGAGGAGGGCGTGCTCGACCCGTCGATCCCGGGCCCGTGGATCGCGCCGTCCGAGCCGGGACCGAGCGAGCGGGAGACCGTGCACCGGACGATCGGCTGATCCGGCGCCCGCTCCGAGCAGGCGACACGCCGTCCGGGCGCCCGCCGACGCGGTCACTGACGGACGCCCGGCGTGCACGCATGGGTAGACTGTCCCGACCTTCGCGCCAGAGATCGACCGGCCCCGTGCGGGCCGGGCCACGGATCCGGCGAACGAGAAGCCGAACGCCAACGCACCCAGCGAGCGGGAAGTATGCAGTCACTTGGTCAGAAGAAGTCCATCGCGGGCAGCCTCCTCGGCCTGCTCGGCAGCGACCCGAAGAAGGGCGGTCCGGGCACCGGGCCCGCGCCGCACGTGAACGCCGACGGTGACGTCGTCCAGCCCGCCGCCGGTGAGGGCGCGCTGGAGAACCACCTCGGCGGCGACGAGGCCCGCAACTACCGCAAGTACGAGTACGAGACCGTCGCCCCGTACGTGGGCCGGTCGATGCTGGAGGTCGGCTCCGGCCTCGGGCACTTCTCCGAGCAGTTCGCGGGGCGGCTCGACTACCTCGTCGTCAGCGACAACGACCCGTACTGCGTCGGCGAGCTGCGCAGCCGCTACGACGGCAACGACGACGTCGAGGTCATCGACCTGGCCCTGCCGGACGACATCAAGATCCGGCAGAAGGTCGACACCGTCGTGATGATGAACGTGCTGGAGCACATCAAGGACGATGTGCAGGCGCTCCGCGACCTCGCCGCCGTCACCGAGCCCGGCGGCCGCATCGTCATCTGGGTGCCCGGCTACATGCAGCTCTACGGCGACTTCGACCGCAAGGTCGGGCATGTCACCCGGTACACGCCGCAGACGATGGAGGCGTCCGTCCGGGAGGCGGGGCTCGTCCCCGAGGTGCTCAAGCCGATGAACTTCCTCGGCGGCATCGCCTGGTGGTTCGCGGTCCGCCGCGGCGGCGCCGGCTACCCCGACCCGCGGCTCGTCAAGATCTACGACCGGACGGTGGTGCCGACCACGCGCGCCATCGAGCGCTTCGTCCGCCCGCCGTTCGGGCAGACGGTGTTCTGCGTGGCGCGCGTCCCACGCTGACCGCGCGCCACAGGGCACGTGCCGGAGGGCGATGGTGCCGGGTCACGGAACGCGGCTCGGCACCGTCGCTTTTTTCTCTCGCCCCGAACGGTATGTCTCGCGCGCCGTCGGGGCCTCCGGACCACAAGACTGGGCAGTGGCCGGACGGGTCACGGGCCGTCTCTCCGGACGGCGAAGCACCGCCTGCTTCCGCGGGCCGTGCCCCGGCCGGCCGGCCACGATGTTCCCGTGTGGTCCGACGGTTCGGGGCGGGGGATCCGGGAGGGGAGGTCCCCCGCCGCCGAATCGAGCACGCTCCGCAGCAGGTCAGACGCGGGCCTTCGGGGCGGCGAACAGCCGCAGCCGGTGCGCGGTCGCGGCGGCCTCGCCCCGGCTCGCCACCTCCAGCTTGCCGAGGATGTTCGACACGTGGACGCTCGCCGTCTTCACGGAGATGAACAGCGCCTCGGCGATGTCGCGGTTGCTGCGCCCCTCCGCCACCAGGCGCAGCACCTCGAACTCGCGGGGCGTCAGCCCGAGCGGCGCTGACGCGTCGCCGCGGCGCGGCGACCGGACCCGGCGCAGCAGGCCGGCGACGTCCGCGGCGAGCAGCGGCGCCCGCAGCTCCGCGGCGAGGTCGCCGGCGGTGCGCAGCGCGTCCGAGGCCGCGTCGTGGTCGCCGCCCGCGAGCAACGCCTCCGCGGACCGGAGCAGGGAGCGGGCGCGGGCGTAGGGGTTGGCGAGCGTCTCCCACGTGGCGGCGGCCTCCGCCCAGGCGGCCTGGTCGAGGACGCCGCGGGCGCGGGCCAGCTCGGCGGCGAACGTGAGGCAGTGCGCGCGCTGCAGCGGCCCGCTCGACTCCAGCCCGGCGGCCCGCTCCTCGATCCGGGCGAGCTCGCCCGCCGCGCCGTCGCCGAGCTCGGCGCAGGCCGCGGCGCCCGCGATGAGCACCGGCCACGCGTAGCGCGCGTCGTCCGGCATGCCCGCCTGGTCGACGACGGGCCGGACCGCCTCCAGCGCGGCGGCGGGGCGGCCCTCGGCCAGCGCGATGTTCGCCTCCAGCCACAGCGTGCCGAAGTAGTCCTGCGTCTTCAGCCACTCCGCCTTCAGCTTCTTGATGTCGCGGGACGTGGCGAGCCGCTCCCGCGCGGTCGCGAGGTCGCCGCGCGCCAGCGCCACCCAGCCGGTCAGGACGAGCAGCGACGTCCGGGTGGTGATGGCCGGGTCCTGCGCGAGCGCGTGGTTCATCACGGCCATGGCCTCGTCCCACCGGCCGAGCGAGACCAGCGGCTCGGCCTGGTTGATGCACAGGAACGTGCCCTGGGTGCGGGCCACCCCGTACTCGCGGGCCAGCTCCTTGCCGTGCGCCGCGACCGCGGCGGCCTCGGCGTGCCGGCCGGCGCCCTCCAGGAAGTGCGACTTGATGACGTAGTAGCGCAGCAGCACCTGGTGGTTGCGGGCGCGCTCGGCGGTCGCCTCGATCTCGGCGAGGCCGGCGTCGTTCTCGTAGTCGGTGTCGGCGCAGTACCGCGTGATGAGCGCCTCCGCCTCCGCGAGCGGGTCGCCGAGCCGGCGCGCGACCGCCAGCGACTCCTCGGCCGCGTCGCGCGCCGCGCCGATCTCGGTGGTGACGCGCACGTAGTTGCCGAGCATCGACAGCGCCCGCGCGCGCAGCACGGTCGGCGGTTCGGCGGGCAGCGCCTTGACGGCGGCGCGCAGGTCCTCGACGAAGCCGGGGCGCGCCATCTGGTACCGCATCCTGGCGCGCAGCACCAGCAGCGTCGCCCAGCACTCGGTGTCGCGCGCGCCGTCGGCGGCCTCGACCTCCTTGAGCGCGGCGGTGACGAGCTTGATGCCGCGGTCGTACTCGCCGGCGAGGTCGGCGGCGGTCGCGGCGTCCATGAGCACCTTGACGAAGCCGGCGTCGATGCGCTCCGCCGCGTCGGGGACGAGGTCCCACAGCTGCAGGACGCGTTCGAGCATCGCCAGGCACTCGGCATGGGCGAGCGCCTTGCGCGCCTCGCCTGCGGCGCGCCACGCCGCGACCAGCGCCCACGTGCTGTCGTGGGCCTGCTTCCAGTGGTAGCTCAGCTCGACCCACAGCCGCCCGGCGGAGACCAGCGACGGGTTCTCCTCCAGGGTCTCGGCGTAGCGCTTGTGGAGGCGGGTGTGCTCGCCCGGCAGCAGGTCGTCGTGGATGGCCTCGCGGATCAGCGCGTGCCGGAACGCGTACCCGTCGCCGTCCACGACCAGGACGTTGGCGGCGACGGCGGGCCGCAGCACGCGGGTCAGCGCGGCGTCGCCGAGCCCGGACACGGCGGAGAGCAGCGCGTGCTCGATCCGGGTGCTGCTGCCGCTCGCGTCGCGCAGGACGTCCTGCGTCTCGTCGGGGAGCCGCTGCACGCCGGCGAGCAGCAGGTCGCGCAGCGACTCGGGCAGCTCGCAGGCCAGCCCTCCGTCGTCGTCGAGCAGCGCCTCGATGAACAGCGGGTTGCCCTCGCTGCGCGCCTCGATCCGCTCGACGAGGCCGGGCGGCGGGTTCTGGCCGAGCAGCTGGGCGACGAGCGCGGACACGTCGGCGCGGGTCAGCTTGCCGAGGTCGGTGCGGCGCACCCGTTCCAGCCGTTCCAGCCCGGCGAGGAGCTGGCGCAGCGGATGGGTGCGGTGCAGCTCGTCCGTCCGGTAGGTCAGGACGACCAGCACGGGCCCCCGGCCGAGGTTGCGCACGAGGAAGGCCAGCAGGTCGCGGGTGGAGCGGTCGGCCCAGTGGGCGTCCTCGATGACGAGCACGACGGGGCCGCGCTCGGCGAGCCGCTCCAGCAGCGACAGCACGACCTCGAACAGCCGGGCGCGCTCCTCCCCGGACGCGGCGTCGGACTCCGGCTCGCCGAACTCCGGCAGCAGCCGGGCGAGGCCGCCGGTGTCGCCGCGCGGGACGAGCGCCGCGACGCCGTCGATGCCGATCTCCCGGACGAGGCCGCGCAGCACGGTGGTGAACGGCGCGAACGGCAGGCCGTCGGAGCCGAGCTCCAGGCAGCCGCCGACGAGGACGTTGGCCTCCCCTTCGACGGACCGGGCGAACTCCTTGATGAGGCGCGTCTTGCCGAGCCCGGCGTCACCGCCGACGAGGACGGCCCCGGGCGCGGCGGCGAGGGCGTCCCGCAGCTGCCCCAGCTCCGCCGCCCGGCCGACCAGAGCAGGACTCACCGCACGCGCGTTCACGTCCCCAGCATGCCAAACGGGTAGGACAATCCCACCCGAATTTCATTCCGTGAGACGCCAGCCCTGGCCTCGGTGCTCGTCCGCCTCGGGCGCCGTGCCACCCTCGACCGGCGGGTGGACGGTGGTCCGGACGGGCCCTTCGTCCTGCACTTTCCGGTGCGCGAAGTGGTCGAGGGCGAGCATCTCGGCGTGGGAGAGGAGGGGTGCGACGGGGGCGCCGGCCTCGGTCAGCCGCTCGACGGCCTCGTCCAGCGTGAGCTTCGCCACGGCCGCCGTGACGGCCCCGTCCAGTTCGGCGATGCGGCCCAGCCGCTCGGCGAACGGGACGCCGGCGTGCTCCTCGATGCCAAGCGCGCGGCAGGTCGCGGCCCACAGCCGCTCCTCCGACACCACCCCGAGCGTGATCTTGCGGCCGTCCTTGGTCGGGTAGACGCCGTAGCCGGGGACGGGCCCGGCGCCCGAGCTGCGCGTCGCCGCCGGGACGGTGCCGGTCCAGTGCGCGAGGACGTCCGCCATGCCGAGGTCGACGCGGTCGCCGGTCCCGGTGGCGCGGGCCTTGAGCACGGCAGCGGTGATCGCGAACGCGGCCATCGTGGCGGCGGCCATGTCCGCGAGCGGGAGGTCGTCGGCCTCCGGGGAGACGGCGTCCGGGGGCAGCGCGGCGGCATAGGCCCGGTAGTTGATGTCGTGGCCGGGGACGTCGCGCAACGGTCCTTCCGCCCCGTACCCGGAGATCGAGCAGTAGACGAGCCGCGGGTTGAGCCCGCGGAGCGCCGCGTGGCCGGCGCCCAGGCGGTCGGCCACGCCGGGCCGGAACCCCTCGACGAAGACCTCGGCGTCCGCCGCCAGCCGCCTCAGCTCCGCGAGGCCGTCCGCCGACTTCAGGTCGAGGACGATGCTGCGCTTGTGCCGGTTGAGAACGTCGAAGTGGTCGCGGAACATCCGCATCGGCTCCCCGCCGGGCGGCTCCACCTTGATCACGTCGGCGCCGAGCTGGGCGAGCAGCAGCGTGGCGTACGGGCCGGGCCGCCACATCGTCAGATCGAGGACGCGCAGTCCGTCCAGCGGCGCCATGGGGCTCCTCTCGCGGGGGTCGTCGCGCTCACGGTGCCGGGTGCCGCCGCCCGCCGTCAAGCGAGCGCTTGGTCGTTGTTGACGCGGAGTCCAATCGGGGTAAGGCTGGCCGGGAGGTGGTCACCGATGCGGTTCTCACTCTTCTACGAGCACCAGCTGCCGCGGCCCTGGCACGACGGCCAGGAGCAGAAGCTCTACCAGGACGCGCTCGACCAGGTGGAGATCGCCGACCGGGTCGGCTTCGACTGCGTCTGGGAGGTCGAGCACCACTTCCTGGAGGAGTACTCCCATTCGTCCGCGCCGGAGGTGTTCCTCGCCGCCGCGTCGCAGCGGACGAAGCGGATCAGGCTCGGGCACGGGATCGTCCAGCTGCCGCCCGCCGTGAACCATCCGGCGCGGATCGCCGAGCGCATCGCGACGCTCGACCTCGTCTCCAACGGCCGGGTCGACTTCGGGACGGGCGAGTCCAGTTCAAGCGCCGAACTCGGCGGCTTCGGGGTGCGGCGCACCGAGAAGCGCGCCCAGTGGCAGGACGCCATCGACGCCATCACCCGGATGTTCGTCGAGGAGCCCTTCGCGGGCTGGTCGTCCGACCACGTCCGGATGCCGCCGCGCAACGTGCTGCCGAAACCGGTACAGAAGCCGCACCCCCCGCTGTGGGTGGCGTGCTCGCGCCGGGAGACGATCCAGTTCGCGGCCCGCAACGGCATCGGCGCCCTGTCGTTCTCCTTCGTGGAGCCCGAGGACGCGGGCAAGTGGGTGGACGAGTACTACCGCATCATCGCGTCCGAGGAGTGCGTCCCGGCGGGCTTCGCGGTGAACCCGAACGTGACCGTCGTCCTGCCGATGATGCTGCACGAGGACGAGGCCACCGCGATCGACCGCGGCATCGACGGCGCGCACTTCTTCGCGTACGCCCTCGCGCACTACTACGGCCCCACACCGCACGACCCGGGCCGGACGAACGTGTGGGAGGAGTTCCAGGCCCACCGCGACGCCCGCGGCCTCTCCCGCGAGCGGGTCCTCGCCGGCGCCGGGAACCTCAACGTCAACATCGGCTCGCTGCGCGGCGCCGTCGGCACGCCCGAGCAGGTCATCGACCTGATCCGGCGGTACGAGGCGGCGGGCGTCGACCAGATCGCGTTCGTCCTGCAGTCGGGGCCGAACGAGCACGAGCACATCTGCGAGTCGCTCGAACTGTTCGGGACGGCCGTCCTGCCGCACTTCACCGAGGGCCGCGAGGAGCGCGAGGCCGCCAAGGCCGAACGCCTCGCCCCCGCCGTCGAGGCCGCGCTCGCCCGCCGCGCCCCGGCCCGGACGGCGCCGGCCGGCTACCGCATCGACGAGGACGCGGAGGTCGCTCGCGCCGACCGCTCCCGCCGCCCGGTCCGCGAGGACATCCGCGCCGCGAGCCGCCGCCGGTTCCGCCAGGGCTTCTACCGGCTCGTCCACGGCCGGACCGACGAGCAGATCGAGCGCCGCTTCGGCCCGAGCGCGCAGCGCCTCTTCTTCGCGGGCATGGCACGCGCCTACGACCCGTCCGCGGCAGGCGGCTTCACGGGAGAGCTGGAGTTCCGCCTGACCCGCACCACCTGGACGCTCGTGCTCGGCAAGTCCAGGGCCCGCGCTCGTCCCGGCCCGGCCGACGACCCGGCCCTCACCCTCACGGTGAAGACGGCGGACTTCCTGCGGATCCTCGCCGGCGACGCCAACCCGGCGACGCTCCTCATGGACGGCCGCCTCGAACTGCGCGGCGACCACGACCTGGCGCCGCGCCTCAGCGAGATGTTCGGCGGCCCGTCCCCGTAGTCAACTACTCGGCCCTGAAGGACCGAGCTTGTTGACTCAGTCCAGAAAGGCTCCGCTTATGCTCCCGACTGCCCTGTACGGCGGGGCGGTCACGGGTCACATCGCCGGTCCCTGCTCAGGCGGGGATCGGTGGGGGCATGTTGACGAATACCCACGCCGAGCGTGCGCGGTCGCGCACGTTGACCCCGGCGACGTGGTCGGCCGGCCCAGCGAGGCCGCACCGACGACATTGGAAGTGGTCTCGCGAGGGCCGGTTGTTCCTCGCGGTGTGCCCGCAGCGCGGGCAGCGCTGCGAGGTGTAGGCCGGGTCCACCTCGATGAAGGGCACACCGGCGCGGCGGGCCTTGTAGGCGATGAATTCGCCGAGTTGGTGGAAGGGCCAGGAGGACTGCCGCGCTCGCTGGTCGCGTCGAACCGTGACCCGCTCGCGGATGCCCTGAAGCTGTTCCAGGGCGATGCCGCGTCCGGTGCGTTGGGCGACAGCAACGACAGTCTTGGAGACCTTGTGGTTGGTGTGGGCGGCGTGCCGGGATTCCCGGCGTGCGCGCTTTTTAAGCAGTTGCTTGGCCGAGCGCGTCTTCTTGGCTTGGATCTCGGCTTTCTTGCGGGCCTGCCAGCGCCGGTAGCGGTCCAGGCGCCGCCCGGAGTGGTTGTCACCGTCGCTGGTGGTGGCCAGGTTGTTGATGCCCCGGTCCACCCCGATCCAGTCTTTGGGTTCGTATTGCTCGTCCTCGGGGACATCGCATGTGGCGATCAGGAACCACCTGCCGTCCCGCAGCACCAGGTCCGATTCGCCTTGGCGGCATTGGGTGAGCCGCTTGAGCGCTGTGGGCGAGCAGGCGAAGCGGACGTGCTTTAGACGCCCGTCCATCGTCCAGATGGACACGGTCTGGGCGTCGTAGTTCCACGACAGGCAGCGGTCGTCGTAGGTGTGCGCGGCGCCGGCGCGAAAGGTGATCGGCTTCGACACGGCTTTACGGCGTCGTCTGGAGCTCTCGCCGCCGAGGTTGCCTGCCCGGATGCCGGCCCGCAGCGTGGTGTAGGCGTCGGCCACGCGTTTGATGACGTGCTGCGCGGCCTGCGCGCCCAGGCCGTCGGCCTTGAGATCGCCGTAGGTCATCGACCGCAGGGCCTTGACCGATCCCTTGAGCCCGTAGGTCTCGAATGAGGCGGCCGAGACCCGGTTCGCGCATTCGTTGACCGTGCGCAGGGTGCGCTCGAGTGCCGGGGCCTGTGCGGCGTCCGGCAGCAGCTTGACCTGCACAACAATCTTCACGCCCGTGACCGTATCATTGGTCTATGTCACCTCGCTGGGAGCCGAATCCCGATGTCCGCAGGGGCCGCAGCGTCGTCTGCACCCTGCATGCGCACTTGGTCTTCACACCGAAGTGCCGGCGTGGACCGTTCACCGACGAGATCCTGTGCCGCTGCGAGGAGATCATGCGGGACGTGTGCGGCGACTTCGGTGCCGAACTGTGCGAGTTCAACGGCGAGACCGACCACGTGCACCTGCTCGTGCACTACCCGCCCAAGATCGCCCTGTCCCGACTGGTCGGCTCGCTCAAGGGCGTGTCGGCCCGCAGGCTCCGCCAGGAGTTCCCCGGCCACATCCGCAAATACCTGTGGGGCGACCATTTCTGGTCCCCGTCCTACTTCGCCGCGTCCTGCGGCGGCGCACCACTGTCGGTCATCGCCGAATACATCGAGAACCAGCAACGACTGGTCTAGCCATCCACTGGCTAGACCAGTCGGCGCTAACGCGCCGCACACGAGGGAAGCTTTCCTCCCGGCCCTGAAGGGCCGGGGTTCCTCGCTAGAAAACTGCTGAACCCCGGGGCGCTTGGTGGTGGCCGTAGTCCCCCGATGACCACGGCCACCACATGGTCAGACGTCCACACCCCCCGCGAGAGTTCGCGATCCGGCGAAAAACCTCGATCATCTTCCACCGCGATGCCTTACCGTCGCCTGGTGTTCTCCCTCCAGGAACCCCCGCTGTTCGCACGCCTGAAGAAGGCCCGCAGCGTCCTCGTCGCGGGCGCGGGCGGCGGCTTCGACGTCTACGCGGGTCTCCCCTTGGCCCTCGCCCTCATGCAGGACGGGAAGGACGTCCACCTGGCCAACCTCTCGTTCAGCGCGCTGTACGGCCTTCCGTCCGACACCTGGCTGGAGGTGGACGTCGCCGCCGTGACCCCCGAGACCCCCGGCCGCGACGACTACTTCCCCGAGGGCGCGCTCGCGCGGTGGCTCGCCCTCCACGGCCTGCCGTCCACCGTCTACGCGTTCCCGAAGGTCGGCGTCGAACCGCTCCGCGCGGCGTACCGGTACCTGGTCGACCACCTCGGCCTGGACGCGATCGTCCTCGTGGACGGCGGCACCGACATCTTCATGCGCGGCGACGAGGCCGGCCTCGGCACCCCGGAGGAGGACATGGCGAGCCTCGCCGCCGTCCACGGCCTGGACGTCCCCGAGAAGATCGTCGTGTCCCTGGGCTTCGGCGTCGACGCCTACCACGGCGTCAGCCACGCGCTCGTGCTGGAGAACCTGGCCGCCCTGACCGCCGACGGCTCCTACCTGGGCGCCCTGTCCATCCCCCGCGACAGCCGCGAGGCGGCGCTCTACCTGGACGCGGTCGAGTACGCGCAGGCGGCGACGCCCGCCCACCCGAGCATCGTGAACGGCTCGATCGCCGCCGCCGTCCAGGGCCGGTTCGGCGACGTCCACGTCACGACCAGGACGCGCGGCAGCGAACTGTTCATCAACCCGCTCATGGCGATGTACTACGCCGTTGACCTCGACGGCCTGGCCCGCCGCTCCCTCTACCTCGACCGTCTTGAGGGCACCCGGCTCATGCGCCAGATCGCCTCGATCATCAAAGACTTCCGGGACGAGGTCCGCTCCCGCCCGCCCCGCCAGTACCCGCACTGAGCTACGACCTGATCGACGGGCGACCGGCGATCAGGTCGCTGAGCCGGTCGCCGAGCCGCTGCACGGGCCGCCGGTACCGGCGCTCGCGCTTGACGGCGCGCCGCTCCTTGCGCGACCCCGGCCGGTACCTCCGCCGCGCCCACGGCGAGTCGGGACGGGCCAGCCGGACGGCCCCGACCAGCGCGACCACGCCGATGAACAGCCCGATCAAGCCCGTCCAGACCTTGCCCTTGAGGAGGGCGACCAAGGCCACCAGCATGTCGAACACGATGATGGCCGCGATCGCCCACAGGCCGTCGCCCGCCACGTCGTCCAGGCCGAGGGGCCGCAGGCCCAGCAGCATCAGCCCGCACAGCGCGATCGTGATGAACACGACCTCGACCGACAGGCGGCCCTGCTCGCTCCAGTAGACGTCCTCCAGGTGCAGGACGAGCGCGAACTCGTCCAGCACCAGCGCCGTCCCGACCCCGAACACGGCGGCGGCCGCCGCCGCCCACCCGGATGATCCGTCCTTGACGGCGAGCCCGCCCACACCACCCACACACATGAAAACCAGGCCGAAGACGACATGGTGGATATGCCGCCCGCCCGGCGTGACGTTGCCCGGCCACCACCGCACCTGCCGCCGGATCATCCGCACGCTGAACCGGATGAACAGGAATCCGGCGATGAACGCCACCAGGAAACAGGCCAGCCGGAGCCGCCCGGTGTCCGCGATCTCCCGCGTATACCAGTCCCCCACACCGGCCCCCTTCCCCGGTCCGGGCGAAGCTCACCTTCACACCGGCGGGCGGAACTCCGTTTTCAGGCGCGCCCACACGGTCTTCCCCTCGAACTCCGCGCGGACCCCGTGCTCCTCGGAGAGGAATTCGACAATGCCCAAACCCCAGCCGCCCGGGTCGGGAGCATCGTCCGGCACCGGCGTTTCCGGCATCGAGAGGTCCGGCACGGCCCCTTTTGGATGAACCGGCGACGTGTCCCAGACCTCCACCCGAAGGCCGTCCTCGGCCAGCGCCAGCCGCAACGACACCGGCCGGTGGCGCGTGGCGCGCACGGCGTTGGTGAGCAGCTCAGAAGCCACCAGGACGGCGTTCTGTACGGTCTCCTCCGCCACCCCCCACTGGAGCGCCTGCGACTCGACGATCAGCCGCCCCTCCTGGACGACCTCCGGCTCGGCCAGGAACCCCCGCCGCATCGCCCACGGCCCGACCGCCGTCCTTTCCACTCGAACTGAACAGACCGTTTCGTCGAACCCGCCTCTCCGCCGCGCCCGCCCGAAGATCATTTCCCCCACCACTCCCATCACTCGATGTGTGCAATCTGCTACACATCGTGGGAGCTTCTGGTTATGGTCGGAAGTGGGACGAGCTTTACCCCACTCGATACTTCCGGAGGTCAACTCATGGTGAATCGGAAGCGACTCGACCCGACCGAGTCGACGGCCGCACTTTTCGGGGCAAAGCTCCGCAAGTTTCGGGACAAAGCCGGACTTTCCCAAGCCCAGCTCGCGGAGGCGGTCGGCTACTCCCACGACACGATCTCGAAGGTCGAGACCGCCGCCCAGGCCCCGTCCCCGCAGCTCGCCGAACTCCTCGACGCCCACTTCGGCACCGACGAGACCTTCCGGGAGCTCCAGCCCCTCGCCGCCAAGGAGGGCATCCCCGTCTTCTTCCGCCCCTACGCCGACCTGGAGAGCACCGCCAACGCCGTCCGCGTCTATGACCACCTCGTGGTCTCCGGCCTTCTGCAGACGGAGGACTACGCGCGCGAAGTTCTACGTCCGGGGCAACAGGCTCATGATTTGGACCGGGCTGTAGCAAGTCGCATGGCCCGCCAAGAAGTACTGGCGAGGAAGGACCCACCGTGGGTCGTCGTCCTGCTCATGGAAACTGCGATCAGGAACGTGGTAGGTACCAGAGACATAACGAAGGACCAGCTCAGCCGGCTCTTGGAACTACGCCAGGAGCCCAACATCAGCATTCTGATCGCACCCCTCAATTCACCCGTCTACCCTGCGAGCGGCTTCACCCTCTTGAGCAGCAAAGATTGTGCCGATCTCGCCTACGTGGAGGGGGCGGGGGGCAACGGGCACGTGTTCGAACTAAGCTCAAAAGTTGAGCAGATCCGGCGGCTGTGGGACATGATCAGCAACGTCGCCTTGACCGACACGGCCTCGGAAGCTCTGATCCGCGAGGTGATGGAGGGCTTGTGAACGACACGAGGCGCGCAACCTGGCGCAAGAGCAGCCACAGCACTCAAGAGGGCGGTCAGTGCGTCGAGATGGCCGATCTGGAAGCCGCTCTCGGCATCCGCGACAGCACCGACCCACACGGCCCCGTCCTCCAGTTCGGACGGGACGCCATAGCTGGGCTGCTCAACCGCATCAAGACCGGCGAACTCGACCGCTAGCCGTCCCCCCGGCAAGCAAGCCCCCTCTCCGGAGGGGGCTTTTCCGCTTTTTCGGCCGCTCAGTGGCACAGCGAACCCTCGCCATCCGTCCCCCGAAAGCACAACATCTAAGCCGGAAGCGAGACCGGATCAACCGGTGTTCCTTCCGTTAGATAGCGAGCGATGAGAGCGGCAAGGCCGATCGGGTAGACGGTCTGCTCGGTATGGGTGAGCTCGTCCAGCTCCCACCACCGCCAGGCGCGGATGTTGTCGGTCTGGGTGGCTTCGGCTGGGCGGACATGCTGTGAATGGACGCGGACGATGAAGTACTTTTCGACCTGCTTGACCTGCTCGCCGAAGACCAGGTGAGTCGACGTGCGGGTGGCGAGTTGGGGTCCGATGGGGGCTTGCTCAAGGCCGAGTTCCTCGTGCATCTCCCGGACGGCCGCGGCGGCGTGGGTCTCGCCGGGCTCCAGAGCCCCTCCGGGGACAGCCCAGAAGATGTGGCCTTCGTCGTAGCGCAAGAGGAGTACGCGGTCGTCCTCGTCGATGACGATCACGCGGGCAGCGTCGCGTGTCCGGGCTTCCGTCATGGATTCCATGGTGGCAGACCCTCGGCGATCGACTCCCTCTTACGGCTGGTCAGCGCAGCTTTTCGACGAGGAAGTCGCCGATGCACAGGGCGTCCAGGTCGGTGTCTTGGAAGGTGGCTAGGGCGTCGGCCGGGGTTTCGACGATGGGTTCGCGGTCGTTGAAGGAGGTGTTCAGTACGATGGGCACTCCGGTGATCGTCCCGAAGTTGTCGATCAGGGATGCGAAGCGCTGATTGGCGTTCGAATCGACGGTTTGAACACGTGCGGTGCCGTCGATGTGTACGACTCCTGGAATGAGCTTGGCGTGCTCCGGTTGGACGGTCGGGGCGAGAAGCATGAACGGCGATCGGGTGCCGTCGAGGTCGAACCAGTCGGAGCCATCGTCTTCGAGGATCGCCGGGGCGAACGGACGGAAGGGCTCGCGGTGCTTGATGCGATGGTTGAGCGCGTCTCGGCCCTGCGTGCTGCGAGGGTCGGCGAGGATGGACCGGTGGCCGAGCGCGCGGGGCCCGAGTTCGCTGCCACCTTGAAACCAGCCGATGAGTTTGCCGTCGGCGAGCAGCTGGGCCGCAGTGGCGGCAATGTCATCGTCGCGCCGCCAGGTGAAGGGAGCGACGGTTCGCTCGACGAGGCCGGAGCGTGGGTCGCGTTTGAGGGCGAGCTCGATGTCGTAGTCGTCGTAGGTGCGTCCGAATGAGTCGTCGGTCAAGGGGCAGCGTGGGAGTTCGCCGGTGAGGCGGTGCAGTCCGTACAGGGCGCAGCCGAGGGCTTGGCCGCGGTCGGACGCCGGCGGCGGGATGAAGAGGCCGGTGACGGAAGGTAGGCGGCGGAGGCGGTCGTTGGCGACGCAGTTCAGGGCGACGCCGCCGGCGAGGCAGAGGTTGCCGATGCCCGTTGTGGCGATGAGCTTCTCCGCCAGTTCGGTGAGGACCTGTTCTGTGTGGTGTTGGAGGTAGGCGGCGGCGTTGATGCCTCGCTGGTCGTGTCCCTTGCTGTCTGGTGGGCCGAAGTCGGAGTTCGTGCGCGCGGCTAGGTCGGCGACGCCGGTGGCGTGGGTGGAGGTGAGCCGGCTGTGGACCTGGGTGCCGTCGAGGTCGAACAGCGGGACCGTGTACGTGCGTGGATCTCCGTAGGAGGCAAGCGCCATCGTCTTCCCGGCTTCTTGGGGTGACCAGCCCAGGTATTCAGTGAAGGCCTCGTAGGTGGGGCCGATCCCGCCTGCTCTGGGGCGGCCGGTGTCGTTGCCGCCGAGCCGGGTGATGCCGTCGGAGTCGGCGATGTAGAAGGTTTCGGTGTCGGTGTTGTTGCCGCCGCCGTCGGTGACCAGGATCGTGGCCCGCTGGTAGGGGCTGAGGCAGAAGGCGGTGTAGGCGTGTGACAGGTGGTGGTCGACGGTGGTGATTCGTCCCAGGGGGATGCCGAGGAGGTCGAATCCGGTGTCGGCCGGCTTGGCGGGAGTGCGGCCGTAGGAGCTGGCGACGATGAGGTCGACGTCGGCCAGAGCGAGGTTGGTGGCGCGCAGGCAGTACATGACGGCGTTGAGCCATCCGTTGCTGTAGCGGTGGCGGTTCAGCCGTTCCTCGCCGATGGCCACCATGCAGTCAGGGGTGAGGAGTGCCGCGCCGCCGTCGTGGCCGAAGTTGATGCCGAGCACGCATGGGCGGCTGCTGGTCATGAGGGCACTCCCATGAGTCGGTGTTCGTGGAGGTCGGCGGTGTGGGATTCGAGGACCTGGTAGGGGTCCCACAGGCGGGTGTGGCCGTCGGAGCGGAAGAGGCTGGCGAGCTGGAACATCTGCATGAGGCCGCCGCGGTAGGCGAAGGCGGCGGTGATGGGCTCGCCGAGCGCAGCGGTGCCGCCGAGCGCGGCGTGCTGATCGGTGAATCGGTCATCCACAGCCGGCTGAGGTGGAGCGGCGGTCGGGGTGACGTGAAGAGTGGCTCCGTGAGTGCTGAGTTCTTCAGCGACGAGGGAGAGAACGGTTTCCGGAGTGAGTGGATCGGTCTGGATGATGAGTGGCGGGTGCGGGCACAGCGCAGGCGCTTTGTCGATGTAGAACTCGGCCAGTCGCTCCAGCAGGCCGCGGTCGTACCACTGCCGCCAACGTGGGTGGCTTGGGAGGCCGCCGCGGCGTTCGAGGCTTGCGCCGACGCTCACCTGGAGGATCACCGTTCGCTGGTCGGCTTCGGTGTAGAGCGGGGCGATGTGTCGCTGGTAGTAGGCGACGGCTTTGGCGTAGGGGAGGCCGTCGCTTCTGCGCGCGGCCCAGGTGTAGGCCAGGACCCCCAGGTGATTGCGGTCGCACACGACCATATGGGCGTCCGTGAGCGGGTCGGCGTGCTGCGCCGTGCTGCCGGTTCGGCGTAGGGCCTGGGCGCGGCACTTCTCCTGCCGTAGGTACCAGAGCGTTTCGGACGCGGTGGTTATCTGCGGTCTGGTGGAACCTACGGGGCGGGCCTTGATGTTGGGCTCCGGGAAGAACAGGGCTCGGTCCAGGAGGGCGGGGACGAGGGCGCCGAGCAGTGTCGTCTTGCCAGCGCCGGGAGGCCCCTCGATCGCGAGGATCGTCGGTCCTGTCATCGCCCGCTCCTCACATACGTCGGAGGGACGTCCTGCCAGGCACCTTGGTCGTTCGCCGATACGAGCGCGGCGGAAGCCAGGGCGAGCGTCCGCAGATGGTCCGCCAGGTCGTGCTCGGGCAGCGTTGCGTCGTCCAAAGCCGCGGTGAAGGCGGTGTAGGCACCGAGGACGCCATCGGGTACCCACTCGCCGCTGGGGGCATGGGTGACGGAGCCGGAGGCGGTGTGCAGGGTTGCGGTGGCGTAGGTAGCAGTGGCGTCGGCCTTGTCTCCGTTGACGTACCAGGAGCTCGACCAGGCCTGCGGAGCGCGTGTCTGGTTGTGCAGGGTGAGCGAGGCGACCAACGGGCTGTCGAACGCGAGCATGATGCTGTAGGAGAGCGGACACTGGGCGGTCTGGCGGGGAAGGCAGCCAGCTCGGGCGGAGACGGCGACCGGCTCTGTGCCAGCGATCTGGCGTGCGAGATCGAGGTAGTGCAGTCCGTGGTCGAGAAACAGGTAGCCGGGGTGGCGCGTGAACCAGGTGTCGATGTCCTCGTTGAAGTGGTGGACGTGCGCCAGGTGAGCCAGGTTTCCGAGTTCGCCGGCGCGGATCCAGCTGAGGAGCCGACGATGGGCCGGCGCCCAGCGCAGGTTCTGGTTGACCGCGATTTGGACGCCTGCGTCGGCCGCCTCTCGGGCAATGGTGTTCGCCTCGTCGGGGTTGTAGGCGATCGGCTTCTGCACCAGGAGCGGTTTGCCGTAGGGCAGTAGCTCGCGGATCAGGTCCAGGCGGCCGTCGGGCCGGGTAGCGATGTCGATCAGCTCGACGTCCGGGTCGGCGGCCAACTCCCGCACGCTGTCGTGCACGCGGAGGCCGGGAAACTCGGTTCTGAACTGCTGGGCCAGGTGGGTGGCCGTAGTCCGGGTCTGGCTGCAGATCGCCCTGACTGGGACACGGCCTTGGGCGTAGGCCGGTAGATGCCCGGTGCGGACGATTCGACCGGCTCCGACGATCCCCACACGCCATGGTTTGGTGTCGTTCATGGTTGCTCCGAGTTCAGGGGGACGGACTCTCCGGTGCTCGATGCGGGTCCGTTCACGGTGGTGAAGCGGGCCAGGCCGTAGGCGAGCTGTTCGACGGCCTCGGCGATGTGACCCGTGCCTGTGGGAATTGCTCGTTGTCGGCTATGCGCGGTGAGGCGGTCGACGATGGCCGACCACATTTGCCGTGCGGGGAGGTCGTCGCCTCGGGCAGGGAGCAGTCGTCGCCGCGCACCGTGGGCGAACAAGGTTCCTCTATCTGCTGGCCCGTATGGGGGCGGGAATTCGGCAGTGAGGGTCGTGTCCGAGCCGGTGAGCGTTACGTGATCGAGGTGGACGCCGGAAGAAGCCGACCCGATCGTGCACGCGATCGTTGCCTCGTTCGGCGCACGGACGATGCCGTGGACGGTGGTGCGGTCCTGGCTGAGGGTGCAGGAGACAGGCCGGGCGTTCGGGACGGTCAGCGCCATGGTGGTCAGGAGGTGGTATCCCTGCCACAGCAAGATCTTCAAGGCGCGTCCACCGGCTGGACCGAGTACCGCGGGAGTCTGCGGTTCCCGGTCGGTGCCGAAGGTGTAGGGCGACACGCCCGGTGGGAGAAAGGGTCGGCGTGCGGCCGCGTCGTGCCCGTCGGCCTTGACCATCCAGCCGCCTCGAAGCTCGTGCTCGGGTAGCTCGCGCCTGAGCTCCGCAACAGCGCTGTCGAATGCCCGGACGACGCCCACTTCCAGCAGCAGACCGGCGGCGTCGGCCTGGCGGCGGAGCTGGCGCGTGCAGTCGAGGTCCAGGCTCACCGGCTTCTCGGTGAACACATGGACGCCGACGGCGAGAGCCAGCTCGATCCAGGGTTCGTGGACACCGGTGAGTACGGCGAGCAGATCGGCGCCCTCGATCAGCTCGGCGGTGCTCGCAGCCACTCGACCCCCGAATTGGGAGACGGCCTGTTCGGCGCGTCCGATCTCCCGGTCGTAGACGGCCGCGATCTCCACGGCCGGAAGGGCGGATAGGACGGGCAGGTGAATGCCGTACGCGGCGCCGCCGCATCCGACCACCGCGACCCGCCACGCCCGCCGCTTCACAGTGGCGTCCCGGTGTCCGTCCGGCGTGGGTTTCATGGCCTGCCCTGAACGTCAGTGACCGCACTCAGGGCACGCTGAGCGATCAGGTGATCCGGCAGCCGGCGCAGCGAGGGGTTGAACAGCTCAACCGACAACGGCCCGGCGTATCCGGCGTCGGTCAGTGCGTGAAGGAATTCCGGCCAGGGCAGGGCGCCGTCGCCGGGGAACAGCCGCATCTCGTCGGTCCAGCATTCGGGCGTCACGGCGGCGGGCGTGTCGGCGACCTGGACGTGCGCGATTCTCGACGGCACGAGGCCGGTCAGCTGCACGGAGTCGGCGCCAGCCGCCGCCCAGTGGAACGAATCCACGCACACCCCCAGTGCCGCCGCAGTGCCGCCGCCCACGGCGTCGAGAAGCTGCACGAGCCCCTGTAGGCCGGTGATGAACGGACTACGCCCGTCCAGGGATGGCGGGAGGCCGGCCTGGACGCCGACCAACTCGACGGCGAGCGTCAGCCCGTGCTCCGCGCAGGCAGCACCGAGCATCCCAAGCCGTTCGACGGCGAGGTCGTGGGCGAAAGGGCCGTCCAGGTCGGTCCGCGGGTTGAGCACGATCGTGGCAACCCGGCAGCCGATCGCACCAAACACTTCCAGCCGGGTCTCCAGACCGTCCACCGCGTCCACAAAGGTGGGTGAGTTGATGAGAAGCGGATGGGGCAGCACGGGACCGTCCGGCAGAAGTCCGCACGCGGCTGCGACCCGGATGCCGAGTTCGTCGAGCAGGTCGGCGGCCCGGGTCGGCCCGTACGCCACGACCTGCTGGATCGATGCCTCGATCATAGTGATCCCGCTAGCGGCGGCCAGCCGAGCGACCTGCTCGAACGAAAGGCCGCTCACGGTCGCCGGGTTCAGGCACGCCGGGAAAGTGAGTGGTTCTGCATTGTGGATGAGCATGGTTGGCCTGCCTCCGCTCAAGCCGTCGCGAGGTCGCCGACCAGCAGCCGGGCACGCAGCGAGTCCAGGTCGGTCACGACTTCGGCGATCACTTTGCGGACGAGCGGTTCGCTCAGCGGCTCCTCGCTGGAGGTCTGCACGACCGTTTGCCATGGGTCGTCGAGATCGCGGCCGGACTGCGATACCAGGGCCACCGCGACCGTTCGGCCGGTTTCGGCGTGGAGGCGTTCGGCGGCCTGCTGGGCAGCGAGGTTGTAGAGCTTGCCGACGTGATAGACGGGGTTTTTGCCCGACACCCCTTCGGCGGACCAAGGGCGCAGCATCGAGATCACTCCGTTGGTCCGGTTGCCGCGGCCGACCACGCCCTCGTCACCCGATTCCAGCGACGAGCCGATCGCCGTCAGGTACAGCTCCTGCCGCTCATCGTTGTCGCGGGTGTTGACGGCAGCCTCGATAACGCAGTGCGGGGCGGTCTCCTCCGCGATCTCGGCGATCAACTCGCGTAGCCGCGCGCGCCGTCCGACGTAGGTAGACAGATCAGGGGTGTACTCGGCGATCTGCGGCACGCACGCAGTCACATGAACCTGGTTGCCGTGCCGCACCACCATGATCTTGACGTCGGTCCCCAGCCACGGCTGCGGACAGGCCTGCTGGGAGCCGGTCAGCTCCGCCTCGACGGCGATCGCGACCTGCTCGGCGATCCCGGACGGTGCGTAGCCGACGCCGGCGGAGGTGTCGTTGGCGAACAACCTCGTCCGCTCAGCGAGGTCGTCTAGGCTCCTGGGCGCGAACCAGAACCGCCGCCCTGCCTGCTGGGCGTCGGT
The DNA here is from genome assembly GCF_043197915.1 of Actinomadura geliboluensis. Taxonomy (NCBI): domain Bacteria; kingdom Bacillati; phylum Actinomycetota; class Actinomycetes; order Streptosporangiales; family Thermomonosporaceae; genus Actinomadura; species Actinomadura geliboluensis. The sequence goes on along the minus strand of NZ_JBICUA010000002.1, from coordinate 54,935 downwards.
CTCGCCCAGCACCGCGCCCGGGCTGGACGCCTGGGTCACTCGGGGCCGCAACACCAGGTCACGGGTGACGTCCAAACGCGGGAGCGCGTCCGCCAGGTACTCGCGGACCGCCGCCTCAATGATCGCCTCAACCGGAATGGCGGCGTCGCCGAGCGCTGCGGTGAAGCGGCCGTTGACCAGCGCGGTGATCGGCGCTGTCAGTTCGCCGTGGCCGAACCGGACGTCCGCGGCGCCGCCGAGCAGCGCGGTCTTGTCGGCGTTGTGGTGCAAGATCGCGCCGAACTCGTCCAGGCAGTAGCGGCTGTAGGATCGCGAGACAGCTTCGGCCACGCCATCGGCCAGCGTGTCGGGGTGCCCAGCGCCTTTGCGCTCGACCACTTCGAGCGCATGGTCGGCGGGCGGCAGGCCGGTGCCGATGATCACGTTCATGTGCATCCCTCCGGATCGGTGGAGCTGAGTGGGAGCAGCGTCCGGCTGGTAAGTCCGAGCCGGACGCGTTCGAGGTGATAGGTGCAGATCCGGGCGGCGTCGCGAAGCGCCACCACAAGCTGCACGTCGTCCAGGAAGGCCCAGGCAGCTGCAAGCAGCGCCAGGACGTCGACGATGTCGGAGAACCCCGCACGGATAGCGGGCGCTGGGACACGCACGGTCGTGCGCATGCGGGCAACACAGAGCCCGTGGCAGGCGCCCTGAAGGACGAACCACCCCGGACGTGTCTGTGCGCGGCCCACCGGGTGGTCCACAACCGCCTTCGGCTCGATCACCACGCGAAGGCCCGCCTGCCACACCCGATCGGCGAACTCCAGGTCCTCGCAATCGAGTGGCAGCCGACCGCGACGCCCCAGGTCGGTACGCAGGAGCCCGAGCTGGGCAAATACGTGCCGGTTGACGAGGAGGTTCGCGCCGACGATCCAATACGGCCAGCCGTAGTCGCTCGGCTTCTCGGGCCAGTCCAGCGGGCCGTGGCATTCGGCAAGCGGACGGGCCGCAACCCAGCCCATCGTGAGCGCCGTCCCCTCGGGATAGGACGTCACCGTCCGACCGCCCACGACTGCGGCGTCATGCTGGCCGGCCGCCGCCACAAGCGCCTGCAGCCAGCCTGGGCGCGGACGGATGTCGGCATCGGTCAGCACCACGTAACGGCCCCGCGAAGCCTGGATGCCGCGGTTGCGTCCCCGGCTCAAACCCGGCCGCGGTTCGTGGAACACCCGCACAGGGAACGGCCACGAGCAGGCCGCCAACGCGGGGCCCTCGCAATGGCCCCGCTGGCTGTTGTCCACGACGACTACTTCGAGGCCGGCAGACCTGCTTCCGACGAAGCTCTGTTGTGCCAGTGCGGTCAACAAGCCTTGCAGCGCGTTCGCGTTCCCGCGCACCGAGACGACCACCGACACCAACGGCTTCTCACCGTCGGCAAGCTCTGGCACCGAGCCCTCAGCGCGGTGAGCCGCAAGGGGCCGACTGAACGATCTCTGCGCTCGTTTACGTAGGACATCGCCGACGTACTTCCCGGCCGTGTGCACCAGACGGGCAGCATCACCAACCGATGTGATGGCGGGCCACAGCATGGTCATCGTCACGGTGCCCACCTCCGAAGTCGCCCTTGGCCGAACCTGTTGCGGCACGATCGCCAAGAAGTTAGAACCGCTGAAGGGCCACCACCCGGAAAGAAAATCCGGGGTCACTCGGCGGAGATCCGTGATGAGCGATCACTGGCAAGACCTGTCACCCGGGCAACGCGTGGCCTGGCACCGCGTCCGCCGCGGCATCCCGCAAGAGGTCCTGGCCGGCCTGGTCGGACGCACCGAGGACTGGCTCAGCAAGATCGAGAACGACCGCGCACCACTGGACCGGCTCTCGGTCATACGAGCCCTCGCCGACGCCCTGCGCATCTCGGTCTTCGACATCATCGGTCCACAGCCGAGCAGGCCACCCCGCGCAGAGCCGTCCGCCCTCGACGTCGGTCCGGTCCGCTCCGCGCTCACCGACTACCGGCAGCTATCGCCGCTGCTGGCCGCCCTGGACGCGGAGCCAGAGGCGCCTCGCCTGGACTTCCTTCGCCGGGACGTCGCCGAGGTAATGACCGCCTACCAGCAATCGCGCTACGCACAGATGCTGGGCCGATTGCCGGCACTGCTCGCCCAAACCCACCTCGCCACCCGAGAGGCAGAGGCTCAGCATCAGCCCGAAGCGGACCGGCTCGCCGCGCTGGCCAACCAATCCGCGGCGATGATCCTCACCAAACTCGGCGAGACCGACCTCGCCTGGATCGCCGCCCAACGCGGACTCACTGTGGCCGAACGCACCGCCGATCCCACCGTCATCGGATCCCTGTTCCGCTCGGTCATCCATGCCCTGCAGTCCCAGGGCCGCCTCGACGAAGCCGCCGCCATGGCCCAGACCGCATCCGGATACCTCGAACGCCAGCACGCGCACCGCTCACCCACACTGCTGTCAATCCACGGCACTCTGCTGCTCCCCGGCGCCGTCGCAGCCGCCCGAGCCGGCAACCGCTCCGTCGCCAGTGACTACCTCGCTCGTGCCGAACGGATCGCCGAAGAGCTCGGTGCCGACGCCAACCACCTGTGGACCGCCTTCGGCCCCACCAACGTGCGCATCCACCGCGTCACCACCGCCATGGCGCTCGGCGACGTCCCCACCGCACTCGACCTCATCCCAGGGATCGACACCGCGGGCCTGCCCGCCGAGCGCGCCGTCCGGCACAGCCTCGAAGTCGTCAACGCCTACCGCGCCCGCAACAAGATCGACGAGGCCATTGGCGAACTCCTCATCGCCGAACGCCGCGCCGCCGAACAGGTCCACGCCCACGTCATGAGCCGCCAGCTCGTCCACCAGCTCCGCGACACCACCACCGGCCGACGCAGCCGCCCTCTGGCTGATCTCGCCCGCCGCATGAACATCATCTAGCTCGATCTCCTACCCTCACTGCTGTGACTGATGACCCGGCAGCGAGTTTCACCCGCGCCCGCGCGGCAGCAGGTGTCCTCTTCTTCGACGACCACGACCGCGTCATGCTGGTCGACCCCTCGTACAAGGACTACCGCGACATCCCCGGCGGCTACGTCGAACACGGCGAGACTCCCCGCCAAGCCGCGGCGCGCGAAGTCACCGAAGAACTCGGCATCAGTCCACCGATCGGCCGGCTCCTGGTCGCCGACTGGGCCCCGAACGACAGCGAAGGCGACAAGGTCCTCTTCCTCTTCGACGGCGGCACCCTTACCCCTGAGCACCTCAACGCCATCCGCCTCGACCCGGACGAACTCGTCGGCTACCGCTTCCACGACATCACCCAGATCCACGACCTGACGATCCCCCGCCTGGCCCGCCGCCTCGTCCATGCCCACGCTGCCCACCACGACAGCACCACCCGCTACCTCGAGCACGGGCAAGAAAACTAGACGCTGCGATCGACACCGAACACCGGCCCCTTCAGTGCGTGTTTGAGAAGGATCTTGTTATTGGTATGCGAGGGGGCGTGGGTCTTGGCGGACGCGGGCTGGCAACGAACCACACCCCACCTGGCGCAAGAGCAGCTACAGCAGCCAGGAGGGCGGCACCTGCGTCGAACTGGCCGACCTGAACCCCATGGTGGGCGTCCGCGACAGCACCGAACCCCACGGCCCCGTCCTCCAGTTCGGACGGGACGCCATGGCCGGGCTCCTTGGCCGCATCAAGACCGGCGAACTCGACCGCTAGCCGTCCCCCCGGCAAGCAAGCCCCCTCTCCGGAGGAGGCTTTTCCGCTTTTTCGGCCGCTCACTGCCGCAGCGAACCTCGCCATCCGTCCCCCCAAAACAACATCTACATGCGGACCAACCTCGCCCCTGCAGGAGGGTGGTTTCGTACGCCTGTAGCGGCAGCGTTTGTCGATGAGTTCGGGCGACGCCCCTGATCGTCGGGCTGTCGTGTTGATGAGATTCAGCAACCCCTAGGGGCGTTCCCCTGCGCGGTGGGGTGGATCAGGGTGCTCAGGTGCTGTTCGTAGATTGCGCGGACGCGGTCGGGAGGCATTCGGTCGGGCGCGGTGACGGATTGCAGGCAGAGGCCGTCGAACAGGGCGCGCAGGCGGTCGGCCTCCAGGTCGACGTCGGCGGCGGGGGCGAGGTGGCCCGCCTCGGCGAGGTGGCGCAGGGTGGTGCGGAACAGGTCGGCCAAGTACCGGTCGCCCTCGGCGCTGAGTTGGCGTGCGCCCGCGTCCACCAGCGACCTTGACAGGAACGCGACCCATACCTCGTTGGCCGTGCGGGTCTGGGCGTCCAGCGGCAGCAGCAGCCCGTCCCCCTGCGCTCCGCCCCCGGTGTGATCGGACGGGCCGTGCTCGGCATGCTCGTGAAGGCCCTGGCACTGGGCCCGGCGGGCGCGATGGGTGACATCGCACACGAGCGTCTGGCGCTCGACGGCACCGGGCGGCAGGTGCTGACCGCCGTGGTGTGCTGCGCCATCGCCGTGCCGCTGATCGTGTTCCTGCGGTGCCGCGTCGACCGGCTCCCCCTGGCCGGGCTGGGCCTGACCGGTCGCGCCGAGAGCATGCGCGCGTTCACCTCCGGCGTGTTGATCAGCGCGGGGTCGGCCGCGGTGATGTTCGGGCTGGGCACCGTCACGGGCTGGGTTCGCTGGGGGGCGCTCGACTGGCCCCGGCTTGTCGCCTACATCGCGTTGAACGCGGTGATCGCGCTGGCGTTGGAGGCGCTACCGGAGGAGCTGACCCTGCGTGGCTACGCGTACCGCACCCTCAACGCGCGGTTCCGGCGGAGGGCGGCGTTCTTCGGCACGCTGGCACTGTTTCTGGTCACGCCCGGGGCCGCCGGCGTCGTTCAGGCGGCTGTGTCGGCGTTGCTCGGGGGGCCGGTCGCTCGGCCGGGGCTGGCTCCGCCCGGCGAGGACGCCGTGTCGTACCTGATCCTGCTGACGTTCTTCGGGACCGCGCTGCTCACCGCCAGGATCACCACGGGCTCGCTGTGGAGTGCGATCGGTCTGCACCTGACGTTCCTGACCGTCAACCGCGTGACGCTGTTCGGAGAGGATCGCGACGCGGGGTGGTCGGCCGAACGGACCACGCCGGACGCCGTCCTGCTCGTCCGGGCTACCTGCTCCTGGCCACCGCGTTGTTCCGGCTGACCGGCCGGCGGATCGGCTGGCGCGAACGCGCGCCCGAGTGATCCGCACCACGGCCGCCGGATACGGTCTGGTCGAGCCCGGATGGGCGCTGCCGTGGAGCGTCGGGTCCGAGGCTTGCCACGTCACCGCGGGAGTACGACCGACGGGCGCGTCCTCTTGTTCGGACGGGCCGCTCTGTAGCGGCTGGTCCTGTCCATCAAGAGCGGCGATTTCTGTTACCCAGTGCAGGACGAGGCGTAGCGGTTTCGTTCAGCGCGGTCGTCACTCCGGGGAGAAGTCCGGGACCGGCATCGGTCGCGAGCCGTTCTTCAGGGACTCCGCGCCGGCGACGCCGACCAGGGAGGCGGCAACTGCGGGCCGCACGGGGACCAGCGGGGGCTCACCGCGCTCCACGGTCGCCTTGAAGCCCTGGAGGATGCGTACCGTCCCCTCGTCGTGCCGCTCTACCTCTTGGCCGTTCAGGACGAAGGGCTGCGGCACCCGCTCCTCTTCGTGCGCGGCGGCGGTGCCTCTGGTCCAGCCCTCCGCGCGGACGCGGACGGACCACGAGCGTTCACCCGCCGACCGCACGGACTCGGCCAACGCCCGCGTGCCCCGGACGGACAACCAGCTCCAGTGGCTGTCGGGCTCGCCCTGGAGGAAGCCGTGGCGGGTGATGGCCAGCGCACCGGTCGACAGCCGGACGGTCATGACGACGGCGTCGCGCGGGTTGGCCTCGTCCGCGGAGAACGCCGCCACCTCCACGGGCCAGGCGTCCGTGACGGCCAGCACCGGTGACACGGTGTGCGTGCAGTACGCCGTCGCGGCGATGCGGCTGCGCCAGCTCGCGGGATCGCCGATGAGCCCGGTGACGGCGTCCGGCGCCATGCCGTGCAGGTAGTCGGCCTCGATCAGGCTGACCCGGCCCAGTTCCCCGCCCTCGACGGCCTGCCGGATCAGGCGGACATGCGGGTGCTCGACGAAGTTCTCGGCGAAGGAGTAGGTGGCCGCCGACCGCTCGGCCGCCGCGACAAGGCGCCGCCCCTCGTCCTCGCTCACGCAGGCCGCGCACTCGGACAGCACGTGCACGTCCCGCTCCAGGAACGCGATGGCCAGCGGCGCGTGCTCGTCGAAGTCGTTGGCCAGGACGATCCCGTCCACCCGATGCTCCAGCAGTTCCTCCCAGTGCTCGGTGAGGACCGCACCGGGCAGGTCTGGGCGGGCCGCCTCCCGCTTTGCGGCGTCGCGGTCGCAGGCGGCCACCACGTCCATGCCGAGCCGCCGGGCCCAGCCCGCCAGGTGCAGCCCTCTGCTCAGCCCGATCACACCGATGCGCATGCGTACCCCCAAGGCCGGTTAGGCGATGACCGCGAGCAGGGCCGTGATGGACGCGGTGAGGTCGGCGTCGCCGGACGCCGTCGAGCGCTCGCGAGCCTGCTCCACGGTGATGCCTCGGGTCGCCAGGCGCCAGAAGGCGTCCTGGTCCATGGAGACGTGTGCGGACGGCTCACCGTGGGGCTCGGCCATCCGCCATCGTCCGTCCTGCCGGGCCGCGGTCCACCGTCCGCCCGCCGGGCCGGTCACTTCCAGGTGAGCCGTGCAGCCTTCGGGGCGGTCGTGCATTCGCAGGGCGTGCGGCAGGCCCCGCGCGAATATGTCCAGCACCGGGGCCATGAGGTCGGGTTCTACGGCGCCCGGAGCGGAGACGGCGTCGCGCACCTGCTGCTGGTGGACCCAGAACTCGGTGTACTCGCGGCCGATGTCCAGCCAGGCGGGGCTGCCGACGTCGTCGGCGGCCCAGGAGACGTTCAGGTCGGCGGCGGCCTGGAGGTCTCGGGTCGCCCACATGGCGTCGAGCCGCGGTCCGAGGTGGTCCAGCAGCTCGATCATCAGCTGCGGGCTCAGCTGCCGGGACGCCCGGACGAACTCGTCGTTGGTGCGCGCCAGGTGGGAGGGAAGCGTCTCGTCGTCGGCGAACACCGCGCCGCCGTACCCGTCGCGGCTGCCCGACAGGCGGCGCATGTAGTCGTTGAGGACATGGCCGACGACGTCATGGACGTCCCAGCCGGGGCACACCGTCGGCGCGGCCCACTCGGCCGGGGTCAGGGCCCGGAGCAGGTCGAGCATGGCCTGCCGCTCGCGCGGGAACAGGGGGCGGACGTCCACGGCCGGTCCGAAGATCATGAACGCGACCCTACCCACGGCCGGTCCCGTCTTTCCTGTGCTTTTCCGGGCGGGCCTTCCGCGTCAGTTGCGTTTGAGGACGCCGGTCAGGCCCGCGACCACGGCGGTGCCCAGGATCCAGCCGGCCGCGATGAAGGCCCACGACCAGTACTGGGCGGCACCGCCGGGCTGCCATGCCTTCTGCTGGCCGAGGTCTCCGATGGGCAGCAGCACGTCGAGGGTGTAGCCGAGGGCGCTGAAGGACGGCGCGGTCGTCGCGGTCTTCGTCATCTGGTCGGGGGCGAAGACCTGGGTGCCGAGCACGAGGAGGGCGGCCAGCCAGACGGCGGCGAGCCAGGTCCGGTAGCCGTAGCCGACGGTCAGGTACAGCAGCCAGTTCGCCAGCTTGCCGGGCGCCCTCAGCACCGTGCGGCGCTGCCACTGCTTGGCGATGGCGACCTGCCGGGCGGACGCCTCGTGGCCGGTGCGCCGGTAGGCGGCGGCGAGCTGGTCGTAGATCTCCGGGGTGTAGCCGCCGCGGTGGCGGGACGCCCAGCGCAGCCGCGACCGGACGTCCGCGTCGCCGGTCAGGGTGTCGTAGGTGAAGCCCTGCAGCAGGAGGGTGGCGGGCCATGTCCGGTGGTCGTCCTCGTAGATTCCGACCTGGGTGCCGGTGAGGTTGATGAGCCCCTCGGGGGCCTGCCGGGGCAGGAGGATGAGCGCCTGCGCCGTCGCGAAGCCCAGGTCGAGCGCCTGGCGGCGGGGCCTGGTGAGGACGGCGTCGGTCAGTTCGATGTGGCCGCCCACGCGCGCGCCGGAGAGCTGGAGCCCGCCTTCGGCGGTGAACCCTCTGCGGCACATCAGGTCACCGTCGACGCTGAGCCGCACCGCGTACAGCGCGCGGCGTTCCGGGTTGCTGAGCCGCGCTCCGCCGAAGTCGGCCACTCCGCCGACCCTGGCCCCGACGAGGCGGACCTCCCCCTCGGCCGACAAGCGCCGGCCGTACACGGACTGCTCGATGGTGAGCGCGTCGGCGGTCAGCGCCTGGTCGCCGGGGTTGGCGAGGACGGCGTCGTCGAGGTTCAGCGCGCCGCCGATCCGGGCGCGGACGAGCTGGACCTCGCCCTCGGCCCGGAAGCCGCCGGTCGCGTGGACGTCCTGGTCGACGACGAGCCCTTCGCCGTTCAGCGCCCGCGCGCCCGGGTTGGACAGGTGGGCGGCGGCCAGGACCAGCGTCCCGCCGACGCGGGCGCCGGTGAGCCGGATCTCCCCGTCGGACGTCAGGCCCTCGGCCAGCACACCGTCATCGACGGCGAGGCGGTCGGCGGTGAGCGCGGCGGCACCCGGATTGGCCAGGCGCGCGCGGGTCAGATCGAGCCTGCCGCCGATGCGCGCCCCGGGGAGCCTCACTTCCCCGTTCGCGGACAGGTCGCTGCAGAAGGCGTCGTGGCCGACCGTGAGGCGGGCGGCGGCCAGCGCGGCGGCGCCGGGCGCGTCCAAGTGGGCTCCGTCCAAGGACAAGGTGCCGTCGATCGCGGCCCCGCGCAGGTGCACCTCGCCATGGACGGTGAGGCCCCGGCAGGCCATGTCTCGCGCGACCGTGAGCCCATCGGCGGCCAGGGCAGGGGTGCCTGGGGCGCGCAGGACGGCATCGCTCAGATCGAGCGTCCCACCGATGTCGGCGCCCGCGATATGGATCCGCTCGGCCGTGAAGCCTCGGTTCAGCTCCAGGTTCCCGGCGGTCCGCAGTTGGTCGGCGAGGAGCGCGGGGACGCGGCATCCGGGCAGCCGCACGGACGGCGCGGTCGCCTCACTGAGGACGAGCGGCTCGTCGAAGCGGCAGTCGTCCAGCAGCAGCGGGCACCTCAGCTCGGTCGCCTCCAGGTCGAGCGCACCGGCGATGCGCGCGCCGCGCAGCTTCAGGGCCCTCGGCCGCCGTCCCTCCGGTGCCCGCTCGCCCGTCAGCAGCTCGGCCAGCAGGGCGGCGCGCACCCGCCGGTCGGCGTCCGTCCCGCCGTCTCGGACGTCGGCCCACGCGCCGGTGGCGACGGCTTCAAGAAGCCCTCGCTCGGCCTCGCTCAGCTCCCCGAACCGCGGGTCGGGGCCGGGATCGGTCATCGCGACGGCGCTCTCAGGAGCAGCCCTCGAACTGGGGGACGGTGATGGCGATGTCGAGGCCGGAGGTGGAGAACCACTGGTCGAGGAGGGTCTCGGCGGCGCCGTTCTGGTACATGCCGGTCAGGATCCGATTGACCTCGCGGCAGCCGTTCACGTCGCCCTTGCGCAGGCCGATGCCGTAGCGCTCGTCGGAGAACGGCGCATTGACCACGGTGACGCCGGAGCCGGGCACGGCCGCGTACCCGGCGAGGATCAGGTCGTCGGTGGAGACGGCGTCCAGCTTTCCGTCCGCCAACTGTTCGACGCACTTGGCGTAGGAGGGCGCGGGCTTCGGATCGAGCACGGCGGGAACCTTGCGCTCCTCGGTCACCCGGCGCCAGGAGTTGGACCCATCGACCCAGCAGAGCCGCTTGCCGCGCAGGTCGCGCACGCCGCTGATGGAGCGGTCCCCCTGCCGGACGAGGATGTCCTGGTGCGCGACGTAGTACGGCCCGGCGAAGGTGACCTCGGCCTTGCGTTCGGGCGTGATGGAGTACGTCGCGATCACCATGTCGACCTTGCCGTCGCTCAGCGCTCTCTCCCGCTCGTTCCGCTGGGAGGACAGCGGCTTGAAGGTCAGGTCCTTCGGCGCGACGCCCAGCCGTCCGGCCACGTAGGTCGCGACATCGATGTCGAAGCCCTTCAGCGTGCCGTCGCCGGCCCTCAGGGAAAGGCCGGGCCGGTCGTCGTTGACCCCGATGACCAGGGTGTCCCGGTCGGTGATGGACGGCTGCTCGTCGGCGCCGCCCACCAGCGGCGCCGCCACCACGGTCGCCGCCAGGATCAGCACGGCCAGCCCGGCCAGGGCGGTCGTGGCGGCGAGGGTGAGCGTGCTGCGGGCGGCGTGCACGGAGGGCTCCCGTCTCTCGGTGTCAGCGGTATTCCGACAGGCGCGGCCAGACGCCGGCCGCGATCAGGGCGGCGAGGGCCAGCGCCGCGATGGGCGGCAGCCAGTCCCACGGCTCCACGGCCCGGTCGCCGTCGGCCACACGGCGGGTGCGGAGGAAGTCGTGGTGGCTGATCCGGGCGTCCAGCTCCTGGTCGTGCGCCCGGAACACGGGGTGGGGCAGGGGCGTCCACCGCGGGTCCAGGTGCGCGCGGACGGCGGCGGCGCGCTGCCCACTCTCGGCGAGGGTCCGGACGGTCCGGTCGTGGTCCTGGTACTTGCGGTAGCTGTCCAGGAGCGCGCGGGTGTCGGCGGCGGTGCGTGCGCGGGTGCCGTAGAACCCGCCGAAGTCGACGGTCCGCTTGGTGCCGGCCAGGCGTTCGTCCAGTTCGCGGTAGTAGGCGGCGAGGCTCGTCGCGCCGCCGATGTAGAGGATCGTCTGGGACTTCTCCAGGTACATCTGGTCGTAGCGGTCGGCCTGGTCCGGGTCCAGGAGCTGGCGGGCCCGGTCGGTGTCGAGGCCCTTCCCGATCGCACGGGCGCGCGTGAGGGTGAGGACGGGGTCGAAGCCCGCCGTCTTCGCCGCCCGCAGGTGGTCGGCCTCCGTGGCCATCAAGGACGCGCCCGACACCGTCAGCACCAGCGCCCCGGCGAGCGCGGCGGCGAGCGGCAGGCTCAGCAGCCGCCGGAACCGCCGCGCCAAGTACACCTGGAGGGCGCCCAGCGCGGCGAGCAGCGCGACCCCGGCGCCGAGGACCAGGTACCGGCCCGCGCCGACGGCGGCGTGCTCGTCCCGGTAGGCGGTGTCGACGTCCGCCGCGCCGTCCAGCGTGAGGTTGTACGCCTTCGGCAGCAGGTCCCGCGTCATCAGCTCGGTCGCCGCCCGGTACTGCCGGACGCCGTCCGGCGGCAGCGCGGCGGTCGGGGCCGCCCGCCGCCGCCCGGCCTCCATCGCCGCCCGGACGTGCTGGTCGTAGGTGTGCAGGCCGTCCAGCACCGACTGGACGGTCTGCTGCCGCCCCGGCTCGTCCCGCGCGAGCAGGGCCGCCTGCAGCGCGGCCCGCTGCGCGTCCTCGCGGCGGATGTCGTACGCCTGCCGCTCCCCGCTCCGCTCGCAGGCGGCGGCCGCGTCCTCGGGGTCGCACAGCCAGCCGTCCTCGCCGCCGGTCAGCAGCACGTTCGTGACGTGCGCGTCCATGTCGCTGAGGGCGAGGTACATGTCGCTGGTGGCGACGACCATGGGGCCCTCCCGGTGGCCGAGCGCCTGGAGCCCGTCGCGGGCGTGCCCGGCCCCGGCGGTCAGCACGGCGACCAGGACGCCGAGCGCCACCAGCGCCAGGGCGGACAGGGCCAGGACTCGGCCCGCGACGGTGCGGAGGCCGGGAAGCTTGGGACGACGCACGCTCGGACGCTCTCCTTCGGGGGGCGGTCTCCCAGTCTCGGGGAGTGATCAAGAGCGGGGCAAGCTCGCTGCCACACCCGGACAGCCGGCGGCGCCTACGGGACGCCGGTGATACCGCCGTCCACGCGCAGGTCGATGCCGTTGACGTAGCCGGCCAGCGGGCTGGCGAGGAAGGCGACGGCTGCGGCGATATCGTCCTCGGTGCCGAACCGCCCGCTGGGGTTGGCCGCATAGCCGGCGAGGATCTCCGGCTCCAGCTCCTCCCACGGCGCGGGACGGCCCTGCGCCGCCGCCCGGTCCTCGAACAGCCGCCGCATGCCCGCGGTGACGACCACGCCGGGGCTGACGGTGTTCGCCGTGACGCCGGACCCGGCGAGATGCTTGGCGAGGCTGGCGGTCATGTTGACCACGGCGGCCTTCGCGGCGGAGTAGTCGACCAGGTTCGGCTGCGGCGCGGTCGCCAGGCGGCTCCCGACGTTGATCACGCGCCCCCAGCCGCGCTCGCGCATCGGCGGCGTGAGGACGCGGATCAGCCGCACCGCCGAGACGACGTTGCCGTTGACGGTGTCGAGCCAGACCGCGGGGTCGGCGGTGTCCCAGTCGTGCTCGGCGACCGGCCCGGCGTTGTTGACGAGGATGTCCGCGCCCCACTGCCGGGCCTTCTCGGCCACCTCGGCGGCGGCCGCGTCGTCGGTGAGGTCGCCCAGCGCCACCCCGGCCTCGCCGCCGGCGGCGCGCACGGCGTCCGCGACCTCCGTCGCGCGCGCCTCGTCCCGGCCGTGCACCAGCACCGCGCAGCCCTCGGCGGCCAGCCGCCCGGCCACCGCCGCCCCGATGCCGCCGCTGCTCGCCGTGACCAGTGCCCGCCGTCCCGAAAGTCGAAGATCCATGGGAGGCGACCCTAGGCACCGCCTCCGACAGTCGGCGGTCTCCGGTGTTCCGGGCGGTCAGCGGCCCTGGAAGTCCGGGGAGCGGTTCTCCAGGAAGGCCGTGATGCCCTCCTTGGCGTCCTCCGTGGCGGCCAGCTCGACCAGCTCGCCCAGCAGGTGGGCCACCTGGTCCTCCAGCGGGCGGCCTTCGATCGCGAAGAAGGCGTCGCGGCCGCGGCGCAGGCCGAGGGGGCTCTTGGACGCGATGGTGCGGGCCAGCTCGTCCACCCGGGCGTCCAGTTCGGCGCGCGGGACGACCTCGGTGACCAGGCCGATCTCGCGGCCCTCGGCGGCGGTGACGCGGGCGCCGGTGTAATAGAGCTTGAACGCGTGCTTGGGCGCGACGTTCCGGTTGATGATCGCCATGATCATCATGGGCCAGAGCCCGACGTTGACCTCGGGGGTGGCGAGCTTCACGTCGTCGGCGGCGATCACCAGGTCGCAGGCGGCGGCGAGGCCGAGGCCGCCCGCGACGGCGTGCCCGGCGAGCCGCGCGATGATCGGCTTGCCGAGCTTCGGGAACGCCGTGAACAGCCGGAACGGGGCGCTCTCGCGCACGGCGGAGGCGTCGGCGACCGAGCGGCCGTCCGCCTGGGCCCGCCCGAGGCCGCCGAGGTCGGCGCCCGCGCAGAAGGCCCGGTCGCCGGCGCCCGTGAGGACGATCACCCGGACGCCGGAGTCCGCCTTGGCCCGGTCGAACGCGTCGAGCAGCTCGTCGATCATCTGATCGCTGAGCGAGTTGCGCGCCTCCGGCCGGTTCAGCGTGATCCGTGCGATCCGCTCGTCCACCGTGTAGATGATCGTCTCGTACATGCCCCTCATCCCGGTCGGAAACGGCGTCCGCCCCCGGAGCGGGGCTCCAGGGGCAGACTATGCGGCGAGATCGTCGCGGACGCTCGGCGGTGGCGTCAGAGACGCTCGATGATCGTGGCGTTGGCCTGGCCGCCGCCCTCGCACATGGTCTGCAGGCCGTAGCGGCCGCCGGTGCGCTCCAGCTCGTGCAGGAGCTTGGTCATCAGCACGCCGCCGGTGGCGCCGAGCGGGTGGCCGAGCGCGATGGCGCCGCCGTTGGGGTTGGTCTTCTCCAGCGAGGCGCCGGTGTCGGCCGCCCACGCCATCGGGACCGGGGCGAACGCCTCGTTGACCTCGAAGACGTCGATGTCGTCGATCTTCAGGCCGGACTTGGCGAGGGCCTTCTCGGTCGCCGGGATCGGGCCGGTCAGCATGTAGACCGGGTCGGAGCCGCACACCGCGAGGGTGTGGATGCGGGCGCGCGGCGTCAGGTTGTGCCGCTTGACGGCCTCCTCGGACGCGATGAGCAGCGCGGACGCGCCGATGGAGATCTGCGAGGCGACGGCCGCGGTGATGACGCCGCCCTCGCGCAGGACCTTCAGGCCCGCCATCTTCTCCAGCGTGGTGTCGGGGCGGGCGCCCTCGTCCTTGGACAGGCCGGCGAGCGGCGCGATCTCCCGGTCGAAGTAGCCGGCCTCGATGGCCTTGGCGGCGCGCTGGTGGCTCTCCAGCGCGAACTTCTCCAGGTCCTCGCGGGTGAAGCCCCACTTCTCCGACATCAGCTCCGCGCCGCGGAACTGGGAGATCTCCTGCATGCCGTACCGCTCGGCCCAGCCCTCGCCGTACGGGAAGTCCATCCCCTGGACGATGCTGGAGCCCATCGGCACCTTGGCCATCTGCTCGACGCCGGAGGCGACGACCAGGTCCTGGGTGCCGGACAGGACGCCCTGCGCGGCGAAGTGGATCGCCTGCTGGGACGACCCGCACTGGCGGTCGATGGTCACGCCGGGCACGGTGTCCGGCAGCCCGGCCGACAGCCACGCGGTGCGCGCGACGTCGAGGGCCTGCGGGCCGACCTGCATGACGCAGCCCATGATGTTGTCCTCGACCGCGGAAGGGTCGACGCCGGTGCGGTTCACGAGCTCCTTGAGCACGTGGGCCCCGAGGTCGGCGGGGTGGACGTCCTTCAGGGCGCCCTTCTTGGTACCGACGGGGGTACGGACCGCGCCGACGATGTACGCCTCGGCCACTGCGCCTCCAAGTTGTGGGGTTCCGTCCCGAAACCGAGTGAGATTCGGTTAGTCAGTATGAGATTACATCCATCATGGCGCAACGCCATGTGAGCTGAGTCTCCGGCCCCCGCGCCGCCGCTGGGCTAGCTCTCGCGGACGGCGGCGGCGGGCGGGCGGCGCAGGATCTCGCCGTCCTCGTCGTCGCCGACGGACGCGTGAGCCAGCCTCGTCAGCAGGTCGGCCAGCTCCGGATGCTCCTCGGGCTCCCAGCCGTCCACGTGCCGGGCGAGGCCGGCGCGGCGGGCGTCGAAGAGGCGCTCGGCGACGGCCTGGCCGGATGTGGTGATGGAGAGGGTCGTGTCGCTCCGCTCGACGTACCCGGCGGCGACCAGCCGGTCGACGTACGGGCGTCCGAGCTCGATGGTGACCCCGGCGCGCTCCGCGAGCTCCTGCCGTCCGACGGTGCCGTCCTTGGCGATGCGGCACAGCGCCCATACGCTGCCCGCCGGCAGGTCCACCCCGCAGAGCAGGGCCAGCCGGTCGTAGAGTTCGGCAGCCTTCGGGTCCTTGCGCATGAGTTCGCTCAAGGCGCGCTCTATCTCGTGCCTGGACGAACGGACGGTCGGCGCCGCACCGAACCCTTCGCCGTAGTCGCGCGTCTGCGACGTCGCCCGCAGCGGGACCTCGCGCAAGAACCACGTCAGCACGAACGCGACAGACGCCACGGGCACGGCCCAAAGGAACACCGAGTCGATCGACTGCGCGTAGGCGTGCAGGACGGCCTGCTTGACCTCGCCTGGGAACCGGTCGAGCAGCTGGGGGTTCCCCTGCACGGCCGCAGGGTCGAACCCCGGCGGCAGGATCCGCGCCAGGCCGCCGACGTGCGTGGCGAGCTGGTTGCTGAAGATCGACCCGAACACCGCGACGCCGAACGACCCGCCGATCTGCCGGAAGAACGTGACCCCGGACGTGGCCGACCCCAGGTCCTGGTAAGACACCGCGTTCTGGACGGCGATGACGAGCACCTGCAGCACCAGGCCCAGCCCGAAGCCGAGCAGCGCGAACCGCAGGCTCATCGACAGCGTGGACGAGGTCTCGCTCAGCCCCGAGCACAGCCACAGCGCCAGCGCGATGAGCGGCGTGCCGACCACCGGATAGATCTTGTAGCGGCCGAAGTGGGTGATCAGCTGCCCGGAGCCGATCGAGCTGACCAGCATGCCGAGCATCATCGGCAGCAGGTAGACCCCCGACAGCGTCGGCGACACCCCGTGCACCACCTGCAGGAAGATCGGCAGGAACGTCAGCGCGCCGAACATGGCGAAGCCGACCGCGAAGCTGATCGCCGCGCCCAGGGCGAACACCGGGTTCGCCAGCAGCGCCGGCGGCATGATCGGCTCGGCGGCGCGCCGCTCCACCAGCAGCCACACCACGATCAGCGCCACCGACCCGACGGCGAGGCCGATGATCGGTGCGGACGACCAGGCGTACTGCGTGCCGCCCCAGGTGGTCATCAGCACGAGCCCGACCGCCCAGCCGACGATGAGCAGCGTCCCGAGGTAGTCGATGCGGTGCCGCTCCCGCTCCCCCGTCGCGTGCAGGACGGCGGCGATCACGATCAGCGCGACAATGCCGATGGGGATGTTGATGTAGAACACCCAGCGCCACGACAGGTTGTCGACGAACCAGCCGCCGAGCAGCGGCCCGCACACGCTGGACACGCCGAAGACAGCGCCGAACAGCCCCTGGTACCGGCCGCGCTCGCGGGGCGGCACCACGTCCCCGACGATCGCGACGACGAGCACCATCAGCCCGCCGCCGCCGAGCCCCTGGATGGCGCGGAACACGATCAGCTCGAACATGTCCCGGGACAGGCCGCACAGCGCCGAGCCGATCAGGAAGATGACGATGGACGTCTGGAACAGCCGCTTGCGCCCGTACTGGTCGCCGAGCTTGCCCCACAGCGGCGTCGAGGCCGTCGAGGCGAGCAGGTACGCCGTCACGACCCAGGACAGGTGGTTGAGCCCGCCGAGGTCGCTGACGATCGTCGGCAGCGCCGTCGACACGATCGTCTGGTCGAGCGCCGCGAGCAGCATGGCGAGCATGAGGGCGCCGAGGATCACATAGAGGTCGCGGCCCTTGGGCATGGCCCGCTCGTCCCGCGCCTCTTCCGCCGCCGTCGTCATGCCCCGCCCCCCGCCGAGATCCGCGTGCGGGGGACATCTACCCAGGGGCCGGACAGGATCACCCGGCCCCGGACCGAACGTCAGCGCGTGCTATCGGCGCACGATCTCAGCGCACCGGTTCAGCGCACCAGGTCGGTGCCGACCTTCGCGGCGCCGATCCCGGCGGCGGCGCCGGCGACGCCCACGGCCCCCGCGGTGACCCACAGCGGGAGCGCCTTGCGCGTCTTCAGCCCGTTGACGACGTCGAGCGAGTCGACCGCGAGCCCGAGCCGCGCCCACAGCCTGCGCCCGGAGTCGTCGCTGAGCAGGTAGCCGGCGCCGAGGGCGATCTCCCGCGCGGCGAACATCCGCACCATGTAGTCGCGGCCCGGGTCGGCGCCGCCGCCCATGCCCATCAGCTTCACGGTCAGTTTCGGCGCGGCGAACGCCGCGATCCCGAGGGCGACCCGCCCGCGCGCCAGGTTGGTCGCCATGGCGTCGAGCTTCTCCCGGCCGTCTACTTCCTTCACATCTGCCACAAAGGCGAGATTAGCGGTACCAGCACGCGGCAGAACTGAACACCCACTGGGGGGACGACCCCCCAACCCCCCGAAAATCGGCTGATCAGCGCCCTCCACTCCGCTGGCGCTCCGCTCCGGTCGCCGATCAGCCGGGTAAGCAGTTCCTTACACGTCTATCGTGCTGTGAGGCGGCACTCCCCCGCGCTTGGAAGGTGACCCATGGAAGGCATCATCGCCCTCGTCGTCGTGTCGCTGCTCGCCGCGTTCTGCGTGCGCTGGGCCGCGGTGCGGATGCGCGTCCCCATGCCCACCCGCGTCTCCGTGATCATCGTGTTCGTCCTGGTCGTGCTCTCGCTGTACGGGCAGCACCTGCGCGGATGATCCGGGGCGCGGAAATCTCCGGCGGCGGTGCGAACTTCCACCCCCGGCGGTGAGTCATATCTGACGAAACCCGGCTTCACGCCCCGCCCGGCGAAACCCGACCAGGGGAGCCGGCCCGAGCCGAGGGAGTGCACCAGTGCCGCAACCGGCGCCCGCCGTCCAGCGCAGCGGCGGCACGATCGCCCCGCATCTGAGGCGCCTGCTGGAGTTCGTCGAACCCGGCCGCGACGACGTCTGCCTGGACGTCGCGCGGGGCCGCGGCCCGATGCCCGCCGCGCTCGCCCCCCGGGTGGCGCACGTCACCGCGGTCGACGCGATGCCCGAGCCCCCGGCGCGCCCCGGCTCGTCCGGGCGGATGTCCACGGTCGAGTTCGGCACCGGCCCCGTCCGCATCACCGGCGACGGCGGCCCGGACGACCGGCCGGACGGCGCCCCGCTCCCCGCCGCCGCGACCCGTGAGGACCGCCGGCCCCACCCGACCGGCCCCGACCGTCCGACGATCAAGGCGGACGCCACCGCGCTGCCCTACCGCGACAACGCGTTCTCCCTCGTCACCGCCCGGTTCTCGCTCTACACCCTGGGCGACCCCGACGGCGTGCTGCGCGAGCTGCTGCGGGTCTGCAGCCCGGACGGGCGGGTCGTCGTCGCCGACCTCGTCCGCGGCAACCTCGCCGGCCCCGAGCGCGACCGCATCGAGCGGCTCCGCGACCCCGACCACCCCGGCACCCCGTCCATCGCCCGGCTCACCGAGATGATCACCTCGGCGGGCGGCAGCATCCGCCGGCTGGACGTGTTCACCGTGGAGCGCCCCATCGAGCCGTGGCTCGCCGGCGCCCGCGACGAAGCGGCGGCCGACCGCATCCGCGAAGCCCTGCTCGACGAGGTGGACGGCGGCCCCAAGACCGGCGCGAAGCCGCGCGTCATCGGCGGCGAGCTGTGGTTCACCCAGACCTGGGCGCACGTCGCCGCCGAACCGATCCGCTGACCCCGCCGGCGTCTGAGCCCTACGGAACGAGGACGGCCGCTCCCGTGAACCGGTCGGCGGCGAGGTCGGCCAGCGCACGGTCGGCCTCGTCCAGCCCGTAGGCGTGCGTCGTGACGGCGACGTCCAGCCGCGCGGCCAGCGTCAGGAACTCCTCCCCGTCCGCGCGCGTGTTCGCCGTCACCGACCGGACCTGCCGCTCCTGGAACAGGTGCCGCTGGTAGTCGAGCACCGGGATGTCGCTGAGGTGGATGCCGGCGACCGCGCACGTCCCGCCCCGGTCGAGGCGCTCCAGCGCGGCGGGCACCAGTTCCCCCGCCGGCGCGAAGACGATCGCCGCGTCGAGCAGAGCGGGCGCCGTGTCGAAGGAGTCGCCCGCCCAGGACGCCCCGAGCTCGCGGGCCAGCTCCCGCGCGGCCGGGCTGCGGGTGAAGACCTGCACGTCGGCACCCTCGGCGAGGGCGACCTGCGCGGCCAGGTGCGCGGAGCCGCCGAACCCCCAGATGCCGAGCCGCCCGCCCGGCGGCAGGGCCGCGCGGCGCAGCGCCCGGTAGCCGATGATGCCCGCGCACAGCAGCGGCGCGGCACGGACGTCGTCCAGCTCGGGCGGCAGCGCGTAGGTGTAGGCGTCGACGGCCGTCGCGTACTCGGCGTAGCCGCCGTGCGCGTCCCAGCCGGTGTAGACCGACGCCGGGCACAGGTTCTCGGCGCCGCGGCGGCAGAACCGGCAGGCGCCGCACGTCCCGCGCAGCCACGCCACCCCGACCCGGTCGCCGGGACGGTGCAGGCAGCCGGGGCCCGCGTCGGCGACCTCGCCGACGATCTCGTGGCCGGGCGTCACCCCCGGCAGGTGGACGGGCAGGTCGCCCTCCGCGACGTGCAGGTCGGTGCGGCAGACGCCGCACGCCAGCACCCGGACCAGCAGCTCGCCCGGGCCGGGCGAGGGCACCTCGCGGTCGGCGCGGTGCAGCGGCCCCGACGCGATCGGGGACGGCCGCTCCACCACCCAGGCGCGCATCGCTACGGCGTCAGCGGCAGCTCGAACCAGACGGCCTTGCCATCGGCCGTGGGCCGGGCGCCCCACCGGGTGGCGAGCTGGTCGACCAGGTAGAGGCCGCGGCCGCCCTCGTCGGTCTCGCCGGCGCTGCGGATGCGCGGCAGCCGCATGTCGGAGTCGAACACCTCGACCCACACCATGTCGTGGCCGCGCCGCAGCCGGAGCCGGAACTCCTTGGTCGGCGGCTCGCGGCGGCCGAGGTCGGCGCCGAGGTTCCAGTCGTCCTCGTCGAACGCGCCGCCCTCGAACGGGTCGCCCTCCAGCCCGGCGCCGAACTCGGTGTTGAACTGGACGGGCGGCGGCGCGCCGAGCGGCTCGCCGCCGCGGCCGGGCGGCCCGGCCGCGACCGGGACGACCATCTCGCGGCGCGGCGTCGGCGTGGTCGTGGCGTGCAGCACGACGTTCGTGACGACCTCGGAGACCAGCAGGCACGCGAGCTCGGCCTGCTCGTCGAGCATCCCCCAGTCCGCGAAGGTGTCGGCGGCCATCCGGCGCGCCTCCGACACCATGATCGGCTCGGCGGTGAAGCTGCGCTCCGCCACGCCCAGCTCGTCGCCCGCGGTGCGGATCACCACGATCGCGACGTCGTCGTCGATGTCGCCGGGCACCGCGTCGTAGGCGGCGTTGGCGACCGCCTCGACGCCGCCGCCCGCGGCCTTCGCGACGGCGGCGCGGACCATCTCCCGCGACTCCTCGCGGGTGTAGTAGTCGCCGTCGTCCTTGGGCCGCCGGTCGATGAGGCCGTCGGTGTAGAGCACGAGCGTCGAGCCCGGCTTCAGCTCGGTCGTCTCCTCGTTGAAGAGGATCTCCCCGCCCATGCCGGGGGCGCGCAGGCCGAGCATGCCGCCCTCGCTCTCGAACTCCAGCTCCCGGACCTCGCCGTCGACGACGAGCAGGGGCGGGTCGTGCCCGGCGTTGGCGAACTCCAGCACCCGCGACCAGGCGTCGTACACGAAGTAGGTGCAGGACACGAGCGGCGGCCGGACGAGGTCGTCGCTGTTCCACCCCGAGCGCATCCGCTCCGGGCGCGTCATCGTGCGGACCCACTCGTCCAGCTTGCGCAGTATGTCGGCGGGCGGCTTGTCGTCCTGCGCGAAGGCGCGCAGCGCGGCGCGCAGCTGGCCCATGACGGCGGCGGCGCGCGCCCCGCGCCCCTCGACGTCGCCGATGACGAGGCCGACCCGACCCGCCGAGAGCGGGATGACGTCGTACCAGTCGCCGCCGACCTGCGTCTGGATGCCGTGCCCGTGCGACTCCAGCGGCCGGGCCGGCTCGTACCGCCAGGCGATCTGCAGGCCGTCCAAGTGGGGCGGCCGGTCGCCGGGCAGCAGGTGCTTCTGGAACGCGAGCGCGGTGTCGCGCTCCTCCTCGAACAGCAGCGCGTTGTCGACGGCCAGCGCGACCCGGCTGGCGATCGCGCCGAGCAGGTCGCGGTCGAAACCGTCGTAGTGCGGGTCGGGCCGCTTGGACAGGTTCGACAAGGCGAGGCTCATCACGCCGAGCAGCTCGCCGCGCACCAGCAGCGGCGCGGAGATCACCGAGGTGATGCCCATCTCGACGCCGAGCCGCCGGGACGACTCGGTCGGCGCCGCGAACCGGTGCTGGATCATGTCCTCGACGAGGACGGCGTCGCGCCGGTCCATCGCCTTGGCGCTGAAGTGGCCGGGCGGGTAGGAGACCGGCTCGCCGACCTCCGCCCAGGTGCCGGGCGGCGGCTCCCAGTCGCCGGCGTGCCGCGACACCCGCCGGTACAGCCGGTCGCCGCTGTAGAGGTCGATGAAGCAGTGGTCGGCGAACTGCGGGACGAGCGTGTCGGCGACGCGGCGCAGGGTGCTCTCCAGCTCCAGCGACCCGGCGAGCCGCTCGCCGATCCGCTCCATCAGCCCGTAGCGCTCCTGCTCGCGCTGGTTGGAGCGGAGCGCCTCGCGCGCGAAGATGACCACGCCGTCGACCGCGCCGGACGGGTGCCGCAGCGGCACCGCGTGCGCCCGCGTGTAGACGGTGGTGCCGTCCGCGCGCAGGTTGCAGAAGGTGCCCTCCCACACGCCGCCCTTGAGGACGTGCTTGGCGAGCTCGGTCGCCTGCTCGTGGTCCTCCTCGGCGATGCCCAGGGACAGGATGGAGTGCCCGATGATCTCGTCGCCGCCGAACCCGAACAGCTGCCGCGCGAACGCGTTGCCGTAGATGACGTTGCTGAAGCGGTCGCAGACGATGACCGCCATCTCCATCTGGCCGAGGACGGTCTCGGGTGGCAGACGCGCCTCGTCAGGCGCTTCCCCCCAGTGGTTCATCTCCCCATCCCGATCCTGCCGGCGGCCGCCGTCCCCGGCCTGCTGTTCACCGGGCGTGGCGGTACGGCCGGCGCATGAGTTCGTCTCGTCGTATTGAACGACGAACCCGGCGCCGGGATACGCCCGAAAGGCGCGATGGTATGGAGATCTTCGGTATAGACCGTCGGAACCGGTGCTCGCACGCCGATCGTGTCAGCGCCTGCTGACGAAGACGTGTTCGGCGATGTCGCGCGGCAGCTCTGTCGCGGGCCCCTCGTCCTCGTCGTCACTGATCACCCGTACCCCGTCATCGGTCGCCCGGAGAATCACCTCTCGTCCCGGTTGTATCCCTATCTGCTTGAGTCTAAGCATCAGGTCGCTGTCGCTCTGCACCTGCTCGCTGATCCGCCGGATCACCGCGCCCGAGCCGCCGGGGCTCGCGACGGCGGTCATCACCGACAGCGGCGCGGGGTCGCCGTCCTCGCCGTGGCCGCCGAGTTCGTCCAGACCGGGGATCGGGTTGCCGTGCGGGCAGGTGGTCGGGTTGTCCAGCAGCGCGACCAGGCGGCGCTCGACGTCCTCCGACATCACGTGCTCCCAGCGGCACGCCTCGATGTGGACGTCCTCCCAGGGCAGGCCGATGACGTTGACCAGCAGGCACTCGGCCAGCCGGTGCTTGCGCATGACGCGCGTGGCGAGACCGCGACCGCTTTCGGTCAGTGCGAGATGCCGATCGCCCTCGACCCTGAGCAGGCCGTCGCGCTCCATCCGCGCGACCGTCTGGCTCACCGTCGGGCCGCTCTGGGAGAGCCGCTCCGCGATGCGCGCGCGAAGGGGAATGATCCCCTCCTCTTCGAGCTCGAAAACCGTCCGGAGGTACATCTCCGTGGTATCGATAAGGCCGTGTGAGGTCACAGCTCCCTCCAGTCTTATGGGCAGGAGTCTACTTGCTCGGGCACGGCCCCGCCGGGCCCCGCGAATATCCCCCTGAAGCCGGGTAAGGGGAACGCAAGATGAACGCGAAACCTTCCCAGGACGCGGAACCGTTCCTGCCCAGCACGCCCGAGGAGCGCGGCGATCTCGGCGCCCTGCGCCGCGCGGCGGACGGCTGCCGAGGCTGCGGCCTCTACGCCGACGCCACTCGGACCGTCTTCGGCGAGGGCTCGCCGGGCGGGCGGGTCGTGCTCGTCGGCGAGCAGCCCGGCGACCAGGAGGACCGCAAGGGCCGCCCGTTCGTCGGCCCCGCCGGACGCGTCCTCGACCGGGCGCTGGAGGAGGCCGGGATCGAGCGCGGCGACGTCTACGTCACCAACGCCGTCAAGCACTTCAAGTTCAAGCGGCAGGCGGCCGGGAAGCGGCGCATCCACGAGACGCCGAACGCCGGGGAGATGCGCGCGTGCCGCCCCTGGCTGCTGGCCGAGCTGCGGATCCTGGAACCGGACGTCGTCGTCGTGCTCGGCGCCACGGCGGGCAAGGCGCTGCTCGGCTCGTCGTTCCGGGTGACGAAGCAGCGCGGGCGCCTGATGGCGCTGCCCGACCTGGAGACGATCGGCACCCCGGCCGCCGGGCGCGAGCTCGGCGAGGCGCCGCCGGAGGAGGCCGACACGCGGCTGCTCGCGACGATCCACCCGTCCGCCGTGCTGCGCGCCGAGGACCGCGACGCCGTCTACGCGGGCCTCCTGGACGATCTGAAGATCGTCGCGTCCGCGCTCGGCTGAGCCCGCAGCGCACACATCCGCCGGGCCGCGGGGTCAGGGCTCGACCGTGACCGCCTCGGCCGTACGGGTGTCGTAGCGGACGAGCGCCGGGACGGCGACCGCCGCGACGACCACCAGCGCGGCGCAGGCCAGGCCGCCGCCCACCCAGGACGCCGTGGCGCCGGCGACGCTCGCGGTCGCGCCCGCCCGCACGTCCCCGAGCCGGGGGCCGCCCGCGACGACCACGGTGAACACGCCCTGGAGCCGGCCGCGCAGCTTGTCCGGCGCGTACGTCTGGAGCATCGACTGGCGGAAGACCGCCGACACCAGGTCGGCCGCGCCGCCCACGGCGAGCAGCACCACCGCGAGCCACAGCGAGCCGGCGAGCCCGGCCGCCGCCACGGCCAGCCCCCACACCACGATGGAGGCCACGAGGGCGAACCCCTGCCGGTGCACCCGCCCGATCCAGCCGGACGACAGCCCGCCGAGGAACGCGCCGATCGCGATCGCGGCGAACAGCCAGCCGACCGCGCCCTCCCCACCGAACCGGGTCTCCGCCACCTCCGGGAACAGGGCGCGCGGCATCGCGATCGCCATCGCGATGATGTCCACGACGAACGACATCAGCAGCACCGGCTGCGTCGCCAGGTAGCTCAGCCCGTCGATCACCGACCGCAGGCCCGGCGAGCCGGTGACGTCGCCGAGCGGCGGGATCGGCGGCAGCCGCAGCGCCGCGTAGAGGACGACGGTGAACAGCACGGCGTCCAGCGCGTAGGCCGCCGCGTAGTGCCAGTGCGCGAGCAGCACGCCGGCGAACAGCGGCCCGGCCAGCATCCCGAACTGGCTGGCGGTGAAGTTGAGGGTGTTGGCCGCCGGGACGAGGTCCCGGTCCACCAGCCGGGGGATGATCGCGCTGCGGGTCGGCGAGGCCACCGCGAACCCCATCGCCTGGACCGCCACCACCGCCATGATCAGGGTGAGGCTCTCGACGCCGAGCAGCGCCTGGACGAGCAGCAGCAGCGTCGCCGCCCACATCACGCAGGACGACGCGAACAGCAGCCGGCGCCGGTCCATGTGGTCGGCGATCGCGCCGCCCCACAGCCCGAACACGATCAGCGGGACGAGGTTGACGAAACCGAGCACGCCGACCCACAGCGACGACCGCGTCATGTCGTACACCTGGACGGGCACGGCGACGGCGGTGACCTGGAACCCGACGAACGACACGCCCTGCCCGAGCCACAGCCGCCGGTACTCCGGCCGCCGCAGCGGCCGGACGTCGATCGCCAGCCGCCGCAGCCTGCCGCGGGCGCCCGGCCGCGGCGCGGCGGGCTCCTCCGGCCCCGCCCGCTCGCCGGGTTTCGCGGGTTCCCCGGGTTCCGCCGGCTCCTCTCCGGATGCCGCGCCCGTGCCGGAGCGCTCGGCGGTGTCAGGAGTGTCGGCGGGGGGTGGCTGCTGTTCCGATGTCACGGGGACAGTCTCTCCGCCGTCCACTCCCCCGGCTCCTCCGCACCCCCCGGAGATACTTCGCGGCGGTAACGAATCCGGTCGTGCAGCCGGTCCCGGCGGCCCTGCCAGAACTCGATCGACTCGGGGACCAGGCGGTAGCCGCCCCAGAAGTCGGGCAGCGGGACGACGTCGGTGCCGTCCCCGTCCGGCGCCCCCGGCGGCTGCCCGGCGGCCGGATCCGGCCAGCGCGCGGCGGCCTCGGCGTAGCCGCGCTCCAGCACCTCCCGGCCGGGGATGACGCCCGACTGGTGCTCGCTCGCCCACGCGCCGAGCCGCGACCCGTACGGGCGCGTCCGGAAGTAGGCGGCCGACTCGTCCCGCGACAGTTCGGTCACCGGACCCGCGACCCGCACCTGCCGGTACAGCGGATGCCAGGGGAACACCAGCGCCGCGCGCGGGTTCGCGGCGAGATCGCGCGCCTTGTCGGACATCAGGTTCGTGAAGAACCGGAAACCCTGCGGGCCGTACCCCTTGAGCAGCACGAGCCGGGCGCTCGGGACGGCGTCGGCGGACGCGGTCGCGAGCACCATCGCGTTCGGCTCGGCGAGGCCGGCGGCGTGCACGTCGGCGAACCACGCGGCGAACAGCGCGAGCGGATCGGCGGGGAGCGCCGACTCGGACAATTCGCCCGCCTCGTAGGATCTGCGGAGCCGTGCGGGATCGGGCGTTGCGGAATCCACAGCGTCAGAGCCTCTCACCTGGGCCTTGTGCAACTCACATGGCCCCTGGGTACTGGTCAGTAAGGCGGACAGGGTTCAATGGCACGGCACCGCCTTATCACTCTTGGGGACGAAAGGCAGGACGACATGTCCGACTTCAAACCTGGTCTCGAGGGGGTCGTGGCCTTCGAGACCGAGATCGCCGAACCGGACAAGGAGGGCGGCGCCCTCCGCTACCGGGGCGTCGACATCGAGGAACTCGTCGGCCGCGTCTCCTTCGGCGACGCCTGGGGCCTGCTGGTGGACGACAGCTTCACCCCCGGCCTGGCCCCCGCCGACCCCCACCTGCTCCCGGTCACCTCCGGCGACGTCCGGGTGGACGTGCAGAGCGCCCTCCCCACCCTCGCCACCGCCTACGGCATGCGGCCGCTGCTCGACATCTCCGACGAGGAGGCCCGCGCCGACCTCGCCCGCGTGTCGGTGACGGCGCTGTCGTTCGTCGCGCAGTCCGCGCGCGGCGTCGGCGTGCCGATGGTGCCGCAGCGCCGCATCGACGAGTCCGCGACCATCACCGAGCGGTTCATGGTCCGCTGGCGCGGTGAGCCCGACCCGCAGCACGTCCGGGCCATCGACGCCTACTGGGTCTCCGCCGCCGAGCACGGCATGAACGCCTCCACCTTCACCGCGCGGGTGATCGCCTCCACCGGGGCGGACGTGGCGGCCAGCATGTCCGGCGCCATCGGCGCCATGTCGGGCCCGCTGCACGGCGGCGCCCCGGCCCGCGTGCTCCCGATGATCGAGAAGGTCGAGCAGCTCGGCGACGCCCGCAAGGTCGTCACCGACATCCTCGACTCCGGCGAGCGGCTGATGGGCTTCGGCCACCGCGTGTACCGCGCCGAGGACCCGCGCGCCCGCGTGCTCCGCCGCACCGCCAAGGAGCTGAACGCCCCCCGCTTCGAGGCCGCCAAGGCCCTGGAGGACGCCGCCCTCGCCGAGCTGCGCGAGCGCCGTCCGGACCGCCCGATCGAGACCAACGTCGAGTTCTGGGCCGCGGTCATCCTGGACTTCGCCGAGGTCCCGACCGCGATGATGCCCGCCATGTTCACCTGCGGCCGCACCGCCGGCTGGGCGGCGCACATCCTGGAGCAGAAGCGCACCGGGCGCCTCGTCCGGCCGAGCGCCAAGTACACCGGCCCCGGCACCCGCGCGATCAGCGAGGTCACGGGAGCGGCCGAGGTCCTCAAGGGCTGAGGCACCCGCACGGCCTGATACACCATTCCCCCTATCCCCCCCGCAACGACGCCGCCGAGGCCCCCGGACGATCCCGGGGGCCTCTGGTTTCCCCTCGCCCCTACTGGGCCGCCGCCGTCCCGGCATCGCCGGGCGGGCAGGACGCCCGGCCCTGCCCGCCCGCGATCAGGCGGCCGCAGATCTGCCTGACCTCGGTGGTGCCGTCCGGCTGGATCGTCGCCAGCAGCACCGGCTTGTCGACGACCTGGTGGCCGCCGGCGCGGGAGCCGAACCGGATGACGCCGCTCGCCCCGTTGCGCAGGACGTCGTGGTCCGGGTCGTTCAGCGCCGCGAACACCGACCCGGCGGACGGCAGCGCCTTCTCCTGCCAGTACACCCGGCTCGCCACGGTCGCGACGAGGGTGGCGGCGTCGTAGCTCACCGCGGCGCGGGTGATCGACGGCCGCCGCCCGGACGCGTCGTCCCCCGAGGTCATCTCCCGGACGGCCGGGTCGTAGTCGGAGTAGAAGGTCTGCGGCGCCTGGTCGCCGATCCAGCGCCACGTCCACGCCTCCCGCGCGGCGAGCGGGGTGAAGTACAGGTCGAAGGTGTTCTTGCGGCCGAGCTCGTCGGCGTTGTCGCTGACGTACTTGGCGATCTCGTCGTCCGCCATCACCAGCGGCCGCTTGGGGCACGACAGTTCGAGGACGTTGACGAACGAGCGGAACTCGTCGGAACGTCCGGCGTAGTAGAACATGTCCGGCTGGTCCTGGCACGCCTCCCGGACGGACTTGTTCAGCTCGCCGGGGTTCCGGTACGGGCGCATGAGCGCCTTCGCGGGGCGGAACGCCTTCTCGAAGTCGGCGGCGAGGTTCCGGCTGTAGAGGTCGTCTGGGTCGCCGTCGTAGATGACGACGGCGTCGTCCACCTTGCGGCCGCCGACGTCGCCGTGCCGCGCCCAGTACGCGGCGTGCTCGGCGGTGCGCGCGTTCGGCGACGCGAGCCGGAAGTAGTAGGGCGAGTAGCCGGCGTCGCCGTCCAGCAGCGCCGTCTTGTCGTAGCTGTTGGCGGTGCCGACCAGCGGCAGCGCCGACTTGGCCAGCAGCCTGATCGCCTCCTGCGTCTGCCGGCGGCTCTGCTCGAAGCCGACCACCGCGACGATGGAGCGGTCCTCCAGGGCGCGCTCGCGGATCTGCTCGGCGACGTGCACGGCGTAGCGGAACTTGGCACCCGCGTTGGCGATCAGCACCCGCAGCCGCAGGTCCTCGCCCTCGGCCGCGTCGTTGAACCGCTTCTGCGCGATCGCCAGCCCGATCAGCTCGCCCTGCACCCCGGCGAGCAGGTCGATCCGCCGGTTCTTGATCGACGGATCGGCGGTGACCGGGCCGAGGTAGACGACCGTCGCGTACGGCTTGCCGGACGCCTTGACATGGTCGTTCAGCGCCTCGATCCGGTCCAGCACCCTGTTCAGCCGGTTGTCGTTGTTCCGGCCGCCGGACTCCTCGCCGAAGCGGTACGAGCCATCGGTGACGCCGACGCACTCGCCGTTCGGCATCCGCCTGATCCCGAACGGCGAGCAGTACTTCACCACCTGCACCGAGATGACCGTGACGGACGCCGCCGCGACCGCGACCATCGCGATCCACGGCAGCGCCGGGTGCGCGAGCCGCGGGCGGCGCCGCACCGGCCGGACGGGCGGCAGGTCGCCGCCCGGGTCGCGGGTGATGTCGACGCGCAACTCGCGGCGGGAGCCGAGCGCGCCGACGCGGCGCTGCTCGCGGGTGTAGCGGTCCCACAGGCCGCGCGCGGCGATCACGCTCTGCGGCTCGCCGGACGACAGGTCCACCCGGACGGCCTGCGCCAGCCGGTCGATGAGCCGCGGCCCGGACGGCGCGTTCGGGTCGTCGTCGGCGGGCGCGTTCGGGTCGACGCCCGCGACGACGATGAGCGGGTCGAAGCCGCTCAGCCGGTCGGCGGCCTGCACGTCCGCGCGGACCCGCTCGGCCAGCTCCACGAACGCCGTGCCGGGATGCCGCGCGGACAGGTGCTCGAAGATCAGCACCGGGTAGCGGACGCGCGCCCACGCCGCCCGGCGGTAGTCGCGCCGGTAGTTGCGCCGCAGGTCCTCCAGGAACGCGGCGACGAGCAGCAGGTCGAGCTGCTCGCCGTGGTCGTCCGGCTCGACCGGGCGCGGGTCGAACACGCCGAGCGCGAAGCCGAGGAACCCGGTGGAGTCGCGGTCGACGTAGGGCTGGCGGAGGAACCAGCCGAACCGGCGCACCCCGTACCAGCCGCGCGTCCGGGCGACGATCTGCACGGTCACGAACGCCAGCCCGATCACGGCCGCGAGCACCGCGGACGCGAGGTCGAGCGCCGCCGCCGTCCCGGCGCTGACCAGCGCGACGACCGCGATCCCGATCGGGGCGATCTGCTCCAGGAACGACAGGAACGTGGCGGGGCGGCTGCGCACCTCCTCCAGGTCGCGCAGGACGTCCCGGCCGCGGCGGCGGATCACCCGGTTCAGCTCGCGGCGCCGCGCGTTCTCGTTGTCGCCGGCCGGCGGATGCGTCAGCCGCCGGATCAGCTGGTGGTTCTCCCGCTCGGCGGCCGACGCGCCGCGCGGCGGCGGGCGGTCCCCGGCGAGCCGGATCTCCCGCAGGTCGCGCAGCCACAGCGCCATCTCCAGCAGCGGGAACCGCAGGCCCGGCTCGCCGCGGGCGCGGCTGCTCGGCTGGGACAGCTCCCGCTTGGCCTCCCGCAGCACCCCCGCGACGTCGGTGGCGGGCGTGTCGGCCGCGATGTGCGAGACGGGGGCGCGCTCGTCCTCGCAGCGGGTCTTGAGGATCTCGGCGGCGTGCGCGGTGGCGCGGCCCGGGCCGAGCAGCAGGAGCAGCGGCCGGAGCCGCTCCCGCCACCGCCACGGCGGCCGCTCCCGCAGCCGTTCGAACAGGTCGAGCACGCCGCGCAGCCGATCCTCGCTCAGGATCCGGTCGCCGTCGCCCGCCATGTCAACGCCCCGCTTCCCCGGTCGCCTCTCCTCGCCCGCTCCCCCGGCCGCCGCGCGGCCGCCCTCTCACGTTCAGACGCGATGGATCTTGGATTGGATCGAAACTTTTCCCGGTTCGGGCGGCCCCGCAGGTAAGCGGGCGACTTTGCCATTATTGGACGCATGAGCCAAGAGCCCGACGAGCCACTCGACGGCGACATCGGCCCCGCGTCCGCGCCCGGGGCGGGGCCCGCGCGGGCCGACGCCGGGGCGGTGAAGGCCGATGCCACCGAGGAGCTGCGGCAGTACGAGGCGGAGCGCGAGGAGCGCCGCCGGCACACCAACGCCGTGTCCGGCCGGATCGCCGTGGCGCTCGCCGCGCTGTTCCTCGGCTTCCTGACCTACGACTCCGCCCGCACGGCGGTCGAGGCGCGCTCGCGGGGCGACGACTGGGTCTATCCGCCCGCCGTGATCGCCGCCGTCTGCGCCCTGGCGCTGGTGGCCCTGCTCACCTGGGCGTGGCGGCGCCGCCGTCTCGGCATGTGAACCCGAACCGCGATCTTCGCCGCAGGTCAGATAGCCTCCTACGAGTGACCGACAGCGCGAATCCAACCATTGACATCCCCGCCGATCTCAAGCCGGCCGACGGCCGTTTCGGATGCGGTCCGTCCAAGGTCCGCCCCGAGCAGCTGGCCGCCCTCGCCGAGTCCGGTTCGACCTACCTGGGCACCTCGCACCGCCAGAAGCCGGTGAAGTCCCTCGTCGGACGCGTCCGGGAGGGCCTGTCCCAGCTGTTCTCCCTGCCCGAGGGCTACGAGGTCCTGCTCAGCAACGGCGGCACCACCGCGTTCTGGGACGCGGCCGCGTTCGGGCTCGTCCGGCAGCGCTCCCAGCACCTGACGTTCGGTGAGTTCTCCAGCAAGTTCGCCAAGGTCACCACGGGCGCGCCCTGGCTGGGGGACCCGACCGTCATCTCCGGCCCGCCCGGAACCCACCCGGAGGCGTCCGCCGAGGAGGACGTCGACGTCTACGCGCTCACCCACAACGAGACCTCGACCGGCGTCGCCATGCCGATCAAGCGCCCGGCGGGCACCACCGCGCGCGAGGGGCTCGTCTTGGTGGACGCCACGTCCGGCGCGGGCGGCCTGCCCGTGGACGTCGCCGAGACCGACGTCTACTACTTCGCGCCGCAGAAGTGCTTCGCCGCCGACGGCGGCCTCTGGGTGGCGCTGGCGTCCCCGGCGGCGCTGGAGCGCATCGACGAGATCGCCATGTCCGACCGGTACGTCCCCGAGTTCTTCAACCTGAAGACGGTCGTGGACAACTCCGCCAAGGACCAGACCTACAACACCCCGGCCGTGGCCACGCTGCTGCTGCTCGCCGAGCAGATCGAGTGGATGAACGGCCAGGGCGGGCTGGCGTGGACCACGTCCCGGACGGCCGACTCGTCCCAGCGGCTCTACACCTGGGCCGAGAAGACGTCCTACACGACGCCGTTCGTGGTCGACCCGGCGCAGCGCTCCCAGGTCGTCGGCACCATCGACTTCAACGACGACGTGGACGCCGCGGCCGTCGCGAAGGCGCTGCGCGCCAACGGCATCGTCGACACCGAGCCGTACCGCAAGCTGGGCCGCAACCAGCTGCGCATCGGCATGTTCCCGGCCATCGACCCCGACGACGTCGAAGCCCTCACGGCCTGCGTCGATTACGTCGTCGAGCGCTTGTAGTACTGGTAATCGCCACGCTGTGGCGCTTTTTGAGGGTTTGACCTCATGCACCGGTCACGGGCAGGCACGCGGAGCGAGCGCCGGCGAGCGCAGCGGGCCTGCCCGTCGAGCCGGGCGACCGCAGCGACACGTCGCCGCCCTGCACGGTCACAGCGACAGAAACCGTGGCGTGAGGATCGACCGGCTCGTGACGGGGGTTCCAGGGGGTCGCCCCCCTGGGCAGACAATGGCGCGGTGGCGGAGGCCCGCGCGGTCGGTTTCCCGGTCGGCGTGGGTGAAGCCGCGCCAGACTCGGGGGTCCATGTCGGAGTCTCGGGCCGTGGGCAGGAAGCGGGACGTGGCCAGCACCTCGGGCAGGTCGCGGCGGCCGGGGCGGCGCTCCATGCCGATCTTCACGTAGGTGCCCTCGCGCACCATCACGACGGACGCGAACCGGACCCGCGTGTGCCGCTCGGCGTCCCGGAACCAGCGCGGGTTGGACGCCCAGTAGATGTTCTGCTCGGTGTCGACGGCGACGGTCAGCGGGCTGAGCGCGCCCCGGGCCAGGTGCACCTCCGTCGGGCGGTCGCGGTGCACCCAGGCCAGCGCGACCCGTCCGACCACCGCTTCGAGGACGGCGGTGACCTCGGCCGGTTCCCGGCAGCCGGCGAGCAGCTGGACGAGCGGCTCGCTGTCGGTCGTGCCGTACGCGGGCGGCAGCGCGAACCGGGCCCGCAGGTCGGCGGTGTCGATGTCGCCGTTGTGCGTGGCGACGAGGTCCCGGACGGCCATCGGGCTCGCGTTGCGCGGCTCCAGCGGCGAGCCCTGCGTCGCCCAGCGGGTGTGGCCGAGCGCGACGGGCGAGCGGTCCAGCTCGGGGACGTAGGCCGGCCGCCAGATCTCGGCGAACCGCCCGCGGCCCTTCACCACGCGGCAGCCGCCGGAGGGCCCGGCGATGCCCGGCCGGCCGCCGAGGCCCGGCCACGCGCCGAGCAGCGCGAGGCCCGCCGAGTCCGTGCCGCGTTCCTCCGCGAGCATGCCCAGCGTGACGAACACGTCCGAGGCCCGCCCCGGGTCCTCGTCGAACGGCGACCGCACCATCCCGAACAATCCGCACATGTCAGATGAGATGCAGATCATGGGCGGACGGTTCGAGTCGTCCACCGGGCCGAATAAGCTCAGACCCGTGAACCGCGCGCCCCGATGGCTGCTTCCCACCGTGCTGACCGCGCTCGTGCTCGCCGTGGTCGTCGGTGCGCTGCTGAGCTGACCGGCGCGGGTCATATGATCGACGGGGCGCGGAACGGGGATGATCAGGCCATGTCAGCACGCCGCGTCGCCGCCCGCTCCACCGCCGCGCTGGCCCTGGCCGGCGCGTCCGCGGCCGTGTACGCCCCCGCCGCGCACGCCGCCCCCGCCGCCGCTAAGGACGAGCGCGTCGCGTTCACCATCAAGGACCCGCGGATCACCGAGTCCAGCGGCCTCGCGGCGAGCGCCCGGCATCCGGGCGTCGTCTACACCCACAACGACTCCGGCGGCGTCCCGAAGATCTACGCGCTCGGCCCGGACGGGCGGGTGCGGGCCGAGCTGACGCTCGGCGGCGCGAACGCCCGCGACTGGGAGGGCATGGCGCTCGGCAAGGACGGCCGCGGCCGTCCGGCGATCTTCGTGGCGGACATCGGCGACAACCTCGGCGGCGCCTGGCCGTACGTGACCGTGTACCGGATCCCGGAGCCGTCCCGGCTGGTCAGCCGGACGCTGCGGGCCACCGCGTTCAAGATCAAGTACGAGGACGGGCCGCGCAACGCCGAGACGGTCATGATCAACCCGCGCACCAACCGGCTCTACATCGCGAGCAAGCTGTTCGGCGGCAAGATCTACGAGGCCCCGGCGAAGCTGCGGACGAGCGGGTTCAACGTCATGCGCAAGGTCGGCGACGCCCCGGCCATCGCGACCGACGGCGCGTTCGCCCCCGACGGCCGCACCTGCGTGATCCGGACGTACTTCGGCGCCCGGCTGTACTCGGTCGGGCCGGACGGCAGGCCCGGGAAGACGCTGAAGTCGATCAACCTGCCCATGCAGGCGCAGGGCGAGTCGCTGACCTACACGGCCGACGGCAGATCGCTGCTGGTGGGCTCCGAGGGCAAGAACCAGCCGGTCTACCGGCTGCCGCTGCCGGAGGAGGCGCTGCCGTCGCCGTCGCCCGCGGCGAAGAACGCGGGCGCGGCCGACTCCCCCGAGAACGGCACCAGGGACTCCCCCGGCACCCGGGCCGGCCTGTTCCTCGCGCTGGCGATCGCGGCCGCGGTCGGCTACGGCCTGACGCGGCGACGGCGGTGACGGGTGGGGCGCGGGGGGCGGCGGGCGGCCGTCCGACCTGACCGGCACGATGGAAAAGGCTTTCGGAGGACGACCGGATCCCGGAAGGGGGCGACGGTCCCGCGGGGACCCGTGTGAGGATGCGGACTGTGGAGCATGAGCTGGTGGGCCTCGCGGGGTCGGGTGGCCGGTGGCGCCCCGTCGCCGCCGGCCCGTTCACCGTCCTCGCGGTGGCGCTGGCGCTGCTGCCGATCCGTCCGGTGTGGCTGTGGGCCGCGCTGATCGGCGCCGTCGCCGCGGTCCCGTGGCTGCTCGGCGCCGTCCCCGACGCGCGCCGGCGGCGCCCCCGCCCGTACTGGCGGCTGTCGGCGGCGGGCCTGGAGCGGATCGGCCGGGGCGGGCTGGTCATGGTGTCCTACGAGCGGTCCCGGATCGACGGCCTCGCCATCACCACCGGCGACGGCGTGCTGACCGTCTTCCACCGGTTCGGGCGGACGGCCGTGGGCGGCATGACGGCGATGGGCCTGGAGCCGCTGGCCGTGTTCGTGACGGCCCGCCGCCTCGGCATCCCGATGCACGTGCTGGACGGCGAGGCCACCGACCTCCTCGATCCGGCGCTCGACGAGGCGCTGCGCGCGTCCGGCCTGGAGGACGACATCCCGGGCGGCGGCCCGCTGCCGCGCGACCACGCGGTCGAGAAGCGCCTGCTCGACCAGGAGGCCGCGCTGCTGGCGGCGGCGTACGAGCCGCCCGCGGAGCCGACCACCGAACCGTCCACCGCACCGTCCACCGGGGCCGCCGGGGGCCGCGCGGGCCGCGGCCGGGGCAGGCGCGCCGGGGAGCAGCGGCTGGCCACGCCCGAGCCGCTGCCGAGCCGCCGCCGGATCATGGCGCTCGGCGCGCTGACCGCGCTGCTCGGCGCCGTGATGATCGTCCGGATCGCGCTGGACGGGACGAGCGAGTTCGGCGCCCGGCTCGCCGCGGGCTGCTGGGCGCTCGCCGCGATCGCCGGCGTCCTCACCGCCCGGCGCCGGCTGCTGCGCGCCGCGCAGGTCCGCTGGACGATCACCGCCGAGCGGCTGCTGGTGCGGGCCCGCCCCGGCCGCCGCCGCGAAGTCCAGGACCTGCGCGCCGGGGACGTCGCCGCGGTCGTGGTCGGCCCCGGCCTGCGCCTCGACCCGGTCAGCGGCGAGCCGCGCCGCGCCGACCTCGCCGCGCTCGCGTTCGGGCACCGGCTGGAGCTGGTCGCCCGGCTGCCCGCGCACGGCCTGGACGGCTTCCAGCTCGCGCACGCCCTTGACGACCACGGCTACCGGGTGATCACGCCGGGGGCGCGGGCGCCGCGCCGTCCCGACTACGGCCTGGAAGGGCTGCCGGAGATCTTCGCGCAGGTGCCCGGCGGGCGGCTCGTCGTCGCCGACGGCGGGCTCGGCTGGGCGGACGCCGCCGGCGACGTCGTGCTGAAGATGCCCGAGGACCGCATCGGCGGCATCGAGCTGCTGACCATCGGCGGGCACGCGTGGGTCCGGCTGTACGACTCCGACGGCGACGAGTTCTTCGCCGCGCCGCTGTCGGCGCTGCGGATCTCCCGCACCGACCTGCGCGACTCCGCCCGCCGCGCCGGCCTGCCGGTCAACGACGCCGAGTACGACGCCTACATGAGCGCCGCGTTCCATTCGGCCGTGTCCACGCTCGCCGCGCCCGAGCCCGACCGGGCGCCGGCCGCGCTCCCCGCGCCCGCCACCGGCCCGGACGGCGGCGTCCAGGACGTCCCCGCGCCCCCGCCGGGCGGCCCCGGCGGGCAGGACGTCATGTTCGCCGTCTCCGCGCCGCTCGGCCCCGTCACGGCCCCCGGAACGCTCCTGGACGCGACCCGCCGCTCCCGCATCGGCACGTACGCGATGAGCGTGCTGCTGTGCGAGGCGGTGGCGCTGCTGGGCGCGGTCTGGCTCGGCCCCGACCTCGGCGGCTTCAACGCGACGGCGAGCTGGTCGATGCCCGCCGGGCTGGTGATCGGCCTCCTCGGCTACTGGCTGTACGACCGGAACCGCTCCCAGCTCCGCGTGTCGTCCGCCGGGCTCGCGGTCGTCACCCGGCGCGGCAAGGTCGAATGGGAGCTCACCCGCGACCGCGTCGGCGGCGTCGGCATCGACGAGTCCACCGACCGGATGCCGCGGCTGGTGGTGTGGGCGCCGTCCGGGCGGGTGCTGCGCCAGATCACCTTCCCGCCGGACCTGGACGAGCTGCGCCGCGCCTGCGAGCGCTACGGCGTCCCGTGGGGGCCGCCCGACGCCGACCGTCCCGCGCCGCCCCCGCCGGAGCTCTGACCGCCCGGCCGCAGCGACCACGTCTTCAGCGACTCGTAGGTGACCTGGTCGCAGTCCTTGCCGGGCAGGCGGCTGCGCACGAGCTGGATCGAGTCGGCCGTCCACGGGGTGCCGGCGAACGCCGACAGCTCCTCGATCAGCGACCGGACGTCCACCGGCCGCCGCGACCGCGCCAGCGTCAGATGGGGGCGGAACCCGCGGTGCTTGTCCGGCAGCGTCCCGACGCGCCGCCCGGCGGCCGTGGTGGACGCGGCGAGCCGTGCGAGCCGGCGGCGGTCGCCGTACAGTCCCGTCCACAGGACACGGGCGTGCGCGCCGCTGCCGGGGAACGCGCCCGCGCCCGCGAGCGACAGGTCCATCCGCTCATGCCGCCCGACGGCGCGCTCCAGCCGGGGCAGCAGCCGGTCGAGGGTGCGGTCGTCGACCTCGCCGAGGAACGTCAGCGTGACGTGCAGCAGATCGCGCCGGACCCAGCGCAGCTCCGGCACCGCGTCCAGATGCGGGCGGACGGCCTCGTCGAGCTCGTCCAGGACGTCCGGCGGCGGCACGAGCGCCACGAAAAGCCTCATGGGAGCGTCCGAACGGCCACCCGGCCAGCCTTTCAGCCGACGGCACCGTTGTCACGCGGACGGGCCCGTCATCCTTCCGCGGGACGGGCCCTGCGCAGCGCGGGCCGGACCGCCGACCCCCGCGCGGCGACCGCCCCGACCACGACCGCGGCCAGCGCGGAGACGACCCCGCCGAGGACGAGGCTCGTCCGGGCGCCGAAGTGCTCGGCCAGCCAGCCGATCGCGGGCGCGCCCAGCGGGTTCGTGCCGAGGAACACCAGCATGTAGAGCGCCATCACCCGGCCGCGCATCTCCGGCGCGACGCCGAGCTGCATCGTCGCGTTCGCCGCCGTCGTGATCGTCATCATCGCGATGCCCGTCGGGACGAGCAGCGCCAGGAACAGCCAGTACGTCGGCATCAGCCCGGTGACGGCCTCCAGCGTCCCGAACACCAGGCCCATCCCGACCAGCATCCGCAGCCGCGGCTTGGCGACCCGCCGCGCGGCCAGCAGCGCGCCGCTGAGCGCCCCGAGCGCCAGCATGCTGGACGCGAGCCCGAACGCCGACGCGTCGGTGTGGAAGACCTCCTTGGCGACCAGCGCGACCGTCGTGTTGAAGTTCATGCCGAACATCGCGAGGAACCCGATGAGGATCAGCACGAGCATGAGGTCGCGGCGCCCGCGCACGTACCGGAGCCCTTCGCGGAGCTGCCCCTTCGCCCGCTTGACCGCCGGCGCGTCGTGCAGCTCGTCCGCCCGCATCGCCCACAGGCTGAACAGCACGGCGCCGAACGACGCCGCGTTCACCAGGAACACCGGCCCGGTGCCGATCAGCGCGATGAGCACCCCGGCGACCGCCGGGCCGAGCAGCCGCGCGCCGTTGAACGTGGCGCTGTTCAGCGCGATCGCGTTCGGCAGGTCGCGCCTGCCGACCATCTCGACCACGAACGACTGGCGGGTCGGGTTGTCGACGACCGTCGCGACACCGAGCCCGAACGCCAGCACGTACACGTGCCAGACCTGCGCGTTCCCCGACACGGTGAGCAGGCCCAGGACGAGCGCGAGCACGCCCATCGAGATCTGCGTGAGCACCAGGACGCGCCGCTTCGGATACCGGTCGGCGATGACGCCGCCCCACAGCCCGAACAGCAGCATCGGCAGGAACTGCAGCCCGGTGGTGATGCCGAGCGCGGTCCCGCTCCCGTGCGCGAGTTCGAGGACGAGCCAGTCCTGCGCGACGCGCTGCATCCACGTCCCGGTGTTGGACACGACCTGCCCGGCCGCGTAGAGCCGGTAGTTGCGGATCCGCAGCGACCGGAACATCCCGCCGCTGCGCGCCTCCCCGTCGGCCGCCTCCGCGCCGGGGGCCTCGGAACCGCCCTCTTGGAACGTTCCGTCCCCCTTCACGCCACGCCCACCGTCACCGGCGTCCGCGAGCCGCGCAGCCTCCCCAGCCCGCACGGACGCACCGTCCCGCACGAACTCGCCAAGCTGCGCGCCCTCACCGACCCGCACACCGTCGCCGACCCTCACGGCGTGGCGGCGCCGGGGGCGGGCCGGCGCCGCGGTCTTGGGGGACGCGGGGGTCACCGGGCGGGCGGGGTGCGCGCGGCGGCGGCCGCGCGGGCCGCGCGTCGCGGTCCCCTCCGGTTCATCGGGGCTTTCGTTAGCAGAAGTCATTACCAAAGCTAACGTTAATCCCAGCGTTGTTATTCCGGCAAGGGCGGGCGCGGGGGCGGCCTAGGAGCGGCTGAGGCGGTCGATGATCGGGGCGGCGCGGCGGAGGGTCTCGCGCTCCTCGTCGGTCAGCTCCGCGAGGCGGCGGGCGAGCCACGCCTCCTTGCGGCGGCGCTCGTCGGCGAGGAGGGCGGCGCCCGCCTCGGTGGCGTTCAGCACGACCTGGCGGCCGTCGGTCGGGTGCGGGCGGCGCGCGACGAGCCCCCGCTCCTCCAGGTACGCGATCACGCGGGTCATCGAGGGCGGCTGGACCTTCTCGTGGTCGGCCAGCTCGCGCGGCGTCATCGACCCGTGCCGCTCGATGGCGGCGAGCGCGGCGAACTGCGTGAGCGACAGCGGACGGCCGCCGTCGCCCGCCGCGGGCGGGCGCAGCGTGCGCAGGCGGCGGGTGAGCCGCGCGATCGAGATGCGCAGCTCCTCGGCCAGCCCCGGCGCGGACGCCGTGCGGCCCCGGATCGGTGGGGTTGTCATCGTGTTCGCTCTCCCGGGTCTGCTGCCCATGCTGCCACGCCGCAGGTCGGCCCACATCACCGCGGTCGGCGGAGGACGGCGCGGCCGGGGCCGCGAAGCCCGCACCCAGTAGCCTGAACCCATGAGCCGCACCCGCCTCCCGGATCCCCCGCCGATGCAGACCAACGACGTCCGGATCGCGGCGGCGGGCACCGGCGCCTGGGCGATCGCGCTCGTGGTGCTGCTCATCGTCGGGCTGCCGTCCGAGGATCGGTGGTGGCTGTGGGTGTGCTGCACCGGCATCGGGATCGGCCTGTTCGCCATGTGGTACACGCCCCGGCTGCAGGCGGGGCGCGCCCGGCAGGAGGCCGAGCGCGCCGAGCGGCGGGCCGCGGCGGCGGACGAGGAGCGGGAGAGCGCCGGCTAGGGCTCCAGGTCGGCCTCGGCCAGGAGGGTAGGCACCGCCGAGGGGTCGCGCAGGACGGCCTCGATCAGCAGCCGGTCCGCCCAGTTGCCGGTGGACCAGGCGAGCGCCCGCGCCAGGCCGTGCACGTCGCTCGCATGGATCTCGCCGTCTCGCGTCCACCAGGGGACGTCCTGTCCGTCCACGGTGAGGTGGTCATGCGCGAGGTAACCGGCCGGGGCGTCCGGTAGGACGGCCCTGACGGCGGTCGGGACGGGGCGTTTCTCGCCGTGCGACTCGACCTCGCCCGGGATCTCGTCGCCCGCCAGCGGGAGGTCCAGCAGTTCGGCCAGCGCGGCGTCGCGTCCCTGGGCGGCGATGATGAGCGGCTGCCCCTGCAGGAGGGGCAGGAGGTCGGGGCTGTCCAGGACGAGGGCATCGCCCGCGTCCACAAGCTCGACCTCGCCGTCCACGATGGCGCGTAGACGGTCGGGTGGCTCGATGTCCACTTCGGGGGTGTCCGCCAGGGTCGTCCAGAGGACGGACAGACGGGCGCGGGTCACAGAGCGGTCGGGGTCACTGAGCCGGTCGAGCAGCTCCTGGGCTCCGCCGGGCTCCTCTAGCAGCTCTTCCAGTGACGTGCGGACGCCCAGAGCGAGCAGCAGCCGCTCGTCAAGGCCGTCTGGTGCGACGTCGTAGAGCCCTGTCAGTGAGTCGTCGCCGCGTAGGCGGAACTCGCCGGGTCTACGGCCGTCCAAGACCGGGTGCCGTCCCAGCCACCACGCCGTGTACGACGGGACGGCCACGCGCCTGCCGTTGTGCAAGGTGACATGGGCGGGGTCAACGATTGCGGCCCGCCACGGAGGCCCGGCCAAGACCTTGAGCGCCGCCGCCCAGTCGGCGACGAGTTCCAGGTCGCGGACGGCCGCGAACTCCGGCACGAGCGGTGGGAGGTCTTGCGGGCCGATGCGCCGCAGGGCGTCGTCGGCCCACAGGTCCTCGTCGTCCAGGTGGAGGGTCTCGGCCTCGTCGGCGAGCCCCATGAGGTTCACGTCCTCGCTCTTGGCGAGGGCGAAGCCGTCCAAGACGCCGACGGCGGTGAGGGTCTCGGCGCCCCACTTCTCCAGGAGGTCGCCGTCCACGACGCCGAACGGCGCGTCGTCGGCCATGAGGCTGCGCAGCGGGCTCTCCGGCAGGAGGAGCTCACCGGCCGGGTAGAGGTCGCCGTCGTCGCCCGGGAGGGCGAGTTCGGCCAGCCAGGGCTCGTCACCGGGGTCGATGTGCGCGGGCCCCACCAGCCCCAGCACGGCCTCGGCGACCGCGTCCGGGTCGTCGGCGTCGAACGACTCCTCGACGGCCACCCGGACGGCCGGGTCGCCCAGCACCGCGCGCGGGCCCGCCTCGACCGCCCCGAGCCGGGACAGCAGCGGATGCACGGCCTCCGGGTGGACGAACCGCAGCCCGAGCGCGTCCAGGCCCGCCGGGTCGACGCCGTCCGCGATCAGCAGCCC
This sequence comes from Actinomadura geliboluensis, assembly GCF_043197915.1. Classification (NCBI taxonomy): domain Bacteria; kingdom Bacillati; phylum Actinomycetota; class Actinomycetes; order Streptosporangiales; family Thermomonosporaceae; genus Actinomadura; species Actinomadura geliboluensis. The sequence goes on along the minus strand of NZ_JBICUA010000002.1, from coordinate 13,803 downwards.
GCGCGGCCCGCGCATCAGCCGGGGCTCCGCGCCCGCCAGCGGCACCGGCAGGGCGCCCAGCGCGTCCCTGGCGGCCCCGCCGAGCGCCTCGTACACCCGGTGCCACCACGCTGGTTCCCGGTCCACAGCGGCCAGCTCATCGATCACGTCGGCCAGCTCGACCCGGCGGACCCCGAGCGCCGCCAGCGCCGGGCTCCGCGCCGGCCACTCCGCCGGCAGCAGCCCGCCGACCACGGCGTCCGCCGCGAGCAGCCCGACGAACGGCGCGGGCGCGTCGATCGCGATCGCGTCCCGGCCGCGCGTCCCGTGCGGCAGCACGGGAGCCTCGGGCAGCCGCTCCCGGATCCCGCGCCGGATCCGCGCGTCGAGCTCCCCGGCGCCCACCGGCCCCGGCACGAGGTCGAGCACGCCCGGCGACACGGGCAGGCCGGTGAGGAGCCGCACGTACGTCTCGGCGGTCCGCTCCGCGAGGTACTCGGTCAGCGGCCCTGGCGCGACGTGCCGCCGGTCAGGGGCGAGCGGGAACGACGCGATGAGCAGAGCGGGCAGATCCAGCCGCTCGTCGCTGGGCGTGGGGGCGTGCACCACCGGCGGCATGCCCTCGGGCAGGCCGTCCTCTGGCAGGGCCCACCGCACCTGCCAGAACGGGCGCGCCCGTTCCTCCACGGGACGGTCCGCCAGAAGCTCGCCCGGGATCTCCCCATGCGCCTCGGCCGTCCGCCACACGCCGCCGTTGATGACGACCTCGCCACCCGGACGCCGCTCGGCGACCAGTTCCCGCACATCACCGTCAACGTCGATCTCAACGCGCGCCAGCGTCGGCAAGGCCAGCATCAGCGCCGCCCCCACCTGCTCCAGCTGGCGCCGGACGGACTCGACCGCGTCCTCCAGCAGCGGCAGCCGCACCAGGGTGTCGAACCCGTCCGGGACGTCCGGCACCTCGTCCAGCGCGAACGGCAGCCGCAGGAGCGGCACATGCCCGCGCCGCCGCGCGGCCTCCTCGGCGAGCGCGGGCACCGCCTCCACCAGGGCCCGAGCCCGCTCCCGCGACCATTCGACCCCCGCCGGGACGGGACGCGCCGAGGCGATGGACGGCGCGTCCGACACGGCGACCACGGCGGCGAACCCCACACCGAAGCGCCCCGTCGCGGCCGTCTCGTCCCGCTTGGACGAGGCGCGAAGCGTGGACAGCGCCTCGACGCCCTCCGCGTCCAGCGGCGCCCCCGTGTTGGCGGCGGTCAGGACGCCGCCGGACGGCGATGTCCGCAGGGCCAGCCGGAGACGGCCGGGCACGCCGGCGCGCAGCGCGGCGTCGGCGGCGTTCTGGGCGAGCTCGATGACCGCGCGGTCGCGGTAGCCGCCCAGGGCGTAGTCCTCTTCGGCGTTGGCGTCCTCACGGAAGCGCGCCGGGGACTCCGCCCAGGCCCTCAGCACACGTTCGCGAAGGGCCCGGGCGTGGAGATCATCCGGAGTGTCCGGCATGGTCAGCTGTGGCCGAGGGCCTCGTCGTCCAGGGAGGCGGTGTCCTCGTCACCGGCGGGGATGACCTCGTACCCGAGCTCGTCGATCACCGGCGGGTTGTGCTCGGACGCCGCCGGGATGGAGACCGCCTCGGAGTGGGCGCCGCAGCCGTGGTCGGCGGAGACCACGCGGCCGTCGTCCGGCGCGTACTCGTTCGCGCAGACCCCGAACACCTGCCGCAGCTCGCCCGCGAGCCCGACGAAGAAGCCGCAGGTGGAGCACTGCGCGGGCGCGGACGCGGCGATGGGCGCGCGGGGCCCCGCGACGCCCTCGTACCAGCGGGTCGCGGCCTCGTCCCGGCCCTCCCGCGACAGCACCCGGACGCGGCCGAGGCCGAGCTCCCACTGGGCCTCGCGGTCGGTGGAGTCGTCGACCTGGGTGAACCCGGGCGCGAGCCGGACGTCGTCGGGCGCCGTCGGCAGCAGGTCGCCGGGGCCGAGGTCGCCGGGGCGCAGCCGCTCCAGCCACGGCACCCACGGCGGCGCCAGCAGCGCGTCGTCGCCGGGCAGCAGCACGCACTCGCTGACCGTGACGTTCTTCGCGCGGGACGCGCGGGCCACGGTGACCGCCCAGCGCCAGCCCCGGTAGGCGGGGTCGAGGCACGTGAAGTAGTGCGTGACCACCCGGTCGGCCTCGGGGCGCAGGCCGAGGTGCTCGCCGACCTGCGCGGCGCCGGCGGTGTCCTCGGCGGCCTCGCGGGCGAGGTCGACGGCCTCGGCGCAGGCGGTGTCGACGGCGGGTGTGCGGGTCCGGCGGGCGGGCCCGGACGTGGTGCGCGCGGCGGCGGGACGCGCGGGGCTGGTCTGGCGCTGTGGGCTCACACCTCAATTCTCGCCCATGGGAGGACGTGGCCGGGCACCGTCCGGAGGCGGGCGGCGGCCCGGGCCCGCCGAATCGGTGGGGTGAGCCCGCATTCCAGCGGGGAACGTACCCTCAATCGAACGACTCCGATGGCCGTCCCCGGTGCCGAGCCGGCGCGGCCGCTGGGAGAGATCAGGGCGCATGGCGGACGGGACGAGGGCCGGACGGAGCCTGCGCGCCGTCACCGGGGGTGCGGCGCGCGCCGGCCGCGGCGTGCGCTCGGCCGTCCTCGGCACGGGCCGGCTCACCCGCCGCGTCACCCACGCGCAGGGCGCCGGGCGCAGCGGCCTCGGCAGCCTGATCGAGGCGTCCGCGATCAACTCCGCGGGCGACGCCATGGTCACGGTCGCGCTGGCGGGGACGCTGTTCTTCGGCCTGGACGTCAACCAGGCGCGCGGCCAGATCGCCCTCTACCTCGTCGTCACGATGGCGCCGTTCGCGCTCGTCGCCCCGCTGATCGGCCCCGCGCTGGACCGGGCCAGGCACGTCCGCCGCTACGCGATCGCCAGCACGTTCGTGATGCGGGCCCTGCTGTGCTGGGCGATGGCGAGCGCGCTCCCGCACGGCGACCAGGTCACCTTCCTGCCCGCCGCGTTCGGCGTGCTGGTGCTGTCGAAGGCGTTCGGGGTGCTGCGCGCGTCGGTCACCCCGCGCGTCCTGCCGGACGAGATCACGCTGGTGACGGCGAACGCGCGCGCCTCGTTCGCCGGGCTGATCACGGCGTCGGTGACCGCGCCGGCCGCGGCGGGGCTCGCCCTGCTCATCGGGCCGGCCTGGGTGCTGCGCATCGGCACGGCCGTGTTCCTGCTCGGCGTGCTGTTCACCATGCGGCTGCCGGGGCACGTCGACGTCCCCGAGGAGGCCCCGCGGCCGGAACCGGCCGAAAAGGGCGCGCGGCGCTGGCGGGCGCTGCCCCGCGTCGGGCCCCTCGTCGTGGAGGCGATGGAGGCGAACGCGGTGCTGCGCGCCTTCTCCGGCTTCCTGATCATCTACCTGGCGTTCCTGCTGCGGCAGGAGCGGTTCGACCCGGTGTCCCACCATGTCGCGCTCGGCCTGCTGGCCGCGTGCGCGGGCGCCGGCGGGCTGCTCGGCACCGCGCTCGGCGCCTACATGAAGGCGCGGGCGCCCCGGCTCATCGTGTCGGCGACGCTCGCCGCCGTCACCGGCGTCACCGCCGCGGGCGCCGCGTTCTTCGGGCTGTGGGCGGCCCTCGCCGTGGCGACCGCCGCCGGTCTCGGCCAGGTCCTCGGCAAGCTGTCGATGGACGCGGTCGTCCAGCGCGAGATCGGCGAGGAGCTGCGCTCGTCCACGTTCGCGGTGTCGGAGACGCTGCACCAGCTCAGCTGGGTGCTCGGCGGGCTGCTCGGCCTCGGCATGTCGATCGTCGCGGACGGCCGGGTCGCGCTCGCGACCGTCGCGGCGGCGCTCGCGCTGGCCTTCGGCCTGCTGCTGACCCGGCAGGCCGGGGCGCACCGCCGCGGCCGCCGCCGCCCGGACGCGGCCGCGCCCACCACGACGATCAAAGACGCGCATCCGGAGATGCGCGCCTGACCGCATGCCCTTCCGGCATCCTCAGGGAGAGAGGTCGTCGGCGACCGCCCGCAGCACGGTGGCGATCTTCTTCGCCTCCGCCGGGGACGGGTGCTTGCCGCGCCGGTAGGTGTTGGATATCCCGTCCAGCAGCTTGATCAGGTCCTCGGTGATCACGACCATCTCGTCCGGCTTCTTGCGCCGCTGCTTGGCGATGGTCTTCTCCACCGACGGCAGCGACTCCAGCACCCGCACCTGGAGGGCCTGCTGCCCGCGGCGCCCCTCGACCACGCCGAACTCGATGCGCTGCCCCGGCCTGAGCGTGGTGACGCCGCCCGGCAGCGCCGATGAGTGCACGAAGACCTCCCCGCCGTCGTCGCGGGTGAGGAAGCCGAACCCCTTGTCGGAGTCGTACCACTTGACCTTGCCAGTCGGCACCGGAGACCTCGTTCGGTAATCGTCCTGAATCGCCCCCAAGATTAGTGCCTCGCCGCGGGCCGGTGTACACGCCGGGTACCCCCGGAGAGGGCCTACGGGGCAACGCCTCCGACGCTATCCCGGACCTCCGCGGACGGCACCCGAATATCGGGCCGCGCGCAGCCCCCGGTCAGGGCCGGTCAGGACCGTGTCAGACCGTCCGGAACCCGCCGAGCCACCCCGGGAACGCCAGCAGATCCGGCAGGACGACGTCGGCGCCGTACGCGGTGAGGGCCGCCGAGTCGAACGGACCGGTCGCGACGGCCACCGCCACCGCCGACGCGGCCCGCGCCGCGTCCACGTCACCGGTGTGGTCGCCGATGTAGGCGCCGGCGCCGTGCGCGCGCAGCGCCGTGCCCTTGTCGGCGCCGAACAGGCCGCCGACCACGGCGTCCGCCCGCAGCCCGAGGAACCGGACGGTGCGCTCGGTGTCGGCCTGGTTCTTGCCCGACACGACGACCACCCGCCCGCCCCGGGCGCGCACGGCGTCCAGCGCGGCGACGGCGCCCGGCATGAGGCCGGTCGCCGGGATCGCGACATCCGGGTAGATCGCCCGGTACCGGGCCGCCATCGCGGGCACCTCGTCCGCCGGGAACCAGTAGGCCAGCTCCTCCTCCAGCGGCGGCCCGATCCGCCCGACCACCTGCTCGGTGTCGATGGGGACGCCGGTCTCCGCTGCGAGGGCGGCGTACACGGCGCCGATGGCGGCCCGCGTGTCGGCCAGGGTCAGATCGAGGTCGAAACCGACGGTGAAGGACGCGCCGGACGAAGCGGGAGGTTCGAGATCGAGCACGCCCCACAGGGTAAGGGGCTGGACACATGAGAGGACCCGCGCTCTCCTGGTAGTGGCGATGCGACGGGATCCGAGTAGGAGAACGCGGGACCGTGATGGCGATATACCCGACCCCCCGACCACAAACCAGCTGACCAGGGAAAACGCAGCACCCGAACACGTCACCCCGGCGCCAAGGACGATCACTCCGCCGGCCGCCCCCGGCACAGCCCCCCGGTGAAGGAGGCCGCAGATGGCAGACGACCCCACCACCCGCACCGAGCCGGGCGGCGAGCACCGCGCGCCGCCGCGGCGGCGCCCGATCACGGCCCGCGCCGCCGGGGCCCGCCGCCGACTCGTCGGAGCGCTCGCCACGGCCGTCTCCGTCGTGACCACGGTCGTCGTGGCGGTCCTGGCCGTGCACATCGTGTTCGTCGCGTTCGAGGCCAACACGGCGAACGACATCGTCCGCTGGTTCGGCGACCGGGCCACCGACCTGTGCTGGCAGTTCAAGGACGTCTTCCAGCCCGCGAACCACAAGGCGGACGTGGCGGTCAACTACGGACTGGCGGCCGCCGTGTACCTGGTGATCGGCCGGATCGTGGTCGGCCTCGTCCGCCGCCTGGCCTGACCAGGCCGGGCCAGCGCGCCCTGCTAGTCGCGGCCGGGGAAGCGGACCTCGTCGAACGGCCAGGCCGTCGTCACCCACCGGCGGACGAACGTCTCCAGCTCCTTCTCCAGGACGGAGTTCTCCTCGTCCGCGCGGACCCAGAACACCACGACGGCGTCCGCGGCGGGGTCGTCGGACGGCGCGACATGAATGCGGCCGAGCTGCCGCTCCCCGTCCGGCGTGATCACCACGTAGCTGAACGAGCGCCGCAGCTGCCCCTCCTTCTGCAGCCAGGCGACGTCGATCAGGGCCTGCTCGAAGGTGAACTCGTGGTCGGGCCACCCCCACTCGGGGCCGAACCGGCCGGCCAGCCGGTCGAGGCTGCCGATCACGGCGCCGTAGTCCTTCACCACGTCGTGCACGGTGATCGGGCGGATCTGGAAGTCGGGCCCCGCCACCAGCGTGGGCACCACGAAGTCCTCGGGCAGGAAGGCCCCGCCCACCGCCTTCCGCGGAGACTTGAACATCGTCGACCTTTCCTGGGCGACGCCCCTTCCGGCGACGGGGCGTGCGCCAACGAACTCTAGTCCTCCCGGCCCCCGGAGGCGGAGCATCGCGGATTCGGGCGCGCCGCACGACCGGTTCGGGCCCGCCGCACGACCGGCCGGGGCGCGCGGCGCGACCGGTTCGGGCGTGCCGTGCGAGGAGGCGGCGGCCCGCGGGCCGAACATGCCTTAGTGTTCTTGCGGAGGAATTCATCACCATGACGCCATCCACGCGCGAGCGCATCGTGTCCGAGTCGCTCCGGTTGTTCGCCGACCGGGGCTACACGGCGACGTCGGTCGCGGAGATCGAGGCCGCGGCGGGCCTGTCCCCGGGCGCCGGCGGGCTCTACCGGCACTTCCGGTCCAAGGAGGAGGTGCTCGCCTCCGCCATCCGCGAGCACATCGAGCGGACCCGCCGCCAGATCAGCGACGTCCTCGTCCAGGCCGCCGCCTACGAGGAGCGGCCGCTGGAGGTGCGGCTGCGGATGACGTGCCAGGCCGGGCTCGCGAAGATGCGCGAGGAGCAGGACCTCATCCGGGTGCTGTTCCGCGACCTCGACCAGTTCCCGAACCTGGTCGCGGAGATGCGCGAGGGCATCGTCAACCCGCTCTACGACGGGATCGCGACCTGGCTGGCCGCGCAGCCCGAGTTCGAGGGCGCGCGCGAGGACTGGCCCGCGATCGCCTCGATCCTCGGCGGCGCCGTGGTGAACTACTGGCTGGCGAACGAGTCGATGTACGAGCCGCCGACCCGCATCGACGAGAAGCGGTTCGTGGAGAGCTGGGCGCGGCTCGGCCTCGGGCTGGTGCACCTGGAGCGCACACCCGCCACCTGACCTGCGCCATCCTGGTTCCTCGCCGGCTTCGGGCACGCCCCGCGGGCTCCTACCCTGTGGACCCGCGTACCAGCGGCGTGCACGCGACATAAGGTTGGGGAACGGCATGGACACGTATGCGGACTGGTTGCGCGCGCGAGGCGATGACGAGCTTCGTGCGCTGCTGTCCGCGCGTCCGGAACTGCTCGCCCCCGTCCCCGCCGACCTGACCGCGCTCGCCGCCCGCGCCGCGACGCCCGCCGCGGTCACCCGCGCCCTCGACCGGCTCGACCGGTTCACCCTCGCCGTCCTCGAAGCCCTCCTCGTCCTGCCCGAGCCGGACGCGGACGCGCTCGCGGCCGCCCTCGACGCGACGCCCCCGCAGGTCGAGGGCGCCCTCGGCACGCTGCGCCGCTACGGGCTGGTCTGGGGCGAGAAGGCACCGGCCACCGCGCCCGGCGTCCGGCAGGGGCTGCCGCACCCGGCGGGGCTCGGCCCGCCCGTCCAGGAGGTCTTCGCGGGCTACCCGGCCGAGCGGCTCACCGACCTGATCACCGACCTCGAAGGCGCGGCTCCGCGCGGCTTCCCCGACTCCGCCCGGCTGCTGCGCCGGCTCTCCGATCTGCTCGCCGACCCCGCCGCGCTCATCGAGGACGCCGGGCCCGACGCGCGGGCCGCCCTCGACCAGCTCGCCTGGGGGCCGCCGTTCGGACGGGTCGCCGACGCGCGCCGCCCCCTCCGCGTCGACACCGCGGCGACGCCGATCGAGCGGCTGCTCGCCCGCGGCCTCCTCGCCGCCGAGGACGACCGCACCGTCACGCTCCCCCGCGAGGTCGCGCTGCACCTGCGCGGCGGCCGGCTGTTCCGGGACGTCCCCGCCGAACCGCCGCCGCTGCCCGCCGCGGCGCGCGAGCCGCGCGGCGAGGACGTCGTGGTCCGCGCCGCCGCGGGCGAGGCGGCGGGCGCCGTCCGGCTCATCGAGGAGCTGCTGGAGCGCTGGGGCCTGGAGCCGCCGCCGGTGCTGCGCAGCGGCGGCCTCGCCGTCCGCGACCTGCGCGCCGCCGCGGCGCTGCTGGACGTCCCCGAGTGGAAGGCGGCGCTGCTCGTCGAGATCGCCTACGCCGCCGGGCTGCTCACCCGCAGCGGCGACCTCGACGGCGAGTGGCTGCCCACCCCCGCCTACGACCTGTGGCTCATGCGCGACACCGCCGGCCGCTGGACGGAGCTGGCCCGCGGCTGGCTGAAGTCCGACCGCGTCGCCGGGCTCGCCGGGGAGCGCGACGACCGCGACCGGCTGATCAACGCGCTCAGCGAGGCGATGGTGCGCAGCAGCGCCCCCGCCACCCGCCGCGAGATCCTGGAGGTCCTCGCCGGCGCCGGGCGCGGCACCGCCGTCGACGAGGACGCGCTCCGCACCCGGCTGGCCTGGCTGCGGCCCCGCCGCGGCGGCCCGACCCGGGAGCGGCTCCTCGGCTGGACGCTGCGCGAGGCCGCCGCGCTCGGCCTCACCGGCTTCGGGGAGCTGGTCGCGTTCGCCCGCGACCTCCTCGCCGGCGACGACCCCGAGCCCGCCCTGGAGAAGTACCTTCCCGAGCCCGTCGACGAGATCCTCATCCAGGCCGACCTGACCGCGATCGCGCCGGGCCCGCTCGTCACCGACCTCGCCCGGGAGCTCGCGCTCGCCGCCGACGTCGAGTCCACCGGCGGCGCCACCGTCTACCGGTTCACGCCCGAGTCGATCCGCCGCGCCCTCGACGCCGGCCGGTCCGCCGCCGACATCACCGACCTGCTGACCCGGCACTCGGCGACGCCGCTGCCGCAGCCGCTCACCTACCTCATCGACGACGTCGCGCGGCGGCACGGGCACCTGCGCGTCGGGGCGCTGTCCTCCTACGTCCGCACCGACTCCGCCGCCACCCTCGACGAGATCCTCGCCGACCGGCGCGCCGAGCCGCTGCGGCTGCACCGGCTCGCGCCGACCGTCCTCGCGTCCGGGCTGCAGCGCGCCGACCTGCTCGACGGCCTGCGCGGGATGGGCCTCGCGCCGGTCGCCGAGGCGCCCGGCGGCGGCGTGATCGTGACCCGGCCGGACGCGCAGCGCGCCGACCCGCCGCCGACCGCCGAGATCGTCCGGCTGCGCCCCGACGACCGCACCGACGCCTCGATGATCGCCGCCGCCGTGCGGGCGGTGCGCGCGGGCGACGAGGCGTCCCGGCACGGCGCCGAGCAGGCCGCCCGGCAGGCCGCGGCCCCCGGTGGGGAACCGCCCCGCTCCCCCGCGATGGCCACCATCGAGCGGCTCCGCGCCGCCGTCGAGCGCGGCGGCCGCGTCTGGATCGGCTACCTCGACCAGCAGGGCCAGGCGTCCAGCCGCATCGTGGCGCCCGTCCGGGTCGAGGGCGGCTTTCTCACCGGCTACGACGCGACCCGCGCCGCCGTGCACCGCTTCGCGCTCCACCGCATCACCGGCGTCTCAGAACTGGACGACGAGACCGGCACATAGCACCCTTTCCCTGACGGGACGGATGGACAGGGTGTTACGGCCGCGAAAAGGAACCCGTGCCGGGGTCCGGACGTCCTAGTCTGGAGCCCCATCGGCGAGTTGAGGAGGCCGTCTGTGAGCGGATACGGCGGCACCCCGCCCGGCTGGCAGGACCCCTACGGGTCCGGGTCCCAGGGCTGGAGCGGTTCCCCGTATCCCGGCACCCAGCCGCCTCCCGGCTACGCCTACGGTCCCCCCGGCGTGCCCGTCCAGCGGCAGAGCAACGCCAACACGACCGCCTGCCTGGTCTGCAACATCGTCAGCGTCGTGCTGTGCTGCGGCCTGCTGGCCATCCCCGGCGCGATCGTCGCCGCGCTCGCGATGGGCCGCGTCCACACCGACCCCGAGTCGGCCCGCAAGCTGACGATCGCGGGCTGGGTCCTGTTCGCCCTGTCCATCGTCTGCGGCATCGTCCTCGGCATCATCTACGTCATCGTCATGGTCAACAGCGACTCCGGCTACGACTCCGGCGGCATCTAGGAGCAGGGCCCGTCCGGGGCGACGTCCGGAACGTCCGCATGTGGACGGCATGATCGCGACACCGCACGGCGCCCGGCGCGCCCGGCAGGCCGCAGGCGCCCCGCACGCGCCGCGTCCGCCGAGGCAATAAACGCGGCGGCGGGGGTTGTTAGAGTCTGCGGTCCGGTTCGGAACGCGCCATCCTGGGGCGCGGCTCGGGTAGCGTGCGGCTGCGGCGCCCCGGCGGTCGAACGCGGAGCACCGATCATCGAACCCCGACGAAGGGCTGCTGCTTTGTCCGACGGTCCGCTCATCGTCCAGTCCGACAAGACGCTGCTGCTGGAGGTCGACCACGAACTGGCCGACGCCTGCCGCAAGGAGATCGCCCCGTTCGCCGAGCTGGAACGGGCGCCCGAGCACGTCCACACCTACCGGGTGACGCCGCTCGCGCTGTGGAACGCCCGCGCCGCCGGGCACGACGCCGAGCAGGTCGTCGACACGCTGCTGCGCTTCTCCCGCTACCCCGTCCCGCACGCCCTCCTGGTGGACGTCGCCGACACGATGGCGCGGTACGGGCGGCTCCGGCTGGAGAAGGACCCCGTGCACGGGCTCGTCCTGTCGTCCTCCGACCGGTCGGTGCTGGAGGAGGTCCTGCGGGCCAAGAAGATCAAGGGCATGATCGGCGACCGGGTCGGGGACGACGCCGTCGCCGTCCACCCGAGCGAGCGCGGCGCCCTCAAGCAGGCCCTGCTCAAGCTCGGCTGGCCCGCCGAGGACCTCGCCGGCTACGTGGACGGCGAGGCCCACGCGATCTCCCTCGCCGAGGACGGCTGGCAGCTGCGCTCCTACCAGGAGGAGGCCGCGTCGGCGTTCTGGCACGGCGGCTCCGGCGTCGTCGTCCTGCCCTGCGGCGCCGGAAAGACCATCGTCGGCGCCGCCGCCATGGCGCGCGCGCAGGCCACCACGCTCATCCTCGTCACCAACACCGTGTCGGCGCACCAGTGGAAGCAGGAGCTGCTGCGGCGCACGTCCCTCACCGAGGACGAGATCGGCGAGTACACCGGCACGAAGAAGGAGATCCGGCCGGTCACCATCGCCACCTACCAGATCATGACGACGCGCCGGAAGGGCGTCTACACGCACCTGGAGCTCTTCGACGCCCGCGACTGGGGCCTGGTCGTCTACGACGAGGTGCACCTGCTGCCCGCGCCGATCTTCCGGATGACCGCCGACCTGCAGGCCCGCCGCAGGCTCGGCCTCACCGCCACCCTCGTCCGCGAGGACGGCCGCGAGGGCGACGTCTTCTCCCTCATCGGGCCGAAGCGCTACGACGCGCCCTGGAAGGACATGGAGTCCCAGGGGTGGATCGCGCCCGCCGACTGCGTCGAGGTCCGCGTCACCCTCACCGACGCCGAGCGCCTCGCCTACGCGACCGCCGAGCCCGAGGAGCGGTACCGGTACTGCGCCACGACCGACACCAAGACCAAGCTCATCCAGGCGCTCGTCGACCGGCACCGCGGCGAGCAGACGCTCGTCATCGGCCAGTACATCGACCAGCTGGACGAGCTCGGCGCGCTGCTGGACGCCCCCGTCATCAAGGGCGAGACCAGGGTCCGCGAGCGGGAGCGGCTCTTCGACGCGTTCCGCTCGGGCGAGATCGACGTCCTGGTCGTGTCGAAGGTGGCGAACTTCTCGATCGACCTGCCGGAGGCGTCCGTCGCCGTCCAGGTGTCGGGTGCCTACGGGTCGCGCCAGGAGGAGGCTCAGCGGCTGGGACGGCTGCTGCGCCCCAAGGCGTCCGGGGCCGGGGCCCGCTTCTACGCCGTCGTCGCCCGCGACACCCTCGACCAGGACTACGCCGCCCACCGGCAGCGCTTCCTGGCCGAGCAGGGCTACGCGTACCGCATCGTCGACGCCGACACCGTCCTCGCAGGGGACGATTTCTAGGAGGCGGAGGGCGCATCGGGCGCTGTTGGCGCCGTGGGCCAGTTCCGGAGGGCGCTGTCGAGGGCGTCCAAGGTCCTGGCCCAGGAGGCGTCCACGTCGCGCGGGGTGTGCTGGAAGGCGCCGGAGGTCTCCAGGCTGACGTAGCCGTGGAACACGGCGCCCAGCATCCGCACGGCGTCCGTCTGGTCGGGTTCCGGCAGCGCGTAGGCCCGCAGGATCGCGCGCGTCATCTCCGCGTGCCGTACGCCCGCGCTCTTGACCGCCGTCTCGGGGTCGAGCTCCATCCTGGCCGCCGCGTACCTGCCGGGGTGCCGCTTGGCGTAGCTCCGGTAGGCGCTCGCGAAGGCCACCAGAGCGTCCTTGCCGGCGCGTCCGGCCACCGCGGCCGCGACGTCGTCGGCGAGTTCGGCGAGCGCGAGCAGCGCGACCCGGGTCTTCAGGTCGTGGGCGTTCTTGATGTGCGAGTACAGGCTGGCCTCCCGCACGCCGAAGCGGCGCGCGACCGCGGCGACGGTCACCTTGTCGAAGCCGACCTCGTCGGCCAGCTCCGCCGCCGCCAGCGTCACCCGCTCGACGGTCACTCCCGCGCGAACCATGGGCCCCCTCCTCCGTGTGTCCGTCCAGCCTACCCTAGCAAGGCATTTGCCTAATAGTCTTAGGAAGACTACGCTCGCCGCCCATGAGACCGCTGACCGAACACGACATCCGCAGGTCCTTCGTCAACGCCTCCAAGGGCGAGGCGAAGCGCCTCGACCTGCCCAAGGACCTCGCCGACCAGCCGTGGGACGACCTGGACTTCCTCGGCTGGCAGGACCCCGGCGCCCCTGGGCGCGCCTACCTCATCGCCGAACGCGACGAGCGTCCGATCGGCATCTCGTTCCGGGTGGCTCCCAGCGCGACCCGCGGCTTCACTGCGCGCAGCATGTGCTCGCTGTGCCTGACCACGCGCACCGGCGGCGGCGTCGCGCTGATGACCGCGCGCCGGAGCGGTGAGGCCGGCCGCCAGGGCAACTCCGTTGGGCAGTACATGTGCGTCGACCTCGACTGCTCGCTGTACGTCCGGGGCAAGAAGCAGTCCGTCGCGGGCGGCGGGCTGGAGGAGTCGCTCACTCTGGACGAGAAGATCGCCCGGGTCCATGCCAACCTGGACAAGTTCTTGGAGAAGGTGACCCAGTGAGCCGCCGCACTAATGAGAGCCCTCGCACAAATGAGAAAGGCCCCGCCGAAAACGGCGGGGCCTTCCTGCAATATGTGTCCGGCGGCGTCCTACTCTCCCACACGGTCTCCCATGCAGTACCATCGGCGCTGAAGGGCTTAACTTCCGGGTTCGGGATGGGACCGGGTGTTTCCCCTTCGCCAAAACCACCGAACGTCTCAACGCACCACCCAGTAGGTGGGCAAATCAACGTCCAAGCCGACAGGCTCAGAAATCTTCACTTATCTACTGCGGTTCCAGGTTGTTTCCTGAGAACCACACAGGGACGCGAACAACTCTCACACAGCGACTCACTTTGAACGTTCAGTGTGTTCAAGCCACTCGGCCTATTAGTACCGGTCGACTCCACACGTTACCGCGCTTCCATCTCCGGCCTATCAACCCGGTCGTCTACCGGGGGCCTTACACCCACAAAAGGGGTGGGAGAACTCATCTCGAGGAAGGCTTCCCGCTTAGATGCTTTCAGCGGTTATCCCGACCGAACGTAGCCAACCAGCCGTGCCCCTGG